>NZ_CP061293.1:0-1200000 GCF_018687495.1 Polynucleobacter sp. MWH-Svant-W18
ATGAGCAACCTACAAAATCCTCCCGCCTTGAATTCAATTAGCCCCTTGGGTTTTTGGGATGGTGCCATTGGCACCCTTTCCCGCGAGCTGTCGCCCCAACAGTTTAAAACCTGGATACAGCCATTAACCCTTGTATCTTTCGATGAGAGTGATCACTCACTAACTGTTGGCGCCCCCAACAGATTTAAGTTAGATTGGATTAAAAAAACTTTCTCGGATCGTTTTCAAGAGCTCGCCTCCCAATATTTTGGTCTACCCATTAATGTCAATTTTGTGCTCGACGTTGAGGTGGGTGCGCCATCAACCACACTCCCAGCTGAGCCAGTTAGCCCCCCAGGTGAAGCCAGTGAGCTTGTTGAACCAAATCCCTTAGTTTCCGCCGAGGGCGACGCTTTTGAGATCGAGGATCACTCAAAACTCAACCCCAACTTGACCTTTGAAACCTTTGTTACCGGCAAAGCAAACCAATTGGCCAGGGCAGCATCGATCCAGGTGGCCCATAACCCCGGCAGCTCCTACAACCCCATGTTCCTTTACGGCGGGGTTGGTTTGGGCAAAACCCACCTAATTCATGCTATTGGTAACCATCTACTCAAAGAAAAACCCAACGCCAGAATTCGCTACATCCACGCAGAGCAGTATGTATCTGATGTGGTTCGAGCCTACCAACAAAAGGCGTTTGATCGCTTCAAGCGCTATTACCACTCCCTTGATCTATTGCTGATTGACGATATTCAGTTTTTTAGTGGCAAATCGAGGACCCAAGAAGAGTTTTTCTATGCGTTTGAGGCCCTACTAAGCAATAAGTCCCAGGTCATCATTACTAGCGACACCTACCCAAAAGAGATGGCGGGGATTGATGATCGCCTGATATCTCGCTTTGATTCTGGTTTAACAGTCGCTATTGAGCCGCCCGAGCTAGAGATGCGGGTCGCCATTTTGATGAAAAAAGCAATTAGCGAAGGCATCCCAATGAGTGAGGATGTGGCTTTTTTCGTGGCCAAGCATTTGCGCTCTAACGTCCGAGAGCTGGAGGGGGCGCTGAGAAAGATTTTGGCTTTTGTTCGTTTCCATGGCCGTGAGGTAACTATTGAGGTTGCTAGGACCGCCCTTAAAGACCTGCTATCCATCCAAAATCGTCAGATTTCGGTTGAAAATATCCAAAAAGCGGTTGCAGATTTCTACAGCATCAAGGTGGCCGACATGTACTCCAAAAAGCGCCCAGCCAATATTGCAAGACCAAGACAAATTGCCATGTTTATGGCAAAGGAATTAACCCAAAAGAGCCTTCCGGAGATTGGTGAGTTATTTGGTGGCAGAGACCATACAACTGTTTTGCACGCGGTTCGCAAAATAGCAGATGAGCGTTCCCACGATAGTCAACTAAACCATGAAATCCATGTGATTGAGCAAACCTTGAAGGCATGATTTTTGCCTGTGGATAAGTTTGTGGACAACCCTAAGGATAAGTTTGGGGATTGTGTGTGGATAAATTGTGGAAAGGTTCAGCTTCATGCAAAAATAGGGTATTGAAAAAAAGTTATCCCCGTTTTATGCAAGATTTATACAGTAGTTTTCCACAGGTTTTTTGTCTTCCAATGTGTTGATTTATAAGGTGTTTTTGAGTTATCCACGGAATTTAGAAGCCTTATTACTATTACTACTAAGATATATATAAAGGATTTAAAAGCAATGCAACTCGTTAACACTTCACGCGATAGCTTACTAAAACCCCTTCAGGTTGTTAGTGGAATTGTTGAGCGTAGACACACCCTGCCAATTTTGGCAAACCTCTTATTTAAGAAGGTGGGTGAAAAAGTGTCTTTCATTTCAACGGATATTGAAATTCAAATCACAACCAATGCAAATTTCGGTGTTGGAACGGAAGACGTAACAACCACCGTTGCTGCTAGAAAGCTACTTGATATCTTGCGCGCTCTTCCTGAGGGTCCAGTTTCTTTAAACCTAAAAGACAACCGCATGGTTGTTCAGAGTGGAAAAAGCCGGTTCTCACTGCAAACCTTATCTGCAACAGAGTTTCCAGTAATGCAAAGCGTGGGTGAGGTTACCGCTGCCTGGAAAATGTCTCAAAAGAGTTTTCGTCAATTGGTCAGTCAAGTGCACTTCTCCATGGCCCAGCAAGACATTCGCTATTACTTAAATGGGATGCTTTTGGTTGTTGAAGGAAAAGAGGTTGTTGCTGTTGCAACGGACGGCCATCGTTTGGCGTTTTCTCAAGTTGAATTAACTGAAGCGCCATCTGGTTCCGGACAAAGACAAGAAATTATTATTCCTCGCAAAACAATCCTAGAGTGCCAGCATTTATTAGAGGATTCTGATGAACCTCTTGAAATTAGCTTAACTGCAAATCAAGTGAAGTTTGCATTTGGTGATATCGAATTAATTTCCAAATTGGTCGAAGGTAAATTTCCAGACTTCCAACGTGTAATTCCAAAAGGACATAAAAATACATTGGTTGTTGGGCGTGACGTGTTGCAAGCAGCGCTCCAACGCGCAGCTATTTTGACCACCGACAAATTCAAAGGCGTTCGCTTCTCTTTATCACCTAATCGCATCACAGTTCAATCTACTAATGCTGAGCAAGAAGAAGCTCAAGAAGAAATCGAAACCGAGTACAGCGGCGATGCTGTCGAAATTGGTTTTAATGTCAGTTATTTACTGGATGTTTTATCAAATCTAAAGAATGACAAAATTCAAATTAGTTTGGGTGATGCAAATAGTAGTGCTGTGATTACTCTGCCTGGCTCAGAGAGCTTTAAGTATGTTGTGATGCCAATGCGTATTTAACTTAGAAAAAAATGACAGAAGAAAAAAAGGTAGTAGAGCAGTACGGCGCTGCATCGATTCAAATATTAGAGGGTCTCGAAGCTGTTCGTAAACGCCCAGGCATGTACATTGGAGACACTTCCGATGGAACGGGTTTACATCATTTGGTTTTTGAGGTCTTGGATAACTCCATTGATGAAGCTCTAGCTGGGTATTGTTCTGAAATTACCGTAGTTATTCAGACAGACAACTCCATCTCGATTGTTGATAACGGGCGCGGAGTACCGACCGGCATTAAATACGACGATAAGCATGAGCCGAAACGCAGCGCAGCTGAAATTGTCATGACTGAGCTACATGCCGGAGGCAAGTTCGATCAAAACAGTTACAAAGTCTCCGGTGGTTTGCATGGCGTAGGCGTTAGTTGTGTAAACGCGCTATCAAAGTGGCTGAAATTAACTATTCGCCGTGATGGTAAGACGCACTACATGGAGTTTGAGCGCGGCGTAATTAAAAACCGCAACATTCAAGAGGAAAACGGCGTTGCTACCTCACCAATCACTGTTACTGGCGATACAGAGCTCTCTGGAACTGAAGTTCACTTTTTGGCTGATGAGGATATTTTTGGAAATGTAGAGTTTCATTATGAAATTCTGGTGAAGCGGATTCGCGAACTTTCTTTCTTAAATAATGGCGTACATATTAAGTTGATAGACCAGCGTACAGGCCAAGAAGAAGACTTTGCATTCTCCGGTGGAGTTAAAGGATTTGTTGAGTACATCAATCAAACCAAAAATGTTTTGCATCCCAATATTTTTTATGCAGAAGGCGTCCGTCCGTCTGATTTGGGTGGGCAAATTACTGCAGAAGTTTCAATGCAGTGGAATGACAGCTTTAGTGAGCAAGTGCTTTGTTTCACCAACAACATTCCCCAAAGAGATGGCGGCACTCATTTAACAGGCTTGCGCGCAGCAATGACTCGGGTTATCAATAAATATATTGATGAGAATGAGGTTGCCAAAAAAGCGAAGGTTGAGATCTCTGGCGATGACATGCGCGAAGGCTTAGCTTGTGTTTTATCTGTCAAAGTTCCTGAGCCAAAATTTTCAAGCCAAACAAAAGACAAGTTGGTCTCCAGCGAAGTTCGCGGCCCAGTAGAGGAGATTGTTGCTGAAGCTCTGAGCGCATATTTGCAAGAGCGCCCAGCAGACGCCAAGATTTTGTGTGGAAAGATTGTTGACGCAGCGCGCGCTCGCGAGGCTGCGCGCAAGGCGCGTGATATGACGCGCCGCAAAGGCGCATTAGATGGCCTAGGCCTTCCTGGAAAGTTGGCGGATTGCCAAGAAAAAGACCCAGCCAAATCAGAATTGTTTATTGTTGAGGGCGACTCCGCAGGCGGTTCTGCAAAGCAGGGTCGTGATCGTCGCTTCCAGGCAATCCTTCCCTTAAAAGGAAAAATTCTCAACGTTGAGAAGGCGCGCTTTGACAAGATGTTGGCAAGCCAAGAGGTGGTTACATTAATTACCGTTCTCGGAACGGGTATTGGCATCGAAGAATATAAGGCTGACAAGCTTCGCTATCACCGCATCATCATCATGACCGACGCGGACGTAGACGGCAGCCACATTCGCACGCTTTTATTAACCTTCTTCTATAGGCAGATGCCAGAGTTGATTGAGCGTGGGCACATTTACATTGCGCAACCACCGCTTTATAAGGTGAAGTTCGGCAAGAGCGAGCAATACATTAAGGATGATGCTGAGTTAAATCGGTTGTTACTAAAAATTGCTCTCGAAACAGCATCACTACAAACACCATCAGGCGAGATTATTGAGGGTGTGGCACTCAATGAGCTGGCTAAGCACTACCAAGTTATACAGTCAATTGTGGATCGCTTATCGCGCACCATAGACGAAGACGCATTGCGAGCCATTGCCTCTGGCACACAACTGAATCTCGATACAGAAAAGTCTGCAAACGAGTCCGCTGACCGTTTAAGACAAGCTCTAGCAGACTCTTTAAATCCTTTGGCTTTACCGCCAGAGATTATTGTGCAAAAAGAAGATCGCACAGAGCGGTTTAGGTTGTTGTTGTCTCGTAGAATTCATGGAAATCTGAAGCTGTCTTCAATCAACTCAGATTTTGTGCACGGGGATGATTATCAAAGCCTGGCAAATGCGGCCGCTGTTTTGTCAGGCAAGGTTTTGCCGGGCTCAAAAGTACGCCGTGGTGACCCCGATAAGAATCCTAAAGAACAAACCATTAATGATTTTAGGGCCGCCTTCTCTTGGTTGTTATCTGAAGCAGAGCGTGTTCTCAGTCGTCAGCGCTACAAAGGTTTGGGTGAGATGAATCCATCTCAGCTTTGGGAAACCACCATGGATGCCAACTCCCGCACCTTGTTGCAGGTAAAGATTGAAGACGCGATTGCTGCTGACCAGGTGTTCACCACACTCATGGGCGATGAGGTTGAGCCTCGCCGTGCCTTTATTGAAAAGAATGCCCTTATTGCACGCAACCTAGACGTTTAAATAATGAAATCCAAAAAATTGTCTCCCCCGAAGGTGGACCGCTCCGCCATAGTTGTTAAGTCTTCACCCATTCATGGCAAGGGCGTATTTGCAGCAAAGCCAATTAAAAAGGGCCAAGCAATTATTGAGTACAAGGGTGAGCGTATTAGTTGGAAGCTCGCTGAAAAGCGTCATCCACATGATCCTAAAGATCCAAACCATACTTTTTATTTTTCATTAGACGATGGTCGCGTAATTGATGCCAAGTATGGCGGGAACGCAGCCCGCTGGATTAATCATTCTTGCAAACCCAGTTGCGAAACGCGCGAAGATAACTACAACGGCAAACCACGCGTATTTATTTATGCAAAGCGTTCTCTTAAGGTTGGGGAAGAGCTGTTTTACGACTATTCCTTAGATGTTGAGGGGCGCGTTACCAAGAGCATGAAAAAAGACTACGAGTGTCGTTGTGGCGCAAAAAAATGTCGCGGCACAATGCTTGCAGTTAAAGAAAAGTAAGCCTCTTGTCCCCCATGTTGTATGTCAGCATCCAAGAGCTTGAGGCCGCAATTAACTACTGGCGCAGCCAATCACCTGCAGAGGGTGAGGAGTTAAGTTTGTGTCCCGAAGCATCCGCTTTAGCAAAGCCTTATGCCCTCATGATTGTTCAGGGCGCCCAAAGAATTCCCATGGATGTTTTGGATGAGCTGGCCAGAACCGCAATTCAGACTTTTTCGAAAACAAATCAAAACAAGTAAACCACTTTAGGGTTATCGCTATACAGGGTGAAACCTTCTTGGGTTATTCTCAAAGTCTTGCCTCAGTTTGGGGTTAGAGGGCGTCAGATTGCAAGAAACAATATTAAAAACAATTGGGCTCGGGAAATCTTTTAAAGGATTTTCTGCGGTTACTGATGTGAACCTGGATGTGGCTAGGGGCACTATTCATGCATTAATTGGCCCCAATGGTGCAGGCAAGACAACCTGTTTCAACTTATTAACCAAATTTTTAGAGCCCAGCAGCGGCCAGATTTTGTTTAATGGTTTTGACATTACCAAAGAGGCGCCAGCACAGATTGCCCGTCGCGGCATTATTCGCTCATTCCAGATTTCAGCCGTCTTTCCGCACCTTACGGTTTTAGAGAATGTGCGTGTTGCACTGCAGCGAGGTTTGGGTACGGAGTTCCATTTTTGGAGATCCGGAAATTCTCTAAATGTTCTGAATGAGCGAGCCCATGAGTTATTAAATGAAGTGGGTTTAGAGGGTTTCGCCAATGAGGAAACCCTGAATTTGGCCTATGGACGTAAGCGGGCGCTGGAAATTGCTACCACCTTGGCGATGGAGCCCGAGTTAATGCTCTTGGATGAGCCTACACAAGGCATGGGACACGAAGATGTAGAGCGCGTTACTGAATTAATTGATCGTGTTGCTAAGGGCCGAACCATCTTAATGGTTGAACATAATATGAAGGTGGTTTCTTCAATTGCGGATCGCATCACCGTTTTGCAGCGCGGCTCCGTTTTAGCTGAGGGCTCCTATCATGAGGTGTCAAATAATCCTTTAGTAGTTGAGGCCTACATGGGTAGCCATGGAGGAGACGTATTATGACCATGGCACTCGAGGTCAAGAATTTAGAGTCTTGGTATGGCGAATCCCATATATTGCACGGCGTTAATTTTGCTGTACGCGATGGCGAGGTAGTGACCTTGCTAGGTAGAAATGGTGCGGGTCGAAGTACCATCTTAAAAACAATTTTAGGATTAACAAGTAAGCGAACCGGATCGGTCCAAGTGTATGGGGCCGAAACCATTTCAATGCCTACTTATAGGATAGCGCGCCTTGGCGTTGGGTTTTGCCCTGAAGAGCGCGGTATTTTTGCTAGCCTTAGCGCCGAAGAAAATCTATTGCTATTGCCGGAGATCGCACCTGGTGGCATGGGCTTGGATGAGATCTATGAGATGTTTCCCAACCTTTACGAAAGACGCAATAGTCCTGGCACTCGTCTATCTGGCGGCGAGCAGCAGATGCTGGCAATGGCTCGCATTCTTAGAACGGGCGCCAAACTGCTTTTATTGGACGAGATCACCGAGGGCTTGGCGCCAGTAATCGTGCAAAAGCTAGGAGAGGTGGTGACCAGCTTGCGCAATAAGGGCTTCACGATTGTCTTGGTTGAACAAAATTTTCGCTTTGCTGCACCTTTGGCTGATCGCCATTATGTGGTTGAGCACGGGAAGGTAGTTGAGGTTGTAAATCAAAATGAGCTTGCTGAAAAGGCGGCGCTATTAAATGAGTACCTTGGTGTTTAGTGGTTTTCTATAGGAGATAGAAATGAAGTTAAAGCAAATAACCGCTTGTCTGGTCGCGGCAACCATGTTCGGTTCAAATCCAGTTTTTGCACAAAGTGGCTCTAAAGTCAGTGGCGATGTTGTAAAGATTGGTGTGTTGACCGACCTTTCTTCAACTTATTCTGACTTGGCTGGTCCAGGCGCGGTGATTGCTGCCAAGATGGCAATTGCCGATTTTTCTAAAGACGGCACTGTTATTGGCAAAAAGATTGAGCTTGTGAGTGCCGATCATCAAAACAAAGCAGATATTGCGGCAAACAAGGCGCGCGAGTGGTACGACAAAGACGGTGTAGACGTGATTGTTGAGTTGGTGTCGACCAACGTTGCGTTGGCTGTGATGGAGGTTGCAGAACAAAAGAACAAAATTACTCTGGTTTCTGGTGCTGGTTCACTAACAATTACCAATGAGAAATGTACGGCCAATAACGTACATTGGGCTTATGACACCTATGCTCTTTCCAATGGCACTGGCAAGGCGGTAGTGAAGCAGGGCAAAAAGAATTGGTATTTCATTACTGCCGACTATGCTTTTGGCGCAGCGCTTGAGAAAGATGCTACTGCCGTTGTAACGGCCAATGGCGGTAAGGTTTTAGGCACTAGCAAGCACCCATTCCCCAACAGTGATTTCTCTTCTTACCTTCTGAAAGCGCAGGCTAGCGGAGCTGATGTGGTTGCTTTGGCTAATGCTGGACAGGACACCATTAACACCGTTAAGCAAGCTTCAGAGTTTGGAATTAACAAAAAGCAAACGGTTGTGCCATTGTTAATGTTTATTTCTGATGTGCACTCTTTGGGTCTCCCAGCAGCGCAAGGAATGTATCTTACAGAGGGTTTTTATTGGGACAAGGATGACAAGACTCGCGCATTTTCAAAGCGCTTTATCTTGCAACATAAGCGTATGCCAACCATGGTTCAGGCAGGCGTTTATTCCTCTGTTCTTGCGTACTTAAATGCCGTTCAAAAGGCTGGCACTGACGATACTCAGGCTGTAATGAAGGCGCTCAAGTCAACCAATATCGACGATGGACTCTTTAAAGGCAAGATTCGTGCTGATGGCAAGTTTGAGCACGATATGTATTTGCTTGAGGTGAAAAAACCAGCGGACTCTAAGAGCCCTTGGGATTACTACAATGTGCGCGCTACGATTCCAGCAGCCGAAGCCACTTTGCCGCTTTCCCAATCAAAGTGCAAGCTGGTTAATAAGTAAGTTACTTAGAAATTAAGAATGTTTGAACTTCTCGGAATTACCCCTCAAGGGCTGGTAGCCCAGCTCTTGGTGGGGCTGATTAATGGCTCGTTTTATGCCATATTGAGTTTGGGATTGGCCATTATTTTTGGCCTTCTCAACATCATTAATTTTGCCCACGGTGCACAGTACACCATGGGTGCATTTATTGCGTGGATTGGTCTAACGCAAATTAGTCAGTGGCTGGGCTTTCCAGGTTTATCGATTAACTATTGGTTTGCTTTAATTATTGTGCCGCTAGTATTGGCGGGCTTCGGTTTAATTCTTGAGCGCACCATGTTGCGTCGCCTGTATCACTTGGACCACTTGTATGGCCTATTGCTGACCTTTGGTTTGGCTTTAATTATTGAGGGCATGTTCCGCCATTGGTATGGGATTTCTGGTGAAAGCTACCCGGCCCCAGAGTTTCTTCAAGGCGCAATTCCCTTAGATTCCATTGGCATCATCTTGCCGAAGTATCGTGTTTGGGTGGTGGTAATTTCTTTGACAGTATGCTTTTCGACTTGGTATGTGATTGAGCGAACCAAGCTTGGCGCTTATCTGCGCGCGGGCACTGAGAACCCAAAATTACTGCAAGCATTTGGTATTAATGTTCCTTTGATGATTTCTTTGGCCTATGCCTATGGCGTTGGTCTTGCTGGGTTTGCTGGTGTTTTAGCGGCCCCAATTTTCCAAGTAAACCCATTAATGGGCTCTAACTTAATCATTGTGGTTTTTGCTGTGGTTGTGATTGGTGGCATGGGCTCAATCATGGGTGCCATTTTGACCGGTCTAGGATTGGGCTTAGTTGAGGGCCTGACCAAAGTGTTTTACCCAGAAGCTTCTGGAGTAGTGATTTTTGTGATTATGGCAATCGTTTTATTGCTCCGGCCCGCTGGGCTCTTTGGGCGGGAAAAATAATGATGAATCCAAAAATAAAACTGCTTTACGGCATCTTGGTTTTAATCGCCCTTTTATTGCCTTTCCAGGATTTCATTTATTTGGTGTTTGCAATGAAGGTGTTGTGCTTTGCCCTTTTTGCTTGTGCCTTTAATTTATTGCTCGGCTTCACCGGCCTCTTGTCCTTTGGTCACGCTGCTTTCTTTGGAGCTGCCGCTTACATCACTGCCTATCTTTGCAAAGAGTCCGGCCTTTCCCCCGAGCTTGGAATTCTGTTGGGTGTATTGGGGTCGGGCGCACTCGGCTTTTTAATCGGCGCTCTTGCGATTCGTCGTCAGGGTATTTATTTTGCGATGGTGACATTGGCACTTTCACAAATGATTTATTTCTTGGCTGTGCAGTTGCCATTCACCGGTGGTGAAGATGGAATTCAGGGTGTACCGCGAGGAATGCTGTTTGGTCTCATAGACCTCAAAAATGATGTCGCTATGTACTACTTTGTTTTGGCAGTCTTCTTATTTGGCTTCGTACTGATTATGCGTGCCGTCAATTCCCCATTTGGTCAGGTTTTGAAGGCCATTCGTGAAAACGAACCGCGTGCAATTTCCTTGGGTTATGACGTTGACCGCTTCAAACTAATGTCCTTTGTGATTTCAGCTGCACTAGCAGGCTTGGCGGGTTCTATGAAATCACTCGTCTTCCAGTTGGCTACATTGACCGATGTTCATTGGCATATGTCTGGCGAAGTGGTCTTGATGACCCTGCTTGGTGGTATGGGAACCATTCTCGGTCCAGTAGTGGGCGCTGGCATTGTGGTTGGTCTGCAAAACTATCTTGCCAACATTGGCTCTTGGAGCACGATCGCAACAGGATTTATTTTTGTGATTTGTGTTTTGGCATTTCGTCGTGGTGTGGTTGGTGAAATTGCTGCGCACTTCAAAAACAAAAACTAATATTCTTTCCCTTTTTATTATTTGGGTTTAGTGCTACGTGAATTTTCAATACTGCACACGCATTTAAACAAAAGAGACACTCATCGAATTTTCTATTTTTATCTGGCCCTTGCTTTTGGCAACGGCATTCTTTGCCGGTCTAGTGGATGCAGTGGCCGGCGGTGGCGGACTCATTCAGGTGCCTGCCTTGTTTGCGGCCTATCCTAATGCGCAACCGGCAACCCTGTTGTGCACCAATAAAGTAGCTTCTATTGGCGGAACTCTAAATGCCGCCCGAAAATTTTTGCATCACGTTTCTTTGCCTTGGGCAATTGTGTTGCCTGCAATTATTGCTGGATTTTTTGGCTCGCTTTTGGGCGCGAATGCCGTTAGCAATTTTCCTGCTGAGCCTTTACGCAAAGCTCTGCCATTTGTTCTTTTACTCCTATTGCTTTACACCTGGTTTCAGCCATCTCTTGGAGAGGCGCATGCGCCCCCTCTTGGCAAAAGCCGCTTTCAGCAATGTAAAGGTGCTCTGCTCGGATTAACTATTGGTTTTTATGATGGCTTCTTTGGTCCGGGAACAGGAAGTTTTTTGCTGTTTGGTTTTGTAAGGTTGTTTGCATTTGATTTTTTGCATGCGTCTGCCGCGACCAAGTTGGTCAACATTGCAACAAACCTAGCCGCAATTTTGATGCTGGCAAGTCTGGGTCAAATTAACCCTCCCCTTGGGATCGCCATGATGGTTGCCAATATTGCTGGCAGTCAGCTTGGTAGCCGCTTGGCAATTCAGCATGGCAGTGGTTTTGTTAGAAAGGCTTTTTTGGTAGTGGTTAGTCTGCTGATTCTGAAGTCTGCATGGAACGCCTATTTTCTGAATTAAATCAGTAGCTTAGAAAAGCTCCCTGGTACTTCATGGCTTTTTTGCCACTTTTGTTTCACGTGAAACAAACAAAATGCTATGATCATCGCCCTATCTGAGGGAATTCATGCGTTATTCCAAAAGTTTCGATGTCATCGTAGTGGGCGGCGGTCATGCTGGGACTGAGGCCGCCCTCGCATCGGCACGCATGGGTTGTGAGACCTTATTAATTACCCATAGTATTGAGAATTTAGGCGCCATGAGTTGCAATCCCTCTATTGGAGGCATTGGCAAGGGGCATCTCGTTAAAGAAATTGATGCCATGGGCGGCGCAATGGCGGCTGCTACTGATGAGGCAGGCATTCAGTTTCGTATTCTGAATTCGAGTAAAGGCCCTGCGGTGAGAGCAACTCGCGCCCAAGGCGATCGTATTCTCTATAAGGCGGCAATACGCCGCCGCCTTGAAAATCAACCCAATCTCACCTTATTCCAGGCTGCGGTAGATGATTTGCTAGTAAAGGGTGACGAGGTTCAAGGTGTGCTGACCCAAATGGGTCTGGAGTTTATGGCCAAAAAAGTGGTTTTAACGGCTGGAACTTTCTTAGACGGCAAGATTCACGTTGGTTTGAATAACTATGCAGGTGGCCGTGCTGGCGACCCTGCGGCAGTTTCTCTGTCGGCGCGCTTAAAGGGGCTTAAGCTACCCCAAGGTAGGCTTAAGACTGGTACTCCACCTCGCATTGATGGCAGAACGATTGACTTCTCTGTCATGCTCGAGCAGCCTGGCGTTTTGGATCCTATCCCCGTATTTTCTTATTTGGGGCGTCCTGAGCAGCACCCCAAGCAAGTGCCTTGCTGGATTTCCCATACAAATGAAAAGACCCATGACATTATTCGTGGCGGTCTAGACCGCTCTCCTATGTATACGGGCCTTATTGAAGGGGTTGGCCCACGCTACTGCCCTTCTATTGAAGACAAAATTCATCGCTTTGCCTCTAGAAATAGCCATCAGATCTTTCTAGAGCCGGAGGGATTAACAACCAATGAGTTTTACCCCAACGGAATTTCTACCAGCCTTCCTTTTGATGTCCAGTGGGATTTGGTGCGGAGCATTCGTGGCTTAGAGTCCGCGGTAATCGTTCGCCCAGGCTATGCCATTGAATATGACTTTTTTGATCCACGCCAATTACGCCATAGCTTAGAAACTCGGGCCATTGGCGGTTTGTATTTTGCTGGCCAAATTAATGGAACTACCGGCTATGAGGAGGCGGCCGCCCAAGGAATGTTGGCAGGAATTAATGCCGGATTGGCCGCACAAGGCAAGGAGCCATGGTTACCCAAACGTAGCGAATCCTATATTGGCGTGCTCGTGGATGATTTAATCACCCGAGGGGTACAAGAGCCCTATCGGATGTTCACCAGCCGAGCAGAATACCGCTTAAGTTTGCGCGAAGATAACGCTGATATGCGCCTTACTACTATTGGTCGTGAGCTTGGCTTGGTGGACGACTATCGTTGGGAGGTTTTCTGCAGAAAGCAAGAGGCTGTTTCACGTGAAACATCTCGTTTGCAAGATATCTGGATTGGCCCTAAGCATGAGGCTGCACCATTGGTTGCAGAACTTTTGGGCCAGGATTTATCCCACGAGTGCAATTTAACTGAGCTGTTACGACGCCCAGGCGTCACTTACGAGGCAATCACCTCTTTAGGCGGTGGGTTGTGGTCACCTGGAAGCTTGGATGACGATATTGGGCTTGCCTCTCAGATAAGCGATCAAGTAGAAATTTCAGTGAAATATCAAGGCTATATTGACCGCCAAGCGGTTGAAATTGGACGCCAAGCCCATAATGAGGCCTTCCCTCTCCCTGAGTCCTTGGATTACACAGAAGTGTTAGGTTTATCTAAAGAGGTTCAACAAAAACTCAATTTACATAAGCCTGCCACCTTGGGTCAGGCAGGCAGAATTTCTGGGGTAACTCCAGCTGCATTGTCGCTGCTTTTAGTGCACCTTAAAAAGGGTTTGGGTCGCACCCAAGAAACCGCATGACCGAGGCCCTACTTTCTTTGGGAATAGAAGAATTAGGCCTCAATTTAAGTGGTGCCAATATTGCGGATTTAGAGCTTTTTTTACAGGAAATGGGGCGTTGGAATCAGGTCCATAACCTGACCTCAATTGAGAACGAGCAAGACTCCGTACGACTACATCTCATTGATTCTATTGCAGTTTTGCCTGTTTTAAGACGCTTTCTAAAAATGCCTGATCCTAAAATTGCCGATCTTGGATCGGGCGGCGGCTTGCCGGCGATTCCTATTGCGATTGTTCAGCCGGAGTGGCAAATTTCGCTGATTGAGGCCATCCGTAAAAAGACAGCATTTCTGCAGCATGTGCGCGGCAAACTGAAGCTTAAAAACATAGAAGTATTGAGCGAGCGAGTAGAAAATGTTGCGTTGCAACAACCTGCTCAATTTGATGCAGTGATTTCACGTGCATTTACTAACCTCGCACGGTTTTTAGAGCTCTCGCTACCTTTAATTAAACCGGGCGGCCTGGTATTCGCAATGAAATCTAAGCGAGCTGACGAAGAAATGGCTGATGTATCTATGGATGATTGGCAGTTGCTTGCTGATGAAGCCTTAGTTATTCCCAATCTCTCTGCGGAGCGACGCCTATTGGTGCTGACCCCCATGAGAAAATCCATCCCTTCCTTTTAAGCAAAATCCAAAGTACCCATGGCAAAAATATTCTGTATCGCAAATCAAAAAGGTGGCGTTGGTAAGACCACTACTGCAGTGAATTTAGCTGCCGGATTGGCTGGGCTTGGGCAAAGAGTGCTATTGGTGGACTTAGACCCTCAGGGCAATGCCACTATGGGCTCTGGGGTTGAAAAGGCAGATCTGACTCAGAGCGTTTACCAAGTATTGATTGGTTTGGCTGCGGTGAAGGATTGTGCGCAACGTTGCGAAAGTTCTGCTTACGATGTGCTTCCTGCAAATCGAGATTTGGCTGGCGCTGAAATTGAGTTGGTGGATATAGATGAACGCGAGTCTCGCCTGAAAGACGCGCTTGCAAAAGTTGCCAACGATTACGATTTTATTTTGATTGACTGCCCGCCTGCTTTATCTCTATTGACGCTCAATGGATTGTGCGCAGCAAACGGCGTAATTGTTCCAATGCAGTGCGAATACTTTGCGCTTGAAGGATTGTCTGATTTGGTGAACACCATCAAACAAGTTCACGCAAATCTTAATCCCGACTTAGTCATCATCGGTTTGTTGCGCGTGATGTTTGATGCGCGCATGACACTGCAGCAACAGGTCTCCGATCAATTGCTCGAGCACTTTGGAGATAAGGTATTTAAGACCATTATTCCGCGCAATGTACGCCTTGCAGAGGCCCCATCTTATGGGCTCCCTGGGGTAGCTTTCGATAAGTCATCGCGTGGTGCAAAAGCCTATTTAGAGTTTGGTGCCGAGATGGTTGAGCGCATTAAACAAATGTAATTTTTAAGAAGATAAAAGATCATGGTTGCTATCAAGAAAAAAGGTTTGGGCAGAGGATTAGAGGCGCTCTTGGGGGAAAAACCTCAGGAAGCAAATTCCTCAACAGAAATCAATCGTTTGCCCTTAACTGCACTACAGGCTGGTAAATATCAACCACGACAAAAGATGGAGGCGGGCGCACTTCAAGAGCTAGCCGACAGCATTCGCGAGCAAGGCGTTATGCAGCCCTTATTGGTTCGCTTGGTGAGCGTAGGCAAGTACGAAATTATTGCTGGTGAGCGCCGTTTTCGCGCAGCCACAATTGCAGGATTAAAAGAAGTTCCAGTATTGGTCTCTGAGGCTGATGATCAGGCAGCGGCTGCGATGGCCCTGGTTGAAAACATGCAGCGTGAGGATTTAAACCCGCTCGAGGAGTCGCAGGGTTTGGCGCGACTGATTGAGGAGTTTGGTTTTACGCATGAGCAGGCTGCAAAGGCGGTTGGCAAGTCGCGCAGTGCCATCACCAATTTATTGCGCTTAGCCCAGCTCGCAAAACCAGTGCAAGCAATGCTTTTAGCGGGCGATATCGATATGGGCCATGCCCGTGCCTTATTGCCATTGCCTGGGGCTAGCCAGGTTGCCTTAGCCCAAAGAATCGCCGCGCAGGGCTTGTCGGTCCGTGAAGCAGAGAAGATGTCAGCAGCATTGGCTATTGCTGGCGGGCAGATTGGAGATAAAAAATCTAAATCCAAGGCTGGTGCTAGCAGCCCAAGTCGCGACCCCGATACGCGCCGCCTTTCTCAAGAAATCGCGGATTTAATTGGTTTAAACGTGGAATTTAAGTTCAAAGGTAAGGGTGGCGAGATTCGAATTGGCTTTAGTCAGTTTGATGAGCTTGATTCCTTATTAAAAAAGTTGGGTATTGAGTCCTAAATTGTTCAGAAATATCCCCCCAAACCCTTTGACATATTGCAGTGCACACACTAAACTTTCGAGGCTAAATTGATTCCTACAAAAAATCAATTTTCCGAGGTAAATGAATGGGATGAGCCCGAAGAAGAGGTGTATCGGGCAATCAGTAAAGAGGAAATGATTGCGCTGCAGCAAAGCAACGCAACAAAGTACCCCGCCCTCTCCCCTTGGAAAATTGTTTTAGTCCAAATCGCTGTTACGGCAGTCAGTATGGTGGTTTGGTCAATTTTTGGGGGGCCGGTAGGGGTAAGCCTTTATACTCAGTCGGCGTTTTTAGGTGGTTTAATTAGCGTCTTGCCTACAGCATTGTTTTTAACAAGACTAGAGCTGGCAAAAAAATCGCAAAGATTGAATCCAGGAAGATTTTTGGCGGCATTAGTTTCAGGCGAATTTATCAAAATTGTCGTGAGTCTGATGTTGTTTGTAGGGATTGCATATTCTTTCCCTGGCGTGCTTTGGGTCCCTTTGCTGGTGACTTATCTGCTTGCCTTGAAGTGCGTATGGCTAGCGTGGTTGTGGCGTTAAGAAGTGAAAATTGTGATTGAAACAAAGGACTAGTTAAGAGATGTCTAGCGAAGTAAACCAAGCCCACGGGGCAGCCGAGCCAATGACGCCGACAGCGTACATTTCTGAGCATTTACAAAACCTCAACAATAGTGGTGGAGCACAGACATCCATCATCGATTTCAGCATCATCAATTTAGATACTATTTTTTGGGCCTCCCTTATGGGTTTGCTCGCTGTATTCATTTTGTTAATCGCAGCGCGTCGCGCAACCCCGGGTGTGCCAGGTCGTTTCCAGTGTTTCATTGAAATGATGGTGGAAATGGCTGAGACACAATCCAAAAGCATTGTTCATGGCGACCGTTCATTTATTGCGCCACTCGCCCTTTTCGTATTCTTTTGGATCATCCTCCTCAATACCTTGGACTTAATTCCAGTGGATTGGGTGTTAGGTGTAAATCAATTCATTGAGAGTTTCGGTGTACATGTGCCTCATCACAAGGTTGTACCAACGACAGATCTCAATGCCACCATGGGTTTGTCGCTTTCTGTATTGCTGCTTGTGTTTTATTACAGTTTCAAGGTCAAGGGTTTTGGCGGTTTCTTGCACGAGCTGATTTCTGCCCCGTTTGGCGCGAAGTGGTACTTGGCCCCATTTAACCTTGCTTTGAACATCATCGAATATCTTGCTAAAGGCGTTTCATTAGGAATGCGACTTTTCGGCAATATGTATGCGGGTGAACTGGTCTTCTTATTGATCGCATTGCTCGGTAGCGTATGGACATTTAGTTTTGATTTATCCCTGTTTGGATTGGTGGGTCACGTTATTGCTGGATCAGCTTGGGCCATCTTCCACATTTTGGTTATTTTGTTGCAAGCCTTTATTTTCATGATGTTGACCTTGGTTTACATCGGGCAGGCGCATAGCCATCACTAAGATTTTTATTTTTAACTTATCTCTTTAACTTCAGGAGTCAGCAACATGCAAGCATTTCTCGCAACTATTCAAGGTTCAACAGCTATCTGTATCGGCATCATCATCGGCCTCGGCGCGATCGGCGCTTGTTTGGGTATCGCATTGATGGGTGGTAAATACATCGAAGCTTGTGCACGTCAACCAGAATTGATGGAGCCACTCCAAACTAAGATGTTCCTTTTGGCTGGTTTGATCGACGCGGCTTTCTTGATCGGCGTTGGTGTTGCAATGTTGTTTGCTTTCGCAAACCCACTGCTCGCAGTTATTAAGTAATTGTTTTGGCGTGGATGACCATCAGGTCATCCAACTGTTCTCAACAATACTGAAAGGAATATCGTGAATCTGAACGCGACCCTATTCGCGCAAATGATCGTTTTCTTCGTCTTATGGTGGGTTGTTGCACGTTTTGTGTGGCCACCGCTAGTTAAGGCGTTAGATGAGCGTTCAAGCAAAATTGCCGATGGCTTGGCTGCTGCCGAGCGCGGAAAAGAAGCACTCGCATTGGCAAGCAACGAAGCAGAGCAAGAATTAACTAAAGCACGCCAAGAAGGTGTTCAACGAGTTGCTGAAGCTGAAAAACGTGCACAAATGTCGGCCGATGAAATTCGTGCTAACGCACAAGCTGAAGCAGCGCGCATCATTTCTCAAGCAAAGCAAGATGCAGACCAGCAAGTTACCCGAGCACGCGAAGTATTGCGTGCCGAAGTAGCTGTACTTGCTGTTAAGGGCGCTGAGCAAATTTTGCGTCGCGAGGTTGATGCAAAAGCGCACGGCCAATTACTTGATCAATTAAAGGCAGAACTTTGATATGGCTGAATTAGCCACAATTGCACGTCCTTACGCCGAAGCGCTGTTTCAAAGTGCCAAGCCATCTGAGCTTGCTAGTTGTTTGGAGCAATTAAACGAATTGGCTCAGCTTGCTGCTTTGCCGGAAGTTGCTGCTTTATCAAACAACCCAAAAGTATCTGCTGATGATTTGAGCAAGTTGTTGTCTGGCATGGTGAAGAGCAAACTTGATCCTAAGATTGCAAGCTTTTTGAATCTTGTGAATCAAAATCACCGCTTGGCTGCCGTTCCAGAAATTGCACATCAATTTGAGGCAATGAAGGACAAGAGCGAAGGTGCAGCAGAAGTAATGATTACCAGTGCATTCCCTTTAGAGGGTTCTGCACTTAAAGATTTGTTGTCAAGTTTGAAGAAGCGCTTTGGGGGTAAAGAATTGCGCCCAACTATTCAAGTTGATCCAGCATTGATTGGCGGTGTCCGCATTCAAGTTGGTGATGAAGTAATGGATAGTTCTGTGAAGGCACAGTTAGCTCAAATGCAAGCAAGTCTTGGCGCATAAGTTATCCCTATTAAGAACATACGAAATAAGACCCAGGAGTAAGTAATGCAACTCAACCCTTCCGAGATCAGCGAACTGATCAAAAGCCGAATTAGCGAAATGGGCGTTGACTCCCAAGTTCGCAACGAAGGCACTGTAATTTCAGTGACCGACGGTATTTGCCGCGTACATGGTTTGTCTGGTGTGATGCAGGGCGAAATGTTGGAGTTTCCTAACAACACCATCGGCCTCGCCTTGAACCTTGAGCGCGATTCTGTTGGTGCCGTAGTGTTGGGTGAATACACCCACATTAAAGAAGGCGATCCAGTGAAATGTACTGGCCGCATTTTGGAAGTTCCAGTTGGACCAGAGTTGCTAGGTCGCGTTGTAAATGCATTGGGTCAGCCAATTGATGGCAAAGGCCCAATCAACACCAAGTTAACTGACTTCATTGAAAAAGTCGCTCCTGGCGTTATCGCCCGTCAATCTGTTAGCCAGCCAGTACAAACTGGTTTGAAGGCGATTGATGCGATGGTTCCAATTGGCCGTGGTCAGCGTGAGTTGATCATTGGTGACCGTCAAACTGGTAAGACAGCAGTTGCGGTTGACGCGATCATTAACCAAAAAGGTAAAGGCGTTTATTGCGTTTATGTAGCGATTGGTCAAAAAGCTTCTACGATTGCAAACGTTGTTCGCAAGCTCACAGAATTGGGCGCGATGGATTACACCGTGGTTGTGGCAGCAAGTGCTTCTGAATCTGCAGCGATGCAATATCTTTCTGCATACGCTGGTTGCACCATGGGCGAATACTTCCGCGACCGCGGTGAAGATGCTTTGATTGTTTACGATGACTTGACCAAGCAAGCGGTTGCTTATCGTCAAATCTCCTTGTTGCTCCGCCGCCCACCAGGCCGCGAAGCTTATCCTGGCGACGTGTTCTACCTCCACTCACGCTTGCTCGAGCGCGCTGCTCGCGTAAATGCTGAGTACGTTGAGAAGTTCACCAACGGTGCAGTAAAAGGCAAAACAGGTTCATTGACTGCATTGCCAATTATTGAAACTCAAGCTGGTGACGTTTCTGCATTCGTTCCAACCAACGTGATTTCGATTACTGACGGTCAGATCTTCTTGGAAACTGACTTGTTTAACGCTGGCGTACGTCCTGCGATTAACGCCGGTATTTCTGTTTCCCGCGTTGGCGGTGCTGCACAAACTAAAGTGATTAAGAAATTGTCTGGCGGTATTCGTACCGACTTGGCGCAATATCGTGAATTAGCAGCATTTGCTCAGTTCGCTTCTGATCTTGATGAAGCAACCCGCAAGCAACTTGAGCGTGGTCGCCGTGTTACTGAATTGTGTAAGCAAGCTCAATACAAGCCACTCCAAGTTTGGGAAATGGCTGCTTCACTCTACGCCGTGAATAACGGTTACTTCGATGACCTCGAAGTAAAGAACGTATTGGCCTTCGAAAAAGGTTTGCAAGATCATTTGAAATCTAAGTACGCTGACTTGGTTGGACGTATCGAAGAGACCAAAGACTTGAGCAAAGATGACGAAGCTGCTTTGCGCGCTGCGATTGAGGATTACAAGCGTTCTGCCTCTTTCTAAGAGGGTTCGCATAAATCATGGCAAGCACAAAAGAGATACGATCTAAGATCAAGAGCGTGCAAAACACGCGCAAGATCACGAAGGCAATGGAAATGGTCGCCGCATCCAAGATGCGTCGCGCCCAGGAGCGTATGCGCAATGCGCGTCCATACGCTGAAAAAATTCGTGAGATTGTTGCCAACCTTTCTAAAGCCAATCCTGAGTTCCGCCCTGCTTATATGGCAACTCGCGAGGTTAAGAAGGCCGGCACGATTTTGGTAACAACAGACAAAGGCTTATGCGGTGGATTGAATACCAACGTTTTGCGTTTGATTGCTAACCAAGTGCGCGATTTTCAAGAAAAAAATATTGAGGTTGCGTATACCGCAATTGGTTCAAAAGGCCTGCAATTTTTGAATCGCTCAAAAGCGAAGTTGATTTCTCAGACCATTCAAATTGGCGATACACCGCATTTGGATGTTTTGATTGGCGCAATTACCGCCCAGTTAGAGGCGTTTGAGCGCGGTGAAATTGATGCAGTGTATTTGGCATACACCCGCTTTGTAAATGCAATGAAACAAGAGCCGGTTTTAGAAAAGCTGTTGCCTTTGGAGCCAGCTGATCTGACTCCTGAAGATAAATCAGGACCATCTTGGGACTATATTTACGAGCCGGACGCAGAGTCTATTTTGAATGGCCTTTTAAAGCGTTATGTGGAAGCAATGATTTATCAAGCGGTTGCTGAAAATATGGCTTCTGAGCAATCTGCGCGCATGGTCTCAATGAAGGCCGCTTCAGATAACGCGAAGAACGTGATCGGTGAATTGCAATTGGATTACAACAAAACACGACAGGCTGCTATTACCAAAGAGTTGTCAGAAATTGTTGGTGGAGCGGCTGCGGTTTAAGCGGTCTGCATATTAGAAATACGAAAGAATTTAGGAATTAAAAGCGGAGAAAGCGATGAGTAACGGAAATATCGTGCAATGTATCGGTCCTGTTGTGGACATTCAGTTCCCACGCGACAAAATGCCAAACATTTATGATGCGTTGACATTAGTTGATAGCGGTGAAAAATCATTTGCTGAAAAAGGTTTGACCTTTGAAGTTCAGCAACAAATTGGTGATGGCGTAGTTCGCGCGATTGCTATGGGCGCAAGCGATGGTCTGCGTCGTGGCATGGAAGTGAAATCTACAGGTAAGCCAATTTCTGTTCCTGTTGGGCCAGCGACTTTGGGCCGCATTATGGACGTTTTGGGTCGCCCAATTGATGATGCAGGTCCGATTGCTACTGAAGAGCGTCGCGCTATTCACCAGCCAGCACCAAAGTTTGATGAGCTTTCACCTTCTGTTGACTTGTTAGAGACCGGTATTAAGGTTATCGACTTAGTTTGCCCGTTTGCTAAAGGCGGTAAGGTTGGCTTGTTCGGTGGCGCGGGTGTTGGTAAGACCGTGAACATGATGGAATTGATTAACAACATCGCTAAGCAACACTCTGGTTTGTCAGTGTTCGCTGGTGTTGGTGAGCGTACTCGTGAAGGTAATGACTTCTACCACGAGATGAAAGAATCTAACGTTATTGACAAAGTAGCAATGGTGTTTGGTCAGATGAACGAGCCTCCTGGTAATCGTTTGCGCGTTGCCTTGACTGGTTTGACAATGGCAGAAGCATTCCGTGACGAAGGTCGTGACATTTTGTTCTTCGTTGACAACATCTACCGCTATACATTGGCTGGTACTGAAGTTTCTGCGTTGCTCGGTCGTATGCCTTCTGCTGTGGGTTACCAGCCTACATTGGCTGAAGAGATGGGTAAGTTACAAGAGCGTATTACCTCTACAAAGACCGGTTCCGTTACCTCTATTCAGGCCGTTTACGTTCCTGCAGATGACTTGACCGACCCGTCTCCAGCGACAACCTTCTTGCACTTAGACTCCACAGTTGTGTTGTCACGTGACATCGCTGCATTGGGTATTTACCCAGCGGTTGATCCATTGGATTCAACTAGCCGTCAGCTCGACCCACAAGTGGTTGGTCAAGAGCACTATGAAGTTGCTCGTGATGTGCAGATGACATTGCAACGCTACAAAGAATTGCGCGACATTATTGCGATTTTGGGTATGGATGAATTGTCACCAGAAGACAAATTGGCTGTATCACGTGCTCGTAAGATTCAACGTTTCTTGTCACAGCCTTTCCACGTTGCAGAGGTGTTTACTGGTTCACCAGGTAAATATGTGCCATTAAAAGAAACCATCCGCGGCTTCAAGATGATTTGTAGCGGTGAGTTGGATCACTTGCCTGAGCAAGCGTTCTACATGGTGGGTTCAATTGATGAAGCCATTGAGAAGGCGAAGAAGCTTTAATCGCTTCAATCTAGGGAAATTATGTCAAGCATACATGTCGACGTAGTGAGTGCCGAGCAGTCCATTTTTAGTGGAGAGGCTAAGTTTGTAGCCCTTCCAGGTGAAAGTGGTGAGCTCGGTATTTTGCGTGGCCACACCCCACTCATTACACGTATTCGTCCGGGCTCTGTTCGTATTGAAAAAGCGGATGGCGACGAAGAGTTTGTGTTTGTTGCGGGCGGCTACCTAGAAGTTCAGCCAGATCGCGTTACTGTATTGGCTGACACAGCTATTCGTGGTCACGATCTCGATGAAGCTAAAGCATTAGAAGCAAAGAAACGTGCAGAAGAGGCCATGCAAAATCGTGGCACTGACTTTGATTTGGCCCTGGCCCAATCTGAGTTTGCAATGGCCGCTGCGCAGCTGGCTGCAATTGCCCGTTTCCGTCGTAAAAAGTAAAAACCGGTCATCTCCTTGTTGTTAAATGATCGGTTTTTAAAGGCCTGCCTGGGCGAAGCGGTTGATCAAACACCGCTTTGGCTCATGCGCCAAGCCGGTCGCTATCTCCCTGAATACAACGCCACTCGCGCTAAGGCGGGAAGTTTTTTGGGGCTCGCAAAAAATCCTGCATACGCCACTGAAGTAACACTTCAACCTTTGGATCGCTATCCATTAGATGCAGCGATTTTGTTTTCTGATATTTTGACTATCCCAGATGCAATGGGATTGGGCCTCAAATTTACCACTGGAGAAGGACCGAGTTTTGACCGCCCTTTGCGTACAGAGGATGAGGTTAAAAAATTACGCGTTGCTGATATGGGCGAGCTCAAGTATGTATTTGATGCCGTATCAGAAATTCGTAAAGCGCTGATTCAAGATGGTAAGCAACGCGTTCCACTGATTGGCTTCTCTGGGAGCCCATGGACATTGGCGTGTTACATGATTGATGGTTCTAGCTCGGATGATTTTCGTCATGCTAAAACCATGATGTTTAGTCGCCCTGACCTCTTGCAACATATTTTGGATATCAATGCTCAGTCCGTTGCAATGTATTTAACTGAGCAAGTAAAAGCTGGTGCACAAGCGCTCATGATTTTTGATACATGGGGAGGAATGCTTCCAGATGGTTGGTATCAAAAGATGTCTTTAGCTTCTATGCAAAAAGTGATCGCGCTATTGCCGCGTGAATATGAAGGCAGAGAAATTCCTGTGATCATGTTTACCAAAGGCGGTGCGATTTGGTTAAACGATATGGCCCAAGTAGGTGCCGATGTCATTGCAATTGACTGGACGATATCGCTTAGCCGCGCTCGTAAACAATTGCTTGAATTAGGCAAGCCTTTGGCCCTGCAGGGTAACCTGGACCCCCTTATTCTGTTTTCTGAGCCAAAACAGATTGCCCAGCAGGCAAACCTCTTGCTTGAAGATTTGGCCGGCGCTCCAAGCCTAAAACTAGGCTTGCATCCACTTGATGGACATGTCTTTAATTTGGGGCATGGAATTTCTCAATTTACCCCTCCTGAAAGTGTGACCGCACTAGCTGAAACAGTGATTGAGAGATCGCGAGCACTTAGATCAAAGCAATAATCCCAAGTGTTTGCTAACTTAGTCTGAAATTTTTCATGAAAGTTATGCACAGACAGCTGGGAAATTCAAAATTCATGAGGATTGCGAATAAAGGTAAACATTAACTTTCGAAAAGCACTATAAGTTACTGATTTATATAATAAATATCAAAAAAGCTCAAAAAGAGTGCAGAAATAGATCGCTGTTAAATTAGCTTATAAATCAGAATCATTGGATGATATCCACAGACTTATCCACAAGCAAAATAGAAGATTGAAGTAAAAAATGCCTTCACCGATAGTGGTTCAAGTAGTTATCGATAAGCCCTTGGCTCAGGGCTTTGATTACTTGTGGGATCCTCAGGCTCTTGGGCTATCCCCAGAGATTGGTCACATCGTCGAGGTACCCTTTGGGCGCTCAACTTTGGTGGGAGTAGTTATAAAAGTAAGTACTCACTCTGATTTTGAAATAAATAAATTAAAGAGCGTAATTCAGGCAGCGCCACTTCCTCCGTTAGATTCCTCGGCATTGAGGCTAATGGGCTTTGCAAGCCAGTATTACATTCATGGGCTAGGTGAAACCATCATTCCCACTATTCCAAAGATGTGGAAAACGCCGGCAGGCTGGCAAAAAAATATCGAGAAGCTTGCGCCAAGCGAATCCAAAAAAATAAAGAAAAAGAAAAATGAAGAACTTAAGCGTAGCGAAGGATTTATTAGCGAATCCGAATTAAACGAAGCCCAAGAGTCTGCATTAAAAACCTTGCGAGCCAATTTGGCTGATGGCGAATTTAAGGCTGCCCTACTTCAAGGCCAAACCGGAAGTGGAAAAACAGCAGTATTTTTAAATTGGTTGAGTACTGCGCTCAAAGACGAAGATGCCCAAGCGCTCATCTTAGTGCCAGAAATTAACCTAACGCCTCAATTAGAGCGCAGAGTACGCGCATATTTTCCAGATAAGAAAATGGTTGTACTGCATAGCGGCGTCAGCGAGAAGAAACGGGGTATTGCATGGTTTGAGGCGGTAACCGGCAAAGCAAAAATTATATTGGGCACACGCTTGGCAGCGTTGACACCGATACCAAACCTTCGGGCCATCGTTGTTGACGAAGAGCATGACCCATCCTATAAGCAACAAGATGGAATCCGTTACTCTGCTAGAGATTTGGCAGTCTGGCGCGCGCATGATTTAAAGATTCCAATACTACTGTCTTCGGCAACACCATCGCTTGAAACCTGGATGGCTGCTAAATCGGGGCGCTATCAACATCTTCGCCTGGATCAGCGAGCCCAAGGTGCTGGTTTGCCAAAAGTGCATTTAATTAATATGCGAGATCCACAAAATCAATTTAGCCCTGGAGATCAAGATAAGCCTATAGCCAAAATTTCACTAAGTAAGCCGCTAGTGAATGCAATTAATAGAAATCTGCAAGATAAAAAACAAAGCCTCGTATTAATTAACCGCCGAGGCTATGCACCGGTATTGAGTTGTAGCGCTTGCTCCTGGCTATCAAAATGCCAGCAGTGCAGTTCTTATATGGTGATGCATAAGGCTGGAGCTTTAAGCAGAAAGCCACTATTGAGCTGCCATCATTGTGGTCTTGTAAAGCAAATTCCCGGTCATTGCCCCGATTGCGGGAATGCCGATTTAAAGGCGCTCGGACAAGGGACTCAAAAGCTTGAGGATGCTATTGAAGAGGTCTGGCCAAGCGCGAGAGTGCTGAGGGTTGATACAGACTCCAGTCGAAGAGGTAAAGGCGCAGAAGAGCTATTCCAAGAAATTCATGATGGCAATGTGGATATCGTGGTTGGTACCCAAATGATTGCCAAAGGTCACGACTATCAAAACATTGGATTAGTCGCAGTGTTAGATGCAGATAGCCGGCTTTTTTCTCAAGACTTTCGTGCGGCCGAAAGATTATTTGCACAGCTTGTTCAGGTTGCAGGACGGGCTGGCAGAGCAAGTAAAGATGGTGAAGTCAGTGGAGACATTTATATAGAAACGCAGTTCCCCGAATCAGCCGTTTTTCAATATTTATTACGTCATGATGTCGATGGATTTTTATCCCATATTGCTAGTGAGCGGGATGAAGCTAAATTGCCCCCATTCTCATACCAAGGCCTTGTTCATGCAGAAGCAAAGAGCTTAGATAAAGCCATCCAATTTTTAACTAATCTAAAAGGCCGATTAAAAGCTCGAGGCCTTATTGCATCTAGATTGCGAGTTTATGACCCTGTTCCAAAAAGCATGGTGCGAGTTGCTGGAGTAGAGCGCGCTCAACTAGTGGTGGAGTCAGATGATCGTAGGCAATTACAGGACGTACTGGAGGCGATTGATCTTGATTTACGAGACGGCTCGCAGGGGCGAATTAGCAAGGTGGAGCGTATTCGCTGGTTGATTGAGCGAGACCCAATTTCAATTTAACGCTCAGGCTCCTGGCCCAGAGGTGTATTGATCCAAACTCAAGAGTTGATTGAAGTCTGCTGCAAGGCTTTCGTCAGATGCCGGCTTGATTTTAAATAACCATACTGCATACGGTTTTTCATTGACCAACTCTGGTGATACGTCAACTTGCTCGTTAAGCTCAACAATTTCGCCGCTAATGGGCGCATGAATATCGCTGGCAGCTTTTACGGATTCAATCACAGCAATCGCTTCACCTTGCTTTACTTGTTGACCCAACTTAGGCGCTTGAAAGAACATCACATCACCTAGGGCTTCTTGAGCGTGATGACTAATGCCAACCCATACCAGGCCATCATCTTCCGGGTCAGCCCACTCATGAGTTTGTGCAAACTTAAATTTGTCTTGAGTATTCACGATGGGTATTTCAATAAGGATTGAAACAAATACCAATACAGTTGAGAGCGCTCATGTGCGCTCGCTGCAAATTAGGCTTTGGCTGAGCCGGTGCGATGTGTGCGATTGTATAAGCAGCTAGCACAAATCCAGCGTTGCTTACGATTGCTCGTTGGAATCCATGTGCCACCTTCAAGTCGTTTTTCCCGACTGCAAGAAGAGCAAAATTTAAGGCTCTGTGAGGTTTCTTGGGTAGGGGCTGGAGTCGAGGTAGTCATGGGCAATCCGGGTAAGGCAAATCTTGTACAGAAGATCTATTTTACCCGTTTTGTCCCGCTGGGGCTGGGCTCAGGACAACTTTGACCGATTCAGCCGTTTTATTGCCATCAAAATCGAGCCAAGCCTTATTTTCAAAGTCATAGAGTTTGCACTTGCGAGCAGTATCGAAATACCAGTCCCAAGAGAACTTTTGGACAAAAATACGCTCTGGAAGGATGGTTTCAAGGGTATTTTGGGCTTCTTGGAGGCGATAGAGGGGAACGCTCATATCGACGTGATGGGCAGTATGCTCCATGATGTGGTGCATCAAAGAACCCCAAATCCAGTTAAAAGTCAGGTGCACGGTGGTTGATACAAAAGGCTGGGCGCGTAGCCATTCAGACTTTTTGTCATACCAAGATACTGATGGATGGGTGTGGTGAACGTAGACCACAAATCCAATCATGCCGTTCCAAAACAAGAAGGGCACTGCAAAGCCTGTAATGAGTCCAAGCCAAACTGATTGGCCAGTTGCGATAGCGCCAGCGATAAGGCAGCCAATCCAAACAATCGCGAAGGCAGTAACCAGTAAGTTATCTTTTAAGAAGATCGGACGATCGCCCGGCTTATTTTTGGCATTCGGAAAGTACTCGCGTCTCCACCAAATTTCAATAAGGTAATAGAAAACAGGTCCCCAACCGCTACGATAGAGGCGCTCTAGGGCCTTGCGCCATGCAGGGAGGGCGTCATACTCTGCTTTGGACAAAGGCGCCCAAACAAAGTCAAAACCTTTTAAGTTGGTTTGTCCGTGATGCACCACGTTATGGCCTACATCCCACAGGCTATATGGTGTGAGTGATGGCAGAAATGCTATGCGACCTAGAACTTTGTTGAGTTCGCGATTCGGTGTAAAGCTTTGATGGCAAGCATCGTGACCCAAAATAAAGATGCGGCCCGTTACAAAACCAGCAACAAGTCCAAAAATGATTTTTAGCAGCAGGTTTTCAACAAACACGGTTCCTGCAATGCAAGCAAGCCATAAGCAGGCATCAACGATGAGAAGCATGATGGCGCGCCCTGTCTCACCTTGTGCCATCGGAATTAACCAGCTCCGAATAATTTTTCGGTGTGGCAATGGTGCCTCTGGAGGGAGGGGATTAGTCAGGGATGGCTCTGAAAGGGCTGAATTTAGATGTGTAGACACGATAAGAATCAATAAGTTAGAACCAAATGATAGTGGGTTTTGTTTTTTTATGCATGACGTAGGTCAAAAACCCCTTTTGTTTTGGTGCGCCCGGCAGGAATCGAACCTGCGACCCTTGGCTTCGGAGGCCAATACTCTATCCACTGAGCTACGGGCGCTCGCGAAAACTGCTTACCCCTCTATTGTAAGTGCCTAAGCCCCTACTCTCTAGTTATAATCTCGTCAAAACAACCCTAAAACCCGTCAAAAGATAAATTCCTATGAGCAATGAGCACGGAAATCTAATTAAGTCCCCAAAACAACTAATCATCATGGTGTTTGCCAGCTTTTTTGTGCCCCTGATCATTATTTTGTTGTTAATGGTGTTTGTGAACAACGGTAAACGTGGCGATTCAACAGCTTCTGCAGATGAATTGATTAAGCCAGTTGCGCAGTTAAATGTGCAAGATGCGAGCGCTCCAGCAGATCCTAAAGCTCCGGATGCCAAATAAACACTTTTAGTGTTCAAAAAAAGCTGGCTATATGCCAGCTTTTTTATTCCTAATCTTTAGCTTCTTTCGCATCCAAAGCAATTTGATAAGCCTCTTTTTTGCTAAGACCTAAGACTTGAGATAGTACGGCTGCAATTTCTTTGCTGCCTAAGTGGGGACTCAAAGCACTTGCCCACAACATCAGTGACGCTTGCTCTAGAGGCTCATCAGGGCTGGCTTGGCGAGCCGCAACAAGAATGACAAACTCTCCCTTGAGGCTTTCTGCGTTTTCTAACCATGTGGCAATTTCACCCGCCTGAAGCGCAGCAAGCTGTTCAAATTTTTTGGTTAATTCACGACAAATAAACACCTGACGATCGGCCTCGAGTGCATTTGCAAGTATTAATAGTGTTTCGCGAATGTGATGCGGTGATTCAAAAAAGATACTGGTTTTTTTGCTTGTAGAGATATCCTGCAGCCAAGCATCTCGCTCTTTAGTTTTGTACGGCCAAAAACCTAAAAATTGAAAGCGCCCTTCTGAGTTCAGCATGACCGAGCCTGATGCAGAGATCGCACAAGAGACTGCGCTTGCGCCCGGAACAGGGATTACCCGAAAACCTGCCTTTTGAACTTCGTGTACTAGACGTGCGCCAGGATCAGATACGCCTGGAGTGCCTGCATCTGAAATATAGGCCCAGCGTTGACCCTTATTCAGAGACTGAATGACGGTTTGGGCGCCCCCTACTTCGTTGTGCTCATGTAAGGCCAAGCATTTTTTATGAATGCCGAATTGCTGTAACAGTGCCGCACTGTGCCTAGTGTCTTCACAGGCAATACCGTCAACCGCATTCAATACATGTAATGCGCGCAAGGTGATATCACCCAAGTTACCAATGGGTGTTGCGACCATGTATAGGGCTCCAGCAGGCAAATCCTGCTGTTTCAAAAAATCAAATGAGCCTATTTCCATGGGGCTATCTTCTGCGTAAGATTCATCATAGGTAAGAGGATACGTTGCTTTAGAAATTACAACTACTTTGGCGCATAATATTGCTATGGATAAAGACACTATTGAGCGTTTACGGCAGCGCGCATCCCAGCATTTTTTAGACAGCATCGCCGTTAAGCAAGAGGCGGAGAAGGTTCTCCCAGAATCAGTTGCTCGCGGAGTTTTAGCAATTGCGGAATGCTTGCGTTCTGGCGGTAAAGTGATGGCGTGCGGCAATGGTGGGTCTGCTGCAGATGCCCAGCATTTTGCTGCTGAGCTGATTGGTCGATTCGAGCGAGAGCGTGAAGAGTTAGCGGCTATTGCGCTGACAACAGACTCATCGATTTTGACGGCAGTTGGAAATGATTACAGCTATGACGACATTTTTAGTAAGCAAGTCCGCGGCCTTGGAAAAAAAGGCGACATTCTTTTAGGAATTTCAACCTCAGGAAATTCTAAGAATGTAGTTAAGGCAATCGAGGCAGCCAAGAAAATTGGCATCAAGATCATTGCATTTACTGGCAACGGCGGCGGAAAAATTGCCACGCTCTTAGATCAAGATGATGTTCATTTGTGCGTTCCATCTACACGCACTGCACGCATTCAAGAAACCCATTTGGTTTTATTGCATGGTCTGTGCGATGGTGTTGATCACGTTTTATACGACTAAATATTTTTTCAATCCATTTTAGAAATTTTACAAATGCACACACGCGCCTTTCTTAAATTATTCTTCGTAATTACCATAGCCGCACAATTATCTGCTTGCGCCGTGATCGCAATTGGAGGTGTTACAGCGGGTGCAGCGGTGATGGCTGATCGTCGCAGTCCGGGTGTGCAAGCAATTGATAAAGGTATTGAGTTGGAGGCGAGCAGTGCTTTAAGTAAACGTTTTGGAGATAACGCCCATATCAATGTTGCCTCATTTAATCAAAAAGTATTGCTTACTGGTGAAGCGAAAGATGCTGACATCAAGAATGAGGCCGGCGCTTATGTGAAGGCAATGAAGAATGTGCGCTCTGTCTATAACGAATTAGTCGTTGGCCCTAATAGCAGTTACTCAGAACGTGCTAACGACTCTTACTTAGAATCTAAGATCAAGACACAAATGATCTTCACAGAAAAATTGCCATCAAATTCAATGGACATTGTTGCCGAAGGAAGCAGTATTTATTTGTTGGGAATCTTGACTCAGAACGAGGCGGACCTAGCAAAGAAAATTGCTAGCAATGCGAGCGGCGTAAAAAATGTTTATGTCTACTTTGATATCATTTCTGAGGCTGAAAAAGTCCGCCTAGAAAAACAAGGCAAGGCAGATCAATCACAACCTGACAGCCCGCCTAAATACCAATAATTTTTTTTCTGAAAAGAATTGATGTACACGTGGAGTAAATGTATTCGTATGCTGCTTTCATGCGCAGCATTCGTGCTGTTTTTGCAAAAAGCATACGCAAGCAATGAAGATCAAAAAGCATATGCTGTTGCCAAACAAAATGCCTGCTTAGGCTGTCATGCAGTCAACAAAAAAATTGTTGGGCCTAGCTTTGAATCGGTCGCACAAAAATATCAAAGTCATTCGAATGCACAAGCATTTTTGAAAAATAAAATTGCTAAGGGCGGTGCTGGTTCGTGGGGTGTGGTGCCCATGCCCGCGAATGCGAAATTAAGTGATGCTGATCTATCGCTATTGACAGGCTGGATACTGCGGGGCGCTCCAGCTAGTAACTAAAAGTAACTAGGGTGCAAGCCCTGGTCGACCCAAGAACCACCACCAGGCTTGATTTGAGCGCTTGAGGTTTGCTTTCCATGCGTAATCTAGGTCTGCCCACTGTTCATTTGCAGCTTCTTGAACAATGGTTGCAGGGCTTGCTGGAGGCAATTTTAGATAGGCATCTGCATCGCCGTAAGCATATTCAACGGCCATTCCGGCTTTTTGTGCCAAATGCATCATTGCTTTGTTATTTGACAGGCAATGAACATAAAGGATTTCAACGCGCGTATTGCGTGAATGAACCGCTGAGCGTTGTAAGAGCGCAGTGCCAAGGCCTTGTGCTCGCCCTTCTGGCAAAACAGAGACACCAAATTCCGCAGATCGGGTTTTGCCTTTAACATGAGGCAGATACGCCAGGTGCGCCATACCAATGAGCTTTAAATTTAAATCAAAGATTCCAAAAATAGCGTCTTTGTTGAAATTTAGACCCGCTACATAGCTGCGAATCACTTCATCTGGTGTTTGGGTGCCGAAACGTAAGCGACGATCTTCGTCGTCAAGCTGTAGAAAGTGCTGCAGAATTTCTTCCCTATGTCCTGCATGGAGTTCACGCACAGGAACAGCTTGCCCAGCCAAATAGGGCTTAAGGGGTAAGTGCTTGCTCGCTAATTTAGTGTGCATAGCAACATTTTAGCAGAATTAATGAAAAGTTTCAGGGTTTTCCCTAGGGTGTGGCTTATATGCAAATACAGCATCGAAAATGCGGTTTTGGGTTTTTCTCCCTCACAAAAATCTTCCAAAAACTCAAATTTTTTTAAAAAGAGCCAATTTTTTTTAAAATTTATCCCATTGATTTCATTGCATTTATTTTCAATGTCAGAAAAAACTTCCGCTTTTTTAGGAAAAAGAGTGCGGAAGGTGTTGACAACCCTATTCGGGTATGTCATAGTCTCGCTTCTTCGCTGAATGTTTTTGAAAAACGATTCAGCCCTCTTTAAAAATTAGTCAACCGATAATTGTGGGTACTAGGCGAAAGCATCCAGTCCTTCGGGACAGATGTAAACAAATAGTACTCATAGACAGTAAAAAGATTTGGTTTTATTACCAAGTCAATTTCTTGAATGAGTGCGACGATCCGCAAGGATCACAGGAATTGAACTGAAGAGTTTGATCCTGGCTCAGATTGAACGCTGGCGGCATGCCTTACACATGCAAGTCGAACGGCAGCACGGGTGCTTGCACCTGGTGGCGAGTGGCGAACGGGTGAGTAATACATCGGAACGTACCTTATCGTGGGGGATAACGCAGCGAAAGCTGTGCTAATACCGCATACGCCCTGAGGGGGAAAGCGGGGGATCGAAAGACCTCGCGCGATTAGAGCGGCCGATGCCTGATTAGCTTGTTGGTGGGGTAAAAGCCCACCAAGGCGACGATCAGTAGCTGGTCTGAGAGGACGATCAGCCACACTGGGACTGAGACACGGCCCAGACTCCTACGGGAGGCAGCAGTGGGGAATTTTGGACAATGGGGGCAACCCTGATCCAGCAATGCCGCGTGAGTGAAGAAGGCCTTCGGGTTGTAAAGCTCTTTTGTCAGGGAAGAAACACCGGCTCTAACACAGTCCGGGAATGACGGTACCTGAAGAATAAGCACCGGCTAACTACGTGCCAGCAGCCGCGGTAATACGTAGGGTGCGAGCGTTAATCGGAATTACTGGGCGTAAAGCGTGCGCAGGCGGTTATACAAGACAGGCGTGAAATCCCCGGGCTTAACCTGGGAATGGCGCCTGTGACTGTATAGCTAGAGTGTGTCAGAGGGGGGTAGAATTCCACGTGTAGCAGTGAAATGCGTAGATATGTGGAGGAATACCAATGGCGAAGGCAGCCCCCTGGGATAACACTGACGCTCATGCACGAAAGCGTGGGGAGCAAACAGGATTAGATACCCTGGTAGTCCACGCCCTAAACGATGCTGACTAGTTGTTCGGGATTTACATCCTGAGTAACGTAGCTAACGCGTGAAGTCAGCCGCCTGGGGAGTACGGTCGCAAGATTAAAACTCAAAGGAATTGACGGGGACCCGCACAAGCGGTGGATGATGTGGATTAATTCGATGCAACGCGAAAAACCTTACCTACCCTTGACATGTCACTAACGAAGTAGAGATACATTAGGTGCTCGTAAGAGAAAGTGAACACAGGTGCTGCATGGCTGTCGTCAGCTCGTGTCGTGAGATGTTGGGTTAAGTCCCGCAACGAGCGCAACCCTTGTCTTTAGTTGCTACGCAAGAGCACTCTAAAGAGACTGCCGGTGACAAACCGGAGGAAGGTGGGGATGACGTCAAGTCCTCATGGCCCTTATGGGTAGGGCTTCACACGTCATACAATGGTGCATACAGAGGGTTGCCAACCCGCGAGGGGGAGCAAATCTCAGAAAATGCATCGTAGTCCGGATCGTAGTCTGCAACTCGACTACGTGAAGCTGGAATCGCTAGTAATCGCGGATCAGAATGTCGCGGTGAATACGTTCCCGGGTCTTGTACACACCGCCCGTCATACCATGGGAGTGGGTTTTGCCAGAAGCCGTTAGCCTAACCGCAAGGAGGGCGACTGCCACGGCAGGGTTCATGACTGGGGTAAAGTCGTAACAAGGTAGCCGTATCGGAAGGTGCGGCTGGATCACCTCCTTTCTAGAGAAAAGATGCTGAAGCTATAGTGCCCACACTTATCGGTTGACAATAAAAGCCACGGGTCTGTAGCTCAGCTGGTTAGAGCACTGTGTTGATAACGCAGGGGTCGTAGGTTCAAGTCCTACCAGACCCACCAATCAGCAGTGATATGGACTTAGTGGACGTTGGGGGATTAGCTCAGCTGGGAGAGCACCTGCTTTGCAAGCAGGGGGTCGTCGGTTCGATCCCGTCATCCTCCACCAACATCTAAATGTCAAAACTAAGCGATTTAACGATTGTTTAGTTTTGCCATTTATGGCTGTTCTTTAAAAATTTGAGTAAGCAAAGTGTCAAATGTTTCTTTGAGAGGACATTTGATAATGTAATAAGGGTAAAGATTGAATCATCAATCAGTAATATCAAACGAGTTTTACAAAGTTCTTAACAAGTACTTACAGTTTGGATTACGGCAAACATGTCAGAAGTAGAAGTAAAACCTGTAACAGGTACTAGCAATGGTGCTCGTTATAGGATCAAGTGAATAAGTGCACATGATGGATGCCTTGGCGATTACAGGCGACGAAAGACGTTATAACCTGCGATAAGCCCCGGGGAGCTGGTAAATAAGCTTTGATCCGGGGATTTCTGAATGGGGAAACCCACCACTTTTGTGGTATCCATACCTGAATACATAGGGTATGAGAAGCGAACCTTGTGAACTGAAACATCTAAGTAGCAAGAGGAAAAGACATCAACCGAGATTCCCAAAGTAGTGGCGAGCGAAATGGGAAGAGCCTTCTAGTGATAGCTCAGTAATTAACAGAATGGAATGGAAAGTCCAACAATAAAGGGTGATAGTCCCGTATGTGAAAATTATTGAGTGGTACTAGGCTAGAGACAAGTAGGGCGGGACACGAGAAATCCTGTCTGAATATGGGGGGACCATCCTCCAAGGCTAAATACTCGTAATCGACCGATAGTGAACAAGTACCGTGAGGGAAAGGCGAAAAGAACCCCGGGAGGGGAGTGAAATAGATCCTGAAATTGTGTGCATACAAACAGTAGGAGCCTCGTAAGGGGTGACTGCGTACCTTTTGTATAATGGGTCAGCGACTTACATTCAGTAGCAAGCTTAACCGAATAGGGAAGGCGTAGCGAAAGCGAGTCCGAATAGGGCGCTAGTTGCTGGGTGTAGACCCGAAACCAGTTGATCTATCCATGGCCAGGTTGAAGGTGCGGTAACACGTACTGGAGGACCGAACCCACTAACGTTGAAAAGTTAGGGGATGAGCTGTGGATAGGGGTGAAAGGCTAAACAAAACTGGAAATAGCTGGTTCTCTCCGAAAACTATTTAGGTAGTGCCTCGTGTATCACTGTAGGGGGTAGAGCACTGTCATGGTAGTGGGGTCCATTGCGGATTACTGCGCCATAGCAAACTCCGAATACCTACAAGTGCAAGCACGGGAGACAGACATCGGGTGCTAACGTCCGGTGTCAAGAGGGAAACAACCCAGACCGCCAGCTAAGGTCCCTAATATATGCTAAGTGGGAAACGAAGTGGGAAGGCTAAAACAGTCAGGAGGTTGGCTTAGAAGCAGCCATCCTTTAAAGAAAGCGTAATAGCTCACTGATCGAGTCGTCCTGCGCGGAAGATGTAACGGGGCTAAGCATATAACCGAAGCTGCGGATCACAGCAATGTGATGGTAGGAGAGCGTTCTGTAAGCCTGTGAAGGTGTCTTGTAAAGGATGCTGGAGGTATCAGAAGTGCGAATGCTGACATGAGTAGCGATAAAGGGGGTGAAAAGCCCCCTCGCCGTAAGCCCAAGGTTTCCTGTTCAACGTTCATCGGAACAGGGTGAGTCGGCCCCTAAGGCGAGGCAGAGATGCGTAGCTGATGGGAACAAGGTTAATATTCCTTGACCATTGTTAGATGCGATGGGGGGACGGATCGCGGAAAGTTGTCCGGGTGTTGGAAGTCCCGGTTCTTGCGTTGGAGATGGCTATTAGGTAAATCCGGTAGCGTAATTCAAGGGCGTGAGACGAGCGAATTTATTCGCGAAGCAATTGGAAGTGGTTCCAAGAAAAGCCTCTAAGCTTCAGTCTAACAAGACCGTACCGCAAACCGACACAGGTGGGCGAGATGAGTATTCTAAGGCGCTTGAGAGAACTCAGGAGAAGGAACTCGGCAAATTTGCACCGTAACTTCGGGATAAGGTGCGCCCTTGTAGTTTGACCGTGAACAACGGAAGGACGAAAGGGTTGCAATAAAAAGGTGGCTGCGACTGTTTAATAAAAACACAGCACTCTGCAAACACGAAAGTGGACGTATAGGGTGTGACGCCTGCCCGGTGCTGGAAGATTAAATGATGGGGTGCAAGCTCTTGATTGAAGTCCCAGTAAACGGCGGCCGTAACTATAACGGTCCTAAGGTAGCGAAATTCCTTGTCGGGTAAGTTCCGACCTGCACGAATGGCGTAACGATGGCCACACTGTCTCCTCCTGAGACTCAGCGAAGTTGAAATGTTTGTGATGATGCAATCTACCCGTGGCTAGACGGAAAGACCCCATGAACCTTTACTGTAGCTTTGCATTGGACTTTGAATCGGTCTGTGTAGGATAGGTGGGAGGCGTTGATAACAGGATGCTAGTTCTGTTGGAGCCAACCTTGAAATACCACCCTGATTTATTTGAGGTTCTAACCTTGGCCCGTTATCCGGGTCGGGAACAGTGCATGGTAGGCAGTTTGACTGGGGCGGTCTCCTCCCAAAGTGTAACGGAGGAGTACGAAGGTACGCTTGGTACGGTCGGACATCGTACCTAAAGTGCAATGGCAAAAGCGTGCTTAACTGCGAGACCGACAAGTCGAGCAGGTGCGAAAGCAGGTCATAGTGATCCGGTGGTTCTGTATGGAAGGGCCATCGCTCAACGGATAAAAGGTACTCTGGGGATAACAGGCTGATACCGCCCAAGAGTTCATATCGACGGCGGTGTTTGGCACCTCGATGTCGGCTCATCTCATCCTGGGGCTGTAGCCGGTCCCAAGGGTATGGCTGTTCGCCATTTAAAGAGGTACGTGAGCTGGGTTTAAAACGTCGTGAGACAGTTTGGTCCCTATCTGCCATGGGCGTTGGAGATTTGACGGGGGCTGCTCCTAGTACGAGAGGACCGGAGTGGACATTCCGCTGGTGTACCTGTTGTTTCGCCAGAAGCATCGCAGGGTAGCTATGAATGGAAGAGATAACCGCTGAAAGCATCTAAGCGGGAAACTTGCCTGAAGATGAGATCTCCCGTAGGTTTAACCTACATAAAGGGTCGTTGAAGACCACAACGTTGATAGGTCGGGTGTGGAAGTGCAGTAATGCATTAAGCTAACCGATACTAATTGCCCGTTAGGCTTGATCCTATAACCAGCACTATTGTGTTGGATGTTTGCCAGATTTAATCTGCATCCTTATTACATGCTTACTCAAATGGAGTTGTTGATTTATCAGCAACTCAACCCTCTACGCCCGGTGACCATAGCGAATTGGAACCACTCCTTCCCATCCCGAACAGGACAGTGAAACGATTCTACGCCGATGATAGTGCGGATTACCCGTGTGAAAGTAGGTAACTGCCGGGCACCAATGCGACGCCCAGACCCTTTTAGGTCTGGGCGTTTTTACTTGTGCAAAGCGTTTTGAGAGATTGACAGAAACTCCGTTTGGAGTCAGAATATTGGGTTCGCGGAGGGGTGTCCGAGCGGCTAAAGGAGGCAGACTGTAAATCTGTTGGCTATGCCTACGTAGGTTCGAATCCTACCCCCTCCACCAGATGTGCGGGATTAGTTTAATGGTAAAACAGCAGATTTCCAATCTTCGGTCAAGAGTTCGATTCTCTTATCCCGCTCCAGAATTTGTAGCAAAAAGATTGGCCCATGTGGCTCAGTGGTAGAGCACTCCCTTGGTAAGGGAGAGGTCGGCAGTTCGATCCTGCCCATGGGCACCAGGTTCAAGTTTGATTAATTGTGTATTTCGAGTTTTGGTTTAAGAGTTAACTAAAGGCAGACAAAAATGGCAAAAGAAAAGTTCGAGCGGACAAAACCGCACGTAAACGTAGGCACCATCGGTCACGTTGACCACGGTAAAACGACTTTGACAGCAGCAATCGCAACCGTGCTCTCAAAAGCATTTGGTGGCGAAGCTAAAGCATACGATCAGATCGATGCTGCTCCAGAAGAAAAAGCCCGCGGTATTACGATTAATACAGCGCACGTTGAGTATGAGACAGCGAATCGTCACTACGCTCACGTAGATTGCCCAGGACATGCTGACTACGTTAAGAACATGATTACTGGTGCTGCGCAGATGGACGGCGCAATTTTAGTTTGCTCTGCTGCTGACGGCCCAATGCCACAAACGCGTGAGCACATCCTCTTGGCACGCCAAGTTGGTGTTCCTTACATCATCGTATTTTTGAACAAGTGCGATATGGTGGATGATGCTGAGTTGTTAGAACTCGTAGAAATGGAAGTTCGTGAACTTCTGTCTAAATACGACTTCCCAGGCGATGACACACCAATCGTGCAAGGTTCTGCGAAGTTAGCCCTTGAAGGCGACGAAGGTCCATTGGGTAAAGAAGCCATCATGAAGTTGGCTGAAGCATTGGACTCTTATATCCCAACTCCAGAGCGTGCTATTGATGGCGCGTTCTTGATGCCAGTAGAAGACGTGTTCTCTATCTCCGGTCGCGGCACTGTAGTGACTGGTCGTATTGAGCGCGGTATCGTTAAAGTAGGCGAAGAGATCGAAATCATCGGTATCAAGCCAACACTCAAGACTACTTGTACTGGTGTTGAAATGTTCCGCAAATTGCTCGACCAAGGTCAAGCAGGCGATAACGTTGGTATCTTATTGCGCGGTACAAAACGTGAAGAAGTTGAGCGCGGCCAAGTATTGGCTAAGCCAGGTTCAATCACTCCACATACTCACTTTACAGCCGAGGTTTATATCTTGGGTAAAGACGAAGGTGGTCGTCATACTCCGTTCTTTAACAACTATCGTCCCCAGTTCTACTTCCGTACAACGGACGTAACAGGTTCAATCGAGTTGCCAAAAGACAAAGAGATGGTGATGCCTGGTGATAACGTCACCATTACCGTCAAACTCATCGCTCCAATCGCGATGGAAGAAGGTTTACGTTTTGCGATCCGTGAAGGTGGCCGTACTGTTGGCGCCGGCGTGGTTGCAAAGATTTTGGCTTAAGTAGTAAGTAATACGTTTTTATAAAGGGGTGTAGCTCAATTGGCAGAGCGTTGGTCTCCAAAACCAAAGGTTGGGGGTTCGATGCCCTCCGCCCCTGCCACGATTTGAACTGAAAGTGATATGTCTCAACAAACTGTAGGTCACTCTGAAGAAAAGAGCAGTTGGGTCTCCGGACTCGCTGCTTTAATTGTCGTTGCTGCGTTAGTGCTTTACTACACGCTCATCGATCAATCTTTATTAGTGCGCCTGGGCGTTTTGTTTGGTGGCATTGCAGCTGCAGTTTTGATTGTGGCGATTTCACCGGATGGGCGTCGTTTTATCGCCTACGCAAAAGATTCTTGGTACGAAGTAAAAAAGGTTGTTTGGCCGACTCGTAAAGAGACTACCCAAATGACTCTAGTCGTATTTGGCTTTGTCCTGATCATGTCCCTGTTTTTATGGATTGCAGACAAATTGATTGAATGGCTAGTTTTTTCAGTCTTCTTAGGCTGGAAGTGAGTAAAAAATGATTGATTCTGAAGTAGCCGCAAATCCACAAGCTACCGGCAATATGCGCTGGTACGTTATTCACGCTTACTCCGGCATGGAAAAGAGCGTCAAAAAAGGTCTTGAAGAGCGTATTGCACGTTCTGGCATGCCTGAGAAATTTGGCCGTATTTTGGTTCCTTCCGAAGAGGTTGTGGAGATCAAATCTGGCACAAAATCAGTGACTGAGCGCCGTTTCTTCCCAGGATATGTCCTGATTGAGATGGAAATGACCGATGAAAGCTGGCATTTAGTGAAAAACACGCCAAAAGTAACCGGTTTCGTAGGTGGTGTACGTAACCGCCCAAGCCCGATTTCTACTGCTGAAGTCACCAAAATCATGGATCAAATGCAGGCAGGGGTTGATAAACCGAAGCCTAAGACCCTGTTTGAGGTGGGTGAGATGGTTCGCGTTAAAGAAGGTCCGTTCACTGATTTCAATGGAAACGTTGAAGAAGTGAATTATGAGAAGTCAAGATTACGCGTTTCTGTTACAATATTTGGCCGCGGTACCCCAGTTGAGCTGGAGTTCGGCCAAGTAGAAAAGATGTAAAAACAAGGACTTAGTCCGGTTTTGCAGTGCGGTAGTTTGTACTAAGTGGTTATTTAGTTTTTGTAATTAACCGAGGAGCGGAGCTAGAAAGCCAAAAACTAGCGAAGCGTTTACTCAACGGCGGTCTTTCCTAATGAGGTAAGGCGCGCTTTAAGGAGCACACATGGCAAAGAAGATTATTGGCTTTATTAAGCTGCAGATCCCTGCAGGTAAAGCAAATCCATCACCACCCGTAGGTCCAGCATTGGGTCAACGCGGTCTGAACATTATGGAATTCTGTAAGGCGTTTAATGCTCAAACTCAGAGCATGGAACCTGGTCTGCCAATTCCAGTCGTGATTACAGCGTTCGCTGATAAGAGCTTCACATTCATCATGAAGACTCCCCCAGCAACCATCATGATTAAGAAGGCTGCGAAGATCGAAAAAGGATCACCACGTCCTCATACCGATAAGGTAGGAAAAATTACTCGTGCTCAAGCAGAAGAAATCGCTAAAGCAAAAATGCCAGATTTGACAGCAGCCGATATGGACGCAGCTGTTAGAACAATCGCTGGTAGCGCCCGTTCCATGGGCATCACTGTGGAAGGTCTCTAATCATGACTAAGTTATCTAAACGCGTTAAAGCAATTCAATCTAAAGTTGATCGCAACAAGTTCTACCCATTAGAAGATGCATTGAACCTCGTTAAAGAGTGTGCAACTGCAAAGTTTGATGAGTCTATCGACGTTGCTGTTCAATTGGGTATTGATGCTAAGAAATCTGACCAAGTTGTGCGTGGCGCAGTAGTGCTCCCAGCTGGTACAGGTAAGCATGTTCGTGTGGCTGTTTTTGCCCAAGGCGAGAAGGCTGAACAAGCCAAAGCTGCTGGCGCAGAAATCGTTGGCATGGAAGATCTTGCTGAACAAATTAAAGGCGGCAAAATTGATTTCGATATTTTGATCGCATCACCAGACACAATGAAAATTGTTGGTACCTTAGGTCAAGTATTGGGCCCACGTGGTTTGATGCCAAATCCAAAGGTTGGAACAGTTACACCTGACGTTGCTACTGCAGTGAAGAACGCAAAAGCTGGTCAAGTGCAGTTCCGTGTGGACAAAGCCGGTATCGTGCACGCAAGCATTGGCCGTCGTTCATTCGAGCCAGCTGCATTGAAATCCAACTTGCTCGCATTGCTTGAGGCTTTGAATAAAGCAAAACCTCCTGCATCTAAGGGTATTTATTTAAAGAAGGTTGCCGTAAGCAGCACCATGGGTGCAGGCGTGCGCGTTGACCAAGCATCGTTACAGGCAGCTCAATAAGTAGCTTGTAACAAAAAAGAACTTTGGGTCGACTCCTGCTCTTTGAGTGAGAGTCGAACATCAAAGACCGTTGGTGAATTAGTTGCTTATACAGAGTTAATTCTTAATCGTTACGAAAGTAATAGCCAGCGCAGATGGCGACCCTGAAAAGATTTTCACAAGAATCTTTGTGAACAAATGATCAGACGCTGGTGTGTAACCCCAACTGGAAACAGTTGGTTTTTATGGAGTTAAACCGTGCCTTTGAATGTACAAGACAAAAAAGCGATTGTTGCTGATGTCGGCGCTCAATTGGCTGGAGCTCAAACTGTCGTGCTCGCTGAATACCGTGGTATTCCAGTAGAGCAGTTGACAAAGCTACGTGCTAGCGCACGTGACCAAGGTGTCTATCTTCGCGTTTTGAAGAACACATTGGCACGCCGTGCTGCACAAGGCACACAGTTTGAACCTCTTGCTGATTCGATGGTTGGCCCCTTGATTTACGGCATCTCTGCTGATCCGATTGCTTCGGCAAAAGTATTGCAGGGCTTTGCTAAGACTCAAGATTTGCTAGTCATTAAAGCTGGCTTATATAACGGCAAGTTGTTAGACGTTGCAGGCGTAAAAGCCCTCGCAACAATTCCAAGCCGCGACGAGTTGTTATCTCAGTTGTTAGGTGTGATGTTGGCACCTGTTTCTGCGATGGCTCGCGTATTGGGCGCAGTAGCAGCACAAAAGGCAGCTGGAGCTCCTGCTCCGGTAGCAGCACCTGCAGTAGAAGCAGCAGCCCCAGCAGAAGTCGTTGCTGAAGCCGCCGCTCCAGAAGCAGCCGCTGAGCCTGCAGCCGCAGCCCCAGAAGCTGGAACAGAAGCAAAAGAAACCCCTGCCGCTGAATAAGCGACAGATTAACTATTTAAGTATTAGGAGCTAAAAATGGCGATTACTAAAGAAGAAATCATTGAAGCAGTAGGTAGCATGTCCGTTATGGATTTGAACGACTTGGTTAAAGCGTTCGAAGAGAAGTTTGGCGTATCAGCCGCAGCGATGGCTGTTGCTGGTCCTGCCGGTGCAGGCGGTGGCGGTGCTGCTGCAGAAGAGCAAACAGAATTCACTGTGAACTTGCTTGAAGCTGGCGCAAACAAGGTTTCAGTAATTAAGGCAGTTCGCGAAATTACTGGTCTTGGCTTGAAAGAAGCTAAGGACTTGGTTGACGGTGCACCGAAGCCAATCAAAGAAGGCGTTGACAAGAAAACTGCTGAAGAAGCTAAGAAGAAGCTTGAAGAAGCTGGCGCTAAAGCAGAACTCAAGTAATACAAACTCCGCTAGCGCTTCTCAAAAAGGAGCGTTAGCTATGTTGGGTTTGACCATTAGTGGTCAAACCCGATTTCATTTCTGATTGAAATCGGGTTTGCCTTCTGATACGACTGCAGAATGCAAGTTTGGTCGGGCACTAGATCCATGCGATTTAGTGTTGTCCGCCAGTGATTGGTAGTGGCCAATCGCCAAATCTTTGTACAGTCGCTGAATTCGGAGATGAAATGAACTATAGCTTCACCGAACGCAAGCGAGTCCGTAAAAGCTTTGCTAAGCGAGTAAATAACCACCAGGTTCCGTACCTGATCGCAACGCAGCTGGAATCCTACGCTAAATTTTTACAGGCTGATAAGCCGGCAATGTCTCGTCTTACTGAGGGACTTCAAGCAGCCTTTACATCAGCATTCCCAATTGTGTCTAACAACGGCTATGCACGTATGGAATACGTGTCCTACCAGTTGTCACAACCACCGTTTGACGTCAAAGAATGTCAACAACGTGGTTACACATATCACTCAGCCTTACGCGCTAAAGTTCGCTTGATTATTTATGATCGCGAAGCGCCGACTAAGGTTAAAGAGGTAAAAGAGAGCGAAGTCTACATGGGTGAAATTCCACTCATGACAGAAAACGGCTCTTTTGTGATCAACGGTACTGAGCGCGTGATCGTTTCTCAGTTGCACCGTTCCCCAGGCGTGTTCTTTGAACATGACAAGGGCAAGACACATAGTTCCGGTAAGTTGCTATTCTCAGCACGCATCATTCCTTACCGTGGTTCATGGCTCGATTTCGAGTTTGATCCAAAAGATATTCTCTATTTCCGCGTTGACCGTCGTCGTAAGATGCCTGTCACTATTTTGCTCAAGGCAATTGGTTTAAACAACGAACAGATTCTTGCAAACTTCTTCAACTTCGATCATTTCTCATTGACCGCTAATGGCGCATCAATGGAATTTGTTCCTGAGCGTTTGCGTGGCCAGTTGGCCAACTTTGATGTGCTGGATAAGAATGGCGTAGTCGTCATTCAAAAAGACAAGCGTATTAATGCAAAGCATATTCGTGAACTCGAAGCTGCTAAAACAAAAACAATTGCTGTACCAGATGATTATTTAGTTGGTCGTGTCGTTGCGCGCAATATTGTTGATCCAGATTCTGGTGAAATCTTGGCTTACGCTAATGATGAAATCACTGAAGAGTTGTTGACTACATTGCGTGATGCAGGCATCAAGCAATTGGAAACCATCTACACCAATGATTTGGATTCTGGTGCGTATATTTCACAGACATTGCGTACTGATGAAACTGCTGATCAAACAGCAGCACGTATCGCCATCTACCGCATGATGCGTCCTGGTGAGCCTCCAACAGAAGATGCTGTTGAAGCCTTGTTCCAGCGCTTGTTCTACAGCGAAGATACATACGATCTATCTCGTGTTGGCCGTATGAAGGTTAACAGCCGTTTGAACCGTCCAGAAATGGAAGGCCCAATGGTTCTGTCAAACGAAGATATTCTTGACACCATTAAGTCCCTCGTAGATTTGCGTAACGGTAAAGGCGAAGTGGACGATATCGATCACTTAGGTAATCGTCGTGTACGTTGCGTTGGCGAATTGGCTGAAAACCAATTCCGTGCTGGTTTGTCACGTGTTGAGCGTGCGGTTAAAGAACGTCTCGGCCAAGCCGAAACAGAAAACCTCATGCCGCATGACTTGATTAACAGCAAGCCAATCTCATCTGCGATTCGTGAGTTCTTCGGTTCTTCACAGCTGTCCCAGTTTATGGACCAAACCAACCCACTTTCAGAAATCACGCACAAGCGTCGTATTTCTGCATTGGGGCCTGGTGGCTTGACCCGCGAGCGCGCAGGCTTCGAAGTGCGCGACGTGCATCCAACCCACTACGGACGTGTTTGCCCAATCGAAACTCCAGAAGGACCAAACATTGGTTTGATCAACTCACTCGCGCTATTTGCACGTTTGAATGAGCATGGTTTCTTAGAGACTCCATACCGTAAAGTTTCCAATAGCAAGGTAAGCGATGAAGTGGTTTACCTCTCTGCGATTGAAGAAGCTAAGTATGTCATTGCTCAGGCGAATGCAACGATCGACAAAAACGGTAAGTTGGCTGACGAATTGGTTTCTGCTCGTCAAGCTGGTGAAACCATGATGGTTAGCCCAGAGCGCATCGATTTCATCGACGTTGCTCCTAGCCAGATCGTTTCTGCCGCTGCCTCTCTTGTTCCATTCTTAGAGCACGATGATGCAAACCGTGCGTTGATGGGTGCGAACATGCAGCGTCAAGCAGTTCCTTGTCTGCGTCCAGATAAGCCATTAGTAGGTACAGGTTTAGAGCGTATTGTTGCCGTTGACTCTGGCACTGTTGTATTAGCAAACCGCGGCGGTATCGTGGACTACGTTGATGCAAACCGTGTTGTGATTCGTGTAAACGATGATGAAACTGCAGCTGGTGAAGTTGGTGTAGATATTTACAACCTCATCAAGTACACCCGTTCAAACCAAAACACCAATATCAATCAACGTCCAATCGTGAAGGTTGGTGATCGTGTTGCACGCGGCGACGTAGTTGCTGACGGCGCATCAACTGATTTGGGTGAATTGGCTTTGGGTCAAAACATGACTGTGGCATTTATGCCATGGAACGGTTACAACTTCGAAGATTCAATCTTGATCTCTGAAAAAGTTGTTGCTGATGACCGTTACACCTCTATTCATATTGAAGAGTTGTCGGTTGTTGCGCGTGATACCAAGCTGGGTTCAGAAGAAATTACTCGCGATATCTCCAACTTGGCAGAGTCACAACTCTCCCGTTTGGATGAGAGCGGTATCGTTTACATCGGTGCTGAAGTTGAAGCTGGTGACGTATTGGTTGGTAAAGTAACTCCAAAGGGTGAGACCACTCTCACGCCTGAAGAGAAGCTCCTCCGTGCGATCTTCGGTGAAAAAGCATCTGACGTTAAAGATACTTCTTTGCGCGTTCCATCAGGAATGATCGGTACTGTGATCGATGTTCAAGTCTTCACACGTGAAGGTATTGAGCGCGATGCACGTGCACAGTCCATTATTCAAGAAGAATTACAACGCTATCGTTTGGACTTAAACGACCAGTTGCGTATTGTTGAAGGCGATGCCTTCATGCGTTTAGAAAAGCTGTTGATTGGCAAAGTTGCTAACGGCGGCCCTAAGAAATTGGCTAAAGGCACAAAGATCGACAAGGAATACCTTGCTGATTTGGATAAATACCATTGGTTCGATGTTCGTCCTGCAGATGATGAAGTTGCCTCACAAGTAGAAGCAATTAAATCTTCTATTGAAGCGAAACGTAAACAGTTTGACGAAGCTTTTGAAGAGAAGCGCACCAAACTTACCCAGGGCGATGATTTACAGCCTGGCGTAACGAAGATGGTTAAGGTGTACTTGGCAGTGAAGCGTCGCTTGCAGCCTGGTGACAAGATGGCTGGTCGTCACGGTAATAAGGGCGTGGTTTCTAAAATCGCTCCTGCCGAAGATATGCCATTTATGGCTGACGGACGTCCAGTAGATATCGTCTTGAACCCATTGGGTGTTCCTTCCCGTATGAACGTTGGCCAGATTCTGGAAACCCACTTAGGTTGGGCTGCCCAAGGTATTGGTAAGCGTATCGACGAGATGGTTCGTGAACAAGCTAAGCAAGCTGAACTGCGTAAGTTCTTAAAACAGCTTTATAACGAAACCGGCCGCATTGAAGACATCGACAACTTCACTGATGAGCAAATTACTGTTTTGGCTGAAAATCTCCGCCAAGGCTTGCCATTTGCAACCCCAGTGTTTGACGGTGCTACTGAGGCGGAAATCGCACGTATGCTCGAGTTGGCATATCCAGAAGATGTTGCGACATCTTTGAAGATGACACCATCACGTCAGCAAATGATTCTGTGCGACGGCCGCACTGGCGATCAGTTTGAGCGTCCAGTAACTGTTGGCGTAATGCACGTCTTGAAACTCCACCACTTGGTTGATGACAAGATGCATGCTCGTTCAACTGGACCTTACTCTCTGGTAACGCAACAGCCATTGGGCGGTAAAGCCCAGTTTGGTGGTCAGCGCTTTGGTGAGATGGAAGTTTGGGCCCTCGAAGCATACGGCGCTTCATATGTCTTGCAGGAAATGCTGACAGTGAAGTCCGATGACGTCGCAGGCCGTACCAAGGTTTACGAAAACATCGTCAAGGGCGAGCACACGATTGATGCTGGCATGCCCGAATCCTTCAACGTGCTGGTAAAAGAAATCCGTTCGTTGGGTATTGACATTGACATGGAGCGCAACTGATATGAAAGCATTGCTCGATTTATTTAAGCAAACGCAGGGTGATGAGCAGTTTGATGTCATCAAGATTGGCCTTGCATCTCCTGAGAAGATTCGTTCATGGTCTTTTGGTGAAGTACGCAAACCTGAAACCATCAACTATCGGACTTTTAAGCCCGAGCGTGATGGTTTGTTCTGCGCCAAGATTTTTGGACCAACCAAAGACTACGAGTGCTTATGCGGCAAGTACAAACGCTTAAAGTTCCGTGGCGTCATCTGCGAGAAGTGCGGGGTTGAAGTAACCCTCGCCAAGGTACGTCGTGAGCGCATGGGCCACATTGAGTTGGCAGCCCCTGTAGCGCACATCTGGTTCTTGAAGTCCTTGCCATCCCGTTTGGGCATGGTTCTCGATATGACCTTACGTGATATCGAGCGCGTTCTTTACTTTGAAGCATATGTAGTGGTTGATCCTGGCATGACTCCTGAAGGCGCAATGAAGCGCGGTCAGATCATGTCTGAAGACGAATACATTGCCAAGACTGAGGAGTATGGTGATGGTGCATTTACAGCCATCATGGGCGCCGAAGGTATTCGTGATCTCTTGCGTTCGATTGATATCGATCGTGAAGTAGAGACCATTCGTGCTGAATTGAAAGCCACTGGTAGCGATGCCAAGATCAAGAAATACGCCAAGCGCTTAAAAGTGCTCGAGGCGTTCCAGACTTCAGGTATTAAGCCTGACTGGATGATCATGGAAGTATTGCCAGTATTGCCACCTGAATTGCGCCCATTGGTGCCATTGGATGGCGGTCGCTTTGCTACTTCTGATTTGAACGACCTCTATCGTCGTGTGATCAACCGTAACAACCGCTTGAAGCGTTTGTTAGAGTTGCGCGCACCAGAGATCATCGTTCGTAACGAAAAACGGATGTTGCAAGAAGCGGTTGACTCATTGCTCGACAACGGTCGTCGCGGTAAGGCTATGACTGGCGCTAATAAGCGTCCTCTCAAGTCCTTAGCTGAGATGATTAAAGGTAAGAGCGGTCGTTTCCGTCAAAACTTGTTGGGTAAACGGGTTGACTACTCTGGTCGTTCAGTCATCGTGGTTGGCCCTACATTGAAATTACATCAGTGCGGCTTACCAAAATTGATGGCTTTGGAATTATTCAAGCCATTCATTTTTAACAAGCTTGAGACTTTAGGAATTGCAACCACGATTAAGGCTGCGAAGAAAGAAGTTGAAAGCCAGACTCCAATCGTTTGGGACATTCTCGAAGAAGTCATTCGTGAACATCCAATCATGTTGAACCGTGCGCCTACATTGCACCGTCTCGGTATTCAGGCTTTCGAGCCAATGCTGATTGAAGGTAAAGCGATCCAATTGCACCCATTAGTCTGCGCGGCATTTAACGCTGACTTTGACGGTGACCAAATGGCGGTTCACGTTCCTTTGTCGCTCGAAGCGCAAATGGAAGCACGTACATTGATGTTGGCTTCGAATAACGTATTGTTCCCAGCTAACGGCGAACCATCAATCGTTCCTTCACAGGACGTGGTGTTGGGTCTGTACTACGCTACACGTGACAAGATCAACGGTAAAGGCGAAGGCATGGTTTTCGCCAACATTACTGAAGTAGTACGCGCATACGAAGCAGGTCAAGTCGAATTGGCTTCTCGTGTTGCAGTGCGTATTACTGAGTATGAGATCGTGGATAAGAAAGCAGAAGGCGATGCGCGTTTTGCTGAGAAGACCAAGATCTATCAAACATCAGTTGGCCGTGCCATCTTGTCTGAGATTTTGCCAAAAGGCATGTCTTTCGAGGAAATTAACAAGCCTTTGAAGAAAAAAGAGATCTCACGTTTGATCAACACATCATTCCGTAAGTGCGGTTTGCGTGAAACAGTGATTTTTGCTGACCGCCTCTTGCAGTCTGGTTTCCGTTTGGCAACAAATGCTGGTATCTCGGTTGCGATTGACGATATGTTGATCCCAAGCTCTAAAGAGCGCATCATCACCGAGGCTTCTGCCAAAGTTAAGGAGTATGACAAGCAGTTCATGTCAGGCCTCGTAACTAATCAAGAACGTTATAACAACGTGGTTGATATTTGGGGTGCCGCAGGCGACCAAGTTGGTAAGGCGATGATGGATGAGTTGTCACACGTTGACGTACTCGACCGTAACGGTAAGACTGTTCGTCAAGAATCCTTTAACTCCATCTACATGATGGCGGATTCTGGCGCACGTGGATCTGCAGCGCAGATTCGTCAGTTGGCTGGTATGCGTGGTTTGATGGCTAAGCCTGATGGCTCCATCATTGAAACCCCAATTACTGCGAACTTCCGTGAAGGTTTGAACGTATTGCAGTACTTCATCTCAACCCACGGTGCTCGTAAAGGTCTGGCTGATACCGCGTTGAAGACAGCGAACTCTGGTTACTTGACACGTCGTTTATGCGACGTAACTCAAGACCTCGTGGTGATTGAAGAAGATTGCGGCGCAACTTCTGGTGTAACGATGAAGGCGCTTGTTGAAGGCGGCGAAATTATCGAAGCATTGCGCGATCGTATTTTGGGTCGTGTATGTATCGGTGACATCGTTCATCCTGACACACAAGAAGTCATCGTTCCTAATGACACATTGCTCGACGAAGATCATGTTGATCAAATCGTGGCATTGGGTATCGATGAAGTTAAAGTTCGCACAGTATTGTCATGCTTAACTCGCTTTGGCTTGTGCGCTAAGTGCTACGGACGTGATCTCGGTCGCGGTGGTTTGGTGAACGTTGGTGAAGCAGTTGGTGTTATCGCTGCTCAGTCCATCGGTGAGCCAGGCACACAGTTGACTATGCGCACCTTCCACATTGGTGGTGCAGCGTCACGTGCCTTGGTTGCAAGCAATATTGAAGCTAAGTCTAACGGTGCTTTGAAGTTCTCCGGCACGATGCGTGTTGTGAAGAACGCGAAGGGTGAGCAGATCGTGATTTCACGTTCTGGTGAGGCCTTGATCGTTGATGAGAATGGTCGTGAGCGCGAGCGTCATAAAGTACCTTACGGTGCAACGCTCATGTTGAAAGAAGATGCAGCGGTTAAGGCTGGCGCAAGTTTAGCGACTTGGGATCCATTAACCCGCCCGATTATTTCTGAGTACGCTGGTATTGCTCGCTTCGATAACGTTGAAGAAGGCGTGACCGTTGCTAAGCAGGTTGACGAAGTGACTGGTCTTTCCACCTTGGTGGTAATTGACGGTAAGCGTCGTTCTGCAGCAAGCAAAGGCGTTCGCCCAATGATCAACTTAGTTGATGACAAGGGTAACGAAGTCATGATCGCTGGTACTGATCATCCGGTAAACATTGGCCTCCAAGTAGGTGCTTTGATTACAGTTAAAGATGGTCAGAAAGTTGAAGTCGGTGAAGTATTGGCTCGTATTCCAATCGAATCACAGAAGACTCGCGACATTACCGGTGGTTTGCCACGCGTTGCAGAATTGTTCGAAGCTCGTTCACCTAAAGACGCAGCTGTCTTGGCAAAAGTGACTGGAACAGTTTCCTTTGGTAAAGAAACCAAAGGTAAACAACGTTTGGTCATTACCGATATGGATGGCGAAGCTAATGAATTCTTGATTCCTAAAGAGAAGCAAGTTCTCGTTCATGATGGTCAAGTTGTGAACAAGGGTGAGATGATTGTGGAAGGCCCTGCTGATCCACATGACATCTTGACTCTCAAAGGCATCGAAGAGTTAGCAATTTACATCGTTGACGAAGTTCAAGACGTTTATCGTCTCCAAGGTGTGAAGATCAATGACAAGCACATTGAAGTCATCGTGCGTCAGATGTTGCGTCGTGTTCAGGTGACTGATCCAGGCGATACATCCTTCATTACTGGTGAGCAGGTTGAGCGTTCTAAGCTGTATGACGCAAACGATGCCGTGATTGCCCAAGGTAAGCACCCAGCTCAGTTCGATAACGTGTTGCTCGGTATTACTAAGGCATCCTTGTCGACTGACAGCTTCATTTCAGCGGCTTCTTTCCAAGAAACCACCCGTGTATTGACCGAAGCCGCAATTATGGGCAAGACCGATACACTCCGTGGCCTCAAGGAAAACGTCATTATTGGTCGCTTGATCCCTGCTGGTACCGGCTTGTCTTACCGCCGTGCACGCAAGGTCAGAGAGCAATTTGAACGTGATCGCGCTCAAATGATCGCTGCCGAAGAAGAGGCAATGGCTAGCATGCCTGTAGAAATTGAGGCTGAAGTCGTCGCTCCTGCTGGGGAGGCGGATCCGAGCTAATTTGGTAATTCTGGCCAGAAATGGCCAGTTTTTTCCTTCGAGGTTGACGGAAAAGGCTGGCCAAGCTAGAATGCTTAGTTCTACTGATTCAGAAGAAGGTCTTTTTGACCTAGAAATACTCTAAGTCATTGATTTTCTTGAAGAAAGCAACAAAGAAGTACTAACCGAGCTATTTTATGCCAACAATTAATCAATTATTACGCAAGCCAAGAACAAGGCTTACCGTTAAAAGCAAGAGCCCTGCGCTGCAAAACAGTCCGCAGCGCCGTGGTGTATGTACACGTGTGTACACAACCACTCCTAAAAAGCCTAACTCTGCGCTGCGTAAAGTAGCTAAAGTTCGCTTAACCAATGGTTTTGAAGTGATTTCATACATTGGCGGTGAAGGTCATAACCTCCAGGAACACTCAGTTGTGTTGATCCGCGGTGGTCGTGTAAAGGACTTGCCAGGTGTGCGTTACCACATCGTTCGCGGTTCTTTGGACTTGCAAGGTGTTAAAGATCGTAAGCAAGCCCGTTCTAAGTACGGTGCCAAGCGCGCTAAGAAAGCTGCTTAATTTTTTAATAATTAAGCGGTAAAAGTTTTTGCAGTAAGTCATTTTTGCCAGACTTTAAAGGCAAGTAAGTGGTTGTTCCGTCTGGGAATTTTCTTGGATAGTAGGGCAACCGGAGTGGGTGATTCAAGTGAAGCACCCCTAACTGAACTGAAGGAGTAGTTATGCCACGTCGTCGTGAAGTTCCCAAACGGGAAATTTTGCCGGATCCAAAATTCGGCAATGTAGAAGTCGCTAAATTCATGAACGTCCTCATGTTGGACGGTAAGAAATCGGTTGCAGAGCGTATCGTTTACGGTGCCTTTGATCACATCGAGAAAAAAGCAAATAAAGAACCACTCGAAATTTTTTCAACAGCCATGGGCAACGTTAAGCCAATGGTTGAGGTAAAGAGCCGTCGTGTTGGTGGTGCTAACTATCAAGTTCCAGTTGAAGTTCGTCCATCACGTCGTTCCGCTTTGGCAATGCGCTGGTTGCGCGAAGCCGCTAAGAAGCGTGGCGAGAAATCGATGGCTCAACGTTTGGCCAATGAATTATTAGAAGCTGCAGAAGGTCGCGGCGGAGCAATGAAGAAGCGTGAAGAAGTTCACCGTATGGCAGAAGCTAACAAAGCTTTCTCACATTTCCGCTTCTAATCGAATAGTCAAGAAAAGGCATAAACAGTGGCACGTAAAACCCCCATCGACAAATACCGCAACATCGGTATTTCTGCGCACATTGACGCAGGTAAGACAACAACTACAGAACGCGTTTTGTTCTACACCGGTGTTAACCACAAAATCGGTGAAGTGCATGATGGCGCGGCTACCATGGACTGGATGGAGCAAGAGCAAGAGCGTGGTATCACGATTACTTCCGCTGCTACAACCACTTTCTGGAAGGGTATGGCAGGCAATATGCCTGAGCACCGTATCAACATTATTGATACCCCAGGACACGTAGACTTCACGATTGAAGTTGAGCGTTCAATGCGCGTTTTGGATGGTGCTTGCATGGTTTACTGTGCGGTAGGCGGTGTACAGCCACAATCTGAAACTGTTTGGCGTCAAGCGAACAAGTATCAAGTTCCCCGTTTGGCATTCGTAAACAAGATGGACCGTACTGGTGCGAATTTCTTCAAGGTCTATGACCAGATGAAGACTCGCCTCAAAGCGAACCCAATCTTGATTCAAATTCCAATCGGCGCCGAAGAAAACTTCAAAGGCGTTGTGGATTTGGTGAAGATGAAGGCCATCTATTGGGATGAGGCTTCACAGGGCACCAAGTTTACCTACGAAGACATTCCTGCAGAGTTGCAAGCTTCCGCTGAAGAGTGGCGCGAGAAGATGCTCGAAGCTGCTGCAGAGAGTTCAGAAGAATTGATGGAAAAATATCTCGGCGGCGAAGGCTTGACCGAAGACGAAATTAAAGCAGCATTGCGTCAACGTACTATCGCCAATGAAATCGTTCCAATGTTGTGCGGAACTGCGTTTAAGAACAAAGGCGTTCAGGCGATGTTGGATGCGGTGGTTGAGTTGTTGCCATCCCCATTAGATGTGCCACCAGTTCCTTGTGAATTGGAAGACGGTACCCCTGCAGAACGTAAAGCTGCTGATGATGAGAAATTCTCTGCATTGGCATTTAAGATCATGACTGACCCATTTGTTGGTCAGCTCATCTTCTTCCGCGTTTACTCAGGCGTAATGAAGTCTGGAGACACTATCTACAACCCAATCAAGGGCAAGAAAGAGCGTGTTGGCCGTTTGTTGCAGATGCATGCAAACCAACGTGAAGAAATTAAAGAAGTTTATGCAGGCGATATCGCTGCTGCAGTTGGTCTGAAAGACGCAACTACTGGCGAAACATTGTGTGATCCAGATAGTATTGTGATTTTGGAGCGCATGGTATTCCCAGAGCCAGTGATCTCTCAAGCAGTTGAGCCAAAGACAAAAGCCGACCAAGAAAAAATGGGTCTTGCTTTGAATCGCTTGGCACAAGAAGATCCATCTTTCCGTGTAAAGACTGATGAAGAATCAGGCCAAACTATTATTTCCGGTATGGGCGAGCTCCACTTGGAAATTTTGGTTGACCGCATGAAGCGTGAGTTCAGCGTTGAAGCAACTGTTGGTAAGCCACAAGTTGCTTATCGTGAAACGATTCGCAAGGTTTGCGAAGAGATTGAAGGTAAGTTCGTTAAGCAGTCTGGTGGTCGTGGTCAATACGGTCACGTGGTATTGAAGTTAGAGCCACAAGCCCCAGGCAAAGGTTTTGAATTCGTTGACGCAATTAAGGGTGGTGTGGTTCCACGTGAATACATCCCTGCAGTTGAAAAAGGCATTATCGAAACATTGAACTCTGGTATTTTGGCTGGTTATCCAGTGGTAGATATCAAAGCGACATTGTTCTTCGGTTCATACCATGACGTTGACTCTAACGAAAACGCATTTAAGATGGCAGGCTCAATGGCGTTCAAGGACGGTATGCGTAAAGCATCTCCGGTGTTGCTTGAGCCAATGATGGCTGTTGAAGTAGAAACACCAGAAGATTTCATGGGCAACGTAATGGGCGACCTCTCATCACGTCGCGGTATTTTGCAAGGTATGGATGACATTCCAGGCGGCGGCAAGATTGTTCGCGCTGAAGTGCCATTGGCAGAGATGTTTGGTTACTCAACTGGCTTACGCTCGTTGACCCAAGGTCGCGCTACTTACACCATGGAATTTAAGCATTATTCCGAAGCACCAAAGAACGTTGCTGAAGCAGTCATGGCTGCTAAAGCGAAGTAATTTATCCACATTAATTTTGAATATTGACTAGCTAAAGAAGGCAGACAAAAATGGCAAAAGAAAAGTTCGAGCGGACAAAACCGCACGTAAACGTAGGCACCATCGGTCACGTTGACCACGGTAAAACGACTTTGACAGCAGCAATCGCAACCGTGCTCTCAAAAGCATTTGGTGGCGAAGCTAAAGCATACGATCAGATCGATGCTGCTCCAGAAGAAAAAGCCCGCGGTATTACGATTAATACAGCGCACGTTGAGTATGAGACAGCGAATCGTCACTACGCTCACGTAGATTGCCCAGGACATGCTGACTACGTTAAGAACATGATTACTGGTGCTGCGCAGATGGACGGCGCAATTTTAGTTTGCTCTGCTGCTGACGGCCCAATGCCACAAACGCGTGAGCACATCCTCTTGGCACGCCAAGTTGGTGTTCCTTACATCATCGTATTTTTGAACAAGTGCGATATGGTGGATGATGCTGAGTTGTTAGAACTCGTAGAAATGGAAGTTCGTGAACTTCTGTCTAAATACGACTTCCCAGGCGATGACACACCAATCGTGCAAGGTTCTGCGAAGTTAGCCCTTGAAGGCGACGAAGGTCCATTGGGTAAAGAAGCCATCATGAAGTTGGCTGAAGCATTGGACTCTTATATCCCAACTCCAGAGCGTGCTATTGATGGCGCGTTCTTGATGCCAGTAGAAGACGTGTTCTCTATCTCCGGTCGCGGCACTGTAGTGACTGGTCGTATTGAGCGCGGTATCGTTAAAGTAGGCGAAGAGATCGAAATCATCGGTATCAAGCCAACACTCAAGACTACTTGTACTGGTGTTGAAATGTTCCGCAAATTGCTCGACCAAGGTCAAGCAGGCGATAACGTTGGTATCTTATTGCGCGGTACAAAACGTGAAGAAGTTGAGCGCGGCCAAGTATTGGCTAAGCCAGGTTCAATCACTCCACATACTCACTTTACAGCCGAGGTTTATATCTTGGGTAAAGACGAAGGTGGTCGTCATACTCCGTTCTTTAACAACTATCGTCCCCAGTTCTACTTCCGTACAACGGACGTAACAGGTTCAATCGAGTTGCCAAAAGACAAAGAGATGGTGATGCCTGGTGATAACGTCACCATTACCGTCAAACTCATCGCTCCAATCGCGATGGAAGAAGGTTTACGTTTTGCGATCCGTGAAGGTGGCCGTACTGTTGGCGCCGGCGTGGTTGCAAAGATTTTGGCTTAAGGAAGTAGAAGTAAATAACATTTAGCGGTTTGCTAACCGGTGACATCAGTGCTGCTGATGTCACCGTGCTCTTTAGATGTATAACGTGGCAGCACCACATCGCTCTTTGGAATTAATATGCAAAACCAAAAAATTCGTATTCGCCTTAAAGCATTTGATTACCGTCTGATCGATCAGTCTGCAGCTGAAATCGTTGATACAGCTAAGCGCACTGGCGCAGTTGTGAAGGGCCCAGTACCTTTGCCAACTCGTATCGAGCGTTTTGACATCTTGCGTTCACCACACGTGAACAAGACATCCCGTGATCAGTTGGAGATCCGTACCCATCTTCGCTTGATGGATATCGTTGATCCTACAGAGAAAACTGTAGATGCTTTGATGAAATTAGACCTCCCAGCAGGTGTGGACGTCGAAATTAAGTTGCAATAATTGGTTGTTTCTAGTCTTTTTGCTTGTCAAGACTGGTTTTTCAGGATAGAATCTAAGGCTTCGCTCAATTATTTGGGCGAAAACCATAGTTTTAGCAGCATGTAAAACGTTGTAAGTTATTGATTTAGAAGTACTTTTACTTGTAAATCACTTAAATTAATTTTGCCGACCAATCGAAGTCGGCGTGGAGCATGAATATGAGCTTAGGCTTAATCGGCCGCAAGGTCGGCATGACCCGTCTATTTACGGACGAAGGGGATTCAATTCCTGTGACCGTAATCGACGTGAGCGACAACAGAGTCGCTCAAATCAAGACCCAGGCAACTGATGGCTATGATGCTATCCAGTTGGCGCATGGCACACGTAGAGCTACTCGCGTTACTAAGGCAATGGCTGGTCACTTCGCTAAAGCTGGTGTGATGGCTGGTAACGGGCTGAACGAATTCCAATTAGACGCAGCAAAAATTGCAGAAATGACACCAGGACAAGTTATTCCTGCTGACACTGCATTTACTGCTGGTCAAAAAGTGGACGTGCAAGGCGTGTCTATTGGTAAAGGTTACGCAGGTACTATCAAGCGTTACCACTTTGCTTCTGGTCGCGCATCACACGGTAACTCTAGATCACACAACGTACCAGGTTCTATTGGTATGGCACAAGATCCAGGTCGTGTTTTCCCAGGTAAGCGCATGACTGGCCACCTTGGTGACGTTACCCGTACTGTCCAAAATTTAGTCATCGCACGCATTGATGCAGAACGTAATCTCATCATGGTTAAAGGCGCTATTCCAGGTGCCCCAGGCGGTAAAGTGATTGTTACTCCAGCGGTGAAAACACCGTTGAAGAAGAAATAAGGAGAGCGAATATGGAACTTAAGCTTCTCCAAGATAACGGTACTTTAGGTGCAGGCGTTCAAGCTTCACCAGAAGTATTCGAACGTGAATATAACGAAGCATTGGTACACCAAGTTGTAGTGGCCTACCAAGCAAATGCACGTAGCGGTAACCGTGCACAAAAAGACCGTGAGCAAGTTAAGCACACAACCAAGAAGCCTTGGCGTCAAAAAGGTACTGGTCGTGCACGTGCTGGTATGAGCTCTTCCCCGCTGTGGCGTGGAGGTGGTCGTATATTCCCGAATTCTCCTGAAGAGAATTTCAGCCAAAAAGTAAATAAGAAAATGTACCGCGCTGGTATGAGATCTATTTTGTCTCAGTTAGCCCGCGAAGGTCGTTTGAATGTAGTTGATCAATTTTCTCTTGACGCTCCAAAGACTAAAGTTTTAGCTGACAAAGTGAAAGCAATGGGCTTGGATTCAGTCTTGATCATCGTTGATCAGGTTAGCGAGAATTTATACTTGGCATCACGTAACTTGCATAAAGTTGCCGTGGTTGAGCCACAGCACGCTGATCCATTAGCTTTGGTTCAATACAAAAAAGTATTGGTAAGCAAAGCTGCGATCGCAAAAATTGAGGAGTTGCTGAAATGAGCCAAGTCCGTAAAAATGATCACAACCTGATGAAGGTTCTGCTTGGTCCGGTTATCTCTGAAAAAGCCACTATGGTTGCAGAGAAAAACGAACAAGTAGTTTTCCAAGTTGCTCGCGATGCAAACAAGACCGATGTAAAACAAGCAGTTGAATTGCTCTTTAAAGTGCAAGTTGACTCTGTTCAAATCGTGAATCAAAAAGGTAAGCCTAAGCGCTATGGCCGTTTTGAAGGTCGTCGTGACCACACTAAGAAGGCCTATGTGAATTTGAAACCAGGTCAAGAAATTAACTTTGAAGCGGAGGCGAATTAATCATGCCTTTGATGAAGACAAAACCGACCTCACCAGGTCGTCGCTCAATGGTCAAGGTGGTCAATCCTGACCTCCATAAAGGCAAGCCTTTTGCACCATTGTTAGAGCCACAGTTTCAAAAAGCGGGCCGTAACAATAACGGTCACATCACTACCCGTCACAAAGGTGGTGGTCATAAGCATCACTATCGTGTTGTTGACTTTAAACGCAACGACAAAGATGGTATTCCAGCAAAAGTTGAGCGCTTGGAATACGATCCAAACCGCAGTGCAAATATTGCATTGATCGTGTTTGCGGATGGTGAGCGCCGCTACATTCCTGCTGCTAAAGGTATGACTGTTGGTCAAGCCATCATGAATGGTTCTGAAGCGCCAATCAAATCTGGTAATAACTTGCCAATTCGCAATATTCCAGTTGGTAGCACGATTCACTGTGTTGAAATCCTCCCAGGTAAAGGTGCACAAGTTGCCCGTTCCGCTGGTGGTTCAGCAGTATTGTTAGCTCGTGAGGGCGTATACGCTCAAGTGCGTTTGCGTTCTGGTGAAGTTCGCCGTGTTCTGATTGAGTGCCGCGCCACTATTGGTGAAGTTGGTAATGAAGAGCACAGCTTGCGTCAAATTGGTAAAGCAGGTGCAAATCGCTGGCGTGGTATTCGCCCAACCGTTCGCGGTGTGGCAATGAACCCAGTAGATCACCCACACGGTGGTGGTGAAGGTAGAACTGGCGAAGGCCGTGTACCTGTATCTCCATGGGGTACTCCAACCAAAGGTTATCGCACACGTCGCAATAAGCGCACAACTTCGATGATCGTTCAACGTCGTCAAAAACGTTAAGCGATAAGGATAAATAGATATGACACGTTCAGCTAAAAAAGGCCCATTCTGCGACGCCAGCTTAGTAAAAAAAGTTGAAGTTGCACAAGCCAACAAAGACAAAAAGCCGATCAAAACTTGGTCACGCCGTTCAACAATTCTTCCAGACTTTATTGGTCTGACAATTGCTGTTCACAACGGTCGTCAACACGTTCCGGTTTATGTATCAGAAAACATGGTGGGTCATAAGTTAGGCGAATTTGCCTTGACCCGTACTTTCAAAGGTCACGCTGCTGACAAGAAAGTTGTGAAGAAGTAAGGGGATGATGATGGAAGTTAAAGCTATTCACAAGAGCGCCCGCATTTCTGCGCAAAAGACACGTTTGGTCGCTGACCAAATTCGTGGTTTGCCGATTGCTCGCGCATTAAACATTTTGAATTTCAGCCCCAAAAAAGCTGCCTTCATTGTGAAAAAAGTAGTTGAATCAGCGATTGCAAATGCTGAACACAATAAAGGCGCTGACATTGATGAGCTCAAGGTATCAGCAGTAATCGTTGATAAAGGTACATCCTTGAAGCGCTTCACTGCACGTGCTAAGGGTCGTGGCAATCAAATCGAAAAACAAACTTGTCACATTAGCGTGACCTTGAGTAACTAAGGAAAGATATGGGCCAAAAGATTAACCCCACCGGATTCCGACTCGCGGTAACGAAGAATTGGACATCACGTTGGTATGCAAACAATACTGACTTTGCAAAGATGCTCAAAGAGGACGTAGATGTCCGTAGCTATTTGAAGAAGAAGTTGAAGAATGCATCCGTTAGTAAAGTTGTAATCGAGCGTCCTGCTAAGAACGCACGTATTACTATCTATAGCTCACGTCCAGGCGTTGTAATTGGTAAAAAAGGCGAAGACATTGAAGTTCTCCGCCGTGAATTGCAAAAGCGTATGGGTGTTCCAGTTCACGTGAACATTGAAGAAATTCGTAAGCCGGAAGTTGACGCGCAATTGATCGCTGACTCTATTACTCAACAGTTAGAGAAGCGCATCATGTTCCGTCGTGCGATGAAGCGGGCAATGCAAAGCGCCATGCGTCTTGGCGCACAAGGTATCAAGATCATGTCTTCAGGTCGTTTGAACGGTGCAGAAATTGCTCGTCGCGAATGGTACCGTGAGGGTCGTGTTCCACTTCATACATTGAAGGCTGATATCGATTACGCAACATCAGAAGCAGAAACAACATACGGCATCATCGGTGTAAAAGTTTGGGTTTATAAAGGTGACACATTAGGTCGCGGTGCAGAAGCTCAAGTAGCCGCTCCATCTGCTGAACCTGCTGCCGAAGAAAAGAAAACTCGTCGCGCACCAAGCAAGACAGCGGCTCGTAAACCAGCTGCTGCCACAGACAAGCCATTAGTTGCTGCCAAACCAGCAGTGAAGCGTGTTCGTAAGGTTGAAACACCTGCCGCAGATACGCAGAAGTCAGGAGAGTAAGCATGCTACAACCAAAGCGTCGTAAGTATCGTAAGGAACAAAAAGGCCGTAACACTGGCGTGGCAACACGCGGTAGTTCTGTAGCCTTTGGTGACTTTGGATTGAAGGCCGTTGGCCGTGGCCGTCTGACTGCTCGTCAAATTGAGTCAGCACGTCGCGCAATGACCCGTCACATTAAACGTGGTGGCCGTATTTGGATTCGTATTTTCCCAGATAAGCCAATTTCACAAAAACCTGCTGAAGTACGTATGGGTAACGGTAAAGGTAATCCAGAGTACTACGTAGCTGAAATTCAACCAGGCAAAGTGCTTTACGAGATGGACGGTGTAGATGAGACTTTGGCGCGCGAAGCTTTCAAGCTTGCTGCTGCTAAGTTACCTTTGCAGACCACTTTCGTGATTCGCCACTTAGGTTGATCGGGATAGAGATTATGAAAAATAAAGAATTAGCATCTAAAGATCTGAATGGCTTAAATGCAGAATTAACAGAGCTCTTAAAGACCAACTTTAAGCTCCGTATGCAAAAGGGCACTCAGCAACTCACTAATACCAGCCAATTGGGTAAAACTAAGCGCGATATCGCTCGTGTAAAGACTTTTATTGCCCAAAAGACTGCACAGAAATAAGGAAAAAGGGATATGACAGAATTATCTAAACCCTTGCGCCGCACCCTAGTGGGCCGCGTTGTTAGCGACAAAATGCAGAAAACTGTGACCGTGTTGGTTGAGCGTCAAGTGAAGCATCCCGTGATTGGTAAGTACGTTGGCCAGTCCAAAAAGTACCATGCACATGACGAAGCTGGCACATACAAGATGGGTGATACCGTTGAAATTGCTGAATCAAAGCCAATTTCACGTACTAAATCTTGGGTTGTGACCCGTTTGGTTGAGGCCTCTAAAGGTATTTAAGTATTTTTTAGGGGATTTGGCGAAATATCTTCCCAAATCCCTGTTTTACGTAGTAGAATAGAAGGCTTCTCTGGTTTTATTGGAGAAGCAGTGTTTTTCATTAATTCCGGGTTTTAGCTTTCGTTAAAGCCCATAGACGGAACCAAGACTGTTTGCCTTTGGCTAATAAGTTGGGGATTAGAAATGATACAAACCGAAAGTAGATTGCAGGTCGCCGATAACACAGGCGCCAGTGAAGTTTTGTGCATCAAGGTATTGGGCGGCTCTAAGCGTCGTTACGCCAGTATCGGTGATGTCATCAAAGTCAGCGTTAAGTCAGCTGCTCCACGTGGCCGTGTAAAAAAAGGTGATATTTATAACGCTGTTGTAGTGAGAACAGCTAAGGGTGTTCGCCGTCCAGACGGTTCATTGATTAAGTTCGATGCAAACGCTGCGGTATTGCTCAACGCTAAGTTAGAGCCAATTGGCACACGTATCTTCGGACCAGTAACACGCGAATTGCGTACTGAGAAGTTCATGAAGATCGTTTCTCTCGCCCCCGAAGTGATTTAAGAGGCTGATATGAAAAAGATTCGTAAAGGTGATTCCGTAGTTCTGTTGACTGGCCGCGATAAAGGCAAGCAAGGAACTGTAACGGCCGTTCTCGAGAACAAATTAGTGATCGAAGGCGTAAATATTTATAAAAAGAGCGTTAAGCCAAACCCAGCTGCAGGTGTAACCGGCGGCATGATTGACAAGACTATGCCTGTTCACATTTCTAATGTGGCTTTGGTTGACGGTAACGGTAAACCATCACGTGTTGGTATCAAACTCGTAGATGGCAAAAAGCAACGTTTCCTCAAAACCACTGGCGCAACTTTAAGCGCATAAGGGGCACGGAGAAATTATGAGCACACGTTTCCAAGAACATTACCAAGCAAAAGTCGTTGCTGATTTGATCGCCAAATTTGGCTACAAGTCTGTAATGGAAGTTCCACGTATTACTAAAGTAACCCTGAACATGGGCCTCGGTGATGCAGTGAACGACAAGAAAATTATTGAAAATGCAGTAGGCGATTTAACTAAAGTTGCGGGTCAAAAGCCAGTTGTAACTAAAGCTAAAAAAGCGATTGCGGGTTTCAAAATTCGTCAAGGCTACCCAATCGGCGCCATGGTGACATTGCGTGGTCAACGCATGTATGAATTTTTAGACCGTTTTGTGACTGTTGCATTGCCACGAGTACGTGACTTCCGCGGTATTTCTGGTAAAGCATTTGATGGCCGTGGTAACTACAACATCGGCGTTAAAGAACAGATCATTTTCCCTGAAATTGAATACGACAAGATTGATGCCCTCCGTGGTCTCAATATCAGTATTACGACGACTGCTAAAACCGACGAAGAAGCAAAAGCTTTGTTGGCAGCATTCAAATTCCCTTTCCGCAATTAAGAGGCTAACGTGGCAAAACTATCCCTAATTGAGCGCGAGAATAAGCGCGCTAAAACTGTAGAGAAGTACGCTGCCAAGCGTGCTGAACTGAAAGCGATCATTGCTGATCAATCACGCAGCGATGAAGAGCGCTATGAAGCTCGCTTGAAACTACAGGCACTTCCACGTAACGCAAGCCCGATTCGTCAAAGAAATCGTTGTTCATTAACCGGTCGCCCACGTGGCACATTCCGCAAGTTCGGTTTGGCTCGTAGCAAGATTCGTGAAATCGCCTTCCGTGGCGAAATCCCCGGTTTAACCAAGGCCAGCTGGTAAGCGGCGAAAGAATTAGGAGAACTCATGAGTATCAGCGATCCAATCGCCGACATGTTGACCCGGATCCGCAATGCGCAAGCAGTGCAGAAGCCACTAGTCACTATGCCGTCGTCAAAAGTAAAAGTAGCCATCGCAAAAGTTTTGCAAGATGAAGGCTATATCGAAAGTTTCGAAATCAAAGGTGAAGCAGCTAAGCCAGTGCTCCACATTGATCTCAAATACTATGCAGGCCGCCCTGTTATTGAGCGTATTGACCGTGTATCTACACCAAGTCTACGTATCTATAAAGGCCGTCATGACATTCCAGAAGTAATGAATGGCTTGGGCATTGCAATTATTTCAACCCCTCAAGGCGTAATGACCGACCGTAAAGCACGTGCAACAGGCGTGGGCGGCGAAGTTATTTGCTACGTAGCTTAAGGAGCGAAATATGTCCCGCGTAGGTAAATCACCAATTACAGTTCCTAAAGGAGCTGAAATCAGCATCAATGGTGCAAACATTACTGTTAAAGGCCCATTAGGCACATTGACACATAACTTGCATCCGACTGTTGGTTTGAAACAGGAAGATGGCGTATTGACAGTGGTTGTAAACAGCGACTCACCAGAAGCTGGTGCACAGTCAGGTACAGCACGCGCTTTGGTAAACAACATGGTTGTTGGCGTAACTACTGGCTTTGAGCGCAAGCTCAGCTTGGTAGGCGTTGGTTATCGTGCTGCTGCTCAAGGCGAAACATTGAAGTTGCAGTTAGGTTTCTCACACGACATTATTTACAACCTACCAAAGGGTGTAAAAGCGGAGACTCCAACTCAAACTGAAATCATTATTAAAGGTTCCAACAAGCAGCAAGTTGGCCAGGTCGCAGCTGAAGTTCGCGCCTATCGTTCACCAGAGCCATACAAAGGTAAGGGTGTTCGCTACGTGGATGAGGTTGTGCATCTGAAAGAAACTAAGAAGAAGTAAGCGAGATTAGAAAATGAATAAAGACGAATCCAGACAAAGACGTGCTCGGCAGACTCGCATTCGCATTGCCGAAGCATTGGCAAATCGCTTAACAGTTATCCGTAGCAATTCACATATTTCTGCTCAGGTATATAGCCCATGTGGAACAAAAGTTGTTGCAGCTGCTTCAACTATGGAAAAAGAATTGCGCCAAGCGATCAAAAACGGCGGCAACGCTGATGCGGCTAAACAAATCGGCAAGTTGGTTGCTGAGCGCGCTGTTAAGGCAGGCATTGTTGATGTTGCTTTTGACCGTTCCGGTCATCGTTACCACGGCCGTATTAAGGCCTTAGCTGAAGCTGCGCGTGAAGCCGGCCTGAAGTTCTAAAAGGGTTTAGGAAAAAACATGGCAAAAATGCAAACTAAGATGCAAAACGAAGAGCGTGATGATGGTCTTCGCGAGAAGATGATCGCTGTTAATCGTGTAACTAAAGTGGTTAAGGGTGGCCGTATTCTCGGTTTCGCTGCACTTACTGTAGTTGGCGATGGCGATGGCCGCATCGGTATGGGTAAAGGCAAATCAAAAGAAGTTCCAGTTGCCGTTCAAAAAGCAATGGATGAAGCTCGTCGCAAGATGATCAAGGTTTCCTTACGTAAGGGCACCTTACAGCACACTGTTACTGGTCAGCATGGCGCGTCACGCGTTTTGATTTCTCCAGCTAAAGACGGTACTGGAATTATTGCTGGCGGCCCAATGCGCGCGATTTTCGACGTAATGGGCGTAACGAACGTTGTTGCTAAGTCACTTGGGTCTACAAACCCTTACAACTTGGTTCGAGCAACGATTGATGGTTTGAGCAAGATGAGTACTCCTGCTGAGATTGCTGCTAAGCGCGGCAAGTCAGTCGAAGAGATTCTCGGCTAAGACTAAAGATTAGGAATCTACAAATGACAACATCTAACTCCAAAGTCAAACTGCAATTAGTTCGCAGCTTGATTGGCACACGCGAAAGCCACCGTGCAACTGTACGTGGTTTAGGCCTAGGTCGTATCAATTCAGTTTCTGAATTGGAAGATACACCAGCGGTTCGCGGCATGATTAATAAAGTTTCTTATCTAGTTAAAGTTGTTGGCTAACTAGCAAGTAAATAGGCGAAGAATATGGAACTCAATACACTCAAGCCCGCAGAGGGCTCCAAGAAAAACCGTCGTCGCGTAGGTCGCGGCATTGGTTCTGGTCTTGGTAAAACTGCTGGCCGTGGTCACAAAGGTCAAAAATCCCGTTCTGGCGGATTCCACAAAGTGGGCTTCGAAGGCGGTCAGATGCCGATGTACCGTCGTTTGCCAAAACGTGGATTCGTGTCTTTGACACGTCGTCACGTTGGCCAAATTACCTTGAATGACTTAGCCAAAATCAATCTGCCAGAAGTGGACTTGTTGGTTTTGAAAGCGCATGGTTTTGCTGGTGAGCAAATCAATGCTGTGAAGGTTGTGAAGACTGGCGAACTCAAGATTGCTGTAACCCTCAAAGGTATTACAGCTACCGCTGGCGCTAAAGCAGCTATTGAAGCAGCTGGCGGCAAATTGGTTGAGTTGGCTTAATAGAATCTTTTATTCAATATGGCATTAGCACCTACCAATAACACAAGTACTGCAACAGGAGGCAAGTTTGGCGAATTACGTCAACGCTTGATTTTCTTGGTGCTGGCTTTGCTCGTGTTCCGTTTAGGTGCTCATATTCCTGTTCCAGGCATTGATCCAGACCAATTGGCGCAGTTATTTGCTGGTCAAAAAGACGGTATCTTGGGAATGTTTAACCTATTCTCAGGCGGTGCTTTATCTCGCTTCACCGTTTTTGCTTTGGGAATCATGCCTTACATTTCTGCATCAATCATCATGCAGCTAATGACGATTGTTGTGCCTTCACTCGAGTCTTTGAAAAAAGAAGGCCAAGCTGGTCAGCGCAAAATTACCCAGTACACCCGTTATGGCACTGTATTCTTGGCTACTTTCCAGGCTTTAGGAATTTCTGTTGCCCTGCAAGCACAGCCAGGTTTAGTAGTGCATCCAGGCTTGATGTTTGAATTGAATACAGTGGTTACTTTAGTTACTGGCACCATGTTCTTGATGTGGCTTGGTGAGCAAATTACTGAGCGTGGTTTGGGTAACGGTATCTCCATCATTATTTTCGGCGGTATTGTTTCTGGCCTGCCAAATGCATTGGCTAGTCTGTTAGAGTTGGTGCGTACCGGGTCAATGAACATTGTTTCTGCACTATTGATCGTTGTGATTTGCGTAGCAGTGACTTATTTTGTGGTGTTTGTAGAGCGTGGTCAGCGCCGTATCTTGGTGAACTACGCTAAGCGTCAAGTTGGCAACAAGATCTATGGCGGTCAGTCCTCTTATTTCCCATTGAAGTTAAATATGGCAGGCGTTATTCCTCCTATTTTTGCTTCTTCTATTATTTTGTTCCCTGCAACGATTGCTGGCTGGTTTACATCCGGTGAGCCAAGAAATATTTTTAGTCGCATCATTAAAGATTTGGCAGCTACTTTGGCCCCAGGTCAGCCTGTGTACACCATTTTGTATGCTGCAGCGATTATTTTCTTCTGCTTTTTCTATACCGCCTTGGTATTTAACAGCCGTGAAACAGCAGATAACTTGAAAAAGAGTGGCGCATTTGTTCCAGGAATTCGTCCCGGTGATCAGACGGCGCGTTACATCGACAAGATCTTGGTGCGTTTGACTTTGGCTGGTGCAATTTATATGGTTTTGGTTTGCTTGTTGCCAGAATTCTTAGTGTTGAAGTACAACGTGCCGTTTTATTTCGGTGGTACTTCACTGTTGATTATTGTTGTTGTTGCGATGGATTTTATGGCTCAAGTTCAGTCATATGTCATGCAGCAACAGTACGGCTCTTTGATGAAAAAAGCCAACTTTAAGATGGGCGCCTAACTGAATGTCTAAAGACGATGTAATTCAGATGGCGGGGGAAGTTGTAGAGAATTTGCCGAATGCGATGTTTCGCGTGAAGCTTGAAAACGGACATGTGGTTCTAGGGCACATTTCCGGAAAGATGCGGATGCATTACATCCGTATTTTGCCGGGAGATAAGGTAACAGTGGAGATGACTCCTTACGACCTTACGCGCGCCAGAATCATTTTCCGAGCGAAGTAAAGATTAAGTAGTACCTATTTTTAAGAGGTGAGTTATGAAAGTTTTAGCATCCGTTAAGTGTATTTGCAGAAATTGCAAGATCATTAAGCGCAAACGCGTTGTGCGCGTGATCTGTTCTTCAGATGCACGTCATAAGCAGCGTCAAGGCTGATCTGGTTAATTAAGAGGAAATCTCATGGCACGTATCGCTGGGGTAAATATCCCAAATCATCAACATACTGTTATCGGTTTAACAGCAATTTTTGGAATTGGCACAACTCGTGCACGCAAAATTTGTGAAACCACAGGTGTTGCTATCGACAAAAAAGTAAAAGACCTGACTGACGGCGACTTAGAAAAGTTGCGTGATGAAGTTGGTAAGTTCATTACCGAAGGTGACCTTCGTCGTGAAGTAACTATGAGCATCAAGCGTTTGATGGACTTGGGTTGCTATCGTGGCGTGCGCCATCGTAAGGGCTTGCCTGTTCGTGGTCAACGTACTAAGACGAATGCGCGTACCCGTAAGGGCCCACGTAAGTCTGGCATCGCACTGAAGAAATAATCAAGAAAGTTTATTGACATGGCAAAACAACAATCCGCTTCCGCTGCTTCACAGCGCGCTCGCAAGAAGGTTAAAAAGAACGTTGCTGACGGCATCGCACACGTTCATGCTTCTTTTAACAACACCATTATTACGATCACTGATCGTCAAGGAAATGCGCTTTCATGGGCAACTTCTGGCGGTCAGGGCTTCAAAGGCTCACGTAAATCAACGCCATTTGCTGCTCAGGTAGCTGCAGAGGTTGCTGGTAAAGCTGCTGTTGAATGCGGTATCAAGAATTTGGAAGTTCAGATCAAGGGCCCAGGTCCAGGTCGCGAATCTGCGGTTCGTGCATTGAACTCATTGGGTATCAAGATCACTGAGATTCAAGACGTTACCCCAGTTCCACACAATGGTTGCCGTCCTCCTAAGCGTCGTCGTATCTAAGCTAGGAAGTTGGTAGCACAAGTTTTGTAGTTTTTTATTAAAAGCCCACTGTTCATCTGAATTAAAGGGTGAACTCACCGCCGGTCGTAAGACTGCGGCAAAGAAAGGAAAGCATCGTGGCACGTTACTTAGGGCCTAAGGCCAAATTAGCACGTCGGGAAGGTACCGACTTATTTTTAAAGAGCGCACGTCGCGCCCTGTCAGACAAGTGCAAGTTAGATACTAAGCCTGGTCAACATGGTCGTACATCTGGCTCAAGAACATCGGATTACGGTAATCAATTGCGTGAAAAGCAAAAGGTTAAACGTATCTATGGCGTATTAGAGCGTCAATTCCGTCGTTACTTCGCAGAAGCTGAGCGTCGTAAGGGCAATACTGGCGAAACTTTGCTCCAGTTGCTAGAGTCACGTCTCGACAACGTGGTTTATCGCATGGGCTTTGGTTCAACTCGCGCAGAAGCACGTCAGTTGGTTTCTCACGGTGCGATTACCTTAAATGGTAGCGCTGTGAATATTCCATCCATTCAGGTTAAACCTGGTGATGTAGTTGCGATCCGCGAAAAAGCGAAGAAGCAGGCGCGTATTGCAGAATCACTCAATTTGGTTCAGCAAATGTCTGCAGTTACCTGGGTTTCAGTTGATGCAGCCAAGCTGGAAGGAACATTTAAGCAAGTGCCCGACCGCGAAGATATCAGCGGTGAAATTAATGAAAGTTTGATCGTCGAATTGTATTCACGCTAATTAGGCACTCTCAAGGAAAAAATATGCAAACAAATTTGCTCAAGCCAAAAATTATTTCTGTTGAAGCGCTTACCGCCAACCAAGCTAAGGTTGTTATGGAGCCGTTCGAGCGTGGCTATGGCCACACACTCGGAAATGCATTACGTCGCGTACTCTTGTCTTCAATGGTTGGTTATGCACCAACTGAAGTAGCGATTGCAGGTGTAGTTCATGAATATTCCACTTTAGATGGCGTTCAAGAAGATGTTGTTAATCTCTTGCTCAACCTCAAAGGTATCGTATTTAAGTTGCAGTCACGCGATGAAGTCACTATCAATTTGCGTAAAGAAGGCCCAGGCGTCGTTACAGCAAAAGATATCGATCTTCCACATGATGTAGAAATCATGAACCCTGATCATGTCATCGCGCATTTGTCGGCTGGTGGCAAGTTGGATATGCAGATCAAGGTTGAAAAAGGCCGTGGCTATGTTCCAGGTAACGTACGTCAGTACAACGACGAAACTACTAAGATCATTGGCCGTATCGTGTTGGATGCTTCTTTTAGCCCAGTTAGCCGTGTTAGCTATGCTGTTGAGTCTGCTCGTGTTGAGCAACGTACCGACCTCGATCGTCTCGTAATGACTATTGAAACCAACGGTGTGTTGTCTCCTGAGGAAGCGATTCGTCAGGCAGCTAGCATCTTAGTGGATCAGTTGGTAGTATTCGCAGCTCTTGAGAGCAGCGAAGTTTCTGGTGATTTAGCACCAAATCGCTCTTCAATGGTTGATCCAATGTTGATGCGTCCGGTTGATGATCTCGAGCTCACAGTTCGCTCTGCAAATTGCTTGAAGGCTGAGAACATTTACTACATTGGTGACTTGATTCAACGTACAGAGAATGAATTGTTGAAGACGCCTAATTTGGGTCGTAAGTCTTTGAATGAAATCAAAGACGTATTGGCTGCTCGTGGTTTAAGTCTTGGCATGAAACTCGAAAGCTGGCCTCCAGCCAACCTCGAGAAATAATTAGAAAGGAAGCATCATGCGTCACGGAAACGGCTTACGCAAACTAAACAGAACATCTTCACATCGCTTGGCGATGCTGCGCAACATGTCCAATTCTCTTTTGGAGCACGAAGTGATTAAAACCACTTTGCCAAAAGCAAAAGAATTGCGCATGGTTGTTGAGCCTTTGATTACCTTGGGTAAAAAAGATAACTTGGCAAACCGTCGCTTGGCATTCAATCGCACTCGTGATCGCGATATCGTGACCAAACTCTTCACTGAGCTCGGCCCACGTTACGCAACACGTCCAGGTGGCTACCTTCGTATTTTGAAGTTTGGCTTTCGTCATGGCGACAATGCTCCAATGGCATTAGTAGAGCTGGTTGATCGTCCAGAAGCTGAAGAAACAGCAGTAGTAGCTGAAGAGGCTTAAGTCTCACAGCCGCATATAAAGCCAGGCTTCGGTCTGGCTTTTTTCATTTACGGGTTATAAATACGCTATGCCTCACGCTCCCTCTGTTAATTCCAATAAGCTTTTAGTGGTCGTTACGAGCCTTCCAAATATGGAGTCCGCTAGCACCATAGCTCGAGCCCTAGTAGAGGCTCAGCTCGCAGCCTGCGTACAGATAACCGAAGGGATATCTTCCATATATCGCTGGGAAGGCAAGGTGTGCGAAGAGCAGGAGGTTCTTTTATCTGCCAAGACAGTAGCGCACCGATGGGACGAGATTTGCATCTTTATTAAAGATAGTCATCCCTACGATCTACCTGAAATTTTGGCATTTTCCCCAGAGCAATACGATCAGCAATATGGTGAGTGGGTACAAGCTGAGGTAAATTCGAAAGCATGAGAATGCAATCTTTTCTGAAAACCGTTATCGCATTGCTCGTGCTGTTATCGGCACAAGTTTTCGCTGCACCGGATTTCCTGCCCCCAGAAAAAGCATTCCGAGTCGAAGCTACTTGGTTAGAAAATTCCAATCAAATTGAACTGGAATTTATGCCTTCCAAAGGCTACTACATCTATCAAGAATCACTTCAATTCGAGGCGGGTACTGAGGCTGGAAAGCTATATAAAATAAGGCCTGCACTGCCAGTGGGGATTGAGAAGTTTGATGAAACTTTTCAGAAAAAACTACAAATCTACAAGCAGCCTTTCATAGTGTTGCTAGATGTTAAAACCATTACTGGCAAGCCTATTCATGTTGATGTGGCCCTACAAGGTTGCGCAGAAGCTGGTATCTGCTATCCGCCAATGACATTGAAATTTTTATTAGCGGCTCCTGGGGTTAAGGCAGCGCCGATACCAGAAGCATTGGATGGTTTGCAAAACAACGCAGATCAGAAAGTGACCCAATTTAGTGTGTTTGATCTTTGGCGTGAGCGAGATGATGTCAATGCTATTGGCCGCTTTTTAGAAGGTACATCTACCACTTATTTATTCTTAGCCTTTTTTATTTTGGGTCTCGCTTTAGCGTTTACCCCCTGTGTTCTACCAATGCTACCCATTCTATCGAGTGTGATTTTTGGAACCCAAGATGGCAAAGCAATTTCCAAGAGACGCGCCAGTATCCTGGCACTCGCATATGTGCTTGGCATGGCTTTAGTCTATGCCTTGGCAGGAACCTTGATGGCAGCTTTGGGCGGTAGTGTGCAAAGGGTGCTCCAAAGCCCACTAGCACTTGCCGCTTTTGCCATACTGCTTTTGATCCTCTCAGGTAGCTTATTTGGGCTCTATGAGCTACGTTTGCCCCACTCATGGCACCAGCATATCGATAGACTCGCGGGGCGCCAAAAGGGCGGTAGCGTGTTTGGGGCATTTGCCTTGGGTGGAATTTCCACTTTGGTGGCTAGCCCGTGCATTACGGCCCCACTTGCAGGTGTGTTGGCCTTTATTGCCCAGACTGGGTCAATCAGCCTGGGGGCAGGATTGCTCTTTGTAATGGCGCTGGGCATGGGTCTGCCACTCCTATTGATTGCGATCGAGGCACGTATTTTGATTCCATCTACAGGCATGTGGATGGTTTGGTTACAGCGTACCTTAGGCATCCTATTGGTGGCAACGGCAGCTTGGATTGCATCGCCATTAATTCTGAAAAATGAGCCGATTGGATCAGTCAAAACAATCAATGGGCAGAGAATTCATCAAGTTGGAGAATTATCTTTTCTGGTGATTCATACGCCTGCAGAGTTAGACACACAACTCAGTAGGGCTAAAGCAGAGGGCAAGTTTGTCCTGCTGGATTTTTATGCAGACTGGTGCATTAGTTGCAAAGAAATGGAAGTCAATACTTTTGCAAACCCTCAAGTTGGGGCTGAACTAAAACAATTTGTTTTATTGCAAGCAGACGTCACTAGCAATAGTATCGATAACCAAGCGTTACTCAAACGTTTTAGACTATTTGGGCCGCCGGGTATTGTGATTTTTAATCTCAACTCAGATGAGTTAAAAGATCAACGAGTGATTGGCTATATGCCACCGCAGCGTTTTATTGAACGCTTAAAACAGGTAGTAGCTATTAAAAGCAACTAGACAGATTTACTTAGTTGCTTTTAATAAACGCGCTGCTTCAAGCGCAAAGTAAGTCAAAATGCCATCAGCCCCAGCCCGCTTAAATGCCAGTAACGATTCCATCATTACTGCGTCATGATCTAACCAGCCATTCTGTGCAGCCGCTTTAATCATGGCGTATTCACCGCTGACTTGATAGGCGTATGTTGGGTAATTAAAAACATCCTTAACGCGCCGTACGATATCTAAATAAGGCATACCAGGCTTGACCATTACCATGTCGGCACCTTCACTAATATCAAGTGCAACCTCCCGCAAAGCCTCGTCGCCATTGGCGCAATCCATTTGATAGGTTTTCTTGTCCGCCTTGCCGAGATTTTTGGCTGAACCTACTGCATCCCGAAATGGACCATAAAATGCAGACGCATATTTTGCCGAATAGGCCATGATGCGCGTATGAATGAGATTCTGTTTCTCTAGCGCTTCGCGAATTTTTCCAATGCGACCATCCATCATGTCAGAGGGTGCAACGATATCTACCCCTGCTTCTGCTTGAGTCAATGCTTGTTGTACCAGGATTGCAGTGGTTTCATCATTTAAGATGCGCCCATCTTTGTCCAGCACGCCATCTTGACCATGGCTCGTGTAGGGGTCGAGTGCGACATCGGTCATGATTCCTAAGTTTGGGAAATGTTTTTTAAGTGTGCGCACCGCATTTGGAACGAGCCCATCAGAATTAAAGGCTTCTTTACCATCCGGCGTTTTTAAGGCGGCATCAATCACTGGAAAGAGGGCAAGAACTGGGATTCCTAAATCAACACATTCTTGTGCAACATCTAAAAGTAGGTCTAAAGACATCCGTTTCACACCAGGCATCGAAGCCACTGCCTCAGATTGACCTTTGCCCTCTAGCAAGAAGACGGGATAAATCAAATCGTTTGGCGTAAGGCTGCTTTCTTGCATGAGACGGCGTGACCAGTCATCACGACGCATCCGGCGAGGGCGGTGTATTGGAAAGCTGAGCAAGGTATTAGTTGATGATTTCTTCTTCATGGGTTTCTGCTTCAAATAGCCATTTAATAATTAAATTATCTGCCTCTTCTAGGCCAATGCGTTTAGTGCTGGAAAATAATTGTGCTGTCAGCTGTTTAGACTCCCCTGTGCCATCTGGTAAAGCTGGGTCATATTGTTGCAACTGTTTACGAACTGCCTCTAAGGCATGCTTGCACTCGCTCTTATTGAGCTTGTCGCATTTACTGAGCAAAATATGGATGGGTTTACCGGTTGGGACAAACCATTGGATCATTTGCTCATCTAGATCGGTAATGCCACGTCTGGCATCCACAATGAGGACCATGCCAACCAATTGCTCTCGCTCCTGAAGATAGTCGCTCAGAAGGCTATTCCAGTGATATTTGGTCTCATGGTTTACGGCAGCGTATCCATATCCTGGCAAGTCCACTAAATAGGCCAAAAGGTCATCTTTGGCAAAAAGACCGAAATAGTTAATGTGCTGGGTGCGGCCAGGGGTTTTGCTGGCAAAAGCGAGTCTTTTTTGGTTGCAAAGGACGTTTATTGCACTAGATTTGCCGGCATTTGAGCGCCCAGCAAAGGCCACTTCACGCAGGGGTGTGGCTGGCAGACAATGGGTGTCATTGACTGTGGTTGCGAATCGGGCTTGAAAGAGTTTAGACATGTCCAGAAGCTATTGTAAAATCACGCAAAATCATGAAATATCTCATGGTGTTGGGTAAAAAGGTTGTAAATGCAGGGCCCAAACACTTTTAGGAATTTTTGCCAAGGTAAACATAATGCGTCAAACCTCCCAAATCTCCAAATTCACTAGCTTGCGTGCTGGTTTTGCGGTTCTCTCTATTTTCGCTCTGATCGGTATTTCTGGTGCAGTAATTGCTGCTGATGCTGATCCGATGGCACCTGCGGCCAAGGCTGAAGTTCCTGGCAAGCCAAAGGCTGATGCTGTTGCTGGTGAGGCGCTTTACTCTAATGGCGACGCAAGTCGCGGCGTGACTGCTTGTATTACTTGCCACGGCCCTAAAGGCCAGAGTGCAATTGGCACATGGCCAAAATTATCAGCACAACATGCTGCTTACACGGCTAAGCAATTGAGAAACTTTAAAGAGGGCTCTCGTGCTAATCCAATCATGATGGGAATGGCAGCTACTTTGACAGAGCAAGATATGGTGAATATTGCAGCCTTCTTGAGTAAGCAGCCCGTCTCCCAAGGCGTTGCTCAAAACAAAGAAACCATTCAGTTGGGCCAGAGCATTTATCGCGGTGGTATTGCAGCTAAAGGCGTACCAGCTTGTGCAGGCTGTCATAGCCCTAATGGCGCTGGAATTCCGGCTCAATACCCACTCTTAGGCGGCCAATGGGCAGACTACTCTTACGCGCAGTTGGTGGCGTTCAGCAACGGCACTCGTAAGAATGGCCCAATGATGACAACCATCGCTACGAAATTGTCAGATCAAGAGATGAAGGCAGTGGCAGATTACATTGCTGGCTTGCATTAATCAGATAGCGACTTTAAATAAAAACCCCGCTCAAGTAGCGGGGTTTTTATTTATCTGCAAGTTTTCTGAATTACTCCGGCAAAACATTCTCACTTGCAAACAAGTCAGCTATTTTTTCACGAGCTCGAATGACGTAAACATTTTTTCCGTCAACCATAATCTCGGCGGGTTTAGGGCGCGTGTTGTAGTTAGATGCCATCACAAAGCCATATGCGCCTGCAGACAGAATTGCTAAAAGATCTCCCTCTTCGACAGCGAGTTTTCGATCTCTTCCCAACCAATCCCCTGATTCACAGACTGGTCCGACTACGTCGTAAGTTAAGGCCTTGGCATCTTTGCTCCGAACCGGAACAATCCCATGATGGGCTTCATATAAGGCTGGACGCATGAGTTCAGTCATTGCTGCATCAACGATGCAAAAATTCTTCTCGGCACCTGGTTTAAGGTATTCCACTTTGGTGAGAAGCACACCTGCATTGCCCACCAAGGATCTACCTGGCTCAAGCACAACATCAAGGTGCGCAAAACCTCGCTCTGCTACATGGTTCAAAAGAGTATTAGTGAATTCAGTAATATCAGGCGGTGTTTCATCACCATAGGAAATTCCAAGGCCCCCACCTAGGTCCAAGTGGTGAATCACGATGCCTTCCCTTTTAAGGTGCTCAACTAAATCTAACACTTTATCGAGTGCATCTAAGTACGGTGCAGTTGTTGTGATTTGAGAGCCAATATGACAATCAATACCAACAACATCAATTTGTGAAAGCTGGGATGCTTCGCGATAGGTTTTTAATACTTCGTGATACGCAATGCCAAACTTATTTCCTTTGAGGCCTGTAGAGATGTAAGGGTGCGTTTGTGCATCCACATCTGGATTGACGCGCAATGAAATTGGAGCGCGGCAGTGAAGCTTGACGGCGATCCGATTGATATTGTGAAGTTCTGCAATGGATTCCACATTGATACATTTGACACCAGCGTTTAGGGCTTGGGCAATTTCTTCAGAGGATTTTCCGACACCAGCAAACACTAGGCTTTTGGGGTCTGCACCGATAGCTAGTGCACGCGCTAATTCACCTCCGCTCACTAGGTCAAAACCTGCCCCTAGTTTTTTAAAGCAATCAATTACTGCTAGATTGCTATTCGCTTTCATTGCGTAATGAACTCGAGCGCGACGTTTGCCTTTGCTATCAATACAGGCTTTGTCATACGCTTGGTAGGCCTCAGTCAGTGCCTTTTTACTGTAAACATACAGTGGGGTGCCAAATTCGTTTGCGAGATCCGCGAGCGGAATTTCTTCAGCGAACCAATTGCCACCCTGCTCGCTAAAGCCTGATAGTTTTGGAAGAGGAGTTGCTTTGCTTGTCATTGCTTTGCCGGTGATGGATTGCTAGTACTAGCAGGAGTTTGAGGTGGATAGAGCTTACCTTGAGGTTCGGGCTCAGTAGGGGCTGGCGGCACAGGGGGCACATTGGGCATAAAGAGTGGTCCCCTAACCCCACATCCAGAAAGGGCTATTAGGAGGCTAATGCACAGGGCTCTATTGAGAATCGCTATCATGAATGTCTCTAAAACGAATGATTGAATATAGCATGCAGGACTCCAATATGAATCTAAATAATTTGAGTGTTGAAGCCATTGATGACAAGCAGTTTCACCAGTTAGGCAGCAATTTATTGCAGTCAATCGAACTTGCTCTAGAGACTGCTGATGACCAATTGGATCTTGATCTCGATATTGAGCGTCAAGGGGGTAATGTGATCAACATTCGTTTTCGGGATAAAAGTGTGATTGTGGTCAATACCCAGCCACCGCTTCATGAAATCTGGGTGGCCGCCAAATCAGGTGGATATCACTATCGTTGGGCGGGTACTATGGCTAAGCCTTTGTGGCTCGATACCAAAACCGGTAAAGAACTGTTAAGCGATTTGACTGAATTTGCCAGTGATCAGGCTGGTCAAGCCCTCAAAATTCAGCTGATCTAAGCCGCTCCAGTAGCGGCGAGGGTTTCTAGAACTACTGTATCGGGTACGCTTTTGATTTGGGCTTTGCCAATCTTTTCTAGAAGTACATAACGAATTTGTCCGCCCTCAGTTTTTTTATCAACTTGCATTAGCTCCATATAGCGAGCAGCGCCAAATTGAGGTGGAACAATAGGCAAGTTCATGGACTGAATAATCTTGGTGAGCCGATCGAGTTCAGCCTTGCTGATCTGATTTAGTCGGTGCGATAAATCAGCTCCCATCACCATGCCGCAGCCAACTGCCTCACCATGGAGCCAAGTGCCATAACCCATACCAGCTTCAATTGCATGTCCAAAGGTGTGGCCAAAATTCAGGGTGGCACGAATGCCGCCCTCTCTCTCATCAGCAGATACAACTGCAGATTTAATTTCACAAGATCGCAGTACGGCGTGCCCTAAAGCAGTTGTGTCACATGCTAATAAGGCCGCTGCATTGGCTTCAATCCAATCTAAAAATGAGGCATCAGCAATCGCACCATGTTTTACAACTTCAGCAAGGCCGGCGGATAGCTCTCTAGGCGGCAAAGTTTTGAGCGTGTTTAAATCGGCAATGACGGCCACAGGCTGATGAAAAGCGCCAATCATGTTTTTACCTAAAGGATGATTGATGCCAGTTTTTCCTCCAACCGAAGAATCTACTTGAGAAAGCAGGGTGGTTGGAACTTGAATGAAGCGAATGCCGCGCATGAAGCTAGCAGCCGCAAACCCTGTCATATCGCCGATAACACCGCCACCTAAAGCAATTAACAGGGTTTGGCGATCTGCTCCAAATTTTAGGAGGTCATCAAAAATGAGCTGAAGATTTTTCCAGTCCTTATAAGACTCTCCATCAGGCAGGGTAATCGTTCTCACAGGCTTGCCAAAGGTTTCTAAAGTCTTGGTGAGGCGAGCTGCATAAAGAGGTGCAACCGTAGTATTGGTAACGATGTAGATTGAAGTTGCTTTTTCGCAGGCAACAAATAGACTTGCTTGATCAATGAGATCAGTGCCAATATAAATTGGGTAGCTGCGGTTGCCAAGATCAACTTCTAGTGTTTTCATCATAGTGCCAATATATTTAAGCGGAAAGTTCGAGTTGCATGATTAAGGTGTTGACTAATTGATTGACACTAGGTTTGCCAGTTTCAATCACATGATCGGCGATTTCACGATAAAGTGGGTCGCGTATCGCATATAAATTTTCAAGAATTTTTTTGGCATCACCATTGCGTAAAAGAGGGCGACCTTCCCCGCCTTTAGTGCGATGCCACAGTTCGGCCGGATTGGCATGCAAATAAATTACGATGCCACGCTCTTTAAGTGCTTGTCGATTTTCAGGAAGCAAAATAGCGCCACCGCCAGTAGCCAAAACAATGTCATGTTCAGCGGTAATCTCACGAATGGCTTGAGCCTCTCGTTTACGAAAACCCTCCTCACCTTCCATTTCAAAAATGACAGGAATTTTGACACCACAACGCTCTTCGATCACATGATCGGCGTCTAAAAATCGGCGCCCGAGTTTCTTTGCCAACACTTTACCTACGGTCGACTTCCCGGCGCCCATCAGGCCGATCAGAAAAATATTGTTTTTCGAAGAATTCACCCTTTGATTTTATTAGGGTTTATCGAGGACGGTAGGCGTTAAGAAGACCAGCAGCTCAGTTTTATCTTGTAATTTAGATTTATGGCGAAATAAATGCCCTATTAGAGGAATATCACCCAGAAGTGGGATTTTTACTTCATCTTCCCGTTCGGTGGTCTGAAAAATTCCGCCGATTATGGCTGTCCCGCCATTTTCAACGGTGACCTCAGAACTCAGGCTTTTGGTATCAATCGCGTACCCTTGCTCTGTTTTCATGCCAATAGTGTCTTTATTGATGCCAACTAGCATAGAGATTTTTCCATCTGGATGAATTTTGGGCAGAACTTCAAGGCGCAAATTGGCTTTTCTAAATTGAAGTTTGCTGCCATTTTGGGAGGTAGTTTGATAGGGCAGTTCAGTACCTTGTTCAATCGTGGCCTTGACCTGATCGCCAGTCATGATGCGTGGGTTCGAGAGAATTTTTCCTTGCCCATCCGATTCAAGAGCTGAGAGCTCCATTTGCAGAAGTCGACTGCCATTTCGGGAAACTAGGGTGGCTGCGATGGTAGCTGGATGAAAGCCGTTTAAACCTGCTCCAGCGAGATCCATATTGCCAACAACTTTTTGGTTGGGGGTATTTTGAGCGTTTGCTTGATAACCCAGTTTGACTCCAAGTTCACGGGCAAAGCGTTTGTCCGCCTCCACAATACGTGCCTCAATCAAAATTTGCCGCGGGCTATTGATGTGGTCGCCACCAAAAGGCAGCGCCGCATCCTCGCGCCGGTGTTTTTGAAATGCTTGAATTTCTGCATGTGGACCAATCCAATAGATATCTCCATTGCGGACTAATCGCAGACCTCTGCTAGCAAGAATGGAGTGCAAAGCGGTTTGCCATGGCGTATTTATTAGGTCAATCGTAATGCGCCCCTTGATGGATTCACTTAATAAAAAATTGCTGCCCCCTAATTTGGCAAGCGCTTGCAACAGTTCCACAAGCTCAATATTGTTAAATTGCAAGCTGACAGGATCTTCGGGAGAGAAATTTCCAGAAGTATTGGCGCCGACCGGATTTACTGAAAATGTAAGAAATAGGAGGAGCCACGTAACGAATCTTTTAAAAACTTTAGGCATGCAGTTACGGTCCAGATAAGTTCGGATTAGTGGATTTGAGAACGAGTGTTTTTCCTAGGGGATGGGTTAGGGTGACAAACTCTTTTTCGATTTGCGTTAAACGCCAGTCCCCTAAAACAAGAGCGCCTTTTTGAAACGCCCCATTCTTTTTGCCGGTATGAAAAAACGCTTGGTGAGACCCCCGAATTTGAGCCGTGCCTAAAAAGCGCCAATTTTTGAGTTCAGACTCATGGGGGGTGGGCTGAGGCTTGGGATTTCCTTTGAAAAGAGGCTTATTTTCTTTTAAAAAGTGAATGCTTACTTCTAATAAATCTATTTCCTCATATAGATTATCCTCGATATTTTGTAATTCTGTACGCAATAGACCTAATTCCTTTTGGAGCGCAGAAATTTGATTTTGCGATTCCTGAATGAGAGACTCTGAGCGGGATTCGATGGACTCAAAGGCAATAAATAGAGCGAGAGAAAGGCCAATCAAACAAAGGCCAATCCCGATAAACGGTCCCAATTTTTGAACTTGAGGTCCAGCAGTAAGAGCGCTCAAAGCATCGAGGGGCTGACGCACTTTGGATGGATTTTTAGGCTGTTGATGGGCGGTTTTGGGCGCGGGTGTTTTACGGATCCCATGAGGATCAGGAATTGCTGGATCATCCCCAAGCTCACTCAAAATTTCATCAAAGGATTGCGGAGATATGTGGCGAGATGGCATGCCACCATTTTTCTGGACCTAGACTTGTAGGGCAATCAGAATACTTTGAATTGAGCGTCAGAAAGGCGGCAGAAATTGACTCTTACAGGGTTTTTGGAGGATTTAGTTAAATTGCTTAAGCACCCTATAATTCGAACATATGGCCTTACCTCCAAATGACAAGCCAACGCCAAATCAGCGGCCAATTCGTCAGTTCAATAGACGTCCAGGTCAGCCTCGCTTTGATCCAGGTACGCCACGTAAATCTTCCAGTAGTCCGCTGATCAAAGCAGTTTTAATTATTGGCGTAGTGATTGCCGTGATGGTGATGGTATTGGTGGGCTATGCATTCTTAGTGGCGAAGCCTAATTTGCCAAAAATTTCTGCTTTAACAGATTACAACCCTAAAACTCCTCTGCGTATTTATACGGCAGATAAGGTGCTCATTGGTGAGTTTGGCGAAGAGCGTCGCAGAGTCATTCCGCTTGCAGAGATACCCTTGAGTATGCGCAATGCTGTATTAGCAATTGAGGATGATCGTTTCTATTCTCATGGCGGAGTTGATTACGTTGGAATTTTGAGGGCCACGGTTACCAATTTGCGCGGGCACTTATCGCAGGGCGCCTCAACGATCACGATGCAGGTGGCTCGAAACTTTTTTTTAAGTAACGAGAAAACCTTTAGTCGAAAAATCTATGAAGTCTTATTGGCTTGGGAAATTGAGTCGCAGCTAACGAAAGACAAGATTCTAGAAATCTATATGAATCAGATCTTTTTGGGTCAGCGGGCTTATGGATTCTCAAGCGCAGCCCAAATCTATTTTGGCAAAGAGTTAAAAGACATCACGATTGCAGAGTCCGCAATGTTGGCAGGCTTGCCAAAAGCACCGTCTGCCTACAACCCCGTTAGCAATTTCCGACGGGCCAAAATTCGTCAAGAATATATTTTGCAGCGTATGCGCGATCTTGGATATATCTCTCCTGACGAGTATCAAAAGGCTATGACTGAAGAATTGCATATTCGTGGCCTGGGAAATGAGTTTGCTGTGCGCGCTGACTTCCCTGCAGAAATGGTGCGTCAGTTATTGTTTGCGCAATATGGTGAAGCTATTTATTCCCAAGGTATTGATGTTTATACAACCATACTGAAGGCTGACCAAGATGCAGCCTACAAAGCAGTGCGCCGAGGAATTTTTGAGTATGACTTACGACATGCTTACCGTGGACCAGAGGGATTTATTGAGCTTCCTGAGGATCCAGTAAAACGTCAGCGCGCCATTGATGAAGCTTTACTGGCTTATCCGCAATTAGATGATTTGCAGTCTGGCGTTGTCTTAGATGTAAAGCCAAAAGAAATGCAGGTGATGATTGCCACGGGCGATACGATCACCCTCAAAGGTGAAGGCATGAAATTGGCAGCTGCATCATTAACCGATAGCACTCAACCTAAGAAAAGGTTGCGTCCAGGTGCGGTTGTCAGGCTCTTATTGGATGGTGGGGTTTGGAAGTTAGCCCAGTTACCTCAGGTGGAGGCCGCATTTGTTTCTATGAATGCAGATACTGGAGCGATCCTGTCCTTGGTTGGTGGCTTTGACTTCCGTCGCAATCAATTTAATCACGTCACTCAAGCCCTGCGTCAACCAGGCTCATCCTTCAAGCCATTTATTTATGCTGCCGCTATTGAAAAAGGCTTCACACCGAGCACTATGGTGAACGATGCTCCTCTATCGATTGGCAGTATGGAGACGGGTAGCCAAGCCTGGGAACCAAAGAACTACGATGGTAAATACGATGGCATGATGCGTTTACGGAATGCTTTAGCAAAATCAAAGAACTTGGTTTCAGTTCGCATCATTCGAGCAATTGGCCCTTCATACGCACAGGAATACATTCAACGTTTTGGTTTTGAGCCAGAGAAACATCCGCCGTATTTAACAATGGCGCTTGGTGCAGGTTCAGTTACTCCATTGCAAATGGCCTCAGCCTACAGCGTGTTTGCTAATGGTGGCTACCGCGTCGATCCTTTCTTGATTAACAAGATGATCGATTCAAAAGGCGTTGTGATTTTTGAAGCCAAGCCAGCCACTGTGGGTGATGGCGCACCGCGAGTGTTAGATGCCCGCACAGCCTTTGTGATGGACAGCATGCTGCAAGAAGTTACTAAGACTGGTACCGCCGCATCTGCTCGTGCAAAGCTTGGGCGTGCTGATATTGCGGGTAAAACTGGTACGACTAATGAATCACACGACGCGTGGTTTGCGGGCTATAACCCTAAAGTGGTCGCTATTGCATGGATTGGTTTTGATAAACCAGCAAGCCTAGGTGATCGTGAAACAGGCGGTGGCCTAGCTCTGCCAATGTGGATTTCTTATATGTCTGTTGCTTTGAAAGAGATTCCACAAGAAACTCGTGCGGTGCCAGAGGGTGTCACGCAGGTTGACGGCGATTGGTTTATTCCAGAGTTTGCTCGCGGCGGTACACGCGACCTACAGTAGTTCGTTGCCAACATGGCTAGGCAAGCACGCACTGTTATCCCTGGTCAAGTCATGCATGTGATGGTCCGTGGCAATAATCGGGAAACCCTTTTCTTTACTCCAGAAGATCGACGTACCTATCTCGAATGGTTGCGAGAAGCAGCCAGACAGTTTGGCTGTGCAGTACATGCATTTGCATTAATGCCCAATCATGTTCATCTCTTGTTGACACCGCAAAACGAAGACTCGCTTGCCAAAACTATGCAGTCTCTAGGTCGACGCTATGCTCAATACTTCAATCAGCAGCATCAACGTTCGGGAACTATTTGGGAAGGACGCTACCGCTCCTCTCTGATCGATCCAGATTATTTTTTGCGCTGCATGCGTTATATAGAGCTCAATCCTGTCAGGGCAGGCTATGAATCTAGCCCTCAAGATTCGACATGGACCAGTTTTGTAAGCCATATCGGGGGAAATTCTGAGCCCTGGTTGGTAGATCACCAGCATTTTTGGAAATTAGGTAATACACCCTTTGAGAGGCAAATGGCGTGGGCGCATTTTGTAAAGGAGGGCGCTCCCCACTGGGAAGATCGTCAAATCACTGAATCCCTACTGCGCTCCAAGCCTTGGGTGAGCGATATTTACGCCAAAAGACTCTTTAAAGATAATCCGCAGATAGCTCAGATCCGACATCGTGGGCGCCCTAGAAAGATAAGCTCTTTAAATTCAGCAACTTAGAGAGATAGTTCGAGTCAGAGACCGTGAGTGTTACATGACTCTGTCCCTTTTTCGATAATTCATTTTGGTGCGGTGGCAAAATAAATGGGACAGACTCATTTTATTTCTATTGCATCGACATGGGTATTCACCTATATTTGATCCTCCAAAAGTACTCAGGCCTTTGTCGCCACTCGGAAATACTATGACTACACAATTGAATACCGATCTTCGCCCAATCGCTCAAGGTCTTTATGACCCTAGCAATGAACATGATGCATGCGGCGTAGGATTCGTTGCACATATTAAGGGTAAGAAATCCCACGAGATAGTTGCTCAAGGTTTGAAGATCCTGGAAAACCTCGACCATCGCGGCGCGGTTGGCGCCGATCCTTTGATGGGTGATGGTGCAGGAATATTGATTCAGATACCTGACACTTTGTATCGAGAGGAAATGGCCAAACAAAGTGTGACATTGCCACCTTTAGGTGAGTACGGTGTCGGCATGATTTTCTTACCTAAAGAGCACGCATCCCGTTTGGCATGTGAACAAGAGTTAGAGCGCACTGTGCGTTTGGAAGGTCAAGTAGTGCTCGGGTGGAGAGATGTTCCGGTAGATGTGAAATTGCCGATGTCACCAACAGTACAAATGACTGAGCCATTTATTCGCCAAATTTTTATTGGCCGCGGTCGCGACATCATGACAACTGATGCGCTTGAGCGCAAGTTGTATGTCATTCGTAAAACAGCAAGTCATGCGATCCAAGATTTACATTTGAAGCATGGCAAAGAATATTTCGTCGCGTCTATGTCTGCGCGAACCATTGTTTATAAGGGTTTGCTGTTAGCGAATCAAGTAGGTGCCTATTACCAAGATTTGCAAGACAAGCGGACTGTATCAGCGCTCGCCTTAGTGCATCAACGCTTCTCTACCAACACATTCCCTGCATGGGAATTGGCGCACCCATATCGCATGATTGCGCACAACGGTGAGATCAATACGGTTAAAGGTAACGTCAACTGGGTAAACGCACGAGAAGGCGCCATTAGTTCACCAGTTCTTGGCGATGATTTAAAGAAACTTTGGCCTTTAATTTATCCAGGTCAATCAGATACTGCCTGTTTTGATAACTGTTTAGAGTTATTGGTAATGTCCGGTTATCCATTGGCCCAAGCAATGATGATGATGATTCCTGAGGCATGGGAACAGCATGCATTGATGGATGACAACCGCCGTGCTTTCTATGAATACCATGCAGCCATGATGGAGCCATGGGATGGTCCTGCTGCCATGGCATTTACAGATGGTCGTCAAATTGGGGCAACTTTGGATCGCAATGGTTTGCGCCCTGCACGTTATTACGTGACGGATGATGACTTGGTCATCATGGCATCTGAAGCGGGTGTATTGCCTATTCCAGAGAGCAAGATTGTTCAAAAATGGCGCTTGCAACCCGGCAAGATGTTCATGATCGACATGGAGCAAGGCCGCATTATTGATGACGTTGAACTCAAAAATGCTGTTTCTAAAGCCAAGCCTTATAAGAGCTGGATCGATGCTGTACGCGTCAAGTTAGACGAAGTTGATGCTAGCAAGGCTGACTTAGTAGATGAAAAAAATACGATTCGCCCAGCAGCTAAATTGTTAGATCGCCAACAAGCATTTGGATACACCCAGGAAGACATTAAGTACCTGATGGCCCCAATGGCGATGAACGGTGAAGAGGCGATTGGCTCCATGGGCAATGACAGCCCATTGGCAGTTCTGTCCAATAAGAACAAGCCTTTGTATAACTACTTCAAACAATTGTTTGCACAGGTTACCAATCCCCCGATTGATCCAATCCGTGAAAATATGGTGATGTCTTTGGTGTCATTTATTGGGCCAAAACCCAATTTATTAGATACCAACAACATCAACCCGCCAATGCGTTTGGAAGTGAGTCAGCCCATTTTAGATTTTGATGATATGACGAAGATTCGTCATATTGGTCACTACACCAATGGCAAGTTCCGCTCATATGAATTGGATATTTGTTATCCAGCAGTTTGGGGTAAGGCTGGTATTGAAGCGCGTTTAGCATCACTGTGTGCTGAAGCAGCAGATGCGGTTCGCTCTGGTTACAACATTCTGATCGTGAGTGATCGTCAGGTAGATGAGAAGCATGTGGCGATTCCTGCGCTATTGGCAACTTCAGCAATCCATCAGCATTTAGTACAAAAAGGTCTGCGTACTAGCGTTGGCCTCGTTGTGGAAACCGGTAGTGCGCGTGAAACACATCACTTCGCACTCTTGGCTGGCTATGGTGCAGAAGCCGTTCATCCATACCTTGCCATGGAAACTTTGACCGAGATGGCTAAAGGCTTGTCGGGCGATTTATCTGGTGAAAAAGCTGTTAAGAATTTCATCAAAGCGGTTGGCAAGGGCTTGCAAAAAGTGATGTCTAAGATGGGCATCTCTACTTACATGTCTTATACCGGCTCACAGATTTTTGAAGCCATTGGTTTGAACCACGACATCATTGATCAGTACTTCAAAGGTACGCCATCTAACGTGGGTGGTATTGGTGTATTTGAAGTTGCTGAAGAAGCCTTGCGTATGCACACTTCTGCCTTTGGTAATGATCCAGTGTTGACCAATATGCTCGATGCTGGCGGTGAATATGCTTTCCGTATTCGTGGTGAAAACCATATGTGGACTCCAGACACAATTGCGAAGTTGCAACATTCCACACGCATTGGTGCCGACAAGGGCTATCAGACTTACAAAGAGTACGCCAATATCATCAATGATCAAACTAAGCGTCAAATGACATTGCGTGGCTTATTCGAGTTCAAGATTGATCCAGCAAAAGCAATTCCATTGGATGAAGTAGAGTCCGCTAAAGAAATCGTCAAACGTTTCGCAACGGGTGCGATGTCCTTGGGTTCTATCTCTACTGAAGCGCACGCTACTCTGGCGATTGCCATGAACCGTATCGGTGGCAAGTCCAATACCGGTGAGGGCGGCGAAGATCCTAACCGTTATGTGAATGAGCTTAAAGGCATTCCAATTAAGAAGGGCGAAACCCTCGCAAGCGTCTTGGGAAGTGATGTGGTTGAAGCCAATATTCCTTTGTTGGATGGTGACTCATTGCGTTCCAAAATTAAACAAGTTGCCTCAGGACGTTTCGGCGTTACGACTGAATATTTGCGTTCTGCCGATCAAATTCAGATCAAGATGGCTCAGGGCGCTAAGCCTGGCGAAGGTGGTCAATTGCCTGGAGGCAAAGTTTCTGACTACATCGGTAAGTTGCGTTTCTCAGTCCCGGGCGTAGGTTTGATTTCGCCTCCTCCGCACCATGACATTTACTCGATTGAAGATATCGCTCAGTTGATTCATGATTTGAAAAACGTCAATCCAAAAGCCGACGTTTCTGTGAAGCTGGTCTCTGAGGTTGGTGTTGGTACAGTTGCCGCTGGTGTTGCCAAAGCGAAAGCAGATCACGTAGTGATCGCTGGCCATGATGGCGGTACGGGCGCATCCCCACTTTCATCGATTAAACATGCCGGCTCTCCTTGGGAACTCGGTCTTGCTGAAACACAGCAAACCTTAGTACTCAACGGCCTGCGTAGCCGTATTCGTGTTCAGGCTGACGGTCAAATGAAGACGGGTCGCGATGTGGTGATTGGTGCCTTGTTGGGCGCTGATGAGTTTGGTTTTGCGACCGCTCCATTGGTGGTCGAGGGTTGCATCATGATGCGTAAGTGTCATTTGAATACTTGTCCTGTTGGTGTGGCCACTCAAGATCCAGAGCTACGTAAAAAGTTCTCTGGTAAGCCAGAACATGTTGTGAACTTCTTCTTCTTTATTGCTGAAGAGGCGCGCGAGATCATGGCGCAATTGGGCATCCGTAAGTTTGATGATTTGATTGGCCGCGTTGATTTGTTAGATACCCGTAAAGGCATTGAGAACTGGAAGGTTCACGGTTTGGATTTCAGCAAGATTTTTGCTGAACCTCAAGTAGCTGCTGAAGTTCCACGCTATCAGGTTCTGACACAGGATCACGGTTTGGGAAATGCGCTCGATAATATTTTGATTGAAAAGAGTGAGCCTGCACTGGAGCGTGGCGAGAAAGTGTCTTTCATTGTTCCAGTGAAAAACGTCAACCGCACTGTGGGCGCGATGCTCTCTGGTGAGTTGGCGCAGCGTTATGGCCATGCAGGCTTGCCTGATGACACCATTCATATACAGCTCAATGGCACTGCCGGCCAAAGCTTTGCAGCTTTCTTAGCTCGGGGCATTACCTTAGATTTAGTAGGCGATGGTAATGACTATGTTGGTAAGGGCTTATCTGGTGGTCGGGTGATCGTTCGTGCTCCGCATGAGTTCCGTGGTGATACTTCACAGAACATCATTGTGGGTAATACTGTCCTCTATGGTGCAATTGCCGGTGAAGCATTCTTTAATGGCGTTGCTGGTGAGCGTTTTGCAGTTCGCAACTCCGGGGCAACTACCGTTGTTGAGGGTGCTGGCGATCACGGTTGCGAATACATGACTGGTGGCACCGTAGTTGTATTGGGAACCACTGGCCGTAACTTTGCTGCCGGTATGAGTGGTGGTATTGCTTATGTCTATGACGAAGACGGCATGTTTAGTAAGCGTTGCAACACCAGCATGGCAACTTTGGAAAAGGTTCTGCCTTCAGCTGAGCAAATCGCCAAGATGCCAAAGTCTGAATGGCATGCTCCAGTCGATGTTAAGGATGGCGGCGAACGTTTAACCGATGAGCAAATTCTGAAGAGCTTGATTGAACGTCATTTCCGCTATACCGGCTCAGAGCGGGCAAAAGCCCTCTTGGCCGATTGGGAAAATGCACGCGGTCGTTTTGTGAAGGTTCTTCCAACGGAGTACAAGCGTGCTTTAGGTGAGTTGTGGGATAAAGCGCAAAACAAAACTGTTGCTGCTTAACTGATGCTGACATTAAGAAAAGATACTAAGGATTAGATATGGGTAAGGTCACTGGATTTATGGAATTTGAGCGCGTCGACGAAACATACGAAGCGCCCGTGAAACGTCTCCACCACTACAAAGAGTTTGTTGCAGCCCTAACTGACGAAGAAGCTAAGATTCAAGGCGCTCGCTGTATGGATTGCGGTATTCCGTTTTGCAATAACGGTTGCCCAGTGAATAACATCATTCCCGACTTCAATGATTTGGTGTTTCATAACGATTGGAAAAATGCTTTAGACGTTTTGCAATCGACCAATAACTTCCCTGAATTTACTGGCCGTATTTGTCCAGCACCTTGCGAAGCTGCTTGTACCTTAGGCATTAATAATGACGCTGTTGGTATTAAATCCATTGAGCACGCGATTATTGATAAAGGCTGGGAGAGCGGTTGGGTTAAACCACAGCCACCTAAAACGAAGACCGGAAAAAAAGTCGCAATTGTCGGTGGCGGCCCTGCAGGTATGGCAGCTGCACAACAGCTGGCTCGCGTTGGTCACGATGTCACCGTCTTTGAAAAGAACGACCGTGTTGGCGGCTTACTGCGCTACGGCATTCCTGATTTCAAGATGGAAAAGTGGTTGATTGATCGTCGCGTAGAGCAAATGCAAGCTGAGGGCGTGAAATTCGAAACCGGTGTTTTTGTTGGTAAAGAAGCGATTGGTGCTGAAGTAAAAAATTACTCTAATAAGACTGTGTCCCCTGAGCAGTTGATGAAAGATTTTGATGCAGTAGTGATCAGTGGTGGCGCTGAACAACCACGCGATCTCCCAGTACCAGGCCGCGAACTCTCCGGAGTGCACTATGCATTAGAGTTTTTGATTCCACAAAACAAAGAGAATGCTGGTGATTTCAAAAATGAAATCCGCGCTACTGATAAGCATGTTGTTGTTATTGGTGGTGGCGATACGGGTTCTGATTGTGTGGGCACCTCAAATCGTCATGGCGCTACAAAAATTACTCAGTTTGAGTTACTTCCACAACCTCCAGAAGTGGAGAATAAGCCTTTGGTGTGGCCATATTGGCCAACCAAGCTACGCACCTCTTCTTCTCACGAAGAAGGCTGTGATCGCGATTGGTCTGTCGGCACAAAACGCTTTGAAGGTAAAAACGGCAAAGTAGAAAAACTCATTGGCGTGCGTTTGGAGTGGAAAGACGGCAAGATGGCTGAAGTTCCCAATTCTGAATTTGAGATCAAGGCAGATTTAGTGCTTTTAGCGATGGGATTTGTCTCTCCAGTGCAACAAGTTCTCAATGCTTTTGGTGTAGAGAAAGATGCTCGTGGCAATGCCAAAGCCACTGTAGATGGCCAAAATGCTTATCAAACAAACGTTCCAAAGGTATTTGCGGCTGGTGATATGCGTCGTGGACAGTCTTTGGTGGTTTGGGCAATTCGTGAAGGGCGTCAATGCGCCCAGGCAGTAGACGAGTATTTGATGGGGTCATCTGTTTTACCCCGATAATATCGGGGATATGAACATTGCCCACTCACACTCTTTGGATGCAAGTACGCAAACAGCAGGAGAGGTAGTCGTCTCCATTAAAGACGTTAACTTTTCTTATGCTGCAGGGGAGCGACAGATTCTGTCGGGGCTCAATATGGAGTTTCGGCGTGGTCAAGTAGTTGCCGTGATGGGTGGCTCTGGGTGTGGCAAGACAACCATTCTGCGTTTAATTGGCGGTCAAAATATTGCCCAATCTGGCGAAGTGTTATTTGAAGGTCAAGACATTGGCAAGATGACCACTGATCAGTTGATGGCATCACGTCGCCGTATGGGAATGTTATTTCAGTTTGGCGCATTGTTTACGGATTTGAGTGTCTTTGAGAATGTCGCTTTTCCTTTGCGCGAGCACACTGACTTAAGTGAAGAACTATTGCGCTCACTGGTGTTGATGAAATTAAATGCCGTTGGCTTGCGTGGTGCTCGTGATTTAATGCCTTCACAGATTTCTGGGGGAATGGCGCGACGAGTTGCCTTAGCAAGAGCCATTGCTTTAGATCCTCCACTCATCATGTACGACGAGCCGTTTGCTGGCTTGGACCCTATCTCCTTGGGTATTACAGCTCGGTTGATACGGGATTTGAATAATGCACTTGGCGCCACCAGTCTGTTAGTGACGCACGATGTTGAGGAGACCTTTGAGATTGCAGACTACGTGTACTTTATTGCTAATGGCAGTATTGGTGCGCAAGGCACGCCAGAGGAATTAAGTCGTTCAACAGATCCGTTTGTCAGACAGTTTTTAGATGCAGCACCTGATGGACCAGTGCCATTTCACTATCCAGGACAAAGCTTGGCAGAAGATTTTGGAGTAAGTGTTTGATGAATGCACTTCTCAATTTTTTTGGCGACCTTGGATTTTTCATTCGCAGTAATTTAGCGAGTCTTGGGCTTGCTGCCCGCATGTTCGTAGCAGTGATTTGGCGTTCAGGATTTTTATTAAAACGACCGCGTTTAGTGGTGGATCAAATTCTGTTTGTTGGAAATCACTCTTTTGTGATCATTGCGGTATCGGGCTTGTTTGTCGGCTTTGTCTTAGGATTGCAGGGCTATTACACCTTGAACCGTTATGGCTCTGAGCAGGCATTAGGTTTATTGGTAGCGCTTTCTTTAACTCGCGAGTTAGGGCCTGTCATTACTGCTTTATTGTTTGCTGGGCGCGCAGGCACTTCCTTAACTGCAGAAATCGGGTTGATGAAGGCTGGCGAACAATTGAGCGCAATGGAAATGATGGCTGTGGATCCACTAGGTCGTGTGATTGCTCCTCGATTATGGGCGGGCATTATTTCAATGCCGATTTTGGCAACGATCTTTACGGCAGTGGGTGTCATGGGCGGCTATTTTGTCGGAGTTCCACTGATTGGGGTCGATTCTGGGGCGTTCTGGTCTCAGATGCAGGGAGGAGTAGACCTCTTTTCTGATATCGGCAACGGCTTAATTAAAAGCATGGTTTTTGGTGTGGCAGTGACATTTATTGCTCTCTATCAAGGCTATGAGGCTAAACCGACGCCTGAGGGCGTTTCACAAGCGACCACCCGTACGGTGGTGATTTCTTCTTTATCGGTTTTAGCGTTGGATTTCTTGCTAACCGCAATGATGTTTTCAAATTAGAAAGAATAAACTGGGGCCCTTATGAGAAAAAGTGCAATTGATATTTGGGTAGGAATTTTTGTTGCCATTGGATTGTTGGCCGCGTTATTTCTTGCATTGAAAGTGGGCAATATGAATGCGGTGTCATTTGCACCGACATACAAAATTTCTGCACGCTTTGACAATATTGGTGGTTTGAAGCCACGCGCACCAGTCAAAAGTGCTGGAGTAGTGGTCGGTCGAATTGCCAGCATCTCTTTTGACGATAAGACCTATCAAGCAACAGTAGTGATGACCATTGAAGACGCCTATAAATTTCCCAAAGATTCATCCGCCAAGATTTTGACATCCGGTCTGCTGGGCGAACAATATATTGGTCTTGAGGCGGGTGGCTCGGATGATATGTTGGTGAATGGCGAAAAGATTGCTCAGACTCAATCAGCCATTGTTTTGGAAAACTTGATTAGCCAGTTTCTCTACAACAAGGCAGCAGATAGCGGTCAAGACAAGGGTGCAGCAAAATGAGTTTGTGGGTACTAGGTCTGCAGCATAAGCTTAAGCACATAGTGCTCCTGGGTTTTGCTGCTGTTCTAGTAGGCTGTGCCTCGATTCCTGCTGGCGTAGAGCCCTCGCCACACGATCCCTGGGAGCCCTTTAATCGCTCTGTCTTCGAGTTCAACGAAGGTTTGGATGCTTATCTTCTGAAGCCGGTAGTTGCTGGGTATCGATTTGTGTTGCCTGAGTTTGTGCGTGAAGGTATCTATAACTTCTTTAGTAATTACAACGATATCTATACGGCACTATTTAATCTCTTACAAGGCAAGCCTGATTACGCTTTCAGTGATTTGATGCGTGTCGTAGTAAACACTACTTTTGGTTTAGGCGGTTTGATTGATATGGCTACTCCCGGTGGTCTTGAAAAGCATAAAGAGGATTGGGGCCAAACTTTAGGCGTCTGGGGTGTTCCTGCAGGTCCATATGTTGTCTTGCCATTCTTTGGGCCAAGTAACGTGCGCGATACTTTCGGTACAGTGGCAGATCTAGAGTCCGATTACCTATTTAGCATCATGCCCAATGTGGCACTTCGAAATAGCATTACTGGGCTGCGCGTAGTAAATGCTCGTAATACCTATTACGAAGCGGGTGATTTGTTGGATGGTGCTGCGATTGATAAATACAGCTTCATGCGGGATGCCTATATTCAGCGGCGCGAGTATCAAATCAATGAGGGGCGCGATGATGAAGAGCCTCCAATGCCGGTATATGAAAACCCCTACGAATAATTGATATAACGAGAAGGGGCTAAAATGAGTCCCAGTCTAGATAAAGATAGCGAGATAGTGGATATGAAAAGTTACCAAAGCATTTTCAGATTTTTAGTATGTGGCTTGCTGTCCATCTCTAGTGCAGTCTTTGCTCAAACTCCAGATCAAACAACCACTCCAGATGCCTTGATCAAAATGGTCGTCACCGACGTGATGGCCTCAGTCAAAGCAGACCCAGATATTCAAAAGGGCAATATTCCTAAAATTGTTGAGTTAGTCGACAAGAAAATTGTTCCCTATACCGATATGCGTCGTACTACCGAAATGGCCATGGGTCCAAATTGGAAGAAGGCAACTCCTGAGCAACAAAACCAGTTGGTTTCAGAATTTAAAAACCTCTTGATTCGCACTTACTCAGGCGCGTTAAGTCAGCTGCGCGATCAGACAGTGCAATTCAAACCACTTCGTGCTGCACCTGACGATAAAGAGGTAGTTGTAAAAACGGTTGTACTTGGGCGCGGAGATCCAGTCCCATTAGATTACCGTCTTGAGAAAACTGACAAAGGCTGGAAAGTCTACGACATGAACATCATGGGTGTTTGGTTGGTAGAGGCTTACCGCAACCAGTTCACCAACCAAATTAGTCAAAACGGTATTGATGGTCTAGTGAAATTCTTGCAAGACCGCAATAAGCAGCTAGCTAGCGCTAAGCCTACGAATTCTTAATTGATCACTTTCAATATCTAGCAATGCCATTCTTTTTGCCAAAAACAGTAACGCAAGAAAATGCATTGCAGCTTGAGAAAGGGGGCTTGTTAAATCTAGCAAGCCTACAAATGGTTGACTGTTCAGCATTGAAGGATTTTGATTCTACGGTGCTGACGGTTTTATTGGCTTGGCAAAAAAAGCTTCAAAGCGATGGCCATTCTCTTGTAGTAGAGCATGCACCCGAGAAATTGAAAGTACTTGCTGGCCTGTATGGTGTTTCTGCATTGCTAGGTTTGTAACGGCATGCATCCTGCAATCTCTGTCAAAAATATATCTAAACATTACGGGGCACTTCAAGCCCTAGATGATGTTTCTTTAAATATTGAACAGGGCGAATTTTTTGGTTTACTTGGCCCAAATGGTGCTGGTAAGACCACCCTAATTTCCATTTTGGCCGGCTTAGTGACCCCAGATAAGGGTCGTGCCGCCATCATGGGCGCCGATGTGCAAAAAGCATTTCGTGAGGCGCGTCGTATGTTGGGTGTGGTTCCACAAGAATTGGTATTTGATCCCTTTTTTACTGTACGTGAGACTTTACGTTTTCAGTCAGGTTATTTTGGCATTCGCAATAACGATGCCTGGATTGATGAGATTATGTCCAACCTCGATCTCACCTCCAAAGCAGACAGTAATATGCGCTCCTTGTCAGGTGGTATGAAGCGGCGAGTTTTAGTTGCTCAGGCATTAGTGCATCGCCCCCCAGTCATTATTTTGGATGAGCCAACTGCAGGGGTAGATGTTGAGCTACGTCAGTCTTTGTGGCAATTTGTCAGCAGACTCAATCAAGATGGACACACCATTGTTTTGACGACCCATTATTTAGAGGAGGCTGAGGCCCTATGTCAGCGGATTGCCATGCTCAAGCAAGGCAAGATTGTTGCTCTTGATACAACCTCTAACTTATTGGCTCGCTATGGCTCAGTCAAAAAAGATGGTGAGGGCAAGACGGATTTGGAAGAAGTTTTTGTCAACATCATGTCTGGAGGCGCCTTATGAAGCATGGGCTCAATACACCTCCCCTGGAGTACGGCAGCGGCTTCCCTACCTTGCTCAGCAAAGAAATCAAACGCTTTTATAAGGTAGGGTTTCAAACGGTTGCTGCCCCAGTACTAACCGCTATTTTGTATCTCATGATTTTTGGTCATGTACTCGAAGGTAAAGAGGTTTATGGGCGCTTAAGCTACACCGCGTTTTTGATACCGGGCTTAGTGATGATGAGTGTTTTGCAAAATGCTTTTGCCAATGCTTCCTCATCTTTAATTCAATCTAAGGTTACGGGTAACCTAGTGTTTGTCATGCTTGCCCCCTTGAGTCACTTTGATTTTTATGCTGCTTACGTATTGGCGGCAGTATTTCGGGGTGTGGTGGTAGGTTTCGGTGTCTTTTTAGTAACAGCTTGGTACGGCATGCCCGCAATTGAGTATCCGTTGTGGATTTTGATCTTTGCTTTTTTAGGAGCCGCTATTTTGGGGAGCCTCGGCCTCATCGCTGGCATTTGGGCAGATAAATATGATCAACTTGCCGCTTTCCAGAACTTTGTGATCATGCCAGCCACGATGTTGTCAGGGGTCTTTTATTCCATTCATTCCTTACCAGCAGCATGGCAAGTCGTCTCGCATTTCAACCCTTTCTTTTACATGATTGATGGTTTCCGTTTTGGTTTCTTTGGGGTATCTGATATTTCCCCATGGAATAGTTTGGCAATCGTTGCTTCCTTTTTTGTGGTGGTAGCGGCAATTGCCCTACGCTTGTTGCAAAAGGGCTATAAGCTCAGGCACTAGGATTGATAGGAGAAATGATGTTACCGACCCCAGAACAAATTGAGAACTATATCAAGCAAGGCATTGAGTGCACGCATATTCAGGTAGAGGGTGATGGCCAACACTTTTTTGCAACCATTGTGAGCCCCCAGTTTGAAGGCAAGCGTTTGGTGCAGCGTCATCAACTGGTCTATGGTGCAATGGGCGATCGCATGAAAGCTGAAGTGCATGCTTTATCAATCAAGGCTTTTACACCGGAAGAATTTGCTCAGAATTCTGCTGTATAAATTTTATTAAATACCCCGTTTTTATTGGAATTGCTTCATGGATAAATTACGAATGCTTGGCGGCTCACCACTGAAAGGTGAGGTGATCATCGCAGGCGCTAAAAATGCAGCACTCCCAATTTTGTGCGCGTGCCTACTAACGGATGAGCCGGTGGTATTGCGTAATGTGCCTGATTTGCAAGACGTGCGCACTATGCTCAAACTGTTGCAAGAAATTGGTGTGACCGTCAGCTTTCCAGATCCAGCAGCCCGCAGCCATTTGATATTGAATGCCGCAGTGATTAAGAGTTCAGAGGCAACGTATGAGATGGTGAAAACCATGCGAGCCTCCATTTTGGTGTTAGGCCCGCTTTTGACTCGTATGCATAACGCCAAAGTATCTTTACCTGGTGGGTGTGCTATTGGTGCCCGCCCGGTAGATCAGCATATCAAGGGTCTCAAAGCGATGGGGGCCAACATCAAGATTAAGAGCGGCTACATTCAGGCAGAGACTCAGTCGCCAGCGGATCGCTTAAAGGGTGCTTCAATTTTGACTGACATGATTACAGTCACTGGTACAGAAAATTTACTGATGGCTGCCACCTTGGCGTCGGGGACGACAATTCTGGAAAACGCAGCACGTGAACCTGAGGTTGGCGACCTTGCTGAATTGCTCGTGAAGATGGGCGCCAAAATTACTGGCATTGGTAGCGATAGATTAGTGATCGAAGGCGTTGAAAGGCTGCATAGTGCTGAGCACTCCGTTATTCCGGATCGTATTGAAGCAGGCACATTCTTATGCGCAGTTGCTGCGGCTGGTGGCGATGTGCTAGTGAAGCATTGCCGTCCCGATACCTTAGATGCTGTGATGGTCAAGCTCAAGGAAGCAGGATTGCAAATGGAAGTTGGTTCGGATTGGATTAAGGCTTCTATGCAAGAACGTCCAAAGGCAGTGAGTTTCCGCACCTCTGAGTACCCTGCGTTCCCAACTGACATGCAGGCACAGCTGATGGCTGTCAATGCAGTAGCAAACGGTAGCTCTACGATTACAGAAACGATTTTTGAGAATCGGTTTATGCACGTTCAAGAGCTCAATCGTTTGGGTGCAGACATTGCAATTGAAGGTAATACGGCAATTGCGCAGGGTGTGGAAAAGCTTTCTGGCGCCATTGTGATGGCGACCGATCTGCGCGCTTCCGCAAGCTTGGTCATTGCTGGCTTGGCTGCCCAAGGTGAAACTCAAGTGGATCGGATCTACCATTTGGATCGTGGCTATGACCGTATGGAGCAGAAATTGACGCTGTTAGGCGCTAAGATCGAGCGCATTAAGTAAGCCTGATGGATAATTAGTCCATGAAATTGACTTTAGCCCTCTCTAAAGGGCGTATCTTCGAAGAGACTGCTGAGATCTTATCCAAGGTCGGCATTGTGCCGAAGGAAGATCCTGAGAAGTCCCGCAAACTCATTATTGAGACCTCCAATCCTGATGTTCGTTTGATCATTGTGCGGGCCTCAGACGTGCCTACTTATGTGCAATTTGGTGGGGCTGATTTTGGTGTAGCAGGCTTAGATGTGCTTATGGAAAAAGGCACCGATGGCCTCTATGTGCCATACGATCTGAATATTGCCAAGTGCCGTATGTCAGTGGCTGTGCGCGAAGGTTTTGACTACGCAGCAGCTGTCAAACAAGGCTCACGTTTAAAAATTGCAACCAAGTATGTCAATTGCGCTCGTGAACACTTTGCGAATAAAGGCGTACACATCGATACGATTCAGCTCTATGGATCGATGGAGCTGGCTCCACTGGTGGGTTTAGCAGATGCGATTGTGGACCTGGTATCAACCGGTAATACTTTGCGTGCCAATGGCCTGGTTGAGGTTGAGCCGATTGCTGATATCAGTGCACGTTTGGTGGTAAATCAAGCTTCTTACAAGCGTAAGCGTGCTCAGCTGCAACCGATTTTCGAGTTGCTCAAGTAAGCACCAAAAGAACGCAACACATTCCAAATGTCCGCAAAAATTAACGTCAAGCGCCTCAATAGTCAGGATGCGGGTTTTAAAGAAACCTTGCACTCTAGTCTTTCATTACCGATGGCTGATGATGAAGCGATTGATAGCGCTGTCGCAAAGATTCTTCTGGCGGTTAAAGAGAAGGGTGATGAGGCTGTTCTGGATTTCACGAAACAGTTTGATCGTCTAAATGCGACTAAGGTTTCTGAATTAGAGATTTCCCGGCAAGATTTAGAGCAAGCTTATAAGACCTTATCAGCCGAGCAAAAGAATGCCTTAGACATTGCCGCCCAGAGAGTACGTGCATATCATGAGAAGCAAAAAATGGAAGCAGGTTGCCACTCTTGGGAATATGAAGAGGCAGATGGCACGCGTTTAGGTCAAAAAGTGACTCCATTGGATCGCGTTGGTATTTATGTACCTGGTGGTAAAGCAGCTTATCCATCCTCTGTTTTGATGAATGCCATCCCTGCAAAAGTGGCCGGTGTTGAGCAAGTCATCATGGTGGTGCCAACCCCAGATGGTGCGCGCAACCCATTGGTGTTGGCTGCTGCTTATTTGGCCGGTGTTGATCGTGTCTTTACGATTGGTGGCGCTCAGGCAGTAGGTGCTTTGGCTTATGGAACCAAGACAATCCCAGCCGTAGATAAGATTGTTGGTCCAGGCAATGCCTATGTTGCCGCTGCAAAGCGCAGAGTATTTGGCATTGTGGGCATCGATATGATCGCTGGTCCTTCAGAAATTCTGGTGCTATGCGATGGCTCAAGCAATCCCGATTGGGTTGCAATGGATTTGTTTTCACAAGCAGAGCATGATGAGCAAGCCCAATCCATTTTGCTGTGCCCTGATGTTGCTTTTATTGAGCAAGTGCAAGCCAGTATCAATAAGCTGCTTCCGGAGATGCCCAGAGCAAAAGTCATTGAAACCTCTCTCGTAAATCGTGCACTTTTGATTCAGGTGAGCAGTATGGATGAGGCCTGCGAGATTGCTAATGCAATCGCAGCAGAACACTTAGAGATTTGTGCGGCTGAACCCCGGAAGTGGGCGGAGAAGATTCGTCATGCAGGCGCAATCTTTATGGGTAACTACACCAGTGAATCCCTAGGCGATTACTGTGCAGGACCGAACCATGTCCTCCCTACAGCTCGTACAGCACGCTTTTCATCGCCATTGGGTGTCTATGACTTTATCAAGCGTTCCAGCATGATTGAAGTGAGTGAAGCTGGAGCCCAAACCTTGGGTGCGGTAGCGAGCACGCTTGCCCACGGTGAGGGGTTACAAGCCCATGCCCGCGCAGCTGAAATGCGCCTGAAAAGCTAAAGTTTTGACTGTATGGAGAACTTCGATCTTCCGATAAGAATTATTTGTGCAACTAGAATTGGCCAAAATGAATTTTTAAGCAAAACAGCCACAGGGAAAAGCATCAAAAACTTTATCAATGTATCAAAGGTAGAGGTTAGGCTATATGCAAATAATTCAACACCATTAGGTATTTTATATAACCAAGCTATTGAGGAGTCTAAGGAATCTCCTGCAATTTTAATTTTTATGCATGACGATATCTGGCTCGGAGATTATTTTTGGGCCCAAAGAATACGAGATGGTTTAAGTCATTGGGACATTATTGGTTTGGCAGGAAATAAGCGACGAGTTTCTGGTCAACCATCGTGGGCATTTGTGAATGACAAATTTCAGTGGGATGAGGCTAAAAATCTGAGTGGAGCCGTCGGGCATGGCAATGTATATCCACCTATGGCCGTTACCCCCTTTGGCCCGATTAATCAAGAATGTAAATTAATGGATGGGTTATTTCTAGGCGTAAAAAGCGAGACGTTATTAAAGAGTGGGCTGAGATTTGATGAGCAGTTTAAATTTCATTTTTATGATTTGGATTTCTGTAGACAGGCAGAGGTATTAAATCTAAAAATGGGTACTATCGGGCTAGCAGTAGCACATGAAAGTGGTGGAAATTTTAATAGTGATGCTTGGAAATTGGCTTATCAATACTACTTGCATAAATGGAAAGAGTAGCCGCACACTAAAATTTGAGTTAGGTCAAGATAGAATTTCTTTTAAAGCGGCGACGAGTTCGCCGCTTTGTTCATCTGTGCCAATCGTGATTCGTAAAAAATTGTCGATGCGTGGCAATTTAAAGTGACGCACGATAATGCCGCGATCTCGTAATGCTTGATAGAGCTCTGCGCCAGAATGCTTTGGGTGGCGAGTGAAAATAAAGTTAGCAGTTGAGGGTAGAGTTTCGAATCCGAGGACACTGAGTTCACTGACTAACTTGGTGCGCGTATTGATCACCTTGGCAGAGGTTTCCTCTAGATGGGCCTGGTCTTCAATTGCAGCAATGGCGCCTGCCTGCGCTAAGCGACCCAAGGGATAAGAGTTAAAGCTATTTTTGACTCTCTCTAAGCCTTCTATTAAAGCGGGGTGTCCGACCGCAAAACCAACCCGCAGACCTGCTAATGCGCGGGACTTAGAGAGTGTATGAATTACCAAGAGATTTTCTGGGCAAGAGGCACCTCGCAGTAGTGGAATGCAAGACTGCGTGCCGTAATCTACATAAGCCTCATCAATCACTACTACTGAGTGTTTGTTTTGAGTGAGCAGAGTTTCAATTTCAGAGCGGGCTATCGACCTACCCGTTGGCGCATTGGGATTGGGAAAAATAATCCCCCCATTAGGTTTGTTGTAGTCGCTGATATTGATCTCAAAATTTCCTCCGAGAGGAATGGTTTTATGTTCAATGCCAAATAGCTTGCAGTAAACCGGATAAAAGCTATAAGTCACATCAGGAAATAAAACGGGTTGGCTGTGTTTTAAGAGTCCAGCAAACACATGTGCCAGAACTTCGTCTGAGCCATTTCCCAAAAAGACTTGTTTTGGATCTAGTTCATGCAGTTTGGCAATCGTCTGTTTCAGTGCAACACCTTCGGGATCTGGATACAGGCGCAAATCTTCAGTGTTTTGGGATTGAATTGCGGCAAGCGCTTTGGGTGAAGGGCCGTAAGGGCTTTCGTTGGTGTTGAGCTTCACCAGCCGCTGCATTTGCGGTTGCTCCCCAGGAACATAAGGGGTCAAAGTTTGAACAACAGGGCTCCAAAAACGGCTCATGAGGGTACTCAGCTCAAAAATCAGTAAGAAAGTGAAGCAATAACGGCATTTAAATCTCTGCTAGGAATGATATTATGAGGCTTCAATCAACACTTCGCCTCGCGGCGCAACGAAGCATGCGGCAAGCCGACGTTACCCGAAACACTTCGGAAACCAAAATTCAAATTTCCATCAATTTAGATGGTACTGGTAAGGCTGAGCTAGCCTCCGGTGTCCCTTTTCTAGACCATATGTTGGATCAGATCGCCCGTCACGGCATGATCGATCTCAAGGTGGTTGCCAATGGCGACACTCATATTGATGATCATCACACCGTTGAAGATGTAGGAATTACATTGGGTCAAGCTTTTGCTAAGGCAGTAGGTGATAAAGCGGGCATTACCCGTTATGGCCACTCCTATGTTCCTTTGGACGAAACACTTTCACGTGTCGTGATTGATTTTTCAGGTCGTCCCGGCTTGGAATTTAATGTGCCATTTACCCGTGCGCGTGTGGGTGACTTTGACGTTGATCTCAGTATTGAGTTCTTCCGTGGTTTTGTGAACCACGCTGGAGTGACTTTGCACATCGATAATCTGCGCGGTATTAATGCGCACCACCAAATCGAAACGGTCTTCAAAGCCTTTGGCCGTGCCTTGCGCATGGCTCTGGCTATTGATCCACGAGCATCCGGTGCAGTTCCCTCCACTAAAGGTAGTCTCTAATCTAGACACCCTATAGTTGCTCTGTAGACAATTGCGAAAGACAGGCTAAATTGGCGCAAACCATTGCGATCATCGATTACGGAATGGGAAATCTTCGTTCCGTATATCAAGCATTTCATCATGTAGCGCCTGATGACAATGTCTTGATTGCCCATCATCCCGACGAAATTCGTTCTGCTGATCGCGTGGTTTTGCCTGGTCAAGGAGCAATGCCAGACTGCATGAAGCACTTGAAAGAATCCGGTCTATTGGATGCTTTATTAGAGGCCTCTAAAAATAAACCCCTTCTTGGAGTATGTGTAGGCGAACAAATGCTGTTTGATCAAAGTGCCGAAGTACGTCTATCTGAAAACGCGCAGTGGACCCCCTGTTTGGGCTTGATTCCGGGCGAGGTTCGCCGTTTTGAGCTAGCAGGTAAGAAACAGGCGGACGGCTCTGTTTATAAAGTCCCCCATATGGGCTGGAATCAGGTTCGTCAGGATAGTAAGCACTCTCTTTGGAATGGCATTCCTGACTTAACAAGCTTTTATTTCGTCCATAGTTACTATGTTGTACCGCAGCGCAAAGAGGATATTGCTGGCTCAACGGAGTATGGAGACTGGTTTACATCTGCAGTAGCGCGAGATAATATTTTTGCGACACAATTTCATCCAGAAAAAAGTGCAGAATACGGATTAAAGCTTTATCAAAATTTTGTTTCTTGGCAACCTTAATACTTTCTTAACCTTTAGCCCTTAGTTATGCTGCTGATTCCTGCAATTGATCTCAAAGACGGCCACTGTGTTCGCCTTGAACAAGGTGATATGGATAGGGCGACGATTTTTTCTGAGGATCCTGGCGCGATGGCAGCCCATTGGATTAGTAAAGGTGCGCGGCGCTTACATTTAGTCGATCTAAATGGTGCCTTTGCAGGCAAGTTAAAAAATGAAGCAGCGATTAAATCCATTCTTAAAGCAGTTGGCGATGAAATTCCAGTTCAGCTGGGCGGCGGTATCCGTGATCTCGAAACCATTGAGCGCTTATTGGATGACGGCATTAGCACCGTCATTATTGGTACTGCCGCAGTAAAAAATCCCGGTTTTGTCCAGGACGCTTGCACTGCATTCCCCGGCCATGTCATGGTGGGCTTGGACGCCCGTGATGGCAAAGTTGCTACTGATGGCTGGAGCAAGATTACTGGTCATGAAGTGATTGATCTTGCCAAGAAATTCGAAGATTGGGGTGTTGAGGCCATTATCTATACCGATATTGGGCGCGATGGCATGCTTAAGGGCGTCAATATTGAAGCGACTATCAAGTTGGCTCAGGCGATTCGGATTCCGGTCATTGCCAGTGGCGGCCTTTCAAACAATCACGATATCGAGGTGCTTTGTAAGGCGGAAGAAGAGGGCGTCATGGGTGTCATTGCTGGCCGCTCTATTTACGCTGGCGATCTGGATCTCGCAGCTGCACAAAAATATGCTGATGAGTTAACACTCAAGTATGCAAAGAAAATTAGCTAGTGTTAACCAAGCGAATTATTCCTTGTCTCGATGTCACTGCAGGGCGCGTTGTTAAAGGTGTGAACTTTGTAGGTTTGCGCGATGCAGGCGACCCTGTAGAAATCGCTAAGCGCTATGACACGCAAGGTGCAGACGAATTAACTTTTCTCGATATCACCGCAACTTCAGATGGTCGCGATTTAATCTTGCACATCATTGAAGATGTGGCATCACAAGTATTTATCCCCTTGACTGTGGGGGGTGGCGTGCGCGCTGTAGCAGATGTGCGACGCTTACTCAACGCTGGCGCAGATAAGGTGAGTATGAATTCCTCGGCAGTCGCTAATCCCGATTTGGTTTCTGATGCTGCCGCCTATTACGGCTCACAGTGCATCGTAGTTGCTATCGATGCCAAGCAAACCGCTGCTGGGAATTGGGAAGTCTTTACCCATGGCGGTAGAACCGCTACTGGCATGGATGTGGTGGATTGGGCTATTGAAGTTACCAAACGCGGCGCCGGTGAAATTTTGCTCACCAGCATGAATCGTGACGGCAGTAAAGATGGCTTTGACTTGGCCTTAACTGCCGCAGTCAGTGATGCCGTTTCTGTCCCGGTCATCGCTTCGGGGGGTGTCGGCAACCTGCAGCATTTAGTCGACGGCATTACCAAAGGCCATGCAGATGCTGTATTAGCAGCGAGTATTTTTCACTATGGTGAATACACCGTGGGACAAGCAAAAGAATATATGGCAGCCCAAGGGATCCCGGTTCGTATTTAGCTGTATTTCCTGATTCGCTGTAAAGTTCATCTATGAGCAATCCACAAAGTACTTTTACCCCCCTGCAATCTTTGCAAGCCGGTGCTTGGCTAGATGCCGTCGCTTGGAATGAGCAAGGCTTGGTGCCGGTTATCGCGCAAGAGTTTGGGAGTAAGGACATCTTGATGATGGCTTGGATGAATCGCGATGCCTTATTAGCGACTTTGCAGCTGGGTGAGGCAGTCTATTGGACACGCTCACGTCAAAAGCTGTGGCATAAAGGTGAAGAGTCTGGCCACACTCAGAAGGTAAAAGAGATTCGCTTAGATTGTGATGGCGATACGATTTTGCTGATGGTTGAGCAAAAAGATGGTATTGCTTGCCATACCGGTGAACATAGCTGTTTCTTCTTGCAATGGGATTCGAATAAATCTGCCTGGGTAGATGAATCTCAGAAGTGAACTCAGTAAAAAGACATAAAATCTAGCCATGACTAGTTCAGTAAATAAACCGAGCAATGTAGATTCCGCATTTGCGCATTTAGCGGATGTGGTGGATCAACGTCGTGATGCCTTTAAGGCAGGCCAAGCCGATCCTAAAACTTCATATACCGCCTTGCTCTTTTCTAAGGGTGATGATGGGATCTTGAAAAAGATTGGTGAAGAGGCAACAGAAACGGTGATGGCGGCTAAGGATGCCCGCAGCGCAAATTTGGCGCCTGAGCAGCAAAAGCAGTTTGTGGGTGAAATGGCCGATCTTTGGTTTCATTGCCTGATTGCATTGTCACAATTTCATTTGCGCCCAGAAGACGTGATCGCCGAATTAGATCGTCGCCTTGGAACCTCTGGAATAGAAGAAAAAGCCGCCAGAAAAGCATCTGGTCAGGAGTAAATTGGCATGTCACACGATCCCAATTGCCTCTTTTGCAAGATTTCACAAGGTTTGATCCCCTCACAGAAGGTTTATGAGGATGAGGAGATCTATGCCTTTAAAGATATCAATCCAGCAGCACCAGTACATTTTCTGATGATTCCTAAGAAGCATATTCCCATGCTGGAGTCAGCGGAAAGCATAGACGCCCCTTTGCTGGGTAGAATGATGGAATTAGCACCCCGTCTTGCCAAAGAACAGGGCTGCCGTCCAGGCAAGGATGGAGGCTTTAGATTGATGGTGAACAATGGTGCGGATGGAGGGCAGGAGGTTTATCACCTGCATTTGCATGTGATGGGCGGTCCGCGCCCCTGGAAAAAATAATCCAAGGAGATTAAAAAATGGGCTCATTTAGCATTTGGCACTGGTTAATTGTTTTGGTCATCGTGATGTTGGTATTTGGTACCAAGAAATTACGCAACATCGGTCAAGATTTAGGTGGCGCCGTAAAAGGTTTTAAAGATGGTATGAAAACATCTGAAGAACCAAAAGAGCAGATCCAACAAGGTGCTTCAACAGTCGATAAAACCGTTGATGTGCAGGCCAAAGACCTCAACAAATAATTATTGATAGCGCAATCGAAATTCATGCAGTTTTCAGAAGACTGGTTTAAATGATTGATCTCGGAGTTTCAAAACTTGCGCTTATCGCAGTGGTTGCTTTAGTTGTTGTAGGTCCAGAACGCTTGCCAAAAGTGGCGCGCATGGCTGGTAATTTATTCGGCCGAGCGCAGCGCTATATGGCTGAAGTGAAATCTGAGGTCAATCGCCAGATGGAGATTGATGAGCTCAAAAAATTCCGTGAAGAAAGTACTGCGGCGCTCAAGGAAGTGGAGAGCAGCATTCATTCCACTGTTCAAGAAGCCAACACCAATCTGAGTGATCAAGCGGACATCTTTGAAACTTCTTTTGAGAAACCGCCACTTGACGAAAAAGAAGTGCTACGCAAATCCAAGCGCCAAGGCCGAAATAGCTGGGGCGTGAGGCGCGCAGCTCGGCCAATGTGGTTTAAGCGCTCAACAGGACTGCGTACTCGCGTGCAGTCTGGCGCTGCTCGGATGAAGCGCTTTCATCACAGCACTAATAAATAAAAGCCGAATAAGACCCTTGCATGACTGATAGCCACTCAACTGAAGACTCTGGTTTACAAGAATCATTTCTGTCGCACTTATATGAGCTGCGCGATCGTGTCATTAAGGCAGCGCTGGCAATTATTGTGGTGTTTATAGGCTTAGTCTATTGGGCGCCGGATATTTTCCATTTATTTGCTCAGCCATTATTGGAAGCTTTGCCTGCGGGCGGCAAGATGATCGTGACCGATGTCACCGGCTCTTTCTTTGTACCGATGAAGGTCACCATGCTGGTTGCTTTCATTATTGCGCTCCCAATCGTGATGTACCAGTTGTGGGCGTTCATAGCCCCAGGTTTGTATCTACATGAGCGCAAGTTAATCTTGCCATTGGTAGTCAGCAGCTACACCTTGTTCATCATCGGCATGGCATTTGCGTATTTCTTGGTATTTCCGACAGTATTTAAATTCATGGCAAGTTATAACGCTCCCTTGGGCGCCGAGATGTCGACCGACATTGATAACTATTTAAGTTTTGCCATGACCACTTTCTTGGCTTTTGGTATTACTTTTGAAGTGCCCGTAGTAGTAGTTGTCCTAGTGCGCATGGGAATTGTGCCTTTAGCCAAGCTGAAAGAGATTCGTCCTTATGTGATCGTGGGTGCTTTTGTGATCTCGGCAGTAGTGACTCCGCCCGATGTGCTTTCTCAACTGCTGTTAGCGGTTCCAATGACTTTGTTATATGAGTTGGGCTTATTAGTTGCGCGCTTCTATACCCCTAAGCCTGCGGATGAAGAGGTCAATTTAGAAAATTAAGCTAGCTCGGCATTCATCTGAGGTTTTGGCGCCTTGGCGAAGGTGGTCATTAGCCAATCAGTAACGCGATCAAAGCGATAACGTCTTTGTCGTAAGTTGCCTTCGATTTCTAAATCAGAACTAGCAAACACTTTGCCTGCAGCTAATAAAGCACGACGCTGCTGAATAGTCTCGATCTGAATCAATCTTGGCAAGATCTTAGGTAACTCCCAGCGAATATCCACTACAACACAGTGCTCATGTTGTAGCTGGCCTACCTCACAGAGCAACAACTCCGCCTTACTGAAATGAAATTGATTGGCAATCACAATGCGATGGCATAGCAATAACCAGTCTTCATCTAGTTGGTGCTCTGCATGGTGATTAATAGCTTGCTCGGCCTGAAGTGCAAGCTCGTGCCAATCATTTTTCTGAGGATCCGGGCAACTCTCTAAAATTTTTCCGAACAATTCTTTGGCTTCTGCAATGCCTTGCTGGTGGGCTTGCCATACCCAGTAGGAGGCTTGCAAGCCACGAACTTTTTCATCAGACTTTTCTCGTTTACGCCAGAGGTTGGCGCCTTTGCGCAGTTGCGCTTGAGCATGGCCAAGATCGGCAGCCCTATCAAAACAACGATCACTCTCCGTGGCACTGTAGCCAGAAAACTGCGGGCGACGATAAATTTCCCCGAGGGAGTACCAAGCATCACGATCACCATCTTTGGCTGCAAGCTCTAACCAATAAGCCGCCTTTTTAAGTGAGGCATTGGATTTAGTATCCCCGCCATCTAATTGGGCAAGCCGAAGCCCTAAGGTCAATCTTGCAATGGTGAGTCCAAGCTCAGCAGCTTGTAGCAAAGCCCCTTCATTTTTATCATCAAGCCAAGAGATCCATAAAGACGATAGCGCTGCATTTTTCGGTTGGAGTTTGATGAGCAGCTCTTTAGCTGCTGATGTAAATGGAGAGTCGGTCTCAGCGAGCTCCTGTAAAAATTGTTTTGCAATTTTTTGCAGACCTTTTAAATCCAGTCCAGCAATTGCTTCAAGAGAGCTTGAAATATTTTTGCCTTTGAGAAACTCCATGAGTTGAGCTTGAATTTCTTGGTGGTCTGGGTTGATCAAGAGGTTAGCAAGCTGCCACTTGGCAGCTAAATGGATTTGTGTTTCAGCTTTGCTGTGAGCCAATTGCCAAAATGAGGTCCAGCCAAAGCCAAACGCTGGAGACTGAAAGGTTTGAGCTAGGGGAATTCGGGCTATTTGAGCCAAAATCTCAGAAATAGGCCCTGAACCAGCCTGCTTATCTTTAAGCTCTTGATTTGTAATAGAAAAATAGGATTTCTCGAGCCAAATGAGTGCGTTTGCAGGCTGAATAGGGGTTTTAAACGCCCCTGTTAAGTAGGCGTCTGCCAGCTTTTGTTGCGCTAATACATCACCTAAGCGGGCTGAACTGAGGATTTTTAAGAATTCGCGGCTTGCCATGTGACAATTTTGTCATCTAGAGGCCATAAAAGACAGGAATCTGAATCCTTGTTGCCGAGATACAACGAAGAAAACCAAAAAACTACCTTTTGACAAGCAAAAAGAGGTCCTAAATACCCTTACCCCCAGTCTGTGAGGGCAAAACCAGCAAAATTCATTGGTCCCAGTTTTATTTGGGCATTACTTTTAATTTTTGGAGATTTAAAGAATGAAAAAATCACTACTAGCAGTTGCAGCCTTAGGTGCTTTTGCATCTGCTGCTCAAGCTCAATCTAGCGTAACCGTTTACGGTATTTTGGACGTTGGCTATATTGGTTCAAATACTAGCGCTCAAAATGCTGGCACTAACAAAGTTATCAAGCAAACTACCAGCGCATTCAGTGACAGTGCTGAGAGCACATCCCGCCTTGGTTTCAAAGGTACTGAAGATTTAGGTGGCGGTTTGTCTGCATTCTTCACCATTGAGACTGCTGTTTCACCAAACGCTTCAACTGCTATCTCTAGCTCTACAACTTCTAACCGTCAAGTATTTGCTGGTTTGAAGAAGAGCGGTATCGGTGATTTCGCGGTTGGTACACAGTACACACCAATTCACAATGCTGTTTCAGCTACTGACCCTGGCATGACTAACAACGTTGGTGGTAACGTTGTTTATGACCGTGTATTCTCAAGCACAGCTTCTTCTTCACCAAACGGTAACAACTCTGGATATACAGTTCGCGTTGCTAACGCCTTGACTTTGAATACTGAAAAAATGGCTGGCTTTCAAGTTCATGGAATCTTGATTCAGAACAATGCTAACGCTACACAAACTGCTACATCAACTTCTACGGCTAACGGTGGTATCAACAACCAAAATGGTTGGGGTATTGGCGTTGACTACGCATGGCAAAAGTTGTTTGTAACTGCCAACTACCAGTCTTTGACATCTAAGCAAACAGCTAACACTACAGTTCCTACTGTTGCTAGCGTTTGGGGTGTAGGTGGTGCGAACTCTGCTGGTTATAACATTCAAGACAACCAACAGTACTATGCTGCAACTTATGACTTTGGTATCTTGAAGGCATATGCTCAGTACGTAAACCGTAAAGCTAGTAGCCAAATTAGCAACAACTACTACGTAAGCCGTTCTGCTGAGCAGATTGGTGTTCGTAGCTACATTACTCCAACTATCGAAGCTTGGGTAAGTGGTGGTTTGGGTAAAACAGCCGCTTACGGCGCGTCAGTTCCATCCGCATCATTTAATGCATGGCAGCTTGGTTCAAACTACTGGTTGAGCAAGCGTACTAACCTCTATGCAATTTATGGTCAAGCGTCAACATCAAACTTTTCAACAAGCTCATCTGTAAACATGAGCAGCTTTAACGGCAATTCATACGCTGTTGGCTTGCGTCACACTTTCTAATTTAACGCTAGCGTAAGCTAGCTGACAATTAGTAAGACTAAAAACCCACTGTGTAAAAACAGTGGGTTTTTTATTGCCTTGAATTATGCCGACTACCTTTTCCTAGTTTGAGGGAGCCAAGGTGCGTAAATGGGCAATCACTTGGTTCATGACAGATTCCCAATCGCCCGCTTTGGGCTGATTGATGATTTTGGCTTCTGGGTACCACCAAGTTTTGTTTTGATCAATTTGCCAGCGCCAACAGGAGTCAAAGCGATTTAAGAGCCAGAAAGGCTTACCCAATGCTCCTGCAAGATGGGCTATCGATGTATCAACGCAGATTATTAGATCCAAGCAATCCACTAGGGCAGCCGTATCTGAGAAATTAGAAAGCTGATCTCCCAGAATGGTAAGGTTATCGCTTGGCCATAGTGCATCTCTTAGTTGAGTTAATTCAGATTCAGCCGGCTCTCCTTTTTGGAGGCTAAAGAATTGGATTTCATCGACTTCTTGTAATTTTGCGATTTCGGCAAGTGGAAGATTCCTCCTAGCGTTAACACCCCAGCATTCTGGCTGATTAGGACGAAAGCCTCCGTTCCATACGATTCCTACTTTCAGTTTGTTCGCGCCTGCCATTTCTTTTTGCCAAGCTATTCTTTTGTCAACGTTTGAGAGCAAATAGGGAGAAAAAGTTGGAAGCGCGAAATTACTGCTCGAGAATAAATATGGAAGACTAAGCAGGGGAATTTGATGCGTAATATTGGGCGGCGCTTTAGTATCAATAGCGATCACGCTATCAAGGTATGCTTGCTCGCTCAGTAAATCTATTAAAGGTTGTTGTGTCGCCAAGGTGAAGTGAGCACCCAATTCTTTTAAGGCTGGTAAGTATCTGCAGAATTGAAGGGTATCGCCTAAACCTTGCTCGGACCAAATTAAGATGCGTTTATTTTTAAGATCATCTAGGCTGCTCAAGAGTGGCGTGTCATTAAAAAATCTTTTTGGTGCATTTTGCCGCAGCCACCGATTTTCATAATTTCTCCAGCCGCGTTCGTAGTCGCCGAGCGCTAGCTGCAGAAGAGATTGATTGTAGAGCGTATCCTTATCGTCCGGAGCGATTTGCAGAGCCTTGTCAAATAATTGGGCAGCTTCGGTATGCCTCTTTAGACTAATCAATAGGTTGCCCTTGTTAGTGAATGCCTCAACATATTGGCTATTAAGCTCTATTGCTCGATCAAAACAAGTTAAGGCTTCCGTTGGATTATTCATGGCTTCAAAAGTTACCCCTTTGTTGAGCCAAATGTATGAGTTATCTGGATCTAATTCCTGAGCTCTACTTAAATGCTTGAGTGATCGACCATATTCACCAAGATTATTCAAACAAGAGCCGAGATTCATTTGTGCTTCAAAAGAGTTCGGATCGATTACACATGCCTGCTCAAAATATTTTTCTGCAGTTTGGTACTGAAATAGTGAGGCGTGAGCGAGTCCGAGATTATGAAGTGCCTCAAATAGAGGACCATGTTTTGATAATATTTGCTGATAAAGGTTGATTGCTCTATTTGTCTGGCCAGACTCCAAGTAAAGGTCACCAAGCATCAATAATATATTTGGAGGGGAGCTTTCATCACAGATCTTCTGTAAAAGAGCGATTGCCGCAAGATCATTATTGAGATGGGTATAGATTTTTGCCAGTAGCTCATAAGCTTGTGGGTTATCTGAGTCCACGCGGATCATTTCTTCAAGTAGCTCTTTTGCTGAATCAATCAACCCTTCCTTCAGCCAATATTTAGCTAACTCTAGGTTTTGAGCTGCCTTATTCATGGCTGAACTTTGGTTTGGGTCTTTTCCCAATCAGCACCTTCAGCACAAGCTCTTTATTTTTACGCAGAAGACTAAATGTAGCCTCAGTGCCTGGTTTTAGTTCGGATACCTTGCTGAGCAGCGCTCGAACGTCCCTAATGCTTTGGCCATTGACCCCTGTTAGAACGTCTCCAGGTCTGATTCCTGCTCGATCTGCTGGCCCTCCCTCGAGGACTCCTGATAACAGTACACCTTGTGATTGTTTGGCAATGCCAAGCGATTCTGCAAGTTCCTCGGAAAGGTTTTGAGGTTCAACCCCAATCCAGCCCCGAGTCACACCCCCATTGTTGATGATGGACTCCATAACTTGTTTTGCAAGATTTACAGGAATAGCAAATCCAATGCCCATCGACCCGCCATTGTTTGAGTAAATGGCCGTGTTAATACCGATGAGATTGCCGCGGGTATCAATCAACGCCCCACCAGAATTTCCTGGATTAATTGCTGCGTCCGTTTGAATAAAGTTTTCAAAAGTATTGATTCCAACATGATCACGGCCAAGAGCAGAAACAATACCAGAGGTAACAGTTTGACCAACCCCAAAAGGATTGCCAATTGCCAGCACGACATCACCTACATGCACGGACTCAATTCTTGCAAAAGTGATTGGTGGTGGTAATTGTTTGGCCTCAATTTTTAACACGGCAATATCCGTTTCAGGATCGCTGCCAATCATTTTTGCTTTCACTTTTCGACCATCAGAAAGTGCAACATCAATATCTGTTGCATCACTAATCACGTGATGGTTGGTAAGAATGATTCCCTCAGGGCTCACTAAAACCCCAGAGCCTAGGCTGGAGCTGGGTTCTTCGTCTGGTGGCTGTTCACCAAAAAAGAATTTAAATAAAGGGTCAGAGGAGTTTGGCTTGCCCCCTTTACGCGCTTTGGGTTTGGTGGAATTCTTGCTACTGAAAATATTTACCACTGCTGGCGCTGATTTCTTCACTGCATCATGGTATGAACCAGGACTTAGGGTGTCACCCTCAGCCACCCCTTCTTTAAGAGTAACATTGCTCACTATCGAGCCAACACTTTCATCAGATAACCAATTTGGTTTTAGAGTGACGACAATGAATAGTGCCGCAAGAAGAATGGTTACGGCTTGTGCAAACAATAACCATAGGCGCTTAAACATTTAGCAGTTCACTTTATGAATTATTTTTTGAGGCTGTCACGAATTTCACGCAACAACACAATATCTTCTGGTGTTGGTGGTGGAGGAGGGGCATCCATAATGCGAATTTTGTTGACAACCTTGACCATTTGAAAAATTACGAATGCCAGCAAAATGAAATTAATAGAAATAGTGATGAAGTTGCCATAGGCGAAAATCGGCACCCCAGCCTTTTTGAGGGCGTCAAAAGTTCTGGGAACTCCCTCTGGGACGTGACCCAAGACAATAAATAGGTTTGTAAAGTCGATATGACCCCCAAAAAGGGTCGAAATAACCGGCATGACGACATCATTTACCAAGGAATCGACGATTTTGCCGAAGGCCCCGCCAATAATCACACCAACTGCCAAATCAATCACATTGCCCTTAACGGCAAAGTCCCGAAATTCCTTTAAAACGCTCATTTAGCCTTCCCTTCCTATCTGGATCCTGATTAACTCGAGATTAACCCCATAACTTTCTTGCTTACCCCACTTTTTACTTTAAAATCCTATCTTTAAGCAATTTCCACCCATAAATACCCTTTTTAGGAATTTTGTAAATGAGTGACAAGCCCTCAATGGACAAGGATCGCCGTAACTGGTTGATCGCCACTTCGGCAGTAGGTGGTGTAGGTGCAGCAGCAGCCCTTTACCCTTTTATAGATAGTTTTGAGCCATCAGAGCGTGCAAAAGCCGCTGGTGCTGCAGTCGAAATCGATATCACTGGCATGCAGCCTGATGAGATGAGAACAGTTGAATGGCGCGGTAAGCCTGTTTGGGTTATTCGTCGCACACCAGAGCAAGTTGCTGAACTTTCTAAGTTGGATAGTGAATTGGCTGATCCAGATTCATTGCGTGATCCTGCTCAGTTCACTCCACCTTATGCTCAGAATCAATGGCGCTCCATTAAGCCTGAATACCTTGTGGTAGTTGGTATTTGCACTCACTTGGGTTGTTCACCAAATGCGAAGTTTGAAGCGGGTCCACAACCATCCTTGCCAAATACTTGGCCAGGTGGTTTCCTTTGCCCATGTCATGGCTCTACTTTTGACATGGCCGGCCGTGTGTATAAAAACAAACCAGCCCCAGATAACCTTGAAGTGCCGCCACATATGTATTTGAGCGATACCAAGATTTTGGTTGGCGACGATAAGAAGGCCTAAGGAGAGATAGATGGCATTCCACGAAAAACAAGTTCCAGCAGACGCCTCTGCTGCTCAAAAGCTGATGGCTTGGGTTGACTCACGCCTGCCGGTAACAGAAGCTTTCAAGCGGCATATGAGTGAGTATTACGCACCAAAGAATTTAAATTTCTTCTATATTTTTGGCGCCTTAGCGATTGTTGTGTTGGTAAACCAGATATTTACCGGTATTTTCTTGACCATGAACTACAAGCCTGACGCTGCCAAGGCGTTTGATTCTGTTGAGTACATCATGCGCGAAGTGCCGTGGGGCTGGGTGATTCGCTATATGCACTCTACCGGCGCCTCTATGTTCTTCGTAGTGGTTTACATGCATATGTTCCGCGGTTTGATCTACGGTTCTTATCGCAAGCCACGTGAATTGATTTGGATTTTCGGTTGCGCAATTTTCTTGTGCTTGATGGGCGAGGCATTCTTCGGTTACTTGCTCCCATGGGGTCAGATGTCTTACTGGGGCGCTCAAGTAATTGTGAACTTGTTCTCTGCAATCCCATTCATTGGTCCAGACCTATCCCTTTGGTTGCGTGGTGATTATGTTGTGGGTGATGCAACTCTGAACCGCTTCTTTGCATTCCACGTGATTGCGATTCCACTGATATTGGTTGGTTTGGTAGCAGCCCATATTCTTGCTTTGCATGAAGTTGGTTCCAATAATCCTGATGGCGTTGAGATCAAAGATACCCTTGATGCAAACGGACACCCAGTAGACGGCATTCCTTTCCATCCTTATTACAGCGTGCATGACGTGATGTATTTGGGCGGATTTTTAATGGTCTTTGCTTGCATCGTGTTCTTTGCTCCAGAGATGGGCGGCTACTTCCTTGAAGCCAATAACTTTGTACCTGCAAATCCATTGCAAACGCCTCCACACATTGCGCCGGTCTGGTATTTCACACCGTTCTACTCTATGTTGCGTGCAACTACCTCAAACTTCTTGTTGCCCTTATGGATTTTCTTGGCAGTGATTTTGGGTATGTTTGCCTTGAAAACCAAAGATCTTAAGGTGAAGGGTGCTTGTGCTGCAATCGCTTTGGCTTTAGCTGGCGGCTTCTATTTGTTTGATGCTAAGTTTTGGGGTGTTGTGATCATGGGTGGTTCTGTAGTGATCATGTTCTTCTTGCCATGGCTTGATCATTCCCCAGTGAAATCCATTCGCTATCGCCCAGATTTCCATAAATATATTTATGGCGTCTTTGTGGTGAGCTTCGTGATCTTGGGTTACTTGGGAATTCAGCCACCATCACCAGTATTTGAAAAGATTTCTCAGGTTTGCACTATTTACTATCTGGGCTTCTTCTTAGGAATGCCGTTCTGGAGCACGCTTGGTACATTCAAGCCAGTTCCAACACGCGTTACCTTTAAGTCCCATTAATTTAAGCCTGCGATAACAGCGAAGAGAAATTAGGAACTAGTATGAAACGAATTCTGCAAACTTTGATGGGCATCTGCCAAGCCACAGTATTAGTTGCCGCCCTTGGTCTGAGTCTGAATGCCAATGCAAATGAAGGCGGCTTTCCATTAGACGCTGCACCTAACCGCGTAAGCAACAATGCTTCATTGCAAAACGGTGCAAAGATTTTTGTGAACTATTGCTTAAATTGCCACGCAGCATCTAGCATGCGTTACAACCGCTTGCGCGATATTGGCCTAACTGATCAGCAAATCAAAGACAATCTGATTTTTACTGATGCCAAGGTGGGTGACTTGATGACCATTTCAATGTCTCCAAAGGAGGCTAAGGCATGGTTTGGTAAGAATCCTCCAGACTTATCTGTAGAGGCTCGTGCGCGTGGAACGGATTGGCTGTATACCTACTTCCGTACCTTCTACAAAGACGACACCACTCAAACGGGTTGGAATAATTTGGTTTATCCAAACGTAGGTATGCCGCATGTTCTTTGGCAGCTACAGGGTGAGCGTGCTGCGAAGTTTGAAGAGCACAAAGATCCGCATGATGAAGGCAGAATGGAAAAGGTGTTTGTTGGCTTTGAGCAATTAACACCTGGAACGATGAAGCCCCAAGAATATGACGACAACATCGCTGACTTGGTTGCTTTTATGTCTTGGATGGCCGAGCCAGTCCAACTGGAGCGTAAGCGTCTTGGCGTGATAGTGCTTTTGTTCTTGGCGATCTTCACGATCTTGGCTTGGCGTCTAAACAAAGCTTATTGGAAAGATATCCACTAATGTAGTTCATGAGCCCTGAATTGGGACTCATGAGTGAAAAGATTTAACGCTGATGTGCGTTTGTTGTATTGAAGTAGAAATTTAAGGAACTATATTTATGATGGTGTTGTACTCGGGTACTAACTGCCCCTTCTCGCAACGCTGCCGTTTGGTGCTTTTTGAAAAAGGCATGGATTTTGAAATCCGCGATGTTGACTTGTTTAATAAGCCAGAAGATATCTCGGTGATGAACCCTTATGGCCAAGTGCCGATCTTGGTTGAGCGCGATCTTATTTTGTATGAATCAAACATCATCAATGAATATATTGATGAGCGTTTTCCTCATCCACAGTTGATGCCGCCTGATCCAGTAGCCCGTGCGCGTGCACGTCTCTTCCTCTTCAATTTTGAGAAAGAGTTATTTGTACACGTTGCCTCATTGGAAAATGAAAAAGGTAAGGCTGCAGAAAAGAATCATGAAAAAGCGCGTTTAGCTATTCGTGATCGCTTGACACAGTTGGCGCCGATTTTTGTTAAGAATAAGTACATGCTCGGTGATGAGTTCTCAATGCTAGACGTTGCCATTGCGCCATTGCTATGGCGTCTTGAGCACTACGGTATTGATCTTTCTCGTAATGCTGCAGCACTCTTGAAATACGCTGAGCGTATTTTCAGCAGACCAGCCTATATCGAAGCATTGACCCCTTCAGAAAAGGTCATGCGCCGCTAAGCAATTCTAGCGGTTCATTATGGTCGGGATGTCTGACGTTCCAAGCAATAAACCCTATCTAATCCGTGCCCTACATCAGTGGTGCACGGATTTTGGTTTTACACCCTTCATTGCTGTTTTTGTAGATGCAAGGGTTGAGGTGCCAATGGAGTTTGTGAAGAATGATGAGATTGTTTTAAATCTCTCGCTAGAGGCATGTCACCAGCTGCAAATGGAAAATGATTGGATCAGCTTTCAAGCCCGGTTTGGGGGCGTTCCTAGAAAGATTATGGTGCCCGTGAGCCATGTCTTGGCGATTTATGCCAGAGAGAATGGGCAGGGCATGTCTTTCCCGTTTGATCCTGCCAAAGCCAGGGATCTACACGTTGCTGATTCTGGGGATCAGGAGTCTGAAAAACCCAAAGCCGGCAGACCTTCCTTGAGGATTGTGAAATAAGTTAAAATATCCCTGTTGCCCCTTTAGCTCATCTGGTAGAGCAACTGATTTGTAATCAGTAGGTGGTCTGTTCGAGTCGGACAAGGGGCACCAAAAAATTCAAAAGCCACTAAGCAGATTGCCTTGGTGGCTTTTTCTTTTGGGGCTAGAGTCTTAAGTCCGCATTTCTGGTCTCGGGTAAATATAAAAGTGCAATAAGTGCCGCGCAAGCAAGAAAGATTGTTGGGTACCATAAACCTGCCAAATCATTACCCCATTGTTGATTAAGCCAGGTAATAACCAGCGGCAAAAGTCCACCAATCCACCCGGCTGCAAGATTATGGGGGAGGGTGGCGGCACTATTTCGAGTCTTAGCCGGAAATAGCTCCGCCAATAGAGCTGTTTGTGGGCCAATCACTAAGGCTAGCGACAAAGAGAGAGCCGTTAAAAGTAGTCCGATCAAAATGATGGTGCTGTTGGTATTTGGCGCTTCAAGATATTGCCCGCTTAAACTTTGCAGCATTTCAAACGCTGGTTGAGTAAATACTGCGCCCAACAAAAGCCCGCAAATCACAACCGGCCTTCTCCCAACTTTATCTGATAGCCAGCCAGCAAAAAGTGTGAAAGGGAAAAGGGCTAAGGTCGCATAAATACTGAGTTGGTCTACTAGTCCCGCCGGTAGCTTAACTGAGGTCTTTAAAAAGATTGCGGTATAAACCTGAACACAGAAAAACAGGACGGCTCCGCCAGCCGAGATGCAAAAGAAAAGCAAGAACATGTGCTTACGAGTTTGCGGGTCACGAAAATTACTCAGCAATGGATGCACAGTCTTTTGCTGAGTTTTGCTAAGCCCCAAAAATATAGGGGTCTCTTCTAGGGACCGTCGAGTGTAAAAAGCAATGATGAGTAAAAAAAACGAAATCCAAAAAGGTACGCGCCATCCCCATGATAGAAACTCTTCTGGTGATAAGCATTGCCTCAGAAAAGCAATCTGCAATGTTGAAAATAAAATTCCCAGTGGACCCATCAACTGCAAAAAACTGGTCTTAAAGCCCCTATATTTGCTGCCAGCGTGCTCGGTAAGATAAACGGCGCCACCGCCAATTTCACCACCGGCAGATAAACCTTGAAGTAGGCGCAAACTTACCAAGAGGATTGGGGCCCAGATACCAACTTGTGCATAAGTGGGTAAAAATCCCACGCTGACTGTTGCGAGACCCATCAGCGCAATGGTCATCATGAAAACGGGTTTGCGACCAATGCGATCGCCCATTGAGCCGAATATTGCTGCGCCAACAGGACGGACTACCATTCCAACCCCAAAGGTCGCTAAGCTGGCCAAAAGGCCTGTGCTTGGGTCGCTTGACGGAAAGAAAAGGGGCCCAAAAACAACCGCTAGGGTAGCAAAGGTCAGAAAGTCATACCATTCCAAAAATGTCCCAAAGCAGGTTGCAATGGCTATTTTTCGATAGGAATTTGAACCTTTAATTTTTTCTAAGTTATTGATTTTATTCAATTTATATAATCTTGTGAATTATTTGTTGCAAAGCAGCAAAAAGTTCTTGATTTGCCATATTCCTTCAGTTACAGTTTGATGGTGCAGTGCAATATTTAAGCATCCGAAGTTTCCAAATTATTAAATCGCGCACTTAATGAACTAGTTGTACCACTGAATTTATGGAGAAATACATGAACCAAGCTCAAATCACCGCTAAATTGTCTCAAATGAATAGCAAAGGCCTCGAGGCCTCATTTTCTTTAAGCGAAGCTGCTTTGGAAAATGCCCAAAAATTGGCTGAGTTGAACTACGCTGCTTCTAAGGATGTATTGGTAAATGCTCAAGATGGTATTGCGCAAGTATTGTCTGCTAAAGACCCAAAAGAAGTTACAGAACTTTTGAGTACAGAAACATTGCAAGCTGCCAGCAATCAAGCAGTTGCCTACCAAAAGAAAGTTAGCAAAGTATTGCGCGAAGGCAATAAAGAATTTGCAAATGTAGTTGATGCCAGCATCGACCAGTTGCAAGATGGATTCCAGGATTGGATGAATACCTTTGCCGCTAATGCACCTGCAGGCTCAGATGTATTTTTGTCTTCTTTCAAAACTGCATACGGTAGCGCATTGCAAGGCTTTGAGCAGTTCCGCGCTGCTAGCAAAGAAGCATTTGCAACTGCAGAAAAAACTACTGATCAAGCAATTGAAGCGGTTCAAGGTCAAATTGCTCAAGTAAAGAAAGCAGCTACACCGGCATCACGTGCACGTAAATCTGTATAAGTCACTGAAGCAATAGATTTATCGGAATTGGGTTTTAAATAAATCCCCGCTTAGTACGAACTAGGCGGGGATTTTTCTTGCTTGGTTTACTCAGAATCCGAAGAGGATTCGATCAGGGGGGTTGATAGGTTCTTGCTGGGTTTGACGCCGAGCTCACGAACTTTTTCAGCGGAGCGAATCAGATTGCCTTTGCCAGTCTTGAGCTTATTAAAGGCATCGTGGTAGCTGGTTTGTGCTTGATCCAGACGTTGCCCAAGCTTTTCTAAGTCTTCAACAAAACCTACAAATTTGTCATAAAGATTGCCACACTGTTTAGCAATTTCGAGTGCATTGCGGTTCTGGTGATCTTGTCTCCAGAGATGAGCGACAGTACGTAAGGTTGCCATCAGCGTACTTGGGCAAACCAACACAATATTCTTAGACAAGGCTTCTTGATAGAGATTTGGCGCTGTCTTTAAAGCCAATAAAAATGCGGGTTCAATGGGTACAAACATTAAAACAAAATCAACAGAGCCAGCGCCATACAAGGCGCTATAGTTCTTTCCAGAAAGCCCTTGAATATGCTGACGTAAAGACTGGATGTGGGCCGCTAGCTCTTGTTCGGCGATTACTGGGTCAGTAGTCTCGGCATGCCTTGCGTAAGCGGTAATGGAGACCTTGCTATCGACGACCAGACTTCTTCCTTCGGGAAGCTTAATGACTACGTCGGGCTGAAGACGTGAGCCATCAGCTTGCGTATGGCTATCCTGCACAAGGTACTCTTCACCCTTGCGAAGGCCAGAGGATTCTAGGATGGATTCCAGAACGAGTTCGCCCCAGTTGCCTTGAACCTTGGAGTCACCTTTGAGTGCTTGGGTGAGGGAACGTGTCTCATCAGACATGCGCAGATTCAGATTAGCAAGGCGCTCAATTTCACTTTTGAGGGCATGGCGTTCGCGCGCTTCATTGCCATAAGAGGTATTGACCTGCTCTTTGAATTCAGTCAACTTGGTTTGCAAAGGCTTAAGAAGTGCATCAAGGCTGGCAGTATTTTGTTCTGCAAAGCGCTTTGACTTATCTTCTAAAATCTCATTAGCCAGATTTTTAAATTGATTTGTAAGAGCCTCTTTAGCTTCATTCAATGATTCAATGCGTCCAAGACCTTGCTTGCGTTCAGAATCTAATTCAGCCTCGAGACGAATGGCATTTTGAAGGGCTTGATCACGTTCGGCCCTGAGACTAAATGCTAGAGCAACTTCGGTTTGTATTTGAAGTTCTGCACGCGCAAGACTTGAGCGCAAACTGAGCGCATAAACCAAAAGGCCTGCACATACAGCAAATGGCAGGCCAAATAGTAGGAGGGAGTTTAGATCAAAAGTCACTCAGGCAATACTTTAGGCTTTAACCAGTTTCTGAAGTTCACCTGACTGGAACATTTCAGTCATGATGTCTGAGCCACCAATGAACTCGCCGTTGATATATAGCTGAGGGATGGTTGGCCAATTGGCATACTCTTTGATGCCTTGGCGAATCCCAGCATCCTCCAATACGTTCACAGTATGGAGTTTTTCAACGCCGCTAGCTTTCAAGATATTGATTGCGTTGCCAGAGAATCCACATTGCGGAAACTGTGCAGTTCCCTTCATAAATAAGACAACAGGATGGCTAGTAACGATTTCTTTGATTTGAGCTTGTGTGTCCATAAATTCTTTCTTGAAAGCAGTCATTCTGTAAAAAGGGCTTGAAACGCTATAGGATAGATTTTAAGACTTTATGTGGAAAAAGGTTATTAAAGAAACTTCTAGGCATCAGCTTTCCTTCCAGAGGCGACGCGCCTATGACCGGCCAAATCCAGGTGCGCCTGAATGTCAGCAAACCCGGCAGCCCTCATCAAACCCATCACTGCATCCGATTGGTCAAAGCCATGTTCAAGCGCCAGTAGGCCATTGGGGGTGAGATATTTCTTTGCGTCACTGATGATGGCCCTTATGCACTCAAGTCCATCGGCCTGATCAGTCAGTGCTGAGATAGGCTCAAAGCGAAGGTCACCCTGAGTCAAGTGCGGATCTTGTTTGGCAATATAAGGGGGATTGCTGAGGATGATGTCAAAGCAAGTTTCAGCATCTAAGGCCTGATACCAGTTGCCCTGTAAAAATTGCACTTGATTCTCTAAATCCAAAAGTTTGGCATTGGTTTTTGCAATCTCCAAAGCCTCAGAGAACTGATCTGTGGCTATCACTATTGCATTGCGTGCCGAAGATGCGACTGCTAAAGCAATGGCTCCAGAGCCAGTACCCAAATCCAATACCTTCGCTGAGTGATGAAGGCGTTTGATTTCTCGCAGACCAATTTCAACTAATAACTCAGTTTCAGGGCGGGGGATGAGGACGCCAGGTGCAACTTGGAGCTCAATATTGTGAAAACCTCTTTTACCAATGAGGTAAGCAATTGGTTCACCTTGAATTCTTTTGGACTCAAGGTACTTCCAGCTCTCTAGTGCCTTGGCGTTGAGCTCTAGATCATCCCGCGATAACAGGGCAGAGCGTGGTAATTGGTAATGGACATCAAGTACGTGCGCCATCAGAATGCGCGCTTCATTTGGTGGCAGTACAGAAGCGCCCAGCAAAGAGCGTAAGCGCAATTCTTGCCCCATGAATGCTTAGCTGTCGCCCAGGGCGGCGAGCAGTTCTGCTTGGTGCTCAGAGGCTAAAGCATTGCACAGATCATCAATGTCACCATCCATCATGGCATCTATTTTGTAGAGTGTGAGATTGATGCGGTGGTCAGTGATGCGTCCTTGTGGAAAGTTATAAGTACGGATGCGATCACTTCGATCACCCGAGCCAATCAGGGATTTTCGGGTTTGGGCTTCAAGCTGATGCTTCTCACGCTCACGCGCATCCATAATCCGAGAGACTAAGACTTTCATAGCCTGCTCACGATTGCGATGTTGGCTGCGATCATCCTGGCATTCCACTACTGTACCGGTAGGTAAGTGGGTGATGCGGACGGCAGAATCAGTTTTATTGATATGCTGGCCACCAGCACCAGAGGCGCGGAAAGTATCGATGCGTAACTCAGCAGGATTAATCTTCACGGCTTCTAATTCATCTGCTTCGGGCATCACTGCTACGGTACAAGCCGATGTATGAATACGTCCCTGAGTTTCTGTCTGGGGAACGCGTTGTACGCGATGCCCTCCAGACTCAAACTTGAGGCGAGAATAAACGGATTGACCAACCAAGCGGAGGACAACCTCTTTATATCCACCCAAGTCAGATTCAGCGGCACTCACAACCTCTACTTTCCAGCCTTGACGTTCTGCAAAGCGGGTGTACATACGCAAAAGATCGCCAGCAAAGAGGGCGCTTTCATCACCACCAGTTCCTGCTCGAATTTCTAAGAAGACATTGCGCTCATCATTTTCATCTTTAGGTAGTAGTAGCTTTTGCAAAGTTCCTTCAAGCAATTCCATGGTGGCTAAGGCTTCTTTTTGCTCCTCATCGGCAAAGTCCTTCATATCTGGATCTTTGCGCATTTCTTCTGCAGCTTGTGCATCTGCCTCAGCTTGCTTGTAGAGGCCAAACTGCTCCACCACAGTCGCGATATCAGAATGTTCACGCGTGAGTTTCCGATAGGCATCCATATCTTTGGTTGCTTCTTCGGAAGTTAACAGGGAATTAAGTTCGGCTAAGCGCGTGTCTAGATGTTCTAGCTTAGCCCGCATGCTAGGCTTCATCTAATGGTCTTCTGGCTTAGCGTGGGAGGCAAATAGTTTGGGTAAGAGCTTAATGAGGGCATCACGTTCTGCCCCATTGGAATGTTGTAAGGCATGAAGCGAGCCATGTAAAAATTTATTGGTCAAACCTTGTGCCATGGCATTGAGCACTTCTTGCGGGTCTTCACCACGCATGAGACGTTTCATGGCGCGCTCTAACTCAAGTTGTCTGAGGCGCTCACCTTGCTGCTGGATATCTTGAATAATTGGTACGGTATTGCGTCCTTGCATCCAATGCATGAAGTTCCCAACCCGATCTTCAATAATAGCTTCGGCTTGACTGACTGCAGCTTGGCGTAAGTTAGCGCCAGTTTGAATCATCACACCCAAATCATCTACGGTGTATAGATAGACATCGTCCAAACGAGAGATCTCGGGCTCAAAGTCACGAGGTACGGCAAGATCAATCATGACCATCGGCTTATGGCGGCGTTGTTTCAGAGCACTTTCGACCATACCCAGACCAATGATCGGCAAGGAAGAAGCTGTACTAGAAACAATAATGTCAAATTCATGGAGGCGGCCAGGAAGTTCTGAAAGCTTAAAGGACTGGGCGTCAATACCTTGAGCGGAAATGGAGTCTGCTAATTCTTGACCACGTTCAATCGTGCGGTTGGCGATCACTACATTTTTTGGTTTACGTGCAACAAAATGCGTCGCGCAAAGCGAGATCATGTCGCCAGCACCAATAAACAAAATACGCTGATCAGAAATCTTTTCAAAGATTCTTTCGGTAAGACGAACTGAGGCAGCTGCCATTGAAATCGAATGGGCGCCAATTTCAGTAGAACCACGCACTTCTTTTGCTACTGCAAATGTTTTCTGAAAAAGTTGATTGAGGTAGGTTCCCAATACGCCCGCATCATTTGCAGTCCGAACTGCATCTTTCATTTGTCCCAAAATTTGGGTCTCACCAATCACCATGGAATCCAAGCCACAGGCAACCCTGAAGGCATGACGCACTGCATCGGATTGGGGTAATGAGTAAATATGGGGCTGTAGACTACTTGTTGAGACCTGTTGGGTTTTGGCTAGCCAATCAAAAGTAGCTTCGTGAAGAAGGCTGGCAGCGCTGGCATCATTTGCTGCGCAGTAAACCTCAGTACGATTGCAGGTTGACAAGATGGTTGCTTCAGGCAGGCCGGTCTGATTCGCGCCAACCAAATGTTGGCGTAAATCGTGCAACGCTTCTTGAAGAAATTCAGGGTCGAAGGCGACCTTTTCCCGAATGGCGACCGGCGCTGTGTGATGATTGATGCCGAGTGTCAACAACTTCATAATGGTGATTATAGATTTGATGGCGGCATTAATGGGGGCAACAATGGGGTTTTTGGCTTTTCTGGTGATTGGGGGTATTTCTGGGGCTTCAGCCTGGATTTTTTATCCTGGGCAAGCTGCTCGACCAAAGGCGGGCAGGCTTTTGCTGGCGGCCTTTCTGGGCTTTTTGGCTGCAATCGTGAGCTCCTACCTTGGGCAATATCTGGGATTTTTTCAGTCAGGGCAAATGCTAGAGTGGTTTAGCGCCATTTTTGCCTCTTGCCTGGTGGGCTGTATTTTTACCGCTCTAGCGAAATAGTTCCGCCTGATCTGTTGAAGCAATCCACCGAATCTCTTCTTTGCCAAACTGTTTTAGCCATTGGTTGGTTTTGGTGAAGTGCCCACAGCTTGCTTTAGCGCCAGGCTCTAAAAAAGGCTGATTGGTCTTATATACGCCCAGGCCTGAAGGGTGTGATGATTGCAGAATGACTTGATCCTTGCCCGCTTCTATCAGTGGGAGTTTGGATTGGGCATGACCACCCCACAGCATCCAAATTAAATGTGGTTTTTGGAATGCTAGACCTGAAATCAATTGATCAACAAAGCCTTTCCATCCCAGATTAGCGTGACTGCCTGCTTCTCCCAATCGAACGCTCAGTGCAGTATTAAGTAGCAACACCCCTTGCTTTGCCCAATGTTGTAAATCTCCATTTGGTAAATTGCCAAAGCCTTCGAGCATTAGTGCTTTACTGATGTTGCGCAATGAGCTGGGAAACTCGCGAGAGTTTGTAGGGATATTTTTGGGGATCGAAAATGCAAGGCCTTGTGCAAGGCCAGGGGAATGATAAGGATCCTGCCCAAGAATCACAACCTTAGTGGATGCTACCGATGTCAACGCTAAGGCTTTAAAAAAATGACTAGGCTCAGGTCGAATCATTTTTGGATCAGCATCAAGGACGGCTTGTAAATTGCTTTGCAATGTATTCCAAGCGTCAGAATCTAGATAGTCGCCTAATAATTTGCGCCAATCTTCAGGTATGTTGTCTTTAGAAAAAGTAGACACTAGAAAAGTCAATGAGATTTAGTTTTGGCGCTATTGGCAATGAGCTCGTACTGGGCGGGTAATTGATTCGGATTCAAGCTCGCAATTCGTTCGTGTTCCAAGTCATCTCGATAGAAACAGAAATGAATATTTTGGCCTTCTGCAAGACCGCCAAGGACCTTATCAATACGGGCACCCGTAATGCGTTGACCATTGATGCTAGCCAGAAGGTCACCAGGCGCTAGACCCGCCGACTGCGCTGCTCCACTATCCAATACATGGGTTATCTTTAGCCAGCCGTTAACATCAGTGTGACGCATCCCAAGCTGTAACTTGATCCTCTCCAACTTGGATGATGATTTTGTTTTCACTGATACGAAGTTCGACGCGATCCACTTTTGAATCGGGATATCTTCAGTACCAAAAATATAGCGAGACTTGATTTCATTCCAGGTCTTGGAAAAATCTGTGCCGATAGCTTTAAGCACCAAATCGTCTAATCCATTCTCGGCAATGCCCTCAAGGGTGACGCCATGCTTTTGCCAGACAAGACGCATGAGATTATCTAGTGATTTTTGATTTTTCGAGAATGCCCGAATTTGTAAATCCAGCCCAAGTGCCAGTAGTGCACCTTTGCCGTAATAGCTAACTACAGCATTCGGGGTGTTCTCGTCGGTTTGGTAATACTTAGTCCAGGCATCAAATGAGCTATCAGCAAGGCTTTGTTTATTTCTGCCAGGCCCGCGCAGGATCGCATTCCAGTTATTCGCCACCAAATCTAAATAGGTTTGCAGATCAATGCGCTTGCTTCGTAAAAGTTGCAGATCGTCATAGTAGCTTGTAAAGCCTTCGAATAACCAAAGTAAACGAGTGTGATTCCGTTGGCTCAGATCATAGGGTTGAAATGCTTTCGCTTGGATGCGCTTAACTAACCAGGCGTGGAAATATTCATGGCTGCACAAGCCCAAAAAATCTCGGTAAGCAGTTTCATCTAATGGCGTGTCTTGTTGAGGAATTTGATCACGGCGACACAGTAATGCTGTGCTATCACGATGCTCGAGGCCGCCGTAACCATTTAACACTGCATTGACCAAAAAGAGATAGCGACTAAAGGGTGCTTGCTTTGTTTTTGGTTCAAAGAGATTGATTGTGCAGTTGCAGATCGCTTGGAGATCTTGTGAAAGTCGCTTTGCATCGACTTGGTGAATGCATCCTTGAATTGCCATGCTGTGCGGTGTGCCATTGGAGGCCCACTGAACCAGCTGAAATTCACCCATGGCTACAGGGTGGTCCAGAAGATCGGCATAGTTTTGCGCAAGATAAAAACCAAAGCCTCGATCATCGGTTTTGACTGATCTTAGGGTAGTTTGAATAGACCAGTGAGCAGCAAACTCAGTTTCGGGTGGAGCGATTGCGAGTGAGCAAGGTAAATCCGACTGACCTTTGACCTCTAAACATAAGCTACTGGCATTGAAAAATGCACGCTCAGTGTCGAGATAGGCTGCGCGTACTGAAGAATCATAGGCGTAGATCGTAGTGAGAATCTCTACTGCACCATTGACCTTAGGTAATCGCCATTGATCGTTATTGATTCTCTCCAAGGGTAGCTTCTGCTTGGTTTGAGCCGAATAGGCCTCAATCGATTCAATATGTTTGCTGAAATCCCGAATCAAATAACTTCCCGGAATCCAAGCAGGCATTTGCAATACCTGACCTTCTGAGTCCGGGTTTGCAATCTGCAATTTCACCTGATAGCGGTGACCATGTAAATCGGCTGGCCATACCGTGTATTGGATTTCAGGAAGATTAGTTACGGTTGTCATATTTACTTAAGGGAGCCCAATTTCTTTTCAATATCGGCGATTTGAACTGCACCAGGAAAACGACTGCCGTCGGCAAAAAATAGCGTTGGTGTGCCAGTAATCCCATAGGTTTTCGCAAAGGCTAGATTTTTATCAAGGGGTGTACTGCAATCCGTTTTGCCGCTTGGACTTACTCCATTGACCATCCAATCAATGTAAGACTTATAGGGATCTGCGGAGCACCAAATTTGCTTTGATTTCTGGGCTGAATCTGCAGATAAGATCGGAATCAGATAGGTATAGATTGTGACTTTATCTAATTGCTGTAAGGATTTCTCTAGGCGTTTGCAGTAGCCACAATTGGGATCAGAAAAGACTGCCAGTTGACGACTGCCATTGCCTCGGACGTTTTTGATGGCGTTGGCTTGATTCAAATCGGCCCACTTAATACGATTCAAATCAGATTGCCTTTGCTCGGTAATATTTTTACCGCTAGATAACTCAATGATCTCGCCTTGGATCAGGTATTTACCAGACGCGTCTGTATAAAAAATCTCATTTCCTACTAAAACTTCATATAAACCTGTCACTGGCGAGGCAGTGACACTTCTCACTTTTGTGTTTGTCCCCAACTTTTTCTGTATCTCTGTTTTGATCTGCTGTTCGGCTTGCGCGTTGGCAAATCCAGAGCAAAGTAGAGTGGCAAGAAAAATACTTAATACAGATAACAATTTAATCAAAATCAATTTCTCCGAGGGCGCGCTCAATGAGACGCTGTTTGATGAAGTGGCTTTTGTTCACAAGACCAAGGCCCCAATTCCGTAGATGGCGCTCTGTATTGCTACTAGCAGAAAATAATTTCATTAGCTTATCGGTAACCCACAGTAGGGCGCTGGTATCGCCTTGTCTCTGGCGCTCATAGCGGCGGAGTAATACCGTATCACTGGGCAATCGAAAAGATTCACGTTTTCCCAGAATGTTGAGTAGCACCGCAACATCCCGTAAGCCCAAGTTCAATCCTTGCCCCGCTAGGGGATGCATCACATGGGCAGCGTCCCCAATGAGAACAACCTTGGGAGTAGATTCGGGGCCGATAAAGCGCTCTGCACGAATCTTTCTTAATGGAAATGCTGCGGGGGTTGAATTCAGCGTGAGATCTCCTAACTGCTTCAGAATAGCGCCCTTGGCAATTGAGCTAAAACGCTCTTGCCATTGGGCTTGATTCAGCTTTAATAAGTCGGCAGCATGCTCAGGTGAGGTAGACCACACCATAGATATTTGTTTGCCAGGTAAAGGCAGCATTGCGACAATATCGCCACCTGGCAAGAACCATTGATAAGCGGTTTCTAAATGTGGATAGGTGCAAGTCCAGTTGGCAACCACTGCGCTTTGTGAATAACTCTCTTCGCTCGTAGTAATGCCAAGCGATGCTCGAATAGGCGAGTTGGCGCCATCGGCAGCAATCACTAATTGCGCATGAATAGACCCACCAGTTTTTAAATGCAGCGTACTTCCATCTGCATCAACATCTATTCTGTCGACAGCATCGTTAATTCGCTCCAATTTATTTTGGAAGCGGGACGCTTGATCAAGGGTGTGTTCAATTAAATTAGATTCACCGATCCAGGCAAGTTGTGGCGTTCCAGCTTCGAATGCAGAAAGGTGGAGTTGATCTTGCAATTCGCCACGATCGCCAAAGATGCGCATATCCCGTACTGCTTGCATGCGGGTGTGATCTAGCGCATCCCAAATTTGTAGATGGGAGAGCAGTTTTTGAGTGCTTGGTGAAAAAGCATAGATTCTTTGGCCCCATTCAGAGCCTTGGGGGCTTGTAATGGCCTGCTCGAGATCTGGGGCGATCTCGAGGGTTTGTAAACCTATTTGGGCTAACCCGAGGGCACAGGCCTTGCCCACAATGCCTCCGCCAATAACAACGACATCCGCAGAGCGCTTTTTGGCCGAATGGGTAGAGGATTTGGAGGGCTTGTTTTGGTGAGCTTCTGACATAACTCGATGATATCGAAACCAGCCCCTTTACAATAAGCCCATGTCTTTGAAATGTGGCATCGTCGGCCTGCCTAACGTCGGCAAATCTACCCTCTTTAATGCGCTTACCAAGGCTGGAATCGCAGCGGAAAACTATCCTTTCTGCACGATTGAGCCTAATGTGGGCGTAGTTGAGGTTCCTGACCCCCGTCTTGCTGCCTTAGCCGAGATCGTCAAGCCCGAGCGCGTTTTGCCTGCCGCCGTGGAATTTGTCGATATTGCGGGCTTAGTGGCGGGAGCTTCTAAGGGTGAAGGCCTCGGAAATCAATTTTTAGCCAATATTCGCGAAACAGATGCAATTACTCATGTGGTGCGCTGTTTTGAGGATGCGAATGTTATTCACGTGGCTGGCAAAGTGGATCCTATTGCTGATATCGGCGTCATTGACACCGAGTTGGCTCTCTCCGATTTAGCTACTGTGGAGAAAACGCTTAGCCGTTCTACTAAAGCAGCTAAGTCGGGTAATGATAAAGAGGCTGCTGCTTTAGTTGCCGTTCTGACCAAGGTGCAAGCCCATCTCGATTCAGCACTGCCAGTGCGCAGCCTAAATTTGAGCGAGGAGGAGCTCCTCCTAATTAAACCTTTGTGTTTAATTACTGCAAAGCCAGCAATGTACGTCGCTAACGTCAAAGAAGACGGCTTCACTAATAATCCGCATCTTGAGGCAGTAAAGCAGCACGCTGCAAAAGAAAAGGCCCCAGTCGTTGCTGTCTGTGCAGCGATTGAAGCAGAGATTGCAGATTTAGATGATGCTGATAAAACAGAGTTTTTGGCTGACTTAGGTATGGAAGAGCCTGGCTTAGACCGCGTGATTCGTGCGGGCTATTCTTTATTAGGCTTGCAGACTTACTTTACTGCTGGGGTTAAAGAAGTTCGCGCTTGGACTATTCACCAGGGTGATACAGCTCCACAAGCAGCTGGTGTCATTCATACGGACTTCGAGCGTGGATTTATCCGAGCACAAACGATTGCCTATGAAGACTTCATTCAGTTTAAGGGTGAATCAGGCGCTAAAGAGGCTGGCAAGATGCGCGCTGAGGGTAAGGAATACGTCGTTAAAGATGGAGACGTACTGAACTTCTTATTTAATGTTTAATTAAGCAGCTTTAATTGCTTTCTCAAGACATTTAGAGATTTCTTCATAGCGTTTCAGGGCTAATTTGGTAGGCACGACCTCTTTCTTGCGCCCATCAGCGTTTGCAACCATCTTGATATAACCCATAGCGCTGAGATTTTTCAGGCGACCATGTAATGTTGCTTGAGAACCAAGCTCTGAGAGGGCAATTAAATCACCTACCAAGATAGATTCTTTTGTATGTGCACAGTTAACAATCTTATCTAGCAAGTTTTCTTCAATACCATCTAATTTTTTGCCGGGGTTCATTCGACCTAAGGCATCGATCAAATTGAGAAAGCGAAGATAAGAAAGCGGCTTATTGGTTGCCATAATGTCTCGAAGGTTAATTTTCTTGTTGTGCAATAAAATTTGGGTTACAGCTAGTATATTCCCTAATAAGGCTCTTCGCTGATGAGATGTGTTGCGCAAATGAATAGGTTGATAATTAAAGCAATGTCTAAAATTTCAGCAATTTTTTCTGAGACGTTTTTTGGGTTTGCCGTCAGTGCCCTGACTTACGCATCTCTTTTCTATTTCAATAACTGGCTTACCAGTGAGCTCACTTTTAGTCTTGGCGTCAATTGGATTTATTCACCTGCTGGCCTTCGCTTGTTTTTGACGTTGATTTTTGGCCTGCCGGGGGCTATTGGCATTGCTCTAAGCTCATTCTTAATTAGCTACTATGGCGACTTCCCGCATGATTTGAGTGTGTGCATCGGCATTGGCCTGATCTCTGGATTTGCCCCTTACCTTGCCAGGGTTCTAGTAATCAGGAATATTCAGCTGGCACCCGACTTAAGCGACCTCAATATGCCAAAGTTACTGGGTTGTATTTTGGTATATGCCGCATTGAGCGCTGGGGCACATCAAGTGTGGTTCACTCTCTCAGGCTTTGAAGATGCTGGTAGCCTCAATCACTTTTTGGTGATGTTTATTGGCGATGTATTGGGTTCAATACTGCTCATTGCATTGATTAAATACTGCTTAGATAGCTTGAAGAGGTTTATGAAAAAAGCTCATTAAGAGCGATGCCTGGATCTGGCGCACGCATAAAGGCTTCGCCAACTAAGAATGCATTGATGTGGTTGTCACGCATTCGTTGTACGTCAGCACGATTCAATATCCCGGATTCAGTTACCAAAGTCTTATTACTTGGAACCATAGATAAAAGTGAGAGAGTAGTTTCTAGAGTGACATCAAAGGTCTTCAGGTTGCGATTATTGATTCCCACTAAAGATGTTTTGAGTTCTAGGGCCTGTTCTAGCTCTGGAGCATTATGAACTTCAACTAAAACGTCGAGACCTAATTCGTGGGCACACGCTTCGAGCTCTTTCATCTGGTTGAGCTCCAGGCAGGCGACGATTAACAAAATAGCATCTGCACCAATCGCACGAGCCTCATAGATTTGATAGGGATCGATGGTGAAATCCTTGCGCAGCACGGGAATGCCGCAAGCAGATCTCGCCTCTTTTAGATAGGCATTGCAACCTTGAAAGTAGTCGATATCCGTCAGTACGGATAAGCAGGCCGCGCCATATTTTTCATAAGATTGGGCAATTTCTGCTGGTTTGAAGTGCTCTCGCAAAATCCCTTTACTAGGACTTGCTTTTTTAATCTCAGTAATAACGCCCGCTTTGCCTTGTGCAATCTTATTGTTGATGGCGTCAATAAAGCCGCGGGGCTTTAGCAAAGCATCTTGATTATTTGACTGCGCGAGATCACGTTGATTAGCTAGTGATATTTGCTTTGAGATGTTTGCAATCTCAATCTTCTTGGTTGCAACAATTTTGTTGAGAATATCGCTCATAGGAAATTATTTAGATTGGGTTGCAGCAATAAATTCGTCTAACTTCTGACGGGCTGCGCCGGATGCAATTGCTGCTTTGGCCATTGCGACTCCTGAGCCAATATCTTTGGCGACCCCAGCGACATAGAGGGTGGCGCCGGCGTTCAAGCAGACAATATCGCTTGCTGCGCTAGGCTTGTTATCGATTACATCTAAAACAATATTCTTGGATTCTGCAGCGTTGGCTACTTTGAAGCTAAAGGTAGGCGCGGTGCTGAGTCCAAAATCTTTTGGTTGAATTTCATATTCGCGTACTACCCCATCTTTGAGCTCACCAACAAGTGTGGGGCCCTCAAGAGAAATCTCATCTAAACCGTCGCGACCATAAACCACCAATGCGTGCTCCATACCCAGAGCTTGCAATACCCGCGCTTGAATACCAACTAAATCTGGATGAAACACGCCCATCAGAATGCGTTTTGCATCCGCGGGGTTGGTGAGAGGCCCCAAGATGTTGAAAATCGTGCGTACACCCAATTGCTTACGAATAGGCACTACATTTTTCATGGCCGGATGGTGGTTGGGGGCAAACATGAAGCCAGCTCCCACTGTGGCGATGCATTTGGCAACTTGTTCTGCAGAGAGATTGAGATTTACACCCAAAGCTTCCAGAACATCGGCACTGCCAGATTTACTGCTGACACTCCGGTTACCGTGTTTTGCAATTTTTGCTCCAGCCGCTGCCGCCACAAACATGGCTGCGGTGGAAATATTGAAGGTATGTGCGCCATCGCCGCCAGTGCCCACAACATCAACTAGGTGAGTGCGGTCATCAATATGCACAGGAGTAGCAAATTCCCGCATGACTTGTGCAGCAGCAGCGATTTCTCCAACGGTTTCTTTTTTGGTGCGTAAGGCTACTAATAGTCCAGCCACAAGCTCAGGTGGCATTTCACCACTCATGATGAGCCGCATCATGGCGGTCATCTCGTCATGAAATAGTTCACGATGTTCAATGCAGCGTTGTAATGCTTCTTGTGGAGTAATAGGCATCGGACGTTTATTTAGTTTGTAAAAAATTCTTTAGCAGGGCATGGCCATGCTCAGAAAGAATAGATTCAGGGTGAAATTGCACGCCTTCCACTGCAAGTTCACGGTGACGTACTCCCATAATCTCGCCATCAGAAGAGGTAGCTGTTACTTCCAACATAGCCGGCAAAGAGCTTTTCTCAATGGCCAGTGAATGATAGCGAGTGACCTTAAATGGATCAGGCAGGTTTTGGAAAACACCCACACCAGTGTGATGAATAAAGTCAGTCTTACCATGCATCACTTTTTGAGCACGAATGACTTTGCCGCCAAAGGCTTCACCAATAGCTTGATGACCAAGACATACTCCCAAAATTGGTATCTGTCCTGCATAGCGTTTGATGGTCTCCACTGAGATACCTGCCTCAGCTGGGCTGCACGGTCCAGGGGAGATACAGATTCTGGCAGGATTGAGTTTCGCAATCTCATCCACTGCAATTTCATCATTACGAAAGACTTTCACCTCTTCTCCTAGCTCAGCAAAATACTGCACAAGGTTATAGGTAAATGAATCGTAGTTATCAATCATTAGGAGCATCAAGTCCTCCTTGTACTAGTTCTGCGGCAGTCAAAACTGCGCGTGCTTTAGCTTCAGTTTCTTTCCACTCAGCAGTAGGATCGGAGTCCGCGACTACACCAGCACCAGCTTGGGAATGCAGCATACCATTACGAATCACACCAGTACGAATAGCAATCGCTACATCCATATCTCCCGAGAAAGAAAGATAGCCTACTGCACCACCATAAACTCCGCGCTTTACAATTTCCATCTCATCAATGATTTCCATGGCACGAATTTTTGGTGCGCCGGAGAGTGTCCCCGCTGGGAAAGTTGCTCGTAACACGTCCATATTGCTCATATTATCGAGAAGATCACCCTCTACAGAGCTCACAATATGTTGTACGTGGGAGTACTTCTCAATTGACATGGAATCCGTGACTTTTACTGAGCCAGTTTTTGCGATTCTGCCAACATCATTACGGGCAAGGTCAATCAGCATCACGTGCTCAGCGATTTCCTTAGGGTCGGCTAAGAGCTCTTTAGCAAGACGTTCATCTTCTTCAGGATTGGCACCCCGTGGACGTGTCCCAGCTAAAGGACGAATGGTCACAATCTTTTCTGCTGCACGCTTTTCTTGTCGTACCAAAATTTCTGGAGAGGAGCCCACAATCTGCATATCTCCAAAGTCATAGAAATACATATAGGGCGAGGGATTTAGGGAGCGAAGTGCTCTATAGAGGGCTAATGGTGACTCAGTAAAGGGTTTACTAATGCGTTGACCAATGACCACTTGCATGCAGTCGCCAGCCAAAATATATTCTTTGGTTTTGCGGACTGCATCTTCAAAATCAGCCGCCTTAAATTTGCGAAGCAATTCTGTTTTGGTGCTTGGCAATGATGCCGGCATATTAGCTTGCTTGCCGAGGCAAGCAAGCAATTCTTTTAAGCGCTGCTGCGCCTTGTCAAAACTATCAGGAATACTAGGGTCCGCATAGACAATCAAATAAATTTTGCCAGCCACGTTGTCGATCACTGCAAGTTCTTCAGTCAACATCAATTGGATATCAGGAACACCCAGTTCGTCAGGTAAAGCATGTGTAGCTAAGCGTGCTTCAATATAGCGAACGGTATCGTAACCAAAGTAGCCAGCAAGACCACCGCAAAAACGGGGCAAGCCTGGTTGAAGAGCAACTTTAAAACGCTTGAAATAGGCATCAACAAAATCCAGTGGATTATCAGTATTACTCTCAACCACTTTTCCATCGGTAAGTACTTCGTTCAGAGGTGCTATTGGCGTACCAACTGTTCTGAGGATGGTTCTTGCAGGTAGACCAATAAAAGAGAAGCGACCAAAGCGCTCGCCACCCAAAACTGACTCTAGTAGATAAGTATTTTTTGTCCCAAAGGCCTGGCTGAGCTTGACGTAGAGCGATAGAGGTGTTTCTAAATCGGCAAGCACTTCTTTGACTAGAGGAATGCGATTGAAGCCCTGTTGGGCTAAGGCATTAAATTCTTCAAGCTGCATTAGGCTTTTCCTAACTTACCTAATTCTGAGTGCATTGCTTCAATGACTTTTGCGTAATTCTCTTTACCAAAAATTGCAGAGCCTGCAACAAAAGTATCTGCACCTGCTTGTGCAACTTGGCCAATGTTATCCACCTTAATGCCACCATCGACTTCAAGACGAATGTGGCGCCCAGTTTCAGCTTGATAGCGGTCGAGACGTTCGCGCACTTGTGCGATCTTATGAAGGGTACTCGGAATAAATGATTGCCCGCCAAAGCCAGGGTTGACTGACATCAGAAGCACTAGGTCAAGTAATTCCAAAGTGTGATCTAAATGATCAAGTGGAGTTGCGGGATTTAATACAAGACCCGCTTGGCAACCTTGATCACGAATAAGGTTCAGCGTGCGATTTACATGAGGACTGGCCTCGGGATGAAAGCTAATTAAATTTGCCCCCGCTTTTGCAAAATCAGGAACGATGCGATCTACAGGTTCAATCATTAAATGCACATCGATCACAGCGGGTTTGCCATTTTTAGTAGCATGTGGGCGGATAGCCTCGCAAACCAATGGGCCAATAGTCAAATTGGGAACGTAATGGTTATCCATCACATCAAAGTGAATCCAATCGGCACCAGCCAGCAAAACGTCTTGGACCTCTTTGCCTAGGCAGGCAAAATCCGCCGACAAAATGGATGGGGCTATAACAAATTGGCTATTTAAGGATGAATTTTGGCTTTCCATCCCTAGATTCTAGCTTGCAGTTGGCCTTGGGATGGAGCAGAATTCGATCATGAATCCCCATGAAATGAGTATTACGGTCAAAGCCCAGTACCTTCCTGAGCAATCTGACCCCGATAACCGCCAATTTGCCTTTGCCTATACGGTCACTATCCGAAATACTGGTACAGCCAGTATTCAGTTAATTGCCCGCCATTGGCTCATTACGGATGGTGATAATGATGTCCAAGAGGTTCGTGGCTTGGGTGTGGTTGGGCAGCAGCCTTTATTGCGGGGTGGAGAGCAATTTGAGTACACCAGTTGGGCAACATTGCCAACACCAGCTGGAACGATGCGTGGAGAGTATTTTTGTGTAACGGAAGAGGCACAGTTTTTTCAGGCACCCATTCCTGAATTTGCCCTTGTGATGCCTCGCACGCTACATTAGCAGCGTATAAAAACTATTTTTTGCCCTTGCCAGTCCAAAGGACAATAAATAACAAGAGTCCCAAGGCAATAGCGCCTTCAATCACAAAAAGCAGCATGGGGTATTCATCGAGTAAATTGGCAATCATGATTTCTAAATGTAAATTATTTCCAGCAAGTGTATTCGCAATTTTGATTGCTGCCTTGATCGCTGGCTGTTCAACACCCCCGACTCGTGGAACGGGTTATCGCTCCGGCGGATCGGGTGGTCCCCCAAGCACTTACAGTTCTTCGATTGCGACCTTTAGTGCAGTTTCATGGCAAGCTGTGCCGGGGTGGCAGGAAGATGATCTATTGCAAGCTTGGCCTGCATGGCTCAGAAGTTGCGACGCCCTACGTAAGCGTGGTGGCGAAGTGAATTGGCGGCAGGCCTGCTCCCAGACTACTAATGTAGCTAGTCGTGATACGCGAGCTATCCGTCAATATTTCGAAAGCAATTTTCAGGCTTATGAAATTCGCAATAGCGCTGGAAGTGAAACCGGTTTAATTACAGGCTACTACGAGCCTTTAATGGAGGGTTCTCAAACTCGTACAAGTACTTATACCGTCCCGCTATATGCCTATCCCAATGCCTGGAAAAAATCTCGACCAAATCCTGGCCCAACCCGTGCAGAGCTGATGAGCTCAGGGATTCTTCAGGGTTCAGAAATTGCTTGGGTTCAAGACCCAGTAGCAGCAGCCTCTTTGCAAATTCAGGGGTCTGGAAAGATTCGCTTACCAGATGGCCGCATCATGAGATTGGGGTTTGCAGGAACCAATGAGCAGCCCTTCAAATCTTCAGCGCAGTGGTTACTAGATCGCAAGGAAATTACGCGCAGTGAAGCAACAATGCAAGGCATTTCTCAATGGGCTAAACGCAACCCAGATCGTGTCAATGAAATGCTCAATGCCAACCCTCGCTTTGTGTTCTTTAAAGAGTTGCCAAGTAGCATGGATGAGAATTTAGGTCCCATAGGCGCGCTAGGCGTTCCTTTAACTAGCGAGCGCAGCATAGCAGTAGATTTGCAAGCGATGCCATTAGGAGCGCCTGTATTCTTATCCACTACAAAACCTTTAAGTAATCAGACCTTGCAAAAATTAGTCATGGCGCAAGATACAGGTAAGGCCATTGTCGGGGGCGTTAGGGCTGACTATTATTGGGGTTCTGGGGAGTCTGCTGGAGAAATTGCTGGCCGTATGAAACAAAATGGCAAGATGTGGTTATTGTTACCGCGTTAATTAATGGATCTTAAATAGAAAGAAATTGATGAGCTACAAAACAATTTTGACAGAAGTAGAGGGCAAGATTGCCATGGTTACCTTAAATCGCCCCGAGGTTCTCAATGCGCTAAATGATCAATTAATGGACGAGCTTGGCGCGGCATTGCTGAGTTTTGATGCAGATGACAATATTGGTTGCATCATTGTGACTGGTAGTGAAAAAGCATTTGCTGCTGGCGCAGATATTGCATCCATGGCGAAGTATGGTTTAAAGGATGTTTATCGTGATGATTTCATCACCCGCAATTGGGAAACCATTCGAAAAGTTCGTAAACCAGTAATTGCGGCCGTCTCTGGTTATGCGCTTGGTGGGGGCTGTGAGTTGGCCATGATGTGCGACACCATCATGGCGGCAGATAATGCCAAGTTTGCCCAGCCAGAAGTAAAGCTTGGCATTATTCCAGGGGCTGGCGGGACACAACGTTTACCACGTGCGATCTCTAAAGCGAAAGCCATGGATTTGGCTTTAACTGGCCGCATGATGGATGCTGCAGAGGCTGAGCGCTCAGGTTTAGTAGCGAGAGTATTTCCTAAAGCTGAACTATTAAAAGAAGTCAAAGCCATCGCCAAAGAGATTGCTGACATGCCTTTGCTAACTGCGATGATGGTGAAAGAGGCTGTGAATACAGCTTATGAAACAACTCTCTCCGAAGGAATCCATTTTGAGCGTCGTTTATTCCATGCTTGCTTTGGAACGAATGATCAAAAAGAGGGAATGGCAGCCTTCATGGAAAAACGCCCTGCGAAATTTACCAATTCTTAAGAATGGATTATTTGTCTAGATAGCGCTGAGCTAGTTTGACCCAATAGCTCACGCCGATCGGAATTAAAGCGTCATTGAAGTCATAAGAGGGATTGTGTAGATGGCATGGTCCCATGCCATGCCCTACAGAGCGGTGATCCCCATCACCATTACCCAGAAACACATAGCATCCAGGCTTTTCAAGCAACATAAATGCAAAATCTTCTGCGCCCATAGTGGGGTCAATTGCTGTATCGACATTTTGCTTGCCCACTAATTCGCTCATCACTTCACTGGCAAATTCGACTTCAGCCTCATGATTGATTAGTGGTGGATAGTTTCGAGAAAAGATGATTTCTGCCTGGCAATCGAATGCGGTCGCAACATTATGGGAAATTTCTCGCAAGCGCTCTTCCATTAAATCGAGCACTTCAAGCGTAAAGGTTCTAATCGTGCCGCCAATGAAGGCACTATCCGGAATCACATTGCTAGTCTCGCCCGCATGAAATTGCGTCACTGATAGCACTGCGGCATCAACAGGGCGCTTGTTACGGGTGATGATGCTCTGTAATGCTAGTACTACTTGTGCGCCAGTGAGCACTGGGTCGGCACTATTGTGAGGAAGTGCGGCATGACCACCTTTGCCGGTGATAGTAATTTCAAAAGAATTGCTTGAGGCCATCATGGGGCCTGCTGTCACGCCAAAGTGACCTGCGGCTAAGCCCGGCCAGTTATGCAAACCAAAGACAGCATCGCAAGGAAATTGCTTAAAGAGTCCATCTTTGATCATTTCATTTGCACCAGCACCACCTTCTTCGGCGGGTTGGAAAATAAAAATGATGCTCCCCTTGAAGTCTCGGTGATTAGAAAGATATTGCGCAGCACCCAAAAGCATTGCAGTGTGACCATCATGTCCACAAGCATGCATCTTTCCAGCATTACGGGATGCGTGTGCAAAATTATTGTGCTCTTGTAAGGGCAGCGCATCCATATCAGCGCGCAAACCAATCATCTTGCCCGGGCCTAAGTCGCCATCTAAGCGACCCACGACACCGGTTTTCCCCATACCGCGGTAAACGGATATACCCCAGCTTGATAGCGCTTCAGCTACGAGATCAGCCGTGCGGTTCTCTTCGAAACGCAATTCTGGATGAGCATGAATATTGCGACGAATGTCTTGGATAGATTCTGCAGAATCCAGGATTTCAGGGAGTAAATGCATGCCTTCATCTTATCTGAAAGTCATTCCGCATGCACCTTTACACCGCTGTAAGGATGAATTTAAGGTGCTGGCAATCGAATATGCTGTGCTGCAAAATTAAGGGCTTCAATAGAGTAGGGTTGATTTTGTAGCTTTTGAAGATCTTTAGGTAATGTCGGAATGTGTCCTAAAAAAGGAGCGTGAATTCTAGATTGCAAGGTTTGAATATTTTCATTTAAGAACGGCATTTCAATTAATGGAGAATTTGCAATCCAACCAGCAATTGTTAATTTGCGAGATTGGATTGCCTCTAGAGTGAGCAGTGCGTGATTGATACAACCCAACTTCATGCCGACCACCAAAATGACTGGGAAACCAAGCTGCTGGGCAAAATCACCAAGATCCTCTTGATCATTGATCGGAGTTAAGAGCCCACCTGCACCCTCGACGACAACATAATCACATTGCTTTTGAACGACATGAAGCGCTTGCATGATGGTTTGCATCTCCAGCCGCAAGTTATCTTTAGCGGCCACTAAATGTGGGGCAGCGGGGGCATCCAGCACGTAAGGGCACAAAGTTAGATCACCTGGGGATAGCCTAGAGGCTAATCGAAGCGTTTCTAAATCTTCATTCAGAACTTGGCCATTTGAGTTTTTGAAGGTTCCTGCAACAACAGGCTTAAATCCAATTGCGTTAATGCCCTGATCACGCAGCTTCACAATGAGCGCGCCACTCACCAGGGTTTTGCCAACCTCCGTATCAGACCCAGTTACGAAAAAATTCATGCGATTACTCATGAAGATGCTTGCTCGATCACTGTTTGCTCGATTGAATTTAAAGTCTTCATGAGTTTTTGTAAATCTTCAAGACTGTGATTAGCTGAAAAGGTAATACGTAAGCGCGCACTACCAACCGGAACGGTTGGCGGACGTATTGCTGGAATCCAATAACCCGCTTCATCTAGCAATTTAGCTGCCAGTAGTGCATTGGCATTGCTACCAAGAACGACAGGTTGAATCGGCGTGCAAGATGGAACTTTTTGCCAGCTTGTGAACACCATTTCGTCTCGCCACATGTTGATTAATTGGCTTAGTTGGGTACGGCGTCGAGCACCTTCATCACTCTCAATAATTTCTAGGCTCTTTAGTAGGGCATGTGCAATGGCTGGCGGAGTTGCAGTGCTGTAAATATAGGGACGCCCTTTTTGTATCAGCCACTCTATAAAGGTGTCTTGAGCGCAAATGAATGCTCCACTGACGCCCGCAGCCTTACCTAGGGTGCCAATATAAATAATTCGATCGGAATGAATATTTTCCTGCTCCAAAATGCCGTGACCAGATTTACCTAGCACTCCAAAGCCATGCGCATCATCCACTAAGAGCAGAGCATCGTATTGCTCGGCAATTTTCAGCAGCTCTCTAACTGGTGCGAGGTCTCCATCCATACTAAAAACACCATCCGTTACGATGAGTTTTAGCGCCTTACTGTCTAGACTGAGTTGCTCAATCAGAGAGCTAAGGTCAGTGTGATCAAACAAGCTAACACTTGCGCTCGACTGAGCGCTTGCAAGGCGGACGCCATCAATCAAAGAGGCGTGATTGAGTTTGGCAGAGTAAATGCTCGCACCCTTTGGGGGTGCAAGTCGAATCAGGCCTGTAATTGCAGCAAGATTGGCTAAGTATCCAGTGCTAAAAAATAAGGCACGGGCTTGAGGAATATGCTCTTTTTGAAAAGTAGCTAATTTGTCTTCTAGTAATGCATGGGCAGCACTATGGCCACTAATTAAATGAGATGCGCCACTACCAACCCCATATTTTTCGGCGCCCTGCGCTAGCGTTTTTATAAGCTCGGGGTGGTTGGCAAGGCCTAAATAATCATTGCTACAAAATGCTTTAAGCTTCCTGTCGCCAACGATGGCATTGACATCACAAGGCGATTGAGTAGCACGTAAAGTGCGCTTTAGAAGTCGCGAGTCCAGCTCTTCAATCTGTTCTTGAGCCAGGTTTAGGGCTGTAAATACTTTTTTCATGCGAGAGTTTTCTCCAGCGCACTTTGAACTGCAGCACCCATTTGCTTTGTCTCGTCAGCAGACAAGATATAGGGCGGCATGACATAAATCGTATTGCCAATGGGTCTAATCAAAATGCCCTGAGTTAAGCCATTCGCAAACATCTCACGTGCAAAGAGGCTTGGGTTTTTGATGGCAGAAGTTTTGACATCAAAAGCCAAAATCATTCCTTGTTGGCGCCAATGCTCGATACGAGAATCTGCTTTTGCCCATGTAAAAGCATTTGCTAAATCTTGCGAGCGAAGACTATTTTTTTCTAAAACATGTTCAGTTTTAAAAATCTTTAAGCAAGCTAGAGCTGCAGCACAAGCTAATGGATTTCCAGTGTAAGAGTGGGAGTGAAGAAAGCCCTGTTGTGTTTGGTCGCTATAAAAAGCGCGATAGATAGAATCCGAAGTGAGGCAAAGAGAAAGCGGTAGATAGCCTCCGCTAATGCCTTTAGATAAGGTTAAAAAATCAGGCCAAATACCGGCATGCTCACAGGCAAAAAATCGACCGCTTCGGCCGCAGCCCACTGCAATCTCATCTGCTATCAGATGAACTTCATAGCGATTGCATAAATCTCTTGCCAGACGAAGATATTCAGGGGAATACATAGCCATTTGCCCCGCGCATTGCACCAAGGGTTCGATAATGATGGCAGCAATCTGTTTATGTTCTCTTTGAAGCAGTTGTTCAAGCTCACTGGCCGCATGTTGAGCAACTTGCTCTGCGCTCTCACCAATATTTGCCTTACGTGCATCAGGTGATGCAACGGTGAAAACATCCTGTAGTAGTGATCCGTAAGCCTCGCGGAAGATGGCAACGTCAGTGACTGCTAATGCCCCTAGTGTCTCTCCGTGATACCCATTTTCTAAGCAAACAAATTTTTTCTTTTGAGGTTTGCCCTTGAGTTGCCAAAAGTGGTGACTCATCTTTAAAGCAATCTCTACTGCAGAGGCACCATCAGAAGCATAGAAAGAGTGGCCTAAATTGCCGCCAGTTAGTGCGGAGAGTTTTTCAGACAACTCAACAACGGGAGCATGAGTAAAGCCTGCCAGCATCACATGCTCAATCTTTTCTAATTGATCGATGATGGCTTGATTGATTTGAGGATTGGAGTGGCCGAATAGATTTGTCCACCATGAACTAATGCAATCAAGCAGAGCATTTCCCTGCTCATCGTAAAGCCATGCACCCTTACCTTTGCTAATCCCCACCAGAGGAAAGGATTCATGGTGTTTCATCTGAGTGCAGGGGTGCCAAACGGCAGCGAGGCTGCGATCAACGAGACTGGGTTGATTTAAATCAGAAATATCCTTCATGTTTGATATTTGACCACTAGTTTTTCCAATTTCCGGCTTGTATCTGTTATGTTTATGCCTTGAATTGATCTATTTTCTGGAATTTGCCCATGTTGGACGCCCAAACTGTTGAAAAACCGCTTGCCTTAGTCAAATCTAAGGCAAATTTACGTAAAGAGGTCGATGCCTCTGGTGAATGGACGGTTGCGCAAATAGAGGCTTTATTTGACTTGCCTTTCAATGAATTAATGAGCAAAGCCCAAGAAACGCATAAGGCAAATTTCCCTGAGGGCGATGTCGAATTGGCAACATTGCTCTCCATCAAGACAGGCGGTTGTCCCGAGGACTGCGGTTACTGCCCACAGGCTGCCCGCTATGACACCGATGTCAAAGCAGAAAAACTCATGGGCTTGGAAGAGGTTTTAGAGGCTGCTAAAGCAGCTAAAGCAGCTGGCTCAAATCGTTTTTGCATGGGCGCCGCCTGGCGTGAGCCTAAGGATCGGGATATTGAAAAAGTCACTGCGATGATCAAAGGTGTCAAAGCCTTGGGTCTTGAGACTTGCGCTACCTTAGGCATGCTGGAGGCCGATCAAGCTCAGGCACTGCAAGAGGCTGGCCTGGATTTTTACAATCACAACCTAGATACGAGTGAAGACTTTTATCGTTCCGTGATCTCTACACGGGGCTATCAAGATCGTCTGGATACTATTTCAAACGTTCGTGCTGCAGGAATGTCTGTGTGCTGTGGCGGTATTGTGGGCATGGGGGAATCTCGTGAACAACGTGCTGCTTTCCTAGCTCGCCTAGCGAATCTCAGCCCCTATCCTGAGTCAGTGCCGATTAACCATCTCGTGCCAGTTGCAGGCACTCCCCTAGCCGATCAAAAGCCTTTAGACCCCTTGGAATTCGTGAGAACAATCGCTGTTGCCAGAATCACTATGCCCAAGGCACGTGTGCGCTTATCTGCTGGTAGACAAGAGCTGGGAAGATCTGTACAGGCCATGTGCTTTCTGGCTGGAGCCAATTCCATTTTCTATGGTGAGCAGTTACTCACAACCGGCAACCCTGAGGCAGAGCAAGATCGCGCACTCTTGGCAGAATTGGGGCTTAAGACCAAACAAAGTTGTAAAGCTGAGGTTTTGGTCTAATTTTTTCGGTTTATGGCCCTCATCGACCGTTTCATTATTGAATTTGACACTGCGCTGCGCTCGGTTGTGGGCGGGGCGAATGCGGGGCGGCCAACGCCTGGCTCAGAAGTGGGAGTAACGACAGCTCTTGATGCTGCTGAGCGAAAGCATGCTGCCGGCTTGATGCGCGTGAATCACGTTGGTGAGGTCTGTGCTCAAGCACTCTATCAATCACAAAAATTAGTTGCCAGAAATTCGCAAATTCAACAGATGCTAGATCACTCTGGTCAAGAAGAAATGGATCACTTGGCTTGGTGTGAAACACGTCTTAAAGAGTTAGGTTCGCACACGAGTTATCTCAATCCTTTTTGGTATGCCGGATCCTTTGCAATCGGCTTGGTGGCTGGCTTAGCGGGCGATCAATGGAGTTTAGGTTTTGTTGCAGAAACTGAAAAGCAAGTCGAGAATCATTTAGAAAGTCATCTCCAAAAGTTGCCCGAAACAGATCAACGTTCACGCGCTATTGTTGATCAAATGCGCATGGATGAAATTGCACATGGACAAGCAGCTTTGCATGCAGGCGGTGTTAGCTTGCCAGAGCCAATTCAGAAAATTATGCAAGCGATGTCAAAACTCATGACGACAACTGCTTACAAAATTTAAAATCAATCAAAGCAATTTCATTTAACGATTATTTTTTTAAAGTCATTTTTTAGAATACTGTTTTTAAATACAGTATATTTAGGCATTATCTGGCCTTATAGCTAAGACCTATTCTTAAGTATATTTTCCAAGCCATTGTTTCAAGTAGCTATTTTATTATCAGTATTTTCTCAGGACATGACGCTAAGTGTTTGTAAACACTAGAGAAATTCTCAAAAAAATCCCCAAAAACACTTGACCCCCCTAGCGTGATCCTCTAAAGTGGGAGGAAGTGTGAAAAAGTGGGGTAAATGGTGTTTCAAGGTGCGTCAGCTCTCAATTTGGATGCAAAAGGCAGGATGTCTATTCCCGCCAAGCATCGTGACGCCTTGTTGGTTCAAGGCGAGGGTCGAATCACGCTGACAAAACACCCTGATGGCTGCCTTTTGCTTTTTCCAAGGCCGGAGTGGGAAACCTTTAGAGCAAGGGTTGCGCAACTTCCGATGGATGCCCATTGGTGGCGCAGAATTTTTCTCGGTAATGCAGCTGAAATGGATCTTGATAGTGCAGGTCGCGTATTAGTAGGTCCAGAGTTGCGTGCAGCTGCAGGACTAGAAAAAGAAGTGATCTTGCTTGGTATGGGTAGTCATTTGGAATTGTGGGACGCAGCAACTTACGCTGCAAAAGAACAGGCTGCAATTGCACTAGGTATGCCTGAAGCACTCAAGCAATTTAATTTTTGATGACAGGGTGCTATGAACATAACTCATCGCCCAGTGTTACTGGCCGAGGCGGTGACGGCGCTAATCAGTGGTCCGCTCATTCAGAATCAAAACGCATCAGAAAATATTGTAGTGATCGATGGAACATTTGGGCGGGGTGGTCATACCCAGGCATTGCTCAAGCAGCTTCCTCCAACCGCGCGCATGATTTCTTTCGACAAGGATTTAGATGCGATCGCAGTTGCACAGACAATCCAAGATCCACGTTTAACGATCGTGCACGACAGCTTCGCACGGATGGATCAATATGCCCAAGCAGAATCGGTCGATGGAATTTTGTTAGATCTCGGAATCAGTTCTCCGCAGGTGGACGAAGCGCACCGTGGGTTTTCATTTCGTCGCGCAGGACCTCTCGATATGCGGATGAATACAGAGCAGGGCTTAACAGTGGCAGAGTGGTTAGAGCAGGCATCGCTCGAGGAGATCACTTACGTGATTAAGACTTACGGCGAAGAGCGTTTTGCATTTCAGATTGCTAAAGCTATTGTGGCTAAGCAAGAAGAGGGATTGTCACCAAAAACAACCACTGAATTGGCTGCACTAGTAGCTAGCGTGGTTCGCACACGCGAAGTTGGTCAAGATCCTGCAACCAGAACTTTCCAAGCCTTACGGATTTTTATTAATCGCGAATTGGAAGATTTGGAATTAGGCCTAAAGGCTGCTCTGCGTTTATTAAAGCCAGGAGCGAGACTAGCTGTCATTAGTTTTCACTCCTTAGAAGATCGCATTGTTAAACAATTCTTGCAATCCAACGCCAAAGTGGAAGTGCCACGTGGCCTTCCAGTGCGCGATAGAGATTTGCCACAAAGTGCCTTAGAAATTATTGCTAGGGTAAAGCCCAGCGACATTGAGATTTTAGAAAATCCGCGTGCACGCTCCGCAATTATGCGAGTAGCAGAAAAGCGTATCGGAGCATTTGCATGAATCGTGCAACTCTAACCTTGCTCGCTTTACTTTTAATTTGTGCACTCTCTTTGGTGGCAGCACAGCAACGAGCTCGAAAACTTTTCATCGCACAAGAGCGGGCTCAAATTGAAGAGCGCGCTTTGAAGCAAGAAGGATTGCGTTTGGAATACGAACAGCGCAACCTATCTAAATCTGCACGGATTCGTGATGTAGCACGCAATCAATTGCATATGTCCCCAATTTCTCCTGAGCGTACTCTGTATTTGAAGGAGGCTAAATGAGGCCGGTTGGTTTTTCTACTACTCCAAATTTAGTGCTGCGCCTGCCAATGTGGCGGTCACGCTTGATGCTATTTCTCTTGTTCTTTGTATTCATGTTGCTATTGCTGCGTGCATTTTGGATTCAAGGTCCGGGAAATGCGTTTTATGAAGCCAAGGGTGTACGTGGCACACAACGAGAGTTAGAGTTGCCTGCCAGTCGTGGCAAGATTTTGGATCGCAATGGTCAAGTCATTGCTACCAGTCTTGAGGCAAAGTCTGTGATTGCATACAACGATACAGTTCCCGATGATTTAGCAGCAGATAAAGTTCAAAAGCTTGCGAGCTTATTGCAAATGAGTGAAGCAGAATTGCGCAGGAAACTCAAAGAAGAACGCAAGCAGATTTTCCTAAAGCGTCAGGTTGAACCAGCTATTGCTCAACAAATTAAGCAGCTTGAAATACCTGGCATTGGTCTAAATAATGAATATCGTCGTTTCTATCCAGAAGGCGAGGCGATGGCGCATGTGGTGGGCTTTACCAATGTGGAAGATCGTGGCCAGGAGGGAATGGAGCTTTCCAGGGAGAAAGAACTTGCTGCACACCCTGGGCAAAGACGGGTAGTCATTGATCGTTTAGGTCGTGTTGTGGAAGATCTAGCAATTGAGCAATTGCCGCAAAACGGCAAAGACTTACAACTGTCGATTGATAGCAAGATTCAATATCTTGCCTATAACGCGGTAAAAGATGCTGTGATTGAGCATCATGCTAAAGCGGGCGGCGCAGTGGTCTTGGATACTCAGACTGGCGAAATTTTGGCTTTAGCAAATTACCCAAGCTACAACCCAAACGATCGCAGAAATCTGAGTGGTGAGCAACTCCGTAATCGTGTGATGACTGATACGTTTGAGCCTGGCTCAACAATGAAACCATTAACTGTTGCAATTGCCTTAGAAAAAGGTGCCGTTGCACCCAATACCAATATGGTGATTGGTGCGAAATATCTGGTTGGTCCAAAACCGATTACTGATACACATCCATATGGAAATCTCACGGTTGCTCAGATCATTCAAAAATCAAGCAATATTGGTACCGCAAAGATTGCAATGAATAATCTCTCACCAGAAGAGATGTGGGATTTTTATACTGCTGTAGGTTTGGGGCAGGCTCCAAAAATTGGTTTCCCTGGAGCAGTTGCAGGAACTGTCCATCCATTTAAGAAGTGGATGCCTACTGACCAGGCCCGTATCGCATTTGGATATGGTATTTCGGCATCGCTGTTTCAGGTGGCTCGTGCTTACACAGTGTTTGCGCGTGATGGCGAATTGGTACCCCTCACGATTGAGCGTAGCCCTGAATTTAAGCCAGGCACTCGAGTGCTTTCAGCAAAAACTGCTATTGAAATGCGCGGCATGATGGAGGCCGTAACCGAGCCTGGCGGCACAGCCGTGAAAGCGCAGACTGAGGGATATCGTGTTGGCGGTAAAACAGGTACTGCTCATAAGTTAGTAGGTAAGGGATATGGAAACTCGTACCGCGCTTATTTTGCTGGACTAGCACCGATTAGTGCGCCACGTATCGTGGTTGCAGTCATGATTGATGAACCCACTGGTGGAAGTCACTATGGTGGCGATGTCGCTGCACCGGTTTTTTCAACGATTGTTGGTGAAACACTGCGTACATTGAATGTGTTGCCAGACAACAAAGTGAAACAGATGGTTCTGGAGGATAAGAGTCCTGCAGAAATTCGTACTGCGAATGTGCAGACACAGCATGTGGCTTTGAAAAGATGAGGGCAGTAGTGAATATTGAGCCCAGTCTCTTAATTGATCGTTTGCATGAACTAGCGAAGAGCTCTGTAACAGTGAGTGCAGATAGTCGCCAGATTCAATCTGGCGATATCTTTTTTGCTTACCCAGTTGGTCATGGGTCTGTATTACGGGATAGCCGTCAATTTATTGAAGCGGCATTAAATGCTGGTGCAGCAGCAGTTGTATTTGATCCCCTGGATTTTGCTGAGCAGTATGCAGAGCATCCCCAATGTATTCCGGTTGAAAATCTTGCAGCTAAAGCGGGTGAAATTTGTGCGCAGTGGTATGGGCATCCAAGTCAGCAATTAAAAGTGATTGGGGTCACAGGTACTAATGGGAAAACGAGCATTACCCAATGGCTAGCCCAAGCACTGGATGGGGCTAATCACCGTACGGCAGTCTTGGGGACTTTGGGGACCGGCTTCCCAGGTGCGTTAGTTCAAACTGGCTACACCACACCCGATGCTCCCAAGTTACAAACTCAATTAAAAGAATTATTAGATGCTGGAGCCAAACAGGTGGCGATGGAAGTTTCATCGCATGCACTGGATCAAGGTCGAGTATCTGGAACCCAATTCAATTGCGCTGTGTTTACCAATTTGACACAAGATCATCTGGATTACCACGGCAGTATGGCTGATTATGCACAAGCTAAAGCCAAACTATTTCAGCAATCCAATTTAGAGCATGCAGTACTCAATTTTGATGATTCATTTGGCCGTGAATTGGCTATGAAACTTTTGGCTAAAGCTGAGACAAAAGTTTGGGCTTATGCCTTAAGTCAAAAAGCACTTGAAGGCTTTGAAAAGTTTGGCGATCGTTTGCAGCGAGTGTATGCAAAAGACATCATCTTGAATGGTGCTGGCTACGATGTTGTATTTGTATGTGAAAACCTTGGTCAAAGCGTACTGCATCTTCCATTGTTGGGTGAATTTAATGTAAGCAATGTACTGGCAGTTTGGACTGTATTACTCAGTCAAGGTTTGACTTGCGAAGAGGCTGGCAAAAGAATTTCCCAATTGCGTCCTGTTCCAGGCCGTATGGAGCTGATTGAATTGGGTAAACAGCAAAAGTCTGAGGGCTTAATGGTAGTCGTAGATTATGCCCACACACCAGATGCGCTCGAAAAGACATTAAAAGCATTAAGACCAATCGCTGAGCAGCGCGGTGGAAAAATTTGGTGTGTATTTGGTTGTGGTGGCGATCGTGATCTTGGTAAACGCCCACAAATGGGTGCTGTAGCTTATCAAACCGCAGATTACATTGTGATTACCAGCGATAACCCACGCTCTGAAGAGCCTCAGGCAATTATGGAAATGATTCGCTCTGGTATTGCTGCTGCTGCCGAGAATGTACAAATGGTTGAGGATCGGGCAGCTGCGATCATGGCCGCGGTACGCAATGCCTCTTCTAAAGATGTCGTTTTAGTAGCTGGCAAGGGTCATGAAACTACTCAAGAAATTCACGGTAAGAAATTTGACTTTTCTGATCAAGAGCATATTCGTCTAGCGGCTGGGGGATTGGTGTGATGTCGAGTATGACCACATTAGCTCAAGTACATGCAATGTTGCCTGGTAGCAAGTTGCTCAATATTTCTGAGGAAGATGCGCAAGCATTAAATATCTCTCGTGTTGGTACCGATAGCCGCCAAATTGAATCCGCAGAGTTATTTGTGGCTTTATCTGGCGAGCGCTTTGATGCGCATGATTTTTTAAGCGATGTTGCGCAGGCTGGCGCAGCTGGTGCATTAATTAGCAATACCGAAAAATGTCCTACAAATCTTTCCGCAGTTTGTGTTGCTGATACCCGCTTTGGCTTAGGCGAATTGGCGAAAGAATGGCGAAAAGCTCACCCGATCCCATTGGCAGTCGTTACTGGTAGCAATGGTAAGACTACGGTTAAAGAAATGATTGCCGCTATTTTTAAAGCTGCGGTAGGAGAAGGGCACACTTTAGTTACCAAAAGTAACCTCAATAATGAGATTGGGCTTCCTTTAACCTTACTCAAACTCAGATCAACAGATCGCCTTGCTGTGGTTGAGTTAGGTATGAACCATCCGGGTGAGACTGCCCAATTAGCAGCGATTGCTCAGGCCAATATTGCATTAATTAATAATGCGCAGCGTGAACATCAAGAGTTCATGGCAACAGTGGCGGCAGTAGCACAAGAGCATTCTGATGCCATAAAGGCCTTGCCAAAAGACGGCGTTGCAGTCTTTCCCGCAGATTCGGAGTTCACTCCAGTTTGGCAAGCGGCTGCGGCGGGTCGCAAAGTCATTGATTTCGTTTTACAGTCTGGCAATACAAAGACTCAAGCCGGTGTTAAGGGAATGCTCTTGAATAACGGCCATGTCCAAGTGGAAACTGAACTAGGCTCTATTGAAGTTCAATTAAATACACTCGGTAGCCACAATGTCCGCAATGCTTTGGCTGCAAGCGCAGTAGCAATAGCAGCAGGCATCAGCCTTGAAAAAATTAAAGAAGGTCTCGAAGCGTTTGTTCCAGTGAGCGGGCGCATGCAGACCAAGAAAATTGATTCGCATTACACCCTAATTGATGATAGCTATAACGCTAATCCAGATTCAGTGAGAGCAGCGATTGATGCTTTAAAGCAGTCCGGACATATAGCTTGGTTAATTTTGGGTGATATGGGTGAGGTAGGCAATCAAGGACCTGAGTTTCATCGTGAGGTTGGTGCCTATGCTGCTGAGCAGGGCATTGCTCAGTTATTTGCCTTGGGTGAGCAATGTCAATTTGCTATCAAAGGATTTGACGAGGCCAAGAAAAACAGTCAATTTGAGAAGAGTGCCCAACATTTCTCAGATGTGGATAGCTTGATTGCGCAATTGAGGGGCGCCCTTCAAGCCAAGTCAAATTCGAGCAATTCACATATTCATATATTGGTTAAAGGTTCCCGTTTTATGCGCATGGAGCGTGTAGTGCAAGCCTTATTAGAGGAGGCTAAAACATGCTCTTAATTTTGGCGCAATGGCTCCAAGACGACTACGGCTTTTTGCGAGTCTTTAACTACATCACCTTTAGAGCAGTGATGGCAACCGTTACTGCTTTGTTGATTGGTTTGGCTGCTGGTCCGTGGGTCATTCGTAAATTAAGCGCTTTAAAGATGGGTCAGGCAGTCCGTACCGATGGACCACAAACACATTTAGTGAAATCCGGTACTCCAACCATGGGTGGTGTATTGATCCTGATTGGTATTTTTGTTTCTTGCATGTTGTGGGCTGATTTAAGCAATCGTTTTATCTGGATTGTGATGATTGTTACTTTTGGATTTGGAGCAATTGGTTGGGTTGATGATTATCGTAAGGTTGTGCGCAAAGATCCCAATGGTATGGCCTCAAGAGAAAAGTTCTTTTGGCAGACCTTGATTGGTTTATTTGCAGCAATTTATTTGGCGTTCTCAGTTTCTGAGGCAAATAACCTCAAAGTATTGCAATTGTTTTATGAATGGCTCCAAAGCGGTTTTGCACTAGACCTTCCAGCAAAAACTAATTTGCTAATCCCTTTCATGAAAGAAGTGAGCTATCCATTGGGAATGATGGGCTTCATCATTTTGAGCTACTTGGTGATGGTGGGTAGTAGTAATGCCGTTAACCTCACTGATGGACTAGACGGCCTAGTCATCATGCCGGTCATTTTGGTCGGTGCAGCACTGGGTGCATTTGCCTATGTGATGGGTAATGCCATTTACGCTAAATATTTACTATTTCCATACATCCCAGGCGCTGGAGAGTTGCTGATCTTTTGTGGCGCGATGGGCGGTGCTGGTTTGGCTTTCCTCTGGTACAACACGCATCCTGCGCAAGTATTTATGGGTGATGTTGGAGCGCTGGCCCTGGGCGGCGCACTCGGAACAATTGCAGTCATTGTTCGTCAAGAGATCGTACTTTTTGTAATGGGCGGAATCTTTGTTGCAGAAACCGTTTCAGTAATGTTGCAAGTGGTTTGGTTTAAGTTGACTAAAAAATATTGTGGCGAGGGACGGCGTATTTTCCGTATGGCACCCTTGCACCATCATTTTGAATTGGGTGGTTGGAAAGAAACTCAAGTGGTAGTGCGCTTCTGGATTATCACCATTCTCTTAGTATTAATTGGTTTATCTAGCTTGAAATTACGGTGAGCCACAAGTCAATATGTTGAATATAGAAAATACTTTCGCTAACCCAGCCTTAATATCTGATTCAGCTTATCAGGCACCTCATCGCTTTTTGATTTTAGGTTTAGGTGAATCAGGTGTTGCCATGGCGAAGTGGTGTTTGCGCAATGGCGCTGCAGTACGGCTGGCAGATACACGCGAACCAACAAATTTGACCGAGCGTCAGAATGCTTGGTTAGATGAATTAAAGATTGCAGGTCTGAAAGATATTCAGTTTGGAGCATTCACTGATGAGTTGCTGGTAGATATTGACGTGATTGGTATTAGTCCTGGCTTATCACCGATTCAAGAGCCAATCCAATCCTTTTTGATCAAAGCTAGAAAAGCCAGAATCGATGTTTGGAGCGAGATTGAATTTTTTGCTCGCGCTATGGCGAGTTTGGATCGCATGGCGCAATTAATGGAGTCAACTTATTCCAGTTCAGTCTTAGCAGTTACAGGTACCAATGGCAAAACGACGACTACCGCATTAACTGGTCAACTCTGTGAGCGCGCTGGTAAGAAGGTTGCAGTAGCTGGGAATATCAGTCCTGCCGCTCTTGATAAGTTGATGGATTGTTTAAATGGAGCAGATCAGATTGAGGATATGCCAGATATTTGGGTGCTCGAGTTATCTAGCTTCCAGCTGGTCTATACCAACACCCTAAATCCTACTGCTGCCACTGTTTTAAATCTATCGCAAGATCACTTAGATTGGCATGGTGATATGTCCTCATATGCAGATGCAAAAGCCAAGATATTTGGTGCCGACACCGTTTGCATTTTGAACCGCGATGATTCTCTAGTGATGAATTTGCTTTCGGATGAGCAAAGGGCAGAAAAATCGATCGTGACTTTTGGATCTAATCGCCCAGATGAACAAGGTGCTTTTGGTATTGAGCATGACTTGCGCGCGGGCGGTATTGATTGGTTGGTATGGGCTGAGATAGATGAAGATCTTGAGCCTAAACCAAAGCGCCGTCGGAAGTCTGCTGAGATTACAGAAGATGAGCCATTGCGCTTAAAGCGTTTAATCCCTGCTGATGCATTACGTATTCGGGGTCGTCATAACGCATTAAATGCCCTGGCTGCACTTGCTTTAGCCCGAGCTGCTAATTTGCCAATGAGTGTGTTGTTGCATGGTCTTCGTGACTACCATGGCGAACCACATCGTGTTCAAAGTATTGCGATTGTGAACGACGTTGAATATGTGGATGATAGTAAGGGTACAAATGTCGGCGCCACTGTTGCGGCCTTAAACGGTTTGGGTAGTAACGAGTCTGGTAAACGAATTTGGTTAATTGCTGGTGGTGATGGTAAGGGGCAAGATTTCAGCCCATTGCGTGAGCCAGCCTTACGTTTCGTAAAAGGCGTTTTCCTGATTGGAAAAGATGGCCCTACCATTGGCGAATCTTTAGGTGGCGACATTCCTTGCACATTAAGTGGCAACTTAGAGGCTGCTGTAAAAGCTGCTGCACAACAAGCTCAGTCTGGTGATCTCGTTTTACTGTCACCTGCATGTGCAAGTTTGGATCAATTTAAAGATTATGTTGCTCGTGCACAGGTCTTTGCTGCAGAAGTCGAAGAGTTGGGAATGCGTTTCGAAGGAGTTCAGGCATGAATTTAAAAGAAAAATTCTTTCCAGAAAATCGTTTGAGCCTAGATCGCTTCTGGAATTTTTCTAGAGGTGGAATTGATAACTTCCGCACCGGCTTAAGAGATGCAGTGTCTGGTGTAGAGCAAACTCGCTCACGCATGATGGAGTATGACCAGTTGTTGGTTTGGGCCGTTCTCTCCCTGGCCTTAATTGGCTTAGTCATGGTCTATTCAGCCTCAATTACATTGGCTGACGGCCCTAAGTATGCCAATTACAGCAGCAACTTTTTCCTCATTCGTCACGTAATCTCTTTAGTGATTGCAATTGGAGTTGGCATCTGGGTATTTAAGATTCCAACCAAAGTGTGGGATCGATATTCACCAGTGATTTTTGGCATCACAGTGCTACTGCTAATCGCCGTACTTATTCCAGGCATTGGTAAGGGCGTCAACGGCGCTAGACGTTGGATTCCATTGGGATTAATGAACTTCCAACCTTCGGAGTTAATGAAATTTGCAGCAGTCATTTTTGCTGCTAGCTATACAGTGCGTCGTCAAGAATATTTACATTCCTTCTCTAAGGGAATGTTGCCTATGGGTATTGCAGTTGCTTTAGTGGGTGGCCTTTTGATGAAAGAGCCTGATATGGGTGCTTTCATCGTGATTGCCATCATCGCTTTTGGCATTCTATTTTTGGGCGGTATCAATGCCAAATTATTTGGGGGCCTAGTAGCGGTTGGAATTGCCAGTGCTGTCACCATCATCGCACTATCACCATTTAGGCAAAAAAGGATCATGGCATTTGTGGATCCTTGGCAAGTTGATAACGCAGCCAATAAGGGCTATCAGTTAACTCACTCCTTGATGGCATTTGGTCGCGGGGAATGGTTTGGTTTGGGGCTTGGAGGCAGTGTTGAGAAATTGCATTACTTACCTGAGGCTCATACCGACTTCATTATGGCGGTGATTGGTGAAGAGCTTGGGTTTGTTGGCGTGCTCGTCATGATTTTCTTGTTCTATTGGGTGGTTCGTCGTGCCTTCTTAATTGGCCGAACTGCTTTGCAGTTGGATCGTAGCTTTGCTGGACTGGCTGCAAAGGGTGTGGCGATTTGGATCGGTTGGCAGGCCTTTATTAATATGGGTGTGAACTTGGGTTTACTTCCAACTAAAGGTTTGACTTTGCCCTTAGTCAGTTACGGTGGCTCAGGTATTTTGATGAATGCAGTAGCAATTGCAATGCTGTTGCGCATTGATTATGAAAATCGCGTTTTGATGCGTGGAGGGAAGCTGTGACAAGACCCTCAATTTTGGTGATGGCAGGTGGTACTGGTGGGCATATATTCCCAGGCCTGGCTGTCGCTGAATATTTACGGGTCTGCGGTTGGAACGTGTCGTGGCTAGGAAATCAAAGCGGTATGGAATACCGCCTAGTGAAGTCTTGCGATTTTCCATTTGAAGCCATTGAGTTTGGAGGATTGCGCGGCAAAGGACTAAAGCCTAAGTTAATGCTACCAATCAACTTAATGCGCGCTTGCTTCCAGAGTTGGAAAATTATGCGTCGCATTAAACCCTCGGTTGTATTAGGTATGGGTGGTTACATTACCTTTCCAGGCGGTTTAGTAAGTAAGTTATTAAAGCGCCCTCTCGTGCTGCATGAGTCAAATTCTGTTGCTGGTAGCGCTAATCGTGCGCTTGCCAAAATAGCAATGCGGACCTTAACGGGATTCCCAAATACGATGAATGGTGCAGAGTGGGTGGGCAATCCGATCCGCGAAGAATTTGAACATGTCGCTCCAACGGCTGCCCGCTACGATCAACGTCAAGGCCCTCTATCTATTTTGGTGGTTGGAGGCAGTTTAGGGGCAGCAGTACTGAATGAAACGATCCCTGCAGCCTTGGCGCTAATCTCAAAAGACGCACGTCCTTTGGTTATTCACCAAGCTGGCGACAAACACCTTGCGGATTTACAAAAGCACTACGCAGATATGGGTGTGACAGCAGATATACGTCCATTTATTGAAGATATGCCAACCGCTTACGCACAGGCAGATCTGGTGATTTGTCGTGCTGGCGCCATGACGGTAGCCGAGGTTGCCGCATGTGGGGTTGCTGCATGTTTTATTCCATTTCCATTTGCAATTGACGATCATCAAACAGCAAATGCAAAGTTTTTGGCTGATGCAAACGCTGCAATATTGTTGCCCCAGAAAAATCTGAATTCACAAGATTTAGCACTCATGCTGCAAAACTTGAACCGTGAAGATTTAAAAGAAATGGCTTTGCGGGCACACGCTTTAGCTAAGCCAAACGCAACTCAACGAGTGGCTGAGGTTTGTGCAGATTGTGCGGGGGTGGGCGTATGAAACATATTGTTCAGCAAATCCATTTCATTGGTATTGGTGGTGCCGGTATGAGTGGCATTGCAGAAGTACTCTTGAACCTCGGTTATCAAGTGTCTGGATCAGATTTAGCTGAGGGCGCGGTAACCAAGCGCCTTGAAGAATTGGGTGCTGTTATTCACATTGGGCACGATCCTAAAAATATTGGTACTGCTGAGGCTGTTGTGATTTCAACAGCTGTTGCTGGTAATAACCCAGAAGTGTTGGCAGCGCGTGCGGCGAAGATTCCGGTGATTCAGCGCGCAGTCATGTTAGGCGAGTTGATGCGCTTGAAGCAAGGCATTGCGATTGCTGGCACACACGGTAAAACTACAACAACGAGTTTGGTCGCATCCGTATTAGCAGAGGGTGGTTTAGATCCAACGTTTGTGATTGGCGGTAAGCTCAATTCTGCAGGTGCTAATGCGCGCTTAGGGCGCGGTGATTTCATTGTGGTTGAGGCTGATGAATCAGACGCCTCTTTCTTACAGCTTTTTCCAGCAATGGAAGTGGTGACTAATATCGATGCTGATCATATGGATACTTACCAGCACGATATGGCTAGGTTGAAGCAGGCCTTTGTGCAATTTATCCAGCGTATGCCTTTCTATGGTGTAGCAGTTTTGTGTATTGATGATGCTAATGTGCGAGATATTATTCCGTTTGTATCTCAGCCAGTCTTGCGGTATGGTCTTTCAGAGGATGCAGACATTCGGGCGAGCAATGTGCGTGCTGATGGAACATGCATGCACTTTACCGTAGAGCGTCGCACTGTTCGTAGGCATGGCAATAAGCCAGGCCCTCTCGAGGTAACACTGAATTTGCCGGGCTTGCATAATGTCCGTAATGCCCTGGCTGCTATTGGAATTGCTACTGAGCTTGGTGTTGGTGATGAAGCAATCACAAAGGCGCTCTCTGAATTTAGTGGTGTTGGCCGACGTTTCCAGCGTTATGGCGATATTGCACTTAGCTCTGGCGGCAGCTTTACCTTAATTGATGACTATGGTCATCACCCAGTTGAGATGGCGGCAACTTTAGCAGCTGCACGGGGTGCTTTTCCTGAGCGTCGCTTGGTCTTAGCATTTCAGCCACATCGCTTTACAAGAACGCGGGATTGCTTCGGTGAGTTTGTCCAAGTCTTGAGAAATTTTGATGCTTTGGTATTAACTGAGGTATATCCTGCTGGCGAAGCAAAAATTCCTGGGGCAGATGGTAAGAGTTTGATGAAGGCTGCTCTTACAGAAGATAAAAACGCTAAACACCCCTTAAATTCTGCTGCAACTATTTATGCGGCAAGTATTGCCGAGATGCCAGAAAAACTTAGCCAAGTCCTGAAGGATGGCGATGTCTTAATTACGATGGGCGCAGGTTCTATCTCTGCTTTGCCACACTCTTTAGTGGAGGCAAAAAGTGTCTAAGTCTGAAATGGGTCTCGGTATGTGGGGTGATCGCGTGAAGTCAGATCTATCTCGCTTGGATGTGGCGGAGTTTGGCCGAGTTGGGGTTTTATTAGGCGGTCGCTCCGGTGAACGTGAGATCTCTTTAATGTCAGGTAATGGCGTCTTAGAGGCCCTGCTCTCCAAAGGCGTTGATGCACATGCTTTTGATCCAGGTTTACGTTGCCCTACAGAGTTGGCTAAAGAAAATTTTGATCGAGTATTTATTTCTCTTCATGGTCGCTATGGTGAAGATGGCACGATCCAGGGTTTATTGGACCTATTAAGCCTTCCTTACACTGGTAGTGGTGTATTGGCTTCTGCTTTATCCATTGACAAAATTGCTACCAAACAAATTTGGCTGAGCAACGGTTTATCTACTCCAGAGTTTGAGGAGCTTACTGCAGCCAGTGATTGGAGTGTGGTTGTTAAAAAATTGGGCTTACCACTCATTGTGAAGCCAGCCCATGAGGGTTCCTCTCTCGGCCTTACCAAAGTCAAGTCGGCAGAAGAATTACCAGCTGCATATCAACTTGCTGCAGGCCTCGATAAAAAAGTCATCGCTGAAACATGCATTGTGGGCGATGAGTTAACTTGCCCATTGGTCGGTCAAGGTGAGACGGCTGAAGCATTGCCGGTGATCAAAATTATTCCGCCACAAGCCAATTACGATTTTCATAATAAGTATTTTTCGGATGAAACCCAATACCTTTGCCCAACCGGGTTTGCTCCAGAAGTTAATGCGCAAGTTCAAGCACTAGCTCTGGCTGCATACAAAGCCTTGGGATGCCGTACTTGGGGTCGTGCTGATGTCATGCTGGATCAAAAAACCGGTAAACCATACTTGTTGGAGATGAATACCTCTCCTGGAATGACCTCTCACTCACTAGTTCCGATGGCAGCTAAGGCAGCCGGAGTTGGCTATGCAGATTTAGTCTTATGGTTATTAATGCAAACACTGCAGCAAAAGGAAGGCGCCAAAGCATGAGCTCTTTCTTAAATCGCAGTGGTGAAATCTTAGCGACCCTTGCCTCTCCTCTTTGGAATCATCCAGACCGGATGCAACGATTGAGTCAATTCTTAATGCGCTGTTTTGCTGCGATGTTAGTGGTTGGGATATTGGTTTGGTTAAGTCAAAGACCAGTTTTTGCTTTGAAGACGGTTCAGATTGAGCCAGTTGCTGGACAAACCTTAAAGCATATTAATAAAGCGCTTGTGAAGCGTGAGGTATTTGAAACTGCCCAAGGTAACTTCTTTAGCGTGCGTTTAGAGGATGTTAAGCGGGGTTTTGAAAGCATGCCATGGGTGCGACATGCAACCGTTCGCCGTGTTTGGCCTAACGGCTTAGTAGTAAATATCGAAGAGCAGAAGCCTTTTGCTACTTGGGGTAGTGAGAGCAGCAACACCTTAATGAATACCTATGGTGAGTTATTTACAGGCCGTGTTTCTGAGGTCAGTGGTGACACACAGCTGTTGGATTTTGCGGGTCCTGAAGACGCAGGCAAAGAAGTGATGAGTCTTTATGAAAAGGCCAATAACTGGTTTAAACCATGGGGCGCTGAAGTAACTAGTCTAGCTTTGACCGAGCGTTACGCATGGCATGTGAAGCTGTCGAACGGCATGAAAGTAGAGTTTGGGCGCGATGAAGAGAGCTCTGATAAGAATTTAACTGAAGAGCGCGTTGCACGCTTATTCAAATATTGGCCACAGGTTCAAGAGAAATGGGCGAATCGAATCGATGCAGTTGACTTGCGTTATGCAAATGGTTTTGCAGTGCATTTGGCATCTGCAAATATCAAAAAGAATGACGTAGATGGCAAAAAAATAGGGCTCAAGCAATGAGGAATGGTAATGAGTAAAGATAATCGTGACCTATTGGTCGGTTTAGACATTGGAACCTCCAAGGTAGTGGCCTTGGTTGCAGAGTTAGCACCCGATGGCCAATTTAATGTGGTTGGGGTTGGTCAAACTGCATCTAAAGGATTGAAGAAGGGTGTCGTAGTCAATATTGAAGCGACTGTGCAGTCGATTCAGAAGGCCCTCGAGGAAGCTGAGGTGATGGCCGATCGCCAAATTGTCCAGGTATTTACTGGCATTGCAGGTAATCACATTGTGAGTTTTAACTCCAGCGGTATGGTGGCAATTCGCGATAAAGAGGTTGGTGCTGGTGATGTAGAGCGCGTGCTAGAGACTGCGAAAGCAATCAATATTCCAACGGATCAGCAAATTTTGCACATCCTAGTTCAAGAATTCATTATTGATGGCCAAGAAGATGTACGTGAACCCATTGGTATGAGTGGCCTGCGTCTTGAGGTGAAGGTACATATCGTTACTGGTGCGGTCAGTGCCGCACAAAACATTGTGAAATGTGTGCGCCGCTGTGGTCTTGAAGTAAATGACTTGATTCTGCAGCCTTTGGCATCCAGCTTAGCCGTTCTCACTGATGATGAAAAAGAATTGGGTGTTGTTTTAGTGGATATTGGCGGTGGCACTACTGACATCGCAATTTATTGCCAGGGATCCATTCGACATACTGCAGTGATTCCAATAGCCGGTGATCAGATCACCAATGACATTGCCATGGCATTGCGTACGCCAACGATTGACGCTGAAGATTTAAAGATTGCACATGGAATTGCTCGCCAAGAAATGGCGGATCCCGCCGCCATGATTGATGTGCCGGGTGTAGGTGATCGTGAACCACGTCCAATGTCTAAGCAAGCACTAGCTGCAGTGATTGAGCCCCGTGTCGAAGAGTTATTTACCTTGGTGAGAGGTGTGGTGCGTGACTCAGGGTACGAAGACATGGTGTCTTCCGGAATTGTGCTCACTGGTGGTACTGCATTAATGCCTGGAATGGTAGAGCTCGCGGAACAGGTGTTCTTAAGGCCTGCGCGCATTGGTACTCCTGAGTACCGGGGCCACTTACATGAAGTATTACGTAGCCCTCGATATGCCACCAGCATTGGTTTATTGATGGAAGGTCAGGCACAGTTACTGCGTGGCCGTCGTGTTTCTCAATCAGGCGCGTTACAAGGAGTAATGGCGCGCATGAAGGAATGGTTTGCAGGAAATTTTTAAGTTTTTTCGTCGTCGTCAATGTAGTAAGTTATTTACCTAGGAGGGTATATGGAATTTGAAATGTTAGATCAAGAAATAGCTGGCAAGACCATTATTAAAGTGGTTGGAGTCGGTGGCGCTGGTGGTAATGCTGTCCAGCACATGATCCGTCGCGGTGTTAACGGCGTAGAGTTCATTTGCATGAACACCGATGCTGGCGCTTTACAGCGCTCTGAGGCATCTGTGAATTTGCAACTGGGCTCTAGCGGATTAGGTGCTGGTGCTAAACCAGAAATTGGTGCAGCTTCCGCTGAAGAAGCGCGCGCACGTATTGCAGATACATTGCAAGGTGCACATATGGTGTTTATCACTGCAGGTATGGGTGGTGGTACAGGTACTGGTGCAGCTCCAATCGTTGCTCAAGTTGCTAAAGAGATGGGTATTTTGACCGTAGGCGTGATTAGCAAACCCTTTGACTTTGAGGGTGTAAAGCGCTTGAAGGTTGCTGAGAATGGTGCTGCAGAGCTTGAGTCTTATGTTGATTCATTGATTGTTGTTCTCAATGAAAAGCTTTTTGAAGTCATGGGTGAAGATGCAGAGTTTGATAAAGCCTTTGCTTGTGCTGATGATGTATTGCATAACGCAGTTTCTGGCATTGCAGAAATCATTAATGTACAAGGTTTGATCAACGTTGACTTTGAGGACGTGAAGACAGTAATGGGTGAGCAAGGTAAGGCGATGATGGGAACAGCAACTGTTTCTGGCATGGATCGTGCACGCTTAGCTGCTGAAGCTGCAGTTGCTTCACCATTACTCGAAGGCGTTGATTTATCTGGTGCCCGTGGCGTATTAGTCAATATCACTGCTAGCCGTTCATTGAAATTGTCTGAAACTCGCGAAGTAATGGCTGCCATCCGTGGCTATGCGGCAGACGATGCGACCGTGATCTTTGGTACTGTTTATGACGAAAGCTTGGGTGATGCATTGCGCGTGACTGTAGTAGCAACCGGTTTGAATAATCCACAAGCACGCAAACTAAATCAGCCAGAAGTAGTTTGGAGACAAGCAACTGGTACTAGTGATGCAATGCCAACAATGGCAGATCTGAATACCTTTGCTCCTGCTAGCCCATCTGCAGCTATGAGCAAGGTTGGCTTAGATTCTGCTTTGAACACCAGTGCAGGCATGGCCCTCACAGGCTCAGGGAGTGCACTAGCGATGGCAGCCCAACCTGCAAGCACTGGCGTTGATTACAGCAAATATGATTTGCCGCGGGTCTTTCGTAACTCTCGTGAAGCGACTTCTACGCCGACTCTAGGTGCTGATAGCTCGCCTCAGGCAAAAACCATGCTGGATAAAGGGGCTGATTACTATGAGATCCCCGCTTTTTTACGTAAACAAGCGGACTAAGTAAAGCTTAATACAATAGGTAATTGCAAAATGCCAGCGCGGCGCCCCTCCGGACGACGAATCCCGCGCTTGCGTTGGCATGCTTACTAACAATTACTTATTGGAGATGTCATGATTTCTGTTGGACAAAAATTACCAAACGCCACTCTTTATGAATTTTTTGATGAAGAGAGTGAAGGTTGCTCCTTAGGTCCAAATGCCTTTGAAGTTGAGAAACTGGCTGCTGGTAAAAAAATTGTGGTTTTTGCTTTGCCTGGTGCATTTACTCCTACTTGCTCTGCAAAACATGTTCCTGGATATGTCGAACACTATGATGCGATAAAAGCAAAAGGTGTTGATGAGATTTGGTGTATTTCAGTGAATGATGCTTTTGTGATGGGTGCTTGGGGGCGTGATCAGAAGGTTGGTAAAAAGATTCGCATGCTGGCAGATGGCAGTGGTGAATTCACTAAAAAGATGGGCATTGAGCTGGACTTAACTGCTCGCGGTTTAGGTGTTCGCTCAGATCGTTACGCCATGATTGTTGAAGATGGCGTAGTGAAAAGCTTAGATCGTGAAGCGCCAGGCAAGTTTGAAGTCAGTGATGCTGCTTCTATTTTGAAGAAGTTGTAATTTATATCCCCCTGAATTTAGAGACAGCACCATGATGAAACAAAGAACCATTGCTAGCCCAGTCAAAACGGTGGGCATTGGTTTGCATTCTGGTTGCAAGGTAACGATCTCAATTAAACCTGCGCCTATTAATTCAGGGGTGCAGTTTGTACGCGTCGATACAGCAGAGCAGTCGGTGGTTCCTGCTACGGCTTTGGCTGTTTGCGATACACGTCTAGCATCTGTGATTCAAAAGGATGGCGTACGCGTTTCAACCGTTGAACATTTACTCTCAGCTTGCGCTGGATTAGGGCTTGATAATTTATTGATTGAGCTTGATGGCGAAGAAGTTCCCATCATGGATGGTAGTGCCGCCTCATTTCTGTTTTTGATTGAGTCTGCCGGCATTGCTGAACAAGAAGCGCCACGTCAGTTTGTGGTGATTAAAAAGCCAGTTGAAGTTCGGGACGGTGATAAGCTCGCGCGGCTTGAACCTTTCTTTGGATTTAAGTTGGATTTCACTATCGACTTTAAGCATCCAGCGGTTGATAAAACCGGTCAACGATTTGTAGTCGACTTTGCAGAGCATGCTTACCGTAGTGAAATTGGTCGTGCACGCACATTTGGATTTGCTCACGAAGTAGAAGCTTTGCGAGAAATGGGGTTGGCTCGCGGCGGTAGCTTAGATAATGCGATTGTGTTGGATGAGCACCGCATTCTCAATAATGAAGAACTTCGTTATGAAGATGAGTTTGTGCGTCACAAAATTTTAGATGCAATTGGCGATTTATATTTAGTCGGTTACCCAATTGTCGGTGCGTATGTGGCTGAAAAATCTGGCCACGCCTTAAACAATGCATTGTTGCGCAAGCTATTGGAAGACCCAACTTCCTATGAGATTCAGTCTTTTGCAGAGGGTAAGGCTCCAGGGGCTTATTCTCAGGAAAGCCAACCCCTCTATTTCTAGAGTGGATTTAGTGGGATTTATTTTGTAGAAGGCGCTCAACTGCCTTGTGCAGATCAGAATCTGGCTCAAGTTTTTCTAATAAGTCTTGCCATGATTTCTTGGCTACCGGGTTTAGCCCTTTTGGAGCGATATTTTTGGTGTTTTCTCGAGGCTTGACTTCCCAGGCTGGGGCGGACGGCTTCACTTTGACCTTAATCACTTTGCAGTGCAGCCCATTCTTAGCTAACTCATTGATTAGACTGGGTAAAATCTGTTGTAAACGTGTTCCTATGCTGGCACTGCTGACCAGCAAGAAAAGCTCATCTTGGCCACCAGACCGCCATCCAGCCTCAATTTTGGAGCTCAAGTGACCAAGATCTAGGGTTTCTAGGGCGATAAAGAGCCTAGCTTTGAGTTTGGCCAAGTCTTCCGTTTTAGCCAGGATCCCACCAAGACCATCTGATTCCCGCAGGTAATCCAGCCAGTCATGGGCTGTGCGATTGCGGGATGGTTTGCGAGCAGGGTTCATAAAAAATGGGGTTGCGGGTGATAAACTCAAGGACTTAATTTTCTACAATATCCCATGGTAATCGGTCTTCTTAAAACCCTGGTCGGCAGTCGTAACGACCGCCTCTTAAAACAGTATCGCAAAGTCGTTGCCAAAGTTGGTGCTTTTGAACCAAGTCTGCAATCTTTGGATGATGCTGCACTTGCTGCCAAAACTGCTGAATTTAAATCACGTTTGGCTGCAGGCGAGTCTTTAGATGATATCGCTGCAGAAGCCTTTGCGGTAGTTCGTGAGGCTAGCGTTCGCGTCATGAAGATGCGTCATTTTGATGCGCAGATTATGGGCGGCCTTGCTTTACATCAAGGCAAGATTGCAGAGATGGGGACTGGCGAGGGAAAAACCTTAACAGCAACACTACCCGTATATTTGAACGCCTTAACTGGCAAGGGTGTTCACGTTGTTACAGTCAATGATTACTTAGCACAACGCGATGCTGAGTGGATGTCAACACTTTATAACTTCTTGGGTATGAGGGTTGGTGTGAATCTATCGCAGATGGATCACAAGACAAAACAAGAAGCCTATGCCGCTGATATTACCTACGGTACGAATAATGAATTCGGCTTTGATTACTTGCGCGATAACATGGTCCAAGATTTGGATCAACGGGTACAACGTGGATTAGCGTATGCAATTGTCGATGAGGTCGATTCGATCCTGATTGATGAAGCACGCACACCACTGATTATTTCTGGACAAGCCGACGATCACACTGATCTCTATATCAAAATCAATGCATTGCCCTCTTATTTAGAGCGCCAAATCGGTGAAGAAAAGGCAGATGGTACTGGTGTTGAGAAGCCTGGCGATTACTGGGTAGATGAAAAGTCTCAACAGGTCTACTTGACTGAGCAGGGGCATGATAAGGCTGAGGAAATTTTGGTGCAGCTGGGGGCTTTGAATGATGGCGCATCCTTATACGCGCCCCAAAATATTACCTTGATGCATCATGTATATGCTGCGCTACGAGCACATTGCTTGTACAACCGCGATCAACATTATGTTGTCCAAAATAAAGAAGTCATCATTGTTGATGAGTTCACTGGCCGTTTGATGCAAGGACGACGTTGGTCTGATGGATTACATCAGGCAGTAGAAGCTAAAGAGGGTGTACCGATTCAGAATGAGAATCAAACTCTAGCGACAATTACCTTCCAGAATTATTTCAGGATGTATGGCAAGTTGGCCGGTATGACTGGTACCGCGGATACTGAGGCGTATGAATTTAAGGAAATCTACAACTTAGAAACAGTAGTTATTCCACCCAATCGAATTAGTCAACGCAAAGATCGTCAAGATCAAATTTTTAAATCTTCCCGCGAGCGCTACGATGCCGTCATTAAAGATATTGAGGATTGCTACGAGCGCGGCCAACCCGTTCTGGTTGGTACGACATCGATTGAGAATTCTGAGTTAATTTCGGGTTTACTGGATAAACGTAAGTTGCCGCATCAAGTATTGAATGCTAAACAGCATGCTCGTGAGGCTGAAATCATTGCTCAAGCTGGTCGTCCAAAGATGATCACCATCGCCACCAATATGGCAGGTCGTGGAACGGATATTGTGCTTGGCGGTAATGTTGGCAAGCAGTCCTCATTAATTGAGGCTGACTCTGCGCGCTCAGAAGCAGAAAAAGCTAGCAAAATTAAACAGCTTCAAGATGAGTGGCAAAGTATTCACGATCAAGTATTGACTGCAGGTGGTTTGCACATTATTGGTACTGAGCGCCACGAGAGTCGCCGAATTGATAATCAATTAAGAGGTCGTTCAGGTCGTCAAGGTGACCCTGGTTCATCACGCTTTTATCTTTCCTTAGATGATTCATTACTACGTATTTTTGCTGGGGATCGCTTGCGCGCAGTGATGGAGCGCTTGAAGATGCCTGATGGCGAGCCAATTGAAGCGGGTATGGTGACGCGTTCCATCGAGTCTGCGCAGCGCAAGGTTGAAGGTCGTAACTTTGATATTCGTAAACAATTGTTGGAGTATGACGACGTAGCGAACGATCAACGCAAAGAAACTTACCGCCTGAGAAACGAAGTTCTCGAAAGTAAGGATATTGGCGATTTAATTGCCAATTTGCGTGAAGATGTCTTGCGCTCAGTCTGCTCTGTGTATGTTCCAGCTGAATCTATGGAGGAGCAGTGGGACCTACATGGGCTAGAAAATGTTTTGGCAAATGAGTGGGGGCTTACGGTTGATCTCTCTAAATGGGTTGAGAGTACTGAGACAGTTGATGATTCAGAAATTGTGGAACGCGTATTACAGGCTGCACAAGAGACATATGATGCCAAGGTTGAATTATCAGGGCGCGAGTCATTTGCTGGGTTTGAGCGCTCTGTTCTCTTATATAGCCTAGATAGTCATTGGCGAGAGCACTTAGCCGCCTTAGATCATCTGCGCCAAGGCATCCATTTGCGTGGCTATGCTCAAAAGGATCCAAAGCAAGAATACCGCCGTGAGGCATTTGAGTTGTACGGTGAATTGCTGAGCATTATTAAGAATGATGTTGTCAAAAGTATTATGAGCGTACAGATTCGAAGCGCTAGTGAACTCGATCAAGCCGCTGAGTCGATGAATGAAGATTTGGCAAATCTAGCTGATGTGCAATATCAACATGCTGATCCTGATAAAGAGGTCGCAGGCTCTACTGGTGATCGTGGTGCCTCGATTGAGGTGATTCCCGCCCCTGTAAGGGCTGGACCTAAGATTGGCCGTAATGATCCTTGTACTTGTGGCAGCGGTAAAAAATATAAGAATTGCTGCGGCGCTTTAAGTTAAGCGCTGTTTTAAGGGTGCTCATGGGATAGCACCCACCGATGCCCTCATCTACAATTGTCGAACTATGACAGTTAACCTTCCCCTCCCCCAAAAAACTGATCTCAAGCCAGTAAAAGGTTTTGAGATGGGTATTGCCGAAGCCGGTATCAAGAAAGCCAATCGTAAAGATTTGCTGGTAATGACTTTGGCGCCAGGATCTCAAGTGGCCGGCGTGTTCACCTTAAATCGTTTTTGTGCTGCCCCCGTTCAGGTTTGTCGAGAGCATTTGGCGCAAGATGGTCGCAATGGTGAAATCCGGGCCTTAGTTGTGAATACAGGCAATGCCAACGCAGGCACTGGCGAATCAGGCATGAAGCATGCACTTGAAACTTGCGCAGCATTGGCAAAAGATCTCCAGTTGAATCCCGAGCAAATTCTGCCGTTTTCAACAGGAGTTATTTTAGAGCCCCTGCCAATTGAAAAAATTATTAGCACCCTCCCAAAGGCGGTTGCGAACCTGGGTGAGGATAACTGGCTTGATGCGGCGCAAGCCATTATGACGACGGATACCCAGCCTAAAGCAACTTCGATGACCGTATCTACACCGGCCGGTCCAGTGGTGATTACTGGCATCTGTAAGGGTGCTGGAATGATTCATCCAAATATGGCCACTATGTTGGGATTTATTGCCACGGATATTGGCTTCGCTCACGGCTTGCTGGCTAATCTCACCCGTGAAATTGCAGATCTTTCTTTCAACGCCATCACGATTGATGGTGATACCTCGACAAATGATTCCTTCATCATCATGGCAACTGGCCAGTCTGCAGTGCAGATCAAATCAGTGGATGATCCAAGCTATGGTGTAGTGCGAGATGCCTTGATTGTTCTTGCCAGAAAGTTGGCGCAAATGATTGTGCGTGATGGCGAGGGTGCTACCAAATTTATAACGATTGAAGTTGTGGGTGGTAAGACCTCAGAAGAGTGTCGTTTAGTTGCAAAAGCAGTAGCCCATTCTCCACTAGTAAAGACAGCTTTCTTTGCAAGCGATCCAAACTTAGGCCGTATTTTGGCTGCAATTGGCTATGCCGGAATTACAGATTTGGATGTCAATCGGGTGCAGATGTGGTTAGGTGATGTTTGGGTTGCAAAAGATGGTGGCCGCAATCCTAGCTACCAAGAGACTGATGGTCAACGTGTTATGCAGGCTCCAGAAATTACTGTGAAGATTGATTTAGGGCGCGGTAGTGCTATGCAAACCATGTGGACATGTGACTTATCTCATGATTACGTTTCAATTAACGCAGACTATCGCTCATAGAAACCTATAAAAAGATGAATGAAAAATTAGACCGACTATTAAGTCATCTTGAAACCTTTTTACCTAAACCTCTGAATGAAGAGCAATGGAAATCTTCTACAGCATTTAGGTGGCGCCGCCGCGACAGTATCTTTGGCAGTATTGGTTTCTTGCAGCCGGTGAGGCATGTCTCCGATATCACCTTTGATGACTTAAAAAATATTGATCGTCAGCGCGATGCGATTCGCGACAATACAAAAAACTTTATTCACAAAAAGCCAGCAAACAACATTTTGCTTACTGGTGCAAGAGGTACGGGGAAGTCATCTCTCATTAAGGCTAGTCTTCATGAGTTTGCTAGTCAGGGATTGCGACTAGTTGAGGTTGAAAAAGAGCATTTGGCTGATCTGGCGGACATTACAGACATCTTGGCTGAGCGCCCTGAGTGCTTCATCATTTTTTGTGATGATTTGTCTTTTGAGGATGGGGAATCTGGTTATAAGGCCATGAAATCTGCTCTAGATGGTTCAGTTTCGGCGCAGGTAGACAATATTTTGATTTATGCCACTTCAAATCGACGCCATTTACTGCCTGAGTATATGAAAGATAACGAAGGTTATGTTCATGGTGACGATGGTGAGATTCATCCGGGTGAAGTCGTTGAGGAAAAGATTTCTTTATCAGAGCGCTTTGGTCTATGGCTCTCGTTTTATCCACCCAAGCAAGATGAGTATTTGGCGATCGTTGCCCATTGGCTTACCCACTTTGGTTTAACTGCTCCACAAATTGAAGCTGCTCGTCCAGAGGCATTGGTTTGGGCGCTAGAGCGTGGTTCCCGTTCTGGCCGTGTTGCTTGGCAATTTGCAAAACACTGGGCAGGATTGCATGCCTAAAGGAATGTATTTCCATGAGTGAAATACAGCGTCCCATTACGGTTGTAGCCGCCGGAATATTGCTAGATTCAGAAAATCGCTATCTCTTGGGTCAACGACCCGAGGGTAAGCCGTATGCTGGTTACTGGGAAGTGCCTGGCGGTAAAGTCGAAAAAGGTGAAACGGTTTTTCAGGCTTTGCAGCGCGAGTTGCAAGAAGAGCTGGGCATCGATATTTTCTCTAGCGAAGAATTAACCGTCTTAGAGCATGACTATCCACATGCTTATGTACGTTTATATGTGAGCATCATTCGTAAATGGTCGGGTACCCCAACGGGTTGCGAAGGACAAGCTTTATCTTGGCAATCCATTGCCGCAGAAAGCCCTTCTGTAGAACCTTTATTGCCAGCCGCTTGGCCAATGCTGGAGTGCTTAAGACGCTTTCTAGCTCAGAACTGACAAAGCGTCAGTTTGAAGGGTACATCCGCATTAATAGGCTGCGCTTTCTTGTCTTGCTCCGCCTTTAAAAAGCGTACGGAGAGCAGGTATTTATTAGCACTAATTTCTGAGTAGAGACTATCGTCTTCCACCATGATGCGCATGAGCTGGTATACCTTGCCTGAGGGGGCCTGTTGAAACGCTCCATTGTGTGCGAGCACATCCTTCGCCTCACCGGATTGGCGCAATAGACGTAAAAATAATTGACATGCATCTTGCCAAGGCAAGAGAGGATGAACATAATTTTCTAAAAGTTTGCGGCGCTCAGTTGATGGGCTATTTTTCCAGGCATGGTAGCTTGGCAAATCAATTGGACTTGTTCCGCCAGGAATATTTAAGCGAGTACGAATTGCATTGAGCCATTCACTATCAGTAATGACTGAATTCGGTCTGCCAGTTGATTGATTGATGCTGCTAGCAACTGAGTCAATCTCAGAAAGAGTTTGCGCAAGCGCCTCTTGGTCTACTTTTTGTGACGACTTGAGTCCATTGAGCGCATATTTTTGTCGCTCGAATTCTTTGAGTAATAAAGATTTAATATCGCCACGAGCACCAATGTCGCCAAGATCAAACAAAATAGAGATCGCATTGTGGTGTAACTCTGGATCATCCGAGCGAGTAAAGTGATTAAAACGGGCGAACAAATACTCCAGCCGAAGCATGCTTCGAACTAATTCGTTGAAGGGGTATTCGTAGACAATCACAAGCCCATATTCTATGACGAACTGAGCAGATCTTTCTGAATCTGTTGAATTTTTTGGTGCAGACTTTGCACCTCTAGCTCCAAGTCCTCAAGACGCCCTTGGTTTTTGATCACCGTATCGGCCTGGCTGAGGCGCTCTTCTCGACTGGCTTGAGCTGCCAGAATTCTCTCAATTTCTAGACGGGATAAGTTGCTGCGCTGCATAACTCTCTCAATTTGCGTCTCTTTTGGGCAATCCATCACCACCAAGTGATCAATTAAGCCCTTCCAGGCGCCGGACTCTATCAGCAGGGGCACCACGAATACAAGATATAGCGCGCCATCCTGGGCCGACTGTAAAGCTTGCTTGATGGTTTCTTGTCGAATAAGGGGGTGGGTAACAGCTTCCAGCAATTTGCGGGATTCAGGATTTTCGAAAACTAGGGTCCGCATCTTGGCTCTATCGAGCGCTCCATCGTCTCCAATGTATTCCGAGCCGAATTGTTCCCGAATAAGTGGAATAGCTGAACCCCCTGGGCCAGTAATGTGATGGGCGATCAGATCGGTATCGACAATACCCGCACCCAATTGAGCCAATAACTTACTAACTGCGGTTTTTCCAGACCCAATGCCACCAGTCAGGCCAATGAGGGGAATACGCCCCTTCAATGCCGCTAAGTCGGACTGATTATCAGGATGTTTTGGAGTAGCTGTGGCCATAACAACTCAATGATGCCAGCAAAGATGAGAAATGGCCCAAATGGAAATGCCGAGCCAATAGTTTGTTTATTCAGTTTTAACCACGCTAGACCGCCTAGGAGGCCAGCGATCGAGGCGGTAAATAAGAGGGCGGGAAGTGAGCTCCATCCAAGCCAGGCACCCAGACCAGCTAATAGTTTGGCATCCCCCATGCCAATACCCTCTTGTTTTTTAAGAAATCGGTAGAGGCGATTTAATCCCCATAGACAGATATAGCCCAGTATTGCGCCCAAAATAGATTGCTGAAGGTTGACAAATCGGAGGCCAGAAAGCGCATTAAAGAAAATGCCAGAGGCGATCAAAGGAAGTGTGATGAGGTCAGGCAGTTGAAAGGTCTGAAAATCGATATAGGCTAAATACACCAATACCAAAATCAGTAGGGTACGAATTAGGTCGACTACTGCAGGATCACTCATTAAACAATCTGCCCTAAATTAAAGATTGGAAGATACAAGATTATGACAAGACTACCAATCACAATCCCCACGAAGATGATCAGCAAGGGCTCCAAGCTTTGACTTAAGGTATTGAGTTTGTTGCTTAATTGAGTGCCCAGAGTATTTGCACGTTTACACAACATTTGTGGGAGTGAACCGCTTTCTGAAGCGATACGGAGTAATTGCAAAGTTTCAAGATCAAATAGCTGATGCTTGGGATCTGCACGTATCAACGCATCCCCGAGTGGCCATCCCCTAGTGAGGTGTTTAAAGACTTCTGCACTCAAGTCATGGCTCAGCCAATGATTGGAGGATTGTGCAGTCACCCTTAAGGCATCAGGCAGTGGTAAGCCAGATTCCAATAAATGACCGAGTGTCCTGCACCAGTAAGTAAGGGTAGCTAGGCGAAATAATCTACCCAGTATCGGAATAGAAAAACAAAGTGCATCACACTTTTTTTGTAGACGAGAAGATCTCAGCCATGAGATAGCAAACACCGTACTAGTAAAGAATAGCAGGATGGTGATTTCTAGAAAGTAATGTTGGACCAGCGTTGAGATTTGAATCAAGACTTTGGTGGGTGCAGGCAATTCTGCTTGAAAGTGGGTAAATACATCCTTAAAAACGGGCACTACCCAAATCATCATGACTAAGATCAGTAAGAAAGAGCTGGCGAGTGTAATCAGAGGATAGCTCAGCGATTGTTGAATCTTGTGACGTAATTCAATTTGCGACTCTAACTGCTGGCAAATAGTTTGCAATGCTAATTCAATATTTCCGGTACGTTCGCTGACTCGAATCAGATTGATAAATTCTATAGAAAACTGATTTTTCTGAGACAGCAAGCTTTGAGAAAGGCTTTCGCCCCTTTTTAATTGGGTGCAAAGATTGCCAATACCGTTTTGCCAATGTTTAGGGGCAGTGGTGTGGATCAATTCCATGGCATTGAGTAGCGGAAGCCCCGCACCTAAGAGCGATAAGAGCTGTTGAGCGAATGCCAGTTGATCCGATTTGTTTATTGCCATGTGCCAATCTCAGCTTCTAAGTCAGAATGCAATATCAAGCCTGTTTTGAGGTAGTGGAGACCCACATCAGCCATAGTGGCATGCTTGATTGAAGGATTAAAGAGATGATTACTACTTAGTACTTCATGTATTCCAATTCGACCATAGCGCTTACTTCCTTTACAGGCACTACAGTTGATATTTTCAGTAGGGGAGCTGCCTTCGCATGCTTGGCAGCGCTTACGAACCAAGCGCTGTGAGCTGACGCTACGTAAACAGGATTGGATAGACTCATCATCAATCCCTAAGCTATTTAACCTAGTGAGAGCCCCTCTGGCATCTTTTGTGTGCAGTGTGCTTAAGACCAGATGACCTGTTTGTGCAGCTTGAATAGCAAGCTGCGCGCTTGCGCTATCCCGAATTTCGCCAATCATGATGACATCCGGATCTTGTCTGAGTAGGGCGCGAATAATAGTTGCAAAGTCTAAGCCTGCACGGGGGTGATATGCCACTTGATTCACACCAGGAAGCCGAATTTCAATAGGATCTTCAATGGAACACAGGTTTCTGTGACTCTGGTTCAGCTCATGCAGGCAGCTGTATAGAGTACGTGTTTTGCCGCTTCCCGTTGGGCCAGTAACTAAGATCAGCCCATTCGTCTGACTAAGGGCGCTTCGAATGATTGTCAACTGTTCTGGTAATAAACCAATTTGATCGATCGATAATTCATCGATGCGGTTTGGCAAGATTCTCACAACGGCTTTTTCACCGTACAGGGTGGGGAGTATAGAAACCCTACAATCTACGTCGGGTTTAGAAAAGTCGTTTCCAACGAGTAATCGACCATCTTGCGGCAGACGTTTTTCAGCGATATCAAGCCTCGCCAAGATTTTGATGCGGGTGATTAAGCGTTCATGCAGGTCCAGCGGAAAATGTGACTGTACTTGTAGCAAGCCATCTACCCGAATCCGAACTAGCGTCCCACGAAGTCCGGCTTCAATATGGATATCACTCGCTCTGGATGCAAGCGCATGAACTGCGATTTCATGCCAGGTGCGAATAATGAGTGAGTCTTCATGATGACCACTCAATCTTGCGCAGGACTTAAGATGGGGCGATAAAGCTTGACGGTCTTCACTCCCTGATCATCAAACTGCACAATTTCCATCACGATATCGGCAATGCGAAGGCTGACATCGTGATCTGGAATAGCCTCAAGTTTTTCGAGTATCAGGCCATTGAGAGTTCTGGGGCCATCCAATGGAAGGTTGAGGTTGAGTAAGCGATTAAGATCTCGCAGCGAGGCGCTACCACTGGCGAGATACGTACCATCTGCGAGCCAATGTGGGTCGGTTGATAGGTTGGAGAAGGAGGTAGTGAACTCCCCAATCAGCTCTTCCACGATATCTTCAAACGTGACTAGACCCAGAACTTCACCATATTCATTAACGACTAGACTCAAGCGCTGTTGGTTGTCTTGGAAGAATTGCATCTGCTGCAAAACCGGGGTACCACTTGGGATGAAATATGGCTCATTGAGTAATGATCTAAAGTCTTCATGTTGTAAGTCGGTATCGCCCAAAAGGGAAAGTGCCTTTTTGACAGACAAGATGCCGACAATCCTCTCAGAGTCACCATCACATACTGGCAACTTATTGTGATAACAAGTCTCCAATTGCTGGACTACTTCATCAATGGGTCGTGAGAGGTCCAGGATCTCAATCTTGGATCGAGGGGTCATGACATCATCAACCGTAATGTTTTCAAGGTTGAATAAGTTCAACAGAATATTGCGATGATGATTCGAGACGAAACGGTTCGATTCTAGAACTAGGCTACGCAACTCCTCTTTGCTCATGGTTCTGCTATCTGAAGAGGATTGCAAGCCAGATACTCTCATTAAGCCTGAAACAAAGTTATTAATGAGCCATAAAAGGGGTTTAAGGAAAAAGGTGAGCGGCAGAATGAACCAACCAACTCGAGACGCAATTTTTTCTGGAAAGGCTGCACCAATCACTTTTGGGGTGATTTCGCTAAAGATAATGATGAGTAAGGCAACTACTAGGGTAGCGATGGAAAGTACTAGGCCGCTATCTCCAAATAGGTGTAAAGCAATACCAGTCACCAAAATAGGGAGGATAGTATTAATGAGATTGTTAGAAATTAAGAGAACCGATAAAAGTGAATCAATCCTCTTGAGCAGTCGTTCTGCTAAAGCAGCGCCAGCATTCCCACTCGCAGCCATGGCACGTAGGCGATGGCGATTGGAGGAAAGCATGCTGGTCTCGGCCATGGAGAAAAAGCCTGAGAGTGCGAGTAAAAATAGGACAAGAGCAACTTGGCTATAAAAAGGCCAATCGTCAAAAAAGGTGTCCATGAGGTCTGCCTGCAAAAAAGTAAGGATGAATCAATATAGCAAAGTGGCAATTCACAAGCTATAGATGAGGAAGAAAGCCTTATCAGTTTATTTGCTAAATTATGTAAGAATTACTCCCTATGGCATCTTCTCATCGGCAAACCCGTTCTGATAGCGCTCAATATTGTGTGATCACAGCCCCTTTTGGGCGGCTGGGCATTGGTACTGAATTGGTGGATGACAGTTTGATGCTGTCCAAAATCGACTATCTTCCAGCTACAGCCCAACTCATGAGCCCTAAAAATCACTTGGCTAAAGAGGCAGAAAAGCAATTTAGGGCCTATTTCAAGAACCCTGATTATCAATTTGATTTGCCTACTAAGCCAGCGGGGACAGAGCATCAGAAAAAGGTGTGGGCCGCCGTTCAAACTATTCCTGTGGGTAAGACAAAAACCTACGGTGACATTGCGAGTCAATTAAAAAGCGGGGCTCGTGCTGTCGGGACAGCCTGTGGAGCAAATCCTTATCCTTTAGTTGCCCCTTGTCATCGAGTAGTTTCTGCAAAAGGAATCGGCGGCTTCATGAAGGAAGATGCACCAGGGCTCTATCGCCAAATCAAAATCTGGCTTTTAAAACACGAAGGTGTTCTCTAGTTAGCGTACTTTACGCAAAGGGCGTGACGCCGCGAAAAAAAAGACTTTCATTAAAGAATCGCTGGCTACTGCAAATTTTGTAAAGACGTAAAACGCCATTACCGTTTTGCGCTTCAGCTTAAGCTCATCTTTATCGTTGAAAGATTCCTGCTGTGCGATTTTCGACAGCGTCATGACTGCGAGGCCAAAGGCTAAGAAACAAAAACGCCTCATTCCAAACTCTTTTTTTGGAATCAGCGCAATATAGTCTAGAGATTCCTGTAGTTTTCTATAGGCAATCTGCAAAAGCTGATTCTGGTCCATGCCAGCGGGTTTCCAAGATACGCCACGAGCCCTATCTTCAGGAGAGTCTTTGAGAATGTTAGTCATTTGCAAAGCCTGTCCAAAAGCAATTGCTAAATTCTCATGACTCTTGATCTGCTTTGCAAAAGCAGGTGAGTGATTGCTGAAGATCGTCGTGAGGAGCTCTCCAACAACTCCAGCAACTACATAACAATACTTCTCAAATTCATTTAAATCCTTCAAGCCAGCCGCATTCTGTTTGCTATGAAAGTATGACATTCCTTCTGACATGACAGAAATACAGCGACTAACTGCCGCTTGATCGGCTTTAGAGCATGTATGCAGGATGCGCAACACAGTTGGTGTGTGCGCAATCAGATCCAGTTCATCTGAATTGCCATAGTCAGAGAGGGCAGCTAAACAGGGATCCACAAAAGATTCAACGGAACTTTTTTCAAGTACGGCATCTAAAAATAATTTAGAAAGTCGTTGTTTGGTATCTGGATCTAAGTTCGCAGCGTCTTCAATCGTATCCACAATGCGACAAAGTAAATAGGTATTGCCCACCACTTTTTCAATGCTAGTGGGCAAGAGGGGAATGGTTAAAGCAAAGGTGCGGGAGACTGAGCCCAAAATGGCTTTTTGGTAGGCCAGGTCAGAATTAGGGTTGTAGCCGAAGTGATTTTTTGGGGAACTCACCCTTGAATTATGTCAGAGTGGTGTGCTCTACGCAGTAGCCAATACAGTGCGCCAAATTCGTGCGAATTCCCTTACTGACAAAAGTGACAAGGACATATAATTTCACGAATTCTTTAGGGGGAAATCGGGCGTGCTTATTTGGTTCGTCATCATTTATTGGGTTATTTCTGTAGGCATTGGCTTGTGGGCTGCTTTACGAGTGAAAAATACTGCCGACTTCGCAGCCGCCGGCCACAGTCTCCCGATGCCCATTGTGACTGCAACTGTATTTGCGACATGGTTTGGGTCAGAAACAGTATTGGGTATTCCAGCTACCTTTCTTAAGGAGGGTCTGGGCGGTGTAGTTTCTGATCCCTTTGGATCCTCTTTATGCCTAATTTTGGTCGGTCTCTTTTTTGCGCGGCATTTGTATAACCGCCGCATGCTCACGATTGGTGATTTCTTTCGTGAGAAGTATGGTCGAACTGTTGAGGTATTAGTAACACTCTGTATTGTTGTCTCCTACTTGGGATGGGTTGCTGCACAAATTAAAGCCTTAGGTTTGGTATTTAACGTTGTGTCAGAGGGTGGTATCTCACAGACGGGTGGCATGATGATTGGCGCAGCTAGCGTTTTGATCTACACCTTATTTGGCGGGATGTGGTCGGTGGCGATTACTGACTTTATTCAGATGATCATTATCGTGGTCGGCATGCTGTATATCGGTGGTGAAATGACCATGCAAACTGGGGGAGTTGCGGTAGTGATTGAGCATGCAGCGGCGGCGGGTCAATTTAGTAACTTCTGGCCCGATATGAATTTGGCGTCTATTCTAGGTTTCGTTGCAGCCTTGTGCACGATGATGCTCGGCTCGATTCCGCAGCAAGATGTGTTTCAACGAATTACCTCTTCGAAGAATGTCAATATTGCGGTGCAGGCTGCCATATTAGGTGGCGTTTTGTACTTTATTTTTGCTTTTGTACCAATGTATTTAGCCTACTCAGCAACCTTAATTAATCCGGATTTAGTAAAAGAATATTTAGATACTGACCCTCAGATGATTCTGCCAAAGTTGATTCTGAATCATGCGCCAATGATTGCGCAGGTCATGTTCTTTGGCGCCTTACTTTCTGCAATTAAGAGTTGTGCCAGCGCCACCTTACTTGCGCCTTCCGTTACGTTTGCTGAAAACATTGTTAGAGGTTTTTATAAACACTTGTCTGATCGAGATTTATTGAAAATTATGCGCATTACCGTTTTGTGTTTTGCTGTAGTGGTAACCTTCTTTGCCGTGAATTCTGAACTTTCAATTTTTAAAATGGTAGAAAGCGCCTACAAGGTGACCCTGGTAGCTGCGTTTGTGCCCTTGGCATTTGGGGTTTATTGGTCTAGAGCAAATTCAATGGGTGGATTGCTAGCTGTGGTGGGTGGCCTAACCATTTGGATCAGCTGTGAAATTTTGGCTCCAAATGCGATTTTGCCACCTCAATTGGCGGGCTTATTAGCCAGTCTGTTGGGCATGATTTTGGGAAGTTTGGTGCCAAAAGACCTTTTAAAGCCTGTTTAAATGATATGTTGCCTAAATATTAGGCAATCATAATTGTTGCACTGCAAAATATTCTCATCTAATATGACACTAATACAAAATTTTTTATTCTTATGGAGTTTTTATGAAAATCTGTGTAATCGGAGGCGGTGGTGCCATTGGCGGCTACTTAGCGGTCATGCTCTCGCGAGCAGGCAATGATGTCACTGTAGTCGCGCGGGGAGCCACTCTTGCCGCTATCAAAAAGAACGGTTTAACGCTCATTAATGAAGAACACCCTGAGCCTTTAGTCGCAAAAGTGAAGGCGGTTGAAAAAATTACTGATGTAGAAACACCTGATGTGGTTATTCTGGCTGTGAAGGCGCATCAGGTTGATCCAATCATTCATGATTTGGCATCGATTATTGGATCAGAAACTATTTTGATCCCAATGCAAAACGGAATTCCTTGGTGGTATTTCCAAAAATTGTCAGGCGAGTATCAGGACCATAGTGTTGAGACGATTGATGCAGGTGGCATTGCTAAGAACGCTATTAATCCAAACAACATTATTGGTTGCGTAGTTTACCCAGCGACTTTCTCTGAGGCGCCTGGTGTGATTCGCCTTGTCGAAGGTAATCGCTTCCCTTTGGGTGAGTTAGATGGCAAGGTGACAGAGCGAGTACAAAAAATGTCAGAGATGATGACTAATGCAGGCTTCAAGTCACCAGTGCTCGAAGATATTCGTTCAGAAATTTGGCTCAAGCTTTGGGGCAATATGACTTTTAATCCCATTAGCGCTTTGACTCACGGGACTTTGGAAGGTATTTGCCAGTTCCCATTAACGCGAGAATTAGCACGTAATATGATGGCCGAAGCACAGGCAATTGCCGGCAAGTTGGGTGTCACTTTCCGTGTGGATATTGAGCGCCGCATCGCGGGTGCAGAAAAAGTGGGTAAACACAAAACATCGATGCTGCAGGATTTGGAAGCTGGACGTAGCTTGGAGGTTGATGCCTTATTAGGTTCTGTGATTGAACTCGGTAACATCACTAAGACACCTACACCTTGCTTAAATACCGTTTTTGCTTTAACTAAATACCTTGATGAAAACATCCAAGCAACTGGTGGAAGTCTGGCCTTACCTCCAGTAGGTGATTGTTACGTGTTGAACTAGTATTCGTTTGGCAATAAAAAACCCTCATCAATTTGATGAGGGTTTTTCTTTTTGAGAGGCGCTTTACTCAAAGCGATTATCGAGTCGACCAACACCTTCAATAATGATGCTGACGCTACTGCCAGGTTTCATGGAGCCAACGCCAACAGAGGTGCCACAAGCAATGATGTCGCCTGGCTCTAGTGGAACATCTTGTGAGATCAAGCTCACTAGTTTTGCAGGCGGGAAAATCATATCTGAGACAGGGTAGTTTTGACGCTCTTGCTCATTCAGGATGGTTTTGATTGTGAGTTTGCTAGGGTCAATCTCAGTGGTGATGTAAGGCCCAAATACACCAAAGGTATTGAAACTCTTTGAGCGTGTCCACTGAGCATACCCTGGCTCACGATTCAGAATTTCAATGGCGGTGACATCATTAATGCAGGTGTAACCAAAGATGGCCTGAGCGGCTTGTGCTTCATCCGCTTCATGGCAGTGTTTGCCAATCACAATTCCGAGCTCGCCCTCGTAAACCACTTTTCCTGAATAGGATTTGGGTGTTCGAATAATTTGGTTTGCTGCCAAAAAAGAATTATTGCCTTTCAGAAAGTACAAAGGCTCTGCTGGCACGGCATGCTCAAGTTTGGTAACTAGCGCATGGAAGTTATCAACCATGGCTACCATCTTGGATGGTGTGCAAGGTATGTCAATCGTCACATCTGCTAATTTGAGTGTTTCACCAGTAGGTTTAGGGCCCTGAAATAGATTGCCTGAGTAGACGCTAATGTGGTCGCCGTTGAGCTGTCCTAAACCACTTGTTCCTTGATGCTGAAATCGAAGCCATTGAGCCATTTGAAGATCCTGAAAGGTAAATAATGAATTTAAGTTTGGCGAGCGAGGGAGTATTCGCATAGCGCACGAAGCGCAGCGGTTGCTTCATTGTTGGGGAAGTCTTGAATACATTCCAAAGCCAGATCAGCCTCACGTTTTGCTGCAGATTGTGTGTAGTCAAGGGCTCCAGAGCTTTGTACAGCTCCTAAAATTTGGGCAAATACATCGTCTGGTAAATCTTGGTTTTGTTCAATTGCAGCCCGCACTAAAAGACGCTCTTCTTTACTGCCATTTTCCAGTAAATAGATCAGTGGCAAAGTGGGTTTGCCTTCACGTAAATCATCTCCAGCATTCTTGCCCATCTGAGCAGCATTAGCGGTGTAATCCAATAAGTCATCCATTAACTGGAACGCAGTACCAATGTGCCGACCGAAGGCAGCTGCTTGTTCGCGCTGTACATCAGTTGCATTGGCCAAAATTGCACCAAGTTCTGTAGAGGCTTCAAAAAGTTTGGCGGTCTTGTAGCGGATAACTTGAAGGTAGCTTGCCTCATCCACCTCTGGATCGTTCATGTTCAGGAGTTGTAAAACCTCACCCTCGGCAATCGTGTTGGTGGCATCCGATAGGATTTGCATGACCCGAAGGTCATTTGGGCTAACCATCATCTGAAATGCCCTGGAGTAGAGAAAATCCCCCACTAAAACGCTGGCGGCATTACCAAAAGCGGCATTTGCGGTTTCTCGCCCCCTTCTGAGGGTGGATTCGTCTACAACATCATCGTGAAGGAGGGTGGCAGTATGGATAAATTCCACTACCGCTGCCATTTCTAGGGAATGGGAGGTTTCCTGGCCATTGGCCAGTGCCTTGGCTACCAGCATCAAAAGGGCTGGTCTTACCCGTTTTCCGCCTGCGTGGATGATATAGGTCGAAATTTGGTCAATTAAGGCAACTTTTGAGGCTAATCGCTCACGAATGACCCCATCTAAGGCCTTGAAATCTAAGGCAATCGGGGCCAGGATTTGGCTTAAGTCATTGATTTTGACAGTGCTCGTCATGCAAGATATAATAATGGGCTTAGCTTCTCCAGGGTGGATTAGCTTAAATGTAGATATTAATTGAGGTTTCAAACCATGTACGCGGTCATAAAAACCGGTGGCAAACAATATAAAGTTGCTGCAGGCGAAAAATTGAAAATAGAACAGATACCAGCGGAAATCGGCAGCGAAATCACTCTTGACCAAGTCCTCGCCGTTGGCGAAGGCGCTTCACTGAAATTGGGTGATCCGTTGGTTAATGGTGCAGCTGTGATGGCCACTGTCGTCTCCCAAGGACGTCACGATAAAGTGACAATCTTTAAGATGCGCCGTCGCAAGCATTATCAAAAGCACCAAGGCCATCGTCAGAATTTCACTGAAATTTTGATCAACACGATTAAAGCCTAATTCAGGGTAGGAGAAAGATATGGCACAGAAAAAAGGCGGCGGCTCAACACGAAATGGCCGCGACTCAGAATCGAAACGCCTAGGCGTTAAGGTATTTGGCGGCGAGCAAATTAATGCTGGCAGCATCATCATTCGTCAACGTGGCACACGTGTTCATCCGGGTGCTAATGTTGGTATTGGTAAGGATCACACTTTGTTTGCCTTAGTTGACGGCCAAGTGGAATTTAGCGTTAAGGGTGCATTGAAGAAGGCCCAAGTTTCAGTTTTGCCTCGTTCATAAGGCGCCTGACTGAGACTCGTTTGATTCAGATTTATTCCGAATTTAACTCTTAGGAACAGGCCTCGCTAAGCGAGGCCTTTTTTATTCATGAAATTTATAGACGAAGCGCGTATTGAAGTCATAGCTGGCCAAGGTGGCGCCGGAAGCGCGTCTATGCGCCGTGAAAAGTTCATTGAATTTGGTGGACCTGATGGCGGTGATGGCGGCAAGGGCGGAAGCGTTTGGGCTATTGCCGATCGCAACATTAATACCTTGATCGACTATCGCTACGCTAAAACACACACTGCAAAAAACGGTGAACCAGGGCGAGGCGCTGATTGCTATGGCCGCGCAGGCGACGATATTGAATTGCGTATGCCAGTAGGTACCATCATCGCTGATTACGAAACTGGCGAGCCGATTGCTGACTTAACAACTCATGGCGAGCGTCTTTGTTTAGCGCAGGGTGGTGTTGGTGGTTGGGGCAATATTCACTTTAAGAGTTCTACAAACAGAGCTCCGCGTCAAAAGACCAATGGCAAGCCAGGTGAGCGTCGCAAGCTCAAGCTGGAATTAAAGGTATTGGCAGATGTGGGTTTGTTGGGCATGCCAAATGCGGGTAAGTCGACATTGATTACTGCGGTTTCTAATGCACGTCCAAAAATTGCGGATTATCCATTTACTACCTTGCATCCAAATTTGGGTGTGGTGCGAGTCGGCAATGAACGTAGTTTTGTGATTGCGGATATTCCAGGTTTGATTGAAGGAGCTGCTGAAGGTGCTGGCTTAGGCCACCGCTTCTTGCGCCACTTACAACGTACTGGCGTGCTATTGCACCTGGTTGATCTCGCTCCATTTGATGAGAACGTTGATCCCGTTGCCGATGCCAATGCGATTGTCAATGAATTGCGTAAATATGATGAAGCCTTGGTTGAGAAGCCACGCTGGTTAGTGTTGAACAAAGTCGATATGATTCCCGAAGAGGACCGCAAGAAAGTTGTCGCTGACTTTGTGAAAAAGTTTAAGTGGGAAGGCCCAACATTTGAGATTTCTGCTTTGACTGGACTGGGTTGCGATAAGCTTTGTTATGCCTTGCAAGATTACTTAGATTCTGTGCGTCGCAATCGAGATGAGATAGATGAGCGTGCTCAAGATCCTCGTTACCAAGATCAGTTAGAAGATAAAAAACCGGATTAAAGTATTCATTCACACTGCAAGATGTTATGAACACCACTCAAACTAAACGCATCGTTGTTAAAGTAGGCTCTAGCCTTGTCACCAATAACGGTGAGGGTTTAGACCATGCTGCGATTGGAATGTGGGCTGAGCAGATGGCAACCCTTTTAAGGGCGGGTCATCAAGTGCTCATGGTGAGCTCTGGGGCGATTGCTGAAGGTATGCAGCGTCTGGGTTGGACAAAACGCCCACAAGAAATTCATCAACTACAGGCCGCAGCTGCAGTGGGTCAGATGGGTTTGGTACAGGTTTACGAAAGTTGTTTTGCGCGTTTCAACTTGCACAGCGCTCAGATTTTGCTAACCAATGCGGATTTGGCGAATCCTGAGCGCAATGCTAATGCGAAAGCAACTTTGGATACGCTATTGAAGCTAGGGGTCGTTCCGATCATTAATGAGAATGACACTGTAGTCACTGATGAAATTAAGTTTGGCGACAACGATAGTCTCGCAGCTTTAGTTGCAAATTTAATTTATGCAGATCTCTTAGTGATTTTGACTGATCAGGGTGGTTTATATACTGCAGATCCACGTCAAAATCCTAATGCCACTTTGTTAACTCATGCAATTGCTGGGGATCCTGCCTTGGAGAAAATGGCGGGTGGCGCTGCCAGTGAGCTGAGTAAGGGCGGCATGTTGACTAAAGTCCTGGCTGCTAAAGTAGCTGCTCAAACTGGTGCCACCACGGTGATTGCCTCTGGGCGCGAACCTAATATTCTTACCCGACTTTTGGCGGGTGAAAATATTGGAACGCACCTTACTTCAAGCAAAAATACTTAATTCGCAATTATTCCAAATGAATTGCTGGGCTGAGTACCACCAGTAAAGTTATTGGGGTTTAGCGATTTCTGAATCGTAGCCATGTTTTTCTCTTGGCTGGTGAAATTGCAAAATGCACCTTGAGCTAGAGCTGCTTGATAGCGGTTTGGGACAACGGTTGGAATCGCTCTCCATGACGATAGAGGATTTTCTCTCCAAACATTATTTTCCAGTGTTCCGTACAGGCGCCACTGGAATGAGTCACAACGAATGCCTTCATACTGTGCTTGCTTTTCACCGCTGGGGTTCGTCATCACGACAATGTAGCGTGTAACCCCATCTTTGCCGATTGAAATTGAGTCGGTATCCACCGCAAATTTAAAGATCGTCGTTTCTGAAACATAGAAAGGTATTAGAGTGCCTGGATTTGGTGGATTGAGGGGCATCGTTGTAACACCCTCCTTAAAGACCATCGGAGCGTAAGGATCAAGCCCGCTTTCCATTGGGTCGCCAGCACAAGCGATCAATGTACTTGTAATGCAAATGCTGATCGTATAGCCACTGATTTTGCGAAAACTGATATTCATTTTTCTTTATCCGATTTGGTAGGTGCTTTGTTTTGATCTTCGTTGCCGGCGTAAAAGGATTGGATTAGATCGAGCGGAGTTCCCCAAGCAAGCTGCTGCATACGTAGACCTCTAGAAAGGTAGCGAGCAAGTTCTGACAAGGCTAACTCATAGACCTCACGCTTAAAGTCAATCACTGCGTCTAGCTGAATCCAGAATGGAACCCAGCGCCAGGCATCAAATTCTGGGTGGTCTGAGGCACGCAATTGAATATCGCTATCTAAACCTACTAAGCGCAAAAGAAACCAGATTTGTTTTTGGCCGCGATAAGCGGTGCGGTGAATGCGTGTGGCATGTTGACGGCGCAGGTATTCCTCAGGGACGTCATAGCGAAGCCAATCCCTAGTCCGTCCAATAATTTGGACATGTTCCGGCAGCAAGCCAACTTCCTCATGCAATTCGCGGTACATAGCCTGCTCAGGGCTCTCACCATGCTGAATCCCGCCCTGCGGGAACTGCCACGAATGCTGCCCAACGCGTTTTCCCCAGAAAACCTCGTTACGGCTATTAAGGAGGACAATGCCGACATTGGGGCGATACCCTTCACGGTCAAGCATGATCGTGCCTCAAATCCTTTAAAATCAATGATTTGATTATATCCATACATGAAAGCATCACAATCATTTCTCGCAACGTTAAAAGAAGCCCCCTCTGACGCTGAGGTGGTTTCGCACAAACTCATGGTGCGGGCAGGCTTAATTCGCAAGCTCAGTGCAGGCATCTACAACTATTTGCCGCTCGGCTTGAAAGTGATTCGCAAGGTGGAAAACATTATTCGCGAAGAAATGAATCGTGCGGGTGCAATTGAGTTGCTCATGCCGATGATCCAGCCAGCTGAATTGTGGCAAGAAACGGGTCGCTGGGAAAAGATGGGCCCTGAATTACTCCGCATTAAAGATCGTCATGATCGTGACTTTTTGATTCAGCCAACCTCAGAAGAGGTTATTACAGATTTAGCTCGCAATGAAATCAAGAGTTATAAACAACTTCCAGTCAATTTCTATCAAATTCAAACGAAGTTCCGTGATGAGCGCCGCCCGCGTTTTGGCATTATGCGTGGCCGTGAATTCAGCATGAAAGATGCCTATTCGTTTGATCGTGATGCGGAAGGTTTGAAGAAGTCCTATCAAATCATGTTTGATGCTTACACCCGCATTTTTAAGCGCATGGGGCTTAAGTTTCGTGCAGTCACTGCAGATAACGGTGCGATTGGCGGTTCAGGAAGTCAAGAGTTTCACGTGATTGCAGATACTGGAGAAGATGCCATTGTATATTGCCCTAATTCCGACTACGCAGCCAATCTGGAGGCGGCAGAGTCGCTTGCATTGATTGCTACGCGTGCTACTGCTTCTGCACCAATGAGTAAGGTTGCAACACCCGATAAAACTCATTGTGCGGAAGTTGCGAAGTTCTTAAATATTCCACTAGAAAAGACTGTGAAGTCTTTGTTGTTTGCTGCCGATCAAGAAAAAGGCCCTGCCAAACTGTTTATGTTGTTGGTGCGCGGAGATCATGAGCTCAATGAAGTAAAGGCGAGCAAAGTGCCGGGCTTGGCTGAGTCGCGTTTTGCTACAGAGACTGAGATTCAGCGGGCATGCAATGCCCCTGCAGGTTATTTAGGTCCTGTTGGTGTAAGCGGAGATGTCACAGTGGTCGCTGATCGGACCGTTGCCAATATGTCTGATTTTGTTTGTGGTGCAAATGATGCTGGCCATCATTTAACTGGTGTGAACTGGGGCCGTGATTTACCTGAACCAATGGTTATAGATATTCGTAATGCCATGATTGGCGATCCATCACCAGACGGTAAAGGTGTTGTTGATATCTGTCGCGGTATTGAGGTGGGGCATGTATTCCAATTGGGAACACGTTATTCTGAAGCAATGGGCTGCACATACCTTGATCAACAAGGCAAAGCACAACCTATGGTGATGGGTTGCTATGGAATTGGAGTGACTCGTTTATTGGGTGCTGCTATCGAGCAAGGTCATGATGAGCGCGGCATTATTTGGCCGATCTCCATGGCACCTTTTGAAGTGGTTATTTGCCCAATGGGTTACGATAAATCAGAAGCCGTTAAGGCTGCCTGTGATCAACTGCATGATGAATTACTTGCAGCCGGTATTGATGTGATCTTGGATGATCGCAATGAGCGTCCGGGTGCGATGTTTGCGGACTGGGAGTTGATTGGCGCGCCATTCCGGGTAGTGATCGGCGATCGTGGTTTGGCAGATGCGCAAGTGGAATTTAAAGGCCGCACTGATGCTGAATCGCAAAACATTCCGCTGGTAGACATCAAGGCTAAAGTGATTGCTGCCGTGCAAGCAGCAAAGACCGCTATTCACTAAACGCTTTGCAAGATTGACTGAGTTTATTTTTTAAAGAGGCCGCCGATACCCTTGGCGGCTCCTTTTGCAGCCATGGTCGCCATGGTGCGCGCCATCTTCCCACCCTTAAATTGTTTCATCATCGTTTGCATTTGCTCAAACTGAGCAAGCAGGCGATTTACTTCTTGTACTTCTACGCCAGCACCAGCGGCAATGCGGCGTTTACGGCTTGCCTTGAGTAGTTCTGGCTTACTACGTTCGCGTGGAGTCATGCTATCAATAATGCCGCGCATCCGTTTGGTTTGTTTGTCAGCGTTGCTCAGATTTGTTTTAGAGGCAGCTTGCGCTACTTGACTTGGGAGCTTATCCATCAAACTAGCCATGCCACCCATCTGCTGCATTTGCATGAGCTGATCGCGGAAGTCTCCAAGATCAAAGCCACCTTTAGAAATTTTGCTAGCAAGCTTTTCTGCTTTAGCAACATCCACATGTTGCTGGGCTTGCTCTACTAATGCCAGGATATCGCCCATACCCAAAATACGATTGGCCATGCGCTCGGCATCAAATTCCTCCAGGCCATCCATTTTCTCGGCTACGCCAATAAATTTGAGTGGCACACCTGTGACCTGTCGCACAGATAGCGCGGCACCACCACGAGAGTCACCATCTAGCTTGGTGAGGATCACGCCTGTCAGGGGTAAGGCTTCATGGAAAGCCTTAGCTGTGTTGACGGCATCCTGTCCGAGCATGGCATCCACTACGAACAAGGTTTCGATAGGGTTTAGGCTTGCATGCAAAGTTTTGATCTCTTGCATGAGTGCTTCATCAATACCGAGGCGACCTGCGGTATCGACAATAACTACATCAAAATAATGGCGACGGGCCCAATCGAGTGCTGCGAGAGCAATATCGTTTGGTTTTTGGTTGATGTTGCTCGGGAAAAATTCTGCACCGACCTGCTTGGTAACAGTTTCCAATTGCTCGATCGCCGCAGGACGATACACGTCACACGATACGGTCAATACTTTCTTTTTCTTTTTCTCTTGCAGCCACTTGGCTAACTTGCCAACCGAAGTCGTTTTACCAGCACCTTGTAGACCTGCCATCAAAATGACCGCTGGAGGTTGGGTGGCTAAATTCAGTTCACCGCTTTGATTAGTGTCACCTTGCATGACTTGGGCGAGCTCGCGTTGAACTACGCCAACAAGTGCCTGTCCAGGACTCAGGCTGCCAACCACTTCTTCGCCAAGGGCTTTGAATTTAATTTGTTCAAGCAAAGACTTGACTACAGGAAGGGCTACGTCAGCCTCCAATAAGGCTAGGCGGATCTCCCGCAGCATTTCTGAGGTATTGGCTTCAGTCAGGCGGGCTTGCCCACGCATTGTTTTAACAACGCGTGATAGGCGGTCGGTGAGGTTCTCTAGCATTTATCGATTAGACTTTCCAGATGGATATTTTAGGTTACTCAAGTTCTGGCTGGCTGCCATCGGCACTTTACTTGCTACTTTTGCTTGTTTTGAGCTTAAGAGCCAAGGGTGGCGCGGAGTCATCTCTATTTACTGGGTTCATTCAGGCGGCGATTTTGATCGTTTTATTGATTCATGGCTTTCAATTGCATGATTCTGTCTTTACGCCACAAGGTTTTGTATTTGGCTTTGCCCAAGATTTATCTCTAATTGCCTGGGTTGGCCTAGCTTTTTACTGGTTTCAGTCTTGGTTTTTGCCGATCTCCAGTTTGCGTTGGATGGTATTGTTTTTTGCCTGCGTTTGCGCCTTACTCCCAAATATTTTTCCGGGAACACTGCTATCAGCAAAAGCGGTTTCTGACCCTTGGTTCAAGGGTCACTTTATCGTGGCAACCATTTCAGTTGGCCTCCTGAGTTTGGCTGCGATGCATGCGATGTTGATGAGCGTACAAGACCGCGCACTCCATCGCCAACTTGCAATCGTTCCCAATAGCCGTGCCGCCCATTGGCTAGAAGAGTTACCGCCTTTGATGACCATGGAAAGTCTGCTTTTTAACTTGCTCTATGTCGGCTTTGCCCTCCTGACTCTCACGGTATTTTCAGGCTTACTGTTTTCACAAACCTTGTTTGGTCGACCACTAGTCTTTGATCACAAAACTATTTTTGCATTGATATCTTGGGTTTTATTTGGCGGCTTACTCATTGCACGCTGGCGTGTTGGTCTACGCGGTAGGGCAGCGATTCGCTGGGTATTGAGCGCTTACACTGCTTTACTGCTAGCGTATGTTGGTAGCCGCTTTGTGTTGGAAGTGATTCTTCAGAGAGTATGATCCTTGTTTAAGTGGCTCTTACTGTTTGCTGGCGCAGGCCTTTTTTATCTTTGGCTCAAGAAAAAAAAGCAGGCAAAGTTTGATCAAGAGAATGCTGGAAAAACTCAGCCCAATAAGACTCAGACCCTTATAAAACCAGAGGCAATGGTGCAATGTCAATATTGCAAAGTGCATCTTCCCCAGTCGGCCGCTATTGCGCATGAGCACCGGTTTTATTGCTCAAATGAACATCTCAACAACTTAGATCAACACGGCTGGATTGGTAACGCTGCTTGGCGGATGTCACCAAATAAAGATGCAAGGCCAGAGGGTATTAATCCGGATGTGCTGGTCATTCATCACATTAGTCTTCCGCCGGGAGAATTTAAAAATCAGGCATCAAGCCGCTACATCGTGGATTTTTTTCAAAATAAATTAGATCCAACTGCCCATTCTTATTTTGCAGAGATTGCAGACCAAAAAGTTTCTAGCCATTTTTTAATTACCCGTGTCGGAGAGTGCATTCAGTTTGTCTCTACTCAAGATAGGGCATGGCATGCTGGGGCATCAAGCTTTCTGGGCAGAGAACGATGTAATGATTTCTCAATTGGTATCGAACTAGAGGGTGATGGGGATACCCCTTTTGATGATGTGCAATACACCGCATTGGCAAACTTGGTGCAGCAGTTGTCGGCAGGCTACCCTAATCTGCAATGTGCAGGACACAGTGATATTGCTCCAGAGCGCAAAACTGACCCTGGAAAATATTTCGATTGGATAAAGTTCCAAAAAGAGACAGGTATTTCGACAGAAAAATTGCCCTACGGTTTAGTTTCTCGTTAGGACCAATTGATGTATGTGAGCATACGCTCACTTTTTTAGCCTTTAGCTAAAAAGGGCAAAAAAATCCGCACCAAAATGACCCCAAAAATAGCTGAAAACTTAGTAAAAATACTAATACAGAATTGTCAGAAAAAACTTACCAAAGGCTAAATATTTCCCTATACTTAGTGTCAAATGCACTTCGAAGCACTAGATGTAGTGTTTTGAATCCCGCAATACCCCATTGTTTTTTAACGATATTTTGTCCAAATCACTATATATAAGCAGGAGCAACATGACATACGCCAATCCACAGACAGCAGGCCAGCAATCTGGAGCCAATAATCCAGGAATGAGTCCTGCCGGAGCTATTAATCAAGCTCCTTCTGCCGGCTTTGTAGCCGGAGGTGTTGGCGGTAGCCAAGCAACCCAATTGTCTGACTACAAAATTATTCGCCGCAATGGTTCAGTGGTGGCATTTGAGCCATCCAAAATTGCGATCGCAGTAACCAAAGCATTTTTAGCAGTTAATGGCGGCCAAGGTGCAGCCTCTGCGCGCGTTCGTGAACAAGTAGAGCAATTAACGCATTCAGTTGTACGTGCTTTATTGCGTAGCCGTCCTAATGGCGGTACTTTCCATATTGAAGATATTCAAGACCAAGTTGAATTGGCTTTGATGCGCAGTGGTGAGCACAACGTTGCTCGTGCCTACGTTCTCTATCGCGAAAAGCGCAATCAAGAGCGCGCTGCCCAACAAGAAATATCCCCAGAAACACAAGCTGCCAACCAGGCTAATGAATCCGGCATCAAAGTAAGCGATAACGGTGTTGAGAAATACCTCGATATGGCTGCATTGCGTACGGTCATTGAAGCTGCATGCGAAGGTTTGGGTAACCACATTGACGCAAGCCCAATCATCACTGAGACTATCAAGAATTTGTATGACGGCGTGCCAATGGCGCAAGTGTATGACTCCGCTATCTTGGCTTCTCGTACTTTGATCGAAAAAGATCCTGCATACAGCCAGGTAACTGCTCGCATCTTGATGCACGTGATTCGTAAAGAGATTTTTGGTAAAGAAGTATTGCAAGGCGATACACAAGCTGAGTACAGCACTTACTTTGCAAAGTACATCAACGAAGGCATTTCTGCAGAGTTATTAGATCCGCGTATGCGTGAGTTTGACCTGCCACGTTTGGCTGCAGCCTTGAACGCTAGCCGTGACTTGCAGTTCAACTACCTTGGTCTGCAAACTTTGTATGACCGTTATTTCTTGCACATTGAAGACCGTCGTATTGAAATGCCACAAGCTTTCTTTATGCGCGTTGCAATGGGCTTGGCCATGAATGAGTTGGATCGTGAGCGTCGCGCAATCGAGTTCTATGAAATTCTCTCAACATTTGATTTCATGTCCAGTACACCAACATTGTTTAACTCAGCAACTACACGTCCACAGCTTTCTAGCTGCTACTTGACAACAGTTGAAGATGACCTTGATGGTATTTACGAAGCGTTGAAAGAAAATGCACTCCTGTCTAAGTTTGCTGGTGGCTTGGGTAACGACTGGACTAATGTGCGTGCATTGGGTAGTCATATCAAAGGTACAAACGGTAAATCTCAAGGTGTTGTGCCATTCTTGAAAGTAGTGAATGACACAGCAGTTGCAGTGAACCAAGGTGGTAAGCGTAAGGGTGCGGTTTGTGCCTACCTGGAAACATGGCACTTAGACATTGAAGAATTCTTGGAGTTGCGCAAGAACACTGGCGATGACCGTCGCCGTACGCATGACATGAATACTTCTAACTGGATTCCTGACTTGTTCATGAAGCGTGTCATGGAAAACGGTGACTGGACTTTGTTCTCCCCATCTAATACTCCGGATTTGCATGACAAGTTTGGTAAAGCCTTCGAAGAAGCTTATGTTGCCTATGAGCAAAAAGCAGATCGTGGTGAATTGAAGCCATTCCGCAGAATCCCAGCGCAACAATTGTGGCGCAAGATGCTTGGTATGTTATTTGAAACCGGTCACCCATGGATCACTTTCAAAGATCCTTGTAATATCCGTAGCCCGCAGCAGCATATTGGCGTAGTTCACTCATCCAACCTCTGTACTGAGATCACTCTCAATACTAATGAGGACGAGATTGCTGTTTGTAACCTGGGTTCTGTGAACTTAACTGCGCACATGACTACCGATGCAAACGGTAAATTGATCTTGGATCACGAGAAGCTCCAGAAAACAGTACGTACTGCAATGCGCATGCTCGATAACGTGATTGATATCAACTACTACGCTGTTGCTAAAGCACGTAATTCCAACCTCAAGCATCGTCCAGTCGGTATGGGCATCATGGGCTTCCAGGATTGCTTGCATATGCAACGTATTCCTTATGCAAGCGATGAAGCTGTGAAGTTTGCTGATTCCTCTATGGAAGCGGTTTGCTACTACGCATACCAAGCTTCTTGCGAGTTGGCTGAAGAGCGTGGCGTGTATAGCACCTACAAGGGTTCCTTATGGGATCGCGGCATCCTCCCACAAGACTCAGTCGCCTTGTTGGCGCAAGAGCGTGGCGGGTATGTAGAGGTGGATAACTCCTCCACCATGGACTGGAGTGGTTTGCGTGCTCGTATTAAGCAACACGGTATGCGTAACTCCAATTGCGTAGCGATTGCCCCTACAGCAACTATTTCTAACATCATTGGGGTATCCGCTTGTATCGAGCCGACATTCCAGAACTTGTTCGTGAAATCTAATCTTTCAGGTGAGTTCACAGTGGTAAACGAGTACTTGGTCCGTGATTTGAAGGATCGTGGCCTCTGGGACGAAGTGATGATTGCTGATTTGAAGTACTTTGACGGTACTTTGTCGAAGATTGATCGCATTCCACAAGATTTGCGCGATTTGTATGCGACTGCTTTTGAAGTTGAACCAACCTGGTTGGTTGAGGCAGCGTCCCGTCGTCAAAAATGGATTGACCAAGCCCAGTCATTGAATATCTACATGGCTGGTGCATCTGGTAAGAAGTTGGATGACACCTACAAGTTGGCCTGGTTGCGTGGTTTGAAGACTACTTATTACCTCCGCACTATGGCTGCAACCCACGTTGAGAAATCCACAGTGGCTAGCGGTCAATTGAACTCAGTATCTAGCGGTGGTGGCGTAAACGGCACTGATGCTGCAGCTGCAGCAAGTGCGGCTGGCGCAGTAGAAGCCGATGGCCCAGTTTGCACAATGCGCCCAGGCGATGCCGGCTTTGAAGAATGTGAAGCATGCCAATAAGCCATTTGCTTATTGGTCAGAAATAGAAGAATTTAGGAGAAAGTTATGTTGAATTGGGAAGAAGAAGTTGCTCCAGCACTAGCGAAAGCTGGTCTTGCACCGCAGCCGGTTGCAGTGGAGCCACAACGCCCACAGCCAGATCAAGTGGCAATGGCACCACAAACAGCGACAGCTGCACCAGTAGAGTCTGCCAACCTAGCGGGTGGTGCAGCCTTGCGTGTAAATGCAGCTGATAAACGCGTTATCAACGCGAAGACTGACGTCAATCAGTTGGTTCCGTTTAAATACAAGTGGGCATGGGAGAAGTATTTGGCTGGTTGTGCAAACCATTGGATGCCACAAGAGATCAATATGAACCGCGATATCGCGCTTTGGAAAGATCCTAACGGTCTCACTGAAGATGAGCGTCGCATCATCAAGCGCAACTTGGGTTTCTTCACTACCGCCGATTCTTTGGCAGCAAACAACATTGTCTTGGGTACATATCGCCACATTACCGCTCCAGAATGCCGCCAATACCTATTGCGCCAGGCTTTTGAAGAGGCAATTCATACCCATGCGTACCAATATATTGTGGAATCTTTGGGTCTAGATCAGTCTGAAATCTTCAATGCGTATCACGAGATCGACTCAATTCGCGCTAAAGATGAGTTCTTAATTCCTTATATTGATGTATTGACCAACCCAAATTTCAAGACTGGGACATTAGAAGCCGACCAAACTTTGCTCCGTTCACTGATTGTTTTTGCTTGTGTGATGGAAGGTTTGTTCTTTTATGTTGGTTTTACGCAAATACTTGCAATGGGTCGTCAAAACAAAATGACGGGTGCTGCTGAGCAGTATCAATACATCCTTCGGGACGAGTCCATGCACTGCAATTTTGGTATCGATTTGATTAACCAAATCAAGCTGGAGAACCCGCAGTTATGGACTTCCGCGTTCAAAGACGAGATCAAATCTATCTTCGAAAAAGCAGTCGAATTAGAGTACCGTTATGCCGAAGATACGATGCCTCGCGGAGTACTCGGATTGAACGCTCCGATGTTCAAAGGTTACTTAAGATACATTTGTAATCGCAGATGTTTGCAAATAGGACTTGACGCGATGTTCCCAAATGAAGAGAATCCATTTCCATGGATGTCAGAAATGATTGATCTGAAAAAAGAACGAAACTTTTTTGAGACACGCGTTATTGAGTATCAAACCGGTGGTGCGCTAAGTTGGGAGTAGTAAATAAGCGTACAGCTGGCTAAATAGGAGATTAGACGGTTGGATAGTATTAGTAATCAACAAAACCAGACTCAAATCCGAAAACCCTTGTTTAAGGGTGTCTGGGCTATCCTCTCTGCTTTTTCCAACACATTTAAGAAGCCGTTGTCCTTTGGGGCCACGGCTTTTTTTCCAGGATTCATTAGCGTGCAGCACTTAGCATCAAGCCGCGCGCCGATGAATGGCTCGCTCGTCAAATCCAAATGGTTGCAAAACCAAGCGGAAATGAGTGGTCGGGTCTTCTTAATCGGTAGTTTGTATTAATCCTCACGTGAAGGAGTATGACTATGGCAATCGCCAAGAAAAAACCTGCTGCAAAGAAACCAGCTGCTAAGAAAAAAGTAGCCGCTAAGCGTCCAGCTGCTAAAAAAGCTACTGCTAAAAAACCAGCTGCTAAAAAAGTAGCTAAGAAGCGTCCTGCTGCTAAAAAAGCTGCTGCTAAGCGTCCTGCTGCTAAAAAAGCTGCTGCTAAGCGTCCAGCTGCTAAAAAAGCTGCCGCTAAGCGTCCAGCTGCTAAGAAGCGTCCAGCTGCTAAAAAAGCTGCCGCTAAGCGTCCAGCTGCAAAGAAGCGCGTAGTAAAAAAAAAGTAAGTAAGCCTGCTGCGAAGAAAGCGGGCTCTGCTGTAAAAAAGCCCGCGGCTAAGAAAGCTGCATTGGCAACAACCGCCGCTGCTTGGCCCTTCCCAACTGGCACACGTCCTTAAACAGACGGGTGTTACTCGAAGGGGTCTCTAACGAGACCCCTTTTTTATTGCCAGTTGCTTAATATTGATTTGGATTTAGTAGCTAAAGCCGAAAGCGGTTTTAAATTGTCCGGCGATCTCATCTTTGCTGGGCTGATGATTTTGGGGGCCTTGATGGCTAATTTTGATGGATCCCATTAGGCTAGCAAGCCGGCCGGTAGTTTCCCAATCCATACCATTCTCAAGTCCAAACAGTAATCCACCTCGGAATGCATCTCCGCACCCAGTTGGGTCGATCACTTTGGCTGCTGGAACTGGCGGAATAGAAATGCATTTGCCATCAGAGTAAATTTCGGCACCTTCGGCACCCTTGGTGACTATCAATGCCTTCACTCGCTCAGCAATTGTTTTGAGGCTAAGTCCGGTTCTTTTGGAAAGCATTTCACCCTCATAGTCATTCACAGCGAGATAGCTGGCAATTTCAACTAACTCGAGCAGTTCAGGCCCATCAAACATTGGTAATCCTTGGCCTGGATCAAAAATAAAGGGAATGTTTGCTTCAGCCAGCTGATGGCAGTGTTCCCACATCCCTTGGCGTCCATCGGGAGCAACGATGCCAAACTTGGCGGGACCCTTGGAGTTTTTGCTGCGCTCAGCGACCACCGCAGAAACTTGATTGAGGTGGGATTCACCCATGGCACCAGGATGAAAGGCGGTAATTTGGTTATTGGCCTGATCAGTTGTGATCATCGCCTGCGCTGTGAATGCTTGGTCAATTTGACGAATATGGGTTGGATCAATCTTCAGATCTTGAAGATGCGTCATGTAGGGAGCCGCGTCACCACCAACGGTTGCCATGATGATGGCGTCACCACCCAAGAGATGTAAGTTGTAAGCAATATTGCCTGCACAACCACCGAATTCACGGCGCATGGTTGGTACCAGGAAGGCGACATTCAGAATATGAATCTGGTCCGGCAGGATTTGATCGGCAAATTTGCCCTCAAAGTTCATGATGGTGTCGTAAGCGATAGAACCGCAGATCAAGCTAGCCATAAATTGCTTTCAGTAAGGTGTGTGAGGATGACGATAGGTAAAGAATGGGGATACAGAATAAAGAAAAAACCAGAGCGCTATGGGTAAAACGCGCGCACTCGATAGCCAGCAGCATTCTGCGGCAAAAGAATGGGTAATTCGGTTTGAATAAGTTCACCCGAAGGGATGCCCTTGCGCAAAAATTCAGGAGGAGATTCTTGCCAAGTTATCGGCAACCATTCTTTCGGTGTTAGTTGAATGGTTTTGATCTCAGATTCTTCAGCATCTGTGAGAGAGATTTCTAAATTCGGAGGCAAAACAGCCAGCGCAAGACGATTTTGTATTTCAACTTGCAAGAGTGATTGGTTTGCAGACGATTTAAGGCCCCCTACAGCGTTTTCAGAGGATAAGGTGACCGAAGTTATTTTCCATGCAGCAAAATCGCTCACAGGGCGATTAATGCAGCCTAGTGCGGCACACAATTTTTCATCTACGCGTTGCAATGCAGAAAAAGCGTGCACAGATAACTCACTTGAGCTGCCATCAACACGCGGCGCTAGTGCTGGAAGCAAAAAATTTCTAGAAAGATGCTCGCCAAACACCAACAGCAGAGTAAAAAAACAGACTAGTAAAACTGCCTTAACAGTTTTTTTTTGAGCAGGTGCAGCAAAAGCGGATGATTTTTTGAGAGTGCCGTGTAAGCAAACCCAGCCATCATTTTCTTTCCAAACAGATAGGGTTAGCCACTGGCTGTAGGTGGCAATCACCTCATCAGCTTGGCGCGCAAGCACCCCAGATAGGACAATTTGACCACCGACGCGCATTTTGTTCACCAATGCTGGTGCTAGTACCTGCAATGGATTAGCCAAAATGTTGGCCATCACAATGTCGTACTTCGTTCGTGCTGCAAGTTCTGGTGCATCTTCGTTGGGTAAAACAAATTGAATTTGCGTGCCGTTGATTTCTGCGTTGCTGCGTGCTGCAACCATTGCCTGGGGATCAATATCGGTGCCAACTACGGGATTGCAACCGAGTTTTGCGGCAGCAATCGCCAAAATACCTGAGCCACAACCGTAATCGAGCAAACTTTGATTTTGCAGTTTGCTTTGTCCTTCGAGCCAAAGTAGACATAAATGCGTCGTTGGATGGCTGCCAGTGCCAAAAGCTAAACCCGGATCTACTGCTAAGCAGATCGCATTGGGATCAGTCGGAGCATCGTGCCAAGATGGCACTACCCAAATACGTTTGCCGATCTGAATTGGTGCAAACTGGCTCTGAGTTAGTCTCACCCAATCTTGTTCTTCAACAATTTTTTCTTCGGGTGTTGATAGGGCAAAACCCGCTTCTTGAAGCGAGGCAAGCAATTGTGGAATAAATTCTACGCTGCCAGATTCATCAATCTCGGGATTAAAGAGTGCAGTAACGGATGACCTATCCCATGCGAGGACTTCTGGGCTGAGGCCAGGTTCCCCATAAAGCGGATTCTCATCGTAACCACCGGCAGCATCATCTTCTACCGTAACCGATAGGGCGCCCAACTCCAAAAGGGCATCACCCAAAGGTTCTGCGGTTTCAGCTGCTACCGTGAAAACCAGTTCACGATAAGACATGGAGCGCTCGCATTAGCTGGAGATTAGGGCTTGCCGCGACTTGCAGCTTGCTCTTCTAAGCGATGCTCCAAGTAGTGAATGCTAGTACCACCCTCAATGAAGTTGGGGTCAAGCATGAGCTCACGGTGCAGGGGTACATTCGTTGTAATGCCATCAATCACCATCTCAGAGAGGGCGATTTGCATGCGACGAATTGCTTGCTCGCGAGTGTTGCCGTAAGAAATCAACTTACCGATCATGGAATCGTAATTTGAGGGAACCACATATCCACTGTAGGCATGCGAGTCAACGCGAATACCGGGCCCGCCAGGCATGTGGAATGAGCCAATTTTCCCTGGACTGGGTGTGAACTTGAATGGATCTTCTGCATTCAGACGACATTCAATCGCGTGGCCACGGAAAACAATGTCTTTTTGGCGATAAGACAGTTTGAGGCCGGCAGCAATGCGAATCTGCTCTTGAACAATATCCACACCAGTAATCATTTCAGTAACAGGGTGCTCGACTTGAACACGGGTATTCATCTCGATGAAGAAAAATTCACCGTTTTCATAGAGAAATTCGAAGGTACCTGCACCGCGATAGCCAATTTTGCGACAGGCTTCAGCACAACGCTCACCAATCTTGGCAATCAAGCGGCGATCTATGCCTGGCGCTGGAGCTTCTTCAATGACTTTTTGGTGGCGACGTTGCATAGAGCAATCACGCTCACCTAACCAAATAGCGCTGCCATGGGTGTCAGCCAAAATCTGAATCTCTACGTGGCGAGGTTTTTCTAAAAACTTCTCCATGTAGACTTCTGGGTTGCCAAAAGCGCGACCCGCCTCTTCACGAGTCATGTTGACGGCGTTAATCAGTGCAGCTTCGGTGTGCACCACCCGCATGCCGCGTCCGCCACCACCGCCAGCAGCCTTAATGATCACCGGATACCCAACCCGTTTGGCAGTGGCAATAATTTCTTTGGGGTCATCGGGTAGTGCACCTTCAGATCCTGGCACGCAAGGTACACCAGCTTTAATCATGGCGCGCTTGGCAGAAACTTTGTCGCCCATCAAGCGAATGGATGCCGCAGTGGGCCCAATAAATGCAAAACCTGATTTTTCTACACGCTCTGCAAAGTCCGCATTTTCTGAGAGAAAACCGTAGCCCGGATGAATCGCCTCAGCATCAGTTACCTCTGCTGCAGAAATAATCGCAGGCATATTGAGGTAGCTCAGTGGTGATGGAGCTGGCCCAATGCAAACGGCTTCATCAGCAAGTTTTACATATTTCGCTTCTTTGTCTGCAGTGGAGTAAACCACTACAGTTTTAATTCCCAACTCGCGGCACGCGCGTTGGATACGGAGAGCAATTTCTCCCCGATTAGCAATCAGAATCTTATCGAACATGTCGGCTCTGAGTTAGGTACAAAAGATTATTAGGAAAGGCTAAGAAATTAAGCAATGATGAAAAGCGGCTGATCAAATTCAACGCCTTGACCGTTTTCACACAAGATTTCTTTAATAACACCGGCTTTTTCTGACTCAATTTCATTGAGTAGCTTCATCGCCTCGATGATGCACAGTGTTTGGCCTTCTTTTACGGTGTCACCAACATTTACAAAATTAGGGGACTCAGGATTCGGTGCGCGATAGAAAGTGCCCACCATTGGAGAGCGCGCAACAAAACCAGTCTCAGCTTCGGGCGCTTCAGGTATAGCGGCAGCTATAGGTGAAGCGCTTGCCATTGGCGCGGCTTGTAGAGCTTGCGCAGGAGCTGGGTTGGAATAGACTACTTGACCAACTGGGGCGGGTGCGCCTGCATTCACAATGCGAACACGATCTTCACCTTCGTTGACCTCCAACTCTGAAATTCCTGACTCAGAAACTAGGTCGATCAGGGTTTTTAGTTTTCTCAGATCCATATGAGTGCTTCCTCTCTCGTGATTCTTTAAATAAGCTTATTTTTGTAAACGCGCCAGCGCTGCTTGGAGCGCTAACTCATATCCAATTGCACCAAGTCCGCAAATTACCCCTGTTGCGATGTCAGATAAATAGGAATGCTTACGGAATTCTTCGCGTTGATGAATGTTTGATAAGTGCACTTCCACGAAGGGAATCGCCACCCCAGCCAAAACATCGCGTAGGGCAACGCTGGTATGGGTAAATGCCCCTGGATTGATGATGATGAAATCAACCCCATCTAACTTCGCCTTCTGAATGCGGTCAATTAATTCACCTTCATGATTGCTTTGGTAGGTTTCAAGCTCTGCAGAGTGTGATTTCGCTAGTTCTTCTAGCTTTCTATGGATATCTTCAAGAGTGGTTTTCCCGTAAACCTCGGGTTCACGAGTGCCCAATAGATTAAGATTTGGGCCCTGAATTACAAGAATTGAAGCTTTTTTCGACATAGATCCCTGTTTTTAGATGCAGTTAGATATTTAATTGCTTCAGATGCTCTACTGGAAGTATACCCCCTCAAAACTCTCAAAAGTGGAATTTGGCGCCTATTTGGGGTCAAAAAATAGGCATCCCTTCAATTTTTACCTAATTTTGAGGCAAAAAGATTGGGGAAAAAATCCATAAAACTCTGCAAAGTTTCCTATAAAGTAGACTTAATGGCTTTTCTGAGCTCTTCTTCGCTTATCTTCCCTAATTTACTGTAAGTTGCCTTACCTTTGCTATTGATGATCACGGTAAAAGGCAGGGCACCTTGAGTATTTCCCATTTGCTTGGAGATCCCGCTACCTTCTAGGCCGCCAATCACAATGGGGTAGCTGACAGGTGTTTTTTTCAGAAATTCGCGAATATTAGAGGGTGAATCAATGCCGATGCCAACAAATACGACATTTTGCTGAATAAATTCTTGCTGAAGAAGGTCTAAGGTCGGCATTTCCTCTACACAGGGCGGGCACCAGGAGGCCCAAAAGTTAATAACGAGGACTTTTCCTTGCCATTTGCTGGCATCAATCGATTTGCCATCTGGACTTTGCCAAGCATTGGCAAAAAAGGCTTTTACAGAGGGTTCGCTGGCTAAACCAGTTTGTGAAATCCATTGCGAAGTAAAGATGCCGCCAAGCAATGCTGCGAGACTGATTCCGCAGATCATGAGCAATTGTCTTCGGTTCATTGCAACTCCTTCGCTAAAATTCGCTAATGCATATACATATCTTAGGCATTTGCGGTACTTTCATGGGCGGCATTGCCGCAATCGCTCGGCAAGCCGGGCATCGGGTAACTGGTTGTGATGCTAATGTATATCCGCCAATGAGCACTCAGTTAGAAGCTCAAGGCATCGAACTGATTGAGGGATTCTCACCAGATCAATTATTACAGTTTGAGACGATGCCGGATTTATTTGTCATCGGCAATGTAGTCTCGCGCGGCAATCCCTTGATGGAGGCTATTCTCAATCAAGGTCTTCCTTATATTTCTGGCCCACAGTGGTTGGGCGAACAAGTCTTGTACGGCAGGCATGTTTTGGCGGTTGCAGGTACTCATGGCAAAACGACGACATCAGCAATGCTGACTTGGATCCTTGAATTTAATGGTTACAAGCCTGGTTATCTCATCGGTGGTGTCCCGCTCAATTTCACTGTGTCTGCACGCTTAGGAGAGAGTCAATACTTTGTCATTGAAGCGGATGAATACGACACAGCATTTTTTGATAAGCGCAGTAAGTTTGTCCACTACAGACCACGCACCGCTTTACTCAATAATTTGGAGTTTGATCATGCTGATATCTTTGCCGATCTTGCAGCGATTGAAACCCAGTTCCATCATCTGGTGCGCACAGTCCCAGGTGATGGGCTAGTAGTCGTCAATGGGGAAGAGCTCGCCTTAGAGCGCGTTATTACTCGGGGCGTATGGTCGCCAGTGGAGCGCTTTGGGCAAGATCTTGCAAATGAATGGTCGCTGATCTCACAAGAACATGATGGTTTTATTGTCCGTAAATCTGGTGAAGAACTTGCAATTGTGAAATGGGCGCCTGACTCTGGAGTAATGGGTCGCCACAATCAACTCAATGCCTTAGCTGCGATCGCCTCTGCGAATCATATTGGTATTTCACCCAAAGATGCGGCAAGAGCCTTGGCGGAATTTAAGAATGTGAAACGTCGACTTGAGACTATTGGAGTGGCGAATGACATCACGATATACGATGATTTTGCACATCACCCAACAGCAATCACAACTACCGTGGATGGGCTGCGTCGTCGGGTGGGTCAAGCGCGCATCTTGGCGGTGCTAGAACCTCGTTCCAATACCATGAAGCTCGGTGTCATGAAAGCGCAGTTACCCGATAGCCTGCAACAGGCTGATAAGGTATTTGCTTATGGCGCGAATAGCGGCAAAGAATCTTTGGGTTGGGATTTGGTAGAAGTTTTATCTCCACTGAACGCCAAAGAAGCCGACAAAGCCCATGCCTTTGATGAACTCAGTGCTTTAGTTGCAGCGGTTGCCAAGGAGGCAAAACCTGGCGATCACATTCTGGTAATGAGTAATGGTGGATTTGGTGGCGTACATCAAAAAATATTGCAAGCTATAGCTGCTTGATGAATCAACAAAAAGCAATCAACACAGGGGCAAAAAATGGGCGATAGATTAAAAGACAAGGTAGCGATCATTACGGGTGCAGCCAAGGGAATTGGATTTGCTACAGCCCAACGTTTCGCTCAAGAGGGTGCCACAGTCATCATTGCGGACATGAACTTAGAGGCAGTGAAGAGTGCAGCTGCGCAAATTACAAATGCGCAAGCCTATGTCATGAACGTGACGGATCGCGCTAGTATTCAAGCGGTGGTTGATGAGGTAATGCAAAAACATGGCCGTATTGATATTTTGATTAATAACGCTGGCATTACGCAAGATGCGCGCTTGGTGAAGATGACTGAAGCCCAATTTGACACGGTGATTGACGTCAACTTGAAGGGTGTTTTCAATTGCACGCAGTTAATTGTTCCTCATATGCTCGAAGTGGGTTCGGGCGCTATTGTGAATGCCTCTAGCGTTGTCGGTCTATACGGTAACTTCGGTCAAACCAATTATTCCGCCACCAAATTCGGCGTTATTGGTTTTACAAAAACCTGGGCACGTGAGCTCGGCCCTAAAGGCATTCGGGTCAATGCAGTTTGCCCTGGGTTTATTGCGACAGAGATGGTGAAGGCTATGCCTGAAAATATTTTGAAAGACATCGAGAGACGCAGTTGGCTGGGACGTCTGGGTACTCCCGAAGAAATGGCAAGCGTCTATTTATTTTTAGCCAGCGATGAAGCGAGTTACGTCAACGGAGTTGCCTTAGAGGCCAGCGGCGGAATTTCCCTCTAAGTATGAATCTTTTGTACGAAGAAAGCGGCGATATGAAGATCGCCACTGTGCAGTCTGCCTCCGGAGCGGGTGATGCTGAATCGTGGCAGGCGACTAGCCTTTCGGGAAAAAAGATCAAACTCAAAGCAAAGGAAGTTTGGTTACGCTTTGAGAAGCCTGAAGCTCAGGCTGTGATGGATGAGGCAACTACTTTATCGAAAGATATTGATTTGCAATTGCTCTGGGATTGCGCGCCAGATGAAGAGTTTGGCTTGGTAGATGTTGCTGGCGAGTATTTTGGCGCTCAAGCAACAATTTCCCAGCAGACTGCATTGGCGATTGCTCTCCAAGGGGCTCCCGTATTTTTTCGTCGCAAAGGCCGGGGGAGATTTCAGAGGGCGCCACAAGAACAGTTGCAGGCTGGCTTAGCTGCATTGGATCGTAAGCAAAAAGAACTACAGCAACAATCTGCTTGGCAACAACAGTTAGTAATGGGTATCTTCCCCGAGACCCTCAAGTCTTCTGCTCAGCAATTATTGTTTTCTCCGGATAAAAATACTTCAGCATACAAAGCCTTACTAGCTGCATGCAATGAGACTGGGGAGTCTCCCGCTCAGTTGATGATTCGCTGCGGTGCGATTGATTCACCCTTGGCTTATCACCAAGGCATGTTTCTGAAGGCTCACTTTCCACAGGGAGCTGAACATAGCTCAAGTATTGGAGTAGATGCAGCCACATATGCCGCTGCAGTTGCAGAGCTACCACTTGCGCAGGTCAACGCATTTTCGATAGATGATGCCGGAACAACTGAGATTGATGATGCGCTCTCAGTAACAGAGTTAGCGGATGGTGGGCACCGAGTGGGTATCCATATTGCTGCCCCAGGCTTAGCCATTACCAAGGATGACTCCTTGGATCAGCTTGCGCGTAGCCGCATGTCTACGGTGTATTTCCCTGGCGATAAAATCACGATGTTGCCCAATTCTGTAATTGAGCAATTTTCTTTAGATGCGGGAGCTCCAAGACCTGCTTTATCGATCTATGTGGATATTGATAGTGAAGGTATCGCGAACAGAGACTCTCTACAAATGCGTGCTGAGATGGTGCCAATGGCAGCCAATTTGCGTTTAGAAGATATCGAGCATCTTGTGAGTGAAGAGAGTTTGCAAGACGAAAGCGCTTCGTATCCATATCGTACTGAGTTAGTGATTTTATGGAAGGCTGCGAAGCATCTACATGCCAGTCGTCAAGAAAAGCGAATTGCTAACGGCCTTCGCGCTGAGCAGTTGGGTCTCATTGACCCTAATGCCTTAGCAAGAGACTTTCATTTTCAAATCAAAAATATCAATGGGGTGGAGCATGTAGAAATTACCCCACGTCAGCGCGGCTCGATTCTGGATACGATTGTTGCCGAATGGATGATTTTTTGTAATAGCGCTTCTGGCCAATTATTAGCCGATCATGGCTTGCCAGGCTTATTTAGAACCCAAAAGGGTTGGGGCCCATTGCGCACTCGTATGCAAACGACCCCAGGCCCACATGAAGGCTTGGGCTTGGATTGCTACGCATGGTGCACATCTCCCCTGCGTCGATATTCTGACTTGGTAAACCAATGGCAACTCATTGCCCTAGCTAAGCATGGTGTGACTGCAAAGATGGTTGCTCCTTTTCCGCCGCGTGATGCTGCTTTGATGGGTATTGCGGCCGACTTTGAGTCCTGCTATCAAACTTATGGTGAGTATCAAGATCGGATGGAAAAGTATTGGTGCTTACGCTGGCTCATTCAAGATGGTGAATCGAAAAACGTATTTGTGCGGCACCTAAAAGAGGGCATGTCTAGACTGGAATTGGTCCCACTGCATCTACCCATTCCCGAACTGGCAAGTCATCCGCGTATGACCCGTGCTCAAGTTGCGCTCGCAGATGTGGACTTATTGCAGCTAAGCGCTGCCGCTCGGGTTCTGGAGATTGAGGCCAAGGTGGAATTGCCTGAAGTGAGCGCTGAAGAAGATGGTAGCCCAGATTAAATTGTCAGGATTTGAGATGCCTGAAACATTTCGCAAGGCGATTTTGTATTTTCAGAGCGCCTGGCGTCGTCATCCATTCCGGTTGGCACTTTGCGCATCTCTTTTAATTCATCTCATCTTTTTATCCATACGATGGGGTTTTGGGGAGATGGAGAGTCGCCGATTGAATACGCCCTTGAGCGTAGTGTTGGTCAATGCCAGCAATAAAGCAGCTCCGAAGGAAGCCAACAAATTAGCGCAGGCTGATCTACAAGGTGGCGGCAGAAGCGACTCCCAGGATGCTGTGGCATTACACCGAGCCAGATTGGGAGCGGAGGCTCGCCTTGAGGTTTTGGAGAAACAACAAAAGCAAATGTTGGCAAAGCTAGAAGATCAAAGAGCGCGTGCAGGTGGGCGCAAGAGTGGCGAGGAACAAAAAATTGCTCCGCAACTCAATTCGCTGGAGGCTGAGCTGGGTAAGCGTTTGCAAGTAGATGGCCGACACCCGCGACGCAAAGTGTTAACCGGTGCGAATGTAAAAGCTGTCTCATTTGCCCATTATTACGATGCGATGCGGCAAAAGATTGAGGCTTATGGCAGCGCATTTTTCCCTCGTGCCAATGGCCGTCCTTTGTATGGCAGTTTGGTAATTGTTGTGAGTGTTGATTCTCAGGGTCGGATCACTAGTAACGCTCAGGGCAAGGATGGTCTCTCAATCGGCCGCAGCTCTGGCAATCCTGAGTTAGACCGCCAAGCAATTGCAATCGTGCGAGCATCAGCTCCTTTTGGACCTTTTCCCTCGGAAATGCGCAATCAAATTGATGTACTCGATTGGGTCTCGACTTTTGAGTTCACTCGAGACGGTGCTGATCGCCTTGAGCTTAAGCGCTAAGATTTTTTAAACTCCTGAGAAATTCGCTTATTCTGTACACATCATGAGTTCACTCAATCCAGCCGATCTCCATACAGATCCCACCCTATTTTCCGGTGTGGATGTATACGCCGTTGCTGGTAATCCGATTGCTCATAGCAAATCGCCGGAGATTCATCAGCGCTTTGCAGAGCAGGCTCAGCAAAAAATGCACTATGGTCGTTTGCAGCCTGACATCAACGCATTTGCTCTAGTAGCAAAGACTTTTTTTGCTGCAGGCGGGAAGGGAATGAACGTCACCGTACCTTTTAAGCTGGATGCGCAGGTATTTGCTGATGCCTTAACTCCTCGCGCTCAGCTGGCTGGCGCAGTCAATACTTTATGGATTAAAGATGGCCAGGTCTGGGGCGATAACACTGATGGGGCTGGATTAGTGCGAGATCTGTTAGCTCAAGGAATCGCGCTGCATCAATCCCGAATCTTGCTCTTGGGCGCGGGTGGTGCAGCTCGAGGTGTACTTGGACCTTTGCTTGAGCAATCACCAAAGTGTTTAGTGATTGCTAACCGCTCTAGCGAAAAAGCAGACGAGTTGGTGAAGTTATTTGCAAACCTTGCAGCCATAAACGAGGTTGCACTAGAGTCACGAACTTTGTTAGAGCTCGAAGATGCTACAAAAACGCCTTATGCCTTTGATTTAGTCATTAATGCCACTGCTGCAGGCCTGACAGACGAATCTCCTTTGAGTACTGGAGCCGTAGCAAATGTGTTTGTGCCAAGCTCTTTTGCCTACGATATGGTGTATGGCAAAACTACGGCCTTTATGCGCCAAGCTCTGCAAAGGGGCGCGCGCGTAAGTGATGGTCTAGGGATGTTAGTAGAGCAAGCTGCCGATGCTTTCTTATTATGGCGTGGTGCTCACTTGGCTACCGTGATTGACCCACGCGCAGTATTGGCCAAACTTCGTAGCTAATCTTTTATGCGTTGGATAGCTTATCCAGTCAAATGCCTGATCTGCGGTATTTTGGCAATGCAGATTTATTTTGCGTTGCAGATTGCTTTATGGAGTGGCTTAAATCCTGCCAGTACAGCATTTCAGAGGGCTGAACGCTGGCGCTTATGTTCCTGGCATTGGTCTTGCGAAGTCCATTCCAAATGGGTCCCTTACAACAAAATTTCCAGCAATCTCAAGCGTGCTGTTTTGGTGAGTGAAGACGATATCTTTTTTCAACATAAAGGGGTACGTGTCGAAGATATGCAAAAAGCATGGGAAAAGAATCAGCAAAAATCCCAATTTAAGAATGCCCCAAAGACAGCTTTGCGGGGAGGTTCAACCATTACTCAGCAGTTAGCTAAGAATTTATTTTTGTCTTCAGAGCAAAATTATTTACGCAAAGGGCAGGAGCTGATCATTACTGGGCTCCTTGAGCTAATTTTGTCAAAACAACGTCTATTTGAGATTTATCTCAATTCGGTGGAGTGGGGTGAGGGAGTTTTTGGGATCGGGGCTGCTTCACAGCACTATTACGGGATACCACCGGCTGCCTTAGATTTGGATCAAGCAGCAGCACTTGCTTCTGCCTTGCCAGCCCCAAAGTGTTTTGATAAAGCGCAATATTGTCGCAAGGCCAATATTCACTTTCCAACTCGTCAAGAATTTATTCTCGAAAATATGGGTCGTGTCGCATTAGCGCCTATACCACTGGCACCTAAAAATACTAAGTAGTCAATTTATTTTGCGGCAGCTGCCCTAAGGGCATCGCGTGTGCTTTGTGCAGCCACTCTTGCTGCTTGAGCAAAGTCACTGCCTGAGCTTGCATACAAAATTGCTCTGGATGAATTAATGATCATGCCGGTGCCAGGCGCACCTGGAATGCGACCAGCTTTCACAGTGGCATCAATATCACCACCTTGAGCACCAATTCCAGGAATGAGCAGTGGCATTTCGCCAACGATCGCACGCACCTTCGCAATTTCTTCCGGGAAGGTGGCGCCAACCACTAAGCTGATTTGACCAGAGTGATTCCACTCTTGTGCAGCGAGCTTGGCTACCTGTAAATAGAGTGGTTCGTTATTTGGGGCAACATTGAGAAATTGCAAGTCTGACCCGCCAGGATTGGAGGTGCGACAAAGCACTATAACTCCCTTCCCGGGGTATTTGAGATACGGTTCAATCGTGTCAAAACCCATGTAAGGGTTGACGGTCACAGCATCTGCGCCATAGCGCTCAAAAGCTTCCAGGGCATAGTGGTCGGCGGTGCTACCGATATCACCACGTTTGGAATCCAAAATCACGGGAATGTGGGGGTATTTATCTTTTAGGTGGCCAATCAACTTTTCAAGCTGGGCCTCTGCTCTTTGGGAGGCGAAGTAAGCAAATTGTGGTTTGAATGCACAGACCATATCTGCAGTGGCATCAGCGATTTCACGGCAAAACTCAAAGATGCCCTCAGACTTCCCTTGGAGGGAGCTTGGTAGCCTTTTAGGATCTGGGTCAAAACCAATGCACAGCATGCTACCTTGGGAAGCCCATGCAGACTGGAGTTGCTGGTTAAAGGTATTTGAGTGAGCGTTCATTGGATTTGGCTTATTTTAGAGAAACTGTCATGGTCTATAGGATAAACTAGCGCACATTCCTTAGGAGTTCACCATGATCAACTTGTTCGTCCTGCAAAATGGCCGCCTCTCTCAAGAGCAAGTGGAAGATCGCAATGAATTGTTGCAATACACCAATCCTATCTGGATTGACGTAGTTGATCCAGAAGAAGAAGAGTTGATTTGGATTAAAGAGGCATTTGGGGTACTTTTACCTGAGTTGGATGACTTGGGCGATTTAGAGGCTTCAGCTCGATACTTCGAAGCCGATGATGGCCATCTCCATATCCGTACGGATTTCTTACTGGACGAGGAAGAAACTTCTCGTAACGTCCGCGTGGCGTTTGTTCTCACTAAACAGGTTTTGTTCTCCATTCATGATGAAGATCTACCGGTATTCCGTTTAGTCCGTTTGCGTGCACGTTTGCGCCCTGGATCGGTTAGCAATGCAAAAGATGTGTTGCTCGATTTGTATTCCACCGATGCTGAATACTCTGCAGATGCTCTAGAAGAGGTTTATGAAAACCTCGAGCAAGCGGGTAAACGTGTCTTATCTGACAACATTAATGATGCTGATGCTGCTGAAGTTTTGGAAACAATAGCCACCGAGGAAGATACCAACGGCCGTATCCGTCGCAATGTCATGGATACCCGTAGAGCCTTATCTTTCCTAATGCGTAGCAAGTTACTATCCGATGAGCAGCAAGAGGAAGCGCGCCAAATTTTGCGCGATATTGATTCCTTAGAAAACCACACTGCATTCTTATTCGATAAGATTAACTTTTTAATGGATGCGACTGTGGGTTTCATTAACTTGAACCAATCGAAGATTATTAAGATCTTCTCGGTGGTATCAGTCGCCCTCATGCCACCAACTTTATTGGCCAGCGTTTGGGGCATGAACTATAAGTACATGCCAGAGTTGGACTTGCCTTGGGGATATCCAATGGCAATTGGCGCCATGGTGATTTCAGCAATTATTCCTTTGGCCTACTTCCATAGCAAAGGTTGGATGAAGTAATAGCTCGTCTACTAAGCGCTGAGCAATCTGTGTAGCTCAGTCAAAGCATATTCAGCGGCTTGCTCCCGAATGGCTGATCTATCCCCAAGAAATAATTTGGTTTGGCATGCGATCAGATTTTCACCGTCTTGATCGCACATTGACCATCCAAAGCAAACCGTTCCAACGGGTTTTTCTGCTGTGCCCCCAGTTGGTCCAGCTATTCCAGTAATGGAGACTCCAACATGGGTTCCAGCCATACGCTGAGCACCTTGAGCCATGGCTTTGGCCACCGGTTCGCTCACTGCGCCATAAGATTGAATGAGTTCAGCGGGTACGCCGAGACATTTTGTTTTGGCTTCATTGCTGTAAGTGATATAGCCCCGCTCAAACCAAGCACTAGATCCTGATAACTCGGTCAATTTGGCACAAACCAGGCCACCTGTACAAGATTCAGCCAGTGCAAGCTTCCAATTTTTGGCAAGCAAGAGCTGGGCGATAGATTGAACTAGATTCATCAGATGCATTATTTAACTAGAGTTTGAAATAAGGCAATGAGTAATAGCGTGCAGAAAGCTGCAGCAAGGTCATCGACCATGATCCCAAAGCCGCGCCAAAGGATTTGCAGTGGAGTAGATGGCGCTAAGTTGCTGGCATCAAAGTTTTTAAAGTGCTGATCGATCATCCCAATTGGACCTGGCTTGACGGCATCGAAGAAGCGAAAGAGTGCAAATGCAGCTGCTTGCATCCAAAAATGAGTAGGTGTGATGAAAAGCAGCACAATCCAAAAGGCAATGATTTCATCCCAAACAATGCCACCAAAATCTTTCTTACCTAATTCTTCACTCACCTGGCCGCAGACCCAGCATCCTAGTAACACACCGCCAGCAATGATCCATACAAAATCTTCGGTAGATAGAAAATACTCACCAATCAAGAAGGCTGCCCACGCCCAGAGAGTGCCGACAGTGCCTGGTGCAATAGGGCTTAAGCCGCTACCAAAGCCAAAGGCGATAGTACGACTTGCGGTTTGCAGCACCCATCGAAGATTGGGTTTAATCTCTGTTGAGTGTTCAGAAAAAGTCATGATGCAAAGTGGTCAAATGATTTGAGGAATGACTGTGTTTCAGATTCACTCAGCAAATTTCCTTGAGTATTGCGTAAGGCTATCCGTTTGCTTGAATTTTCTTTTGCCACAATTTTGCCAATGCAAGTCAGCGGTAAATCGAGTGCCTTGCTGATTTCAGAAATCGCATTACTTTGAGTGCTCGACGCGGTGAAGCACAATTCATAGTCATCGCCACCACAAGTTGCAAATTGATTTTGAATGTCAATAGACTGTTTTTGGAGAGTGATCGATTTGGGAATTTGATTTAAGAAAATTTCTGCATTGACATCGGATTGTTTGAGAAGATGTTGCAGATCACCGAGCAGTCCATCAGATACATCTAGCGCTGAACTTGCAATGTCACGCAGTTTGATCCCAAGTTCCAATCTAGGGGTGGGTTCATGCATGCGGTGGGCAATATGCATGAAGTCTTCCTCAGAGAGCTTGATTTCATGACGCAGTGCAGCAAGAGCAAGTCTTGCATCTCCCACTGTTCCGGAAACCCAAATTTGATCGCCCACTTTTGCCCCTGATCTGCGTATGGCTTTCCCGGCAGGAGTGCTGCCAATCGCTGTGATGGAGATGGTGAGGGGCCCGGCAGTAGTGTCCCCACCAATGAGTGGGCAGGCGTACTGGCTGGCGATACTAAAAAGCCCCTTAGAAAACCCTTCTAGCCAGACCAGATCAGGCTTCGGTAAGGCAATCGCTAGCGTGAATCCAAGTGGTTTTGCACCCATTGCCGCTAGGTCTGAAAGGTTAACTGCCAGGGTTTTGTAGCCCAGAGACTGGGGATTGGCATCTGCAAAAAAATGCCTGCCTTCGACCAGCATATCGCTGGTAATTGCGAGGTCCTCCCCTGAGGGTGGCTTGAGCAGGGCGCAATCATCGCCAATACCTAAGGCAATGGCGTTGCTCGGACCGCCGTTCGAGTGCATAGCGTCCGCACCCGATTTAAAAAAGCGGGCAATCAGATCAAATTCACCAAGAGGGCCAGATTCAGAATGCATGTCCCATTTTATGGCTCTTGGGATCCTGACGCTCGAGAGGAATAGAATTAGACACTTCAATACGTCTTACCAAAGAGTTGACTGATGAGCAAAGAAAACAATAAAGAGCAACAAATTGCAGCCCTGAGAGAGGCCGCACTTCAATATCACGAGTTTCCGACTCCGGGCAAGATTGAGATAGCCCCAACCAAACAATTAACCAATCAACGTGATTTAGCGCTTGCTTATACGCCTGGCGTTGCGGCCCCTTGTGAAGAGATCGTAAAAGATCCAGCGAATGCTTTTAAGTACACGGCTCGCGGTAATTTGGTTGGTGTGATTACTAACGGTACTGCAGTTCTAGGTTTGGGAAATATTGGACCATTGGCAAGTAAGCCGGTCATGGAAGGCAAAGCTGTACTCTTTAAAAAGTTTGCAGGCATTGATGTTTTCGATATCGAAGTGAATGAAAACGACCCTGACAAGTTAGTTGAAATTATTGCTGCACTTGAGCCCACATTTGGCGGCATTAATTTAGAAGACATCAAAGCGCCAGACTGTTTTGTGGTTGAACGCAAGTTACAAGCACGCATGAAGATTCCCGTCTTTCATGATGATCAGCACGGCACTGCCATTGTGGTGGCAGCTGCAATCCTGAACGGACTCAAGGTTGTTGGCAAGGATGTTGGCAATGTAAAACTAGTGACCTCCGGTGCAGGTGCTGCGGCGCTAGCCTGTTTAGATCTATTGGTTGACTTAGGAATTCCTCGCAAAAATATTTGGGTAACCGATTTGGCGGGTGTTGCATACAAGGGTCGTAAAGAATTGATGGACCCAGAAAAAGAGCCATTCTGCCAAGAAACTGATTTGCGGACTTTGGATGAAGTCATTGCAGGTGCAGATATTTTCTTGGGACTTTCTGCTGGTGGCGTGCTCAAACAAGACATGGTTAAGAAGATGGCTGATAAGCCATTGATTTACGCATTGGCAAACCCCACCCCAGAAATCTTGCCTGAGGAAGTGAAAGAAGTTCGCCCTGATGCAGTAATGGCTACTGGCCGTACTGACTATCCTAATCAAGTCAATAACGTTTTGTGTTTTCCATTTATTTTCCGTGGCGCACTCGATGTAGGTGCTACCACCATTACTCGTGGCATGGAAGTTGCTGCAGTTAAGGCTGTAGCTGAACTGGCCCAAGCAGAACAAAGTGAAGTCGTAGCCTCCGTTTACGGCATTGAGAACTTGTCCTTTGGACCTGAATACCTCATTCCAAAACCATTTGATCCGCGTTTAATTACTGTGATTGCTCCTGCGGTTGCAAAGGCAGCGATGGATGATGGCGTTGCTTCTCGCCCAATCAAAGATTTTGATGCCTATCGCAACCAGTTACAACAGTTTGTATATCACTCTGGAACTTTGATGAAGCCGCTCTTCAGTATTGCGAAGCGCGTACCAGCGAATCAAAAACGCATTGTGTTTGCTGAGGGTGAGGATGAGCGTGTATTGCGTGCTGTGCAAATCATTATTGATGAAAACCTGGCTACTCCAATCTTGATTGGTCGTCCAGCGGTGATTGAGCATCGTATTGTCAAGTTTGGTTTACGCATGAAGATGGGTGAGGATTTTGAAATTGTTAACCCAGAAAATGACTCGCGCTTCCGCGATTTCTGGCAAACCTATTTAGGCCTAACTGAGCGTAAGGGTGTTACAGAGTCTTTTGCTAAGCTAGAAATGCGTCGCCGCAATAGCTTGATTGGCTCAATCATGATTAGCAAGGGTATGGCTGATGGCATGATTTGTGGAACGGTTGGCAATTCGGCAACTCATCTGAAATACATTGATGAAGTAGTGGGTCACGAGCCTGGCGCAAAAGTATATGGCGCTATGTCTGGCTTAATTCTTCCGGGTCGCCAAGTATTTTTGGTGGATACACACATTAATATTGACCCAAGCGCTGAGCAGTTGGCTGAACTCACACTGATGGCTGCGAGTGAAATGCGCAAATTGGGATTGGTACCAAAAGTAGCGCTACTCTCCCATTCCAATTTTGGTTCAAGTAATGCCCCTTCAGCAGTCAAAATGCGTGAAGTGTTGGCATTAATCAAATTAGCGGATCCAACATTAGAAGTTGATGGTGAGATGCATGGGGATAGCGCTCTGGATGCAAGTATTCGTGAAGGTGCTGTAACTTCATCTTCATTGAAGGGCGATGCCAATCTCTTGGTAATGCCGAATATTGATGCGGCGAATATTTCTTACAACTTGCTAAAGACAGCAGCAGGTAATGGAATCGCCATCGGACCATTGTTATTGGGTGTAGCTAAGCCAATTCATATTTTGACTCCGGCAGCTACCGTTCGCAGGATCGTTAATGTGACTACTTTGGCGGTGGTAGAGGCTGCAAGCAACGCGAGAGGCATCAACTAGGGTGGGAAAATATATGTAAGTTAGTAGTAACTTACATATATTTAATTTATATAAATCAATAACTTATATAAAAAGTGCTCTATATGGGCTTGATTTGATGGGCTGTTACGGGTAACCTATCACCCATCATGAATAATCGCTCAGAAATCAGCAATACAGCCAGCTTCGACGAACAGAGCCGCGCTGAAAGTTGGGATAGTAATGATCGACTTGAAACCGAATCATCCGCTGCCAACGTATATGCTCAAGGTGGTTTATCTCGCTTACAAAGCTACGCAGCAAATCAAGTCTCGGGAAAAAAAGTGACCGCTTCATGGCGTGCCGCTTTGGCCGTTCGCGACGCGGGACCTCCCGCAATGTTGCGTAGTGTCCGCACGAACATTGTTCAGTCGATTCGCGCGTTTCGTACACCTGACTTACAAGAGGCTGCTACGGAACTCGGTCAACATTTCATTTATGCCAATTGCGCTAATGCAATGACCAAAGGCGAAGTGCTGGAAGCAATTGCAATTGCTTATACATTTACCAAGCAGCAGGCTAAGAATTTCGATCCTTTGCTAGATGCTTTGACAACTCTTACCGACAAAGCTGGTCAACAGCCAGGATTTGTTGTGGTGTTGGAAGGTTTGCCTTGCACTCAAAAATTCGATAAAGAAGCGCGTGAAACATTATTAGATGTGTTCCGTGATGCTGTTGACTATTGGGCTGAACGCCGCACACCTTATCGCGTCTTCTACTCTTTCGCCTAAGCTTTAGTTCATTGGCTCTCAGCCCTAAAATCGCCTCTATTTGAGGCGATTTTGCATTTCTGGATTCCAGATGCTGTGTACGGTTGTGATCGCAACAACGCCAGCAGTTTCAGTTCTGAGTACACGCTCTCCTAGAGAAACGATTTGATAGCCAACAGCTTGCGCCTGAGCCTCTTCCTCTGGCGAGTGACCGCCCTCAGGGCCAATCATCAGCACAATATCTTGAGGATCTGTATCTATTAAAACGGAGTACATCGTCTTGGTAGCATCTGGACTGAGCAAGAGTTTGAGTTTGGCCTGAGGTGCTGACTGTAAATAGGCATCAAAAGTTTGAATGGGCTCTAACCTTGTTAAGACAGTTCGATCGCATTGCTCGCACGCTGCTTGAATAATCCCCATCCAATGAGTTTGGCGTTTTTGCGCACGCTCCAGATCACTAGTGCGGGTCAGTTTCAAGATCGAGCGCTCACACTGCACGGGTGCAATCACTTGGGCGCCCGTTTCAACGGCCTTTTCCACGATCCAATCCATCTTGTCTCCACCAGCAAGCCCTTGGGCCAAAGTAATGGCATAAGGAGTCTCACGATGGGTATCTAATCGGATATCGCTTAGCTGGGCTTGCCCGGTTTTCCCGCTCAAAGAAAGCAGTTCGGCCTGAGCTACCTGGCCCTTGCCATCAAATACCGGAAAGGATTCCCCAGTCTGGATACGACGTACTCGCAAATGGTGGGCCACCTCAGGGGTGAGGGGGGTGGGCTTTTGGGATTCCCATGGTCCGGGAAGATAAAATTGAGGCATTACTGAAATATAGCCAATTTATTTTCCTCGAGACCACTTTTACGATGTCAAACCTTCAAATACGCATGGCCAATGCGATTCGTGCTTTATCCATGGATGCAGTTCAGCAGGCAAATTCAGGTCATCCTGGTATGCCGATGGGTATGGCGGATATCGCTGTTGGGCTTTGGAATGAGCATTTAAAACATAACCCCACTGATCCCCATTGGATTGATCGCGATCGTTTTGTATTGTCGAACGGGCATGGATCCATGTTGTTGTATTCGCTCTTGCATTTATCTGGCTACGATTTGCCGATTGAAGAATTAAAAAATTTCCGCCAATTGCATAGCAAGACACCGGGACATCCTGAGTACGGAATTACTCCGGGTGTTGAAACTACTACCGGTCCACTCGGCCAAGGTATTTCGAATGCAGTAGGTATGGCTCTTGCTGAGAAATTACTCGCAGAAGAATTTAATCGCCCAGGTCATAACATCATTGATCACTACACCTATGTATTTTTGGGTGATGGTTGTTTGATGGAAGGCATCAGCCATGAAGTGTGTTCATTGGCTGGCACCTTAAAGTTAAATAAGTTAATTGCGCTTTGGGATGACAACGGTATCTCGATTGATGGCAAGGTCGTTTCTTGGTTTAACGAAGATACGCCAAAACGTTTTGAGGCTTATGGCTGGAACGTCATTCGTGCTGTAGATGGCCATGATGCAGAGGCTGTATCTGCCGCTATCGCTAAGGCCAAGAAAAGCGATAAACCGACTCTCATCTGCTGCAAAACCGCTATTGGTCAAGGTTCGCCAAACATGGCTGGTAGCGATAAAGTACATGGATCACCTCTCGGTGCCGCTGAAATTGCTGCCACTCGGGTAGCACTTAATTGGCCATATGCCCCTTTTGAAGTTCCTAAAGATATTTATGCGGCATGGGATTTTAAAAAGCGTGGTCAAGCTGCTGAGCATGAGTGGAATAAAGAATTTCAGAAATATAAAAATAAGTTCCCAGAGCTTGCCTCGGAATTGCAGCGTCGCATGCAAGGCGATCTATCAAAAGACTTTTCTGCAACTTTGCGTGCGTATTTAAAAACTTGTCAATCAAAAGCAGAAACGATTGCTACTCGTAAGGCAAGTCAGAATGCCATCGAAGCATTGGCTCCAGCCTTACCAGAATTTATGGGCGGCTCTGCCGACTTAACAGGTTCTAACTTAACCAATTGGTCAGCATGTAAACCTGTACGTGGTGATCAATGGGGTAATCATATTAATTACGGTGTACGTGAATTTGGTATGAGTGCCATCATGAATGGCATTGCCTTGCATGGTGGCTATATTCCGTTTGGGGGCACCTTCTTAACCTTCTCTGATTACAGTCGTAACGCGCTGCGTATGGCTGCTTTGATGAAGTTGCGTAGTATCTTTGTCTTTACCCATGACTCTATTGGTCTAGGAGAGGATGGCCCTACCCATCAATCAGTAGAGCATGTTGCCAGCTTGCGCCTCATTCCGAATCTGATGGTTTGGCGTCCTTGTGACACCACCGAGAGTGCTGTAGCCTGGGGCTCAGCCATTGAGCGTAAGAATGGTCCTAGCGCTTTAATCTTTAGTCGCCAAAACTGCCCATTTGTTTCTCGTGATAGTCAGCAGATTAAAGATATTGCTCGGGGCGGCTATGTCTTGCGTGATCCCCAGTCCGGAAAGATTGATGCGGTTCTCATCGCCACGGGATCTGAAATTGCGCTCGCCCTACAAACTGCGCAGCAGTTAGAAGGCGAAGGTTTGGGTATTCGTGTGGTTTCAATACCTTCTACTACGGTTTTTGATCAGCAAGACGCTGCATACAAAGCCACTGTGTTACCAGGCAATATTCCTCGCATTGCTGTTGAAGCGGGAGTGAGTGATTTCTGGTGGAAATATGGCTGTGCTGCTGTACATGGTGTTGACACCTTTGGCGAGTCTGCACCTGCAGGGCAGTTGTATGAATATTTTGGTTTAACAGCGGATCAAATTGCAAAGACTGTTAAACAATGCATCGCTCAGAAGTAATGCGAGTCATGCGAAATCCATTCAATATTAGTAAGGGGAAATAAATGACAATACGTGTCGCAATTAATGGTTATGGACGCATCGGTCGCATGGTGTTGCGTGCCTTATATGAAGACCAGGTCAATGGTAAGCCACGTCGTGATATCAAGATCGTTGCGATCAACGCCATGGGTGACATCGCTATCAATGCGCACCTTACACAGTATGACTCAGCGCACGGTCGTTTTCCTGCAGAAGTCAGTGTCGACGGCGATTACATGGTGGTCAATGGCGATCGCATCAAGATGTTCTGTACTCGTAATCCCGCTGAAACTCCGTGGGGTGAGTTGGGTGTAGATTTAGTTTTGGAGTGCACGGGCAAGTTCACTTCAAAAGAAAAGGCGATGATTCATATTCAGCAGGGCGCCAAAAAAGTATTGATTTCTGCTCCTGGTGAAAAAGATGTGGATGCAACCATTGTGTACGGTGTTAATCAAAATGTATTAAAGCCAAGTGATGTCGTTGTTTCTAACGCGAGTTGCACCACGAATTGTTTGGCACCATTGGTAAAGCCGTTGTTGGAAAACATTGGGATTGAGTCAGGCTTGATGACTACTATTCATGCATTCACGAACGACCAAGTATTGACAGATGTGTATCACAAGGATATGCGTCGTGCCCGCTCTGCTGTCAGCAGCATGATTCCCACTAAGACTGGTGCTGCAAAAGCAGTAGGCCTAGTATTGCCAGCTTTAGCAGGACGCTTTGATGGTTTTGCGATGCGCGTGCCGGTAATTAATGTTTCTGTCGTGGATTTAACCTTTGCGGCCAGTCGTACCACTAGCGTTGATGAGGTTAATGCAATCTTGAAGACGGCTAGTGAGGGCGAACTCAAAGGTATCCTGGGCTTCAATACATTGCCTTTGGTATCGATTGACTTTAACCATGATCCCCGCCCAAGTATTTATGATGCCTCCCAGACTCGCGTGTCTGCTGATGGTAAGTTGGTCAAAGTATTGGCCTGGTACGACAATGAGTGGGGATATTCAGTGCAAATGCTCAATGCAGCAGAGGCATTGATGGCTGTTAAGTAATTAAAAGTGCTTATCTGTAGCTAAAATTCGGTAAAAATCACCTTTTTAGCGAAAATCATTCAAAAAGACCTCGAATTGAGGTCTTTTTGAATTCTGCAGCAGCGAAATTGGCCAGAAAAGTGCTTATTTTTGCTTATTTCGGCAGTTTTTCTTCTGGCAATGGCCGTACATGGCTAATGAGTGCTCTTGAAGCTTAAACCCCAGGTTTTTGGCAATATCCCGCTGCCTTTTTTCGATTGCCTCGTCTACGAATTCCTCAACATGGCCGCAATCTAAGCAAACGAGATGATCATGGTGGTTACCTTCGTTTAACTCATAGATCGCGCGGCTATCCCCTTTGCTGGATTCAAAATGGCTGCGTAGCAGGAGCCCAGCTTGTTCAAACTGGGTGAGAACACGATAGACCGTCGCCAGGCCGATTTCTTGATCTTCTTTGGCGAGGGCCATAAAGACATCTTCAGCACTAAAGTGGGTGCCCCCATTTTGATGAAAAAAATCCAGAATTTTCATGCGTGGCCCAGTGGCTTTGAGGCCAATATCACGCAAATTTGCTGGTGTGGGGTTTTGGGTCATATTCATGGCTTTGGGAGCTAAAATCAATGTCTTAATGATACGGCCAGCTATGCAAAATTGCTTTGAACTTTTTAGTCGTTTTTTGAACCCCGCATTTAAGGGGTCTTATGGATCTGCCCGTCTGGGGTTTGCAGTGCTCGCCTTAGTTGGATTATTGGGTATAGGGGGCTGCACCTCCGCGGTTGATGAAACCCAGCGAGCTTGGATGAATAAAATTTTCCAACCTTACGTTCCTGACACCGTACAAGGAAATTTTATTTCGAGTGAGCAGTATGCAAAGCTGCAATTGGGTATGAGTCGAGAGCAGGTTCGGCAGATTTTAGGAACCCCTTTATTAGCAAGCTATTTTCACGCGAATCGCTGGGATTACATATTTGAATTCAAGCGCGATGGGCGACCTATCGGCAAAGAACGCCGTGTAACTGTCTTCTTCGATGGCGATAAGGTAGTGAAGTTTCAGGGGGATGCTTTGCCTACCGATATTGAGATGGTGGCTGAGATTGATAACTATGCAAAGAACAAACGTTCATTTTGGGATGTCATTACAGGGTCAAATAAAGCACCCGTAACACCACCCCTGCAATCGCCTGAATTGTTGGTGCCAAGCCCTACCGATAACTTACCTAAGGGCGCAGCGGTACCACCTATACCTGCAGAAGCTAAAAGTTCTTTCTGGGAATTCTTTGGCTCATCTAACAAGCCGGCAGATGGACAAGCAGTGCCAGCATCCGAGACATTGGGTCCTGGCGCTATGAATATTCCGCAGCCAACAGAAGTAAAGCAATGACACGTTTAATTAGAAGCGAATACATATGATGAAGATTGCTATTGCAGGAGCCACTGGTCGAATGGGCAAGATGTTGATTGAGGCTATCCTCAATAGCTCTGATGCTCAACTGGTTGGCGCACTTGAGCATGCTGCTTGCCCACAGTTAGGGGAGGATGCCGGTGCATTCTTGGGCAAAAAAACAGGTGTGATAATTTCTGCTGATGTTGCGAAGACTTTAGCCAATGCGGAGTTTTTGATTGACTTCACAAGGCCTGAGGGCACGATGGCGCACCTCGCAGCTGCCCAAGTCACGGGTACTAAAATGATTATTGGGACAACGGGTCTAAGCACTGAACAGATCGCCAATTTAAAAAAGGCCTCCGCCCAATTAGCGATTGTTTTTGCTCCGAATATGAGTGTGGGCGTGAATGCGACATTCAAGCTGCTCGAGATTGCCGCCAAGATGCTCAATCAGGGCTATGACATTGAAATTATCGAAGCCCATCATCGCCATAAGGTAGATGCACCTTCAGGTACTGCGCTCAAGATGGGCGAAGTCATTGCAGATGCATTGGGTGAAAAGTTAGATGATGTCGCTGTATATGCACGTGAGGGGCACACAGGAGAGCGTAAGGAAGGCTCAATTGGGTTTGCAACCATTCGTGGTGGCGATATTGTTGGCGATCATACCGTGCTGTTTGCTGGTGATGGCGAGCGGATTGAGATTAGTCACAAGTCATCTAGTCGCCAGTCTTATGCTCAAGGATCTTTGCGCGCCGCGCGCTTTTTGCAATCCCAATCTTCTGGTTTGTATGACATGCAAGATGTATTGGGTTTGCGCAAATAAGACCCCGCTACCATTACTAAAATAAGAAGAAAAGAGTTGTCTTGAATGAGTAAGGATTACGACTACCGCAGTATTGAAGCGGCAGCGCAAGCTGATTGGGAAAGTGCGCAAGTCTATCGAGTGTCAGAAAATGCCGTTGATGCATCTGGCAATCTAAAAGCAAAGTTTTACGCCTGCTCTATGCTTCCTTACCCTTCCGGTAAGTTGCATATGGGGCATGTACGCAATTACACGATCAATGATGTGATGGCTCGCCAACTGCGTATGCAGGGCTATAACGTATTAATGCCGATGGGCTGGGATGCCTTTGGTATGCCTGCTGAAAATGCAGCAATCCAAAATAAAGTTCCTCCCGCAAAGTGGACTTACGACAACATTGCTTACATGAAAAAGCAAATGGCCGCGATGGGTCTAGCGATTGATTGGTCTCGAGAAGTTGCAACGTGTAATCCAGATTATTACCGTTGGAACCAATGGCTTTTTTTGAAGATGTTGGAAAAAGGCATTGCTTATCGTAAGACTCAAGTGGTGAATTGGGATCCGATTGATCAAACCGTTCTTGCAAATGAACAAGTGATTGACGGGCGCGGCTGGCGCTCTGGAGCCTTGGTCGAGAAGCGGGAGATCCCGGGTTATTACTTCAATATCACTGCATATGCCGAACAATTACTCTCTGGTTTGGATGGCTTGGGTTGGCCTGAACGCGTGAAGACCATGCAACAAAATTGGATTGGCAAGAGTCGTGGCGTACGTTTTGCTTTTAAGCATGACATTGCGGATGACCATGGCAACTTTATTCAAGATGGGCTGCTGTATGTCTTCACAACTCGTGCTGACACCATCATGGGTGTGACCTTTTGTGCCGTGGCTGCGGAGCATCCTTTGGCAACGAGGGCGGCTGCCAATAATCCTGCCTTAGCGAGCTTTATTGAGAAATGTAAAACGGGTAGTGTGATTGAGGCTGATTTAGCGACCCAAGAAAAAGAAGGTATGTTTACTGGGTTGTACGTAACACATCCCCTCACGAATGAACCTGTGCCAGTTTGGGTTGGCAATTACGTTTTAATGACGTATGGTGATGGCGCCGTGATGGGCGTGCCTGCCCATGATGAGCGTGATTTTGCTTTTGCAGTGAAATATGATTTACCAATCAAGCAAGTGATTGCTCTCGAAAGCGAATCCCCAATATTTAATTCCACCCAGTGGGAGGATTGGTACGCCCAAAAAGAGGGGGTTGTTTGCTTTAATAGCAAACAGTACGACGGCCTGTCTCATGACGAGGCGGTCAGTGCTGTGGCTAGAGATTTAGAAAAGATGGGTATTGGTGAAATGAAGACCACCTATCGATTGCGCGACTGGGGAATATCACGTCAGCGTTATTGGGGTACCCCCATCCCAATTATTCACTGTGGCGATGAAGCTCATCCAGGCTGTGGCGCTGTTCCAGTACCCGAATCAGACTTGCCAGTCGTATTGCCAGAAGATTGCGTACCCGACGGTAGTGGTAATCCATTGAATAAGCACACAGACTTTTTAAATGTGAACTGTCCGAAGTGTGGCAAGCCCGCCCGCCGTGAGACTGACACGATGGATACCTTTGTAGATTCTTCCTGGTATTTCATGCGCTATACCGGGGCTGATGCTAAAACCATGGTCGATGAGCGCAATGAGTATTGGATGCCAATGGATCAGTACATTGGCGGCATTGAGCATGCGATTTTGCACTTGCTCTATGCGCGCTTCTGGACCAAGGTGATGCGCGATCTCAATTTAATTACTTTTGATGAACCATTTCAAAACTTGTTAACGCAAGGAATGGTGCTTAATGAAACATATTACTCAGAGGATGCCGCTGGTAAAAAAACTTGGCTCAATCCATTAGATGTAGAACTGAGCCTCGACGATAAAGGTCGGCCAATAGGGGCGAAGCTCAAGGGTGATGCATCAAATGCTCCGATCATTGTGGGTGGTGTTGAGAAGATGTCCAAGAGTAAGAACAACGGAGTTGATCCACAAGCACTGATTGATGAGTACGGTGCCGATACTGCTCGATTATTTGTGATGTTTGCCGCACCACCAGAGCAGCAGCTTGAGTGGTCGGGGGCAGGTGTGGAGGGTGCATCTCGCTTCCTGCGCCGGGTGTGGATGTACTCCAGTAGTCAGGCAAATGTAATTCGTGACACACAAGATACTTTGCCAAATCACTTGAACGATGCTGAAAAAGAGTTGCGCCGTGAGGTGCATACTATTCTGAAGCAAGCTAATTTTGACTATCAACGTCGCCAATACAACACCGTAGTTTCGGCGGCGATGAAGATGCTCAATGTCCTTGAGCCAATTAAGTTAGATCAGAGTGCACAAATTAGCCCTCCAGTTTTACGTGAGTGCTTAAGTATTTTGTTACGAGTCCTCTACCCAGTAGTTCCCCACTTAACTCATGTACTTTGGAATGAGATGGGTTATGTCAAGACCTATGGTCAGCTTCTGGATGCCCCTTGGCCTTCAGTAGATGAGGCTGCTTTAGTGCAAACAGAAATTACCTTGATGCTGCAAATTAATGGGAAGTTACGGGGTGAAATCCGAGTGCCCGCCGATGCAAGTAAAGAGCAGCTTGAGGCATTAGCATTACAAAGTGAGCCTGCAGCTAGGGCCTTGAATGGTAGTTCGCCTAAGAAAGTCATTGTTGTGCCTGGCCGCCTTGTCAATATTGTTGCTTAATCAATTACTCTAACTAGAATCTAAAAATATGAGCACCAATCACATTCGTCGAAGATTTTTAGGGTTTATGACTCTTGCGCCTTTAAGTGGTTTGATTGCTTGCGGTTATCGTCTGCGTGGCATGGTTGATTTGCCCTTTAAGGCAATTGCTATTACTGGAAATCCATCGCCTCCACTGCGCGCAGATTTAACAACCGCTATTTTGACTGGCACGGATGTGAAGGTTGCCATTAATCCCAAAGATGCCGATTTAATATTGGATGTAAATAATGAGCTCAATGGCCGAGAAATTTTGGCCTACAGCTCTACTGGACAGGTATCGGCTTATCGACTAACTATTCGTGTAGCCTTTCGGGCTTACGATTTGGCCGGTGCAGAAATTATTCCTGAGAGCGATATCTACATTACTCGAGACATGGATTTCTCCAACTCCACTGTTTTGGCGACTGATGTTCAGCAGGCACAGTTCTTAACGCAGATGCGTAAGGATTTGGCATTGCAGATTCTGCGCCGCCTTTCTGCTGCAGCTAAAAATCCGCAAGCAAGAAGTTTCTAGAGATTGATCGAGAACTCGCATGGTCAAAGTCGACGCCTTGCAGGTACATCTTAAAACCTTGAGTTCTGGCGCAGCCATGTCTCCACTCTATATTTTTAGTGGTGATGAACCACTTTTAATGATGGAGGCAATGGATCAGTTGCGTATAGCTGCGAAGAAGCTGGGCTTTACTGATCGCGAAGTGATGGTGCAAGAGCGAGGCTTCGATTGGAGTTCGCTGATGAATGCGGGTCAAACCATGTCCCTATTTGGAGACAAGCGTTGGGTGGAATTACGCATCCCTACTGGGAAGCCTGGACGTGATGGTGCAGACGCATTAAAACAATTTGCCGCACAAATTTCTGAGATGCCAGTAGGTTCTGATGGTCCTGATACAGTCATTTGTATCGTGTTACCCAGACTCGATGGAAAAACCAAGACCTCTGCTTGGTTTAGCGCCTTAGATGAGGCGGGCATGGCAATACAGATAGATACGCTAGACCGTATTCATTTACCGCGGTGGATTGCGGGTCGATTGCAAAAGCAGGATCAGGAAGTGGAAGTCGGACCGGAGGGGCAGCGGGCATTAGAGTTTATTGCTGATCAAGTTGAGGGCAATTTAATTGCTGCGCATCAAGAAATCTTGAAGTTGGGATTGCTATATCCAACTGGTAAGCTAAGTGAGGAGCAAATTCGTTCTTCGATTCTGAAAGTGGCGCGCTATAACGTATTTGAATTAACGGAAGCCATGTTGGCGGGTGATTTGCCTAGGCTAAACCGGATGTTGGATGGTTTAAAAGGCGAAGGCGAACCACTAGTATTAATTTTATGGAGCGTAACGGAAGAGCTTCGGCTACTATCTAAATTAAAGGCTGCGAGTGATGCTGGTGAGCCTATACAACAGCTGATGCGAGCTAATCGGATTTGGGGCAATAAAGAGCGCTTGTATCCAACAGCTATTAGACGTGTGCAACCCCTGAAACTGCGTAAGGCAATGCAGGTAGCTGCGGGATTGGATCGCCAGTCAAAAGGTTTGCATGCTGCAGATCTTCCGGCTGATCCTTGGGATGGTTTGCGTTTACTTGGAAATTTATTGCGTTAGGGTTTTAGAAGGTTAAGAATATGAGTGAAGCAGTGAATATCAATATTCAGGAAATGATGCAAGACATCGGTCAAAGAGCGCGCGTCGCATCGCGTGCGATGGCACGTGCATCTGCTGAGCAAAAGAATCAAGCGCTATTGCATATTGCCAAGCTGGTTCGCCAAAAAGCGAGTGACATTCAAAAAGTCAATCAAATTGATGTCGAGCGCGCAAAGGCAAATGGCCAGGATGCAGCCTTTGTGGATCGCCTCACCATGACTCCTAAGACAATCGAAACAATGGCTTTGGGTCTTGAGCAAATTGTTTCCTTGGATGACCCTATTGGGAAGATATCTGCATTTCACAAGCAAGCATCTGGGATTGAAATCGCGCAAATGCGCGTTCCCCTGGGTGTCATTGGCATCATCTATGAGTCACGCCCTAACGTCACCATTGATGCGGCTGCACTTTGTTTGAAGTCCGGCAATGCAGTCATATTGCGCGGGGGCTCTGAGGCCATTGACTCTAATACCTTGTTAGCACAAATTATTAAAGAAGGTTTGGCTGCAGCTCATCTTCCAAAAGATGCTGTGCAGGTAGTAAGTACTACCGATCGCAGTGCTGTTGGTGAGATGATTACGATGACGCAATATATTGATGTCATCGTCCCACGAGGCGGCAAGAGCCTAATTGCTCGATTAATGGCTGAAGCACGCGTACCCATGATCAAGCATTTGGATGGTATCTGTCATACCTATATTGACGCAGATGCGGATGTCGCCATGGCTGTGAAGGTTTGTGACAACGCTAAAACGCAACGTTATGCACCATGCAATGCGATGGAGACTTTATTGGTGAATCAAGCCGTCGCTCAAAAAGTGTTACCAACACTGTGCAAGATCTATCAAGATAAAGGTGTGGAGCTTAGAGTAGATCCTTTGACTCGCAAAACGTTGGAAGAAAATGGTTTTAAAGATTTAGTAGATGCCAGCGAAGAGGATTGGCAGACCGAATATTTGGCCCCAATTCTGTCAATTAAGACTGTGGCTGATATCAATGAAGCCATGGATCATATTGAGCGCTATGGTAGCAAGCATACGGATGCCATTATTACGAACAATAAAGCGCAGGCGGAACGTTTTTTGCGTGAAGTTGATAGCGCCAGCGTGATGGTAAATGCCAGCACGCGCTTTGCTGATGGCTTTGAATATGGTTTAGGCGCAGAAATTGGTATCTCAAACGATAAATTACATGCCCGCGGCCCAGTAGGTTTAGATGGTCTGACCTCCCTCAAATATATCGTCATGGGTCATGGCGAGATTCGGACTTAATCAGTATGAGTAATTCCTACCTTTGGGTGAAAACCTTTCATATTGTATTCATCACATCTTGGTTTGCTGGTTTGTTTTATTTGCCACGCATCTTTGTGAACTTGGCGGATGAGAAAAATACTGAAGCCTATGCGCGTCTTCTAGGTATGGCAGATCGCCTCTTTCGCTTTATGACGATCTTGGCTGTGCCAGCGGTTTTGCTGGGACTGACACTCTGGCTGTACTTTGGTATTGGTGCGGGGGATGCTTGGATGCATGCCAAGCTATTTTTTGTGCTGTTGGTGATTGGCTATCACCATGCTTGCTTTAGCTTACTGAAAAAGTTTCGTGCCGGCGTGAATACGAAGTCAGGTATTTGGTATCGCTGGTTTAATGAAGTGCCAGTCATTCTGTTAGTTGTCATCGTTGCTCTCGTTCTATTTAAGCCCTAGATCGACGGTTTGAATTTCCCCATCTTTTTCTAGACTGTTAGTCCCATGAGATTTTTTGTTGTTTGTCCAGGTGGTTTAGAAGTACCGCTTGCTCAGGAGCTTGCAGAAATTGCACAACGTCCTGATTCCAAGGCCTTAGGCGCTTGGGTAATAGACCCAACCCCAACAAGCCCGACCGGCGGGATTGGTCTTGCAGCGCCGATTTCTGCTGCGATGGCCTTAAATCTCCATTCCAGAATCGCCAGTCGCGTTTTATTGCAAATGGCACAAGCACCTTATCGGCAAGAAGAAGACCTGTATAAATTGGCGAGTGGCTTGGCGTGGGAGGATTGGTTCACTTCGCGGCAAACCTTACGTGTGGATGTCACAGCCCATCGCTCACCACTTAAGAGTCTGAACTTTGCAACACTTAAAATTAAAGATGCCATCGTCGATCGCTTACGTGATGTGACGGGAGATCGCCCTAGCATTGATACTGCCTTTCCGGATGTACGTGTGCAAGCCCATCTCACTGCAACCCAAATTACGATTTATTTAGACACCTCTGGTGAAGCATTATTTAAACGTGGGTGGCGCGATGAAAAAGGCGATGCCCCCCTCAAAGAAAATTTGGCTGCCGGCATATTGTCGATTACTGGCTGGAAGCCTGGACAATCGTTATTTGATCCTATGTGTGGCAGTGGAACCTTTTTGATTGAAGCTGCTCAGATTGCTTTGGCTATACCTTCGGGAGCCATTCGAGCAGGGATATATGGCGATGATGCTAAGCCTAGCAAATTGGCTTACCGCCCACTGGTCACATCGGCTCATGGTTTTGGATTTCAGAGGCTCAAGCCCTTTCAAGAAGCTGCTGAGCAAAAGCGTTGGACTAATCTGAAGGATGCTGCACTTGAGCAGATATTAGAAAAGCGTAAGCAATACCCCAATACTGATGCATTGAAAATTAGTGGTGGTGACATCAATGAAAAATTGGTTTCCATGTTCAGGGGCAATTGGCAAAGAGCGCAATTACCAGATCAACCGATTGTTCGTCAGGTTGATGCCTTAGCCAGTAAACCTCCGGCCAATGCTCATGATGGTGTGATGTTATTAAATCCACCCTATGGTGAGCGTCTTGTCATTAAAGGTGGTAGAGGCATAAAGGGTGATGATCGTGACTCTAGAGATATCGAGGATGATGTTGAGCCTGAGAATCGCTTTGAAATGAATTTAGAAACAGGTCGTCAGAGTGCCAAGCGTTCTAGTCGAGAGTCCTTAAAGAAACTCCAAGCTCAGGAAGAGCAAGATCCGAAGTTTGTGGAATTCTTACGCCAATTTGGCCAGCATCTCAAAGATAGCTTTGGGGGCTGGAATGTGTTTGTATTGACTGCAGATATGGCTTTACCAGGACAGTTGCGGATCAAAGAGTCTAAGCGAACCCCTTTGTTTAACGGCCCCTTAGAGTGTCGGCTATTTAAATTTGAAATGCATGCCAAGCGTCCTTCTTCTGATGAGGACTAAACCCCTAAAATGAGATGAAGTAATCTTTCAAAAGAATCGAGCGGAGAGTAAAGATGGAATTTAAAACGTATATGTGCCTGATCTGTGGCTGGGTCTACGATGAGGCGGCAGGTTTGCCAGATGAAGGAATTGCACCAGGCACCCTCTGGAAAGATGTTCCGATGAATTGGACCTGTCCAGAGTGCGGAGCTCGTAAAGAAGATTTTGAAATGATGGCGATTTAGTTCGGAATGCATGGCGAGGAATTCACAGTGGCAACAGTAGATCAAAATGAAGCCTTATTTGCGCGCGCACAAAAGACGATTCCTGGTGGGGTGAACTCACCAGTACGAGCCTTTCGTCAAGTGGGCGGTACACCGCGTTTTGTGACTAAAGCCAAAGGCCCTTACTTTTGGGATGCAGAAAATAAGCGTTACATCGATTTGATTATGTCTTGGGGTCCGATGATTGTCGGCCATGCAAACCCAGAGGTAGTTGAGGCGGTACAAAAAGCAGCTGAAACCAGTTTTAGTTATGGCGCTCCAACGGAGGGCGAAATTGAGTTGGCAGAACGTATCTGCGCATTAATGCCCAGTGTTGAGCAAGTGCGAATGGTCTCGAGCGGTACGGAGGCGACTATGAGTGCCTTACGCTTAGCACGAGGTTATACGGGTCGCGATCTGATTATTAAGTTTGAAGGTTGCTATCACGGACATGCAGATAGTCTTTTGGTGAAGGCAGGCTCTGGCTTGTTAACCTTTGCAGATTCTACTCAGAACGCACCATCTTCTGGTGGTGTCCCACAAGATTTAGTGAAACACACTTTAGTGTTGCCATACAACGATATAGCAGCGATTGAAGAGGTATTCAAAAAGCAGGGCGATCAAATTGCAGCAGTGATCATCGAGCCAATTGCTGGCAATATGAATTTGATTCAGCCCTCAGCGGAATTTTTATCCGCAATTCGTAGTCTCACCAGTAAGCATGGCAGTGTGTTGATCTACGATGAAGTGATGACGGGGTTCAGAGTAGCTTTAGGCGGTGCTCAGTCTTTGCAGGGAATCACCCCAGATCTCACTTGTCTGGGTAAGGTGATGGGTGGCGGTATGCCGATGGCAGCATTTGGCGGCATAAAAGAGATCATGTCTAAGTTAGCCCCCTTGGGCAATGTTTATCAGGCTGGAACTCTGTCTGGAAATCCTGTGGCGGTTGCAGCTGGATTGAAAACGCTGGAGATTATTTCTCGAGAAGGATTCTTTGAGTGTTTAACAGGTCAAACGCAAAAGTTGATGGCTGGATTAAAGCAGGCAGCAGATGCAGCAAACATTCCATTTGCGGTAGATAGTGTTGGCGGTATGTTCGGCTTCTATTTTTCTAAAGAAGTGCCCACCTCTTATGAGGCAGTAACAAAAAGTGATATTGAGGCCTTTAAAAAATTCTTCCATCTGATGTTAGATCAAGGCGTCTACCTTGCGCCCTCAGCCTATGAGGCTGGTTTCACATCGATTGCGCATGACAACGAAGTGGTGGATGCTATCGTTGCTGCTGCTCAGAACGCATTTAAAAAACTCTGAGCAAAATAGATTTAGCAATACAACGCAGTTACTACATTCTGAGTGGATGGTCATAGCCAGCCACCTGAATGATCTGCAATGCCTTAGAGTCTTTATTGGTATCTGACATTTCCATGGCGGTGAGCTTGCCGCCCCAGACGCACCCAGTATCAAGGCCAATCACATTGTGGCGTCGCAGTAGACCTAGTGTCGACCAATGCCCAAAATAGATCAGGGTATTGGCAGTTTTTCGCTTAGGTGCTTTGAACCAAGGAAGGTAGCCACGAGGACCACTTTCTAAACCTTCTTTGCTGATAAATTCCATCTTACCGCCGGGCGTACAAAAGCGCATACGAGTAAGCGCATTGGTTATGACACGTAAGCGTTCGTAGCCCTTTAAGGAATTACTCCATTTGCTTGGCGTGTTGTCATACATATTGGCCAAAAACTTCTGATAGGATTTATCGCGCAGAGCCTCTTCAACTTCATGAGCGCATTTAATCGTTTGTTGGAGATCCCACTGAGGTAATACGCCTGCATGTACGGCTAGCACTTTGCCATTCGTCAGGGCCATAGGTCGATTGCGGACCCAGTTGATCAACTCTTTGCGATCAGGTGCTTTTAAGATTCGATCAACGGTGTCTAAACCTTTAGTCTTGCGTATGCCTGCATCGATCGCTAGAAGATGAAGATCATGATTGCCTAAAATGCATTCAGCACGACCAGATTCTTGTAAAGATTTGAGCAGTCTAAGCGTTCCAAGAGAGTCTGGACCGCGGTTCACCAAGTCCCCCAAAAAGATCAACTTCGATTTCTTGGGAAGCTTCTTCAGGAGGTTTTTGAGTGAAGGTGCGCATCCTTGGATGTCACCAACTGCGTAAATCTTAGTCATGCTGTATCTTAAAGCGGAATTGAATTTCTTTGAAGAATTGCTAGCTAATTTTTTTAACTACGCTGTAGCGTAGCAAAGTTTTTTGGCGAGCTTCGTCATGATCAACAATTGGCATTGGATAGTCCTTGCCGATGACAAGCCCAGCAGCTTCTAATTCTAGGTGACCAGCCTTCCAAGGAGCATGAATGGTTTTAGAAGAGAGCTTTTCTAGTTGTGGAAGGTAGCGGCGAATGAACTTGCCTTCAGGATCAAATTTTTCTGATTGGGTAATGGGGTTGAAGATGCGAAAGTAGGGTTGAGCATCACAGCCTGATGAGGATGCCCATTGCCAGCCGCCATTATTGGATGAGAGCTCAAAGTCATTGAGATGCTCGGCAAAATAAGCTTCACCCCAGCGCCAGTCAACTCCGAGGTCTTTCGTTAAAAAACTGGCAACCACCATCCGCAGGCGATTGTGCATATAACCGGTTTGATTGAGTTGACGCATGGCAGCATCCACCAGGGGATACCCCGTTTTTCCTTCGCACCAAGCGCTAAATAATTTCTTAGCAGTAGCACCACTCTCCCAGACGATCTTTTCATAGTCTGGCTTAAAAGATTCACCCTGAGCAAGGCGAGGGTGATTGGCTAAAATCATGAAATAAAAATCTCGCCAAATCAGCTCACTCAACCAAATCGTTGCACCCATACTGCCAGCAAGCATGCGACGATGTGCTTCGCGAACTAGGCCCCTAATCGAGAGCATGCCAAAACGCAAATGGGTGGACAGATAACTCACACCTTTGATAGCAGGAAAGTCTCTGCCGATTTGGTATTGATCAATTCGAGAAAGAAAGTCTTCCAGAAAAGCCTGCCCACCCTCTGAGCCTGGTGGTAGATAGGCTTCAATCCCTGTGGCACAAAATCCCATGGACTCAAGGGAAGGAAGCCCCAAATCCAATTTTTTAGGGATTGCTGCAAGTTGCCCTGACTTGGGAATGCATTCATGTGCTGCTAAATCTTTTTCTTGTAATGTTTTGAGCCAATTATTTTTATATGGCGTAAAGACTGAGAAGACGGTGTTCGAGTTTGTGAGAATTTCTTTTTTCTCAAAAATCACTTGGTCTTTAAATTGCTCAAAATCGATATTAAGATCGTTCAGAGTTGTCTTTATAGAATCATCTCTAGCAATAGCTGATGGCTCATAGTCTCGATTGGCAAATACTGCGTTGACTCCAAGTTCTTGAGCGATTTGAGGAATGCACACGCCTGGCTTCCCAAAACGCACAATCAGGCCACCACCTTGCGCTCTTAGTTCTTGATCACTTTGTTCTAGGCCTTGCCAAATAAAGTCAACGCGACGATCATGTTTTAAGCCTTTGGCATCGAACTCCCCCTGTAAAAGGGGTTTGAGGATGTCGGTATCAAAGATAAAGGTAAGCCAGACTTGCTTGGCCTCTTTGAGGGCGCTAGATAGCGCCGCATTGTCATAAAGACGCAGATCACGACGGAGCCAAACAAGAGCTTTTTGCATAGCCTCTATATTAGGGCTAATTTCGAGGCAGTGCAGGCCCTAACTACGGGTAAGATCGGTACTCATAATGGATACGATCTTCTTTACTCTCTCGAAAGTGGTGCAATTTTGCATAGAGCCGCTGAATTGGGTTCTCGCCTTTGTCGTCCTTAGCCTTCTATTTTTATCTCTACGAAAACCAGAGCTTTGTAGGCGATTCCTAGTATTAGCACTCATCGATCTTCTGGTGATTGCTTGGTTGCCTACCTCAGAGTTCTTGTTGAGAACGCTTGAGGATGCGTATCCCAAAACTAATATCAATCAGATAGCTGAGGGCGATATTGGGGGAATCATTATTTTGGGCGGTGCAATTGAAGGCGGTGAAATTGCTGTAGATCGAGGTGAGATATCGATTTACTCTTCTGCGGAGAGAGTGACCAAGGCATTTGAGTTAATCCGAAAATTTCCGAATGTTCCGTATATTTTTAGTGGCTACTCTGGAAGACTTTCTCCAAAAGGCCTCTCCGAAGCCGATGCTTTTAAGAAATTGACCCAAGAACAGGGCTTAGATGAGCATATGGCCCATTATGAGAACCAATCTCGTAATACCTATGAAAACATGCTCTACATGAAGCCAATGATTCAAGAGTTGGGGGCAAAAAATGCAGCAGGAGACTCCAAGCCTTGGCTACTCATTACTTCTGCCAGCCACATGTATCGATCTGTAAAAATTGCTCAGAAGCAAGGAATTGAGGTAATTCCGATATTGGTTGATTATCAGACCGCAAATCACCTTAGATGGACTTCATTTGACCTAGAGGAGGGTGTTCAGAATTGGAATAAATTGGTCCATGAAGTGGTGGGGATTGTTGCCTATTGGCTTACTGGAAAAATCTAGAGTATCTGTAAAATAGACCCATATGACTTCGGCCAAAAAAGCACCCCTTGCTTCAGATCTAGGATCTTCGCCAGAGTCTTCAATTTCTTTTTCTGCTGACCATCTAGCGAATCAATTCTTGATTGCGATGCCCGGAATGGTTGACCCTAATTTTGCAGGCACAGTCATCTATCTTTTTGAACATACTGAACGAGGTGCAATGGGTCTCGTGGTGAATAGACCTACTGAACTGGATCTTGGAACCTTGTTTGACAAGATAGAGCTCAAATTAGAAATTGCCCCATTATTTGATCAGCCAGTCTATTTTGGTGGTCCAGTACAGGTTGAGCGTGGCTTCGTCTTGCATGAATCCAATCCCAATCCGTCCTATAGCTCTTCGCTCATTATTCCTGGCGGTTTAACCATGACTACGTCTAAGGATGTACTTGAGGCTGTAGCCTCAGGAAACGGACCCCGTAAGTTCTTAATGACTTTAGGTTACGCTGGATGGAGTGCTGGGCAGCTTGAAGAGGAAATTACTCTGAATGGCTGGATCAATGTACCTCTCTCTCAACACCAGATGGCAGACATTATTTTTGACACCCCCTACAGTCAGCGCTATGAGAAAGCGATGAGTCATTTGGGCTTTGATATCTCCCATCTCTCGGGCGAGGCGGGGCATGCCTAGTTCAAGTGCTGGACCAATAACGGTCGTGGCTTTTGATTACGGCACTCGTCGTGTAGGGGTGGCAGTGGGAAATACCGAACTAAAGGCAAGTCAGGCCTTAAAAACAATTGTTGCGGCTAATGCCGATGTCCTTTTTCAAGAAATTGAGAGTATTTTGAAGGAGTGGCAGCCAGGACAAATCGTGGTGGGTCTACCTACCCATCCTGATGGGGCTGAGCATGAGATGACTGCGAAAGCAAAGCGTTTTGGCAATCAGATCCATGGCCGTTTCAATTTGCCCGTAGCCTGGGTGGACGAGCGCTATACCTCAGCAGTTTTAGAGGGAGATTCCCAGATGTACGACAATCTAGATGCGCATTCTGCTGCGCTCATCTTGGACCAATATTTTGCAGAACATCGGAAATAAGAATGAATGCTGAATCTCTTTACCAGAAGCTGTTAGAAAACTTGCGCGTTAGATTGCAGTCCGATACTTTTGAGCTTGCTGGATTGGCAATGGGCGGAGCTTGGATTGCTGAGCGTTTAGCGCAAGATTTAAATTTGCCGCACTTTGGTGTGATTAATGTTGCCTTTCATCGGGACGATTACGCAGAAAAGGGAATGACTGCTTTAAGAACGGCGAGCACACTTCCTACCCAGCTGCCTTTTGATGTAAATGGGGCAAAAGTGATTTTGATTGACGATGTCTTGTTGACGGGTAGAACCGTCCGAGCGGCTCTGAATGAATTGTTTGATTTTGGTCGGCCAGATCAAGTGGAGTTGATGGTTTTGGCAGATCGCGGTAGACGTGAGCTACCAATCATGGCTAATTTTGTGGGAGCAGAAATTCAGGTTCCAGATCAACAGATTTTGGTCTTAGAAAAAGATACAGCTGGTAAGTTCAACTTTCAGCTCGAGGAGCGTGAATAATGAATTCAGTAAATCAATTTAATTCTGCTGGTGAGTTAACGCATCTCCTGACATTAGAGGGTCTCCCAAAAGAGCAAATTCTGCATATTCTAGATACTGCAAAACAGTTTGTCAGCGTGACAGATCCAGCTCGTGAGGTTAAAAAAGTTCCCTTATTGCGTGGCAAAAACGTATTTAATCTCTTTTTTGAGAACTCTACTCGCACTCGCACTACATTTGAGATTGCTGCAAAACGTTTATCTGCGGATGTCATTAATCTGGATATCTCCACCTCATCTACCGCTAAAGGTGAAAGTCTTTTAGATACGATCGATAATTTGGTGGCAATGCAGGCAGATATTTTTGTAGTTCGCCACAGTGTTTCTAAGGCGCCAATTGAGATTGCTAAGCACGTACCTTCTCATATCCACGTAATTAATGCGGGCGATGGTAGTAATCAGCATCCCACCCAAGGTTTGTTGGATATGTATACGATGCGCCACTTTAAGAAAAATTTCAATGGCTTAAAGGTCGCAATTGTTGGTGATATTGTGCATAGTCGCGTAGCTAAATCGAATATTCATGCGTTGACCACACTAGGTTGTGAAGACATTCGCGTGATTGGCCCTGAGAGTTTGTTGCCGAGCGATTTAAATATGTTGGGAGTAAAAGTCTTTCATAGTATGGAAGAAGGACTTAGAGATGTTGATGTGGTCATGACCTTGCGCATTCAAAAAGAGCGCATGGAAGCTGGTCAGGTGCCCGAGGGAGATGCATTTTTCAAGCAATATGGCCTTAACTCTGCTCGCCTAGCCTTAGCAAAGTCAGATGCGATCGTGATGCATCCAGGGCCAATGAATCGCGGAGTTGAAATTGACTCTGCAGTTGCTGACGGACCTCAGTCAGTAATCTTGAATCAAGTGACCTTCGGTATTGCTGTTCGCATGGCGGTCATGTCTATCGTAGCGGGCAACTAAGCTAAGTTATTACAGTTAGCGTGAGAAAGCACACTGAAACCTTGCCGACTAAAAATCGTTGGTTAATTTTGTCTCATGGTTTTAATATGGATGGGCGAGCTGCAAGTCAGACAATCACTGATAAGATTCCTTACCTATTGGAAGCTGGAATTAAGCCGGTTGTTTTTAGTGCAATTACCGGAATTCAAGATCAGCGGTTCCCTCATCGTCAATTTTTAGCATGGGGACCTGCGGCATTTCGATTTGATTTCCGGCATTGGATTGCCAATCAATATGGTCGCGGCCTTTTGTATAAGTTGCTAACGCGCAGCGTCTCAATTCTGCTGGCCCCTTTCATTGGCCTAGAAAAGTTTTTTCTGGGCTATTCAAGCCAGTGGTCCTGGGCGATGCCAGCGTTCACGCATGGTCGCCAATTGATTCGTGATGGCAAGATTGATGTGGTGTACTCAACAGGAGGTGCATGGTCTGCTCACTTAGCTGGCTTATGGCTAAAAAAAGTAACAGGCGTAAAGTGGATTGTAGAAGTTCATGATCCCCTGGTTATCCGTAAGAGTCCAGTTGATGCGGGTTCAGAAAGACCCAAAAATCGTGATGCCCAATTTAGGCAATATTTAGAAAGGCAAATCATTCGCTATGCTGATTATGTTTGGTGGTTCACTGAAGGCGCAGTCCATTACGCTAAAGCACGTAACCCCAATCTCAATACCCAAGGAAACGCTCGCGGATTTACGGTGCTTCCAGGTGCAAATCCACCCGGTGGAATCATTACATCCAAGGCACATCAATATAGCGACACGCTCAATCTTTGTCATTTTGGATCGCTAGCAAAAGATCGCTCACTTGCAACTATCCTCAATGCGCTTAGTTCACTTTTAAAAAAATATCCTCACGCAGGACGGCATATTCGTGTGCATGCATATGGCGCTCCTTTAGATGTACTGACTCTTGATGCCATAAAGCAATACGGTTTTGAAGATGTACTGCTTGCGCATGGTCGACTAGAGAAGGATTCGGTATCCGGCAAATCGGGACGAGAGCGGGTGGTTGAAAAAATGCAAGAAGCAGATGTTCTGATTTTGTTGCATGGTAATGATGAATGGTGCGCCGAGTACATCCCCTCTAAATTCTATGAATACCTCTGGACGGGTCGTCCGATTTGGGGGATTGTTCACCATAACCCTCAACTTGATCAGATGCTCTCCAATAGGGGTGCTTATTTGAGCCACGAGGGAGATCTTGAGGGTATCAACATGACGCTAGAGAGAATTTGGTTGGATTGGGAGCAAAAGCATCTTCCAACTCCAACTGGTGAAGCTATAGGCGTTAACCAAGCGGTCGCTACAATCTTAGGTATTGTGCAAACCCCAGTAAATTCTTTGAATCACCACTCTTGAAGATCACCATGTTGAATTTTGTTCTGTACTGCTGTACTTTTCGTAAAGATCTCAAGCGAACGATTAAGCTTGCAGAGAGTATTCGCAGGCATAACAAGGGCAATATGCCCTTTTACATTTCCGTCCCTTTAGAAGATGTCGATCTTTTTAAGGAGTATCTAAAAGATTACAAAGTCATCATCTTTGACGAAAAAGATATCTTTAAAGCAAATCCAAAGTTAAGTATTGAGCAGTTGTATTCCATTCGGGGTGGTCTAAGACAGCAAGTCATTAAGTCTGAATTTTGGAGACTTGGAATTTCTGAAAACTATTTAGTGCTCGATTCAGACTGCATCTTTATTCGTGATTTTGACGAGAGTGATTTTATATTTAGTGGCGATATCCCTTACTCTGTCATACATGAAGGGCGTGATGTCCTTCAGGCGACTGAACGATTTGGTCCAAAAAAGATTAGGCAACATTTCTTGGCAGACCGTGAACCCATTAAGGCTGCCTTGGGTCGAAGGGGCATCACTTATGATTTTGGCTATGCTCCTTTTTTATGGAGCCGGAAGGTTTGGGAGTCCCTAGATAATAACTACTTGACCCCAAATGGCATGAATTTCCTAGATGCTGTTTTGCTCTGTGGCTCAGAATTTACCTGGTATGGTGAATCTCTCATCAATTTCCGAGCTATCCCCATTTATCCACGTGAGCAACTGTTTATGCATTATCACTATGAGCATCAGCTGTGGGCTGACCAAGTTTTGGGCTACAAGGAGGATATCCTGGCTCATGATTACTTGGGGGTTGTCTATCAGTCTAACTGGGAGAGTTGGGGGGATTATGGGCCCTCTAATAAGAGCCTTGCTTCTATGGTGTGGAGGTCAGTCAAACGTGTCCTCAAGAAAATTCAATTTAAGCTCTCTCTGCTTCTAGGTTTTATTTAATTGATTCACTCTAAATAGCAAGCAATGCTGAATTTACCTAACGTTACTTTGCTATGTGTAGAAACACGCGATCCACAGTTAGCGCATTGGGCCATTGATCAATGCTTGAGTGGCACCCAGTTTGCTAAGATTGTATTAATTACTGATCTTAAAAATCTAAGAAATAGAAGGCCAGATATTGAGTATGTTCAGGCCCCTCAAATCAGAACTACGAAAGATTACTCCGAACTCTTATTGACGGATTTAGATCAATACGTCGTAGGTACGCACGTTTTAGTGATTCAGTGGGATAGCTTTGTGATTCATCCAGAGCAATGGACGGATGAGTTTCTTGCTTATGACTATATTGGGGCTGTATGGCCTCACCACCCTCAGAGCCCCGTGGGTAACGGTGGTTTTTCATTGCGCTCACTAAAGTTGCTACAAGCTATTAAAAAACCGGGATTTATCAAGCGTCATCCAGAAGATTATTGTATCTGCGTAGATAACAGGACATTTCTAGAAAAAGAGTATGGCGTCCAGATTGCGCCTGTAAATCTTGCTGAACAATTTTCAGTTGAACGTTCACCATGGCATAAAGCTTTTGGTTTTCATGGATTCTTTAATTTTGGCAGGGTATTAAGTGATCAAGCTTTAAGCACCTTTATCGATGCCCTTCCAGAGAATTACTTAAATGGCCTTGATGCCTATGATTTAGTGGCGCATCTTCAGCAAGAGGGTAGATTGAGAATCGCAAAAGAGATCGCTAATAAGGTACGCTTTAAATGGAAAATGCGTAAGCACTACATCAAACTAAAATGGTGGCAAATAGCTAATAACTATCTATGAATATTACCGAAAAACAATTAGCTAATATTTCAGTAGCTAGCGTATGCGCTCTACTTTGTATATGGGTTTTGCCGGGAACAATTGTTCTTAGACATGTCTTGCTCTGTATTGGGTGCATCGCCGGTATTTTCTTAATTAGGAAGAATTGGGCGCAATTAATTCAGCCAAGATTCAATTTAATCCCTCTGGGTGCAATTGCCGCATTGTTTTTTTGGGTTGGAATTCATTATTGCTTTTTCTCTTTAAACTCCGAGCTGGAGCTGAGCGAAATAAAGGGTTTATGGCTTAGAAGTCTTGCAGGTTGCATTATGGCAATAGGCTTTGCAACTGCCCTTAGTAAGCACACTCATTTGCGTAAATATTTTTATGTAAGTATTTTTGCAGTGCCATTTTTCAATCTTGTTAGTTACGTAGTTGCATGTATACAAGTCGGCGGATTTGTTAAGCCAATCGATTTTTTCCAATTCTATTTCGCCAAAATTGAGACTGCCTATTTTGGGGCAATAGCAACAGCAGTTGCAGTAGCCAATCTTGTCCACTTATTATTTACTAAAAATAGAAATAAAGATCATCTGCAGATAGCGCTTTATTTTTTAGGAATTGCTCTTGTAGTGCTCTCAGACTTAGTTGCAAATACCAAAAATGGCATAGCTATTAGTCTCAGTCTTTGCATTTTACTTTCACTAATTATTTTAGTTAAAGCTTGTCTTAGTTATAGGAATTCCAAAAAAGTTGCGTTGACAGTGTTGGCCCTAATGTTACTTTTAATGGCTCTAGTTTGGCAGGGACATAAATCATTTGCATTTGGAGGCTGGGACACAATTTTCGAAGACGTAAAAGTAGCTATCGATATTGATAAAAATACTCAGTGGCAGCGAGGTGAGGGAACCGTGGAGCCTCCCTTGAATTCATTAGGTATCCCAGCAGTCATGAATACCTATTCACGCTTCTCATGGGGTGCAGTAGGGGTTCGATTGATAGGCGAGTATCCATTGGGCTATGGATCTATTAATCAATCCTTCAACCGTCTGCAATCCTATGCAAATATTTATCATGAGCACGGAGGTCAAGTGCACAGCGGCTGGATAGATTTTGGTTTAGCCTTTGGGATTCCCGGATTGATTCTAATATTTTTGGCTTTGATTTTGATCATTTATTATGGGGTGAGACAAAGTAACGACCTTTCGCTGATGACCGCAATATACTGTCTGATGCTGGTTCCATTTGGTTTAATTGCTGAGATTTCATATAAGCAATATTTCGAAGCAACCCTATTTTTTCTAGCATTTTCAGCAACTATCGTTGCCATCTCTCCAAAAGCACACGAAGAATCCAGTCCTAAATATTATTTAGATTTATGAAATTAGATCAAAGCCTACCCAAAAAGTTAGCAATAGCTGTTTGTTGCCATTTCAATGAATCTAGACTTATTTATTTAGATAGGGTCACTAAGGAATTTGCTAGTCTGGGGTCTGAGGTATTGGTAACCATTGTCACTAATACCTCAGATGCGAAAGAGTTGGGGAAACTCAACTCTGTTATTTCTGGCAAAGGGTTTGAATATCAAATATTTACCCCTGATACTTTAGGTCACCCATTACTGTTGACCTGGGCACACTTTGCGGTCTTCAAGGAACTGCTCAAGGATGAGTCATTTACCCACTTTATGTATTTGGAGGATGACACTCTGATCACCAAAGAAAATATCCTTTACTGGCTAGAGAGTAGAGAGTTATTGCGACCCTATTCCTTAATCCCATCCTTCCTGCGTGTGGAAAAAAAGGCAAATGACCATCAATGGTACAGCTCCGATTGCCCAAAACCTTTTTTCATTTATGCTTTACCAAGGATCAAGGTGCAAGAGAATTTAGGATTTATTAATTTCCCAGAGCTATATCAAGGAATGTACTTACTAGATCGTATGCTTATGCAGGAGCATTTTCAGGGCCCCTCTTATAATCCTAATTTTGGTGTTTGGGGAATCCAGGAGAAAGCTGCACAGGGGGTGACATTTTTAAATGTCCCTAAAGGATATACCACTAGAAATCTCATTCCTTACGCATTGAACGACTTAAAAATTGATACACGCTGTCTTATCCATCACTTGCCAAATAACTATGCTCAACCAATGCCGGGTAGTAAGGCTGTATTAACAATGGAAGTAAATAAGCTATTGACAAGCTGGCCGACTAAAGAGTTTCTAGCATTAAAGTCGCTAAAAAAATATATCCGATCCCGTTTTAGAGTAAATTCGATTTCCTGAGTATATGTTTAGAAATATTTGCTTCATCAACAACTATAACAACGAGTTATATATTCGCGAGTGTTTGGATTCTGTTTATTCTCAATCGCATCCATTTGATGAGGTGCTGGTGGTTGATGATGGATCTACAGACTATTCCTTAAAAATCATTGAGGAATTTTCCTCCAGACGCCCTAATTTGAAATTAGTTCAAAAAGAAAATGAGGGCCAATTTTCAACATTTAATGCAGTGTTGCCTCTTCTTGCGGATAATTCGCAAATATTTCTACTTGATGGGGATGATGTTTATCCTTTTGATTACTTGGAGAAAACAATATCGTTGATTGGTTCTAGCTCATGGGATTTTGCATTTTGTGAGCAGCAAAAATTTAACAGTAAAGTATCTACCCTTTTATCTTCGGTTAGAAGTAATGAGTCTGCGGGTTTCTTATCTTCGACTTCTGCGCTGGTTAGATCCAGAGGGTGCTGGATTGGAAATCCAACTTCATGTATTTCATTATCGTCAGACCTCTACAAGAAGATTTTCCCTTATCCATATTTTCAGGATAAAAGTTTTTGGGCTGATAATTTAATTATCTATGCATCATCTATCTTGGGTGCAAAAAAAATTCATTTGCCCTCTTTGGGTATTGGCTACAGAATCCATGCATTAAATGATAGTAAAAAAAAGTATTCTTCTGCAGATATAGCCACAAGAGAATTTGCAATTGAAAGGGCTTTCAGTTGGTATTGTCAGAAATATTCCATACCTCGGTATCCTGGTATCTTTGAGTTTTTTAAGGAGTATGCGCGGCTAGATGCCCATTGGAAAAAACGATTAGATTTGCCCAGTATGTACCGAATGCTAAATCGTTTGATACGAAATTCAACTACCCAATTTTTTGCAAATAAATCTATACGCAATTAGGTAGGTATTTTTTTAGTGGCTTAAGAACGGATTCTGGCAATTGATTCTGTTCTTTATTGCTTAACTTCGTTTTCCGGTCATATAAATCTGTGCCAGAGAGAATCTTTTGCTGAATTTCCTCTTTGGATAAATTTTTGTATTGACTTAGGTTTTCGACATCACTGATTGCCATAATTTTGGCCATAATTTTGCCCTCATCCATAAAGTATGAGAAGTGCCAGCCAGCATTTGTGATGTGCTTCAGATCATCTTTATGACTTCTTAGTTTATGCGGTAACAGTTGTTGAAGTGTCCCCAGGTTTGCAAAAATAGAGCCATAAAACTGATCTTCTGGGGCAGCATTTTTAATGTTGTAGTAGAAAAAAAGTTGCTCACAACTAAAGCAAAGCTTATTTTTTAAAGCACCAGGATTGCTCAGAGCGCCAACAGCTTCAGTAATCGCTTTCTCATTTGGAAATTCATCCAGGTCGCTAAAGATCACAATATCCGTTGGTTCAAAACGATTGAGTGGTCTTAGGGTTGAATTGCGTTGCGCATCTTGAATCTTCCATAACAAACGATTTTTACGGTTTCTATAGCGTAATCGCTTAATTAACCATTCGAAGGAATTAAGATTGATGTGCTCGCGATGGTAAATAATCTTTTCTGCAAAAGGAAGGGTTGCAATGAATTCATCGCTCAGTAAGAACCTCTTTTCCTTGCCAGAAAAGTCAATATTTGCTTCACAGATGATGAAGTAATCAACTGTATTTCCGAGGTATTCGAGACGAGCCTTTAAAAGATCTAACTCGTTGTAGAAGAGAAATGCATCTAGAAGCAAAGGTATTTTTGAGGCTGGATTCACTGCTTAGAAAACTCCGAAAGAAAGCGCATTGGATCCGTAGGATTTAGATAACCCTGCTCTAGGTGCAAGGAAAGCCCTGGAATGCAGACCCCTAAGTACCGCTTTGGTTTAGACCAAAACTGTAGACGACGCGGAATTTGCCTAATAAATCGTGACTTGGGGAGTAATGGTTGCTTGGTAATGACGCAGAAGTTATCAAAGTCAAAATCTTTCTTAGCAGTTTTTGTGATTGACCAAATATCAGCATCGGCTTTTAGAGTTTTTCCGGTAACCGCAAAAGTCATGGTGGTGGAATTAGAGGTTCTCCAGATTTGGGTTGCCCCCTTCACGATTTCTGTAGATTCAGAATATCGATTCGCCTTGGCGTAGGGATTCATGGGCATTCCAGCAACCTTGTATTTATCAGAGTGATCGTAGAGCGTGACGTAATCAAAATACTGCAAGCCTTCTTCAATCGCCATTGATGCTTCAGGTAGATGGAGGTAATCATCTTCTGCAAAATAAAAAATATCTTCATCTTTAGCGAATTCCAAAGCAAGCTCATAGAGTTTCCAGAAAGAACCTGGGTTGCCTAGTTGGGTTTCGATAAGCTGATCAAATCGATAGTCTGACCTTAATCGAGATAGTAGGGCTTCATCACAGTTATCTGCAACGCAGATAAACTCCCAGTCTTTAAAAATCTTGGTCAGATTATTTAGGGAGTCAAATTTATTAATTCCTTCAACCTTGACTTTTGGATATCCCTTGCTGCTGATACGAAAAAGAACTATTTTGCGCATAGGATCGAGCTAATTTGTTTTAAAATCATAGGTTTATAGATAAATAAGGGATTTCATGGCTATAAGCGATGATAATCTAGGGCAGATCAAATAATAAGGTTTTTAATGATTTTAGTAACTGGCGGCGCAGGGTTTATTGGGGGCAACTTTGTTTTGGATTGGCTAGCAAATCCAGCCTCTGAAGGTATTGTTAATCTTGACAAGTTAACCTATGCAGGTAACTTAGCTACTTTAGACCATTTGAAATCAGATGCTCGCCATATATTTATCCATGGCGATATTGCCGATAAAGAACTGGTTACTAAATTGCTCCTCAAATATCGGCCAAGGGCTATAGTGAACTTTGCAGCTGAAAGTCACGTAGATCGCTCGATTCATGGCCCCGCTGAATTTGTGCAAACCAATATTGTTGGTACATTCAATTTATTGGAATGCGCTCGTGAATATTGGAAAACTCTTGAGGGCAAAGAAAAAGAGGGCTTTCGTTTTCATCATGTATCGACTGATGAAGTGTACGGATCACTCTCAGTAACAGATCCTGCTTTTACGGAAAAAAATTCTTATGAGCCAAATAGCCCTTACTCTGCATCAAAGGCGGCCTCTGATCATTTGGTGCGGGCATGGTTTCATACCTACGGATTCCCAGCGGTAACAACCAATTGCTCAAATAACTATGGGCCCTATCACTTCCCAGAGAAATTGATTCCTCTTGTTATCTTAAATGCCCTCAATAGCAAGCCTTTGCCAATCTATGGCGATGGTCAGCAGGTGCGGGATTGGCTGTATGTTGGTGATCATTGTGCTGCTATTAGAGAGGTGTTAGCAAATGGCAAATTGGGTGAGACCTACAATATTGGCGGCTGGAATGAAAAAGCCAATATTGACGTAGTAAAAACGATTTGCCATATTCTGGACGAGCTCAAACCCCGTGCTGATGGGAAGAGTTATGCCGAGCAAATTAGTTTTGTCAAAGATCGTCCTGGGCATGATCGCCGCTACGCAATTGATGCAAGCAAAGTTGAACGTGAGCTGGGTTGGCGGCCTGCTGAAACCTTTGATACCGGTATTCGTAAAACGGTGCAATGGTATTTAGATAATCCCAGTTGGGTTGAGGGCGTAGTCAGCGGCTCTTATCGCGATTGGCTCAATCAGCAGTACAACTAATTGATTCATGAAGAACGGGCAAATGAATATTCTCGTTTTCGGTAAGGATGGTCAGTTAGGCAGGGCCTTTCAAAAACAATTAAGTGCAAATCAGTACTCTCAAGCTCATATTCAGTATGTAGGGCGCCAAGAATGCAATCTTACTGACCCAATTGTCATTGCTAATTTATTAAATCACGTCAACCCGAATCTCATTATTAATGCTGCTGCTTACACCGCAGTCGATAAGGCTGAAGAGGAGTGTGAGATAGCGTTTGCCATTAATGCCAAAGCGCCTGAGCTCATGGCTCGTTATGCAGTAGAGCACAATGCCACTTTTTTACATTACTCAACAGACTATGTTTTTGACGGCACTAAGGAAGGCTTATATACCGAAGAGGATGCTCGTAATCCTTTAGGTATTTATGGCAAGAGTAAAGCAGCGGGTGAAGAGGCAATTGAAACGGTTTTTGCGAGATCGACACAAGGCCAGTACGCGATCTTCCGCACGAGTTGGGTCTATGGCGATGGCGGCAATTTCATCAAAACCATTTTGCGTCTTGCAAAAGAGCGTGAAGCACTGAATGTCATTGTAGATCAATACGGAGTACCAACAAATGCTGAGTGGTTGGCAAAACTGAGTCTTTATTTCGTTTTAGATCAAGGCCTCCGTCTCAGAAAATTTCCATCGGGTATTTATCATGCGGTTCCTGCTGGTGAAACCACTTGGCATGGTTTGGCACAACTGGCAGTTCAAATTGCAGCTGATGCTGGCGTTGCGCTTAAGGTGGATGCTGATGCAATTAAGCCTATCCCAGCAGTGGAATACCCCCTACCAGCCCCTCGGCCTCAAAATTCTCGTATGAATAACGCTAAATTAGCTAAAGCCATAGAGCAGATTGGGGATATGTCAAAATTACAACACTGCAGGCGTCTTTGGGATGACGAGGTGAAGACATATGTTGCCCAGCTTGCCCAAGATAAACTCATTTAAAGGCTAAAAGTATGGCGGTAAATCGTAAGGGCATCATCTTGGCTGGGGGTTCTGGAACGCGTTTATATCCAGTGACTCAAGCAGTTTCGAAGCAGCTGATGCCTGTATACGATAAGCCAATGGTCTACTACCCATTAAGTACCCTGATGTTGGCTGGTATTCGAGATATTTTATTGATCTCCACTCCCCACGATACCCCCCGTTTTTCTGAGCTTTTAGGTGATGGTTCGCAATGGGGTTTAAATATTGAGTATTGTGTGCAACCCTCACCAGATGGTCTTGCTCAGGCATTCACTTTAGGTAAAAACTTTGTCGGCAATAATCCAAGCGCTTTGGTGTTGGGCGATAACATTTTTTATGGTCATGAATTAGTGGATCAATTGGATAGCGCTAACAATCGAGTATCCGGTGCCACTGTGTTTGCTTATCACGTGAATGATCCAGAGCGCTACGGTGTAGTGGAGTTCGATAAAGACTACAAGGCGCTCTCAATTGAAGAAAAGCCGGCCAATCCCAGAAGTAATTATGCTGTTACGGGCCTCTATTTCTATGACAATCAGGTGTGCGACATTGCTGCTTCAATTAAGCCTAGCGCCCGTGGAGAGCTGGAAATTACTGATGTGAATCGTGCCTATCTTGCTAAGAATGAACTAAGTGTAGAGATCATGGGTCGCGGTTTTGCATGGCTGGATACGGGCACTCATGACTCATTATTAGACGCCGCTGGATTTATCGCTACATTACAAAAGCGCCAGGGCCTTATGGTTGCCTGTCCGGAGGAGATTGCTTACCGTCAGGGCTGGATTACTGCAGAGTTAGTAGAAAAAGTGGCTGCTCAGCTCAGTAAAAATAGTTATGGACAATATCTCCAGAAGATTTTGAAGGAGTTCAACAGCTCAGCCCAGCCAATTGCTTTGTCTGTAAAAAAGGCGGGTAAATGAGCATGCCCTCTAAGCTCCAAGTAACAGCTACTGCGATTCATGACGTGTTAATTATTGAGCCAAAGGTATTTGGTGATGAGCGTGGTTGGTTCACCGAATCTTTTAACGCCATTGACTTTGCAAATGCGACTGGTTTAGATGTCGAGTTTGTACAAGATAACCATTCTTTTTCTCGCCAATGGACTTTGCGCGGTCTTCACTATCAGCTTGAACAAACCCAGGGAAAATTGGTGCGTGTTGTAGCGGGTAGTGTGTTTGATGTCGTAGTGGATATTCGCAGGGACTCGCCGAGCTATGGCAAATGGGTCGGAGTTGAGTTGAGCGCTCACAATCATAAGCAAATTTGGATTCCTCCCAAGCTCGCCCATGGATTTTTGGTGCTCACGGAAACCGCTGAGTTTGTTTATAAAACTACGGACTACTATCACCCACAAAGCGAAGCCTGTTTGGTATGGAATGATCCAAGCATTGGCATTGAGTGGCCTTTGCCATCCGGGGTCACTCCTAATTTAAATACTAAAGATGCCGCTGGCTTACTTTGGGATGCTGCGCCGAAGTTTTAAGCTCCCATGGGCAATCTATCCGTAAATAATTCTACCGGCTCACCAAAAATTTTATTGGTGAAACTCTCCTCGCTTGGGGATGTATTGCACAACTTACCGATTGTTTGGGATTTACGTGCTCGCTTGCCCGATGCGCAAATTGATTGGGTGGTTGAAGAGGGTTACGTACATCTGCTTGAACCACTCTTAACAAAGGATGGATTTAAGGGGATTGATCACATTATTCCTTTTGGTCTGCGTCGCTGGAAAAAGCATCTTTTCAAGCTCGAAACCTGGCGGCAATTCTTTGCATTTAAGAAGCAGTTACAAGCCACCCAATATGACTACGTGATTGAAACTCAAGGACTCTTAAAGTCAGCCTTGGTTTGTGCGCTGACTAATAAATCTTCCAATACTGTTGTCGCAGGATTAGCAAATGCCACTGAGTACTCTGGATATGAACCGATTGCCCGCACTTTTTATAATCAATGTGTTCAAGTTCCCATTCACTGCCATGCGGTAGATCGCTCACGCTGGGTCATGTGCTCTGCCTTTGATTGGCCTTTGCTGGGTCGCGAAGATACTCCTTCATTCTATGCGGATTTATTTGCACAATCGCTCGCTGAACAGACTGTGGAGGGCATCAAAAAGCCTTATGTATTGTGCTTTCATTCAACGGCTAGAGAAGCTAAGCGCTGGTCAAATGAAAACTGGATTGAGTTGGGCAAAGCACTCTCCAGTCGTGGCTACCAAATCGTCTTACCTTGGGGTAGCCCTATTGAAAAAGAAATCAGCACTCACATTGCCAAACATATTCCAGGGGCGCTAGTTCCTCCAGCATTTTCAATTGAAGAGGCCTTCTCGGTCATTGCTGGTGCAGTGCTGACGGTTGGCGTAGACACCGGCCTGACACACTTGGCTGCCGTCTTAGGAAAACCAACAGTAGAGATTTATTGCGATTCACCGCGTTGGAAGACCGAGGGCTACTGGGCAAAAAATATTTGCAATGTTGGTGATATCAATAATCCACCAAGCGCTACTGAGGTAGTGAACGCCTCATTAAGTTTGTTGCCCTGATCTAGCGAAGTAGGGTATTGATCGAGATTAAATCTTCATCCGTCAATGCTGCTGCATGGGCTTTTAGCTTAATAGCATTAAGAATCGTGTTGTAACGAGCCTGCTGGAGTTGTGATCTTGTGGTGATGAGCGTATCGAGTGCGATTAAGACATCGATATTGATCAAGGTACCCACCTGAAATCCTAGCTTGCTAGATTCCAAGGCGGAGCTTGATGAACGCTCGGCAGCTTCAAAAGCTTTCACACTCGCAAGTCCGCCATAAAAGCCTGTAAATGCTGTTCTAGTGCTTTGGGCTGCGGTACGCCTTGCATTGTCATAGTTTGCCTTTGCCTGATCGACTAGAGCAGCATTTTGACGTATCAAAGAAGTGTTATAGCCACCAGACACTAAAGGGATGGTCATTTGTAGGGCGATCGTATTGTTATATACATTGGTGTTTGAAGGTGTATAGCTATTCGGTGTGCCATTGGAGGTGTTGTAGCCGCTAGTACCTACAAAATTCAGGGATGGATAGTTCAGGGCTTGGGCTGCACGATAAGTGCTTTCCGCAAGACTGACTGAAAGTTGATTCGCTAATACGTTAAAGTTTGCGGCTTCTGCTTGGTTAATCCAGTCTTCCATTGTTTGCCCTGGAGGCAATTGTGGATTGACCGATTCAGCAATCGGAATACCTTTGTTGTCTTTGCTTTTTGATCGCGGGTCTCTTAGAACCCCATCAATTTTCGCTTCCTTCACCAATGGCTTTAGAGGGCCAACAGGATGTCCCACAAGTTGTTCAAGGACGCCACGCTTCACAATCAAATCTGCTTGTGCAGCGATTTCTTGTGAGTTTGCTAAATCGAGCGCCGCTTGGGCAGTATTGACGTCCACAATCGTCGCCAAGCCAGCATCAAATTTGGCTTGAGCAATATCGAGCTGTTGCTTGATTAAATCCTTTTTATTGCGATAGAGCTCAACATTATCTTGACTGGTCAGGGCATCAAAGTAGGCCTGTGAGACACGAATAATGAGATCTTGTTGCGCCAAATAAAAACGCATATCTGCAATCTTAGTATTCAGATCACCTTGTTTGAATGCTTCAAAGGCGGCAACGTTAAATACGGGTTGCGTTAAGGTGACTGTGTAACTCTTTTGATCAAATACCCGTGAGTTTCCAGGATTGTTAGAGACCACAGTGGTGTTTGCGCCGTGTTGATAGTAGCGCGTACCTATAGGTGTTGCATTCGCCTGCGGCAACAATAATGAGAGGCCTTGCCAATAGAGCTCTTTGCTTGCTTGATAATTAAATCGAGCGGCATTTAATACTGGGTCACTAAATGCCGCCTCTTGATAAAGCTGAATAAGGTCTACTAATTGACCTTTGCTATTACTCGCTTTGTTGCCAGTCACGTTCGATGGCGCAGAAGTACTCGGAAGTGCCGTCTTCGGAGGCATCAAAAATTGAGGTGGTTGCTCTAAGCCAATGAGGGTTGAGGCACTCATTGGAGTTGGTAGAGCAGGTCTTGCAGCATCATTCGGGCTCTGGGCATAAGCACCTGCAGACCAATAATGGAGTCCGAGCGCCTGACCTAGGAGCAAGCCAATAGTGATTTGAGAGCGGCGAAAACGGGCTTTGGTCATCTAATTCTGATACGGTTCATGTGCCATGGAGTTTAAGGCTAATTTATACAAAGCGCCTATTTGGCTGCTATTTTTGCCAAATTCTATGAGATTTGCTCCGAGCCTATAAAATTTGACTATGGATCTTATTTTATTGTTTAAAGCAATTATTCTGGGTGTGGTCGAGGGCTTCACGGAGTTTTTGCCAATCTCTAGCACCGGGCATCTTATCTTGGTTGGTGATTTGCTAGATTTCAATGATGAGCGCGGTAAGGCTTTTGAAGTCATTATCCAGTTTGGTGCGATTTTGGCTGTTTGCTGGGAGTTTCGTAGCAAGCTCCTAAAGGTTGTCTCATCTTTTGCTTCTAGTGCCGCTTCCCGCCGCTTTGTTCTCAATTTAGTGATTGCATCTGTTCCAGCGATGGGCTTAGGATTTTTCTTCGGCAAACATATCAAAGCAGTTTTGTTTTCTCCTATTCCTGTAGCAAGCGCTTTTATTGTGGGTGCTCTGATTATCTTCTGGGCCGAGCGTCGTCAAGAAAAAATCACCACCACTAAAAATCATATTCATTCAGTGGATGATCTCTCCCCACTGGATGCTCTTAAAGTTGGACTAGCTCAATGTGCCGCACTTATTCCCGGTACATCACGCTCGGGTGCAACTATCATCGGCGGTATGTTGTTTGGCATTCCCCGTGCAGTTGCTACTGAGTTCTCATTTTTTCTGGCAATTCCCGTGATTGGTGGTGCAACTGCCTATGAGTTATTAAAGCTATGGAAGTCGCCAGTTGCATTTACTGGTGAGTTTGCGTTAGCTACATTCATTGGTTTTATTGCTGCTTTTATTTCGGCATTTATTTGTGTCCGTTGGCTCATACATTACGTGGCGCACCACAATTTCATTCCGTTCGCGTGGTACCGAATTGGCTTTGGCCTCTTGGTCTTGATTACGGCCTATACGGGCTTGATTGCTTGGTCACACTAACTAACAAAAACTGAATGGAATCATGATGGATGTATCCATAGACGCAATTACTAATAATATTCAGCTGGCACTTGCCCCAGTATTTTTATTGACTGCAGTAGCTACGCTCATCAATGCAATTTCGACTCGTCTTGCTAGAACGGTTGACCGTATGCGGTCCATTCAGCAAAAGATTCAGGATGGTCTAGTGGCTGATCAGAATATTCTGAATCATATGCGGATTGAAGCCAAGGAGGCGCAGGTAAGAGGGCGTTTGTGTACGCTGGCTATCTTTTTTGTTGTTTTAAGCGGAATCTTTATTTCTCTTACGGTATTAGAGCTATTCTTTTTTCAAGCTGGTGCTGTCCACTCAATGAAAACAGATTATGTCATTTGGACTTTTGTCCTTGGCCTGATTTCATTTATGACCTCTTTATCCATTGTTTTAGGAGAGGTGGTCTATGCGTATTGGTCTGCCGGTTGGAATTTGTATGGTCGTTAAAATAATCTCAATTCTAAAAATAATCAAAAATAACTATGAATAAAATCCTCATCACTGGCGGCGCTGGCTTTTTGGGCTCTCACTTAACCGAGAAGCTCCTTAAAGAGGGCAATGACGTTTTAGTAGTGGATAACTACTTTACTGGTAGCAAAGCGAATTTGGCACATTTGTTACCTAATCCTAAGTTAGAGTTGATGCGCCATGATGTGACCTTTCCGCTCTATGTAGAAACCAATCAAATTTATAACTTAGCGTGCCCAGCATCACCGGTGCACTATCAATATGATCCTGTGCAAACTACCAAGACCAGTGTGCATGGCGCTATCAATATGCTGGGCTTAGCTAAAAGAACCAGAGCACGTATTTTGCAAGCCTCAACCAGTGAAGTCTATGGTGATCCAGAAGTGCATCCCCAACCAGAGGAATACTGGGGTAAGGTCAATCCCATTGGTATTCGTTCTTGTTATGACGAAGGCAAACGCTGTGCAGAAACTCTGTTCTTTGACTATAACCGTCAGCATGGTTTAGACATTAAGGTAGTTCGCATCTTTAATACCTATGGTCCGCGCATGCATCCCAACGATGGTCGGGTAGTGAGTAATTTCATTGTGCAAGCACTGCAAGGTAAAGACATTACGATTTATGGCGATGGCCAACAAACCCGAAGTTTTTGTTATGTCGATGATCTGATTGATGCCATGGTCAAAATGATGAGTACAGAAGTGGGCTTTACTGGCCCAATCAATATCGGTAACCCAGGTGAGTTCACCATGTTGCAATTGGCTGAAGCAGTCCTCAAACTCTCAGGCAGCAAATCAAAAATTATTCATCAGCCATTGCCATCGGATGATCCGAAGCAACGTCAGCCTAATATTGAGTTGGCAAAAGCTAAGCTCGGCTGGCAGCCGAAGGTGAATCTTGAAGATGGCCTTAAAGAGACGATTGCTTATTTTAAAAAGGTTGTAGCCTAAGTTGGTTCAGCAAGAGCAGGAAGGCCTGGAAAAACGCTTTGAGCGGATTCGATCCTTTGTGTTGCGGGCTGGTAGGACTACTGCTGGTCAGCAGCGTGCGATTGATGAGCTAGGGCCAAAGTATCTTTTGCCTTTTCAGGAACAAACCTTAGATTTAGTTGCTGCATTTGGTGGCTCAGCGAATCCGAAGATTTTGGAAATTGGATTTGGCATGGGCGAGACTACTGCCAAGATTGCAGTCACTCGAAATCAAGATGATTTTTTAGCAATTGAAGTGCATACCCCTGGCGTGGGTGCGCTGCTGAAATTGATTGGTGAAAATCATCTCACTAATTTGCGTTTGATTCGTCATGATGCCGTCGAAGTCTTAGAAAAAATGATTGCCCCGAATTCTTTAGATGGCATTCATATTTATTTTGCTGACCCTTGGCATAAGAAACGCCATCACAAACGTCGCCTGATTCAGGCGGGTTTTGTGGCTTTACTAGTTTCTAAATTAAAGTCTAGAGCATATCTTCACCTGGCCACAGATTGGCATAATTACGCGGAACAAATGCTGCTGGTATTAAATGCTGAGCCTACTTTGCAAAACACCTCTACCGAATTAGTGAAAGTAGAGACTTTTACTCAAGAAGATATTGCCAAGACTGGTGAGGTTGTAAATGAATTCAAGCCCAGCTTGGATCAATTGAACTCCGAGCATTTGGGATATGTGGATAGACCATCTTATCGACCCATTACGAAGTTTGAGACCCGCGGCATCAAATTAGGCCACGGTGTTTGGGATCTGGTCTACCAGAAAAAGTAGGTCAGCAATTCTCATCGGCAGTGTTTAGCCTGCCGTTACCTCGGCCCTGCGCAGTGATTGTGCGAGTAAATCGAGTACACCATTGACATATTTATGGCCATCGGTCCCGCCAAAGGTTTTAGCAAGCTCAACCGCTTCGTTAATAGCTACTTTGTAGGGTACAGAAAGATCTGCTGCTAATTCATAAGTGCCAATGAGTAGGGCGGCATGCTCTACAGGCGATAGTTCATTGATGGGGCGATCGAGTGCCGGTGTAATGATGGCTTCTAATTCGTCTGATCTTTCCAGTACACCCTGAAAAATGCCTTCAAATAAATCTAGCTGACAACGTTTAAACGCAGGATCCTCTGCCAATTGTTTTGCAATTGCTGCGCTATTCGGTAGGCTACCTGCGCGGCGCACTACCAGACTTTGATACACGCCTTGCAAGGCATATTCACGAGCACGACGACGTGGCGTCAGCGAGCGTTTAGGGGCTGCTGATTTTGTTTCCTTCTTTCCTGAAGCATTAGAAGGAGTGAGCGTGGATTTAGGCATGAGAAAAATTATTCTTCGCTAGGATTGATTTCAAAATCGATATCGGGGGTGAGTGCCAAAGCGAGGTTGGCCATTTCTACTACAGCCTTGGCGCAATCTGCCCCTTTGATAGCAACCCGAACTTGTGCTTGTTCATCGGTGTCACAAGTCAATACCCCGTTAGCAATGGGCAAACCAGAATCAATGGAGACGCGCGTAATACCAGAGGCTGATTCATTAGAAACGAGTTCAAAGTGATAAGTTTCACCCCGAATGACTGCGCCCAAGGCTACTAAGCCTTCAAACTCACCCGTTTCCGCAAGTTTTTGAAGTGCAAATGGGATTTCCAGTGCCCCTGGAACGGTTACCAACTTGATATCTGATTGAGAGACTCCCAAGGCGATTAGTTCGGTGATGCAAGCATTGGTCAGAGCAAGACAATGCTCTTCATTGAAGCGAGCTTGCACAATACCAATGCGCAGATCTTGACCGTTGAGGTCTGCTTCAAGAACGCCTACAAAATCATTATTGGGGCTAGTCATGATGAGTATTTTCTAGATAAATTTCTGCAGAGTTTAGGGTGTAACGGGTTTGTAAGCTTGATAACCAGTTACTTCAAGTTTATAGCCAGATAGGCTTGGAACTGGATTTGGATTCGCAAGCAAGCGCATTTTGCCAACCCCAATATCTTTTAGGATCTGAGCGCCAATGCCATAGCTTCTAAAGTCAGTCTTACGTGACAGAGGTTTTTTAACTTCATCTTTTGACTGATTAAGTTTCTGAAACTGTGCCAGCCAATCTTGATCCCCCGGTGCAGCGATACCAGCTGCATTTAAGAGTACTGCGACACCAGCGGGTGCGGCTGCAATCTGCTGTAGTGCCTGCGCAAGCGGCCAAGAGTGTGTGCTGGCCTGTGAGTCTAGGAAGTCTAAGGCAGTGACTGGTTCGTGCACACGTACTAAAGTTTCTTGAGATTCCACTGGCTTGCCGTGTACTAATGCAATGTGGATGCAGGAGCTTGGGGTATCGCGATAAATAATGCCTTGGAACTTGCCCCAAGGGGTAATAAATTCACGGGTACCTTCGCGCACCACAATACTTTCATGTTGGCTACGATACTGAATTAAATCGGCAATGCTGCCGATCTTTAGTTGATGCACTTTGGCAAACTCCAGCAGGTCAGGTAAACGCGCCATACTGCCATCGTCTTTCATGATTTCACAGATCACTGAGGTTGGAGAGCAACCCGCCATGGCTGCAAGGTCACAGCCTGCTTCAGTATGGCCAGAACGAATCAACACACCACCAGGTTGAGCCATGAGAGGAAAGATATGACCAGGTTGCACTAAATCACTCGGCTTAGCATTCGGCGCAACAGCAGTTTTAATCGTTAAGGCACGATCTGCAGCAGAGATGCCTGTAGTCACTCCAGTAGCGGCTTCAATGGAGACCGTGAAATTGGTTCCCATCGAGGTACCGTTATCCCGCACCATCAATGGTAGGTTTAATTGCTGGCAGCGTTCACGAGTGAGGGTGAGGCAAATGAGGCCACGACCGTGCTTAGCCATAAAGTTCACTGCTTCTGCAGTGACGTGATCAGCCGCTAGGACAAGATCACCCTCGTTTTCGCGATCTTCTTCGTCTACGAGAACGACCATCTTCCCAGCGCGTAGGTCGGCAATGATTTCTTCTGTGGATGCAAGGGTATTTGGCATAGCCCTCTATTTTAAGCTGAGCAGGCACTGAAGTGAGGTCCTACTGGAATATGTCAACTTTCAGACAGTAAGAGCTACCGAGAGGTCTTTTAAGGGCGTGCATACCCCCTGAAAATGCTGCCATGTGCTCAAAGAACCCCTTGGCTTCCCATATTAGTAAAGCTACAGGTTTCGTTTTGCTAGAAGTCTTGGTGGCAATGAGCCTAATTCTAGGGGTGTGGATGAGTTCCTTAGGGGCTTATCAACGCTTGGTTCTGCATAACGCTCAAACAGAAAATAAGAGAGCTCAGCTGAGAAGAGAGCTCGATACCTTCGAAATGAGATCGCAGGCTCGGGGAGTAATCCATACAAAGAATCTCAAGGTGAAAGGTCTAAATGAATCTTCTCGAGTGTCTAGTCGCAATCGCACTCAGTATGCTACTTCTCAATCCGCTATTAAAAACCAGCGCTGATTTAGTGGCTAAGCAAGTTGAGTATGAAAAAAGACAAATACTGATCTCTGAAGCGGAACGAGCATTTGAGTTAATGGGACGCGCAATACGCATGGCAGGCTATCGTAATATTCATTCTCAGCAGCAGCGTAAAAGCGCAGAACACTTTATTCAGATTCAGAAAAAATTAGGTTATCGAGGTTCTGATGCATTAATCGTTCAGCATGAGCTTTCAGCGGGAGTGGATTTTGATTGCATTGGTAATGTGCTCAATCTCGAGCGCACCAAGAATGGTTTAGCTCGTCAAGGATTTTTGGTAGATAGACAAGCTGGCATTGCCAAGGGTATGAAGGTTAATGGCGGCTCCTTGATTTGCCAATCATTGGATCGCCAAGGTCGTATACAGAATACCACCTTGATGAATGGTGTGAACTACCTATTGATTGAGGAACTTGCTAATGCAAATTCAGCATTGACCCAAAAGCGATTTAAAGTGACCCTGCAAATGACTGATGGAGCCCTATTAAATATAGACTTAGAGCGGACTTTTAGCGCAAGAAATCTGCCATGATTCTCGCCTGGGTAATCTCCTTGCTGCTACTTTGTGCATCCCTAGTCTTGCACCTCGAACGCTTAAGCGCACTACAGATCATTACAGTCCAAACCATCGAACAATCTCAGCAAAATTTTATTGCTGCAGAAATAGCAGTTGCTAATTGTGAGAGCAATCTCACTACGCTAGCCTCATTAAATGAAAATGCCTGCTTCATCCAGTCAATTGGTAAAAATATTTGGCGAATTACGAGTCAGCATAAACCTGGAATTGAAATTCATGTCGCTCTAGATGAAAAGTCTGGGATGGTTACCCGCATCAATTGGCGGCAAGTTTTTGAATAAGCATCGTTCAGAGGGCAGTAGCTTGCTCGAATTAATGGTAGTGATACTCATTATTGCCATCGTTGCTATGAGCACAATGCCACTCTTACAAAAACAAATTGCCGAACGAGAAATCAACTCTGTAGCGAGACGATTTATTGCGCACGCCCATTTTGCTCGGCAACAAGCAATGACGCTTGGTGAATCCGTGTTGCTCATTCCATCCTCTAAATTGGGCTGGGATGGCGGCTGGGTAGTACAGAGTGGTTGCACTGCTAAGGTGGTGACATCGACCTGCATCCCTAAATTTTGGTTTTCTCAAGGGGCTATAGATCCTATCTACTTTAAGGGCGGAGGTAGGCAGTTTGTTGACCCTCACTCTGGCAAAAGCGGTATTTTGTTTAATGCCACAGGCGCTGCTAAAACCGGTCAAGGAGGTTTTGTGGCCAATCGACTCATCTTGGGCCATCACCGGGCTCCCAGCCTTGAGCGCCACTTAATTTTGAGTAGTGGCGGGCGCTGGAGAATTTGTGATCCAGCCAGGGATGCCAAGCGTTGCCATTGAATGGTTTAATAGATGCATGTACAGCGTAGTTGACCACCAATTCATGAGCGAGGCTTTGGCTGAGGCTCAAAAGGCACTTTATTTATCCAATCCTAATCCACGGGTGGGTTGTCTGATTGTTAAAGATGGCCAAGTCATTGGCCGTGGCTTTACCCAAAAGGTAGGTGAAGCACATGCAGAAGTGCAAGCCTTGGCAGATGCTCAATCTCAAGGGGTAGATCCAGCTGGCTCAACCGTTTACGTCACTCTAGAGCCATGTAATCACACTGGTAGAACGCCGCCTTGCGTTGATGCTTTGATTGCTGCTAAGCCAGCTAAAGTAATTGTGGCGATGAGTGATCCCAATCCTTTGGTAGCAGGGAAAGGACTGGAAAGGCTAAGGGCATCTGGTATTGAGGTGCATTGTGGTTTATTGGAGTCAGAAGCCCAAGCACTCAATCGTGGCTTTATATCGAGAATGACTAGAGGGCTTCCTTGGGTGCGTATGAAAATTGCTGCTAGCTTAGATGGTAAGACTGCATTACCCGATGGCAAGAGCCAATGGATTACCGGACCGCTTGCCAGAGCTGACGGCCATCACTGGCGTGCGCAAGCTTGTGCGATTATCACGGGTGTCGGTACCGTCAAAGAAGATGATCCTTCTTTGAATATCAGGGAAGTGGTGACAGCACGTCAGCCCGTCAGAATCATCATTGACTCCAAATTAGAGACACCGTCGAACTCCAAGATACTGAATAATCTTGATCAATCCAAGGTTCTCATTGTGTGTGCCAATCTAGATTCAACCGAGAGACGCGACAAAGCAAAGGCTTTTACCGATCGTGGCATTGAAGTGATTGCGATGACCAATGCATTTGGCAAAGTAGACTTGCCGAAGCTGTTTTCCTACTTAGCCAAAGAGCGCGAGATGAACGAGATCCATATTGAGTCTGGGTTTAAGCTCAATGGATCCATGCTCCGAGAAAACTGTGTAGATGAGTTATTGCTCTACTACGCCCCATTTTTTATGGGTGAGGGTATTGGAATGGCAAATGTAGTACCACCTTCTACTTTGGATCTGTCTAAAGATTGGGAAGTGTTAGATCAACGATTGTTTGGTCCCGATTTAAGACTCAGACTCATTAAGCACTAAAATCTTTCTATGTTTACAGGAATCATCACGGCAGTTGGTCAAATTACAAGCGTTCAAGCTAAGGGCGATGGTTTGCAATTGGTAGTGGAAGTACCACCAGGCTATTTAGAGGATGTTGCCTTAGGCGACAGCATTGCTATTCAGGGTGCGTGCATGACCGCAACTCAATTTCAAGGCAATACTTTTGCTTTAGATATTTCTCGTGAGTCGCTGAACAAAACTATTGGCCTAGATCGAGTTGGCCCTGTCAATCTCGAAAAAGCAATGCGTCTCAATGATCGTTTAGGTGGTCACTTGGTTAGTGGGCACGTGGATGGTGTGGGTAAGGCCGCGCATTTTTCACCAGTCGCTAACGATGCCTATGGTTCCTGGCTGCTTCGTATTGAGGCTCCAAAAGAGCTGGCCCCTTTTCTGGCCTATAAGGGATCGATTGTGGTGAACGGTGTTTCACTGACTGTCAATAAGACCGAAGATACACCGAGTGCTTGTATTGTGGATATCAACGTCATTCCACATACATTAGAAAACACTACCTTAGGTAACTTGCAGCAGGGTGATGCAGTCAATTTAGAGATTGATTTGATTGCACGTTATGTGGCACGTATGCTCGAGACACAAGTAAATACCCAAGCTAAATAATTCTGAATTTATTTATTTTTACGGTAGCGAGTAGGATCACTCACATTGGCTTGTTGAAAACCTGTTTGGCGTAAACGACAAGACTCACACTCACCACAGGCTTCACCTAAATCATTGGCTTGGTAGCAAGAAACCGTTTGGGAGTAATCAACCCCCATGGTGTTGCCCAACTGGATGATTTCAGCTTTGGTTAAATTGATGATGGGTGCATGAACCCGAAAGCGATTCTCATCATTGATGGCCTCTACACCAGCTTTGGTGGCTAGGTTGGCCATGTGCTCAAAAGACGCAACATACTCAGGGCGGCAATCTGGGTAGCCTGAGTAATCCACCGCATTGGCCCCATAGAAAACATCTAAGCCACCTAATGACTCTGCCCATCCCAAAGCTAGTGATAACAGAATGGTATTGCGTGCGGGCACATAGGTAATCGGAATTTCTTGATCTTTACCTGGTGTGGTTGGCACCGCAATGGATGAGTCTGTTAAGGCTGAGCCGCCAAAACGAGTCAGATCTAAATTAACTACCTCATGGCGGACCACCCCAATTTGCTTAGCAATATGTTTTGCAGCTGCTAGCTCGGAAGAGTGGCGTTGTCCATACCCTACTGAGAGGGCATAAGGTGAATAACCTAAATCTTTGGCTAAGGCGAGAACCGTTGTGGAGTCTAGGCCTCCGGAAAATAGGATGACCGCAGGTGCTCCGGGTGAACGCGGTGCCAAATTCTGGAAGGCTGCGGACAACTTAGACATGGATTGCTGATCTTACTTCGTTGCTGCTAGCAATTGCTGCGCATCTTTAGCAGCTTCTGTGTCAGGATATTTAGCAATAATGTCGCTAAACGTTTTTTTAGCAGCTGCTTTATTGCCGCTCTCGAGTTGAGAGTTACCCAAAGTAACCATGGCCGCAGGAATGCGTGGATGATTGGGATATCGCTTAATCAAGCTTTGCAATTGGCTGATAGCGCCAGCGTAGTCTTTATTGGCATACTTACTATTACCACTCCAGTAAAGCGCCAGTGGTAGGTAGGGGCTCTTGGGATATTTAGCAGTAAACGCTGCAAAACCATCTTCGGCTTTTTTCAGATTGCCTGCCTGAAATGCTTTCAAAGCATCGTCATACGCTTTTTTCTCACCCGGCTGTACTGTGCCGCTAACACCTTCAATGGTAATAGTGCGGGGCTCAAAGTTGCCTAGGCGGTTATCCAGATCTTGATAGTAGGTTTTTTGACTATTGCTAATGTCTTCACCTTGCTTTTCAAGTTCTTCAATCTTGCCGCGCAGCTCAGCGTTATCTGCTTTGAGCTTATCAATTTGGCCTTGCAACTCCAGCTGAGTGGTTGCGAGTGATTTACGGAGATCCAAAATCGCTTTGCGTGCTTCATCATCTGAAAACAGCGCCCAAGCACTATTGGAAGCACATAGACAAACAAGGGCGACACTTAAACAAAACGCTCGTGAGAGCGTTTGTTTTGGAGAATTGAAAAGCATCTTCATTTAGTTGGTGATGTAAACAATATCAGCGCGGCGGTTTTCTGCCCAAGCTGCTTCAGTGTCACCCTCGGCTTTTGGCTTCTCTTTACCAAAGCTCACGGCTTCCATTTGATCATCAGAGACACCCATCAAGTTCAAGGATTTGCGTACTGCATCTGAACGGCGTTGGCCAAGGGCCAAGTTGTACTCAGCGGTACCGCGCTCATCGGTATTGCCTTGAATGATGATCTTCTGCTTTGAATTAGCTTTTAAGTAGCTTGCATGAGCAGATAACATTTTTTGATATTTAGTCTGAACCGTGTACTCATCAAAACCGAAGTAAACACTCTTCTCAAACAATGGGCTGCTCGGATCATTCCATGGCTGTGAGCCAAATTTGCCACTGCCACTGCCGTTACCACCAGCACCATCAACATCATCAAGCTTCACGCTAGAGCATGCTGCTAACAAGAGTGCGCTGATACCAATCAGGGTGAGTGTGGCGGCACGACGTGCGATAGAAATCTTCATGATCTTTCCTTTTCATACAGACTAACTACAAAGTGACTACTTAGCCCAGTCAATATCTGAGCTGATAGTCAATATTATGCCCCTAAGAGTGCAAAAAGTGAGGATTTCGCCCTAAAAGCGGGATGTCAGAAAGGATTTAGATTAAGCCTTTGCCTAGCGCCAAGACTTAATCCATAAATGGACCCCAGGATGGCTGACGCACATCAGACCCTGGAATGCTGAGAACTTGTTTTGAGTTGCCATCTACTGAGACAGCAGCCAAGACGCGCTTGCCATTGACTTTTGTCGAATACAACACATAGCGTCCATTGGCTGCGAATGAAGGGGATTCATCGCTAGTGCCATCGGTTAAGGCTTGAGAGTCACCGGTTGCTAAATTCAGAATATATAAACGATAAGCGCCGCCAATATTGGCAATATAGGCTAAGTACTTACCATCTGGAGAAACGCGGGGTGATGTGACAAAGCCTTGTTTGTAAGTAATGCGTTTTGCACCTTCAACCTGTTCGCCCTCAGCGCTCATACGATAAATCTGCGGATTACCACCGCGATCGCTTGTGAAATAAATATAACGACCGTCGGCAGAGTACTGTGGTTCAGTATCAATCGTGTAACCACGAGTGAGGCGATGCAAGCCTGTACCGTCAGCATTGATTCCATAGATTTGGGTGTTGCCATCTTTCGAAAGCGAGATTGCTAACTTCTTGCCATCAGGTGACCATGCCGGTGCGCTGTTATTGCCTTTCTGATTAGAAAGAGAAATACGACGGCCGGTTGCAAGTTCATGCACATAAATGACTGGCTTGCGATCTTCAAAAGAGACGTAGGCCACCTTCTTGCCATCCGGTGACCATGATGGAGAAATAATGGGCTCGCCACTATTCATGGCATTGCGAATATTTTGACCATCCGCATCGGAGATCACTAAGCGATAGCGCTTGCCATCCTTGATGACATAAGACAGACGGGTCGAGAAGACACCGCGCTCACCGAGTAATTTGAAGATGATGTCATCGGCAATTTTGTGGGCTGCTGCACGCAGATTATCAGCACTGGAGTCCAGCTTTAAGCCACCCAAATTTTGTGATTTACGAATATCAAACAGTTTGTAGTGGATTTCAAACTGGGATGGCCCTGTTTGCACTACGGAGCCAACCACTAGGGCATCGGCGCCACGAGCAGACCAAGACTTGTAGTTGGGTGTACCCTCATCGCTTTCAACGGCATTCCCATTTTCAGTATTTTTAAAGTAACCACTACGTGCCAAATCTTGACGAATGATTTCAGTGACACTGGTAGGTAATTTATTTTCATCTTTGAAGCGCATCACTGCGATTGGGTACAGTGATTGACCAACGCCTGTGATTTCAATATTCATCTGAGCTAATGCAGGGGTTGCCATACCAATCAGGAGCGCAGCAACTAGTGCAGTGTGTGATTGCCATTTCGAAAGCATTTTTTTCATCGACTGCAGCATGCATTAGTCCTTGGGTTTAAAGGTCAGTTTTACTTCGCGTTGGGGAATTTTGCCATTGTCATCTTTCGGCAAACTTTCTGCACGAGAAAGTGCTAGTAAGACTGCGCGATCCCAACCGGGATTGCCGCTTGAGCTTAAAACACTCGTACTCAAGATGGCGCCATCTGGAGCTAGGTTGACCTGGATGACTGCTGCGGGGTTGCCACTGACAGATTCCGCATTAAACACTATGAGAGGTTTTACCTTCTTGATGACTTTGTCAGTCCAGCCAGGAGGGGCATTGCCACCGCCACCAACACCGCTACCCACCGTGCCACCACTACCGCCCTCGGCACCCGCAGCGGCGCGTAAACGGGCTAACTGATCAGCGCGAACTTTCTCGGCAGCAGCATTCGCTTTGGTTTCTGCTGGAGAGGGTGCTTTAGGAGCTTCAGCTTTCTTAGGCTCTTCCTTCTTCGGTTTTTCCTTCTCCTTCGGTGGAGGAGGTTTGACGGCTTTTGGAGTCTCCTTCACTACTTCTTTTTTAGGAGGCTCTTTTTCCACAATCTTTTTCTTAACTGCAATATCAGCCGCTTCTTCTTTTGCAACAGTTTTGACTTCAGGCTCCTGAATTGAGCTTACTTGAATTGGAGTATCGACAAGCTCTACTTCAATTCCGGATGGCGTTTGTGATTTCCAGTTAATGTTGAACATGAGAAAAGCAAGCAAACCAAGGTGAACAAAAAGAGAAAAACTAAAAGCGCGTTTCGTGCTTTCTTGTTTGGTAAATCGTCCGCGCTTAAAAAGGTTGTTAGGCGGCTGAAGTGCGGGTGTACTGTTCATTAAGGCTAATGTCAGTTATTGGGTCTTTACTGCTAAAGAAATTCGTTTAACACCATTCTCTTTGAGCGTGGACATTACATCCATTACAACCCCGTACTTAATATCTCTATCGCCCGCAATCATGATGGGCTGATCAGCAGATTTTTCTGCTTGTGAGCGTGCAAAAGCACCAACCTCAAATTTATTTAAGTTTTGAGCTGGTTCACCCTCTTTTTGAATTGTGATTTTTTCATCAGCATTAATTGTCAAAAAAATTGGAGGGTAGGGTTGAACCTTGGCACCGCCAACAGTGGGTAAGTTCACGACGCCAGGATTGACCATTGGCGCAGTAACCATAAAGATCACCAGTAATACCAACATCACATCGATATAAGGAACGACGTTGATGTCGGACATTGCCCGACGTTTTGATTTGCGTAAAGAAGATGCGGCCATATTGAATTAGCGACCTGCAGTTTGACGTTGCAAGATGTTGGTGAACTCTTCAATAAAAGTTTCAAAACGAATTGCAAGACGATCAACATCTGTTGCGGCGCGGTTATAAGCTACTACCGCAGGAATGGCTGCGAACAAACCAATGGCGGTTGCAATGAGCGCCTCTGCAATACCAGGCGCTACAGCAGAAAGAGTTGCATTCTGAACATTAGCTAAGCCGCGGAAGGAGTGCATGATTCCCCAAACAGTGCCAAAGAGACCAATGTAAGGTGAGACAGAGCCAACGGAAGCTAAGAAAGGGAGGTTTGCTTCAAGGCTATCCATTTCACGCTGGTAAGTTGCTTTCATCGCGCGACGGGCAGCATCAATTTCACGTACTTTCATGAACTCTTGCATGCCAGCCTCAAAGATATGCTCCAGGACAGCATCGCTGCGGGTATTACGCTGTGCAGACTCTAAAAGGGTAGCCAGATCCCCGCCAGACCAAAAGTCACGCTCAAAGCGCTCGGTATCTCGTCTAACCCCCCGTAAAACCGCCGTTTTCTTAAAAATGATGGTCCAGGAGGCAATCGACATGCCCAGCAATAACAACATGACCAACTGGACTAATAGGCTGGCATTGAGGACTAGGGAGAGGAAGGAGAGGTCTTGAGTAGTGGTCATGGTGGATTTTGTATGATGTAGGTTGATTTTACTAAGTTAATTCACTCAGCAATCGAACTTCATCAGGATTATCACTATGTTTGACCGTCAGCACACCTTAGCCAAAACCGATCCCCAATTGTGGGAAGCCATTCAGAACGAAAATCAGCGTCAAGAAGACCATATTGAGCTGATTGCTTCTGAGAACTACGCCTCGCCGGCGGTAATGCAGGCGCAGGGCTCTCAGCTAACGAATAAGTATGCTGAAGGTTATCCAGGCAAGCGTTATTACGGCGGTTGTGAATTTGTGGATGTTGCTGAGCAATTGGCGATTGATCGTGTGAAAGCGCTCTATGGGGCTGAAGCAGCAAATGTGCAGCCCCATTGCGGCGCATCTGCTAACCAAGCAGTGTTCTTGGCTTTCTTAAAACCTGGCGATACGTTTATGGGAATGAGCTTGGCAGAAGGTGGGCACTTAACACATGGTATGGCACTCAATATGAGCGGTAAGTGGTTCAATCCAATTGCTTACGGCTTAGACAAAAATGAAGAAATTGATTACGAGCAAATGGAGCGTTTGGCGCGTGAGCACAAACCCAAATTGATTATTGCTGGTGCTTCTGCCTACTCAAAGAAAATTGATTTCGAGCGCATTGGTAAATTAGCAAAGGAAGTGGGCGCGATCTTTATGGTGGACATGGCTCACTATGCAGGCCTGGTTGCCGCGGGGGTTTATCCAAACCCAGTACCGCATGCAGATATTGTTACCTCTACTACCCATAAGAGTTTGCGTGGTCCCCGTGGCGGCATCATCTTGATGAAGGCTGAACACGAAAAGGCTATTAACTCTGCGGTCTTCCCGGGATTGCAAGGCGGCCCCTTAATGCATGTGATTGCTGCTAAAGCAGTCGCCTTCAAAGAAGCGCAAGAGCCAGGCTTTAAAGATTACCAAAAGCAAGTAGTAGCCAATGCCAAAGCACTTGCAGAGACACTCATTTCTCGTGGATTGCGTATTGTTTCTGGCGGCACTGATTCTCATGTGATGTTGGTCGATTTGCGTGCCAAGAAAATGACTGGCAAAGAAGCTGAGCGTGTATTGGGCGAGGCACACATCACTTGCAATAAGAACGGCATCCCCAATGATCCAGAAAAACCGATGGTGACTAGTGGTATTCGTTTGGGATCACCAGCAATGACAACCCGTGGCTTTAAAGAAGCAGAAGCACGACAAGTGGGTAACTTCATTGCAGATGTTTTGGATAACCCAAACGATCCAGACAATATTGCTAAAGTGCGCGCTCAGGTTTCTGAGTTAACCAAGCGCTTCCCTGTATACGGTTAAGCAAACTCACTCCTAGAAAAAAGAGAATCTCTTGCGCTGCCCTTTTTGCCATAACGACGATACCCAGGTGCTTGATACCCGGGTATCCGATGAGGGCGATACCATTCGCAGACGCCGCCGTTGTGCCAAATGCGACAAGCGTTTTACAACCTATGAGCGGGTAGAGTTAGCGCTCCCAGCCATTGTCAAAAAGAATGGCAGCCGGGTGGAGTACAGTCACGACAAACTCGTCGGCTCAATCAAATTGGCCTTGAGAAAACGCCCAGTTTCTTCGGATTCCGTTGATGAATCAATTGCCCGAATTGAAGAAAAGTTACTCAGCCTTGGTGAAAAAGAAATTCCGAGTGAGCGGGTAGGTGAGTTGGTAATGCGTGAACTCAAGCGCCTAGATAAAGTGGCTTACATTCGCTTCGCCTCTGTCTATCGTAGTTTTGCCGATATTGAATCTTTTGAGAGTGCGCTGAAAGAGCTTAAGTAAAGAGCAATAGAGAGCTCAAGAGTTGAAATAAAAAAGGACTGCAATGACAGTCCTTTTTTATTGAGTAGAGTTTTTTACTTCAAAACAGCAAAGATAGAAGCAGTGATATCTTCAACATTGCCAGTACCGCTGACTTTGCGATAGGCTGGCGCCTTTACTTTATCGCTGGGGCTCGCTTGAGCAGCCCAGGATGAGTAATAGTCAACGAGTGGACGGGTTTGATTGTCATAAACCTGTAAGCGCTTACGAACAGTTTCTTCTTTATCGTCATCCCGCTGAATGAGGTCTTCACCAGTGACATCATCCTTACCAGCCACTTTGGGCGGGTTGAATGTGATGTGGTAGGTGCGGCCTGAAGCGGGGTGTACACGGCGACCGCTCATGCGATCGATGATGGCATCAAATGGCACATCGATTTCTAAAACGTAATCGATAGGTACACCAGCATCTTTCATTGCTTGTGCTTGCGGGATCGTTCTTGGGAAACCATCAAACAGATAACCTGTGCTGCAATCAGGCTGTGTGAGGCGATCTTTAACAAGACCAATAATGATGTCGTCAGAAACTAAACCGCCAGCATCCATAATTTTTTTAGCAGCCACTCCCAGTTCAGTGCCTGCTTTGACAGCAGCACGCAACATATCGCCAGTGGAGATCTGTGGAATTGCAAACTTTTCGCAAATGAACTGAGCTTGTGTGCCTTTTCCAGCACCTGGTGCACCGAGCAGAATTAACCGCATTGTTTTCCCCTTAGAAGAGCTGTCATTGTCCCGTATTTTGTTGGGATCTTGTATTGCTAATGCTTAGGATTATCCCCGAGAAGCTTGGGGGATTGGTGAAAAGTCTATTTGCCCAGAATTTGCCTGATGCGCTCCAGATCTTCCGGGGTATCAACCCCCGCAGGAGGAGCTTCTGAGGCCTTGTAAACAGCGATGCGGTAGCCATTCCACAGGGCCCGGAGCTGTTCTAAAGCCTCTGCTTGTTCAGGGGGTGCCGCCTCTAATTGAGTGAAGGCCTGTAAAAAATCGGCACGATAGGCATAAATGCCTAAATGGCGCAAATGCTCAGTCGCTGACTGGTGCCCTGCATCTCGAATAAACGGAATAGGCGCTCTAGAAAAATACAAAGCTTCGCCTGCGCGATTCAATACAACTTTGACGACATTAGGATTGTTTATCTCAGATCGATCGGTAATGGAGACGGCGACAGTCGAGATGGCACATTGAGGATTGTTGTCTAAAGTTTGCGCAACCTGGTTAATTAACTCTGGCGGAATCAAAGGCTCATCCCCTTGCACGTTAACAACGAGTGCATCACCGGGTAGCTTGAGTTGTTGTGCAATTTCAGCGATGCGATCAGTGCCAGTAGGATGATCGGAGCTGGTCAGCAAGCAATCAATTTGATTCGCCTTGCAGGCAGCCTCAATCTCAGCAGAATCGGTTGCAACTACTACGCGCTGGGCTTGCGATTGCTTTGCACGCTCGGCAACTCGAACCACCATTGGTTTACCACCGATATCTGCCAGCGGTTTGCGGGGCAAGCGAGTGGAACCCAGGCGTGCTGGTATGACTACCAAAAATGTTGGGGTTGCGTTAGTGCTCATTCCGTTATTTGAAGAGGAATGGCTTAAAGAAATTCGTCAGCACTAAGGGTTCGTGCTTCATCTACCAGCATCACAGGCACATCATCCCGAATCGGATACGCCAGGCGATCAGCCTTGCAGATGAGTTCATGCTTGCTGGCGTCTAAGTGCAAAGGACTTTTGCACAAAGGGCACACTAAAATTTCGAGTAGGCGTTTATCCATGATTTTCTAAGTTTAGTGCTTTATAAGTTATAGCTACGGGGATCTGGTCTTTGCAAAATCGATTGCATCCAGTCTATCAAGTTATCCGGAAGATTGAGAGTCATCGGTACCACCCAAATCCGCTCATCGGTAATAGCGGCACATTTCACAGCATCTTTTTCGGTAATAAGGATGCATTGGGCATTCATTTCGGCAAAAAACTCTGGTGTATACGTGGCATGGTCTGCGAGCGGAATGCGTTTTCCTGTAATGCCCTGTTTTTGAAGGGCATTAAAAAAGCGCTGCGGATTGCCAAGCGCGGCAACGGAAGTGATTTTGGCTGGCAGAAATTCAGCTGCAATCTGCTCAAACGTTTGTGTATTGCTTGGGTTGATCAGTTGATAAGGAGTACCCAAGTTGCCTAGCAGGGTAAAAGCACGCCGTCCTTCAAAGTATTCATCCAGTAAGCCGCTTTTATTGCCACCAGTGGACTCGGTCATTAGAGTCGCATCTCGGCCACGCTGAGCAGGCTCACGTAGTGGTCCTGCAGGCAAGAGAAAGCCGTTGCCTTCACCACGACCATCACGCACGACAAACTCAATATCGCGGCCACCTTCGCGTGCTGGCCAACGCACTAAGCCACTATGTTGCAAACCATCATCACTAATGATGACATTCACTTCAGGTGAGTGTCTCAATAAAGACTTAATGCTTTGCTGACGTTTTGGAAAAACCCAAATCGGAAATTGATCATCGGTTCGTTTGGCAATTAAAACAGGCTCATCGCCAACTTGCTGCGGATCAGAATTGCTATGCACTTGCGTCGGATGAATGAGTGCAGAGCCATAACCCCTGCTAATGATTCCAGGCTTCCAACCAAGTTGCGCTAAGCGCTGTGCTAATGCAATCACAATCGGAGTTTTGCCGGTGCCACCAACGCGAATATTACCCACGATGATGATAGGCACAAGTGCGGCTTGATTATGAGTGAGGCCTAAGTCATTAATCAGCTTGCGTATGCGCAGAACTGAACCATAAAGCCAAGATAGTGGCCAAAGCAGCAGGGCGGTAGGCCCACGTCTTTCCCAAAACTTCGGAGCTTTACGGAAAAAGGTGCGTGCCATGATGAAAAATTTCTCTATGCTTATTTTTGAGTTTGGCTGCTAAACACAATATTGGAGAGATTGGCATCACGCGCAGCCTCTAGAGCACTCATGACGGCCTGATGGGGTGCTCTCGCATCAGCATCGATGTTCACTTGCAAGGTATTAGCACCTTCTTTTGAGGCCCCACTTTGATTGGCTAGCTGGGTTAATGCGCTACTCAATTGGCTACGGTCTGTGACCTTGCCATTGATCGCAAAGCGACCATCACGACTTACTGCAATATGCACTTGTTTGTTATCCGCCTGACTTTGACTGCCGTTTGCAGTTGGTAAGGTGATAGCTAGTTCTTGATAGCGTGTAAAAGTAGTAGAGATCATGAGGAAGATCAGTACGACTAACAACACATCAATAAATGGAATGAGATTGATTTCTGGCTCAGGTGCAGCTTCTGGGGTGCGAAGTGAAAAACCACCTCTGGATGAAGAGTGCAAAGTGAACCTGCTCACTACTTTGCATCCCTTGAGTACAGTTTTTTAAACAACTGACGGGTGAATTCTTCACACTCGCGTTGACGTTGATTAGCAATGGCTCTTAAGCCACGCCATGCAGCGAGTGCAGGAATCGCAATGAGTAATCCAAAGGCAGTGTTGTACAGCGCTACTGAAATACCATGAGCTAATTGTTGGGGGCTACCAGCGCCATTGATCGCCCCTTGACTACCAAAGATTTCGATCATGCCAACAACAGTGCCAAATAAACCCAATAAGGGAGCGATTGTTGCAATCGTTGCTAGCGCACCTAGGTACCGGTCTAACTTGAACCAAGTCGTTTGCGCGACCGCTTGGAGTTCTTCTAGCGCCGCTTCAGCGTTGTTACCAGCAAGTTTCTCTTTGAGAACACATGCAAGCAGAGGGCTAGCAGGAGAGAGTTGAGCAAGCGCGCTAATTTGTGCATCTGTTGGTTTATTTTCTTTAAGCAATTGATTGCAAAGGCTAAAAGCAGTTTCTAGACAATTTTTTGGGAAAATATGGATTTGTCGCAAATACCAGCTACGTTCCAAAACAATGGCTAGGCCAACAATCGAAATGATTAAAAGAGGCCAAATCGGCCAACCAGCGGATAGTAAGATGGAGTACATAAGCTCAGTACTTTAGCTGAATTAAAAAGCGGGTTTCAGAAGATAAGCTGTGGATAACTCTGTGCAAAACTTTTTCAAGATGGGGTGCTAAGTCCTTGATTGCTGGTAAAAGGGATCGGAAGGGGTAAGTAGGCCTCTAATCTGGCCACCAAATTTACCGATATAAATCAATTGCTTGTAATTTATTTGTTGGATTTATGAGACGTTTTGGGTCAGTAATTACTTACTTGTGGAGACTGAGTCCTAAAAGAATGGCTTGCTGTGGATATTTATTGGCGTCTGAGCTAGATGCCCTTGTGGATAAAGAGAAAAAATGACCGAAATATCAAGGGAAATACTCACTGTTGGCGATCTCAACCGCGCCATTGCTGGTTCTTTGGAGGATCGTTTTGATACTGTTTGGGTTAGCGGGGAGATTTCGAACTTTAAGGCCTACGACAGTGGGCACTGGTATTTCTCATTGAAGGACGAGGAAGGTCAAATTCGCTGTGTGATGTTTCGGGGTCGCAATGGCCAGGTCGGTTTTATGCCCCAATCAGGTGATTTGGTGGAAGTCAGTGCCAGCCTCGGAATGTACGTTCCTCGGGGTGACATCCAGCTCACCATTCAAACTTTACGACGCGCTGGCATGGGTGGCTTATATGAAGCTTTCTTGAAACTCAAAGCCAAGTTAGCCAAAGAGGGTTTGTTTGATGAAGACCGTAAACGAGAGATTCCAACGCATCCCCGCTCGATTGGCATTATTACTTCGCCACAAGCGGCTGCATTAAAGGATGTCTTATCTACTCTCGCAAGACGCGCGCCACATATTCCGATTGTGATCTATCCAACCTTGGTGCAGGGTCCCGATGCACCTGCAGGAATTATTGCCGCACTCAAAGCAGCTGAAAAGGAAAATGCAGTCGATGTGATTTTGTTAGTACGAGGTGGTGGCAGCATTGAAGATCTTTGGGCATTTAATGATGAACAACTGGCTTATGCGATTGCAAACTCCCCTATTCCAGTAGTGAGTGGCGTCGGACATGAGACCGATTTCACAATCGCCGATTTTGTTGCCGACCTGCGAGCCCCAACCCCAACGGGTGCGGCAGAGCTAGCAGCACCCAGAAAAGATCAGCTTCTCCAAGAATTAGATGCGATCAAGCAAGCATTGCTACAACGAGTGAATCAACGGGTAGAGCGTGAAGCGCAAACCTTAGATCAGCTTGCACTCAGATTAAGTCATGCTTTACCCAATCCTGATCGGATGCGTGAACAAATTACGAGTTGGCAGCAACGTCTGAATCAAGCATGGTCTGTTCGCATGGAAAACTGGAAGCGTAATCAAACCCATTACCAATCCCAATTAGAGATTCTCAATCCACAACGAACACTTGAGCGTGGCTACGCAGTTATTTTGAGTAAACATCAACAAGAAGGCAAAGAGCAATTACACGCAGTGCGCAAGCCAGGTGAACTCAATACAGATCAAGGATTTGAAGTGCGCTTGGCTAAAGGAGAGGTGCAGGTACGTTTCTCAGAGGTGGTTGTGAATAGCTAAAATCTAAACTTGACAAAACGTACGTTTTTACGTACTATTTGAATCTGGAGGAATTTATGACGACATTAACTGCAAGTGAGGCTAGGGCGGGCCTATATCGCCTCATTGATCAGGCTGCAGAATCACATAAACCTGTGGTGATTTCTGGAAAGCGGGCTAACGCCGTCCTGATTTCAGAGGAAGACTGGAGCGCAATTCAGGAAACCCTTTATTTAATGGCTATCCCTGGCATGAGAGAGTCCATCAAAGATGCTATGGCTGAGCCGCTCGCTAAGAGTAAAAGGGTATTGAAATGGTGACTTGGAATTTAGTATTTTCCAAGTACGCTTTAAAAGATGCTAAAAAATTATCTGCTGCCGGATTAAGGGATAAGGCACAAAATTTACTTGATATTTTGGAAGTTGATCCACTGCAAAATCCACCCCCTTACGAGAAATTAGTCGGCGATCTCAAGGGCGCGTATTCACGGCGCATTAATATTCAACATCGCTTAGTTTACGAAGTCTTTCGTAAAGAAAAAACAGTTCGAATATTAAGGATGTGGACTCATTACGATTAATACCTATAAGATATTAGGCTCTATTTCTAGGCTCACACCAAACTCATTGCGTACTTTATCTTGAATGCATTTAGCAAGACCTAAAATATCTTGTGCAGTGCCATTGCCATGGTTGACTAATACTAGGGCTTGTTTTTCATAAACACCGACTTCACCCATCCGCTGGCCTTTAAAGCCGCATTGATCAATCAGCCAGCCCGCAGCTAACTTGCGCTTACCAGGTACATCGGGATAGGACACCAGCCCCATATATTTCTTAAGCAAGGTCTCGTATTGCTCATTGGGGACGATAGGGTTCTGAAAGAAGCTACCGGCATTACCAATCAGTTTGGGATCGGGTAATTTATGCGTACGAATTTTGCACACCGCTAGGAAAACTGCTTCGGCAGTCGGAGTGGGTTTGCCTTCAAAGTATTTTGCTAAATCAGCGTAATGAATTTTGGCTTGCCAGGCTTTAGGAATTTTAAATACGACTTTAGTAACAATAAAGCGTTGGGGATTTTTCTTAAAGTAGCTATCCCGATAAGCAAATTGACAATCTTCTTTGCTCAAAGAGATAAAGGCATTTACCTTGCTATCAAAGGCTTCAATGCTGTGTATATAGTCGGCTATCTCAACACCATAGGCACCGATATTCTGGATGGGTGCGGCGCCAACGGTGCCTGGGATGAGTGCAAGATTCTCAAGGCCAGGTAGATTGTTTTCTAGTGTCCAAGCAACAAACTCATGCCAGTTCACTCCACCACCTACTAAAACAACTGTGGCATTTTGATCGGAACTCACAATCTCTTGCCCGATGATGTTCATGAGCAGGGTTACACCAGGCAATACTGTGGGCAAAATTACATTACTGCCGCCGCCTAGTACTCGCCATGCTGAATTTTGCGTCAGGATCTCCCCCATCACCGCCGGAATTTGCTCGGGCGCGCTAATGTCGTAGGCAAGCTCAGCAGTCGCATCCAGACCAAAGGTGTTACGACCCTTTAAGCCCAAATGGGGCGTCAATTTTGCTGGTGCAGGCGCATTGGGGGTGGAGTTCATGCCACAATCTTATTCGAATGTCTGCCAAATCCGCAGATAATTGCCAGAATATGCAAGAGATGACTCGTAGAAATTAACCAGGAGTAAGAAATGCCCTCATTTGACGTAGTTTGTGAACCCGATATGGTTGAGCTCAAAAATGCGATTGAGCAGTCTAATAAAGAAATCACCAATCGTTTTGACTTCAAAGGTTCTGATAGCCGTGTAGAGCAAAAAGATGAAGCGCTCATTCTGTATGGTGATGATGATTTCAAATTGGGCCAAGTGCGCGATGTGCTGATTAACAAAATGGCAAAGCGCAATGTGGACGTGCGTTATCTTAAAGATGACAAAACGGAAACCATTGGTGGTGATAAGCGCAAGCAAACCATGAAGATTCAAAAAGGGATTACTTCAGAGTTGTCTAAAAAAGTTGTGCGCATCATTAAAGATAGCAAGATTAAAGTACAAGCCAGTATTCAAGGTGATGCTGTGCGTGTGACAGGTGGCAAACGGGACGACTTGCAAGAAACCATGGCACTTCTGAAAAAAGAAGTGACCGAAGCGCCCTTGGGCTTTAATAATTTCCGTGATTAATGGTTTTGTTGGTATCGCAATAACCATTTGCGCTTTAAGAGAATGTATATTATGATAATATACATAAATGATAGACTTTGATCGCGTTACTGGGTTTCAGTGGGATACGGGTAATGCTTATAAGAGTACTGAAAAGCATTCTGTAGCTCAGGGCGAGGCTGAGGAAATTTTTTTTAATCAGCCTCTATTGATTGCGGGAGATGAAAAACATAGTTCAGACGAGAGGCGCTACCTCGCGCTTGGCATAACAACGCTTGGAAGGCTGCTCTCGGTGGTGTTTACCTTGCGCAAGCAGGAGACTCTTATCCGGGTAGTTTCTGCAAGACCAATGAGTAAAAAAGAAAGGGCATTTTATGAAAAAGCCTGCTAAGACAATTCCAAAGTTTAAGAATGAGAAGGAGGAGCGCTCCTTTTGGGAAAAGAATGACGCTGCGGACTATTTTGATTTATCAAAAGCTACTCACGTCACCATGCCCAATCTTAAGCCAACTACTGCTTCAATTTCTCTGCGTCTTTCGCAAAGTTTTTTGGAGAATATTAAATTACAGGCAAATAAGTTGGACGTGCCCTACCAATCATTAATGAAGATTTGGCTAGCTGAAAAACTGGAAGAGGTCACTAAGTGAATTCCAGAATGCTCGATCTCTAGCGAACTATGGCAGCTTCTATGGATGCCGAAGCGCAAATAGCCCCAGCAAGCCAAGAGGCGATTGAACGCTTTTGTGATGCCTGCTGGCTAGAGGATGGTCTAGCGCAGAATAGTTTGGCGGCATACCGAAGAGACTTACTGCTATTAGCGCAGTGGCTCTACAAAAATCATCAAACTGATTTATACGCTGTTACCGAAAAAGACCTCACTGCCTACATTGCACATCGTAGGGCTGATAAAGCCACCACTGCTAATCGACGCCTCACCGTGTTTAAGCGTTTTTATCGTCACGCTTTGCGTATTAATTTAGTCAAGAGTGATCCATGTATTGGATTACGTGCCGCTAAGCAGGCACTGCGCTTTCCGAAAACCTTAAGTGAGGATCAGGTCACCGCTTTACTCAATGCCCCTGATATTGAAACCCCATTGGGATTACGTGATCGCACGATGTTAGAACTCATGTATGCCAGCGGTCTACGTGTTTCAGAAATTGTTTCTCTTAAAACGGTAGCGCTTGGATTAAATGAGGGTGTAGTGCGTGTCGTGAATGGCAAAGGTGGTAAAGAGCGACTCGTCCCATTTGGCGGCGAAGCAGGGCAGTGGCTGCGCAGGTATTTAGCAGAGGCCAGAACACCGCTGCTTGAGGGAAAAACGACTGATGCGGTATTTGTGGGGCGCCATACCGGTACGGGCTTAACGAGACAAGCATTCTGGGCCTTAATAAAGCGTTACGCCACCCTAGCCAACATCCCAGTTGCCTTATCACCCCATACTTTGCGCCATGCCTTTGCAACCCATTTGCTGAACCATGGTGCAGATTTAAGGGTAGTACAGCTATTGTTGGGGCATGCCGACATCTCAACTACCCAGATCTATACCCATGTGGCTAGAGAGCGCCTCAAATCAATTCATCAGCAACACCATCCCCGTGGCACTTAAAACGTAAATCCCTTACGCAATAAGTGATTAAGATAGCACCATGACTTTTGATCTCGATATCTTGCTCATCCCGATTGCCTATGTGATCGGCTCAATCTCATTTGCGGTGGTGGTCAGTAAGTGCATGCGTTTACCAGACCCTCACACCTATGGCTCTGGTAATCCAGGCGCAACCAATGTATTGCGCACTGGTAATAAATTGGCTGCAGTGCTCACTTTGATGGGCGATGCTCTGAAAGGTTATTTTGCAGTGATGCTAGCCAGAGTACTTTTAGGTGATCAGTCTTTAACTTCCACACTGAGCTCTTGGATTTTATGTGGTGTCGTGCTTGCAGTATTCTTAGGTCACCTCTTTCCGATCTTTCATGGCTTTAAGGGCGGTAAGGGCGTAGCAACTGCTTGCGGCATTCTGTTTGGCGTCAATGTTATTTTGGGACTCGCCACCCTTGGCACTTGGATCATTGTTGCCGTCTTTATGCGTTACTCCTCTTTAGCTGCATTGGCTGCTGCCATCTTTGGCCCCATCTACTTTGTATTTTTGTTTGGCTTTCAGCCCATGGGCATTGCCCTATTGGTAGTTTGTCTATTACTCATTTGGCGACATCGCAGCAATATTCGTAATTTAATGAATGGCACCGAGAGTCGCATCGGTACTAAAAAAGATCTGAAAGCCTAATATGACTATCGCCTACGCTTGTGTCCTCTTCATGGGATTATTTCCTTATGTGGCTGCAGGAATTGCCAAAAAAGGTTTTGATAACTATGACAACAGCATGCCAAGGCAGTGGCTTGCTAAACAAACGGGGTTTAGAGCGAGAGCCAATGCTGCCCAAGCTAATCTCTTTGAATCACTCCCACTCTTTTTTGCTGCAGTGATTATTGCCAGCATGAGCCATGCGCCACAAGCCAGAATAGATTTATTGGCCCTGGGCTTTGTAGCAGCCCGCATTGCGTATTTAGTTTGTTATATTGCCAATTGGCCAACCACGCGATCGATTGTTTGGTTGGCTGGGCTTGCCTGCGTAGTCGCTCTTTTCTTCCAGATTTAAAATCCAAAATAATTCAATACAAAGACAAACTCATGACGACGCCGACAAAAAAAGTAGCCAGCAAGAAGACTCCTGCGAAAAAGGTAGCGGCTAAGAAGGTCGCCGTAAAGAAAGCCCCTGCAAGAAAAACGTCAGTAAAAAAAGAAGATGGTGGCTTGCCTCTATCAGTGGTGATTCGTCGCCGCATTCAGGCGCAAAAAGCCCGCTTTCATGCCAATGACAATATCTCGCAATTTATTCAACCCGGTGAGTTAGAGGGCTTGATGGAGGAGGTGGCCCAGAAGATGGAGGCTGTCTTAGAAAGCTTGGTGATTGATACGCAAAGTGATCACAACACCAGAAATACTAGCCGCCGTGTAGCCAAGATGTATGTACAAGAAGTGTTTAATGGCCGCTATGTAGAGCAGCCTACCCTAACCAAGTTTCCAAATGTAAGCCGTTTAAATGAGCTGATGATCATTGGCCCAATTACGGTTCGTAGCGCGTGTTCTCATCATCTATGCCCCATCATGGGCCGCATCTGGATTGGGGTTTTGCCAAGCAAGGCCTCAGCTCTGATTGGTTTATCAAAGTACTCCAGGCTGACAGAGTGGGTGATGTGCAGACCACAGATTCAAGAAGAAGCCGTAGTTGAGTTGGCGGACATGCTGGAGAAAAAAATTAAGCCGATTGGTGTGGCCATTGTGATGGATGCTGATCACTTCTGTATGCAGTGGCGCGGTGTTAAAGACCGCGACTCAAAGATGGTGAACAGTGTGATGAGAGGCGCATTCCTAAAGGACTCCAATTTGCGTCGTGAGTTTTTATCTTTATTGGAAAAGCGTTAATTTGATGCGAATGTGTGTTGAAAAATCTCTTGTTGCGGTATTGAGCTTAGGCCTTGTCGCATGTGGTGGCTTTCCGACAACACATCCAGATGCAGCTAAAAATACTCCAGCCAACTACAAGGCAGACCTTAAAGATTGTGCGCAATCCTACCCAGAGACCCCCGATGGTGTTTATCTCAAGCAGCGTATTACCTGTATGAAGCTAAAGGGCTGGCAATAAGGCGCTTGACCGGAGATTTTGGGTAACTGTATTGGGATTATTTGCTTGAGAACAATTCTCAACTATAAATCTATATAAATCAGATACTTAGACTATCTGTAGCAAGTCAAATTCTTCTCCACTATGATCTCCCTTAGCTTTATAGGTGCATATCAGTTGCACGCCATCCACTGTTTTATTTTTTGGAGAATCCATGAAAAATAGTCGTCGCCAATTTATGATTTTGTCCGCTGCTGGTGCTTGCACCTTGGCTCTGAACGGTAAAGTTCAAGCCCAAGCAATGGTTGCTGAAACTGATCCACAAGCTGCTGCATTGGGTTACAAAGCAGATGCTTCCAAAGTAGATAAAGCCAAGTTTCCTAAGTACGCTGCTGGCCAACAATGTTCTAACTGTGCTTTGTTCCAAGGTAAGGCAGATGCTGCTGCTGGTGGTTGTGCCTTGTTTGCTGGTAAGCAAGTTGCTGCTAAAGGCTGGTGCTCTGCATACGCTAAGAAGGCTTAAAAAACTTTCACTTCAAGCAGCCAAATGTTTCAGTATTTGGCAAATTAAAAAGACTGCTGGCTTACACCATGCAGTCTTTTTTCTTTTAACACCTTCAATCTCATAAAAAATCAAAGTACTAGTCAAGAAGAGTTTGCATGAAATATTCATTGAGTGATCTGATAAGACATTACGCCTTTTACCTAGGCGGAGACCAGCCCCAAGTATCTTGGGCGGAACGCTTACGTTCAGTGTGTGGTGCATTCTTGGGTCTTGCGTTTGTATTCATGACGGCTAAGTTTTTAGGTGAGCGCAGTGGCATTGATGAATGGTTGATGGCTTCTTTGGGCGCCAGTGCTCTGTTGGTGTTTGCTTTACCAGGTAGCCCGATGGCTCAGCCATGGGCGGTAATTGCTGGAAACACTCTATCTGCTTTGATTGGCATCACCAGTCTTCATCTGATTGGCGAACCATTGCTCGCTATGCCGGTTGCGGCAGCGCTATCGATAATGGGAATGTTTATCCTACGTTGCTTACACCCACCCGCAGCGGCTGTTGCTCTCATCGTAGTTTTAGGTGGGATTGGCCACTACCGCTATGCTTTTTTTCCGGTCATGGTCGACTCTATTTTGCTGATATTGGCTGGGGCGGCCTACAGTAATTTGACAGGTAAGCCTTACCCCAATAAACCCCCTAAATAGGGTGCTCATTACAGCCCTCAGGCTAATTTATTGAATCTTGCTGGCTGCAATCGAAACGATGCAGTCTTTAATGCCGTAATTCTGAAATTTTCCTGCATTTTCCTTGCGCACAGACTGTCCGCATTCAGTTACTGAATTACGCAGCTTAATTTTCGGGATATTGCTCATTTGAAGGCTCCTTAAATTCGTTTTAGTTTTTACCGATAACTAGGCGCTATTTTGCGCCTGTAGGCTATCAATGGGGATTTTAATTAATTCCAAGGGTTTGCCAAATAGGGGCAATAAACCCTATAAAATCGAGTTTTCTTATAAAAAAGCAGATTAATTGCTTTGAACCATTTATGGCTCTAGTTATTCTATGACTTTAATTGTTCCAGTCATTTTGTGCGGTGGATCTGGCACTAGGCTCTGGCCTTTGTCCCGCTCGGGCTTTCCAAAGCAATTTCTAGTTCTCTCAGGGGATGGCTCATCACAAAGTCTTTTTCAACAGGCCGTTGGCAGAATAAATTCTGTAGCAAACTCCACAATCACTTTAGGCAATACCTTGGTCGTCACCAATGAGGACCATCGCTTTTTAGTCTTAGACCAGTTGCGTGAGATGAAATCGGTGCAGGCCACTTTATTGCTTGAACCAATTGGCAGAAATACAGCGCCTGCTCTTAGTCTGGCAGCATTTTCTGCGCAGCAATTGGCTAAAGATCAAAAACAAGATCAAGATCCGATTTTAGTGATCACTCCAGCAGATCAAACTATTCAAAATCTCGCAGCCTTTACAAAAGCTTTGCGAGATTGCATTGCAACTGTTGAGAATTGTGAGAAAACAATTGCGATTTTAGGTATTACACCCACTGCACCAGAAACAGGTTACGGCTATATTCAACGCACGGCTAGCAAAGATCAGCACAATGCGTATAGTGTTGAGCGCTTTGTAGAAAAACCTGATCTGATCAAAGCCCAAGAGTATTTAGCCGATGGCAGCTATTTGTGGAATAGCGGCATGTTTGTTTTAAGGGCCAGCACTTGGTTGGCAGCTTTACAAGAATTTCGTCCGGATATTTTTGAAGCTTCCCAAAAGGCATGGCTAAGTAAATCCGAAGACAGTGCAGATGGCGTAGGGTTTGTACGCCCAGGCAAGGATACATTTAAGGCTATTCCCAGTGAGTCGATTGACTATGCTGTGATCGAGAAGTGTCCGGGATCAAGTTTCCCGATCAAGATGGTTGAACTAGATGCGGGCTGGAATGATCTCGGTGCTTGGGATGCGGTATGGCAGGTTGGTAAGCAAGATCAAGATGGCAATGTTACTAGCGGCGATACCTTGCTAACCAATGCTAAAAATTCTTTAGTGCATGCCAGCAGTCGTCTAGTTAGCGCAGTGGGTATTGAGAATTTAGTGATCGTTGAAACTGCAGATGCCGTATTAGTAGCTGATCGCAGCAATAGTCAGGATGTTAAAAATATCGTCGCACAATTAGATGCTCAAAAGCGGGAGGAAAAAAATCTGCACCGCAAAGTGGCAAGACCTTGGGGCTGGTATGACAGCGTGGATGAGGGAGATCGCTTTAAGGTGAAGCGCATTCAGGTAAAGCCTGGCGCAAGTCTGTCATTGCAGATGCATCACCATAGAGCAGAACATTGGATTGTGGTGAAGGGTGTCGCAGAAATTACTAACGGTGATCAAGTTATCACGCTAAATGAGAATCAGAGTACATTTATTCCCCAGGGGCAAACCCATCGATTGGCTAATCGCGGCACAGAACCCCTAGAGATTATTGAAGTGCAATCCGGCAGTTACCTGGGTGAGGACGACATTGTGCGTTTCGAAGATACCTACGGCAGAAATTGATTAATATGATTCAATATTTAGAAGAGTAAATCGTTATGTCCAAGCAAAAAGTCGCGCTTATTACTGGCATTACTGGCCAGGATGGTTCATACCTTGCCGAGTTCTTATTGGAAAAGGGCTACATCGTTCATGGTATTAAGCGTCGCGCCTCTTCTTTTAATACCGAGCGTATTGATCATATTTACCAAGACCCTCATATTGATCATCAAGATCTGATTTTGCATTATGGTGACTTAACCGACACCAGTAACTTAGTGCGCATCATTCAAGAGTGCCAGCCCGATGAGATTTATAACTTGGGTGCTCAGTCTCACGTAGCAGTGTCTTTCGAATCCCCTGAATACACGGCTGACGTTGATGCGATGGGACCGCTGCGGATGTTAGAAGCTATTCGGATATTGGGATTAGAGAAGAAGACCCGTTTTTATCAAGCATCCACTTCTGAGCTATATGGTTTGGTGCAAGAGATTCCACAAAAAGAGACGACACCGTTTTATCCCAGAAGTCCCTATGCGGTAGCGAAGATGTACGCGTATTGGATCACTGTGAACTATCGCGAAGCTTATGGAATTTATGCCTGTAATGGCATTCTGTTTAACCATGAGTCTAAGCGCCGTGGCGAAACCTTTGTCACCAGAAAGGTTACTCGTGGCCTAGCGAATATTGCCCAAGGTCTAGAAAAGTGCCTGTATATGGGTAATATCGATGCCCTGCGTGACTGGGGTCATGCAAAAGATTATGTCCGCATGCAATGGCTCATGCTTCAACAAGAACAGCCAGAGGATTTTGTGATTGCGACTGGTGTGCAGTTCACCGTGCGTGAATTTATTACCCGTAGCGCAAAACAGTTGGGCATTACCCTCAAATTTGAGGGTAATGCAGAAAACGAAAAAGCTGTCGTTGCGGCAATTGAAGGTGATAAAGCCCCAGCATTAAAGGTGGGTGATGTGATTGTGCAAATTGATTCGCGCTACTACCGTCCTACTGAAGTGGAAACCCTCTTGGGCGATCCAACGAAAGCTAAGCAAAAACTGGGCTGGGTTCCGGAAATTACTCTCGATCAAATGATTGTAGAAATGGTTGCGAACGATCTTGATAAGGCTAAGCAACATGCTTTATTGCTCATGCACGGACACAGCGTTTCAGTTGGCACTGAAAAGTAATGACCTTAGATCTCCATCAAAAGATTTATGTAGCAGGCCATCGTGGAATGGTAGGCTCTGCCATTGTTAGAAATTTAGTAACGCAGGGATATACCAATATTGTTACGAGAACCCATGCTGAGTTAGATTTATGTAATCAAGCGGAAGTTAAAGCATTTTTTGAACAAGAAAAGCCTGACCAGGTCTATCTAGCTGCAGCTAAAGTTGGCGGCATCTATGCAAACAATACTTTTCCAGCAGAGTTTATCTATGGAAATCTGATGGTGCAAAACAATGTCATTCATCAGGCCTTTATCAGTGGTGTCAAAAAACTATTGTTTCTAGGTTCAAGCTGTATTTATCCGCAATTGGCCGCTCAGCCAATGAGTGAGGATGCTTTGCTAACCGGCAAGTTGGAGCCAACGAATGAGCCCTATGCCATTGCTAAAATTGCGGGTATCAAAATGTGTGAGAGCTATAACCGGCAATATGGCCAGTCTCATGGCATTGATTACCGTAGCGTAATGCCAACCAATTTGTATGGCTCAGGCGATAACTACCATCCCGAGAATAGCCACGTCATCCCTGCATTAATTAGAAGATTTCATGAGGCAAAAGTTACAAATGCACCAGAAGTATTAATCTGGGGAACAGGAAATCCTAAGCGAGAGTTTCTGTATGTAGATGACATGGCTGCTGCTTCAGTATTTGTGATGGATCTGACTAAAGAGATCTATGATCAACATACGTCGCCGATGCAAAGTCATATCAATGTAGGCTTTGGATCGGATGTCACGATTTCTGAATTGGCAACTGCAGTTGCAAAAGCCACGAGCTATTCTGGGAGAATTGGTTTTGATTCCTCTAAGCCTGATGGCGCCCCAAGAAAGTGGATGGACTCATCACGCTTAAACCGTTTGGGATGGAAAGCCACGATTGGTTTGAGTGCTGGTTTAGAAAAAGCTTATGCCGATTTTCTAAAAAACACAGCCTAGAGAATCCCTTGAAAATAGGATTTCATACCAATAGCTTATCGTTTCGGGGTACTGAGATTGCCGTTTTTGATTACGCTTTCCATAATCAAGCACTACTAAATAATGATTCGATTATTTTTTATAAAGCAAGCAGTCACAGCGAGTCTGAGGTTGTAGATAAGTTTAAAAAACATTTCAAGCTCATTCCTTACGAGAGCATCGATCAGCTATCGAAACTGGCAGAACAAGAAAAACTCGATCTAATGTATTTCATTAAGTCGGGAGAGCGCGATGGCGATATCATTACTAGCGTACCTTGTGCGATTCATGTTGTATTTCCAACCAAGCTAGAAGAGTTCCATGGTGATAAGTTAGGTTTTGTCTCCGAGTGGCTCGCCAAAGAGCATTCCAATGCACAGCTTCCTTTTGTGCCGCATATGATTGATTTACCCGATATAGAAGGCGATCTACGGCAAGAGTTGAATATTCCAAAAGAAGCTACTGTTCTGGCTTGCTATGGCGGTCAAGATAGTTTTAACTTACGCTTTGTGCAAGAGGCAATCGTTAAAGTAGTAGAAAAAAGAAAAGATCTATTTTTTCTATTTATGAACATCACGCCATTTGCGGAACATGAAAGACTGCGCTTTTTGCCGGGCTGTACCCAAATGGATTACAAGATGCGTTTCATCAATACGGCTGATGGCATGATCCATGGGCGAGGAATAGGCGAGAGCTTTGGCTTGGCATGCGGAGAGTTTTCTATCAAGAATAAACCCGTGATGACCTACGCCTTATCTCCTCAGCGAAGTCATATTGAGATCTTGGGAGATAAAGCCCTGCTCTACAAAGGTCCAAAAGACCTAGAGATGATGCTATTAGCATTTAATCAAAATGTGCAGCATGAGCGTAACTGGGATGCTTATAGTGAACATTTTTTACCAGAACCCGTAATGAAGAAATTCAAAGAAGTCTTTTTAACGGGCCCCAAAATAGATCTGAGTCTCAGTGCTATGGATCGACTGGCAATTCAAGGCTATCGCTTTAAAAGAAAACTGCGCAATCTTACTAAAAAACTGTATCTATAAAGACTATGAATATTTTGCTTACTGGGGGTTTAGGATTTATTGGCAGCCACACTGCTGTTGTACTTGCTCAGCAGGGGCATCAAGTAGTCATACTAGATAACCTCTGTAATAGCCAAATGGAAGTTTTAGCTAATCTTGAGTCAATTACAGGTAAAAAATTGCGCTTCTACGAGGCCGACATCCGGGAAGGGCTGGCGCTTAGGAAAATCCTTTCGGATAATCAGATTGAGGCCGTGATGCATTTTGCTGGTCTAAAGTCAGTTGCTGAGTCCGCCCAGGACCCCTTGAAGTATTACGACAATAATGTCTGCGGAACGATCAATTTAATTGAGGCGATGCAAGCTGAGAAAATCAATAAATTCATTTTTAGTTCTAGCGCCACCGTCTATGGTGTGCCACAGTATTTGCCTTATGACGAAGATCACCCTTTAGAGCCTATTAATACTTATGGAAAAACCAAACTACAGGTTGAGGAAATACTACAAGACTTGGTGAAGTCTGATCCGAGTTGGTCAGTAGTTGCCTTGCGCTACTTTAATCCGGTAGGAGCCCATGAATCTGGACTCATTGGCGAGTCTCCAAAGGGGGTTCCTAATAATTTGATGCCCTATATTTGTCAGGTTGCCAGCGGAAAATTGCCTCATCTTAATATCTTTGGCGATGACTATGAAACCAAAGACGGCACTGGTGAGCGTGACTATATTCATGTGATGGATCTCGCAGAAGGCCATGTAGCAGCGCTCAATTTTGTCAATCAGCATCCTGGTTTTCATGCAATCAATTTGGGGACTGGTGTTTCGTATAGTGTCTACGACCTAATTGGCGCCTTTGAACAAGCGGCTAACTCCACGATTGTTAGGAAAGTACAGCCGCGCCGTAGCGGCGATTTAGCCATCTATTACGCTAAAGCAGATAAGGCCAAAAATCTCTTGGGCTGGCAAGCTAAACGTGATTTACAGGTAATGTGCAAGAGCGGCTGGAATTTTCATAAACAGAAGAGTTAGCTAGTAGTAAAAACTAAGTCAGTGCTATTTATTTAGAATACTCAGAATTGGTTGCAATACCTCTGACCATTGGTAGGCTTTGGATTTCTTGATTGCAAGATCCCGCATATCTCTTTTTGCATCGGGCGCAAGCGAAAAGAAGTATTTCAGACCTCGTGCAATATCAGCACTTGTTCTTTCTACAAAAATGCCATCTTGACCATTAGTGACGTAGTCTTCTAACCCACCTACTTTGGTGCACAGAACGGGGAGGCCGCATGCGAGTGCCTCGATACCTACCAGACCAAAAGATTCGTATTCAGTAGGCAAAACAAATAGGTCGGAAGCTTGAAAAAGTCTTACTAGTTCTGCTCCATGGACGCCTGGTATGGCTGAAACAACAGACTCTAAACCCAAACCCCTTGCTTTGGATAAAAGCTCTGAGGAGTCATCGCGACCGACTACAAGATAATGAAATTTAACCCCGTTTTGCTCAATCAACTTGAGTGCTTCCAGAACAATAAGACAGCCTTTGCGCTTAATTTCATTCGTCACCGTGAGAAAGATGACGGCATCTTCAGGAAAGCCGATTGAATTACGAATTTCTGTTTTGGAGCCATCCGCTGGATAAAAGATGGAAGAATCAACGCCATGCGGTACAACATGGATTCGATTCTTTGCTGGAGGATAAAAACAATCAATCTCTGATTTTGTCCTCTTCGATGGCACCAAGATCTGTGATTGATTCCTCAAAAAAATACTTGCTTCACAAAAGATATAAAACCAGTGCTTAGGATTAAGGAGCCATTTAAAAGAGCCTCGTTTCAATCGTTCAAATTGGGCTGCTATATGACAGCTACCCGCCATCACCAAATCTGCGGTAAACAGCGCGCAGGGCGCACTGATAATGCGACTTTTTAACTTATTTGCTAGCTTGGCCTGCCGTCCTGCTTGCAGCATCCAGTGAGCCGTATGAAACATATCCCAGAGCAGGTGATTGGATTTCTGGATTCGAATGGTATGCACTTTGCTACATAGTGGGCGAAGTGAATCATCTATCTCTGAGCAGATGACCTGAATCTGGTAATTGTTGTTGAAGAGAAACTTCAATACCTCAGCCATAACGCGCTCAACCCCACCTGTATATCCAATCGAGGGATAGACTATCGTGACATCACTTGTTGCGCTATGGTGCTGTGTGGAGTCGCTCATAAATGCCCTGTTTTAGAATGAGGGAGTAGGACAGTATCAAAAAAATACTGACTGCAACGATGCTAGCCATAAATATACCTATATAGCCATATAAAGCAGTGAGCCACCCAGATAAGAAAATTTTCAAAGCAATAATGCTGATTAACCAAGGGCCCAATCTCACAGAGACCATTGGAAATTGCAAAAAGATCTGCATCAATGTCGTCGATAGCGTTAAGAAAAGTAACAGGCCAGATAGTACAAAGACTATTGGATAATCTATCTCAATATGCCCCCATAGCATTGACAAAGATTGACCCCAGCTAAAAAAGACGGCGGAGTATAGAAACCCAACTCCTAAAAAAATGAGATAGGCAGCGTTTATTTTTTTAGTGGCAAGTCTTTTATCAACACTCTCGACCTGCACAACAAAGCCGGCGATTACAGGAGTCAGAGCTGCGGCCAGTAGGCCCACCCCCAAGAGTTGAAAACGGGAAATAATATTTACTTTTGCGATATCTTGGGGCTCAAGAAAAAAACCAGACAGATAAACATCCGAGCCAATCAGCATGGTCATGCCGATTTGAACAACCCATAAAATCCAGCCTTCCTTACACAGGGTAAGCCCAATTGATTTGAGTTGAGCCCAATGATTTTTTGCCGTGAAGTAAATTTCTGAAAACTGCCATCTGGTGGTGGATAGATATAGTTTTGTAACCAGTGGGATGTAGATCAAGCACGTGATAAAAAAACAAAATACGAGGCTTGTCAAGCTCCAATTAAAAAAATACGCCAGGGCGTAAATAATAATTTGTATGATCGAACGTAAAGTCTCAATCAGACCAACGATCGCAGTATGAAGGTGCGCAAGTAAAGCCTGAGCTGAAACGGTCCCCAAGATTGTGGCAGAGGAGCAAAAAATTGCGAGATTACGAAGTCGCTCTTCTTCGGTTGAATTTCCAAAAATAAAGCTGTATCCAAATATGCCAAATATAACTACGACGAGAACAAAAATTGTCATCAGTAAGGCGGCTGTATAGAGTAGTCTTTGTTGTTGTGACTTTTCAGTTTGAATATGTCTTCCAATTCGAACTCGCATGGCACTAATGTATCCAAAATCTTGGCTGGTAATCAGCGAGTAGATTGCAAAGAGCCATGCCCACAATCCAAAGTCTTCAATATTGAGAAGGCGCCCAAGTAAGAAAATATTGAGAAAGCTAGCAGCAAGTCCGCTTACTCTGGCTAAGAGATTGGCGGAGGCGCCATGAAGTAATGCTTTAGACATCTTAGTTACGAATTCTATTCATGCCGGCAATGATGACTTTTTTTGCTAGGGCGTACGGTAACAGAGCTACGGCAATCATCCACGCGATATAAAGAAGGCGTTTTTTTAGTGAGAAGCCTGGCCAGTAGAAGATTGAACTAAATCCATCTTTTAAGCATTGAATCCTAGAGTCTTTTGGAATCGGATGATCCTGTGGCGCGACTCGTAATGAGATTAACCGCAGTTTGATTTGAGCAGGCATTGCATACTGAGGCGGTTCAGAAACCAAATCTACTTTGGATAAGGCTTCATATACTAAATTTTGGGTCTTCACAGCCAGTTCAACCGCCTTTGATGGAATGGAAGGGCTATTGTTCATAACAAAGGTATTCACAGGTTGGGTTTTGTGATGAATTCGATAAAACCCACCGTAACGCTTTAGGCTATGAACTTTCCCGCTGAAAGGAGCTACCAAAGCGGGCAATGTATCTGCGCCTATTTTCCAGTCATGTTTGGCCATTGGAAAAAAATTGATTAACGCTGATCTTCTATAAGCATTTCCGCTTCCAGGAGGGCTAGCGTAATTACCAAATTTTTTGATGATGGGTCGCACATCACCGTCATGGAGCGTTTCAGGAAAGAGGCTGCCAATCTGATTGCTGTCATCATCTATTAAGGCAAGCCGCCATTGCACTTTAGTAATTGCTCGATCTTTGAAAACGTCCACAATCTCTTTGATTGTATTGGGCAGCAAAAGATCATCGGAATCCAGAAAAATAAGGATTTCTCCACGAGCCTCCTTAAAGCCGGTATTGTAGGCGCTGCCTTGTCCTCCATTGGCTTGAGAGATAACCCGAATTTGGCCCTTAAAAGACTCGGCTAGTTTGATTGATTGGTCTATTGAGCCATCATCAACCAAAATAATCTCGACATCAGGGTAGGATTGGGAAATGGCGCTTTGAATGCACTCTGCAAGAAAGCGTTCATAGTTATAGTTATTAATTAAAACAGAGACCAGCATTCAATGGTTCCGGATTGAGTTGGATAAGCTGTACAAATTCATTTTACGTGAAGTCAATGTGATTGGGCCCTTTAAATCACTATACTGATTAATAATCATTATTAAAGTATTGCAAGATAAAATAGGGCTTTAAGGGTAATTTGATTTGGCTAGTTTTACGGCTTTTTGAATAATGGACTGAATTTATCATGAAGATCACGCTTGTAAAGCTCGGTGGAATTGGCGATATCGTTCAGCTTGCCATTGCCCTCTTTGCTTTTAAGAAAAAGTTTCCGGCTGTCAAGGTAAGTTGGATCACTAGTCAGTCAAATGCAGCGCTGATTGAAGCTTTTGAAATTGCTGATCAAGTTATTGCCATTGACGACAAAAAAATATTTTTTGGCAATCCCCTGAATAGGGTAATCCATTTATTTTTGGCTGCATTGAAAATTACTAAACTTTCTTATAGTAATCAAAAAATTGTTACAGCTTATGTTGATTGGCGATATCGCTTGCTTACGGCATGCATGTTTTGGATTCCAAGTATTGACTTTCCACAAAAACAATTTAACCCCATGCTGCAATCGAGAAATCGCATTTATGAATACTGGCGGCTTTTACATTCATCTAATGCATATCCTGAGACGGATTTGAATGTTGCAAAAGCTACACTAGATTTTGGGCATTCATTTATATCAGAATATGAACCTCTACAGAATTTATCTGGACTTGATAAAAATACTTATGTTGTTTTGGTCCCAGGAGGAGCAAAAAATATACTTCGAGACGATGGCTTGCGAAGATGGCCAATTTCTCATTATGTAGAACTGGCTAAAAAATTAATTGAGCAGAACGAGACAGTGCTTATCGCTGGCGGTCCAGAAGACCAGTGGGTTAGAGATGATTTTATGGGTTTACCCGTCGTTGACTTAGTTGGTAAAACATCCCTCTTAGAGCTTATTCATTTATTAAATGACTCTAAATTGACGGTAGTGCATGACACAGGACCTATGCATCTAGCATGTTTAACTCAAGCGCCTATGATTGCTTTATTTGGCCCTACGCCAATGAATGCCATATTACCTTTAGGTAGAACTAGAACCGTTGGGATTCAGTTGGGCAATCAAGTTGCCTGCTCACCTTGTTACGATGGAAAAAACTATGCAGATTGTCATGATGCTGTTTGTATGAAATCGATTAGCGTCGATTCTGTCATGCAATCTATTAGAGAGTTGATTTGAAGGTTGCGATCGTTCATTACTGGTTAGTAAACATGCGGGGCGGGGAAAAAGTGCTCGAAGCGCTTTGCGAACTCTATCCCGATGCCGATATTTATACTCATGTTTATGATTCAAGTGCCATTTCAGAAACGATTAAGCGTCATCGGATCAAAACGAGTTTCATACAAAGGCTGCCGAACGCTGTTGCCTGGTACCAAAATTACTTACCCTTGATGCCTTTAGCATTGTGTTTCTTAAATCTCAAGCAATATGATTTAGTGATCAGTGCGGAATCAGGGCCTTCTAAAGGCGTGCGGTTAAGTAAAAATGCACTTTTCATTTGCTATTGCCATTCGCCTATGCGCTATGTTTGGGATTTATTTGATGAGTACTATCGTTCAGTAGGCTTATTTAAAAAAGGGATGATGCTCTTGTGCATGAAACCCTTGCGTATTTGGGATCGCTGGACGGCCCAAAGAGTAGACCAATTTGTGGCAAATTCCACCACGGTGCAGCGCAGAATCCAAAATTGTTATGGTCGCGAATCGATTGTTATTCATCCACCGGTGGATTTAGAGGCCTTTCAGATCTCCTCCAAGGCGGATGATTACTACTTATTATTTGGTCAAGTCATTCAATACAAGCGACCTGATTTGGCAATTGAGGCATTCAATGCTTCAGGAAGAAAGCTGATTGTGGTGGGGCAGGGCAATATGCTCAAAGATTTAAAGAAAATTGCCAAATCAAATATTCAATTTATGGGACGATTGGAAGACTCCCAGATCCAAAAGTTGGTTTCCCAATGCAAGGCCCTTATATTTCCCGGCCTAGAAGATTTCGGCATTATTCCTGTTGAAGTCATGTCCTCAGGTAGGCCTGTGATTGCCTATGGGCAGGGCGGGGTGCTAGATACAGTAATGGATGGTGAAACCGGAATTTTCTTTGCAGATCAAACGGTAGCCTCTTTAAATGCAGCTATCGATCAGTATGAAAACACAGCAGATCAATTTATCCCAGAGATTATTAAAACCTCAACTGAGAAATTTTCAAAAATGCAGTTCAAGTTGAAATTTACAGACCTGGTCAAAAGTCTCCAGAGTCAGTCCCGCTAGACATGACGTCGATTTCTGGAAAAAGGCTCAATCGCAGTTAGCAGGATGATTTTAAGATCTAGAGCTAAAGACCAGTTTTCAATATAGAACAGGTCATACTCAATGCGTTGGTTTAAATCGGTATCACCCCGCAGTCCATGAATCTGTGCCCATCCCGTAATGCCCGCTTTGACTAAATGTTTTTTGGCATAGTTGGGAATCTCATTAGCAAATTGCTCGATAAATTCTATGCGTTCAGGGCGGGGGCCGACGATCGACATTTGGCCGCGGAGTACATTAAAAAATTGGGGTAGTTCATCCAGGTTGTACTTTCGTAAAAATGCTGAAAAAGAATCCACGACCTTATTCTGGGCCCCACCCCATTGCACTCCTGCTTTTTCAATATCTACTGGCATTGAGCGGAATTTCAGCATTTCAAAAGGTTTGCCGTTAAGGCCTACACGTAGTTGCCGATAAAAAATCGGACCAGGAGAATTCAGTTTTACTAGTGCCGCCAAAGTAATAAAGACTGGCGAAAACAAAATACAAAAAACAAGAGATAAGAAAAAATCTTCAATATTCTTGAGATACAAGCGATTACCCACAAATGGTGAGCTAGAGATATCAATCATAGGGACACCCGCTACCTCACTAATGCCATGATTGAGTAGGCGATGCATAAATAGATCGGGGCTAAATTTAATTTTGGCTGAACTATTCGATAAGTTTTTCAGGATCTCTTTAAATTGACCGGCTTCATCCAGGGTAAGGCAGACCCAAATTTCATCAAGTTGAAGGCGGCTTAATTCTTGTAATTGCTCTCTATCTACTCTTTTAAGATGGGTTTGGATTTTGTAGTCAGAGTAGTTATCTGCTGCAATGTATTCAATTAATCTTTGGGATGCTGCGTTTTCGCCAATAATCGCGATTGAGGTCTGCTTATAGGATTGAATCAGTTTATGCCGAATGAGGTGGCTGTAAATGAGGTCTTGCGAAATTAAGAGTACCCAAGTCAGCAATCCCCAAAGCACAAGCCACACTCGAGAAAACAATAGGCTACTTTGGGTCAGCAAAATAATCAGTAGGACCAAGGCAAAGGTTTGCCACCATTGGCGACTTAATTGTTTTAAGCGCCCAAAGCCATCGAAAAGGGGTTTAGATAGAACTCCGCCCCCAGTCAAAATAAAGATAAAGCCGCTAAATAAAATCACGATCCAATAAAACTGATTGGGAAACGGCTTATCGAAAAATCGAATATGCAGACTCCCCAGGCCCGAAAAAAGGATTAGGCCCAGACTGAGCAGGCGGTAGACTAAATTAGGCATGGGCTGGAAGGTGGCCGGTAGGGGCTATTTTCAATATCATTTTTTTGTAAATTTTATGAGGACTTTGCTAAAATCGGCCGATGGCAGCTTCAACATCAAAAAGTAATGCGAGCAATCCTTCGAATTTAAACACGAATCCTCATCCATTCGAAGTGTTTGCCCGAAAATCTTACCTCTGGATGGTTGGTCTCTACATCTGTTTAGTGTTTAATGAGTTTATTAAAAGGCCGGTAGACTTTTTGGCACTGGCTTTGATCCTCTTTGGCCTGCCTCTAATTTCCTTGCAAAATGCCAAACTACTTTGGCAAACAATGAGAAGCTCAAAGGCCAATCAGTTAGTTACGGGCAGCTTGGCTATGATGAGTGCCTTATTTCTGCTGGGGACTGCAACTCAAATTCCGCAGTTAGATGGTTTGGTGGCCTTTGGCGCTCAGTATGCTGTTCATATTGGGCTAGCCATAGTTGCCTTATTAGTCATTCCACTAAATCAACGCAGTCTCCAATACTTTGCGAACGCTTGCATGATGGCACTTATCCTATTAGCCGCATGCGACTTAGGGTATCACGGATTACAAGTCCTGAACAATCAGCCGATTGGCATCGACTTCACGCATCGCTGGTTTGGCGACGGCTATGTGTTTCTTACTCCTTTTTTGTTGGCCCGTATATTTGGGGGCAATGGCCATTTGCACCATCAAAATATCAATCGACAATCCCTATTCTTGATGAGCCTCATGATTGGACTTTTATTAATAGTGATCATGTTGAGCGGGGGTACGGGCGCTAGATCAACTTATGGAATTTTGGCTTTAGAGCTACTATTTTTTATCAGCATTTGGATCTTGCGCAAAAGATCCATGACTCTTAGCGGCGAGCCTAAAAGAGTTTGGGTTGTAATAGGGCAGACAATCGTTTGGGTTCTTGTACTCGCTAGCGTTCTAATAGCCCTCCGTTTTTTGTTCTCTGTACTAGCCCCACATTTATTTGACGGCACCCTCAATCGCAGCCTGCAAATTGCGGATCGTGTCCAGAATGCTTGGTTGCCCGGTATTGATCTCATTATTCAGGCCCCATGGTTTGGCCACGGCTTTGGCAGGCTGGCCTGGGATAGTGCTTTTACCCAACTGCAATTAAATCACCCTCAGATTCAAAACGTTGAGAGCCCTCATAATTGGTTCTTAGCGAATGGTTTTTTTGGGGGTATATTTGCAGTTCTTGCGCAGCTTCTGTTTTCTGGAGCCGTGCTCTGGTCTTTGTATAAATCGTTTACCCGCTCTCAGCTAAGTCAACAGGCTCAATTGACTAAATATTGCATCCTAGGGCTAGCGGTAAGTTTCTTCAGCTTTTATTGCTTGCGAGGTCAAGTAGAGTTTACGATCTATAAATACCTTTGTATTACGCTGATAGGGTTTGGCCTTACTCAGGCTCTAGATTATCAATCTGAGCATGGCCAAAAATCCCAAAACCCCCTTTAAAATGAGTGATAGAGGCTAGTGAGACTTCAATGGCTGCCTATCGGGCTTCGAAAATTATGGAGCTGGGAAAATAAATGTGGCTAGTAGCCTGAAATAAGCCCCCTAAAGGCTCAATAAAGTTTTGGGTTAAGTTATTATCAATGATTATTTAATTAATAATAAATATCTGAAATATGGATAGTCTGACGCCAAACTCAAAAACTTCAACAATCCAAGCTCAAGACGAGTCAGAAATTTCCCTGCTAGACATCCTGCGCTTTTTAAAGGGCGCCTATAAAACGATTTTCGTTTTTGGTGTCCTCGGCATTGCCCTCTCCATTGCTTACCTGGCAATCACCCCTAAGCAATATGAAGCAACAGCCCAAATCGCGATGGCGCAAATCGGCACCGCTAACGTTAATGTGAATCCCCTAGGGACTAATATCGAGGAGCCCGCCCTCTTGGTTTCTAGGATGTCCCTTCCAACCAGCTATACGCCACAGACTATTGCTGCCTGTGGGCTAGACGATAGTGGCAATGCGGGAGCAATCCCAAGCAAAAGCATGAAGCTGGCCCCTGCCAAGGGCGCTGCCAACGTGGTCGAACTAAAGACCTTTGGCCCCTCCCAAGAAGCTGCTTTAAGCTGTGCAAACGCAATTTTTGAGCTGATTAAAACCACCCAGTCTCAAATTCTGATGCCCTATATTGAAGAGGCGAAGAGTAAGTTGGCTGATGATGAAGTGCGCCTTGCTAAAGCTAAGGATTTGGTGGCTAGGGCAGACAAGTCTGGCTCAGTCATGAGCGCTGCCTATCTGTCAACCAGAGACGAGATTCGTTACTACCTAGATGAGATAACCGCCTTAAAAAATGTGGTGACTAGTAGTCAAAACCGCATGACCCATTTGGTCGCCCCAATCTATGCGAGTGATTTGCCGATCTCCCCCAAAAAACGCATGGCTTTAGCTGGCGGTCTCTTTGGTGGTCTCTTTTTGGGCTTACTGATTGCGCTGGCAAGGCAGGTAATTACCAGGATTAAGGGCTATGCGGATGGGGTCTTATGATGGTAGGCCAATTGCAAACTGGGGCCCGGGATCGGGCATTAGCGGGCTTAAGGTTTCAATTGGGTGTTAAGTAAGTCGTTTTCAATCTAATAACCAAAAGTAATCTTTGTGAATATGCTATTGACCGGTGCTGCTGGGTATATTGGTAGTCATGCCGCAGTAGTGCTATCGCAGGCCGGTCACGAAGTGGTGTTGTTGGATAACTTTTGCAATAGCCAAAAAAGTGTTTTAGAGCGACTCCAGAAAATTTTAGGTAAAGCCTTGCCTTGTATTGAGGCAGATATGCGCGATGCCGATATTGTTGAGAAGGTGTTACGCGAATACGATATTGACGCTGTGATCGACTTTGCAGGATTAAAGACGGCGGGCGAATCTGTAGCAAACCCTGTATTGTATTACGCTAATAACGTACAAGGTTCAATTAGTCTTTTGCAAGCGATGCAAAAGGTCGGCGTTAAAACCTTAGTATTTAGTTCTAGTGCGACGGTTGATGGTGAGCCTCAGTACTTACCATACGATGAAGACCATCCAACAAAACCCATGAATCCCTATGGCCAATCTAAGTTGCAAGTTGAAGAAATTCTGCGGGATTTAGCTGCCTCCGACGCTGACTAGGAGCTAGAATATAAGAGGTTCTAAATTTAGAAATATTTAGGTATCAATACATTACCCCATCTTTTGAGAAAAAAAGTTCTTAAGCCCCAAAGTACTTGATGATTTAATAAATTTATAAAGTCTATCAACTTCATGATGTTCTCGACATTCTTAAAAGATATTAAATTATTACTTTTGGCGGAAATAGAATGACGTTAAAAACGCAGGATCCTTGGTGGCTGAAAATAATGCCACTCTCTTTGCGAAAATCATTAGTCGGGCGAAATAATTTACATGCCATGCTCCACAACATTGGTTGGCTGTTCCTTGATAAATTGTTGCGGGCTTCTTTGGGAATTATTGTCGGTGCATGGATCGCAAGATATCTTGGTCCAAGTCAATTTGGTAATTTATCGTATTGCATCGCATTTATTGCCATATTCCAGGCTATTGTGAGTCTTGGTCTGGATGGGATTGTTGTTAGGGAGCTGGCTAGCCATAAAGACAACCAAAATGAAATGCTGGGTACAGTGTTTTGTATGCGGATTCTGGCAGGTTTAGTTTGTTGGTTTTTTGTTGTGCTTGGGTTCGGCATGATAGATGGATTTTCTAGCAATAGCTTCCTCATCGTAATGATACTAGGCGCAAGCTTAATTTTTCAGGCATCAGACACGGTAGATCTCTGGTTTCAAAGTCAAAGTCAAAGTCGTCGAACGGTAATTGCAAAATCATGCGCATATTTGGCTTCAAATATTTTTAAAGTATTTCTGATTTTAATAGACGCCCCATTAGTTGCCTTTGCGATAGCAATTGCTTTAGAGTCAGCACTGAATGCGCTTGGGTTATTTATCGCTTATCGCAGATTTCCTATGAATAATAGTTGGAAGAATCAATTCCAAAGATGGGGTTTTCTACTCCATGAATCGTGGCCATACATTCTGAGCAGTCTAGCAATAATGGTTTATATGAGAGTAGACCAAATTATGGTCAAAAATATCTTGGATGATTCTGCTTTAGGTCTTTATGCTGCTATGTTGCCAATATCCAGCATTTGGAATGTTATTCCAATGTTAGCGTGCATCAGTCTCGGTCCATATATGGCGAGAAAAAAGCTCGAAGGCATAAAGTATTTTAATGCCTCTCTATTGCTGGTGTTCAGATTATTCTTAGCTATGAGCATAGGAATTTCAATTCTTATTGCTATTATTGCGAAGCCGTTACTAGTTTTGCTTTACGGATCCTCGTTTGAGGCAGCAGGTGATATTTTAAGTATTTACGTATTTACTAACGTTCCAATTTTCTTGGGGCTTGCTCAAGGTATTTGGATACTTAATTATAAAAAATCACATGTAATGCTTTTCCAGACTTTTATTGGTGCGTCAGTATCCGTCATGGGAAATTTATTTTTAATTCCAATTTTAGGGTTGCAGGGAGCTGCAATCACGGCAGTATTTTCTCAATTGTGTTCAGCAGTCCTTGTGAATATTATTTTTTCAAAGGATTTATTTTTTATGCAGCTTGGGATAAAGAGGCAATAAAAAATATGATCATCAAATTAGTCTAAGTTTATTGATTTCGCAAAATTCTCACCGCCGTAGGCACAGGCTTTTTAGGCGTCCACCTAACTGAGAAGTTCCTTTAAAAAAGTAATGATGTAATGGGAGTGGATAACTACTTCACTACCTCATTTATTGCCCAATCCTTGTTTAGAGCAAATGATGAACTCAGAGCAGGGCTTACTTGCCCAGTCAATATTGGCAATCCTGGTGAATTTACGATGCTGTAATTGGCTGAAACGATTCTCAAGCTCTCCGGTAGTAAATTTAAGATCATTCATCAGCCACTGCCATCAGAAGATCCTAAGCAGTGTCAACCGAACATCGAATAAGCTAAAGCAAAGCCTGGTTGGTAGCCTAAGGCCCATCTTGAGGACAGTCTAAAAGAGACGATTGCTTACTTTAAGAAGGTTGTGGGGTAAGTGCATTGAGTAAGCTTGAATTAAAAATAACAGCTTGACTTAAGTTTGTTTGGTTTTAGTTAATTGCAAGTGGGCAATTAACCAACTTTCTTTGTAAACCCAACCAGATGGCTAACGCTATTCTTTGAGCCTAGACTCCCCAGCAATTTTTTTAAAAATGATTTTGTAATTCTTGCGTAATTTAATAATAGCGGCCATTTTTCTGGTAAGGGGTACATTTGTGGAAAAAATTGATATTTTATTTCTAGAAGACCGGCTGTTTTTAATGCAAGATTTAATGATCTTTCCGTAAAAAAATGTAAGTGAGACTTTGTATCATATGCAATTGTTGATGACTCTTCGGATTTTCCAAGTGGTGTTGAGAGAAAAATGAAGCCACCCTGGGTGAGTTTGCCGCTTAAGTTTTTAAGTGTTGTTATTGGGTCTTCGAGATGTTCTATGACTTCGATCATATAAATTAGATCCACTTTTTCCTTCAGATCTTCAATTTTTTTAATGTGAGTTAATTGATATTTGGAATAAAGTTCAGAGCAAATGGGGTTGGATTCAATGCAGTAAATAACACACTTATCGCCCAAATTTTTTTAATAGATCTTGAGATGTGAGCATTTCCAGCTCCAAAATCAAGAAGTTTGATTGGTAAACTATTTTTAGCTAAACGCTTGTTAAATAATTTAAGCAGTCTAATATTTCTCTCGTTATAAATACGTAGAAACTCATCCGATTCGTCCTCAATATTTGTGGCGCGTTCGCAAATGCCCTGAGCTTCTTTTTCAATTGGCGTAAATAAGTGGCCACATATTATGTTGGAGCATTCGTAAATACTCTTTTTATGTTTAGAATTAAAAATAAACTGAGCAGGGAAGCTACATATTGGACATTTTTGGTATTGCATTTGTTGCCTCGATTAAAAATAGCATTCAATTATAATGTACAGGTACGTTGAATGTTTAATCTTCCATTTATCTATGCCAATTAAATTAAGTGGATCATAGTCCAGAAAAAATACATGTCCTATTTATATCATTTTAAAAATCCTAGACGTTTAATTGGGCTAGTAATTATGCGCTTAAACACCTGGGTTGAGAGAGCTAGGCGAAAGCGATTCTTATATCAGGGTAATGTTAACAAAGTTTCGACAAAGCATGGATCTATACGAATACTACTTTGCTATAACCGTGTATCACACCATATGGCTGAATTTGTAAATATTGCTTTGCGGAAACGTTATCCAAATATTGAGGTTTTTGGTTGTGGACCTAATAATGAATTTCATATTTCAGATGGGCCCAGATCGCACAAAAAGATTGCTGAACTAGCTAATCGACTAAAGGTGGATGTATTTTGGGAGATTGAAAGCGGCCATGTAAGCAAGGAGTTTCAGTTTATTAGAACTTTCCCACCAATTTCAGCTATTAAATTATGGTGGGTTAACGATAGCCACCAATTTCTTGATTTAATGGTTGCGAAGGCGCCATATTTCGATAGAGTTTTTGTTTCTATGAAGGACGATGTTCAGGCCTTTGGTAAAAATGCTTTCTGGCTTCCAGGGAGCGCCTCATTGGATGTGGCGCTAGATTTCAATGTACCACGAGTTCATGATATTTCTTTCGTCGGATCTTTGGATTCAGTCCATTCAAGGCGCGTTGAAATGATAAATAAGCTTAAGGTGGATTTTCCACAAATAAATATTAAAAATAATTTATTTATGGATGATATGGCCTTTGAGTACAGCTCCACCAAAATTGTTTTTAATCTGAGTCTAAATCGCGATTTAAATTATAGGGTTTTTGAGGCGCTTGCATGTGGCGCCCTACTTTTAACAGATCGGATTGGTAACGGTCTTTTAGATTTATTTGAAGATGGAAAGGACATTATTGTTTATGACACTTATGAGGACCTTTGTCAAAAAATTAAATATTACCTACAGCATGAGGATGAGCGAAAAGCAATAGCAAAATCAGGACAGTTAAAAGTTAAAAAATACCATACTGTTGATAACAGAGTTGATGCGGTTATTAATCAATTGTCTGATATATTTAATGAGAAATATGGACTAGCGCCCAATCATTCCAGTTTTATTAGTAGTAATTCGTCGAAAGCGCTTTCATGAAAAAAGATAACCCCATTCAGTTGCATTTTTGCACTTCACTCGGAGTAAGTAGTCTTCCTAAGCTTTTGGCTCTTTATTGGTCCTTATTACGCCATAGTGCAAATCCATTTGTTTTTTGGATTCTATGTGATGGCGATGAGGTCTATCGGCTTTTATTCAAACTAAACTTAGAGCACGTCCGCCTGGTCCCGCTAACAGAGTTTGAAAAAACTGATATTGAACTTTATTCGGTTAAGCGTGATAGGGATGTGTTTGAATATAACTGCACTCTTCGACCTTGCTGGATGCTTTACCTACTCTCATGCAACTCTGAAATTCAATTTCTGACATATATGGATACGGACCTGTACTTTTTTTCAGACCCCCTATGCCTATACGATCAACTTGATAATTGTTCTGTATTACTGTCAGAGCATCGATTTTCAAAGCTAGCTACTAGGTTGGGTATGACCCCTAAGATTTCTGGAGTTTTTAACGCTGGATGGCTTACTGTAAAAAATGACAAAATAGGGCATGAGGCTTTGCTGTGGTGGCGAAAACGCTGTCTAGAGTGGTGTCGACGTTTTTATGAGGACGGTAAATTTGGCGAACAAAAATATCTTGAAAGTATGCCGGAACTGTTTCAAGGGGCTGTAGCATTGAATAGACTCGGTGGAAATGTTGCGCCTTGGAATGTAAGCGATTACCTAGTATCGGCAGATGAAATCAACCGAGTGTATGTTGATAATGAGCCACTGATTTTCTTTCATTTTCATGCATTGCAGATGGAGGGAGAGTTTTCTTTCAAGGTGGTCAGGGAGGTTGGTAAAAATGTGGTTCAGCTAACCAACCCAAGTTATGTACTTAGCGGCAGGCAAAAGCAATTAATCTACAAGCCCTATATTGCAGAAATGAAAAGAGCAATAAGACTGGTTCGGGATATTCGATTTAATAAAGAGGAAGTGACAATCGAGGAGGATGCTGAGTCTTCATGGAATTTTAAAAAAATGATGATCAGGACAAAGGCCCAATTAACGCGTTTAAGATCAATAATACTTTATATGACTTTATAATCATTAGATGTTGTTGCTAAATCCCATTAAATTAAAAAATATAAGGATAAATATATCTTTACTGGGATTATTAATACCCATTTTCAGTCTAGCGCTACCAGCCATTTTTTTAAATATAGTTTTTTTAATTTCTGGATTTATTTTTATATTAAGGAGAGGTTTAGTTTCATGTATTGCCTATTTATTTTTTGGGATTTCTACTCTTATTTCGGTGTATTCTTCAAGAAAAATATATGCAACTAATGGCGATGACTTTATTCGATATTATGAAAATTATGAATTATGTAGCAATACATTAAGTGCTTGTATGCAAAATAAAGGATCAGAGTATATCCTTTATTTTTTATACTGGATCCTTCCAGAGAGTTTACAGCCAATTCAGTTATTATTTATTAATTCTACAATTATTGGCTTGGCTACATATTATGTTATTATATCTAGAATTGATAAAAATAAAACAACTTTAAATCTGTTGTTTATATTATTTAATATTTTTTTGGTAAGTGGCGCTTTTTTTTGGGGTACTCAATTTACTAGGGCCGCTTTAGCATGTTTATTTTTGTGTTATTTTTTAATCAATAAAAAAATAATATTATTTTTCCTAGCTTTATTTACTCACTCCACCACCTTATTGGCATTTATTATTGCTTTATCGGTTAAATATCGTGTAATTTTTTTTGGAAGCTTTTTTGCCTTAATTATTATATATTTAGATAAACAAATATTATATAAAGTTATAGATTTAATACCTCATTTCCTTGTAGAATTGGAGTCAAAAACTATTTTCTTGAAGTTGAATATTAATGGTGATAACATTGATTTAAGTAAGGATATATTATCGTCACTCCCTATTTATTTTCTAGGCTATTGGTACAGCAGGAGCGGATTATTTGCTCATGCTTGGATTTTGATGGCAGCATCCCACATTTTTCTCTTTAGTTTTCCACTCGTTGCTATAAGACTCTATTTGATAATTTTTTTTAGCGGGCCAATGTTGATTGCCTCCATAATAGATTTTAAAAAAATTAAATTGGCATCCAATGAAAATCATATTATGATTTTTTTATTATTCCAAATATACGTAATATTAGTACTGTTATATAGAATCTATTATAGGTATCTTATGGGTCTAGATAGTGACTTCGGATTATTCAGCACCTATTCACCATTCTTGCCATTGATTTATAAATTCTAAATGAGGACATCGCCATATCTTAACAATAAAATTTCTATCTTATTGTTTTCCCTATTAATTTTTATAAAACTATTGATAAATCCTCACTGGGGATATGACGAATATGGAGCAGTGATAACTTACATTGAATTGGATGATCCCGCAGTTAAAGCAGTCTATTCTGAGTACTTTAGTCATTTAATTCAAAATGGTAATAAATTAGATTGGCTTAAAGATTTTTTTCTTTATTTATTCGTAGTTCCACTAAGGTGGACCTATGCCTTAGGACTAAGTCCGTGGCTTAACTTTGCTAGAATCTCGGCTGTTAATTGGGAGTACCTAAGGATATTTTTACTATTTCCATATTTCTTGCTGTCCATTTTGGGTCTAGTGCTTGTTCAAAGGTCTGTTGGATCCAATAGGACTGCCTCATTTTACTTTGTTGCCCTAATCTTATTATCAGCACCATTTACGCATTGGATCTTAACCTTTACATCATATTCCTATCATCTATTTTGCTTCGGCCTACTTTTAAATGCCTATCTAAAAACCCAAAATAATGCATGTGGAAAGTATTTCAATATTTCATCAGTAGCGAATTCATTGGTTGTGTTGTTTAATTATCAATATTTGGCTATCGTTTTTATTTTGGGAGTTAGTAATTTTATTGAAAATCCAAAAGATTTTTTTACTAAATCAAGGTATAAAAATTGGGTTATGCCTTTTATTTTTTGTCTATCGTCTGTGATTTTTTTACTTCTTCGTAGCGTAATCTCTGGCAAACATACTTCACCAGCATATGCTGCCCTCCCTGATAAAATTGAAGGTGATTATAATTTTTTAAATCATATTTCCGGAGTAAACCAAGTTTTAGATTTTCTGATCTTGAGTTTTTTTGATGTTATTAATTACTTTTTTGAATTAAGATTATCTTTATTTTTTGGCATATTAATTGCAATATTTTTAATATTAACAATTATAAAATTATATGTTTCAAATAAAAATAAATTAATTATAAAGTTTTCTATCATATTTATAATTGGTCAATATATTCTATACTTAAGCGGTGTAGTTCCGCTATCGCCAACAAGACATCAATTAATTTTATTTTTGCCAATAATTCTTTTGATATCTGTAGCACTGCAAGGTATATTTGATGGTTTTAGTGCATATAAAATGAATTTATTAATTCCTTTTATATTTCTTTTATTTGGCGCTTTATACCAGATTGATCACATTATTAAAATGCCAAGAGGCACTTCATTAAACTCCCTTGAGAGTGCACTTTACTCCCAGGGGGTGCAGTCATTGATATTGGCTCCATGCGATTTTGAGCCTATACTCCATCAGGATATTAGGGTTAAATACGATCCGCTCTATAGATGTGGACCTAAAATCTTTAAAACTTTAGATCCAGCACTTGATCGCATTGCTGTTTGGTCTCTGGTACCGCTGGATCTATCTCTTATCGCCTCCTATGTGAAAGATTTTAGTTCTGAGAAATGGTTCATTCAGTCTTACGATGGAGCTCAACAGTTCGGTAATATTGGCTTTTTATATATTGCTATAAAAAAATAAATATTTTCTTTTATGCAAATAGTCATTCCCATGTCTGGTTTCGGCGAGCGCTTTCGACGAGCTGGCTATACGATTCCAAAACCGCTTATTGAGGTTGATGGTAGGCCAATTATTGGGCATGTGATTGATTTGTTTCCAGGCGAAACAGATTTTATTTTTATATGTAACAAAGAGCACCTCGATAATAGTGATTATCAGATGGCTCAAACCTTAAGCAAACTTTGCCCTTCGGGTCGAATTGTGGGGATTCCCCCCCATAAGTTAGGGCCTATTAATGCGGTGCGACAAGTAGAGCACTTGCTTGATCCAAATCTTCCCGTAGTGGTGAATTACTGTGATTTTTCCTGCTACTGGGATTGGAGTCATTTTAAATCCTTTGTGTTGCGAACATCTTGTGCTGGGGCAATCCCAGCGTATAAAGGGTTTCATCCGCACACTTTAGGCGGTACAAACTATGCATATATAAAGGAGGAGCCCTGTAGGCAGGGTGTTGTGTCATGGGTCGCCGATATTCAAGAAAAGCAACCCTTCACCGATAATCGCATGCAAGAGTTTGCTTCTAGTGGAACTTACTATTTTTCTAGCGCAAAAATCATGAGCGAGTCATTTAGGGAAGTTATGGTGCAAAACCTCAGTGTAGGCGGCGAGTTTTACGTTAGCCTTGCTTTTAAGCCCATGTTAGCTCAAGGCAAGAAAATCGCAGTGTATCCTTTACAGCATTTCATGCAATGGGGAACGCCAGATGATCTCTCGGAATATAACTCTTGGTCCGCCACATTCAAGCAATTAAAAGCCCATCAGGAGGCGCCTTCTGTCTCTGGTTCATTGGTTATTCCGATGGCAGGCATGGGTAAGCGTTTTGCTGATGAGGGTTATAGCCTCCCAAAACCCCTGATCCCTGTCTTTGGGAAAGCCATGGCAGTACAAGCAATCACAGATTTACCTCGCTCCAAATACCAATCCCTTGTATTACGAGCTGATATGCCGGGGCTCACTGAAATTAAAGAATCTCTCAATGCGAAATTTCCTGAGGCAATTTTAACTATGGTGCCTGAGATCACTGAGGGTCAAGCATGCACGGCACTCATTGGATTGGATGCTCTAGAGAAAATAGATGCTAGTGATTTATCGCCCATTACTTTTGGTGCTTGCGACAATGGCGTATTGTTTAATCAAAAAGCTTACCAGGCACTTATTAACAATTCTGATATTGATGTCATCGTTTGGGGTGCTAGAGGTCACACCAATGCTATTCGTAAGCCAACTATGTTTGGTTGGATTGATGCAAAAGATGATGGATATATCAATGCTATCTCTGTTAAAACACCTTTAGCCTCACCGGTGACGGACCCAATTGTCATTGGTACTTTCACCTTCAAAAAGGCGAATGAAGCAAGGAGCGCCATTAACAGGTTGATTGCCCGCGATGGACGCATCAATGGCGAGTTCTATTTAGATTCTTGTATTAATGATGCAATTGCCATGGGCCTACGCTGCTATCTGTTTGAAGTTGATAGCTTCATTTCTTGGGGGACTCCCAATGATCTCAAAACGTTTGAATATTGGCAGTCATGTTTTCATAAATGGCCTCATCATCCCTATAGTCTTAAACTTGATTCTAGGGTAAGCCAATCTGCCTTTGAGGGGCTAGCTATGCGTTTTGCACCGCTAGCGCCATCGCTATCACATGATTAGACGCGAAATAGCTATCTTTTTGGTCGTAGGAATACTTACAGTAGCCATTGATTTTTCAGTCTATTACAGCCTAATTTATTTGGGATTCGACAGTGTGAATATCGCCAAAGGTATGGGTTTTATCGGAGGTTCCATATTTGCTTATTTTGCTAATCGCTTTTGGACGTTCAAAGACCAAGATACTCGTTCCGGAAGCATCCTTAGATTTGCCATGGTTTATATCGTTGGCTTGAATGCCAATGTTTTAATCAATCATTTCAGTATTTTCATGTTCAATCATTTCGCTGGCCACAATGATTATTCAAGAGTGATTTTTTGTGCATTTGTATTGGCAACGGGGATATCTGCTGCCCTAAATTTTCTGGGAATGAAGTTTTTTGTCTTCTCGAGTCGATCCAGGGCTTCACCTTCTTTTCCGGCCTAATGCTTGTTTTTTCGTTAATCTTTTAAATTCCCCCTTGTGAATCTTTCTCTCATCATTCCTTGTTATAACGAAGTAGAGAATTTGCCGCTCTTATTGGAGCGCTGCTCAACTTTATCCGATAAATCTGATATTGAAGTAATCTTAGTAGATAACGGCTCTACTGATAATAGCCCTGAGGTGCTTGAGAAGCTTCTTCCGAGATACCCGCACTGCCGTGCTGTTCGTGTGCCAGTGAATCAAGGCTATGGTTTTGGTATTTTATCGGGACTCAATGCCGCCAAGGGAGACGTATTGGCTTGGACACATGCAGATATGCAAGCAGACCCTAAGGACGTTCTGAGGGCTTTTGAATTTTTCAAGCTTCATGGCAATCATATTTACGTCAAGGGTCAGCGCATTAAACGCCCTTTAGTGGATGTTTTCTTTACCGCCAGCATGAGTGTATTTGAAACCTGTCTATTGCAAACTAAGCTATGGGATATCAACGCTCAGCCCAATATGTTCTCTAAAGAATTTTTTGAGAGCTGGCGAAATCCACCGCATGATTTCTCTTTAGATTTATATGTCTACTTTAAAGCCCGTACTCAAGGTCTGCCTGTTTATCGTTTTCCCGTAGAATTTGGTGAGCGCGCTCATGGAGTTTCCCACTGGAATGTTAATTGGGCATCAAAAATGAAATTTATTCGCAGAACTATCGACTTTAGTTTTGAGCTAAAAAAGAGGCTGTCCAAATGATGTTTATCTCTCATCGGCGCAACACGATTGAGGAATTAAATGCTACGCCACTAGAATTTGGTGTTGAGGTAGATATTCGCTCGAATAATGGACGCTTAATTATTCATCATGATCCACTCAAGGAGGGGATCGATTTTGAAGGATGGCTTAAATGCTATAAACATCAAACCCTAATCCTCAATGTCAAGGAGGAAGGTTTGGAAGCTCGCCTCATTGAGCTTATGCAGAAATACCTTATTTCGGACTACTTCTTTTTAGATCAGTCCTTCCCTTTTCTAGTTAAGTGGTCTAAGTTGGGGGAGCGTCATTGCGCTGTTCGCGTTTCAGAATTTGAATCGATTGAAACTGCGCTTGCCTTGGCGGGCGAGATTGATTGGGTTTGGGTTGACTGCTTTACCCATTTTCCCCTTTCTAGCGAAGATGCTAGAAGATTGAAGGGCGCTGGCTTTAAGCTTTGTTTGGTCTCGCCGGAGCTGCAAGGCAGACCATTTAGTACGGAAATTCCGTTACTAGTTAATTTGTTGCATGAGCGATCTATTTGTGCGGATGCCATTTGTACGAAGCAAGCTGAATTATGGAAAGAGTGTCTTAAGAAAATAGCGATAAGAGGTGGGCAGTAAATATGAAATTAGTCCTGAGCTACTTCAATAATCCGCTATTTATTTCCGGAATGATGCTAAGGCTTTCTTTAATTGCTTTTGTGCTGCCTGCGCCTGTTAGTGACTGGTATGTCCCATTTCTAAGCAGTAGTATTGGCAACTTTTCCTTGGACCCGTGGCAAGGATGGCTTGCTCAAGGTGGAGTCCCAATTGCTTTTCCATATGGCTATACGATGTGGCTATTTTTACTCCCCTTAAGCCTATTTTGCAAAGCGGTATCAATTCCCGTGATCTATGGTTATGGTTTTAGCCTGGTTGTTGCTGATTTTGGTTTACTCATACTGTTGCGTAAATTGTTTAATACCAAAGAGGCAATGCTACTAGCGATCTACTGGCTCTCCCCCATTAGCTTGATTGCAAGCTATTGGCTTGGCTATAACGATATCGTGCCAGTATTTTTATTGGTATGGGCTATTTACTGCATGAAAGAGCGCCGCCTTGGCTTGTCTGGCATTTTACTGTTTGCTGCCATCTCCGCTAAGCTAAGCATGGCCTTAAGTCTACCTTTCTTTCTAGTTTATCTTTTTCATAATCGCGCTTTACGTCAGATGTTCAGTCGCTTTCTATCTGGGGTTGCAGCGGGTTTTTGCCTCTTTTTCTTACCATTTTTATGGTCTAACGCTGGCTTATACATGCTCGCAAGTAACCCTGAGTTAGAAAAAATCTACCAACTTTCAATCAGCCTGGTCCGCAATACCGTAGTTTATTTGGTGCCACTATCTTATCTTCTTATGCTTTATGTGGCTTGGAGAGTTAAGCGCATGAATTTTGAACTCTTTAATGCCTTTTTATGGATAGCATTTTTATTGGTGGTCCTGTTGACGCCAGCATCGCCGGGCTGGTTTATTTGGATACTACCGTTACTTGTAGGCTATCAAGTCTCTAGCGATCGAGCTGCGATTTATATCACATCACTTTTTTCAATTCTTTATGCTTTGAGTACAATACTCTTTACTGGCGCACATCAACTTGACTTTATCTTACCTGCACTGGGGATAACCAACCTTTCTTTACCAAGCACTCGCCTAGCCTCCTTAACTCATACTGCTCTCGTAGCTACAGGTATTGTTTTAGCAGTGCGCATTTGGCGCGAGACTATTAGTCGAAATGATTTTTTTAGACTCAGTCGCAAGCCTTTTGTGATTGGCATAGCAGGAGATTCGGGTGCTGGCAAGGATACCTTTTCAAATGCTATCAGCAACCTTTTTGGTTCGCATTCTGTTGCTGCTATCTCTGGTGATGACTACCACTTATGGGATCGTCATCAACCTATGTGGCAGGTTATGACACATATTAATCCAATGGCTAACGATCTAGAGAGTTTTGCCATAAATTTAATTTCGTTAACCGATGGCAGATCTATTCAGGCAAGTCACTATGATCACAATACTGGGAAGATGGGTCGGCCATTTACAGTTCGTAGCAACGACATTATTATTGCTAGCGGACTACACGCCCTATATCAGCCGATTTTACGTGAATGCTATGATTTGAGTATCTATTTAGATATCGATGAAGAATTACGCACTTATTTCAAAGTGCAACGCGATGTGAACATGCGTGGCTACACAATAGAGCGCGTTCTCGAGACGTTAGCCAAACGTAAACCAGATTCTGAAAAATTCATCAAACCACAAGCAGCCTATGCAGATCTAGTTTTTAGTTTGCACCCAATACACTCTACGACTCTCTTGCAGGCAAGTGAGCAAAAACCTCCACGATTAAAGCTTGTGATTAAATCTCGTCATGGCTTTAATGAAATCTCGCTAAAACGCGTGTTGATAGGTATTTGTGGATTGCATGTTGATATGAGTACTAATCATGAAGCATCCGAGATCAACCTGAGTATTGAGGGGGAATCAACGGCGGAAGATATCAAATTGGCTGCTGTTCTTATTTGCCCTCGAATCTTCGAATTTTTGGATCTTGAGCCTCAATGGCAAAATGGGGTTCTTGGCCTGATGCAGCTCATCACTCTATCCCATATCAATCAAGCACTTACTAGAAGATTCATATGATTAAAATCAATGCCCAAAATCGCTTTACAAAACTGCCTAATGCCGTTTTGTTTGATACCGACAACACTCTTTACCCATACGATCCGGCCCATGCAGCTGCGCAACAAGCCATCAAGGAAAAAGTAATGAGTACTTTTTCTATTGGCGCTAAAGATTTTGATACGGCCTTTTGTGAGGCACGCAAACAAATTAAAGCTCGTCTGGGTCTAACTGCATCGTCACATAGCCGCTTACTTTACTTGCAGCGTATGTTAGAAATTATGGGATTAGGATCTCAAGTACTACTGGCACTTGATTTTGAGCAGACCTATTGGCGCACTTTTTTAGCCAATGCAACCCTTTTTAATGACGTAAAAGAAGTGCTGGATGATCTTCGTCTGCTGGGAATCCCAACTGCAATCGTGACTGATCTGACTGCGCAAATACAATTTCGTAAAGTGGTTTATTTCGATTTAGACCGCTATTTCAACTACATTGTGACGAGTGAAGAAGCTGGGTTTGATAAACCCCATGAAGCCCCTTTTCTAATAGCTTTAGAGAAAATGCAGCCTAAGGGTAATTGTATTTGGATGATTGGTGATAATCCAATTAATGACATTCAGGGCTCTAAAGAAAAAATTAATGCGGTGACCCTGCAAAAAATACATGATGGTGTTGAGTTAGGTAGGGGTCCCAATACCCCTGATGCTAGCTTTACCGATTTTAAAGATCTACGTCATTTGCTAACCAAAATAGCTAGCGTAACTGCTTAAAGACAGACAATCTATTTATGACAATGCTTGAGCGAGATATCAAAAAACTCTGCACAGCGCTTGGTAGGGACCCTCTTCTCGTCCAAGGGGCTGGTGGTAATGTGTCCTGGAAAGAGGGTGATACTCTCTGGATCAAGGGATCTGGCACCTGGTTGGCTAACGCCGAACAAGATGACATTTTTGTCCCAGTTAAATTGCCTGAGCTATCTTGCGCTTTAATGGTTAAAGATTTTAATGTACGCCCACAGCTGATTTGCGAGCATACTCTGCGGCCATCAATCGAGACTACCTTGCATGCCCTGATGCCCCAAACTATTGTGATACATCTGCATGCTATACATGCTTTGACTTATCTTATTTATAAAGATAGTCAAAAAATTATCAGTGAGTTATTTGATAAAATAACAGATGAGAGGCTCCATGTTGCTTTTGTTCAGTATCACAAGCCGGGACCCTATTTAGCGCGAGCGGTACAAGAAGCACTAATAAACAAGCCGAATGCCAACATCGTCTTTTTAAAAAATCATGGAATTGTCATTGGGGCAGACACCATTGGTGAAATAAAAAAATTACTTGATGCATTGTTAGCAATATGCGCCCCAGAAGAGTTTCAGAATAAAGAATTAAGTCAGCAAACATTACCCAATGTTCCGCATGAGCTAACAGGGGAGTATGAATGTTTTGCGGATATTAACGTCCAAGCCCTCGCAATTAATTTAGATCTTTATAAAAGATTAGAGTCAGATTGGGCGCTCTTTCCTGATCACGTTGTATTTCTTGGCCCCAAAGCATTTACATATTCTTCTTGGGATCATTTTTTGGAATCCCAAAAAGAATGTCATCAGCCGCCAGAACTGATTTTTATTAAAAAAATTGGGGTTTTTAATAAAAAGAATGGCTTTAGTTTGGCCAAATCAGTTCAATTGCGATGCTATTACGATCTATTGAGTTATATAAAAAACGATGCAAGTTTGAGCCCATTAAATGCTGATGAAGTGGAAGCGTTATTAACTTGGGATGCTGAGAAACTTAGGCAACAAATGTCAAAGTAGGGGTGAAAGTAGGCTGGATACAAAAAATAATCAGCCCAAAGTTAAGAGTATTTAATTAAAAAAATTCATTTACATGGTAACTTATCATCTTAATGATTAATTAAAAAAAATTATTAATAGATGAATTTGATATTCAACTACTTTAATCAGAGTAGAAAATAAACACCTGATCGCTACAGGATCCGTAGTAATTAAGCTTTACTTTTTTACCCAAAGATTCAAGGTTGTATGGATTTTGTATATTATTTCTTGAAAATAATATTATCGTTGGTTCATCACCAATCTCAGATCCCAAATGAAGTTTTTCTGTGTGAGTTGGAAATAGTTTTTTTGTCCTATATCCAAAATCTAGTTTATTAATAATTACTTTTGATTCAATATTTGGAATGGAATTTCTCAGGCAGGCTTCAGTTTCATTTAAACCTCTATAGAATTCAATCGAACTCATTTTCTCTGAAATTTGCCTACTTGTATAAATAATATTTTTGTATGAATTAAATCCTACTATCAATACTAATAGAAATATGAGAGCTCTAGTCTTGCCTGAATTGATGCAATTAATTTTATAATCAGAAAAACAAACTATCAGCGCTGGAATAAAGGGAAACCAATACCAAACATACATTGTATTTGTTGAAGAAGTTAAGATTATTGAAACAACAAAAAAAGCATAAAAAATAATAATATTAAGTTTATTGTTTTTTTGAAATAAAACAAATGTAAGGATTACTAGTAAGAGCGGATTTAAAAACATTTGCGAAAAAGAGCCTAGCATTACATTATCCCAAGCCCAGTTCAATGAAAATAAATTGGCTCCAATTTTTTCCAAGGAAATTTTATTGAGGATGCCGCTTGAAATATCACCACTTACATTGCTTGAGGATGTTAAGTGCATTAAATAAAGATCGATATTTAATGGATTGGATAGCCATAATCCCAGAGCAAAATATAATATATAAATTGGGAATTTCTTTGCGGGAACTTTAACTTTCAATATGAGTAATAAATAATAAAATAAAATAAAAGGGGCTATAGTTATTTTAATTCCCAAACCCAGTCCTAAAAGAACGTTAGATAATTTTAGTTTTCTGTATTTCAAGCAAAGCAAAGACAATGTGCAAATAAATACAATTAAAATTTCAGGGCCAACTAGTTTTCCTGTCCAAAATGCATATGGAAATGAAATATATAATAAGAAATATATTAATCTCCCAATTTTATCTTCAATTAATATAGGAATTAATAATACTGGCGTTATAAAAAATAATAAAAATACTAATCTTATTAAAATTTTATAGTGAAATATTTTTAATAAAAACCAATAGATTGAGCCGTAATCAATTGGTGGGGGCTGCCTATCTAAAAGACTAAAGCCATGAGAGACTCCAATATAATTAAGTTCATCTGGAACCATGCTTAAGGTATTTGCAAAAATAAATACTTGAAAAGTGATATATATAATCAATAGTATTAAAAAATATTGATCAAAAATATTTTTTGAAAGACTTATTTTATCTTTTATCATTTGTAATGCTGATTTTATCTATGAATGTTGAAATATAATATGTTTTATTTTTTAATAATTTAAGCGATTGTATTGCAAGAATTCATTTGGGTCCTAGATTTCTGGGCCATAAGCAAACTTTTATAAAACTATCGATGGAAAATTTTCTTCTTGTTGTGCCAACTTTTAATTGTGAAAAGCAAATTTCTAGGGTTGTTGAGCAATTCGCTTTATGTGGCGCCTCTGTATTCAAGGAAATGATCATTATCGACAATAGGAGTGAGGATGGCACCATTGAGGTCTCAAAGGCAGCAATTGAGCGATTGGCACAATCTAAGATCTCAATTTATTTAAATGATAAAAATTTTGGTCTTGGCGGCTCTCATAAGGTAGCTTTTAATTACTGCCTTTCCATGGGCTATGACGGAATAGTCATATTGCATGGTGATGATCAGGGAAGACTGATGGACATAATCCCTTATATTTTAGATCCGTCATTCCCTGATGATCAGTGTTTATTGGGCGCAAGATTTATGTCGAATTCTAAAGTGTCTGGCTATAAAAAAATACGAACTATTGGGAATATTATTTTTAATATCTTATACACCATGGTTACAAGGTCTAAGGTCTATGACATGGGCTCGGGCCTAAATTTTTTTAGCTCGAAAGTTATCTCTAGCTTTGACTACAAAAAAATGCCAGATGATTTAACGTTTAATAATGCATTCCTGCTTGCGCTTTTAGCTAACCGCCAAAAGATAAATTTTTTCCCCATTTCTTGGCGCGAAGAAGACCAGGTATCAAATGCCAAGTTGTGGAGTCAATCGTTGAGATTGCTCAAATATCTTACCCTGTATTTGCGTAATCCATCGCTTTTGATGAGCACTGATTTTTCGAATCCATCTAATAAGTTTTATTCATCAAGTAGAGTTCCAATGTTAGGTGAGATATGCAAATAAAGATTGTTATTACCGGTGGTGCTGGTTTTATTGGCTCACAGCTTGCTGCCAAGCTTGTTGGTTTAGGTGGTTATGAGGTTGTAATTATTGATAACTTAGCCGATGGGCACGTTGATAATCTGCTTAATAGCAGAGGATTAATATGTCCCTTGGTAGTAAAGGATGTAAGAAGTGGTGGAATAGCAGATGATATTAATGGTGCAGACGTTGTAATTCACCTTGCTGGCACTTCATCGTTACCACAATGTCAAGTTGATCCAGCCTTTGCATACGATAATAATGTTACTGGTCTTGCAAATTTATTGGAAATTTCAAGAAGAGCTAATGTGAAAAGAGTCATATTCTCATCAACTTCCGCAGTTTATGAAAATAATATAAAAATACCTTTTTCCGAGATGGATCATGTGCATCCAAATCTAATTTATGCTTCAAGTAAGTTGGCAGGTGAGCAACTCTGCAAATCTTTTGCAGAGACTTACGGTCTAGATGTTGTTGTGGCGCGATTTTTTAATATTTTTGGCGAGCATCAAGATATACATAGAGCAATGCCACCTTTCATATCTTATTTAGCAAAGGAGGCATACTTTGGAAGAGAGCCAGTCCTTTTTAATAACTCAAGTAGCTCAAGAGATTATGTATATGTTGATGATGTTTTGGAGTGCCTAATGCGTATGATGGGCGCGCGCACTAAATTTAAGGGTGATATTTTTAATGTTTGTACTGGAATTGCATACTCAGTGCCGCAGATCGTTGCCTTGTACTCAAAAATTTCAAATAAAAAAATAATCCCACTCTACAAGGATGCAAATCAATTTTGGGATAAGTTTCCAGCATTATTTGCTGCTGATGGTTTGAAACTAAGCAGGGATCGAATTGAAGCTGAGGTGTATAAGAATTCGGTTGGAGATATTCAAAAGACTTATGATTTTTTTGGTTTTAAAGCATCCACAACTTTAGAGGCGGGGCTTAAAAAAGTTTACGAATTCTCTTTGGCTAATTTGGCAAAATGAATCTCGTAATAATGGCTGCTGGTAGGGGTAGCCGGTTTTTGCATAGAGGTATCTATACGCCTAAGCCTATGGTTAAGTTTTTGGGTAAGCCACTTTTTTGGTGGGCCACCCAAAGTGCGCTCACAGGTGCCTCATTTGCTAGTCTTCATTTTGCTGTATTACGCGAGCATGTTATCAGTCATGCAATAGATAAGGCAATCTTGGCATGCTACCCAAGCGCCAATATTAAGGTGATTGATTCACTTACAAATGGTGCCGCGTGTTCTGCGGCGCAGGTTGTTCAAAGTTTTAAAAACATCAATAGCCCAGTGGCATTTGTTGACTGCGATCTCGCCTTTTCATTTTTAAAATTCCAACCCTTATCATCATCTTTAATTAAAAATTGCGCTGCAAATTTGTGCGTATTTGAATCCGTAAATCCTGCATACTCTTATATTAAGCTTGATGGTTCGGGTAATATTACTGGAACGGTTGAAAAAAAAGTGGTGTCAAGGTATGCAATTGCAGGCCTATATTTTTTTTCAAGCATTAGATGCTTTTTAGACTCATACAATTCATATTGCAGTCAATCACATTACCCTGAGTTATATATGAGTGGAGTATTCAATGAGATCTTAGCGCGTGGCGGGTTAGTTGAAAGGATCCCGCTGCTAACACACGTTTCATTAGGAACTCCCGAGGAGTTGTTGATTGCTGAAAATAATGCAATTAATCTGCCAGCTTGGTTTAGTTATGAAGATTGATTTTTTTGTCATCGGAGCAATCTTATTTTATCTGGGGCTTATGGTCAGGGGAGTTAGGTGGCAATTACTTCTGCCGGCAGATGGAGTTCTTATAAAAAGTCGATTAGTGCTCTATTGCTCGATAGGTGGGCTAGTTAATGGAATTCTACCCTTTCGGGTTGGCGATCTTCTTAGGGCGACATTACTTTCAAAATTTGAAAATGTTCGGATCATATCCTCTTTAGCCTCAGTCTTTATTGAGCGGATGACAGATTTGGCCGTCCTTTTATTGATTGTAGGCCTATATAAAATGTTTTTTAACGGAACGCTAAATGGTGGGGATATTTTTATTGCAATGGCCATCTTGCTTGGGCTCTACTGGGTTGCAATTAGTTTTAGTAAGCGCTGCAGAAAAATTGTCTATTTATTTTCCTCAATTTGGAATGAGCGGATTAAAAGTTTAATTTTAGATTTTTTATGGACAATCATCAATCAAATAAATCATGCTCGATTTTTGACATTCAGATATATCTCACTAACAATAATAATGTGGACCTTATATGTGTCTTCATATTTCTATTTTTACAAGTCACTTCAGATTTCACCATTTATTGAAGTATGGGATCTATTTCATGGTGATCCAATACGTGAGGCATTAAAGACGAATCTCATTTTTGGGGGGTGGGACCTGGTAACAACATTATTAATGCTTTATTTGCTTTTACCGGTTTTATTAACGAGTATATTTTTGATGCTCAGAATCGAGTTAAGACGCAGACTTGGCAATTTGAAGTTACTTAACGCCGCTTCTTCTTTTACAACAATGGTTGCAGACGGAGTTCCAATGGCATTTTCGGGATCCCAGGCTTACCAGAGGTTTTTAATAGCCTATTTCTCTGGCGAAAATACTCCAATAAATAGATTAGGAGAGGCTAAGACTTTCGATGCTAATTTGACAATTACCAGATTATTTTCCGGAGGGTCCGGAGCTGTAACTGCAGTTGTAGAGGCTAAAGGACATCTAAGTATCATGAAAATGGCTGAAGGAGAGTTGGCCTCAAAGCTTATCTCTGAATATGAGTGGCTTAAATCTACTGCAACATATCTCCCGGTAGTAAATGTTCTTAAAGTCGAAGTTTTAAAAAATTTCACCTCATATATGATGCCATATGAACCGGGAGCTTTAGATTTATATGAGTGGTTACATACAGCCCATATAAATAAGGGCAAGAGTATTATGATTCAAATTATTGACTCAATATCAACTTATCATAAAAATAATTTGAGGCAGCAGGATGAGTCGATCCAAAATTTATTGCAAGAATATTTAAACGAAAAGTTAAGAAAAAATTATTTTTACACAAAATCGATGCTTGAGAACTTTTTTAATTTAGAAAGTTTTTTTATCAACGGGGATAAGTATTCATTTGAGGAGTGGGATTTTTTATTAGATTTTGATAGACTAAAAACGTTTTTTTTGAATACCCAGCAATCTGATATTCATGGCGATCTCACTATTGAAAATATTATTATGAGACCTGATGAATCGTGGATGCTGATTGATCCAAACCCGCTCACTTCATACAAAAGCCCGCTAATGGATTGGGCGAAGCTGTTGCAGTCCTTAAATATGGGTTATGAATTTTTAAATAGACAGAGTAATTGTGATTTTGATTCTCGATCTATTAAATTTATTAGTAACAAATCACATGTTTATCATGAGTTACACAATATTCTAATAGAGCGATTAAATTTTGAATATGGCAATATCGGTGTGAGGGAAGCAAAGCTTCATGAAATAATTCACTACCTTAGATTGATTCCATATAAATTCAAAAAAAGCGAGGAAGGTGGAATGCTTTTTTTTGCAGTTACATGCAAGTTAATAAGAGACTTTAAGGTCACATATGCCATTACTTGAGGCGGTACTTGTGGATTTTGATGGGACTTTGGTGGATAGCGAGTTGGCAAATGCCAGTGCTTACGCATCTGCACTAGAGGAATTTGGTTTTTTAAAGGAGGCTAGCGAGATTATCGGAGTGATTGCCGGAAGACACTGGAGTCAATTTTTGCCAATTATTATGGGTGAGCATTATTCGGTCGAAATCGGTAAAAATATTTCGGAATTGAAGAGAGAAATTTATCCAACTTTTTATGCTGAGATAACACTAAACCTTCCTCTATTAAGTCTTCTGGAGACATTGAAGAAAACAATTCCAATTGCAATAGTATCAAATAGTACTCGAGAGTCTATTTTGAAAATCCTCAATTTTTTAGATATTGAACATATTTTTGATCAAATAATTTCTGCAGATGATGTCAGTAGGCCAAAGCCGGAGCCAGATATGTACGAATATGCACTGAAGCAAATGGGTGTATCTGCATCCGGGTCGCTAGCTTTTGAGGACAGTACTACTGGTTTTTTAGCTGCTAAAGCGGCTGGAATACCCTGTATAAATTTCTCCAGCTATAACTTTTAGGGTATTGGATCCGATAGTTAATGATTCTATTCATAAAACGGATTATTAAATTTGGCTTGATTTCAGGAATGGGCTTTATTTGTGACTTATTAGCGTACTTTCTCTTTTTAAGTGCAAATTTTGATCCTTTTAATGCAAATATTTTAAGTTCTGCTTTGGCGGTAAGTTTTGTTTATATGGTTGCTGGGAGGTTTATTTTTATAGAAAATAAACTGACATTGGTTAAGTATATTTTTTGGTTACTATATCAGTTGATAAATATTATTTTATTTTCATTTACAATATCAATGTTAGTTAAAATAGGCATACATCCAATTATTTCAAAGCTGATTATCATACCTTTTAGTTTCCTCTTAAATTATATGGCTATGAAATTAATTTTAAATAAAGCCTAATTTAATTATGCTTAATTCTTTGAAAGAAAGGTACTTAAATAACAGCAATTTATTAAATATATTGCTATCTGTGATGTATTTAAGTATTACCTTGATTTTTCTATATCTCTCTATTTTAGCTAATAGCGATCTTTTAGGTGGAAGACATGAATTATTTGTGGATGAAAGAATTACCTTTGATGGCGTAAAAAAAATTCTCCATCCAATCAATTTTAAAAACTTTTTATGGTCAATCTTAAACGGCGGTGATCAAAGGTATGGAAGGATTCTTTGGAATTCAATTGCTTTTTTTGCATTTATTCCGGATTTAATTTTCGGATCTTCAGGCCAAATATTTTCCGGGCGAATACTTCAATCTTTTTTGGTAATATCAACATGCCTAGTTTTTTCGTTTGGGCTGCTTAGGACTTGGCTATTTAGGATAATCTTAGCGCTTTCTTTGTATACATTGCCATATGTTGATTACTACGCAACAATGCCAAAGCCAGAGCCCCTGCAGACATTATTTTTGGCTATATTTATTTTATTTTTATTTAAATATAAATTTAATTTTGGTTGGCATTATATATTTGCTGGGCTTGCTTTTGGAGCGAAAATTTCAACCTTATTTCCATTGGTTGCAATAATCCTATTTTCCTTATACACATACAGATTTAGCAGCAGGTATTTTAGAGTTTATCTTGTGACTACAGGATATTTTTTAATTGGCCTTGCAGTTGCAGTGCCTATTTTAATTCCGCCAATACTATTTATTATTATCGGATTTTATATTACTTTAAAGATTAATAGAGAAATTAATATTAAACCCCGAAATTTTTTATATTTAATATTATTAACTATCACTTCAATATTAATCTTCTATAATAATGGTATTCATGCTTGGTTAAACGGCACTTTTTACAATACTAGTCATGGCGCCGATAGATTGAGTACTGGCTTTATCGAGTGGATCAATTACTTTCTTGATGTGTGGTTTATTTCACCAATTACTACAAACATTGCATTAATTACATCATTATTCATTTTCCTTTTTTTGGGAAATTCAAGATTTACTTTTGCAATAATATTATCTGGTTTTGCATCGATTTTTGGAATATTTTTGTTCTCACATCGACTTTGGGGCTTTTATTTATATCCTGGAATGGTTATTTTAATATTTGGAGTTTTATTGGCGATTGAAAATAAATTTTTGGTTTATAAAAGTTATTCCTTTAGACTTCTTAGTTTTACTGCCTCAATCATTTTTTTATGTTTATTTTTGCAAATTATTTTTATTTACTGGATGCCGAATACTATAAAAAACTTTTATGTTTTGAGTGCCAGAACTAAGAATCAAGACTATATTTTTGATAGCTTGTCTTATGCGGAAGCCATTGAGACTTTGGGAAATTTAAGTCGCGAAAAGGGACGCCCAATAAATGTTATGTATTCGCCTGCACTATTTTGGGTTGAGTCAACTGCTAATTTCACTACCGAAGAGTTTTGGGGGCCCTATATAAGGTGGAGTGAGCCTTTTGATGCAGTTTTTTTGCATCGTGACAGCACGCCGCAAGGTCCAAAATTTCCAGTGGATTCCCCTCTTTATCAAAGCTATTTATATGAGCAGCAAGGTTATAAAGACCATGTTGTATTTGAAAGAGGGGCATCATGCAATCTAAAGCCGTGTTTTTATCGTGCATCCACTATGCCTAATGGTGGTCAAATTCTAATTTACATAGGCAAGTAATTTATGCTGTTTTTAACTACCGTTAAATCATTTGAGTCTATATGGATATAGATCTATCAATAATCACTGTGAACTATAATTCTGGCGATGATCTTGAAAAAACTGTTAAGTCAATTTCTCCCCTAATTAGTTTCTTAAATGCAGAGTATATTTTAATTGATGGTTTTTCAGATGATGACAGCTATTCACGCTTAATAGACCGCAATGTATTTGATGTAGCTATCTCTGAAGTAGATGGCGGAATATATGATGCGATGAATAAAGGGATAAAGCTTTCTCGAGGGAAATGGATTTGGTTCTTAAACAGCGGTGATTTAGCTTTAAAGTCTGCAAGATGTTTAAAGACCTACTTGGACTCGGGCAATAAAAGCATTAATTTACTGTACGGAAATTTTATGACCGTTTCTGGGTATGAAGTTGATCAAAATTTGAATCTTAGAATGCTTTTAACCGGAATGCTAAATCATCAAACTATTGTTTATAGGCGAGATATATTGGATTCCTTTGATTTAAATTATGGCCTGTGTGCGGATTTTGCCCATCTACTTAATTCTTTTCAAAAAATTTCCCCCCTAAAAATTGATGCACCTCTTGCTGAATATAATCTTTACGGGAAGTCATCACGCTTTACTAGGTCTGATAGGGTAAAAATTTGGTTATATCGCTGCAAGGCTTTTTACAATTCAAGCCTACCATTATTGTTTAGGTTAACAGGTATGCTATTTAGCTTAGGAGTATGTTCTATTAAGGCGTTTTTCCCGCTTTGTGGCTCCAGAACTCTTGAATTAAGAAAAAATATCAATAAATAGAGAGTAATAATTATGTCAGTTTTTGCTGTTACCGGGTGTGCAGGCTTTATTGGAAGTAACTTGGTGGATAGGCTCCTGCAGAGTGGCCATGAGGTTGTCGGGGTGGATAACTTTTCAACTGGCCAAATCCATTTTTTGGAGGACGCCTTGTTAAATCCTCAATTCAGGCTAATAAAAGACGACTTGTTGAATCTGGATGCCCTGAAGATTGCTTTAGTAGGTTGCGATTTTGTATTTCATTTGGCTGCCAATGCTGATGTACGTTTTGGGACAAATCATCCTCGCAGGGATTTGGAGCAAAATACTATTGCTACATACAATGTTCTAGAGGCCATGCGTTTTAATGGTGTTAAGAAAATTGCTTTTTCTTCAACTGGTTCAGTCTATGGTGAGTCGCCTTTGATTCCTACTCCAGAAAATGGTCCATTTCCCATCCAAACATCCCTTTATGGGGCATCTAAGGCTGCGTGTGAGGGTTTAATTTCTGCCTACTGCGAGGGTTTTGGATTTCAATCTTGGATTTTTAGATTTGTCTCTATTTTGGGCGAGCGATATACGCATGGACACATTTTTGATTTTTACCAAAAGCTAAAAAAAGATCAGACTTGTTTGGCAGTTTTGGGAAACGGCAAACAGCGAAAGTCTTACCTCTATGTTCAGGACTGTATCGATGCCATTATGGTGGCTATTGATAAAGCAGGTGAAAAAGTCAATATCTTCAATTTAGGTGTAGACGGCTATGTTGAGGTTAATGATTCCATTGGTTGGATTTGCAAGGAATTAGGAGTTAGCCCAAGGCTTGATTATTCTGGGGGGGATAGGGGTTGGATAGGCGATAACCCATTCATTTTTTTGGAAACAAATAAAATCCAAGCGCTAGGCTGGAAGCCAAGGTTTGATATCGAGCAGGGGGTAATACGAACGGTTCAATATCTAAAGAATAATGAATGGGTATTTGATGCGCGGGGCCGGGAGTGAGAGTGTGCGTGCAGGGTCTTTGGCATCTGGGTTCGGTGACGGCGGCATGTTTAGCATCTGTTGGGCATGAAGTAGTAGGATTTGACCCAGATAAAGCCATAATTTCCTCTCTAATTGAAGGTAAGGCTCCGCTCTTTGAGCCCGATCTGAATCCTCTTATTTCTGAGGGTATACAGAGCGGCAAACTTCGATTTACAGGCAATATGAAAAATGCATGTGAAGATGCAGAGATTCTTTGGGTTAACTTTGACACCCCTGTGGATGAGGATGATGTCGCGGATGTTGATTTTGTAATAAATCAAATTAAATCTGCTGTGATGTTTCTTTCTGATGGCGCATTGGTTTTGGTGTCTTCGCAGCTACCGGTAGGCTCAATAGCAGCCCTAGAGAAATTTTCTAAAGAGCATATACTTGATAAGCATATTTCATTTGCAAGCTCTCCTGAGAATCTAAGGCTTGGCAATGCTCTGAAGGTTTTCCTTCATCCGGATAGAGTTATCGTGGGCGTTCGCTCCCCTGAGGATCGTACCATCCTTGAAGAATTGCTATTTCCAGTCACTAAGCAAATAGAGTGGATGTCTGTTGAGTCTGCAGAAATGACTAAGCATGCAATCAATTCCTTTCTCGCTACCTCGGTAACTTTTGCGAATGAAATTGCAGCCATTTGTGAGCTGGTAGGAGCTGATGCTAAAGAGGTTGAGTTGGGTCTTAAAACAGAGAGTCGTATTGGGCCTAAGGCCTATTTATCACCTGGGGGGCCTTTTGCTGGAGGTACCTTAGCGCGAGATATTGAATTCCTGGGAAAAATTAGTCAAGAAAGGCGGCTCTCTACACCTTTGCTATCTTCTGTGAGGTTGAGCAATGATGCGCATAAAAAATGGGTGCAGCGCAAGCTGCTTGGGTGTTTTCCAGATTTAAGCGGCCTTCGGGTTATGGTGTGGGGTCTCACTTATAAAGCTGGCACTGATACTTTGCGAAGATCTCTTAGTGTTGAGCTAATCGATTGGCTGTTGGGTCAAGGCGTGTGTGTGCAGGTTTATGACCCTGCCGTTAAAGAATTACCAGTTAACTGGGCTAATCGAGTCAAAAAATGCGCTAGCGCTCGCGAGAATTTGGAGGAAATGCAGGTATTAGTAGTTGGAACAGAGTGGCCCCAATTCAAAAATGAGGCGCGCATATTATCTGAGTTTGCGCAATCTAATTTATTGATAATAGACCCTAATCGCCATTTACAGGGATGTCTCGGGGACGCCGACTTTCCCTATTTATCGGTTGGTTCTCGGCAATTAATTTGAGACTCAAATGAAAAAAATATTAACAAATAAGGTAGCTATCATTACGGGAGCTAACCAGGGCCTTGGATTAGAAATTGCAAAGAAATATGCTGCTGCAGGATCAAATCTTATGTTATGTGCCCGCAATGGCGCTTTACTAGATAAGGCTTTAGAGGAAGTGAAAAAGTATGCCGCAAAAGATCAAGTTGTTTTGGCTCTGCAGGCAGATATTTCAAGGGAAAAAGAAGTAAATGATGTGGTTGACTCAACACTTAAGCAATTGGGTGCATGTCATATCCTGGTAAACAACGCAGGGATATATGGGCCTAAGGGCAACATTGAGGAAGTGGATTGGGTTGATTGGATGAGGGCTATTGAGATTAATGTTTGCGGATCTGTATTAATGTGCCGGAAATTGATACCCCACTTTAAAAAACAGCGGTATGGCAAAGTAATTCAATTATCTGGCGGTGGTGCAACTAATCCATTGCCAAAAATTAGCGCTTATGCAGCATCAAAAGCGGCGATTGTGCGATTTGCAGAAACTCTTGCTGAGGAGGTTAGTGGATTTGGGGTTGATATAAATTCACTTGCTCCAGGTGCGCTAAATACCCGTATGCTCCAAGAAATTTTACTAGCCGGCCCAGACGTAGTTGGTCAAGACTTTTATGAGAGATCTTTAAAGCAACAAGAATCAGGAGGTGCTTCAATAGATCTAGCGGCAGAGCTAGCGCTATTCCTGGGTTCATCCCTCAGTGATGGTATTACAGGAAAATTAATTAGTGCTGCTTGGGATAATTGGAGAGAGTGGCCTGACCACATTAATGAACTTGAAAGTTCTGATGTTTATACTTTGCGAAGAATTATTGGTCGTGATCGAAATATAAGCTGGGGCGATAATTAAGCAATATCAATTAGCAATTTAAGAATAGGGTTAGATGACTATAGATTCGCATATATTTAAAGTAGGCATTATTGGGTGTGGGCTAATAGGCCAAAAAAGAGCAAATTCATTAGGCACTGCCGGCAAGTTAATCGCTTGCGCTGATGTTGCTGTTGATAAGGCTGTGGCACTCGCTAATCGTTTTAATGCCAGATCATTTAGCGACTGGAAAGATTTAATTTCTATTAATGAGATTGATATTGTGATCGTCTCTACGCTGCATGACTCTTTGGCAGAAATTACTTTGGCAGCGGTTAATGCTGGAAAAAATGTATTAGTGGAAAAGCCAGCCGCAAGAACTAGTGCTCAGTTAGAGGCAATTCTTCTAGCATTGCAGAAAAGTAAATCTAAGGTTCACGTAGGATTTAATCACCGCTACCATCGAGCGCTAAGAAAATCCAAAGAGATTGTTCTTTCTGGTGCTTTGGGTGAGTTAATGTTTATACGTGCACGCTATGGACATGGCGCACGTTTGGGGTATGAAAAAGAGTGGCGCGCCGATCCTAAGTTATCGGGTGGAGGAGAGTTAATTGACCAAGGCCCTCATTTAATCGACCTCTCACGTTGGTTTTTAGGTGATTTTTCTGAAATTGATGGTTTCGCTAATACTTTTTATTGGGATATGCCAGTTGATGACAATGGATTTATGTTGTTAAAGACGCCAAAAAAGCAAGTGGCTTTTTTACATGCCTCTTGTACTGAATGGAAAAATCTTTTTTCGATGGAGATATATGGCAGGGACGGAAAATTAGATATAACCGGATTGGGTGGTAGCTATGGGTTAGAGAGGCTAACTTATTACAAAATGCTTCCTCAGATGGGGCCACCAGAGACCACATCGTGGGAGTATCCCATGGGGGATGATTCATGGGCTGTGGAGATGGCTGAATTTTATGATGATATTCGTTTAGATCGCACTCCATCAGCAAGTTTGAATGATGCTTATCAGGCCCTAAAAATTATTGAAAAAATTTACAAGGATTCTGGATATGATCATTGCGCGTAGTCCTCTTCGTATCACCTTAGGAGGGGGTGGAACTGATTTAGCTTCCTATTATGAAGATCATGGGGGTTTCTTGATTGCGGCAGCAATAGATAAATATGTTTATGTAACTGTCACGCGTCCTTTTACAGAAGGTATTTATCTTAAGTACAGTCAGTTAGAACATGTTGAGAAAATTGCGGATGTGCATCATCCAATTATTAGGGAGGCCTTAGATGCGATGGGTTTTCGTACTCCACAAGTAGAAATTACGACACTTGCGGATATTCCTGCGGGCACTGGCCTTGGTTCCTCAGGTAGCTTTACCACCGCCTTACTTAAAGCGCTTTACACCCATCGCAAGCGGCATATACATCAAGAAGAATTAGCTGAGTTGGCCTGTCATATTGAGATCGAACGTCTTGGAGAGCCAATTGGTAAACAAGATCAATATATTGCGGCAGTAGGAGGTTTAACTTGCTTCACTTTCCATAGAGATGGAAAAGTTACGGCTGCCCCCTTAATGATCAGCATGGAGACTATGTTTGATCTTGAAGATAATCTACTACTCTTTTTTACTGGATTTTCTAGAAGTGCGAGCGGTATCTTAAGAGATCAAAAGGTAAGGTCGCAGAAGAATGATGCGGATATGATTGCGAATCTTCATTATGTAAAAGATTTGGGGCTTCGAAGTAAGGCGGCGCTAGAGGGTGGCGATACCAATTTATTTGGCGAGCTCATGCATGAGCACTGGGAGCATAAAAAACGCCGCTCAGGCGGCATGAGTAATTTGCAGATAGACGACTGGTATCAATTGGCGATAAATAATGGTGCGATTGGTGGAAAGTTGGTTGGTGCCGGAGGTGGTGGATTTTTGATGTTTATGGCAAAAGACCGCAATCAATTGCGCAAGGCTATGTCCACCGCCGGACTGGAGGAAGTGCGCTTCAAATTTGATTTTGAGGGCGCCAAAGTTATGATGTCTTCCTAATGTTCCCCGTTGCAATATTGGCCGGCGGTTTGGCAACACGCCTCCGCCCTATAACCAATCAGATTCCTAAGTCGCTTGTTGAGGTGGCTGGGCAGCCATTTATCTTTCACCAACTAGAATATCTTCGTAAGCAAGGTATTGACTCAGTTGTTTTGTGTATTGGATTCTTGGGTGAAATGATTGAGGATTTTGTGGGTGATGGGTCGAGATGGGGCATGAACATTAGTTACTCTCTAGATGGGCCATCTCTTCTCGGAACGGGAGGTGCAATTAGACAAGCACTACCGTTGCTGGGAGATCATTTTTTCATTCTATACGGTGATTCCTATCTGCCCGTTGATTTTTCTGCGGTGGAAAAAACCTATATAAATAGTGGCAAAAGAGGATTAATGACTGTGCTAAGGAATCAAAATCGATGGGATAAGAGTAATGTCGAATTTAGCGCTGGTCAGATTGTTGAATACAACAAGTCAATGATTAGACCTGAAATGCATTACATCGACTATGGGTTGGGGTTATTGCAGCGATCTACGATTGCAACTTATTCTACTCTGCAGTCATTTGATCTTTCGAAAGTTTATAATGATTTATCCTTATCTGGTGAATTAGCTGGTTATGAAGTTTTTGAAAGGTTTTATGAAATTGGCTCTCTTCAAGGTATTGAGGACACCCAATCCTATCTGATTTCCAATTGCAGGCCGTCGAATGATTGATTTATCTGTCGTTATCCCTATATACCGGTCTGAAAATTCTATTAGAGAGCTTCACCAAAGATTGGTAGATCAATTAAATAAGATTTGCATTGAATTTGAGATAGTTTTTGTTGAGGATTGCGGCGGGGATAATTCGTGGAATATCATCAAAGAGCTTGTGGCGGATGATGTTCGGGTTTGTGGAATGCGAATGAGTCGAAATTATGGTCAACATAACGCTTTGTTGGCTGGCATTAGGGCTGCACGTGGAAATTTGATAGTTACTGTTGATGATGATCTTCAGCACCCTCCAGAAGAAATCCCCGACCTCTTAACAGAACTTCAAAAAGGGTTTGATGTAGTTTATGGCTTCCCTCAAACGGAGCAGCATGGGTTTTTTAGGAACATAGCATCGCAAATCACAAAAATTGCACTACAAAAATCGATGGGAGCCCAGACTGCTCGCCATGTCAGTGCTTTTAGGGTATTCAAGACAGAGCTTCGCGATGCTTTTAAGGACTTCACCGGCCCATCTGTAAATATCGACGTATTATTAACTTGGGGTGCAGCTAAATTCTCAGCAATACCGGTCAAACATGACGAGCGAAAGTACGGAGCATCTAACTACACTACACGAAAGTTGATACAACATGCAATTAATATGGTAACTGGCTTTTCAACCATCCCCTTAAAAATAGCTGGAATACTGGGATTCTTTTTTTCAATTTTTGGCATTCTTGTACTTGCTTATGTTTTAAGTCAATACCTTCTCCATGGATCGATTGTTCCTGGTTTTGCATTCATCGCATCAATTGTGGCAATATTTTCTGGCGCACAGTTATTTGCTTTGGGAATTATGGGTGAATATTTGGCTAGAATTTATCAGCGAACTATGGAGAGGCCTGCATATGTGATAAGGGAGTCTGTATAGGCGCGAGTAAGGAGTCTGTGTATCGCCTAAAAGAGTCTAATCTGGTTGGCAAGCATGCTACGCTAGTGAGTTAAGGTATAAATTTGGTTTTTTATTACGGATGTTATCTATCCCCTTAGGTATCGCGATTAATCTGCATAAGTGCAATTAGATATTGACGCAAAAAGCATCATTCTTAGTGATGCGTTTAGAGATATTTTTTGGCTTAGGCGTTTGAAAATCTAATTCGAAACTTGGAGAGTGGAAGAAAGGGGGATCTTATGCCATTTTCTTCGATGTAGGCCTCAGTTATTTTTAAAATGCCCTCCCCGCATATGATGAAAGGCTCACCATTTCTTAGAAATATAATTTTTCCAGGGTCTCTATTTTCAATTTTTAGATCAGCAGACTCTTCGGCTGTGATGATGCGAATTAGTTTTCCATCATAAATTGTTGATGCTCCGCCGTATGGAAACCCTACAGCATCAATTAATCTGCGGATTTCCCCCGCTTTTTTACTCCAATCAATTTTATAGTCCTCTTCATTACGCCATACACTATAACTAGATTCACTTTCAACTTGTTCTGATGCTTTTAGAATTTCGCCCTTCAATAAACTTGTGAGAACAAAATCTGCGCATTTGAGATAGTTCTCATGATTAATTTGAATAGCATCATAGATTTTTATTGGATAAGAAATTTTAGATTTATGCTGTGTAATGATTGCGCCAGTATCGTAGTCATTTGCACCAAATAATGCAGTAACACCTATTTCTGTTTCTCCGTTTATCAAAGCGTTCACTAATGGGGCAAAGCCTCTATATTTTGGCAGGAGAGAATCATGAAAAATAATCAAATTCTCGGGTGAATGATTAATTAACCAGCGCCAAGATATTGCTAAAGCATATTTCGTTTTAATTCCTGAAAATTCTGACTTCTTAATGTACCGAATTTTCTCTTTCTCACAAAAATTTATAATCTCATCTTCAAAATCTTTTGTAATCGCCTTATCGCTCCCAACTACTACCAAATTAAATAGGGGCCTATATTTTTTTGACATTACTTTTAAAAAATTAAAGCCTTTCTCGGTCATTAAAAAAAATGTTACCGAATTTTCTTGATTCAGATATTTTTTAGGGGCTATCTCGTGGGGCATTAGCTATCAATAAGGTCGTTGTAGTTGTAATATTAAATTAAGGTTAAACTAGTGATAGGGGTATATAAATTCTTTAATAGAAATACCACATTAAATAATTGGGGTTGTCACCAATATAACTATTTGTAGTAGTGTACGGTAATAATAAGTTCGCAAAAGATCATTTATCAAATATTAAAAAAGCCAGATAGAAATAATGATTCCATTTAATAAGCCCCATCTAACTGGTGATGAACTGGATAATATCAGTAAGGCCCATTTAAATGGGCAATTAGCTGGGGATGGGGCGTTCACAAAATCCTGCAATGCTTGGCTTGAGAAGTCAATTGGTTGCGAAAAAGCATTGCTAACACATTCGTGTACTGGCGCACTGGAAATGGCGGCCATTCTTGCAAATATTCAACCGGGCGATGAGGTAATTATGCCCTCCTATACATTTGTATCAACGGCCAATGCTTTTGTATTGCGTGGGGCAATCCCGATTTTTGTTGATATAAGACCCGATACTCTTAACTTAAACGAAAAACTTATCGAATCATATATTTCATCAAAGACAAGGGCTATTATTCCAGTTCACTATGCTGGTGTTGCCTGTGAGATGGATCGAATTATGGAGTTGGCTAATTTACATAATTTGCTGGTTATTGAAGACGCTGCTCAGGGTGTTCAAGCCACCTACAAAGGTAGGTCTCTAGGTGGAATTGGAAATTTGGGTGCGGTAAGCTTTCATGAGACTAAAAATATTATTTCGGGTGAGGGTGGAGCACTTTTAATTAATGATACAAAATTAGCCGAACGCGCTGAAATTATTAGAGAAAAAGGCACAAATCGCAGTCAATTTTTTCGGGGGCAGGTAGATAAATATACATGGGTGGATATAGGTTCCTCTTACCTACCTGGGGAAATGGTTGCAGCTTTCTTGTTGGCACAAATGAATAAGGCCGAATCCATTACAAAGCGTCGTCTGGAAATATGGAGTCGATACCACGAAGCTTTTGGGGGACTTGAGAAAATCGGCCGCATTAGGAGGCCTATAGTGCCAGAATGGTGTGGTCATAATGGACATATTTACTATCTTTTAATGCGAAATTTAAAGGATAGAACAAATTTTATTAGTGCGATGCGTCAGCGTAATATAAATTGCGTTTTTCATTATGTTCCCCTTCACGCCTCTCCGCAGGGAAAGAGGGCTGGTAGAGCTTACAGTAACTTGTCTGTGACAGAGGATATTGCTGATCGGATAGTTAGATTACCCTTATGGATCGGGCTTGAGACAAAGCAGGATTACATTATTAATCAGGTACTGGATGTATTAAAAGCAATTTGAAATGGGAGAGTTTTTCTTAACGAAAAGCGATGTAGTAGGCTGTAAATGAAATTTAAATGAATAAGTGCAAATTAAACAACGAGGGATAAGTGTCCAACAAATCGTCAAAGAGAATTCAGTTTGGTTTATTGCTAATTACAGCAGCGATCGTTTTGTGGGTTATTTTTGAATCTCATAATTTACGTCCCATAGCCGACGATTACTGTTTTGGGGCAATGTCAGGGGAATTTGGCCTATTTGGCGGAGTCGTTCTCATGTGGAATGTATGGTCAGGCTTTGTATCGCAAAACTTCATAACATTTCTTTTGGTGGGCATGCCTCTTGCATTTCTACCTTTTGATATTGCCTCTGCTATTTGTTTTATTTTTACTGCATTTGGTATGGGTGCAGTAGTGCTTGCTGTGAATAGGTCGATTCAATCGCCATTGAAGCTGGGTTTGGGCTGGCTAGTTTTTATAGCTTTTTTGTGGTGGACGTTTCTGTGGACAACCTTTGCCTTAGGTATCCAAAATACAAATCTTTCCACGGCAAATGACTACAATCTACGCTCTATAGTTAGCGCCTTAACATTCTGGCAAAATGTTAATTCTGCATACGTTATGCCACTACAGATAATATTCATTGCATTAGCAATCGGTTGGTCTTTCTCCAACCAAAGACGCTATCCATATTCTTCATTTTTGATTCCTCTAGTTATTGGGGTTTTCTCTGGCGGCGTTGCACCAGTGCAAATGGTTTCATTGCTGCTGGTTGCCTGCATGATTGCTGCATGTATATTTTTCATGCCTAAGACTAGAGATTTGAATCGTAATTTTTGGATTATTTTAAGTGTCGCGATTTTGGTTAGCGGGCTTATTTGTGGATTATTTTCACCGGGCAATGCTGTACGATCAGCGATCCTTAAGCCAAATTTTGAATTTACAGTTGAAAGGATCGTACTTCTTCTTAAGGTCACTTCAAAACAGGGTATTGGAAACTGGCTTAGGGGTTATTTTAATATTGGTAGTCTAATAATTTTAATATTGGCTACCGGCTATTCATTTTTTTCATTGACACGCAATAATCAAGAGCGTGCAATAAAGATTCTCGTTGTTGCAGCTTCATTTAGTTTGTTTGCTTTGGTGCTTAGTTTGGCAACAAGGCTTTCCCAAGAATTTAGTGGCATTGCTTACTGGCATCACACGAGCTCTTTGGTTTGTGTATTCATCTCGATCATTTTTTTTGGTATCTGGATTGGCATAATTATTAAAGGCGTCAACAATTTCTTTGTTGGTCGAGGCATGTGCGTTTTTTTCATATTTGCCCTAATTGTTGGAATTATGGCAAATATGAAAATGGTTGAGAGTATTGAATTGCGGCATGCGGCTTGGGTAAAAGGCCCCGCATCCATTAACGGGGTTATTGATACAGATAATCCAGAAGAGTTTCAGATGGGGTGTTGGCGCAAGCTTAATTCTCAAAGATCTCACCCAATTACACGTTCACCGTAAGTGTTGTGTTATCTGGGCACAATCTTCAAATACTTTTATCTTCACTAACACTTTATTGAAGCAAGTGAATTTTTTATGCCCATAGGCTGCATTCTGAATTTACTGCGTCTAGTAGACAATATATCTATGTAATTATTATAATTGATTATCAATGCTGAAAATAATAGGAAGCATTTAAGGAATAGAATAAAATGTTACCTAATAAATCATCTAATTATAAAAAACAAAGGGCTATTTTATGAGTTATGCAAAGCAACATTTAAATGAAGCGGTTGAAATCATCGAAAAAATGGATGTAGCCGCAATTGAAAAAATGGCAGATCTTTTAGCTCAAGTTAAAACAGATAGTGGCCGAATCTTTTTTTTAGGTGTAGGAGGTAGCGCGGGAAATTGTTCGCATGCCGTAAATGATTTTCGGAAAATCGTTGGCATTGAGTCTTATGCCCCAACTGATAATGTATCAGAGTTGACTGCGCGTACAAATGATGAGGGATGGGCTTCAATTTTTATTGAATGGCTAAAAGTTAGCAAAATTACCCCTAAAGATATGCTATTCATTTTTTCTGTTGGCGGCGGTAATCTAGAAAAGAATATCAGCCCTAATTTAGTTGAGGCTTTGAAATTTGCCAAGTTAATCGGCTCTAAGGTAATCGGCGTTGTGGGTCGTGATGGGGGGTATACCGCCCAAGTTGCCGATGCTTGCGTGATTGTTCCAACGGTGAACGCTGATAATGTGACCCCACATTCAGAGGCTTTTCAGGCAGTGGTATGGCACCTCTTGGTTTCGCACCCCAAGTTAAAAGCAAATCAAACTAAATGGGAGTCTACGGCTAAATAAGCTGCAGATATAAATCCATTGAGGCGTGCAGTTTTTTTAGATCGGGATGGGGTAATCAATCGGGCAATTGTGCGCGATGGTAAGCCCTATCCTCCAGCCTCCTTAGAAGAGCTAGAAATTTTACCGGGAGTTCACGAAGCCCTCCAAAAACTACATGATGCAAATTACTTATTGGTAGTAGTAACCAATCAACCCGATGTAGCGAGGGGCATATCTAAGAGGGAAGATATTGAGCTAATGAATGCTTTTTTATCATCTGAATTACCAATAGATGATTTTAAGACTTGCTATCATGATGGCGGGGATAAATGTGATTGTAGGAAGCCGTTACCCGGCGCATTAGTTGAAGCGGCTCAAGAGCACAATATCGATTTATCTAAAAGCTTTATGGTTGGAGATCGTTGGCGCGATGTTGAGGCGGGAGCCTCTGCTGGGTGTAAAACCTTTTTTATCAATTACCGTTATGCGGAAAAAAAACCAGATGCACCTGATTTTATTGTGTCATCTTTATTGGAAGCAAAAAAAATTATCCTTGGAGAGTTTTAAATGAAAAAAGTAGAAGAGTTAAAAGTAAAGATTTTTGCTGATGGAGCCGATAAGGCAGGGATGCTGGAGATGTATAAAAAGCCTTTTGTAAAAGGTTTAACTACCAATCCTACTTTAATGAAAAAGGCGGGAGTTATAGATTATCGAGCATTTTGCAAAGATATTCTCACATCAATAAATGACAAACCACTCTCGTTCGAGGTGTTCTCTGATGATTTTGCAGAAATGGAACGTCAAGCATTAGAGATAGCCAGTTGGGGCGATAATGTTTACGTAAAAATCCCCATTACCAACACTAAGCAAGAATATTGCTATGCGCTAGTTGAAAAACTTGCAAAACAAAAGGTTAAATTGAATGTAACGGCGCTAATGACTCTTGACCAGGTGCGTAATGTGGTAGCCGCTCTTGATCCAAATATCCCTAGTTATGTTTCAGTCTTTGCTGGTCGTGTAGCTGATACTGGATATGATCCAGTACCACTGATGACCAGTGCCGTTGAAATATTAAAAGCCGCACCTGCAGCTGAATTAATTTGGGCGAGTCCGCGTGAGTTGCTGAATATATTCCAAGCTGACGAAATTGGATGTCACGTTATTACCGTTACTAATGATATTCTCAAGAAATTATCTCTTGTTGGTTACGACTTAAATGAGTACTCCCTTGATACTGTTAAGATGTTTTATGCAGATGCGGTAGCCGCTGGCTTCAAGCTTTAATTAAAGTCTGGTTTAAATGCCCCTTTTATTAAGTGTAGTTATAACTTCATTTAATGAAGGGGTTAATCTTGATAGATTATTCCAGGATCTTTCAAATCAAGATTTTGATAAAAATTCCTATGAAATACTGTTTCTTGAGGCAGGAAATTATTCTAGAGAATGTGCAATAGAGAAACTTGGTTTTTCATCTAGTCTTTTGAGGTACTGGAATATACCAGGATTATCTAGAACTGCTGCCTTAAACTTTTTGGTAAAAGAGTCGACTGGAGATTTAATTGTTCGGCTTGATGCCAGAACTCATATTGACCCAGATTACCTAAGTAAGATCTACGTACTTTCGCTTTGGGAAAATGTTGCTAATGTTGGTGGTGTTCAGGTTCCGATTGGCGAATCTGAAGAGCAAAAAAAGATTGCGTTAATAATGTCACACCCTCTCGGGCTGGGTGGCGGGAAGTTTCGAAACACAAGCTATAGAGGTAAAGTTGATTCACTTTATTTGGGAGCCTTTAGTCGAAAATATATGCCAAACCAGCCCTGGTTCGATGAAAGACTACCAAAGATTAGCGAAGATTCTGACTTAAACTTTCGAATTCGACAAATGGGCGGTGAAATTGTTCTTGATTCAAGCATTATTGCTTGGCACTACCCCAGGGAAAGTCTAAAAACTTTTTTTAGACTTTGTTTTAATTATGGCGTTGGCCGCGCTTTATTTCTAATTAAACACCGGCAATTTTCTGCGCCACGGCAGCTAGTGCTTCCCTTCGCTTTTTTGATTGCATTGTCATTGTTGGGATTGGGCATAATTTACCCATTCCTATATTCAATATTGTTGATTGGCATCTTTACTTACCTAGCCCTCATTCTTTTTGTTTCCTTCAGATTCCGAGATAGAAGTTTTCAAGATATATTTTTCCTTGCCTCAGGCTTTGTGGGATGCCATTTTTTCTGGACGATTGGATTGTTTTACGGATTGATAACTTATAGATAATTTTTTTATCCACATTAAATACAAATGGCAGTAAACATAATATGAAGATAAATATAATCGGTGGCAGTGGCTTTATTGGTACAAGACTATCAACGATTTTTAACAAAAAAAATGTAGCCTTTACCATCGTAGATAAAGTAATAGGAGCATCTTTTCCTGCATTGACTCATAACGTAGATATCCGATCGTTGAAAGATTTAAGGGCATCAATTGATCTAAATGCGGCGGTGATAAATTTGGCAGCAGAACATCGCGATGACGTAAGCCCTCGAAGCTTATATGATGAGGTTAATATCGAGGGCGCGCGAAATATCTGTGAAATTGCCAATGAGATGGCGGTTAATAAAATTATCTTTACTAGCTCAGTAGCTGTATATGGTTTTGCCCCCCTAGGAACCGATGAATCTGGTGCGATTGCCCCTTTTAACGATTACGGTCGTACTAAGTGGGAGGCAGAGCAGGTTTATAGGCAATGGCAATCTGAGGATCCCCAAAAGCGAACTTTGGTCATCATTCGCCCAACCGTAGTTTTCGGGGAAAGAAATAGGGGGAATGTATTTAATTTGCTGAGGCAAATTGCCTCTGGTAAATTTATAATGGTTGGCAATGGCTTAAACCGCAAGTCAATGGCCTACGTTGAGAATGTCGCAGCATTCTTAGAGTATTCATTAGATTTCAAACCGGGTATACATATCTACAACTACATCGATAAGCCAGATTTCACGATGAATACACTAGTTGGTCATGTCAATAAGTTATTGGGCAGGTCTTCTGAGATTAAATTTAGACTGCCATTTTCTCTTGGGCTATTGATTGGGTCCAGCTTTGATCTAGTTGCAAAAATTACCGGTAACAAATTTCCCATTAGCGCGATTAGAGTTAAAAAGTTTTGCGCTAATTCAGTATATGAATCAGCTATAGAATCAACTGGTTTTATTCCTCCTGTGCCTTTAATAGAGGCGATTGAGAAGACAGTTCGCTTTGAGTTTATTGAAGACCATAAAAATGAGCGGGTTTTCTATTCTGAATAGTGATTGCACTAATTGATCCCCCTTTAATTTTTGGAGAGAGTATCAAACTTGGCAATTGCCGTGCTCAAGATATCTCATAACCGTATCTGTCTTTGACCATCTTCCACGCTGCATAATGATTGGCATGCTTGCTCCCGAATTTAGTAAATCCTGAGCGGCACCTACTCGCATAGAGTGGCCGCTGATGCCCTCAATTGCCGATTCATCTAACCCCGCTTTTCTTGCAATTCTCTTATAAATTCGGTTAATCTGACCAGCTCCAATATTGGCGCTGAAATCTAGCGCGCGATTTAGGCCGCAATACAACATTTCCTGCCCTTCAGGAATTTCCTTCATCCACTCCATTAATGACTGGTGTGCTCTTTTCCTTAGATGTAGCCATTTCCCGGTAGCGTCCTGATCAGTTTTACTTTTTCTCAGAAGAATGGATGATGTTTCAATACCATTCTTAATGTTGATTTTGACATCCTTGACTTGTAGAGACACTAATTCACTACGTCTGCATAAGGTGTCATAGGCTACTAGCAATAAGGCGCGATCTCGAATGCCTCTAATGGAATCATCGGTAGCTAATAACAACTTTTCCAAGGTGTCGGCATTAATGCTGCCGGCCTGGCTGGATGAGCGCCCGAGTTTGCGATGCATTCTGCGCATCTCTAAAGTAACATCAGGATCTTTGGTGGGATCATCAAAGCGATTCAGTTTATGAATAGCAGAAAGACCGCACAAAGCTCTGCGAATGCTGGCGGATGATCTACCGCTTATGGTTAGTTTGCAAATGTACCCAACAATTAAATGAGGCTCTGCAGGTAAGGCATTGGCATTTTTATCATCACAAAAATAAACGAAATCAGTAAAGTCAGCCCTATAGGCTCGAATGGTAGAAGGTGCATAAGCACCCTCAATTTTTATGATGGTTTCTTGAAGAAGCTTGGTTGCTCGATCTAAGTCTGAGAGTGCGCTTTCTTTTTCTAAACCTTGATTGACCTTGCCAACTAGCTGCAGCCTTCTTTTAGCTGGACTTTTAGGTGCGGATTGTGCAAAATCTTGATTATTAAGCATTTTTTACCTCATTTGGTTATTTAATTAATCAAATTAATTATTAAATTAGTCATTATGACTAATATTAGACTATTATTTAAATGATTACAAGTGCACAAATTCGCGCTGCTAGAGGAATGTTGGACTGGTCTAGGAAAGACTTGGCCCAATATTCGGGACTTAGTTTTGCCTCGATGATGCGTTTGGAGTCATTTGATGGTGTTCCATCCAGTAATTTCAAGACTTTAGAGGCCATAAAGTTCGCATTTGAAAAAGCCGGCATCGAATTCATTGGGACCCCTGATGATCGCCCTGGGGTGCGACTTAAAAATCCCGTGTCATGAAATCCCCCACTTCAGAAACTTACACGCAGTTAAACAAAGTAGTTACTGACGCTCGATTTCCTCAAAATACCACCAAGATTGAGGCAATTTTGTCAGCAGCATTTCAGCAAATTGAAGACAATTTAAAGAATCCATACTTTTTGCATAAGGGGTCACGACCCACACGCGATGGCTTTGGTGCCGATCTTCCCAAAGGTCAGCGTGACGAAACGATGCTACGTAATCTTTTGATTGCTGAGTTATTTCGCTCTTGGCAATTAGCTTTTAATGAGATCCCAGAAATTAATAACAAAGGTTATCCCGCAACCAAGTTTGTAGTGTTTGCGGAGCAGATTTTTTACTTGCTGGGGATCGGAAAAATTGAAGATCATCTCGAAGAGTTCCAGTCTTTTCGCGCCAAAAGCCTTGCCCAAATTGATGTAAATGAGTGTCAAGTAAAAAAGTAGTGGGTTATTTCACAATAATTCAAAAACATGCTTCATGCCGGGGGGTATGGCGCTCTATATAGGTTCGATTATCTAATCTCCCATTAACTTCCTAAATAGGAGATTAGATATGAGTGATCATATAAAAGGTCAATCCACAGGACCTAAAACAGTGGATGGTAAAGCAGTATCTTCTCAAAATGCGCGCAAGGATTCGATTTTTGTGCAAGGCTATTTACCCTGGGAAAACATCGATGAAAAGCAGCAGCAGTTTTTGGCAATGACAAAGCAATGGAATGCCAAAGATCCCAGTCGTCAGATGCTCTTGCGCAGCATTGAGCAATGTCAGCTTGGGATCGAGCGCATGATGTACATTGAGCGCAAGAAAATCCAAGGCCTCATGCAATCGACCACAATCGCTTACCAATTTTGTGAGCGAGCCGGCCTTTCTGAAAAAATTGCCCATGTATTGCCGGATTGGTTTTTTCTAGAAGACGGCGAGTCGGAAAAACAGCGTGCAGTAAAAGTGGCTCACATTTATGATGAGACGGCTGAATTCAAGGCGCGCTATTCAGATCAACTGGCGGCTAGGGTAAAAGATGTCTACCCAGCATTATTTACATATGTCATGCATAGCCAAAAGGAGGGCGCCTCATTTTTAATGACTTTGGGCCAGCGCTATAAAGAGTCAGCGGTTACTCTGAACCTGGGCGCCCTGATGAACGAACTCAAAGAGCGTTGGGAGTTTCATTTTATTTGGGCCCAGGAGCCAGCACGCTATCAGACGATTATTGATGGGCTACGGGCCGAGCAAATGGAGCAAGCGATTGATCTGGATAAGTCGCAGCGCTATGCGACCAACCTGCAAAATCGCATGCTCAAAGGATTCTCAGCACTAGCGGCGCTCGATCAACATGAGCTGCTGATGAAAAATCAGCAACAGATAGCAGCTCAGTTAGAAAATGCTTCTAATCCTGTATTGGAAATGGCGCCAAAAGAATCTGCGACTAAAAAGCCGGATTCTGGGCAGAAGTAGATGGTAGTCAGTAGAACCTAGTAAAACAGGATGGGTGTTTGGCGAAGTTAAGCTAAACACCCATTTTGCAAAACGAACTATCTCAATTTTTGATGCGCAGAGGAGGGGAAGTGCCCGCTAATGCCATATATCACCCTGATCTGGCTTAAACCCTCATCCACCCCGGAGTCTTAAAGCGCACAACCCTTCTATAAACCCAGATGTACGATCCAACAAATAGCGCACATGCACCCATCAGAATAGGGGTAGATTGTGACCATAGAACTGCTGGTGTTACAGATAGTCCCGCCAATATCCAAAGATAGGGCGCTGTTCTTGCATTCGCTGAGAGCGCGCTATCAAAATGGGTTGCTCTCAATATCCGTCTATAAATTAAGGTATGAAAGTGAATACCATCCGGCGCACCTGCATTCTTGCCCTGATGAATCTTTCTTCTGTAGATTGAAAAAAGTGTTTCCATAATTGGGTAGCCATTGATCAGTAGAGCAAACCAAGGGGATATTTCGGGATGTTTGTAGCAAAGCCAAACGCTCAGACACGCAATCCAAAAGCCAATTAAGTAAGCACCACCATCACCCAGGAAGATCAGCCCTTGCGGATAGTTCCAAATAAAGAATCCTAAGATGGCCCCGGCCATTACAAGGCTTAAAAAAATAATAGTTGTATCACCCAGGGTATAGGCAACATATCCTATCGCCAGGAGCGTAATGATGCCAACCATACTTGATAGCCCGTTAAAGCCATCAATGATGTTGTATGCATTTGCAAGCCCTGTGATGGCAAAAATCGTCAGTAGCGTTCCAAAAAATGGAATGGTAAATAGCAAATCAACAAAAGGAATACCTAAAGAGGTGATTTGTGGGCCCAATACATAAATGAAGCAGGCGGCAGATACGGCAGTAAAAAATAGGCGCTGTCTTACACTGATTTTCTTAGTTAAATCTTCTGTGAGGCCAATCGCAAAAGTGGGGATTGCACAGGCTAGTAGTGTGAGTTCTGCGTTACCCAAGCCGAGATCAAATGTTTTGATCAAAATTGCTGCTAAGAGACCAAGGACAATGCTGATGCCCCCTATTCTGGGAACTGCCGCTTTATGAAACTTTTGAGGACCAGTAAGATCTGAGTCTGCTGAAAACCGCTCATGCAAATGTTTAAAACGAATAATCAATAGCGTTATAACAAAGGAGGTCAGAAAGGCGGCTAATAATCCAGACATCCTGTCATTATAGTTTTAATTATTATTTATTGAATGAATTTCTCGGTTTTTGCGTATTAGGCTCTGATTTTTACTACCTTGGTGGCAATCAGGGTACCAAGCTCAAGAATAAATACTCAAAGAAAATGATCAGGTGAACCACGCCCTGCAGTAGGGTCGTTCTGCCAATGGCCAGCGTTAAGGCGCCAATAAAGAATGTCAGATACATCAAGGTCATATTCAGATCACTAATACCCAAACTCAGCGGTATGTTGTAGTAGATGGCAATAGCTGCAATCGCCGGAATGGAGAGCCCAATGCTGGCTAATGCTGACCCTAGCGCTAAGTTCAAGCTGCTTTGCAGTCGATTTGCTTTTGCTGCCCTCACAGCTGCAAAGCCTTCTGGAAGTAGCACTAACATTGCTATCGCGATACCGACAATCGTCTTGGGTGCACCTGCGGCATTCACTCCAGCCTCAATTGCGGGGCTGAGTAATTCTGCTAAACCTACGACAATGATGAGTGAGGCAATGAGCAATATAACGCTCACTGCAGTCTTCGTATTACTAGGCTTAGGCGCATGGAAATTGATATCGTTTTTCTTATCTTCTACTTGAGGTAAGTAATAGTCCCGATGACTAACAGTTTGGAAGAATAAAAATGCAGCATACAGTGCAAATGAAGCTATGCCTGCAAAAGCCAATTGACTCTTGGTAAAGTCTGGGCCCGGCGTGCTGGTAGTCACAATTGGCATCACTAGAATGAAAGTTGCCAGAGCGGTAAGTACTGCTAGCGCAGAGTTAGTTCCTTCATTGCGAAAAGACATCTCGTGATGATGCAGGCCCCCAATAAAAATACATAAGCCAATGACACCATTGATCACAATCATCACCGTTGCAAAAACTGCATCACGTGCAATGAATTGAGAGCCATCGTGACCTGAGAGCATCATCGAGATGATGAGGGACACTTCAATAATGGTGACGCTAATCGCCAGCACTAAAGCGCCATAGGGCTCACCGGTTTTATGGGCAACCACTTCCGCATGGTGCACCGCGGAGAGCACACCAGCAATCAGGGCTACCGCCATGATGGCAATGAACCAAGTTTGACTGGCTAGAGAGTGAAGTAGTTCCATAAAAATACCTTATCTAATCGATGCAAATACGTTTATAAGTATTTAGGGTTAAGCTTACATCCTGAAGATTACTGCAGTTCATTGTTGCGGCTATTAAAAATTATTCAGTAAAGAAAACCCATATGAAAGCTATTATCCTATTTGGTCATGGAGCCCGCGATAGTCGGTGGCGTGAGCCATTTGATCGCTTGGCAAGCCTTTGGCAGCAACAGCAGTCTGGCACCCCAGTGCAGCTGGCTTTCTTAGAGATGATGCAGCCTAGCTTGGCAGAGGCAGTGGCCAACTTAAGCGCTCAGAGTGCCACGCAGATTACAGTGGTGCCAGTATTTTTTGGGCAGGGCGGCCATTTAAGAAATGATTTCCCCGTTCTACTCGATGCCTGCAAGGCGCAGTTTCCGAATATCGTTTTAAGCGCGACGCCTGCGGTTGGAGAGGACTCCAGTGTATTGCAAGCCATCGTTGATTTTGGAGTTAGAGCCCTCTAAGTTTTCTGCAGACTCGATATTAGTGGATCTGAGTGATTCACCGACCAAAATCAGCGCTGGAGAGTGGACATTAAACCAATGCTCCGCTTTTCCTTGAGCAAGCTCACCTAAAGTGCTAACCCATTGCCGTTCACGAGGGGTACTTACCGCTTCTAATATTTGAACTGGGGTATCTTTCGTGTGATTGCGTTTTTGCGAGATCAGTTGTTGGGCAATCTTAGCAGCATCTTTGCGACCCATGTAATACACCAGGGTATCAGCACTAGGATTGCTGATGGGTTGTTGCACTTTTTGACCTTGCTCTTCTTGGGCGCCCTCAGTTGCTTGAGCGAGGGTCACAAAAGCCACGCTTCGCGAGACGCCTCGCAGGGTGAGCGATTGCCCAATGCTGGCAGCGCCTGCCAATGCTGCAGTAATACCCGGAACGATCTCTACAGCAATCCCCGCTTGATGAAGGGCTTGAAGCTCTTCATCAGCCCTACCAAAGAGCATCGGATCTCCACCCTTAAGGCGAACAATCGTTTGATATTGTGAGGCAGCATCGACTAAACGCTTATTGATAAATTGCTGAGCGGAAGAAAGTTGGCCACAACGTTTACCCACTGGTACTTTTATGGCATTGGGGCAGAGAGCTAACATCTCTTCATCTACCAAGGCATCATGAAAGACGATATCCGCCTTGGCCAGGAGCTTGGCGCCTCTGACAGTAATCAAGTCTGCTGCTCCAGGGCCAGCGCCAACTAGATAAACTGTACCCAGAGTTGAAGAATGTTTATTCATGGACAGTGCTTAGCTTGTTGCAAGTAAGGATCTCTTACCGCGCCAACTGTTTTGCGTAGTCACAGAGAATAAGTCAAATTGTTTTAAAGCCACATCCACATTTTGGTCTGGACGTAGTGCAAAACTGTCAAAACCAACACGTGCACCTTGCAATAATTGATCAATCAATACATCCCCAATCGCACGAATTTCACCTTGCCACTGGAAGCGATCACGCAATAAAGCTGCGGTACTGAAGCTTCTGCCATCTCTAAAGATGGGAAAGTGCGCTGCCACGAGAGGCCATACCTTTTTGCCTTCTTCAACCAGCTCAGCATGTTTCAAGATATCGTCATCAGCGGCAAACCACACGCCAATATGACCTGTCTTTGCTTTGCTCTGAATATCAGATTCTTTATGGTGCTGTACCCACCAAGCAAAAGGCACTAAAACATTCTGTTTGCCATGTTCTAGATCGGGTAAGCCACCTTCATCCTGGCTTCCGTTCCAGATGAGCCACTCATTAGGTATAAGACTGGGTTTTCCACCTTTTGGGAAATACAAAATTTGCTCATGTGCAGCAATTACAGTGCTATTACTTACATTAGCTTGGCTCATGCAGAATCCCCCGCAACTTCTACCTTCTCTTTCTTCTTGGCATTCTTATAGGAAGCTTCTTTGAATGGGGTCACGCCTAGACGGCGATAAGTGTCAATAAATGATTCATCATCACTGCGTTGCTCTACGTAGGTATTGATGATATTGGTGATGACGTCCGGAATCTCATCGGCGTAGAAGGAGGGTCCAATGACCTTGCCAATAGCGGCATCATTACCTTGCTCGCCACCGAGAGTGATTTGATACCACTCTTCACCGTCTTTATCGACACCAAGCACCCCGATATTGCCAACGTGATGGTGGCCACAAGAGTTAATGCAGCCTGAAATATTGAGGCTGATATCGCCCAAATCAAACAAATAGTCTAAATCGTCAAAACGTTCCTGAATAGCCTTGGCAATCGGTAGTGATTTAGCATTGGCCAAAGAGCAGAAATCGCCGCCAGGGCAAGCAATGATGTCAGTAAGTAAGCCTACATTCGGTAGCGCTACTTTTTGTTTCTTGGCTTCTTGCCAGAGCGCATAGAGTTTTTCTTGCTCTACATCAGCAAGTACTAAGTTTTGTTCATGAGTGGCGCGCAATTCACCAAAACTATATTGGTCTGCCAAATCAGCAATTGCTAGCATCTGTGCAGTAGTAGCATCACCAGGTGCAACTGTGCCATGGGGTTTGAGTGACAAAATCACACTGGCATAACCAGGCACTTGATGAGGTTTGACATTGCGCTCTAACCACTTACTAAATGCAGTTTTATCTGCCTCGCTTGCGGTATGGATGACTTGCTCATTGGTAAGCGCATTTAAGTTCTTATAAGCTGGCTTAGTAAAGTGCTTGGCAACGCGATCCCATTCTGCTTGAGTGAAGTTGTCATCGCTATCTTTATTAAATAGCCACTCACCTTCAACTTGGCGGGCAAATTCTTCGGGGCTTAAAGCCTTTACTAGAATCTTGATACGAGCCTTATACAGATTGTCTCTACGACCAAAGCGGTTATATACGCGGAGCAGGGCAGTCAGGTAGCTAGGCAATAGTTGCCATGGCAAGCCTGTCTTGATGAGTGAGCCCAAGATCGGCGTACGACCCATACCACCACCAGCATAGATATCAGCGATGAGCTTACCTTGCACATCTTTTTTGAGTTCAATACCAACATCATGACAAAGCAAAATCGTGCGATCTTCTTTGGCGCCATTGATTGCAAATTTAAACTTGCGCGGCAGATGGGCAAACTCAGGATGCAGTGTTGACCATTGACGGAGTAATTCACAGATGGGGCGCGGATCAACATATTCATCACCAGCGACACCAGCAAAGGCATCACTCGTAATATTGCGAATGCAGTTGCCTGAAGTTTGAATGGCGTGCATTTCTACTTTGGCTAGCTCAGCCAAAATATCAGGTGTGTCTTCTAAAGCCACCCAGTTGTATTGAATGTTTTGACGGGTGGTGAAGTGGCCATAGCCACGGTCATACTTTTCAGAAATCAGCGCCATAGTGCGAAGCTGCTTGGAATTAAATAAGCCATAAGGAATAGCCACCCGCAGCATGTAAGCATGGCGTTGGTGATACAGACCATTCTGTAGTCGCAACGGGCGGAACTCTTCTTCGGCTAGTGTGCCATTGAGGCGCCTAGCTACCTGATCGCGAAATTGGGCAACCCGTTGATTTACAAGGGTTTGGTCAATATGGTCATATTTGTACATAGCCCTATATTGTCTAGGAATATGGTTATTACTTCAAATACTGAAAAGTCCGTTCTATATAACAGATTGGGTATAAAGCTCACCTAAAATTTGAACAAACAGGTTCTGTTCCAGTGGGGCTGGCTGGTAATGCGGAATCAGCAAAAAGTGATAAATATTCCACTTTACAGATTCTGTTATACAGAATATCATATTGCATGATCCGTTCTTTCTCTTGTGCGCTGACAGAAGACTTATTTAATAACAGACCATCACGCAAGTTTGGAAACATTGAAAGGGTGGCTCGACGCAAGTTATTGCAATTACATGCAGTCATTGATTTATTGGATTTGAGAATTCCTCCTGGAAATATGCTGGAGTCACTCAGCGGAAAACGCAAAGGGCAGCACAGTATTCGCATCAATAGTCAATGGCGTATTTGCTTCATCTGGAAAGAAGATGGGGCTTATCAGGTAGAAATTGTGGATTACCACTGAGGATAGGATGAAAACAAAATTACTCGATGAAATTCACCCTGGTGAAATTTTGCTAGAAGACTTTATGAAACCCATGGGTATCACTGCTCGCCAGCTAGCGGCAGATATTGATGTATCCCCAAGTCGTATTAGCGAAATTGTTCACGGTACCCGCCCCATTACTGCTGATACAGCCCTTCGTCTCGGACTGTTTTTCTCGATGGAGCCGCGCTTTTGGTTGAACTTACAGTCTGAGTACGATATACGAATGGCCAAGAGAAATCTGCAAAACGTAATTGAGCCGCGTATCCGCGTCTTCCAAATGGCCGCGTAGTTGCTAAATGAAAAAGCCCCGATTGAATGGGGATCCGTATTCTCTGTATTAAGCGTGCTTAGCTCGCTTAAAACCGAAACTCCCGATAGTGCCGATAGAGATTGGCAATGGAGGCAAATCCCAAAGTAACCATGAGGATGGCAAAAACGTAGTCAGTCGTTAAATAGGTAAAGATGCCAGCTTGAATAAGAACTACTGCTCCAATAAAAGCGGCAATCGCGCCAATTACAACCAGTTTGAAGTTGGGAATAAAAGCACCTAAGGTAATGGCAATAAAGACGAGATAGAGGTCGGAGACTAGTTGATCGGCTGTCACAAACACCGTATTGGTAAATTCAGGGTTGGTAAATTTACCCAAGACAGCAATGATGAGGATAACCCCCAAAACAACGAAGTTTAGTGTTGCCTTGCTCAGAATGGTTTTGAGTTGTTCATTCATCTTATTTCTTTGCTGGTCTATTTATCTGCTTAGCCAGCACTGCCGCTAAATACTAGGCTGATGCCGATCCACAGCAGAACAAAAGCCACCAAGATTGTTAAGCCTATTTTTTTCAAGAAATATTCCAGGCTGTCCATATAGGCTTCGTCGTTGCGACCAAAGTACTGATCAAAGCGTTTCCACACCAGGCGACCCACTACGAGTGGCAGGAGCATGGCAACAATGCCAAGAATGACGGTAAGAGTGTTATCCATTGGGGGTATTGGTTATTTTGTAAAAGGATACAGAATACCCGTATTTATAGGTGCTCAAGCTTTCGGGTTCAGCTGACCCTTACTTCTACTAGCTCAGTACCGATTTGGGCGATTTTGTCAGATTTTATTGATACAGTAGAGACTTCTTGATGTATTAACCACTGAGAGGGCATAAATATGGCTGAACTGAACACAGCACAGATTAACGAAATTCGCACTAAGGTTTTAGGTGCGGCAGCAAATGTGCCAGGCGCACTAATTGGCATCGGTATTTTATTGATCGTGCTCGGCATGATTGGTGTTGCAGGCCAAGTATTGTTCTCCTTTATCTCGGTTAACGTCTTAGGCATCTTTTTGTTTGCCGGTGGTGTACTCCAGGGCATTCATGCATTTCAATCCAGCGGTTGGAAGAGTGTTGGCATCCAGATCATCTTTAGTATTTTGTACATTGCTGGCGCACTTTATGTTTGGGCGTTCCCAATTCCAGCACTTGAAGCTATTACCCTTTGGCTCGCAGCGATCTTTTTTGTGACTGGCGTGCTACGTTTAATTTCAGCTTTTCAGCATCGTCAGTTTAATGAGTGGATTTGGTTGGCGCTTTCAGCGGCGATCTCCATTTTGATGAGTGTATTGATCATGAATAACTTCCCAGCAGCAAGTTTATGGTTGCCTGGTTTGTTGATCGCGATTGAGTTGCTCTTGCAAGGTTGGTCATTGTTATTCTTAGGCATTGCAGCGCGCTCGATTGTTAAGTAATTTGTACGGTAATCTGGGCAGAAGGGCTTTCCAATGACCATGAAAAAGACCGATCTGTATAAAAACTTGGCTCTGGTGACTGCGCAGCGTATAAAAAACGCTGCCAAGACACCGAAGCTCACTGCAGCAGATAAAGCAAAAACCAAAAAAGAGCTGGCAAGTGCTAATCCCTTGCTAGCTTCTTTAATGGGCAAAACTAAAGCGAAGTAGTGCAGTCAAAAAACCATTTTCTGCTGGTCGATTTCTTAAAGACTTTTGCCGCTTTCACCATCATCTTGCATCACCTCTCGAGCTATGGCCAGATCGCAGAAGATGCGCGGTTAGTTCTGCCAGGGGCGATGAGTTTCTTATTTGAATATGGTCGCTATGCGGTACAAATCTTTTTAGTGATGGGCGGTTACCTTGCGGCGCAGTCTTTAAGCAAGACTAGTAATCTCAAAACTCCTCAGGATGTTCTGAAGACGATTATTAATCGCTACTTGCGCCTGTTCGCCCCATATATTGTGGCGCTGCTATTGACCATCGCCTGTGCATGGGTAGCGCGTTTTTGGGTGCAAGATGAATTCGTTGGCCAATCTGAAACGTTTGGTCAATTGCTAGCCCATTTATTTTTCTTGCAAGGCATCTTAGGCTTGGACGCCATCTCTGCTGGTGTTTGGTATGTAGCGATTGATTGGCAGCTCTATGCCATCTTGGCTTTAATGCTGGGCATGTTTCCAGGCTTTCGATCTGTGATTTGGATCTTGATGGTCTTGTGCGTCACTTCCTTGCTCTACTTCAATCGCTTAGGGGAGTACGAAAACTATTTCATTTACTTTATCGGGGCCTATGGCTTAGGAGTACTTGCCCAGCTTTGTAAAAATTACCCAGATCCATTGGTGAACCGTTTTGCCAGAATCGTGTTTGTCTTTATCGGCGTGGCGATTGTGATTGCGAGTTTTCAGCAATTTTGGCTAAGAAATATCCTAGCGTATCTCGTGGCAATCGCACTCATCTTTTTTGGCGACTGGGCATACAAGGATCAAGCCCGAGATCACAAGCCAATTGAGCCACATAAACTCTTTAATGCGATTTTGTGGAGCAGTCGCAGATCGTATTGCGCATTCTTATTGCATTTCTCATTTATTCTGTTAGCCAACAGTCTCTACATAGGCTGGGGCATGAGCCGCTTGCATGATGGTGCTTTAGCGCTCGCACTAATGATGATGGCATTGGTAGGTAGTTGGATGGCTGCCAATTATCTCTACCGCTGGGTAGAAGTGCCTTCACGTAAATTAAAAATTGACTGATTAAATTACGTAGATTTAATACCACTCTTAGAATAAGTTAATTGATCTATTAAATTATGAGTGTAAAATTACAGATACGACTCACCCTATAACCGTTTGATTTATTCAAATGCTTTTGGGGCGGCAAGCCACCTTCGGGTGGCTTTGTCTTTTTAAGGATGGCAAAAATATTAAAACTATTGTTTATATTGATGGTTATAACCTTTACTATGGGTTGTTACGAGGCTCAAATCTAAAATGGCTCAATATCGTAAATTTATTTGCAAGCTATGTTTTAGATAAAACCGCTCTTCTGGTTGAGGTGCGGTATTACACTGCGCCTGTTTTGGGCAGGATGTCAGATGACCCTAGGTCTACTCAGCGACAGCGTCAATACCTGCAGGCCTTAAAAATAATGCATCCTAAGACCTTGATTGTCATTGAAGGGAAAATATTGGCTAGCAAACCACATCAAAGATTGGTAAAGCCGATTCCTCAGGCGCCTGAATTACAAATTGTTCAGGTTTATGACTTTAATGAAAAAAAGACGGATGTTAACTTGGCCTCCGATCTCATAACAGGGGCATGGACAAGCGCCTATGATCAAGCAGTAATTTGTTCCAATGATTCTGATTTAGAGGGAGCATTGGCGGCAGTTAAGCGGCATCACCCCAAATTGCGAATAGGAATTGTGGCACCAATTCGAAGCGGGGATCATCGTCATATCTCTGGCGATTTAGCAAGAAATGCTGATTGGAAAAAAATTCTCAGCGTGCATCATATTGCCGCCTCACAACTACCATTAAGCATTCCAAATTCAAAGCTTACAAAACCAGAGTCTTGGTAGAGTTAACCTTAAAGCCCCATATCTTTTAACACCCGAAAGATTTCGCGATACGCTTTAGGCGGTTTGTTTTGCTCTTTTTCTCTGCGCGCATTCCGAATTAGGGTCCGCATATTCTGAATATCCATATCAGGATATTGCTCAATCATCTTAGTAAAAGCTTCGTCGTTAGAAATTAGGCGATCACGATAGCTTTCTAAAAAATGGAGCTTGGCAGTTTCTGCTTTGCTGACCCCTTGAATCGCATCTAACCTTTTTTGAATGGCATCGAGTTCTTCTTCATCCAAGAAGCGCATGAGTTTGCCAAGGTATTGCTTATGACGACGAATCGCTTCAAAACTTTTGATCTTATTGGTTTCAGCAATCGCTACTTTGATCGCTTCATCCAGAGGAATGGTTTTTAGGGCATCGCTACTTAAAGCCGCTAGGACTTCCGCCAATTTCTGGCGCTCAGTCATTTGGCGCTTGAGCTCAGACTTGCTAGGGCCCTCATCGACCTCATCTAGCTTGGGCGTGCGATTCTTCTCATTAATATGCATCTGCTCATTTTAGACGGGTATTGAGCTATGCTGGCTAGAGGCTCGATTTTTGGGTTTGGTAAATAATACGCATTAGAGAAGCCCTAAATAAATACAAAATAGGTATTCAATAGGGCATCCAGCGAATATCGTTTTATCTGACGTAAACCATATGACACAAGCAAATACCTACGACTACATCATCATTGGGGCAGGCAGTGCCGGCTGTATGCTGGCCAAGCGACTGACTGAGAATCCCAACAAAAAGGTGCTGCTTATTGAGGCAGGTAAAAACGATCACTACATCTGGATTCATATTCCAGTAGGGTATTTGTATTGCATTGATAACCCCAGAGCCGATTGGCGTTTTAAAACGGTTGCGGAAGAAGGGCTGAATGGCCGCTCACTGCTTTACCCCCGTGGCAGAGTGCTAGGCGGCTGTTCTTCAATCAACGGCATGATTTATATGCGCGGCCAGGTGGGCGATTATCACTCTTGGGTTCAAGCTACTGGAGATGAGTCTTGGTCTTGGCAAAATGCATTGAGACGCTATAAAAAGTTTGAGGATTATCACAGCGGTGCTAATGAGTGGCATGGCAAAGGTGGTGAGTGGACGGTCTCGAAGCAACGCCTGCGCTGGCCCATCATGGATAGATTTAGAGAAGCTGCGGTGCAAGCTGGCATTCCCTCATCAGATGACTTTAATCGTGGCGACAACTTTGGTGTTGGTTACTTTGATGTGAGTCAGCGCGCGGGCTGGAGACTGAATACCTCCAAAGCATTTTTAAAGGATGCGGTGAAGCGTAGCAATCTCACGGTGATTACTGAGGCAGTCGTCACCAAACTCAAGATGGATCCTCAAACGAAAAATTGTTTGGGCGTGGAGTACCTCAAAGACGGCGCTGCTGCGCAAGCTCTTTGCGCCAATGATGATGCCAGTGAAGTCTTGTTGTGTGCTGGAGCAATTGGCAGCGTGCAAATCCTAGAACGCTCGGGTATTGGCTCCGCTAGCCGTCTATCTGCATTAGGCATTCCAGTGGTTGCCGATTTACCGGGCGTTGGTGAGAATCTACAAGACCACCTTCAGTTGCGCATGGTTTATAAAGTCAATGGCATCAAGACACTCAATACCAAGGCTAACTCTTGGTTTGGCAAGATGATGATTGGCTTGGAATACTTATTGAAGCGGTCGGGTCCCATGTCAATGGCGCCTTCCCAATTAGGCGCATTTGCTTACAGTTCGCCCGAACAACCGAGTGCCAATGTGGAATATCACGTACAACCTCTTTCGCTTGAAAAGTTTGGCGAAGACTTGCATGCGTTTAACGCCTTTACTGCCAGCGTATGTAATTTACGACCCACTTCAAGAGGTAGTGTGCATATTAATTCTGTAGATCCAGAAGCGCCACCAGTAATTCACCCCAATTATTTATCCACAGAAGAAGATCGCAAAGTTGCGGCAGAGTCTTTGCGCTTAACTCGCAAGATTGTGGAAAGTCCTGCATTAGCACCCTATTCTCCTGAGGAATACAAACCGGGTGTGCAATATCAAACTGATGCAGACTTGGTAAAAGCAGCGGGTGATATTGGTACTACGATTTTTCATCCAGTAGGCACTTGTAAAATGGGGCGTGATGATGATCCTATGGCTGTGCTCGATTCTCAATTGCGAGTGAGAGGCATTGGCCATTTGCGTGTGGTGGATGCTTCTGCAATGCCGACCATTACTTCAGGTAACACCGCCGCTCCAACCATGATGATTGCGCAGCGCGTTGCGGAGTTGCTCACTGGTGAATAGCTCACACAAAAGTCATCAGCTACCTCTCAGCCATCTTTTATTAGCACTAGCTATTGTGGCGGTGTGGGGTACAAACTTTGTGGTCATTAAAGTCTCCTTAAGAGAATTTCCACCATTTCTGTTTGCGGCGCTGCGTTATATCTTTGCTTTATTACCGCTCGTATTTTTTGTCCCGCGACCTAAAGCCTCTTGGAAAAATCTCTGTCTGTATGGTTGCGCCATTGGGGTGGGGCAGTTCGGTGTGATGTATTTCGCGATTGACGGCAAGATTTCACCGGGCTTGGCCTCTTTAGTCATTCAGACCCAAGTATTTTTTACTATTGGCTTTGCGATGTTTTTTGCCAAAGAGGGTTTGAGGCTCTATCAAGCGGTAGCCGTAGCCATTGCCATGACGGGTTTGGGGATTATTGCGCTGCACACGGATGCTAATACAACTTTCGTCGGTTTGGCCTTGGTGCTGTTTTCAGGATTTTCCTGGGGCGTAGCCAATACCGTGAGCCGCCGCGCAGGTGCGATCAATATGTTCTCTTATGTGGTTTGGGCCAGCGCCTTTTCGATACCGCCACTTCTCTTGATTTCCTGGTTCTTCGAGGGTGGCACAGAGGGCATGGCTAGCGCAATGACTTCTGCCACCGCCTGGGGTTGGGCAGGAGTCCTGTGGCAGTCTTGGGCCAATACGCTCTTTGGATATGCCGCTTGGGGTTGGTTGCTTTCAAAACACCCGGCTGCGGTAGTCGCACCAGCACCCCTATTGGTGCCCATCTTTGGAATGGGGGCTTCCGCCTTTTTCTTGAGTGAGCCACTGCCCCTATGGAAGATGATGGCTGCAGGGTTAGTGATCACTGGCTTGATTATTAACTTGTTTTGGCCCAGCCTGAAAAAGGGCCTTGCCAAAGCATAAGCCCTGGGTAATGTAAAACCCTAATAGATACCCCTTTTTTTGCCCTAGCAATCACAGTAAGATAGTTCTTCGTTATTTGTAGTGCCTATAAAAAAGTATTTATTTAATTAGTAATTTTTAGTCATGGAGACTTTATGAATATTCGTCATCACATCTTTGCGGTAGCTGCTGCTGCAATGCTCACAACCGGCGCTTACGCTGCCGATATCAAATTAGGTGTAGCAGGTCCGTTTACAGGCGGTTCATCCTCAATGGGTGTCAGTATGCGTGACGGCGTGCGTCTTGCAACAAAAGAAATCAATGCTGCTGGCGGTATCGATGGCAACAAGATTGTTTTGATTGAGCGTGACGATGAAGCAAAAAATGAGCGTGGTGTGCAAATTGCGCAAGAGCTGATTAATAACGAAAAAGTGGTTGCCACTTTGGGCTACATCAATACTGGTGTTGCATTGGCTTCCCAACGTTTCTATCAAGATGCCAAGATTCCGGTGATGAATAACGTTGCTACTGGTTCTATCTTGACCAAGCAATTCCCCAATGCCCCAGAAAACTATGTTTTCCGTAATGCTGCAGCTGACAACATTCAAGCACCAATGATTGCTAAAGAAGCAGTTGAGAAGCGCGGCTTGAAGAAAGTCGCAATTTTGGCTGACTCTACTAACTACGGCCAATTGGGTCGTGAAGATTTGGAGAAGGCATTAAAAGGTTATGGCGTGACTCCAGTTGCTGTTGAGAAATTCAATATTGGCGACGTGGATATGACCTCACAATTGCTAAAAGCAAAAAATGCTGGTGCTGAAGTAATTTTGACTTACGCAATCGGACCTGAGTTGGCGCAAATTGCAAACGGTATGGCGAAGTTAGGTTGGAAAAAACCAATGATCGGTAGCTGGACATTGTCTATGGCTAGCTTTATTGATACAGCAGGCAAGAATGGTGATGGCGCAACAATGCCACAAACCTATATTCAGTCACCATCCACCACTGCTAAGCGTAAGGCATTCCAAGAGGCTTACTTAAAAGAGTTCAAGCCAAAAAATAACAACATCCTTTCTCCAGTTTCTGCTGCTCAAGGTTACGACTCTGTATACCTTTTGGCTGCAGCGATCAAGCAAGCTAAGAGCACTGAAGGACCAAAGATTTTGGCAGCCTTGCAAGATCTCAAAACCCCAGTTGATGGTGTTGTGATCACTTACAACAAGCCATTCTCTGCAACTGACCACGAAGCCATCAAGGCAAAAGACGTTGTTATGGGCGTGGTTGAGAACGGTCGCGTTGAGTTCTTGAATGCTGAGGACGCAACTCCTAAGAAGAAGTAAGTAACTTGCTGAGCGGGCAAAATTGCATCAATATTTTGCACTGCAACATTTGTTAAAACAAAGCGCCGCCCACAAAGCGGCGTTTTGCTTACAATGTCGGATTCGTTAATAAAACAGTATTAAGTATATTTAGGCCAAAAAATGGACATGCTTGCACAAATCCTCTCGAGCGGTATCGCAGTGGGGATGATCTATGCGGTTATCGCTTTCGGTTTCCAGCTTACTTTTGCCACTTCAGGCACATTGAACTTCGGTCAGGGTGAAGCCTTGATGTTGGGTGCCCTGGTTGGTTTGACCTGCGTTGATACCTTTGGCATCAACTATTGGGCAATGATTCCGATTGTGTGTATTTTCGGAATGATTCAAGGTAGCTTTGTTGAGCTTATTGGTGTGCGTCCTGCCATCAAAATCAAATCCGAATTTGGTTGGATTATGTCTACCATTGCACTCGGTATTATTTTTAAGAACGTTGCTGAAAATATTTGGGGTCGTGATGCATTGCCATTCCCATCCCCGCTTCCAATGGAGCCAATGAATTTCTTGGGAGCCAATATTCTCCCAATGGAAATTTTGGTGGTTGTTGGTGCACTGGTCATGATGTTATTGGTAGAGTTCTTTAACCGTAAAACGATTTACGGAAAAGCAGTTGTGGCAACTGCAAACGACCGTGATGCTGCAGGCCTAATGGGTATTAACACCAGCATGGTCATTACCTTCTCTTATGCATTGTCCTCATTGACTGCAGCCTTCGCAGGTGTATTGATTGCACCATTGACTTTGACTGGCGCGACCATGGGTGGCGCTCTTGGTTTGAAGGCCTTCGCGGTGGCGATTATTGGCGGCTTATCTAGCGGTCTCGGAATCATTGTGGGTGGATTGATTCTCGGTATTGTGGAAACCGCTACTGGTTTTTACATCTCTACTGGTTACAAAGATGTTCCAGGTTTGATCTTGTTATTGCTGGTGTTGGCATACAAACCATCTGGTCTCTTCGGCAAATCTGCGATTAAGAAAGTTTAATGATGAAATTGAAGTCTCTATTACCCATATTAATTGCAATAGTCGGCCTATTTTGTTTGCCACTCTTTGTTCATAACCCGTATTACATCCACTTAGCAGAAACCATTCTGATCTACACCATTCTGTTATTTGGTTTAGATATTGTTGTGGGATATGTTGGGCAAGTATCTTTGGGTCATGCTGCTTTGTTCGGTATTGGCTCTTACACGGCCGGTATTTTGTTCTTCCATTTTGGCTTACCAATTTGGGTCACTATTCCAGCATCGATCATCGTGACTGCAATCTTTGGTGGCATCTTGGCATTGCCGGCCCTTAAGGTGATTGGTCCTTATCTAGCGATGGTGACTTTGGCGTTTGGCACCATTGCACAGATTTTGATTAACGAGATGACTTGGTTGACTGAAGGCCCATTGGGTATTAAGTTGACTCGCCCTGAGCTCATGGGTGTACCAATGACTAAAGCAGAGTATTTCTGGTTGGTATCGGTCATTACGATTCTGGCGCTCATCGTGATCGATCGTTTTGTGAAATCCCAAATGGGACGTGCGTTTGAAGCATTGCGTGATAGTCCGATTGCTTGCGACTGTATGGGTGTTTCTGTATATCGCTTTAAGGTGATTGCATTCGTGATCAGTGCAGCCTTTGCTGGTTTAGCAGGTTGCTTGTACGCTTACTCCGAGCAGTACATTTCTCCGAACACCTATAACAATGAATTAGCAGTGCTGTTCTTGCTGGGCATCATCATGGGTGGACGCAAGTCTCGTCTGGGCGCGGTAATTGGTGCTGCCATTATTGTGTTGTTGCCGAAGTTGCTAGATGACATCTTCTTGTTCCGTATTGTGGCTTCCATCATTGCTATTGTGGTGGTGCTAGGTGCTGCAATGGCCTTGTCTAAAAAAGTGACTACTCCAAAACGCGTGGCTGTGCCTATTGCTGGCGTAGTCGGTTTAGCGGCGTTCTCCTTCTGGCTCAATAGTATTTCTGACTGGCGCCTGAGTATTTTCGGCTTCATGATTTTGTTGGTGGTGTACTACTTGCAAAACGGTATTGTTGGTTTTGCGAAGAGCTTCTACCAGTCTATTGCAGGCAAGGCGAAGACTACTCGTGGTGGCGATGCAGAGGTAGTGGATGATTCCATCAGCTTTATTAGTGCTGTAGGCAATCAAAATGCTGGCGCAGAACTTCTCAAGGTGGATTCTGTATTGATGCAGTTCGGTGGCCTGAAAGCCTTAAACAATGTTGACCTCAGCATTAAGCGCGGCACCATTCACGGTTTGATCGGTCCGAACGGTTCCGGTAAGAGCACGATGATGAACGTCTTGACTGGTATTTATGTGCCTACCGCAGGTAACGTTCTTTATGCGGGTGAGAGTGTTGTTGGCAGAACTTCTTCTGACATTGCTTTGTCCGGTATTGCTCGTACTTTCCAAAACGTTCAGCTCTTTGGTGAAATGACCGCCATCCAAAATATTTTGGTTGGTCTGCATCACACCTTCAAGTCCAATATGGTGGAAATTGCTTTGCACCTGCCACGTTACAAGCGTGAAGAGGCTGAAGCACATGCTCGCGCAATGGCTTTGCTCAAGTTTGTTGGCTTAGACGACCTAGCAAACGAAGAAGCGCGTAACTTGCCATACGGTAAGCAGCGCTTGCTAGAAATTGCTCGTGCATTGGCCCTTGACCCAGAATTGCTCCTCTTGGATGAGCCAGCTGCTGGTCTCACTGCTCCCGATATTCAAGAACTCTTGCGCATTATTCGTAAGATTCGCGATAACGGCATTACCTTTATCCTGATTGAGCATCACATGGACGTGGTGATGTCAGTATGCGATACCGTTTCTGTATTGGACTTCGGTCAGAAGATTGCAGAAGGTAAACCCGCTGAAGTTCAGGCAGACGAGAAGGTGATTCATGCCTACTTGGGTACTTAATCACTAGAACAATATTGAATCGGTAAATACCATGTTATCTATTAAGAATCTTGAAGCCGGCTACGGCAAAGTCAAAGTCCTCCACGGCATCAATATTGATGTCCCTAAAGGTCAGGTGATTACTTTGATCGGCTCAAACGGTGCCGGTAAAACGACCACCATGCGGGCAATCACCGGCATGATTAAACCCACTGCTGGCGAAGTAACTTTGGGCGGTGAAAAAATTGACGGTTACGACTCTCATAAAATCGCCCGTTTAGGTTTAGCGCACAGCCCTGAAGGCCGCCGTGTCTTTACAACCATGTCAGTGACTGACAATCTATTGCTAGGTGCATTCCCACGTTTTACTGGTAGCCGTCCAAAAGGCGATATCAAGAATGACTTGGAGAAGTCCTTAGAGATGTTCCCGCGCTTAAAAGAGCGTCGCAATCAATTGGCAGGCACTTTATCTGGTGGTGAACAGCAGATGTTGGCAATGGCGCGTGCCGTGATGTTAAATCCCGAGATTATTCTCTTGGATGAACCGTCAATGGGCTTAGCGCCAATCTTGGTTGAGGAAGTGTTTAAGATCATCTCCAGCCTCAAGTCTCAAGGTGTCACCATGTTGTTGGTCGAGCAGTTTGCTGCCGCCGCTCTAAACGTGGCGGACTATGGTTATGTATTGGAGAACGGCAAGATTGCAACCCATGGCCCAGCTGCAAAACTCAAAGATGACCCAGCTGTTAAAGCAGCTTACTTAGGTGGTGCAGGTGGCCACTAAGCAATAGCACTGATGCGAACAAGAAGCCCTCAGCGTATTAGCACTGAGGGCTTTTTTACTTCTGGGGGCCTGAATATTTTCTGAAGCCATGGATCAAAAAGATGGCAGTAAATAGCAGGCCAATCATCCAGTGAGTCTGAATCACTTCATCTCGAATATCTGCAGGACCGTAATACAGTAAAGCACCTGTGATTACCAATGCACCCAAAAAACCCAACTGACTAAAGCCACTCAACCTTTTCTTTTGAGATTTGAAGCCTGCTTTCAGATGAAATGGTAGGACTGAGCCCAAAGCCAATATCGCCAGCATGGCAGCAATCCCATGGGTAGCCAAGACGGTGTGATTGCCCAGCCAGCTTTTCTGAATCCGAAACTCGTGGCCCAGTAAATAGAGGCAGCCCGATAGTGAACAAGCCAGCATACTAGTGAGCACAAATGATCTTTGCCAGTTTGGCATCTTCCCTAAGCGACTCATGCGGTGATCTTGATAGCTTGTGCGTTAAAGTAATCGAAACAAGGATGATTGGGTCGTTTCGAGAGAGCAAGTACTTTAGTAAGTGCATCTGCGTACACACATTCACTCGCGATGATGGAAAAGGATTCAGAAAAATGAAAGTAGATGTCATTTGCCTCTTTTGCCATGGGATTGATGATGTGACTTGGTTTTCTATCTCTATGGGCAAAGTAGAGAGCGCTGGTTGCAATGGCGCCATTGTGTAATGTGCCAATATCAATCAAATGCTGTGGTGAACTTGGATTGCGGATTTGGATTGGCCTTGGTCTGTTACCAAATACGCGTAGATCGCCGCCTGCATTAACGCACCCAGAGGAGACGCCGTTTTGTATCAATACCTCAACAGCTTTATCAACTGCAAAGCCTTTAGCAATGCCACCTAGATCTAAACAAACAGGTTTGCTCACTTGAATTTTCTCAGGCTTTATCAATTGAACATCTTCAATGCCACCAAGTGAGTGATTAAATACATCAATATTTCGGGGTAATAGACCCGCTTCTACCAATCGATGCCCAATACCGCAATTAAATAAGCCACCTGACTGCGTATAAATGTCTTGAGCAATTCTTAATACTTGAGCGGTCCAAGGATGAATATCGATAGGTTTGATATGGGCGTAGCGATTGATTTGATTCAGCTCGCTGAGTGGATCATGAAAACTCATTAAGTCTTGAACTTGTTGGATTGCCTCAAAGGCTTCATCCATTGCATTTTGGCAACTCTCTAACTCAATCGAGATCTCAACAAAGGCCCCCAGTAAGGGCCGAGCGCGCGCCTTCATTTTTCTTTGAGCGCTAGTTCATATAAAACGCTGACACGTTTCACGCCATCAGTGATGTGTTTGCATGAGAGGGTGGCACCACCAATATTTTGGATATCCTGATTTAACTTAATAGGATCTTTAGCAGTCTTACCGGTAAATTGTGTCCGCCATTGGGCTTCAGCGACTTCGTATCCATAGGATTCAACATATTCTAAAATCTCGATACCCAAGATGCTGCCGTTAGGTGCTATCCCAACAGCGTAGGTAATCATTTCATGCTTGCCAACCACTTCATCGACGATCAACCAGCCGCCATTCGCAGTTTTCCAGATGCGCTCACCTTGAAAAGGATGGCGAATGCTAGAAGCAGCTCTTAGCTTGTCTTGTAAATCATCCGTAATCAGGATAGGTGCTTTAGTCAGCGGCTTATTGGGAAATAAAATTTTCTGTGCCTGGTCTATGGAGACATAAATTTTTGCCTGGGCAATGATCGGTACACTGACCATTGCCAAGCCCACCATCGCAACAGGATTAGGTTTCCAGTTCATCAAATGTGTTCTGATTAGTTGATTGGAAAACCGACTTTGACGATAAATTCATTCACGGTATGGCTATCCCAAACCCGAGCATCTGAACATTCCGCTTCACCGCCACCCATGCAGTTTCCGCCTGCTAATTGATAGCGCCAAGCACCAGTCACCCACCAGTCTTTAGCGGCATAGTGGACATTGGGCCCTACAAAGGTGGCGCGCTGTACCTGGTTACGGAGATTAAGCTCTGAATAGTCGTTATGAAAGCGTGCCTCTACCCCGGCAGACCACTTTGGAGCAAAGCGATAGCTGGCACCCACTAAGAAGTCGAGCATCGACTCGGGAACATTGCCATTTTCAATAAATTTCAGCCGCTCATTGGCTACTACAACGTTACCAGCGAGGATGAGACGGTCATCAATGAAGTTGGATTGCAATAAGAGTCTAGCTTCAAGCTCATCTTTATTTCTGCCCCATGTAGGCTCGAGATAAAGACCAACACCAACGGGGGAGGTTACTGGATTGGTGATGCGATAAATTGCTTCTAATGAGCCGCCCTCGATGCCACTTTTTCTATAAGGGGTCGCAGGGTCATGCGAGGAGGGAACGGCATAACCACCTGTACAGGTAGATGCATCTTCACATGCCTCTGGATTGGTGTAGTTCTGATTGGCGTTGGTGTAATAAGAGTTGATATAGCCAGCGACTTGTAACTCATTGGTGAGACCGTACTCCAATTCAGTTCTGGCAGTCCAAGCTTCATAAGTTCCGGCAGCCTGTTGTTGATTTAACTGTAGGCGTTGTTCAAACTCCAGTTTTCCTTTGGGTTGAAGGTCTAAGGTATAGATCCAACCAAATACACCTTCACCTGCATGGGCAAATGAAAGGTGTAAAGCAGTTGCAAGAATGAAGCTAAAGGCAATGAGTCTTTTGATGGTTAATTTCATGATGATATGAGTTTGGTGGTTGAAAAATATAATTGAGAATGGTTCTCAATATATCACCAAATAAGAATGATTCTCAATTGAAGAAATGACCACGAGCCTATAAATGGCAAGCTTTGTAGGGCTTATTACATTTGCTTGTAAGATTTCTGAACAATGAATGCAGAAGCTTTAGAAAAACTTGTATTAATGAAAATGCCATTTGGAAAATATGCAGGGCGTGCATTGGCTGATTTGCCTGGAAATTACTTAGCGTGGTTTGCGCGCGAGGGTTTCCCTAAAGGGGAGTTAGGTCAACTGCTGGAGTTGATGCACACGCTTGATCATAACGGCCTGCGAGGTCTATTGGCACCCATTAAGGCAGCGCATGGCATCAAGCCTAAGGCGTAATTACTGAGAGTGAATAATTGCAGTGACGCGATTACGTTCGTAGGTCACGGTTGCAGAGTCTGGCGGACTGCTTTGAATTAAGGTAACTTTGGTGGCCGTTTGAGATTCAATCTGCGTTTGAATCTTGTTGGCAAGCTCACTATTGCGGTCGTATTGAATCTGAATGCTCGCAATCCGACCCGCCTGAATGTTGCTAACAACTTGCTCTACCTTGGCAGCAGAGTAGTCGTCAAAAAAGACGGGATACCAGCCGCCAATCTTTGCCTTGCCAGGCTTAGTGGTCATATCCTTGGGTTTGGCAGCATGATTGACATTCGTCATTGGTAAATGAAAATCAATCCCTGTTTTTTCCATAAGCTCCTGATAAGAAATCGGCGGAGTCATATTTGCATCGTTGGTGTTTTCAATCCAATAGGCCCATGCTACATTTTTACTAGGGTCATAAACCAATTTATATAGATGGCTCGGAACAGTTACATGGCCGCTACCAATGCTTCCACTATTTCCGATAGAGCCCGTAAAGACATAAATTTCACCAGCGGCTCTTTTGACATACTGCCTTGTTGGCTCTTCTACGTTCTTGGCCCAAATGCCCTGATTGTTTTGTCGCGCTTGGGGCATCATGTTGGCCAATGAAAAGGATTGCGCCATGGATCGTTCATTATTCATATCGCCTGCTGGCACATTGTGGCCTCGGTCATAGCCGCTGCCACGGTAGTCAGACAGCAAAGCTCTTTCTGCAAAAGGCAGCCTGGCTTCTTCATAGAACTGATTCGTTCTGCGAGGGTGAGGAGCCAGCCATTGCTCGCGACTCAGCTTTTCCACCGTATAGATAGGCTTCTTATCCGCCGGAGAGTAATAGATGGCAAAGCTGTCAAAGCAAAGATCACGTCCAGCCTGTGAGCTGCTAGGGATCTGTTGCGCGGGGAAGAGATCTTTGCATTCATCAAATAAGGCATAAGCGCTGAAGGGCGCACTGAAGATTACGAAGATGAGAAATTTACGGAGAGCTTTCATGAATCGTCAGTGTAGGGGGTTCTCAGCAAAGTAAATTCTTTTCTAGAAAAATGGAAATCACTTTAGAAATAATGCTTTGCAGCAATTTTATAGGGCTACTACCCGTAGAAATGCATTTGGCTTTCAACACTAGATGTGCCATTTTTATGGGCGATTTTTTCTTTCAAATCGTAAAAAAGTCAGAATTTGACGGTTTTTTTACAGTATGAAATAAGTATCCCCTAACATTCCTAAGTAATTGATTTAAATAGATTTATATAAGATTTCAGCATACATATACGGGATCTCCCGTATTTCAAGACCTAAAAGTTATGGAAAGCACTTTCTTTATTCTTGACTTGATATAAGAACCTTCTTAGGATGACCCATGTTTTTTACATATTGCGCTGCAACATAGTCCAGTAGTTCAGATTGTGTAGTGTCGCAAATTTATAAATGAGTAAATGTTTATCCAACAATTTGAGTGAGATGCAAGAAGCGCCACCGGCCATCACGTCGATACCGGCAGCTAAAGAATTGCTTGCACACGCTATGGCCCCGATCTATCAGGTCATTAACGGCATCCTCATTTTGGCTGTATTCATGATTGTGGGACTCTGGCTTTCAGGAAATGGCACCAATGCCGGCGCCTTTGATTTGGCTCGTGTCTTAGTGCCTGATGAGGCTCGCCACATTGTCTGGAGCAATGGCTTTGGCATGTTGGAGCAATACAAAACTTCCGATGAAGCTGCCCAAACAGTCGATACTGGTATTGCTGCTGTGGTCTATAGCAAGGCAAGTCCAGCCTCAACGGGCCTATCTAGTGCTAAACAGCAGACTGTAGCGCTCCTAATGCCCTCAGTAGCCCAGTTGCAGGTGAAGTCGATTTCCCATTTGGCAGACCGAATTCCAAGTTCAAAAATGGATCCCCAGGCTTTAGATAGCAACTTAATGGGCTCCATTCAGAATCAGCGCGCAATTGCGGATTTCTATGAGAAGAAATACAAACTCGATCGCGCCAAGATTGAGGAGTACGTCTCTAATACGATTTTGATTGCGAAAGAAGTCAATATTGACCCCGTCTTATTGCTCGCCGTGATTTCTGTTGAATCAAACTTCAACCCGAATACTAAGAGTCAAGCTGGCGCCGAAGGTTTGATGCAAGTGATGACTGCGGTACATAAAGATAAGTACGCGCTGTATGGCGGTGCAACCGAGGCGGTTAAGCCTGAAGTCAATATCCGTGTAGGTGCTTATATTTTGAAGTACCTGATTGCAACTGCGGGTTCCTTGCGTAATGGTTTGAAGTACTACGTGGGCGCTGCTAATGCTGAGGATGATGGTGGCTATGCAGACAAGGTGTTGGCGGAAAGAAATCGCCTGATCTCCTTATGTCAGACTCGCTCTGCTAATCGCTTGACCTTAAATGGCAAAGATTTGCGCTCTTAACAGGATCACAGGTTTCAATAAAAAGGCCACCCTCGGGTGGCCTTTTGCATTCTGATTGGGTGCAAGGGCATTAATTGACGCCGTGCAATTCCACATCAAATACCAGCGTGGCATTGGGAGGAATGACTCCACCAGCTCCGCGCGGACCATAACCCATTTCAGAGGGGATGATGAGGGTTCGTTTGCCACCAATCTTCATACCGGCAACACCTTCGTCCCAGCCTTTAATGACATGGCCAGCGCCAAGTGGAAAACTAAAGAGTTGACCGCGATCTAATGAGCTATCAAATTTTTGGCCCTTATGATCCGGGGCATTTTCGTCATATAGCCAGCCGGTGTAGTGCACGTCAACGTGATTGCCGGCAGCTGCTTCTTTGCCATTACCTACAACGGTATCGATTTTCTGGAGTTCGCTCATGATGATTTTCCTATTTGGCTGATATTGACTCGTCAGTATATTACTGGCTCAGTCGGTGAATTCCCTTACATGGGCGATTATGGGCAACTTTGAGGTGCAAATCTGGCATTTTTGTCATACCCCATGATTTAAAATAGAAGTCTCAACTCCTTGGTGGTGGGCAAGCTAAAAGCGGCTTACTTAAGGCAGATGTGAGGGCGGCCAGGTCAAATCCTAGCCCGGTAAATTGTTCAATATTGAGGAAACGTTCATGGCTTCAGAGAAATCAAAGATTATTTACACGCTCACAGATGAAGCGCCATTTTTGGCGACCTGTGCATTTTTGCCCATCATCCAAACTTTCACCGCACCTGCTGGTGTAGAAGTTGTAAAGAGCGATATTTCTGTTGCGGCCCGTATCTTGGCTGAATTTTCTGACTGCCTTAGCTCTGAGCAAAAAGTTCCTGATAATTTGGCCGAACTCGGCAAGATGACTTTGATGCCAGACACCAACATTATTAAGTTGCCAAACATTAGTGCGTCTATTCCTCAGCTGTTGGCAGCTATTAAAGAGTTGCAATCCAAAGGTTACAAGCTCCCAGATTTCCCTGAAGATCCTAAAACGGATGAAGAGAAGGCGATTCGTACCCGTTACTCTAAGTGCTTGGGTAGTTCCGTGAACCCAGTCTTGCGCGAAGGAAACTCTGACCGTCGTGCTCCTCCCGCTGTAAAGCGTTATGCACGTAAAAACCCTCACTCCATGGGTGAGTGGAGTCAAGCTTCCCGTACGCACGTTTCACATATGCATGGCGGCGACTTCTACTCTAGTGAGAAGTCCATGACGATGACCAAGGCATGTGATGTGAAGATGGATCTGGTTACCAAGAGCGGCAAGACCATTGTTCTTAAACCTAAAGTCTCTTTGTTGGCTGGCGAAATTATTGACAGCATGTACATGAGCAAAAAAGCACTCTGCGAGTTTTATGAAAAAGAAATCGAAGATGCATATAAGACCGGCATGATGTTGTCCTTGCACGTCAAGGCAACCATGATGAAGGTGTCGCACCCAATCGTATTCGGTCATGCCGTCAAAATCTTCTACAAAGAAGCGTTTGAAAAACATGCCAAATTGTTTGAAGAGTTGGGCGTGAACCCGAACAATGGTATGAGCAGCTTGTATGAAAAGATCAAGACGCTGCCGGAGTCTAAGCGTGAAGAAATCATTCAAGATCTGCATGCATGTCACGAGCATCGCCCAGCATTGGCGATGGTAGATTCTGCTAAAGGCATCACCAATCTGCATTCCCCAAGCGATGTGATCGTAGACGCTTCAATGCCTGCCATGATTCGTGTGGGCGGCAAGATGTGGGGTGCTGATGGTCGTTTGCATGATACCAAGGCCGTCATTCCAGAAAGTACTTTTGCACGTATCTATCAAGAAATGATCAATTTCTGTAAGACCCACGGCAACTTTGATCCAAAGACCATGGGTACTGTGCCGAATGTAGGCTTGATGGCTCAACAAGCAGAAGAATATGGTTCACATGACAAAACCTTTGAGATTCCAGAAGCAGGTGTAGCGCGGATCGTGGCTGATGATGGCACCGTGTTGCTCGAGCAAAATGTGGAAGAGGGTGATATCTGGCGTATGTGCCAAGTGAAAGATGCCCCAATTCGGGATTGGGTCAAGTTGGCTGTCAATCGTGCCCGCCTTTCTAATACCCCCGCAGTATTTTGGCTGGATGAGTACCGTCCTCATGAAGCAGAGTTGATCAAGAAGGTCAAGACCTATCTCAAAGACTATGACCTTGAAGGCGTTGATATTCAGATCATGTCCCAGACCCGTGCAATGCGTTACACCCTAGAGCGCGTCATTCGTGGCAAAGACACGATTTCTGTTACCGGAAATATTTTGCGTGATTACCTCACTGACTTGTTCCCGATTATGGAATTGGGTACCAGCGCCAAGATGCTCTCCATCGTACCTTTGATGGCGGGTGGCGGCCTCTTTGAAACCGGTGCTGGTGGTTCAGCTCCAAAACACGTCCAACAGTTGGTTGAAGAAAATCATTTGCGCTGGGATTCACTTGGTGAGTTCTTGGCTTTAGCAGTATCTCTCGAAGATATTGGCGATAAAACTGGTAATCCCAAAGTGAAGATCTTGGCTCGTACCTTAGATGAAGCGACTGGTAAGTTATTGGATAACAATAAGTCACCTTCACCACGTACTGGCGAGTTGGATAACCGTGGCAGCCAATTCTATTTGGCGATGTACTGGGCAGAAGCTTTAGCTGCGCAAACCGAGGATAAAGAATTGCAAGCCTACTTTGCACCTTTGGCGAAGTCCTTGCAGGCTGATGAGCAGAAGATTATTAGTGAGTTCAAAGCCGTTCAAGGTAAGCCAGCAGATATTGGCGGTTACTTTATGGCTGATCCAGCCAAATTGGAGGCTGTAATGCGTCCAAGCGCCACTTTTAATGTAGATTTGAAAGCTGTCAAAGCTTAATGATTAAGCTACTCTGAATGTGAAAGGGCAAACTCTCGGGTTTGCCTTTTTCTTCAAAGCGCCAATATCCTCCTATGCCAAAATCACAAGACCTTGTTGAGCTGAGTTATTTGAGCGAGTCTGTCTCAGACATGTCTTTCTTGGGTTTAATGCGCCTACTGGAATCGGCTAGGGCATTTAATTTGAAGTGCGGCGTTACAGGAATTTTGTTTTACGACAATCAACAGTTTGGCCAGATCATTGAAGGTGAGCGCGCCAACATTATGAAAATTTGGAAGCGCATTCAGGAAGACAAACGCCATCATCGCATTGAGTTACTCGAGATTCGAGAGATTTCTGAGCGAAGCTTTCCAGATTGGTTATTGCGCTTTTATGGAGGCGAGACTCTCATCAAAGACTATCCTGCGCTGGCAACCATGGTTGGTGGCATGGATCAACATAGTCGTGCCCTCATGAATAAGATGCGAGCCGCCCATCTGGGTCAGTAAATTGCAGCATTTAATGAGTAGCAAGCAATAAGTGACCATCAGTAGCAAAATGGAGTGATTCAACAGATAGGGCCAATCATGCGATTTATCGATAAGACTATTCTTCCTGGCGATATCACTCCTCAAGCCGTTTTTGAGCAGCGCCGCTCCCTCATTAAAGCCGCTGCAGCTGGAAGTTTTGGTGCCGCCCTGACCCCTTGGTTTTCCAGGCAGGCTTTTGCAGCAAACCCCGATAAATTGGCAGCGACACTCAATCCAACTTACTCATCCAAAGAGGAGATGACTCCGCTAAAGTACGTCACCAGCTATAACAACTTTTACGAGTTTGGTACTGACAAGGCTGATCCTGCAGAGTATGCAAATACCTTACAAACTCGTCCCTGGACCATCTCGATTGAAGGCTTAGTCAAAAAACCGCTGACCTTAGATATCGATGCACTACTAAAAATAGCGCCCATGGAAGAGCGTATCTATCGCATGCGCTGCGTTGAGGGTTGGTCTATGGTGATTCCTTGGGATGGCTATTCACTTTCAAAGTTAATTACCAAAGTAGAGCCGCTTGCTTCGGCTAAATATGTGGAATTTGTTTCCTTGGCCGATCGTAAACAAATGCCTGGAGTCAAAAGCAGCATCATTGACTGGCCTTATCGCGAAGGCTTACGCATGGATGAGGCAATGAACCCACTCACCTTACTGACATTTGGTTTGTATGGCGAGGTTCTCCCAAAGCAAAATGGAGCACCAGTTCGCATTGTGGTGCCCTGGAAATACGGTTTCAAAAGTGCCAAGTCGATTGTCAAAATCCGGTTTACTGAAGAGATGCCTAAGACCAGTTGGAATCAAATTGACGCACGCGAATACGGCTTTTATTCCAATGTCAATCCGCAGGTAGATCATCCGCGCTGGAGTCAGGCAACGGAACGTCGCATTGGTGATGCTAAAGGAGTCTTTGCCCCTAAGATTAAAACCCAAATGTTTAATGGTTATGCTGAGCAGGTAGCAAGCATGTATACCGGCATGGATTTGAAGAAGTACTATTAACCATGATCAATATCCAAGCCGCTGTATTAAGCCTTTTTCTTCTTGTACCTTTATCTGCCTTTAGCCAAAGCAGTGGACAAACTACTGATGTACCCGTTAAAACGATTGCAACTCTCGATGTGCCTAAATATCTAGGGACTTGGTATGAGATTGCCAAATTTCCGAACTGGTTTCAGAAGAAATGTGTGAGCAACACTAAGGCAGTGTATTCAGCAAGACCGGATGGTAATTTAAAAGTGCTTAATAGTTGCAAAACTGCTGATGGTGCCACCTCTGAGGCAGAAGGCACTGCGCGACAGATAGGCGCCCCAGATTCTCCGAAGTTGGAAGTTCGGTTTGCCCCAGCTTGGCTTTCATTCTTGCCGATGGTTTGGGGCGATTACTGGGTGATCGATCTAGACTCTCAATACCAGGTTGCTGCAGTGAGTGATCCGCGCCGTGAATATCTTTGGGTGCTCTCCAGAACGCCTCAGCTTGACAAAAAAGTCTACGAAGATCTGTTACAGCGACTGCAGACTCAGCAGTTTGACGTGCGCAAGTTAGAGCTCACCACTCAGTTAACCATTAAGAACTAAAGTGCCAAGTAGTTTATTGCCCCCAGGGATTGAAGTCTTTGAGCGAGGTTGGCTCTCAGCAAATAACATCTTTCACTTTGGAGAGAAAGATGTTTCTCTGGTGGATAGTGGCTACTGTGCTCATCAAAATCTCACCATAGATTTAGTTCGTAATGCGCTCAACAAGCATGGCTTATCCCATTTAAATAAAGTAGTGAATACGCATTTGCATTCCGATCATTGTGGCGGTAATGCTGCTTTAGCCACGGCATTTCATTGTCAAATTGCTATTCCAGCGGCTGAAGCGTCGGCAGTTCAGGATTGGAATGAAGATTTACTCAGTTATCAAAACTTGGGACAAGAATGTCCACGATTTATACATCAAGGACTTCTCATCCCCGGCCAAGAAATATTGTTAGGGCGCTATCCCTGGAAAATATTGGCTGCCCCAGGACATGATCCCCACTCAGTGATGCTGTATCAAGCAGAGCACCGCATTCTGATTTCTGCTGATGCACTGTGGGAGGAAGGTTTTGGGGTCATTTTTCCGGAGATGTGGGGTGAGCCAGGATTTGAAGAAGTAGCCCAGACTTTGGATTTAATCGACAGTCTTCAGGTCGACTTGGTAATTCCAGGACATGGCAAGCCATTTACTGATCTGGAGAAATCCCTGGCAACTGCCCGATCAAGATTGGATTACTTGGCTTCTGACCTTGATCGCAATGCTCGCCATGGCGCCAAAGTTTTGCTGAAATATAAACTCATTGAATGGCGCTCCAAAGGCCTTGATTTGGTCAATGAGTGGATTGCAAATACACCGGCGTTACAGAGCGCGGCCAAGCAACTCAATATGGATACACCAGAGTTTGAGCAGTGGTTAGTGCAGGCCTTGGTCAAATCAGGTGCAGCCCAAGTAGAAGGCCAGACTCTAGTAGATCTTGCCTAATAAGTGGCGACCCTAAAAATTGAATGACAACTTGCTGTAAAGGGACCAATCATATTGTTGATAGGTTTGCACAACTTGTTTTGCAAATCCCACTGCAAATAAGAAATTTTGATTAACTCGATGCGTCACCATTGCATCGATTGGCACAAACCAACCGCCACCAGCGGAGTTGTAATTAATGCCGTTTTCATCCCAAAAACGAATCTGTGTGCTTGGACTTAGGTTAATTCCTATGGTCGGATATAGCTCTAAGCGCCTTACTAAAGCGGGAGGGGTTGAACCCGGCGCAGCCTTGGAATCAAAGCCGTACATATAGCGTGTCAAGGGTGAGAAATCTGAGAGCACACTGGAATCAGAATTTTTCGGCCTAAATGAAGTGCTTAGTTGTGGCCCTACAGCCCATTGCCCTGGAGTTTGGAGTGGTGCGATTACTCGGGCACCGGCATTCCCTAGCCAACTTGGTAGGCCGCCCCAAACTGTGAACATGGCGTAGCTAGGTGTATAGGTACCAGTTGATTGGTTAGCTTGTTGGGGTCCGTAGTTCGAGGTATAGGCAGTGTCTAACCTAGCGGTACCATGCCAGTCACCAATATTTAGTGGGTTGTAGTAGCGCAACTTCAAGGTATCACTATAGTTCTCTGAGCCCAGGTAATCGTGGTAACCCCAAAACTCTAAGATATGGTCTTGAGAATGCTCTTGTGAGGCGTTGATCAGGCCAAATGGAAGAGTGCTCACAGATCCATCCGCATAGACCCAAGATCCTTGTATCAATAGGACGGAAACAATAAGGGTGCGCAAGAATGTCATATAAGCATTAATATTAAATGACAAATATTTAACATCCAAAAAAGAGGAAGTATGGAACATACTGTTTTAGTGACTGGGGCTACTGCTGGGTTTGGTGAGGCGACTGCAAGGCGCTTTTTGGCGGGTGGTCATAAAGTGATTGCGGTAGGCAGAAGAATGGAGCGTTTAGAGGCTCTCAAAGCATCCTTACCTGCTGACCAACAACAAAAACTGCACACAATGACTGTAGATGTTTGTGACAGCACTAAAGTGGATGCCCTAGCAAGTGCATTGCCAGCGGAGTTCTCTAAAGTGACTGTCTTAGTGAATAACGCGGGCTTAGCACTTGGGCTTGAGCCAGCACATAAAGCATTTTTAGAAGATTGGGATCGCATGATTGATACCAACATCAAAGGGCTAGTGCATATGAGTCGTGCATTTTTGCCAGGCATGGTCGAGCGTAAATGTGGCCATGTGATTAACTTAGGATCGGTAGCTGCAAACTATCCTTATCCGGGTGGGAATGTGTATGGCGGCACTAAAGCATTTGTCAAACAATTTAGCCTTAACCTGCGGGCTGATCTGATCGGTACTCCAGTGCGTGTCACCTGTATAGAGCCAGGGATGTGTGCTGGTACAGAATTTTCGAATGTGCGCTTTAAAGGTGATGATGACAAGGCGGAGAAGGTCTATACCGGAGTGAAAGCCTTAAGTGCTGACGATGTTGCTGAAACCATTTACTGGTCTGCGACCTTGCCTAGTCATATGAACATTAATGTTCTAGAGGTGATGCCAGTTCAGCAGGCTTTTAATGCCTTTAATGTGCATCGCGGTGACTTCTAGGTAGTGATTTACTTCTTCCACTGATAAAACTGGGGATAGACGCGCATCACTACTGGGCCATCAAAATCCCAAGACTTACAGGTTCCTAAATAGAGGGGCGGCTTACTCTCATCGTCATCAAACAGCGCACCAGGAATCGACTGATAGGCAGCTGTAGCCATATTGTTGAGAAGTTCGCGCAAATGGGTGCAACCTTTGGTTCCACCTAAGTGCGTTTCAATGGTTTTGCGCCAACCTTTGCCAATGCGCGCGCCAATCAATCCATCCATTGGTGGAATGACTTCAGGACATTCTGGATGGGGATGGCTATCCATCGCTACTTCAATATTTTGAATAGTGAGGTGATCATCCACCGTGATGCGTATCCACATATCGTGAATAGCTTGACCGGGTTCCCAAGTTTTGGAGCCAGTAACAAAGGGATGAGATTTGATATCCACGAGATGACCCTCAATATCCCATAGACCATCTTCTCTGGCGTAGCCTTGAAACGTGACTGTGCGAGTATGGAGTGGGTTGCGGGGTTTTGGATCAGAAAGCATAGTGAATAAAGACAATCAAGGGCTCTTCAAGGGCAATAATGCAATCATAATCAATTGGGCTTTCAGCTGCCCAGAAGTCTAAAATGCAGTCTCTATAGTATTCTGTTTAGCATATGGCAAAACCCATTTCCCTCGAAAAGATTCTTTTTAGCCAAGGCTTTGGAACGCGTCGCTACTGTAGTGATCTGGTGTTTGCAGACTTGGTGAAAGTAAATGGGGTGTTAGCAGAAGATCCCGAGGAACGTATTGCGACCGAAGGGTTGGTTTTAAATGTGGCAGGCCAAGATTGGGAGTACCACGAGAAGGCCTATATTGCCTTTAATAAGCCGCCCAATTATGAGTGCTCACATAAAACCACCCATCACCCTAGCGTTTATAGCCTCCTGCCAGCACCATTTGTAGAGCGGGGTTTGCAATGTGTGGGCCGTTTGGATTTTGACACCACAGGCTTGTTATTAATCTCCGATGATGGCCAGTTCATTCATCAGATGACGACCCCAAAGAAAAATATTGGGAAGGTCTATGAGATCACGACACCTGATCCCATCACGCCGAGTCAAATTGAGCATCTATTGAGCGGAGTAGTTTTGGATGATGATCCAAAACCCTGCTTTGCTACTGCTTGTCAGCAGATTTCTGAAAATGTTCTGGCAATGACGATTGTGGAAGGGCGTTATCACCAAGTGAAGCGCATGATGGCTGCGGTTGGTAATCATGTGGCCAAACTACACCGGGTACAAATTGGTGCCTATGTCATGCCTACGGAGCTGCTTGAAGGTGAATGGTGCTGGCTGTATCCTGATGATTTGAAACAACTATCGCAAAGTGTGAGTTCCTAAATGAAGCCATCCCCATTGCCACAAGGTTTCGACTTCCAAAGAAGTACTCCGTCTTGGGTACTGGATAGCTCTGGAAAAAAGCTTTGTAGAGAATTGACCTTCTCTAATTTCAAGCAAGCATTTGAATTTATGAGCTTGAGCGCTCAGTATGCCGAGAAGATTAATCACCATCCCGATTGGTCGAATTCTTGGAATAAGGTGAGCGTAGAACTCACTACGCACTCGCACCAAGGATTGACAACGCTAGATATTCAGATGGCACAGGCCATGAATACATTTGCTGCGCAAGTACTTGCGCAAGAGTCTAAAGATTAATGCTCTTCACCCTCATGATCTTCTTCATTTAGACTCATCAGAATCGTGGCAAGCAAGCCGTAGACTACTTCAGTGGAGATCATCCCATCTTCATCCAGATCATCAATTAAGTCATTGAGACGATCTTCGGTGGGTTCATTCAACAAAGCCATTGCGCATTCGCAGCCATAGTCAAAATCTTCATCAGTTTGGTTTTGGTCGATGTCGGTCATGTTTATCCTTAATTGAGACCTCAGCATAGCAAATTAATTCAAGATTTGACAGCATTACCTTAGGATCTAGGGCTCGTTTAGTATTCATCTATGAAGTATTTCAAGCCTCTCTTATTTATCCTTTCTTTACTGCCATTGGGGCGCTTAGTATGGCTAGGTCTTCAGGATGACTTAGGGGCAAATCCTATTGAATTTGCCACCCGCTCTACCGGTACTTGGGCACTAGTCTTTCTCTGTATTACCTTGGCAATGACACCCTTACGTTTACTGACAGGCCAGGCTAACTTCATCAAGATGCGCCGTATGCTGGGCCTCTTTTGTTTCTTCTACGCAAGCTTGCATTTTCTGATTTGGTTTTGGCTTGACCAAAATCTGGATCTGCAAACGATGTGGGCTGATGTTCTCAAACGTCCTTTTATCACCATGGGCTTTGCTAGCTTTGTTTTACTCATCCCTTTAGCAATTACTTCGAACCATTTTTCTGTCCGTGCTTTGGGAAGGCGCTGGAGCGTCTTGCATCGACTGGTATATGTGATTGCCTGTACAGCGATCATTCACTATTGGTGGCATAAGGCGGGCAAGAATGATTTGCAGACCGTCTCTATTTATGCCGCAGTCATTTTTGTATTGTTATTGTGTCGGTTGCCTTGGGTGCGAGAGCATCTAGGGGTTATTCGTAATTCATTCAAATAGACGCTATCTCACCTACAATCGGTCAATGAACATTAAATTAATACTTGCAGCTTACTTAGGCTTGCTGAGCTTGGCCTTGGCCGCCCAAAGTGGACCACCACCGGGGTCTATTACTTATTCGCCATATACGCCTGAGCAATTAAGGGAATTTAATAATCAACCTATCTCTTTGACTGAGGGCCCTTTTGGTCCGGTAAATACTCCGCCGCAAGACAGAGTTCAAGCCAAACAAGCTCCTGGAGATTCAAAATACTATAGTCAACCTGAGGGCGAGGAAGAGGCTGAAGCCACCGAAACCCAATCAGCTGATCCCTATACGCCCAGCGAGCCTATTTATCGGTTTTAGCTATACGCTACTGTTAACATTGAGACACTTTTTTAGAAAGATAGAAAGATTAAGCTCAATGAATACCGTTAACTCCTTGTTTAAATCTCAGCTTCGCTCACTATTGATTGCCGGTCTTTTATCTAGTGCGGTGATGGGTGGCGCATACGCTCAACAAAGCGGTCTTCCAATTAATGCGGCCGCTTCTGTGAATGGCATGATCATCACCAATGATATGGTTGAGCAGGGAATCAAGATGGCGCTCTCTCAGGGTCAGAAAGATTCGCCCGAGTTGCGTCAAGCTGTAGTCCAGAAATATATTGAAGTCTTACTACTTTCTCAGCGCGCTGAGAAAGATGGTCTTGCAGATTCTGAAAGAGCAAATACACAGTTGATGTTAATTCGTCAAAACTATTTGGCTGATCTTGAGCTATCCACTTTTATGGCAAAAAATCCCATTACTGATGCCGACGTTCAGGCTGAGTACAACAAGGAGATCGCATCGCTAGGTCCACAAGGTATGTTGGTGGAATACAAGGTAAGTGATATTGCTGTTGCCACAGAAGCTGATGCACAAGCCGCCTTAAGCCGAATTAAAAAGGGCGAGCCTTTTGATAAAGTTGCTAGAAGTGTGTCTCTGGCACCCAATAAGGTGCAGGGCGGAGCGATCGGCTGGGTTCAGGCTGGACAAGTTTCTCCGCAAATTGCTGCAGTCTTAGTAAACCTGGGTAAGGGCCAAGTTTCTCAGTCCCCCATTCAAATGCAACAAGGTTGGTATTTGATTAAGCTTGAAGATAAAAAATCTAGTAAGCCACCTTCTTTTGAGCAAGCTAAAGCGGCCATTCGGAATGGTATGGCACAAAGAAAGCAAATGGATTTCTTATCTCAGCTCGCCAAAGATTCTAAGATCGTAGTTCAGTAAGGGCAATCTTAGGCATGAAAAAAGGGCTCCTCGGAGCCCTTTTTTATTTGCGCTTCAGAGTGATAAAGCTGAAGGTAATGTCGCCCTCTGATCCCGGAGTGCGCTCCATCTCATGCCATGAAGCGGGGTCGGGGACTTCAAAGAAAGTATCACCGCCATCTACATCCATATTAATTTCTGTCAGGTAGAGTGTGTCGGCTATAGGAAAAGCTTGTGTAAACAGTTGCTCCCCGCCAATCACAAATACCCGCGGTGAATCGCTCAGGAGCTGAAGAGCTTCATCTAGAGAGCCGGCTAACTCAGCACCATTCAGTTGAAAGTTGGGATTTCTGCTAACTACGATATTGCGGCGACCAGGCAGTGGGCGACCAATGGACTCCCAGGTCTTGCGACCCATGATGACTGGATAGCCCATGGTCACGCGTTTAAAAAACTGCAAATCTGCAGAGATCTTCCAAGGCATTTGATTGTCACGACCAATGACGTGATTGCGAGAGCGGGCCACGATCATGGAAATAGCAGGCTGGGTCATCAATTGCTTTCTGAAAGTCTTAAATAGCTACGGGAGCTTTAATATGGGGATGTGACTCATAGCCGGTAATTTCAAAATCTTCAAACTCATAGTCGAAGATAGAGTCTGGCTTGCGCAAGATATTGAGTTTAGGCAATGGCAAGAAATCCCGTGAGAGCTGCAGATCGACTTGCTCTAAATGATTGCTATATAAATGGCAATCGCCACCAGTCCAAATAAAGTCGCCTACTTCTAGATTGCATTGCTGAGCCATCATGTGCGTTAGTAGCGCGTAGCTAGCAATATTAAATGGCACGCCTAAGAAAATATCTGCGCTACGTTGATAGAGTTGGCAAGAGAGCTTGCCATCAGCTACGTAGAACTGGAAGAAAGCATGACAAGGAGCCAAGGCCATCTGCGGAATATCAGCTACGTTCCAAGCAGAAACGATAATGCGTCGTGAGTCTGGGTTTTTCTTGATGGTTTCAACTACTTCAGCAATCTGATCAATGTGCTTGCCATTAGGTGCTGGCCAAGAGCGCCACTGATATCCATAAATTGGACCTAGTTCACCATCTGGTGCTGCCCATTCATTCCAAATAGAGACGCCACGTTCTTTGAGCCAGTTATTGTTAGTACTGCCTTTGAGAAACCAGAGTAATTCATAAATGATGGACTTGAGGTGTAGCTTCTTTGTGGTAACCATGGGAAAGCCATCCGCCAGATTAAAGCGCATCTGGTGCCCAAACACCGAGATCGTTCCTGTACCTGTCCTATCGGACTTTTGAACGCCCTTGGCAAGGACTTCCTTCATGAGATCGTGATATTGGCGCATAGATATATTGGCGAAAAATGGGTAATGAAGAGATAGCTTACTCGAATGTGGCGGGGCTTACCCCAAGCATCCGATGAAGCTTAGGCGATGTGGTGGTGTACTGGAGCTGGATGGGTTTCTCAGGGTTAAGGTAGGCGGCCGCAGCAAAGGCTGCCAATGCCGCCTCATGAAAGCCTGACAAGATGAGCTTTTTCTTGCCCGGGTAAACATTGATATCACCCACGGCATAAATTCCAGGAATACTGGTTTGAAACTTCTCCGTATCAACAAGCACTTGTTTGCGATCAATATCCAGACCCCAGTCTGCGATAGGCCCGAGTTTTGGGGAGAGGCCAAAAAAGATGAGAAGATCATCTACCGGGATGCTTTGATCGGCACCGTCAATATTTCTGACAACAATACTGTCAATACGATCACCTGCAACTGCATATTCTGTAATTTGCCCAATCAGTAATTGCATCCGTTGATTAGCGCAGAGCTCACGCATCTTCGCAATCGATGCAGGAGCTGCTTTGAAGTCATCGCGTCGGTGAATCAAAGTCACACTCGCCGCTTTATCAACAAAATAGAGTGCCCAATCTAGCGCTGCATCGCCACCACCACAAATGACTATCCGCTTGCCATGAAATTGTTCAGGGTGTTTGACGTGATAGAAGAGCTGCTTGCCAGCAAATGCTTCAATACCTTCTAGGTTCAACGTGCGGGGCTGAAAAGCACCAACCCCTGCAGCGATAAAGACTGTTTTACTGAGGAAGTGCTCTTCTTTTGAGGTGCTGATCAGAAAGCGGCCATCCGCTTGTTGCTCGAGCCGCGTAACCTCTTGCCCCAAATGAAACTGGGCGCCAAAGGGTTCGATTTGTTTGAGAAGGTTTTGGGTCAGTTCGCGACCTGTGCAGACCGGAATTGCTGGAATATCGTAAATGGGTTTATCGGGATATAACTCAATGCATTGACCACCTGCTTCAGGTAATGAATCAATGACATGGGCTTTAATTTCTAGAAGGCCTAGTTCGAAAACTTGAAAAAGACCCACTGGCCCTGCGCCAATAATGACGGCATCGGTGTGAGTGGGTGAGCTCAACACAAAGTCTCGAAAATTACTTTACGAGTTGATCGAGTTTATTTTTAACGTCTTTCCACTCATCCGCATCAGGCAGTGCGGCTTTAGACTTCGTAATCGAAGTCCAAGATGGAGAGAGTTCAGCGTTCAGTTTGATAAAAGCTTGTTGATCACCGGGAACATCATCTTCTGCATAAATGGCATTAACAGGGCACTCGGGAACGCAAACGGCGCAGTCAATGCACTCATCCGGATCGATTACGAGAAAATTGGGGCCTTCACGAAAGCAGTCAACTGGGCAAACATCAACACAGTCGGTATATTTGCAGCGGATGCAAGATTCGGTAACAACGTAAGTCATGGTAGTTTTATTTCAAGAGCCCAAAAAAGGGGTTAGCCAGTTTTAAAAGATCAATTTTAGCCGAAATAGCCTATTTTTCAGGCAAAAGGGTCAATTTACTTCAGGTAAAGTTCCTCCTATGAATACACCGTCAAAATCCCAAACAAAACCTAAAATCCTCGTTGCTAGGGCAATATTCCCCGAGGCTTTGGCCAAGCTCCAAGAGTCCTTTGAGGTTCGATCCAACCAAGCGGATCAGGTTTTTACCCCTACCGAGCTCCAAGCAGAGCTTGCTAAGGTTGTAGGGGCATTGGTGGCTGGTAGCGAGCGCATCGATGCAAATGCTTTATCGCAAGCAAAAGATCTGAAGGTGGTAGCCAATATCTCAGTGGGTTATAACAATTTTGATGTACCTGCGATGACTGCTGCTGGTGTCATGGCAACTAACACTCCTGATGTACTTACTGATACAACAGCAGATTTTGGTTTTGCTTTATTGATGGCCACTGCCAGACGGATTACTGAGTCTGAGCATTGGGTTAGAGCAGGCGAATGGAAAAAGTGGTCCATCGTCAACAACCCACTTGGAATGGATATTCATCACAGCACCATCGGCATTATTGGAATGGGTCGTATTGGGCAGGGCATTGCAAAACGTGCCTTAGGTTTTGGGATGAATGTGATTTATCACAATCGGAGTCGTCTCTCCGAAGCCGATGAAAAAGCCTGTGCTGCAAAGTATGTATCTAAAGAAGAATTACTCCGCACCGCAGATCATGTGGTCTTGGTTTTACCCTATACCCCAGAGAATCATCACACCATTGCTGCTAAAGAGATTGCATTGATGAAACCAACTGCAACCCTGATAAACATTGCGCGGGGAGGTATCGTGGATGACTTGGCTTTAGCTCAAGCTCTCAAAGATAAAGTGATTTTTGCAGCTGGACTAGATGTATTTGAAGGTGAGCCTACCGTTCATCCGGAGTTGCTGAAATTAAGTAATGTGGTCTTAGCCCCTCATATTGCAAGCTCAACAGAGAAGACCCGCAGGGCGATGGTCGATTTAGCTATTGAGAATTTGCGACAAGCGATTGATGGCAAAAAGCCACCAAGCTTAATTAATACTGAAGTATTTAAAGCGTAGTTAAATCTAGCTGAAATTATTCAGCTTCGATTTCTTCAGGAAGTTCGCGCATGGCCAATTCAATACCACCGAATTTTCCTGCGACCCAGTTGTAGACTTTGCAAGCAATCCACAGCAAACCAAACCCTAATAAAGCATTGAGGATGAGGGCTGAGAGCACTGTAAATCCTGGAATCGCTCCATCACGAATGAAGGCAACAAACAGCGCTAGTAAGACGATGGGTACTGAGAAGCACAGGTAAACCAAAACGAGTGTTTTAGCTGTGTGCATTGGGTCTAGAAAGACGAGTTCTTTTTTGGTAAGTTTCATGATGACGCAATCTTAAAGCAGTCCTTCAAAAAGCGCCACATCTACCCACTCACCAGCAGCAACATTTCCTTGGTCGTGAGCAAGGATGACAAAGCAATTCGCCTCACTCATGGAGCGTAAAATCCCTGCGCCTTGGCTGCCAGTGAGTCGAACTGTTGGCTTACCATCCTCGCCACGACTGAGAATGGCCCGCTGAAACTCGGTACGACCCGGTTTTTTGCGAATTGCTTCTGTGCAGATTGCCTGAGTCATTGGCACATCTGTATGGCTTGCCCCATTGAGTTGGAGAAGGGCTGACCTGACAAATTGGTAAAAGGTCACCATTACTGCAACAGGATTACCAGGTAAGCCAAAGAATAGGGTTTTGCGCGCAGGAGATTTGCCAGCAAGGGCCTTCAGAATGCCAAACGCCATCGGACGGCCAGGTCGCATGGCAATTTTCCAGAAGCCAACATCCCCTAACTCTTGCATGATTTGTTTGGTGAAATCCGCCTCACCAACTGAAACGCCACCCGAAGAAATCAAGACATCTGCTTTTGCCGCCGCCTCACAGAAAGCATTCTTAAGGGCGCTGGGATCGTCACGAACAATGCCGCAGTCAATGATTTCAAGATTGAGGCGATTGAGTAAACCTGACAGGCTATAACGGTTACTGTCATAGATGCTGCCTATATCCAATGATTCACCTAGGGTGCGCAATTCATTTCCAGAAGACAGAATGGCTACCTTGAGTTTGCGCCTTACTTTTAAGGCCGCAATACCGAGTGAGGCTGCTAAACCCAAATCCGAAGGACGCAATAAACGACCAGCAGAGATAGCAGGTTTGCCAGTTTGCAAATCTTCACCGCGGAGGCGACGATTATCTCCACGTTTTAATTGAGCTTGTTGAAAGGTAATCTGAGTCTCAGTCATCTCAGTAGTCAATTCTTGTGGAATAACCGTGTCACAATTTGCTGGCATGACTGCACCAGTCATGATCTTCAGGCACTCACCGGTCTTGAGGTTGCCCTCATAAGGCTTGCCAGCAAAGGCGGTGCCAACAACCTGCAGTGCGATCTCAGGAGTATTGGTATCAAGACATTTGCCATCAAATGCAAAGCCATCCATAGCAGAGTTATCTGCTGCAGGAACATCGATTGGAGATAGTAGATCTTCTGCCAAAATACGATTGATCGCTTGATCTAATGCAACGATTTCAATATCTGCAGGATCTGAAATCGCTTGAGATTCATTTAAGAGTTCTTCGACTAACCGAGCAATGGCTGCGCGTGCCTCATCGACATGTAGCGATGAAGTCAGAAGAATAGGGTTGTTAGGCGAGTGCTTCATAAGGAGACTTGCTCTAAAGCTTTGAGTTCCTCGGGGGTGTTGACATTTGCAAATGCATGAGCTTCCTCAAATACAACAGTGCCACTGCGCAGCTCTTTGAACCAACGATCAATCTTGAGATCACCTTTTTGTAAAAAGATTTCTAAAGATTCATGCAAGTTGGTGCGCATCAAACAAAACACAGGTTGTGCCCACACCTTCCCATCAGCTTCTTTGCTTGAGGCGTAAACGAGTTGATAGTTACCTTGTTCCAGTTCATTAGCCATCCGAGAAGCCAAATCAAGGGGTAGCATGGGTGAATCGCACGGGGCACTCAATAAATATTGGGTCTTGCAGGCGCTTAGACCGGCCGAAAATCCGGCCAGTGGGCCAGAAAAGTCGGGAGTCTCGTCCATGATGACGGGGTAGCCATAAGCAGCATATTTTGTAACGTTGCGGTTGGCATTAATCAGCATGGGGCCAACTTGTTTCTTGAGGCGCGTAATCGTCGAATCAATCAGTGGCTTGTTATGAAAGGGGATAAGCCCTTTATCAATACCGCCCATACGCTGCGCACGTCCGCCAGCCAAGATGAGTCCAGTAATGTGTTCAGCTGAAATCATCAACCACCGATATAAGACATTTCGACCTTGCGACTACCTGTCGATAAGTTAGCAGTATGGGAGCCCCGAATCTCAGAGTAATGATCATCGCGTACTGACCAGGTATTCATGATCGCGTTGGCAATCTCTAAATCACTTTTACCAGACCGCAACATGGTTTTGAAATCAAAGCCTTCATTAGCAAATAGACAGAGATACATTTGCCCATCAGTTGAAATGCGAGCGCGCGTACATTCGTGACAGAAGGTTTGGGTCACGCTAGAGATCACGCCAATTTCACCAGAGCCATCCACATAGCGCCAGCGCTGGGCAACTTCACCAGAATAATTCGCATCAACAGGTTCCAGCGGGAATACTGCATGGATTTTGGCAATAACTTCTTTTGAAGGTAATACCTCTGCCATATTCCAGCCATTAGAGCTACCCACGTCCATGAATTCAATAAAGCGCAGAATAACGCCGCTACCCTTAAATTGCCTAGCCATCGCAACAATCTCATGATCGTTCGTTCCTTTTTTCACGACCATATTGACCTTGATATTTTCAAAGCCCACTTCTTTTGCGGCGGCTATGCCATCCAAAACATCGGCTACTGGAAAGTCAACATCATTCATTTTTCTAAAGACAGCATCATCTAGGCCATCCAAGCTGACTGTAAGTCTTTGTAAGCCTGCCGCTTTTAAAGCAGCAGCTTTCTTGCGCAGGATGCTGCCATTGGTGGTGAGAGTGAGATCGAGTGGCATGCCTTCAGGCGTACTCAATTTCGCTAGCATCTCAATCAGTACCTCTAAATTCTTACGCAGCAATGGTTCGCCACCAGTTAAGCGAATCTTCTCAACACCTAGCGTGGAAAAGATAGTAGCTAGGCGGGTGATTTCTTCAAAGCTAAGTAATTCTTGATGGGCGAGATAGGGGTAATTGTGATCAAACACTTCTTTAGGCATGCAATAAGTGCAGCGGAAGTTACAACGATCGGTTACAGAAATGCGTAGGTCATGTAAAGTGCGACCGCGCTTATCCAAAGTCTGGCCGTGAGGCGCAAGCAGTTGTGCGCCAATAGACGGCGTAAGGCCTTTGCCTTCATGAATACGAATGGGAATTACTTTGGGGTTAACTTTTTCAACCATGATCTCAATTATGGCTGTGAAACGGGGTTTCTGCCAAACCGCCCAATATCCTTTTGGGATAAAAGGCGGTCTGGAGAAAAAGCTGTAAGGCCTTAAACCGTTTTTTCTTGACCGCCGGTTTCAACTAAAACCATTGGACCTTCAGGACGGGCAGCTGCAGGCTTTGGTGCTCTGCCTAAGTTGATTGACTCAGGCTGAATCTGATTTTGTGCTTCCGCATGCTTGGAGGCATCGGTGGCAACCCAAATCATGCCGGCAGATTGCACAACATTATGTAAAGGCGTTTCTTCTAGCGCTTGGAAGGCAACCTTCGGAAGTTCTGGAGCTGGTTTAGCAATCACTTCAACCTTGGCGGCAGCAGCTACTACAGCAACGGGTGCTGCAGTTTGCGTTGGTGCTGCAGCAGAGCTTTGAGCTGGACGATTTGATTGACGTGGAGCACGTGGTCCTCGACCTTGTCTTTCAGTTTTTTCAGCTGCTGGTTTTGTATTTGAAAAACTGCTCACAATATTCTGAATTGGCATTGATGCAGATGCACCAGCCATACCAACAGGAGGGCCAGCAAACGGGCTAGCAGATGCTGCTACAGATGAAGATGCATCACCATTCTCAGCGCGCTCACCGCGATCATTTCGGTTGCGACCACGACCACGACGGTTGCGACCACGACCACGACGCTCTTCACCTTCAACAGCCGGTGTTGCCTCATTGCCAGGAGCTGCTTCGCTTGCAGGTGTTACTGCCGCTGCATTTTCTTGACGTTCTGGTTTTGGACCGTTCTGGTTATTGCGATTGCGGTTATTACGATTGCCGTTGCGATTGGTGTTGCCTTCGCTAGCACCTTCAGCAGCATTTGCCGCCGGACGCTCTGTACGCTCGCCGTTGCGATCATTACGCTCACCACGACGATTGCGACCACGATTGCGATCACCACCATTGCCGTTGCGACTTTGATTGCGTCCACGTGTATTGCTTGGCGCTGGCTTCTCTTCGACTACTGGTGTCGATGAGAATAGTTTTTTGATAAATCCAAATAAACCACCAGAGCTTTCAGCTTGAACTTTTTCGGTGCGGGCTGGACGCGGTTGACTCATTGGTGCGGGTTGAGTAGGAGTGATGCCCTTAACTGCAGCCTCAGGGCGTGCCTTCACATCAGCATCTTTGCGACTTACTGTGGTGTCGGTTTCCAATTCACGAGCAGCTTCTTCAGCCATCACGTAGCTAGCTTTTTGGTCATCTAGACGTGGATCGTCATGACGCAAACGCTCTAACTTGTAATGTGGCGTTTCTAAATGCTTGTTTGGAACCATCAAGACGTTCACTTTGAAGCGCGTCTCGATCTTGATGACTTCAGCACGTTTTTCATTCAAGAGAAACGCAGCCACTTCGACCGGTACCTGTGTATGAATCGCTGCTGTGTTTTCCTTCATCGCTTCTTCTTGAATAATGCGCAGAACTTGCAATGCAGATGATTCGGTATCACGGATATGACCTGTGCCGTTACAACGCGGGCAAGTGACGTGACTACCTTCAGAAAGGGCAGGGCGCAAACGTTGGCGTGACATTTCCATCAAGCCAAACTTGGAGATCTTACCCATTTGAACGCGGGCACGATCATGGCGCAGAGCATCGCGTAAGCGGTTCTCAACATCTTTCTGAGCCTTGCTCGATTCCATATCAATGAAGTCAATCACGATCAAACCACCCAAGTCACGTAAACGTGCTTGACGAGCGATTTCATCGGCAGCTTCTAAGTTGGTACGCGTCGCAGTTTCTTCAATGTCAGAACCACGGGTCGCACGAGCGGAGTTTACGTCCACAGAAACCAAGGCTTCAGTGTGGTCGATCACAATAGCGCCGCCAGATGGTAATGGCACTGTGCGTGAATACGCGGTTTCAATTTGGTGTTCAATTTGGAAGCGTGAGAACAAAGGCACATCGTCGTGATAGCGCTTTACGCGTGGCAAATTGTCTGGCATCACCACCGACATAAATGCTGCAGCTTGTTCGTAGATATCATCGGTATCGATGAGAATCTCGCCGATATCAGGCTGGAAGTAATCGCGGATTGCACGAATCACTAAGCTAGATTCGAGGTAAATCAGTAATGGCGCAGAGTTGCCTTTAGCGGCTTCATCAATCGCCTTCCACAGCTGCATGAGATAACTTAAGTCCCACTGCAATTCCGTAGCATCGCGACCAATACCAGCAGTACGAGCAATGATGCTCATGCCATCTGGTACTTCTAATTGAGACATCGCTTCACGCAGTTCTTGACGGTCTTCGCCTTCAATACGACGGGATACACCGCCTCCACGTGGATTGTTTGGCATTAATACCAAATAACGACCAGCCAGGGAGATAAAGGAGGTGAGGGCAGCACCTTTTTGGCCACGCTCTTCTTTTTCTACCTGAACAATGATTTCTTGACCTTCGCGCAGGGCATCCTTAATGGAAGCATTGCGGACGTCGATACCCTCTTTGAAATAGGCTCTAGCAACTTCTTTAAATGGTAAGAAGCCATGACGCTCTTCACCGTAGTTGACAAAGCACGCCTCCAGGGAAGGTTCAATGCGGGTAATAACACCTTTGTAAATATTGCCTTTGCGTTGTTCACGACCGGCAGCTTCGATATCAATATCAATGAGTTTTTGACCATCAACGATGGCAACTCGCAACTCTTCTTGTTGAGTTGCATTAAACAACATGCGTTTCATAACACTCTCCTATGGGGGAGGTTGTCGATGCGCGCTGCGTTAGGGGACAAGTTCAATGCCGCTGAGGACTGAGCCTAAGGCGGTATAGGAGTGTGGATCAAGCCAATCTGGGCATCTTTTACCCAGCTCACCAAGTTAACGGTTGGTTAATTCGGTGCCACACTTGACGATCGCCGCAGAGACCTCCTTTAGGTCATCAATGCAGGCGCGCGCCTGAAAACTGTCTTCTAATCGCGGGTCGCGGCATACGGCACACCAACCCTGCGCCTCATTACAACGGGGGAGGGGCAACCCCGGGAGTCTTTTAAAGGGCGACTCCAAGCTCCACGATTCAAGCCTGACTTCAGGCTGGGATCAAGCCAATAAATTGGCTAGAGCGTTGATTATACGGCACAAGTTGAATGACAATGGGGTATTGTTGAGTCCCTTGTCTTCCTCTGTTGAGGGGGCAAGAGAGATAAATCATGAAACCAGAGCCATTAAGTAAGCCAAAACCCACCCCAAATTCCGCCCCAGCAGCAGTTCATCTGCAGACTATTGGACCGGAGGAGGCTGGTCAGCGTTTAGATAATTATTTGCTGCGCTGGGCCAAAGGGGTCCCCAAAAGCCACGTTTATCGGATTATTCGCTCCGGTGAGGTGCGGGTAAACAAAAAACGTGCCGAGCCAACGACTCGCCTGGTGGAGGGGGATGTAGTACGAGTGCCGCCCGTCAGAATCGCCGAGCCAGCCCAAATGGCCGCAGTGAACTCTGCTCAAACCAAATCCCGAGCTCATGGTTACTCAGACAAAATGCCGATCCTGTTTGAGGATGAGGCCCTTTTGATTGTAGATAAACCTCCTGGATTGGCGGTGCATGGAGGATCTGGAATTGCTTTGGGCGTGATTGAGACCTTACGCATCACCCGCCCAGAACTGAAGTTTTTGGAATTGGTCCACCGTCTAGATAGAGATACTTCCGGAGTGTTGCTGCTGGCAAAGAAGCGTAGCGCTTTAGTAGAGCTGCATCGCCAAATCCGTGAGGGACAAACTGATAAACGCTATTACTTGCTGGCCCATGGAGAAATCGTGCAGGGTACTCAGAGCATGCAACTCAAATACCCATTGCATAAATATTTATTAGCGAATGGCGAACGCCGCGTGCGAGTAGATCCTGAGGGGCTTCCCAGTCATACCGCTTTGCGAGTTACAAAAGTCTTCAAGCATGATGAGGTGGCAATGACATTGGCTGAAGCGCAGCTTAAAACGGGGCGTACCCATCAAATTCGGGTGCACTTGCAAAAGCTAGGCCATGCCATTTTGGGTGATGATAAGTATGGCTTTGAAGAGCAAGATAAATTGATTAAATCCAAACGACTTTATCTACATGCGCACTTGGCAGGCTTTACTCATCCGCGTACCGGTGAAAAAATGCGCATTGAATCACCGCTCCCCGCGGAGTTTGCAGCCATGATGAAGAAATTTGAGTTGTCATAATTGATTAATACAGTGAATCATTCGAACCCAAAATAATGCAAGTAGATACCTCAAATCGACGCTATGACCTGATTGTGTGGGATTGGGATGGAACCATCATGGACTCAACCCCCACGATCGTGCAATGCATTCAGCAAGCTTGTCGTGACTTGGGTTTTAAAGAGCCGGATGACGCTCTCGCAAGTTCAGTGATTGGTTTGGGGATTCAGGATTCCTTGCGCAGAGCAGTGCCCTGGATCGAGCCAGTACATTTTCCAAAGTTGACTGACCGCTTTCGTTATCACTACTTGGCTAAAGATCATGAGCTGGATTTATTTGTGGGCATTCGTGAGCTATTGGAAAATTTGCGTGCCGATAAATACCTTTTAGGCGTTGCCACTGGTAAATCCAGAGTAGGCTTAGATCGCTCGCTTAAGCATCACCAAATTGGGCATCTTTTTCATGAAACCCGCACTGCTGATGAATCCTTTTCAAAACCGCATCCCGGGATGTTGCTTGAGTTGTCTGATGCCACTCAAGTGCCTACACGTCGCATGTTAATGATTGGTGATACCACGCATGATTTGGATATGGCTTCGAATGCGGGGGTGGATGCGATTGCAGTGACTTACGGCGCACATCCACTCGATACCCTGAAGACTTCAAAGTCATTGGCACATGTTGATGATGTCGCACAGCTATCACAATGGCTTAAAGAAAATTTATAACGAATTGATATCTTAATTAGTCAGACTAAGGAAGCAAAAATGGAAAATAATCAAAACCCTAATTGGGAGCGACAAGCGCTTGAACATCTCTTATTGGAGAATCTCAAAGAGACACGCAAGGCACGCCGCTGGAGAGCGGTTCTCCGAGTATTGACCCTGTTGGTCTTTGTGGGTGTGATTTTGGCTGTGTTTGATTTCCATCTTCCGGGTCGCGGTATGGCTGTCGAGAAGCACACAGCGATGGTGACTATGGAGGGTGAAATCTCTTCAAGCTCGATGGCCAATGCAATGGATATTAATTCTGCGCTGGTAGCTGCATTTGAGAATGAGCATAGTGCTGGAGTGATACTACGCATCAATAGTCCAGGCGGCTCACCAGTTCAAGCGGGGATGATTAATGATGAGATTCATCGCTTGCGCAAGCTCTATCCAAATAAGCCCTTGTATGTGGTGGTTGAAGATATTTGTGCATCGGGTGGTTACTACGTTGCAGTTGCGGGCGATCAGATCTTGGTAGATAAAGCCTCCTTAGTCGGTTCAATCGGTGTAATCATGGAAGGCTTTGGCTTCACTGGCTTGATGGATAAATTGGGCGTGACGCGGCGCATGATTACTGCAGGCTCTAACAAGGGCATGATGGATCCATTTAGCAAAGAAGATCCCAAGCAAGTGGAAATGGTCAAGACCATGATTGATGAAATTCATCAGCAATTTATTCAGGTGGTGAAAGAAGGTCGTGGTACGCGCTTGAAAGAAACACCAGATTTATTTTCAGGTCGGATTTGGAATGGCGAGCAAGCCGTTAAGCTTGGTCTAGTAGATGGTTACGGTACAGTTGATTCAGTGGCGCGGGACATCTTTAAAGCCCCTGATGTCCTTGACTACACCATGAAAGAAAACTTTGCTGAACGCGTCGCGAAGCGTTTTGGTGCTGAGGCTGGAGCTGCTGCTGGTAAAGCTTTAGTAAAGACACCAGATCTGAAGTAAATACTTCAACAGCAAATCTTTTAGGCCAGCAGTAGAAATACTGTTGGCCTATTTTGTAATGGGGCACAAGCAGCCTCATTCGGAAAGCGCTTACGCCACTCTGCAATGGATAGAGTGGAAATCATTTCAGATTTGAGGGTAAGGTCTACGCCAATGCATAGCAATGTTTGTGGTGCTAATGCCTGGAGACACGCCATCAGCATCGCGGTATTGCGATAAGGTGTCTCAATCCATACTTGGGTTTGCTCGAGTTTGCGGGATTCCACTTCAAGCTGCTTGAGTCTAGCGCTGCGATCATGGGTGTCATGCGGCAAATATCCCTGAAAAGCAAAGCGCTGACCATTGAGGCCGCTTGCCATCAGGCCCAACAAGATCGAGCTCGGTCCCACCAAAGGCTTTACTTGAGCGCCGAGCTTGTGTGCTGCGAGTACCAATTCTGCTCCAGGATCCGCCACACCAGGTACGCCTGCTTCAGACATTAAGCCCATGTCATTTCCAGCCAACAATGGCTTGAGCAAATCTGCAGGTTTTACTGCATCACCATACTTTGCATTACGCGCAGCACCACGCCACTCACCCATTTGCATTTCTTGAATAGTGCAATTGAGTGGTGAAACGCTATCAATAGCTTTTAATAAAGCACGTGCTGTTTTTGCATCTTCCACAATCCAGTGTTTGAGTTTTGCGGTTTGTGTAATCGTTTCAGCTGGTAACACCCAAGGCAGTTGTTCGTTACGCGCATCATCCCCTAGGGTGTTGGGAACTAAAAACAGTGTGCCGAGTTTTGCCATGAAAATTTCTGCCGTTCTCTTAATCTGTTAGTTTCTTGCGGGGATTGCAAAACCAGCTTCACGTAATAAACCCGTAAGTGCAATCAGCGGTAGTCCTATGAGGGCGGTGGGATCATCACTCTTGATGGATTCAAGCAGGCTAATGCCTAAGCCTTCTGACTTTGCGCTACCGGCGCAGTCATAAGGCTCCTCTGCAAGCAAATAGCTTTCCAAAATCTCATCGGAGAGTTTGCGAAAAGTCACTTCAGTAGGAATGCTCAAAGTAGTTTGTGTATCGCCCTTCATCAAGCACAGCGCTGTATGAAAAGTCACTGTTTGACCACGCATCAGTTGGAGTTGCGCCATCGCTCTTTCGAAATTACCGGGCTTACCAATTGCCGCACCACATAAATCGGCAACTTGGTCAGAGCCGATCACCCAAGCTTGAGGATGCTCTTTAGCAACTGCCGTAGCTTTTGCGTTTGCAAGGCGCAGGGCTAATTCGAGAGAGCTCTCGCCAGTAAAGGGGGTTTCATCTACCTTTGGTGAAACGACGTCAAACGGAATGCGAAGACGTGTCAATAATTCGCGTCGGTATACCGAGGTCGAGGCCAGGATGAGTGGCGAGTTTTGGGATGCGGTGGTGGAGATGCTCATTGCTGAATGTACTTTCAGAGTGACCTTGATTTAGACTGATGCCATGAATCGTAATCAAGTTTTACCTCAAGTTCAGCTATCTTCGGAACCTAGTGCTTTGAAAAGGGTTGATTTTTGTGCGCCCCAGTCTTATCAGGGGGCTGGATTTTTGGCGATTTCAGAAATGCCCAGACTTGCGCAGGAGGCCTCCACTGTCATTGCCGGCGATGGCTTTGATTGGCAAATGCAGACCTATTTTGAGGATTCTCCGGCTAGCGATCCCCACCAAATTCTGGATTTGGACCTAAACGGCCGAATTCACCTGATTTGTCAGCGTTGCCTGCAAGACTGCGCCATCGATTTAGCTGAAAAGCGCCGCTTTATCTTTGTGGCTACTGAGGCGGAGGCGGATGACTACCCTATGGAGGATGAGGAGCAGGAGCCCCTGGTGGCAAGCCAGCATTTCAACCTCCTAGAAACGATTGAGGACGAGATTTTGCTGTCTTTACCCTTGATTCCAAAGCATCCAGACGGGTTTTGTGAGCCACATGCCTCAGTTTTTGGGATTGATGAGGCAGATGAGGGGGCTGATGAGCGAGAAAACCCCTTTAACATCTTGAAAAATATGAAGAAAAACTCATAAGCTGAGGCTGCGTTTGCCTGTTGTTTTGAGTGCCATATGCAGAAAAATCAAGCATTTAGACGCATTTACATGTTAGAATGTCGCCTTGCTTAGGAGTTCATTATGGCCGTTCAACAAAATAAAAAATCACCATCCAAACGTGGCATGCACCGTGCGCACGACTTTTTGACCGCACCTGCTACGGCTGTTGAAGCCACAACTGGTGAGGCTCATCTGCGCCACCACATCTCACCAAACGGCTACTATCGTGGTCGTAAAGTGGTTAAAACCAAAAACGACTAATTCTTTTAGTCTAAATAGATAGAAGCGGCTCCAGAAAAAGCCGCTTTTTTCTTAATAAATCACTTGCAGCAATCAATGAGTTTATGAGCGTTACTCTAGCTATTGATGCCATGGGCGGAGATCATGGAGTCGTAGTTACGGTTCCTGCCGCCTGCGATTTTCTAGAAAATCACCTAGATGCAAAAGTCGCTTTAGTTGGCGATGCAGATTTAATCAAGCAAGCCTTAAATAAATTACCCGGCGTTCCGATGGAGCGCATTCACATTATTCCCGCGAGCGAAGTAGTCTTGATGGATGATCCCATCGAGGTCGCTTTGCGTCGCAAAAAAGATTCTTCCATGCGCGTTGCGATTGAGCAGGTGAAAGAAGGCCAGGCAGATGCTGTGATCTCTTCTGGCAATACTGGCGCGCTGATGGCGATCTCTCGTTACATTCTGAAAACACTTGATGGTGTTGATCGTCCTGCCATTGCAACCGCGATTCCCAATGAGCTCGGGCGCGGCACGACCATGCTAGATCTTGGGGCTAATGCCGATTGCGAGCCAATGCACTTGGTTCAGTTTGCCCAAATGGCCAATGTGATGGTGCAAGTGGTTGATGGCAAGGCAAATCCCTCTATCGGCTTACTCAATATCGGTGAAGAAGTGATTAAGGGGAATGAGGTAGTCAAGCAAACGAGTGAGTTGCTACGCCAAACCCAATTGAACTTTTATGGCAACGTAGAAGGTAATGATATTTTTAAGGGCACAACAGACATCGTTGTGTGCGATGGTTTTGTGGGCAATGTAGTGCTAAAAGCCAGCGAAGGCTTGGCCAAAATGATGAGCGGCATGATTCGTGAAGAATTTAATCGCTCGCTGATGACAAAGCTTATGGCGATTTGTGCCATGGTGCCATTGCTCAGGGTTCGTAAGCGCGTTGATCATCGTCGCTATAACGGTGCGGTACTTTTAGGGTTGCGCGGTTGTGTGATCAAGAGTCATGGCTCTGCAGATCGTTTTGCCTTTGGTTTTGCTTTGGATCGCGCCTATGAGGCAGCTAAGAATCGCATGGTTGAGCGTATTGCTCAAGCCTTTGTGGTGGAGACAAAAGAATGACTATGTTTGCGAGAGTGGCAGGAACAGGAAGCTATTTACCCGAGCAGCGCCTGACTAACCAAGACTTGGTGGAGCGCCTTGCCAAAACAGGATTAGAGACCAGTGATGAATGGATTAAAACTCGTAGCGGCATTGCTGCGCGTCACTTTGCTGCCGATCATGAATTAACCAGTGATCTTGCGGTGAAAGCTGCGCAAGCTGCATTAGAGAGTGCTGACATCACTTCTGAAGATTTAGATCTGATTATTTTGGCCACTTCTACACCAGACCATTTGGGCGGTTTTCCGAGTACGGCCTGTGTTGTGCAAGATAAGTTAGGCGCTCATACCGCATGCGCTGCTTTTGATGTTCAAGCAGTTTGTGCTGGTTTTACCTATGCACTTGCAATTGCAGATGCCTTTATTCGTGCGGGCTCTTACAAAAAAGTATTAGTGATTGGCGCTGAAACCTTCTCTCGCATTTTGGATTTTCAGGATCGTGGTACTTGTGTCTTGTTTGGCGACGGCGCTGGGGCAGTGGTACTCGAAGCCTCCAATGAGCCTGGAATTTTATCTACGGCATTGCATGCAGATGGCAGTCAGCGTGACATTTTGTGTGTTCCTGGTCGCTCTAGTAATGGTCAAGTACAAGGCTCACCATTTATGACTATGGATGGTCAGGCGGTATTTAAATTAGCTGTCAAAGTATTGGAGCAAGTTGCTCACGAAGCCCTAGAGAAAGCCCATTTGAAGGCGGAGCAAATTGATTGGCTGGTGCCACATCAAGCGAATATTCGGATTATGGAAGGTACCGCTAAGAAGATGGGCATGTCGATGGACAAAGTGATTGTGACGGTGCATGAGCACGGCAACACTTCTGCTGCCTCGATCCCTTTAGCATTAGATGTGGGTGTACGCTCTGGTCAAATTCAACGTGGTCAACATCTGTTATTGGAAGGTGTTGGTGGTGGTTTTGCATGGGGCGCAGCTGTACTCAAGTACTAGTTTATTTTTTACTGAATTAACACTATGACATTTGCATTCGTATTTCCTGGCCAAGGTTCACAATCTGTTGGCATGCTCAATTCCATTGCGGATCGTGCTGAGGTGCGTGCAACTTTGCAGGAGGCCTCTGAGGCTTTGGGTGAAGATATTGCAAAGTTAATTGCTGAAGGCCCTGCTGAAGCATTGTCTTTAACGACCAACACTCAACCAGTGATGTTGACTGCTGGTGTCGCTTTCTATCGCGCCTGGTTGGCTGCCGGTGGCGCTACTCCTAAAGTCATGGCAGGTCATAGTTTGGGTGAATACTCCGCTTTAGTTGCAGCAGGCGTAATTTCTTTTAAAGATGCTGTTCCATTGGTGCGTTTTCGTGCTGATGCGATGCAAAATGCTGTACCAGTTGGTACTGGCGGCATGGCAGCGATCTTGGGTTTGGATGATGCAACAGTCATTCAAGTTTGTGCAGAGGCAAGTACTGCCTCTGGCGACGTGGTTGAGGCAGTAAATTTCAATGCCCCAGGTCAAGTGGTAATCGCGGGTGCAAGCGATGCAGTGAATAAAGCCTGTGAGTTACTCAAAGCTGCAGGCGCTAAGCGAGCATTGCCGCTACCGGTTTCTGCACCTTTTCACTCTTCTTTATTGCAGCCTGCATCAGAAAAGCTCAAAACGTATTTGGCAGACATTGAATTTAAGGTGCCAACTATTTCTGTGATTAACAACGTGGATGTGGCTATTTTGAATGACCCTGTTGCAATTAAAGATGCCTTAGTGCGTCAAGCAGCAAAGCCTGTACGCTGGCATGAAACCATACAAGCGATGGCAGACCAAGGAATCATTCAAGCGGTGGAATGTGGTCCAGGTAAAGTCTTGGCTGGTTTAACCAAGCGAATTAACGATCAAATGACAGGGGTGCCTGTATTTGATGAAGCCAGCTTGAACGAAGCTTTGGCTACTCTAAAATAATATCTATCCTAGATTATCTCGATATAGCGGAAGACAAATATGAATCTCGACTTAAGCGGACAAATTGCCTTAGTCACTGGCGCATCACGCGGCATCGGCCAAGCCATTGCAGACGAATTAGTTAAGTGCGGCGCAAAAGTGATTGGTACTGCAACTTCAGAGAGCGGTGCAAAAGCAATCGATGAGCGCTTAAAGTCTTCAGGCGGCTCTGGCTTGGTATTGAATGTCACTGAACCAAATGCGTGCGAAAACATCATTGAGCAGATTGTTAAAGAGTATGGTGGCATTCATATTTTGGTGAATAACGCTGGCATCACTCGAGATAACTTAGCGATGCGTATGAAGGCAGATGAGTGGACCGATGTGATCGATACCAATTTGAGTTCAGTATTCCGTTTGTCTCAAGCGGTCTTACGCCCTATGATGAAAGCACGTGGTGGTCGCATCATCAATATCACCTCCATCGTTGGACATATGGGTAATGCTGGCCAGGCAAATTATGCGGCTGCAAAAGCAGGCGTTTCTGGAATGACTCGTGCCTTAGCCCGTGAAATTGGTAGCCGGAATATTACGGTCAATTGCGTGGCTCCAGGGTTTATTGATACAGATATGACCCGCGCTTTGAGCGAAGAGCAGCAAAATGCACTAAAAGTGAACATTCCGCTGGCCCGTTTGGGCAGTCCGGAGGATGTGGCCCAGGCTGTGGCTTTTTTGGCCTCTCCAGCCGCCGCTTACATTACGGGTAATACCCTACACGTCAATGGCGGCTTGTATCTAGCCTAATAGCAAAGTAAGGATTTTGTCATTTTTGGGCGAATTTGCGAATTCGGTCCACCAAGCTGATAAAATCCTTTTCATCGTTTTTTACAACCCCTGGGGAAATTAATGGACAACATCGAACAACGCGTTAAGAAAATCGTCGCCGAGCAATTGGGCGTCGCAGAAGGAGATATCAAGAATGAATCTTCTTTCGTGAACGACCTAGGCGCTGACTCTCTTGACACTGTTGAGCTGGTTATGGCTTTGGAAGATGAATTCGGTATCGAGATTCCTGATGAGGAAGCCGAAAAAATCACCACAGTTCAGCTCGCGATCGACTTCGCTAAATCTAAAGCTCAGGGTTAATTCCCTAGCCTAGGTATTACTGTGTCAGCATCAAATGGCCGACGCCGGGTAGTAGTTACCGGCCTTGGCCTCATCTCACCTGTTGGCAATTCAGTTGATGTAGCTTGGTCTAATTTGCTTGCGGGCAAATCTGGCATCGCTACGATTACTAAATTCGACCACACTCCACTGAGCGTGCATTTCGCTGGAGAGGTGAAGGATTTCAACGTAGAAGAATATGTCTCTGCTAAAGAGGCACGCCATATGGATACCTTTATCCATTACGGCATCGCGGCTGGCACGCAGGCCATTCGGGACAGCGGTCTAGAGGTCACCGAGCAAAACGCTGAACGCGTTGGTGTCATGGTGGGCTCCGGTATTGGTGGCTTGCCGATGATTGAGGAAACTGGGGCAGAGTTATTGGCTCGCGGTCCCCGTCGTATTTCTCCATTCTTTGTACCGGGCTCCATCATTAATATGATTTCTGGTCACCTCAGTATTTTGTTTGGTCTTAAAGGTCCAAACGTGGCTGCAGTGACTGCATGTACTACTGGTTTACACAGTATCGGATTAGCGGCACGTTTAATTCAGTATGGCGATGCGGATGTGATGGTTGCTGGTGGTGCTGAGTCAACCATCTCTGCATTAGGGATCGGCGGCTTTGCTTCGGCAAGAGCACTCTCTACTCGCAATGACGATCCTGCGACTGCTTCACGTCCTTGGGATAAAGACCGTGATGGTTTTGTTCTTGGTGAAGGCGCTGGCGTTGTTGTGCTGGAAGAGTATGAGCATGCCAAAGCACGTGGCGCAAAAATCTATTGCGAATTGCTTGGCTTTGGTATGAGTGGTGATGCGTATCACATGACTGCGCCAAATATGGATGGCCCACGCCGTTGTATGGTCAATGCGATGCGCGATGCGGGCTTAAATCCGGATCAAATTCAGTATCTCAATGCGCACGGTACCTCTACGCCCTTGGGTGACAAGAATGAAACCGAGGCAATCAAAGCCGCTCTTGGCGATCATGCTAAAAAAGCACTGATTAACTCTACCAAGTCGATGACGGGTCACCTTTTAGGTGGCGCTGGCGGTTTGGAGTCTGTTTTCACGATTCTGGCGCTTCATCACCAGAAATCCCCGCCCACCATCAATATCTTCAATCAAGATCCTGAGTGCGACTTGGACTACTGCGCCAATACTGCTAGGGACGTGAAGATCGATCACGCCGTCAAAAACAACTTTGGCTTTGGTGGTACTAACGGCACCTTGATTTTTGGTAAGCTGACCTAATATCCTCTTTATCTCCATTTTTTGGTTTTCACCAAGTAGGTCATAGCATCATGAAAAAGTACTTTATTGCGCTCTTGGCTATTTTGAGTCTTGGCCAAATATCATTTATTGCACCAGCGATTGCTCAAAATCCTCGAGTCACGATTCCGGATTTTGCCGACTTGGTTGAGCGCGCAAGTCCTGCTGTAGTCAATATTCGGACCACTGAAAAAGTGATGGTTCAGCAATCTCAAGGCGGCATTCCTGGAATGCCTGAGGATCAAGCAGAATTTTTCCGTCGCTTCTTTGGTGTACCTATTCCTGGAATTCCGAATGGGCCAAAACCAACACAGCCAAACCCTAGCAAACCACAAGAGGCCGATCGTGGCGTTGGCTCTGGTTTCATTATCGAATCAAATGGTTTGATTCTGACTAATGCTCACGTTGTTGAGGGTGCAACGACCATTTATGTCACTCTAACTGACAAGCGTGAGTTCAAAGCAAGGTTGTTGGGTATGGATAAGCGTACCGATGTAGCAGTGGTAAAAATTGAAGCGCGTGATTTACCAAAGTTGCCTTTAGGTGATTCATCTAAGGTGCGAGTGGGCGAGTGGGTCTTGGCCATTGGCTCCCCATTTGGCCTTGAAAATACAGTGACTGCGGGTATTGTGTCAGCCAAGAGTCGAGATACTGGTGATTACCTGCCCTTTATTCAGACTGACGTTGCAGTCAATCCCGGCAACTCTGGCGGCCCCTTGCTCAATACTGCAGGTCAAGTAATTGGTATTAACTCTCAAATCTTTAGCCGCTCTGGTGGCTATATGGGAATTTCATTTGCGATTCCAATTGATGAGGCGATGCGCGTTGCCGATCAACTGCGCACGAACGGCAAAATGACTCGAGGTCGTATTGGTGTGGCCTTGGGTGAGATGACTAAAGAGGTTGCAGAGAGTTTAGGTTTAGGAAAACCGCATGGTGCTTATGTGCGCAATGTTGAACCGAATGGCCCGGCAGCAAATGGCGGCATTGAAGCGGGAGATGTCATTCTTGCTTTTAATGGACGTGATATTGCAAAGTCAACGGATTTGCCGCGAGTGGTTGGTGAAACCAAGCCAGGAAGCACTGCTACTGTTCAAGTGTGGCGTAAGGGTGCAACACGCGATTTGACAGTCACTGTGGCAGATACTGACTCTGCACAGGTAGCTACCAAAAAGCCAGATGTCCCTAATGCCAATAGTAATAGTGCGAATGCTTTCGGTGTTGCGGTAAGCGACGTATCAGATAGCAAAAAGAAGGATCTCAATATCAAAGGTGGTGTGGATGTGACCGGTTTAGGGGAGGGCTCTCTGGCGCGAGCTGGTGTTCGTCCTGGGGATGTGATTATTCGCATTGCCGACACCGATATCACCGGAGTAAAGCAGTTTGAAGCCCTGGTTAAAGGCCTTGATGCCAATAAGGCCGTTCCAGTCTTTATCCGCCGTTCTGACAGCACTCTGGTCATCCCAGTAAGACCAAAATAAGCCCTTTTTAGGCTGAAAAATAGGGTTCGGCGCCTTTTAGGCGCCACCCATTACAATTCCCTTAAGACGGCTTTTTGCAGCGCATCATCGTGGTGCGTTCTGACAAGGCGTTTTTTGAATGAGCTATTAAGACGCTATGGATTTAATCCGCAATTTTTCTATCATCGCCCATATTGATCACGGCAAATCGACGCTTGCGGATCGCATTATTCAACTGTGTGGCGGCCTTTCTGATCGAGAAATGGAAGCCCAGGTCCTCGATTCAATGGATATTGAGCGCGAACGCGGCATCACTATCAAAGCGCAAACGGCAGCTTTAAATTACAAAGCCAAAGACGGCAAGATTTATAACATCAACCTGATTGATACCCCAGGGCACGTTGACTTTTCATATGAGGTCAGCCGATCTTTATCGGCTTGTGAGGGTGCCTTATTAGTGGTTGATGCTAGTCAGGGCGTTGAGGCGCAAACAGTTGCTAACTGTTACATGGCGCTTGAGTTGGGCGTTGAAGTTGTGCCGGTACTGAATAAGATTGATTTACCCCAAGCTGATCCTGAGCGCGCCAAAAAAGAAATTGAAGACGTCATTGGTATTGATGCATCTGAAGCCGTCACTTGCTCAGCAAAAACCGGTTTAGGTGTTGCAGATGTCATCGAGGAAATGATCGCCAGAGTGCCTCCACCAAAAGGTAACGCAGCCGATCCATTGCAAGCGTTGATCATTGACTCTTGGTTTGATAACTACGTGGGTGTGGTGATGTTGGTACGCGTTGTGAACGGCACACTCAAACCCAAAGAAAAAATTACTTTAATGGCTAATGGCTCAAGCCATTTAGTAGAGCACGTCGGTGTGTTTAGTCCAAAGTCAGTCGATCGTCCAGAGCTATCTGCTGGTCAAGTGGGCTTTGTGATTGCTGGCATCAAAGAATTAAAGGCTGCCAAGGTTGGAGATACCGTTACGCATTCTCCAGGGCAGCAAGGTCGAGTTCCTGCGGCTGAGCCGCTGCCCGGCTTCAAAGAGGTAAAACCCCAAGTCTTTGCCGGCTTATATCCAGTTGAGGCCAGTGAATACGATCAGCTGCGCGAGTCTCTTGAAAAACTCAAGCTGAACGATGCATCACTCTTGTATGAACCAGAGGTCTCACAAGCCTTGGGTTTTGGTTTCCGTTGCGGCTTCCTAGGTTTGCTCCACATGGAGATTGTGCAAGAGCGTTTAGAGCGTCAGTACGGCATGAATCTTATTACGACTGCGCCAACCGTGGTGTATCAAGTACAGCAGTCGGATGGCACGATCTTGATGGTCGATAACCCATCCAAGATGCCTGAGACCAGTAAGGTTGACACCATTATGGAGCCGATCGTAACGGTCAACCTCTACATGCCACAAGAGTATGTCGGTTCGGTCATTACCTTGTGCGTTGGCAAGCGTGGGATTCAAACGGGTATGAATTACCTCGGACGCCAAGTGCAACTGACTTATGAGTTACCGATGGCAGAAATTGTGTTGGATTTCTTTGATCGCTTGAAGTCTATTTCTCGCGGTTATGCCTCCATGGATTATGAATTTAAAGAATATCGTCCTGCAGATGTAGTGAAGGTCGATATCCTCATTAACGGTGAACGTGTTGATGCGCTCTCAGTAATTGTGCACAGAAGCAATAGCCAGCATCGTGGTCGCGAAGTAGTTTCTAAGATGCGCGGCATTATTCCGCGTCAAATGTTTGATGTAGCGATACAAGCAGCAATCGGCAGCAATATCGTCGCTCGTGAAAACGTCAAAGCCTTGCGTAAAAACGTCTTGGCCAAATGTTATGGCGGTGATATTTCCCGTAAGCGCAAGTTATTAGAAAAACAAAAAGAAGGTAAGAAGCGCATGAAGCAAGTTGGTAACGTTGAGATTCCACAAGAAGCCTTCCTGGCGATTTTGCAGGTGGAAGATTAATGAACTTCGCTCTCATTCTCTTGATCTTGGTAATTGTTTCAGGCATTGCTTGGGTGGCTGACAAGATGTACTTTGCCCCCCAAAGAAAACTTGCCGGCATTGATCGTATGCCATTGTGGCTGGAGTACACGGCAGGTTTCTTTCCGGTCATCTGCGCGGTATTTGTACTGCGCTCTTTCATCGTGGAGCCATTTAAGATTCCATCTGGGTCGATGATCCCAACCTTGCAGATTGGCGACTTCATCTTGGTAAATAAATTTACCTATGGCATTCGTCTGCCGGTCATCAATCAAAAGATAGTGGATTTGGGTTCACCTAAGCGGGGTGATGTGGTGGTATTCCGTTATCCACGTGATGAGTCAGTTGATTACATCAAACGAGTTGTTGCTCTACCAGGTGATGTTATTACTTATCAAGATAAGCGTCTAACAGTAAATGGCCAAGCATTGCAATACAGCGGTGGTGAGACCTATCTTGATCCAGAGAATATGCGTTACGCCAAGCGCTATACAGAAACCTTTCCAGCAGATTTGGGTGGCAATCGCCATGAGATCTTGAATGATCCTGATCGCCCATCTGCCGTATTTCCGACTGAACGTTTTCCGGGTGTGGAGTTCTGTCAGTACCAACAAGCAGGTTTGACTTGCACAGTTCCACCGGGGCATTACTTTGCAATGGGTGATAACCGCGACAACAGTGCTGATTCTCGCTACTGGGGCTTTGTGCCAGATAAGAATATTGTTGGCAAAGCTTTCTTTGTCTGGTTAAACCTGGGCAACTTAGGTCGTATCGGTGGCTTTGAGTAATCCACTATGAACGCACGCGCCGTCATTGACACCATGCCCTTGCAAGAACGCTTGGGCTACAGCTTCAAGAAGCCGGAGCTCTTAAACCAGGCCTTGACTCACCGTAGTCATAGCAAGAGAAACAATGAGCGCTTGGAGTTCTTAGGTGACTCTATTCTTAACTGCGTCGTTGCGGATTTACTGTACGAGCGTTACTCCGATTTGGATGAGGGTGATCTATCGCGCGTGCGCGCTAATCTAGTGAAGCAACAAGCTTTATATGAGATTGCACAAACTTTATCGCTATCTGATTATCTGCGCTTGGGTGAGGGTGAATTGAAGAGTGGCGGTTTTCGTCGCCCCTCCATCTTGGCCGATACGCTCGAGGCAGTAACCGGCGCAATCTTTTTAGACGGTGGCTTTGATGCTGCTAAGGCATGCTTACGCAAGCTATATTCCGTAATCTTGGTGCATGTGGATCCCAAAACCTTGGGTAAGGATGACAAAACACTTTTGCAAGAGTGTCTACAAAGCTATCAGCTGCCTTTGCCAACTTATAACGTAACTGGCACTACTGGCGCTGCCCATAATCAGCAGTTTGAGGTGGAGTGCCTGATTCCTAGTTTGCGGGTTTCTGTAAAAGGTGAGGGCGCGTCTCGTCGCGCAGCTGAACAATCCGCCGCAAAAACAGCGCTGGTAGCGGTACTGAAAGCGCTGCCGCAGGAATCTCGTAAACCAAAGAAAACTCGGTCAGCGAAGAAAAAAGCAGCAAAAAAAGAAGCTACTGAAGAGCAGTTAAACCTCAAGCTGAAGGGCTAATCGTGTTTAGATGCGGCACCATCGCCATTGTTGGGCGTCCCAATATGGGTAAATCCACCTTGCTCAATGCTTTGGTTGGTCAAAAGATCAGCATTACTTCTCGTAAGGCCCAAACCACACGCCATCGAATTTTGGGCATTCAGAATCGTGAGGAAGCTCAATTTATCTTCATTGATACCCCAGGTTTTCAGACACGTCTGATGAATACCCTCAACAAGGCGTTGAACCGAACGGTGACTACCGCTTTGCAAGATGTCAATGTGGCTTGCTTCGTAGTTGAAGCAGGATATTTTGGTGAGGATGACAAGAAGGTATTGAAACTTTTGCCAGATGATTTGCCAGTCGTTCTGGTTCTGAATAAGCTTGATCTGTTTAATAGCCGTTTTCAGACGCCATCCGAGCGTGATCAAGCGCTGCTGAACTTTATGAAAGAAATGTCTAAACCTTGGTGTGAGTTGGGTGGGCATGAAGATCAGAAGTGTGAGTTCGCAGAAATCGTACCGATGAGCGCCAAGAGTCCTGGTGATATCGAAAGACTCCTGGATGTATTGGAAGGCTATTTACCTGAGGCACCTGCGGTCTATGATGGCGATACGATTACTGATCGCAGTGAACGTTTCTTAGCCGCTGAAATCTTGCGCGAGAAAGTATTTCGCTTTACTGGTGAAGAACTTCCCTATACCAGCACAGTCGTGATTGATCAATTTAAGATGGATGGCAAGATGCGCCGCATTGCGGCAACCATTTTGGTAGATCGTGATAGCCATAAGGCTATGATAATTGGCGCAAAGGGCGAGCGTTTGAAGAAGATCTCCACCGATGCCCGCATCGATATGGAAAAGCTCTTTGATGGCAAAGTCTTTTTAGAGACCTGGGTCAAGGTGAAGCGTGGCTGGGCTGATGATCGCGCTGAATTACGGGCGCAGGGTCTGGAATAAATTCTGATGGCCTCAATTCGTGTTGCTGACGAACCTGCTTTTGTATTGCATAGCATCCCTTATAAAGAGACCAGCTTAATCCTGGATGTTTTTACGCGGTCTCATGGCCGGATGGCCCTCATTGCTAAAGGCGCCAAGCGCCCACACTCAGTTCTTCGCCCGGTATTGCAGCGCTTTCAACCGCTACTCGTTTCTTGGAGTGGTAAATCAGAACTGCGTACCCTAACCAAATCTGAGTGGGTGGGCGGTATGCCTGCTCTAGTAGGTGATGCATTGTTGTGTGGTTTCTATCTCAATGAACTACTCGTGAAGTTTTTAGCGCGTGAGGACGATTATGAAAAACTCTATGACCGGTATGCGGAAACTATTAATGCATTGTCAAATCTTGAATTTGAATCCAAGGGCTTAGAGGAAATTTTGCGCCCATTCGAGCTCTCGCTGTTACAAGAGACTGGATATGCCGCCGCTTTGGACCGCTGTGTAGAAACTAATGCTGCACCTGAAGCTGATACCCATTATGTGTATCAGCCAGAGCGTGGAGTACGACCAATGCAGGGCGATGATCCAGGGCACTGGCCGGTGTTGGTGGGCAAATCTCTTTTAGATATTGCAGCGGGGAATTTTTCAGATTCACAGACGCTTTCTGAGAGCAAGCAACTCATGCGCTTTCTACTGAGTTTGCATCTACAAGATCAAGTATTAACTACCCGCCAAATTTTGATTGATTTGAAGAAAATCTAGTAATCTACAGTCATGACAGCCCAGCACGCTCTAGAACTTGGTATCAATATTGACCATGTCGCCACTCTGCGAAATGCACGGGGTACGGTCTATCCCGACCCCATCAAAGCCGCCCAATTAGCAGAAAAGGCCGGAGCTGATTTAATTACTCTGCACTTACGCGAAGATCGTCGCCATATTCAAGATGCGGATTTATTCGCAATACGTCCTCTAATCAAAATACGTATGAACCTGGAGTGCGCTGTTACTCCTGAAATGATTAACATTGCTTGCAAGGTCAAGCCACACGATGTATGTTTGGTGCCTGAGAAGCGCGAAGAGGTGACTACTGAGGGTGGCCTCGATGTTTTGGCTTACTTCGAGGCAGTGAAGGCCGCCACAAAGCAATTGCAAGATGCGGGTATTCGAGTGTCTTTATTTATCGACCCTGATGAAAAACAAATTCAGGCGGCTAAAGATGTCGGTGCTACTGTAGTGGAATTACATACTGGCCGCTACGCGGATTTATCAGGCCAGGAACAAACGAACGAGTTAGAGCGCATTCGCAAGGCGGCTCAGTTTGCTAAACACATCGGCTTGAGGGTCAATGCAGGTCACGGACTACATGAAGGCAATGTCATGCCAATTGCAGGGATCACTGAATTATCAGAGCTCAATATTGGTCATGCCATTGTGGCCGAGGCAGTATTCAAGGGTTGGCAAAAAGCCATCACTGATATGAAGGCTCTCATGGTTCAAGGTAGAAATCTTCAAAAATGATCATCGGCATTGGTACAGACATTCTGCAGATTGAGCGCTTACAAGCGGCTTATGATCGCACCAATGGTCGTCTAGCAGAAAGAGTTTTGGGTCCTGATGAGATGTTGGTATTTCAGCATCGCCTTGCCCGTAATCACAAGCGTGGCATTGCTTTTCTAGCGACACGTTTTGCAGCCAAGGAGGCGTTTTCTAAGGCGATTGGTTTAGGAATGCATATGCCAATGACTTGGCGGTCCCTGCAAACCTTAAATGAGCCTAGCGGTAAGCCGGTGACCTCTTATTCAGGGGCGCTAGCCAAATTTATGGAAGACAAAAACTGGGAAGCCCAAGTTACCGTAAGTGATGAACAAGACATGGCAATCGCGCATGTGATTGTGACGCAAAAGTAAATGCAGGAAATAAAAATATATAGAGGAAGAGATGAGTAAATCCACCATGAATCCAGGCCCAGTAACCTTAGATGTGGTCGGTCAGGTTTTAAACGCTGAAGATCGCCGTCGCATCTTGCATCCTTTGACTGGTGGCGTGATTTTATTTGGCAGAAACTTTGCCAATCGCAAACAGCTCACTAAACTTACTGCTGATATTAAAAAATTGCGTCCTGACGTTCTCATCTCGATTGATCACGAAGGTGGGCGAGTGCAGCGTGCTAAGACGGATGGCTTTACCCATCTGCCAGCCATGCGTAAGTTAGGCGAGTTATGGGGTAGAAAGACTAAATCGAGTCACGCTGCGGAATCGGCAGCGCTAGCAATGGCAGCGGCAACGGCCTGTGGCTTCGTTTTAGCTACTGAGCTACGTGCTTGCGGTGTCGACTTTAGTTTTACTCCAGTACTCGATCTCGATTTTGGTCGTAGTGGGGTGATTGGCGATCGTTCATTTAGTCGTGATCCCCAAATTGTCTTTGCCCTTGCAAAGAGTTTGAATGAAGGTTTGCGCTTGGGTGGTATGGCGAACTGCGGCAAGCACTTTCCAGGGCATGGTTGGGCTGAGGCAGATTCTCACGTGGCCATTCCAGTCGATGAGCGTCCCTTAAATGAAATTCTGAATGATGATGCTAAGCCTTATGAATGGTTGGATTTAAGTTTGGCGGCTGTCATGCCTGCGCATGTGATTTACCCCATGGTCGATCAAAATCCCGCAGGCTTCTCAAAGATTTGGCTGCATTCCATCTTGCGACAAGAGCTGGGCTTTGAAGGCGTAATCTTTAGTGATGATCTTTCTATGGAGGGGGCGAGTGTTGCGGGCTCTGTAGTGAAGGGTGCTGAAATGGCCTTAGATGCAGGTTGTGATGCAGTGCTGATTTGTAATCGTCCGGATTTAGCCGATCAGTTGCTCAATGGCCTCAAAGTCTCTAAAACCAAGCTTGAAGAGTCTAAAAATCGCTTAAATCGACTCATGCCAACAGTCACTGAAATGTCATGGGATACACTTCATAATGAACCTGAGTATCAACATGCCAAAGGTTTACTCAAGCAATTTCATCTAATCTAACAGTGCTTGTATTTATGGAGACAGCAATATGAAAAAACGTTTTATTGCCTTAGCCTTATTTGCATCATCAACAGTAGTTTTTGCTGCCGGTGGAACATCATGGGGTTACGAAGGAAAAGTAGGTCCCGATAATTGGGGCAATCTTAGTCAAGAATTTGCTACTTGTAAGGTTGGTCAACAGCAAGCACCGATTGATATCCCAACGATGTCTGCTACTAAAGCAACGGCACCAATCAAAACAAATTACAAAGCTTCCGCTGGTGAGATCATTAATAATGGTCACACTATTCAAGTGGCATTATCTGATGCAGGTGGCGCAAATCTTTCCGGTGTGGATTACAAGTTTTTGCAAACCCATTTTCATGCACCAGGCGAAGAAAAGGTCGATGGAAAATCTTATCCATTTAATGCTCACTTAGTTCATCAGAGTGCTGATGGTAAGCTGGCAGTGATTGGTGTTTTCTTTAAAGAGGGTGCTGAAAATCCTGTATTCAAGGAGGTGTTTGCTCAAATGCCGGATAAAGAGGGTAAGGTGGCCCTTAAAGGCAAAATTGATCCCGCAGGCCTCTTACCAAAGTCACTTGCTTATTACAGCTACGCCGGTTCTTTGACCACTCCTCCATGCAGTGAAGGCGTGACGTTTTATATTTTAAAGACGCCGATGGAAATGTCTAAGGCACAGTTGGAGCAATTTAAGAAGCTCTATCCAATGAATGCCCGTCCAACATTTCCATTGAATGGTCGTAAGATTACTGAAACTAACTAATTAGTTGAGGTGCTTAATTCAGTAATAAAAAAGCCCGGCATGCCGGGCTTTTGAACATCTGTAGTTTGCTAATTAGTTAGCGCGACTACGATATTCACCTGTACGAGTATCGATCTCAATCTTGTCACCAGTGTTGCAGAACAATGGTACTTGCAATTCATAGCCAGTAGCCAATTTTGCGTTCTTCAATACCTTTCCTGAGCTGGTATCGCCTTTAACTGCTGGCTCGGTATAGATGATTTCGCGAACAAGTGAGTTAGGCATCGCAACAGAAAGTGCCTTACCTTCGTAGAACACCACTTCGCAAGGCATGCTTTCTTCGAGGTAGTTCAATGCATCACCCATGAACTCTGCTTCAACTTCGTACTGGTTGTATTCCGTATCCATAAATACATACATTGGGTCAGCGAAGTAAGAGTAGGTGCACTCTTTCTTATCGAGGATCACTACATCAAATTTGTCATCGGCTTTGTAAACACCTTCGTTTGGTGCGCCAGTTAACAAATTCTTAAATTTCATTTTCACAACTGAGGAGTTGCGGCCTGAGCGGCTATATTCGGCTTTCAATACGACCATGGCATCAGTGCCGATCATGACTACGTTACCAACGCGGAGTTCTTGTGCTGTTTTCATCTTGCTATTCCTGGGTGCAGAGTGATTTTTCTGCGGTTTTTATCAAAAACAAGATTGTAACCGCCCGCACGCCTTTATTGCAGGGCCTAGGCTATAAAGCGCAGTAGGCGTGCAGGCAAGCCGCCATCCCCCTGTTTTGTCAGTAGATGGGTACGCCAGGCTTTGGCATGGCCATTCCAGTCATTGAGAGACTTAAACCATTCGCTAGGCATTGCCCAGGTCATTGCAGCAATGGTGGCCAATCTCATTTCTTGGCTAGCGTTTTCTAGGTATAGGTCTAAAAAGGCCGCTAATTTCACTTCATGTGCACGATCTTCTTGGGGGTAGATATGCCAAATGAATGGTTTACCAGCAAGCTGAGCGCGGATGAATGAATCTTCGCCTCTGACGATATTGAAGTCACACTGCGATAACACCCAGTCATATTCATCTTGAGACACAAAGGGCATGGATAAGAGTTGTATGTTTGAAGGTAAATCAATAGCTTTCTCGCCATAGAGATTTAAGAGTTCAGCATGGCCATGGGTCAGTAAGACATCAATGTTTTCCCCAAGGCTAGCTAGGTCCTCAAGCCATTTGTGCAAGGGTGCGCCTGGATAGCAAAAAATACTGATGCGTTTTGCTTTGGGGCGCAGTTTGAGCCAGATCTCTTTTAGGCTCTTTGGGATTTGGTGGGCAACTACACCCCCCTCAGAAGGTATAGGGTCTAGTAGCAAACCTCCAACGCCATCTTGAAAGCCTGGAAAGAAAAAATACTTTGGAATGCCGTGCGATTGCGGGGATGCCTTGCCATGAAATTCAGCGACCCAAGGCTCTGCACTCAAATACTCAAGATTGATGATGATGGGTTTGACGGAGGCAATAAAGAGCCCTGCAAGATAGCGTTCTGGTAAATCACAGCCAAATGCTTCAATAACCACATCTGGAGTTTGAATTGGGTGGCGTGCGTTGCTATAGCTTGCTTCCCATGGCTGAATATCGATTTTGTGCCCCAGAGCTTCATCGCTGCCAGAAGCGAGTAAATTAAGGGTTGGCAAGTCATCGCAGAAAATACGGACTTCTTGGCCATGAATGCTGGATAAGCTTCGGGCCAGACGCCAACAAATACCAGCATCACCATAGTTGTCTACGATTTGGCAGAAAATATCCCAACGCATGAGCAATTCTTCTTTTGAAAACCTTCAGCAGGACGTTAAACGGCTACCCGGATTGCCGGGGGTATATCGCTTCTTTGATGAAGCAGGGCAGATTCTGTATGTTGGCAAAGCACGTCATCTCAAAAAACGGGTCTCCAGTTATTTTCAAAGCAAACAGCTTTCACCACGAATAGCGCTCATGGTGGGCAAAATCGCCCGTTATGAAACCACAGTAACACGGACTGAAACCGAAGCCCTCATTCTAGAGAACAATCTCATTAAAGAGTTGGCTCCGCCATTCAACATTCTCTTTAGGGATGATAAGTCCTATCCCTATGTGATGTTGACTGGTCATCCATTTCCAAGGCTAGCGTCATATCGTGGCAAAGTCGATAAGCGTAATCATTACTTTGGCCCCTTTCCGAATTCTTGGGCAGTACGCAATAGTGTGCAAATTCTGCAAAAAGTATTTCGTTTGCGAACTTGCGAGGACTCTGTCTTTAAGAACCGTAGCCGCCCTTGTCTATTGCATCAAATTCATCGCTGTAGCGCCCCGTGTGTTGGGCGTCTTAGTGCCCAGCAGTATGGTCAGGATGTAGCCCAAGCGACCCGTTTTCTGGAGGGTGACCATAGTCGGGTTTTATCTGAGCTTGAAAAAGAAATGCACATTCACAGTGAAGCGATGGAATTTGAAATGGCTGCAGTGCTCCGTGATCGCATTGCAGACCTTTCGAGTGTGTTGCAGCAGCAGTCTATGGATACGGTTGCTGAAGGTGAGGGCGATGTTGATGTGATTGCGGTTGCACAAATGGAAGGTATGGTTTGTGTCAATCTCGCCATGATTCGTGGCGGTCGTCACTTAGGGGATCGGGCTTATTTCCCAAAGGGGCTCCGAACCACCTCTGGTGAATTACCATCTCCGCCAGAAATTTTAGAAGCCTTTATTGCGCAACATTATTTAGAGGAGACTGCAGAAGAAATTGCCACCGATGCCTCATCTCGCGCAACAACGAATTTAATTCCGCCAGTATTGGTGTTAAATCATCCACTACAGTCTATTAGTGATGATGTCTCAAAGCTGAGCGATGCACCCCCTGAAGATCTGCATGAGTTGCTCAACGCGCAGGCTGGCAGAAAAATTACCTTCCTACATCAGCCTCAAGGGCAAAGGCGCCATTGGCTGGCAATGGCTGAAGGCAATGCCAAACTTGCATTAACCAAGCGCTTAGTAGAGACAGGCGGCCAATTAGCAAGAGCACGCGCTTTGGCAGACATTCTGGCGCTTGATTTAGAAAGTCTCGAACACTTGCGTATTGAATGTTTCGACATTAGTCATACCTCTGGTGAAGCAACGCAAGCTTCTTGTGTAGTTTATGCAAAGAACGCTATGCAATCCAGTGAGTATCGTCGCTTTAATATTAACGACATTACACCTGGTGATGATTATGCGGCGATGCGCCAAGTCTTACAAAGGCGCTATGCAAACTTCCAAGAACTGCCACTTGATAAAATTCCACAAGTAATTTTGATTGATGGCGGCAAAGGTCAAGTCGAGATGGCCAGGCAAGTTCTTTCAGAATTTGGTATGGATGTCGGCCTGATTGTTGGTGTTGCTAAAGGCGAGGGTCGTAAAGTGGGCTTAGAAACTTTGATCTTTGCTGATGGGCGCCCCGCATTAGAGTTGGGCATTGATAGCGCTGCATTGTTGTTAGTGGCACAAATTCGGGATGAGGCTCACAGATTTGCCATTACTGGTATGCGTGCTAAGCGTGCCAAAGCTAGAACAGTCTCTCGTTTAGAGGAGATTGAAGGAATTGGTGCCAAACGACGTCAAAAACTTCTAGCCCGTTTTGGAGGCCTAAAAGGGGTTGCCAATGCCAGTATTGAGGAGATTGCCAGTGTTGAGGGGGTCTCACTGACTTTGGCTGAACAAATTTATCGTCAACTCCACTAAATTATTCACCTCCACTTGGTTTATGCTTATTCCATGCCATTCAATATCCCCATTGCCTTAACTTGGTTGCGTGTTGCAGCAATACCCTTGCTGGTCGCCGTTTTCTACTTTCCCAATACTTGGTTCACTCCTTTTGAGAAAAATCTTTTAGCAACGATTATTTTTATTTTTGCCGCAGTGACAGATTGGTTAGATGGATTTCTGGCGCGCCGCATGCAGCAGGAATCAGCGTTTGGTCAGTTCTTGGATCCTGTTGCAGACAAATTGATTGTGGCGGCAGCGCTCTTGGTGCTACTCAATATGGACCGTGTACAAGTTTGGGTGGCGCTGATTATTATTGGCCGCGAAATTACGATTTCGGCATTACGAGAGTGGATGGCTTTATTGGGTGCAGGTAAAAGCGTAGCGGTACATATGGTGGGTAAATTGAAAACCACTGCTCAACTCATTGCGATTCCATTTCTGCTGCTGAACGATACTTTGTTCGGATGGTTGGATTGCGCCAGAATTGGTACATGGTTGATTTGGGTGGCTTGCTTTTTAACGCTTTGGTCGATGTTCTATTACATGAAAAAAGCCTTGCCTCAGTTGGCCGGCAAAATCGACTAATACTTCTAAACCCCTGCAGGATGGGGATGAGCGGTAGATTTCAATGGGCGGATTTTTGGTTTCCAGCGGGAATAATGCTTTCTTCGCGATTGTTTGCTAAACTACTGCCCTGTTATGCGGGAATAGCTCAGCTGGTAGAGCGATACCTTGCCAAGGTATAGGTCGGGAGTTCGAACCTCCTTTCCCGCTCCAAGTTCGATGGGAAGCCCTCAAAAGCTTCCCATTTTTGATTCGGATACTGGCGCGTTGGCCGAGTGGTTAGGCAGGAGCCTGCAAAGCTTCGTACGGGGGTTCGATTCCCTCACGCGCCTCCAGTAATTTCGCTTGACGAAATGGGGGCATCCCCTAAAATACTTTCAGTCAGATCAGTTGGTAGCGTCCACTATTCAAAAGCGAAACATGATTAAAATTCATACCTTTAAAGTCAGCGCATTAGCATTGTTCTTATCCGCTTTGTTAGGCGCATGCGCAAGCTCCGGTGACTCTGCCACAGGCACTCCTGCTGAAGTTCAAGAAACACAAGCTCAGCTCTTAGGAGATATGCCTCTGCCAGCCGCCTCAAAAATGATGGGCTCAGATTCTTTAATAATTGGTCGTGGCGATAACTGGGTGGGTCGCGTAGTGTTGTCGGGTGTACAAACACCAACCGATATTTATGCATTTTTCCAATCAGAATATCCAAGAGCTGGTTGGACTACCGTGAGTGCCGTGAAATCGAAAACAAGTATTTTAGTTTTCACAAAAGGTGATCGCACGGCGACCGTCGAGCTCAATGAAGGCCCATTCACTGGACCTAAAACGATCATCACTATTACTTCGTCACCTAAGAATGCCAATGTGGTGGCACCTACCCGGAAGTAATGTAGTGGCGAACTAATGAAAAAGGCCTCCAGTGGAGGCCTTTTGCTTTAAGCGGTTTGCTTATAAGCCTTCAGCCCTTATGAGGCCTACTGCTTGACCTTCAATCGCAAAGTTGGGCTGACTGGAATCAACCAAAATGTTTTTGAAGTCGGGATTTTCTGCTTGCAGTTCAATCACCATGCCATTGGCGGTTTTCTTTTGCTGCCAACGCTTCACAGTGACTTCGTCATCTAAACGTGCAACCACGATATCACCATTGCGCACTTCAGTCGTTTTTCTAACGGCTAAATAATCACCATCCAAAATACCGGCATCGCGCATGCTCATGCCTTTTACTTTTAATAAGTAATCAGCACCTTTACTAAATAAACTTGGATCAATTGGTACATGTTTTTCAACATGCTCAACTGCCATGATGGGTGAGCCAGCTGCAACTCGACCAATTAATGGCAGCGTAAGTTGTTGTAGGGCGCCAGATGGCAATGACATCTGGCGATATTGATTGGTGTGGTGTGTTTGGTTGAAACGTTGTGGAATGCGAATGCCACGAGAGGTACCAGGTGTTAATTCGATATAACCTTTTTTCGCTAAGGCGCGGAGGTGCTCTTCAGCAGCGTTAGCAGATGCAAATCCCAGTTGGGCAGCAATTTCTGCGCGCGTGGGTGGAGAGCCGCTCTCATCGATGGCCTTCGTAATTAATTCCAAAATCTCACTTTGACGGGAAGTGAGTTTGGGGAGGGCAGTCAGCTCCTCTGGAAAATCGACTGTATTTATGTCCATACTGGGATTGTATACAGCACTATTTGATATTTCAAGCACTTTTGCTGGGGGGATAATGGAAGGATGAATCCAAGCTCAGCTCCAGTCGAAAAATCTCCGCACATTTTGATCTTGGGGATGGGCGGCACGATTGCAGGTTTGGCGCTAAACCCGGAGTTGAATCCAAGTATTTACCAGGCGGGAGAGTTGGGGGTGGAGGCCCTCTTAGAAAAGGTTAAACAGGCTATTCCAGAGAGGGTGAAACTGGTTTCTCGCCAGATAGCGAATATCGATAGCCGCGACTTAAGTGAAGAGCTGCTAACCCTATTGGGCCTAACTGTTAGGGAGGCACTGAGGGATCCAGCAGTGCAGGGCATTGTGATCACCCATGGAAGCGATACCGTTGAGGAAGCAGGTTTTTTCTTATCAGCAACTTGCGGCAAACTTGCTGAAAAATTTGGCAAAAGAGTGGTTTTTACGGGCGCCATGCTCCCGGCAAATGCACCCCAGGCTGACGGACCCATAAACCTATTGGATGCCTTGAAATGGGCCTCAACTGCTCCAGAAAATTGTCCTGGTGGGATATTTGCGGTCTTTGCCGGCAAGGTTTGTCTGGCTCGAGATTTGGCAAAACGCCACACTTCGGCACTCAATGCCCCTTTAATGGATTCCCCATCAAGCCCTATTGGCCTGATCAACCCTTCTTGGTTATCTAGGCTAAAGGCTGTTGAGGCTGCCTGCGGCGAGGATTTACCAATTCCACAACAGTGGCCTTGGGTGGAAATTTTGACCAGTCATGCAGGCGCTAGACCTGAAATGATGGAATTTTTAATCCATTCTGAGGTTCAGGGTCTAGTGTTGGCGGGGACAGGTCTTGGCGGCCTGCATCAGGCCTGGAGCGAACCCTTAAAGCGCGCCGCAGCCAAAGGTTTGGCTTTAGTGAGAACTTCACGCACAGGCGCGGGTATGGTCATGGGTGATGCTGAGTTTGGTTTGGCAGCAGACAGCCTTTCTGCCCCTCGGGCGCGAATTGCGCTTCAACTCGCATTAAATGCTGCAAATGTCGATAAATCCCTGACTTGGCAGGATTTTTTTGCTAGAATGGTGGTCTTGCCTGATTTTAGGTAAGTGCTGAAAAGCAGTTTTTAAAGTGTTGTACGTAATACCTACAATTTGTTACTACCTTGTCACACTGGCGCTAACTTTAAAACCATCGGAAGTTAGCAAGACGCCCAGGTGACTTTATCCTTAAGGAGTGTTAGATGCGTCATTATGAAATCGTCTTTATCGTCCATCCGGACCAAAGCGAGCAAGTGCCTGCGATGATCGATCGCTACAAAGCTACATTAGCAGCTGCGGGCGGCAAAATCCATCGTATGGAAGACTGGGGTCGTCGTCAGATGGCTTACATGATCGACAAGCTTGCTAAAGCCCACTACGTTTGCATGAACATTGAGTGCGACCAGAAAACTCTGGAAGAGCTCGAGCATGCGTTCAAATTTAACGATGCTGTTTTGCGTCACCTCATCATCAAGACTAAGAAAGCTGAAGTAGAGCCTTCCATCATGATGAAAGAAGTGCAACGTGAAGAGGCGCGCAAATCAGCTCAATCCGAAGCTCCTGTAGCAGCGGAATAAGTTAGAAATTTGAAGAGGAATACACGGACTAGAAAACGTATCAGAGAAGCGGAGCGGCGTTGAATCATTTCACCCTCACTGCAATCTTGGTATCTAAAGACGCGATTCGATTTACACCAGCAGGAATACCGGTGATGCATTGCCAGCTAGAACATAGCGGTCAAGCAAACGAGGTAGGAGTGGCAAGGAAAATCTTGATGAGCGTTGAAGCCATTGCAATCGGTCCCATACAAAAGGATCTAGAGCAAATGGATTTAGGAACTGAGGCAGTGTTTGAAGGATTCTTAGCCCCGAAGACTCTACGTAATCAAAGACTCGTTTTCCATATTAACCACATTCAATTGAAAAATTAAAGAGGAAATCATCATGGCGTTTGGAAAGAAACCCGATTTCAAAAAGAAACCAGCTCAGAACCCATTGTTCAAGCGTAAACGTTATTGCCGTTTCACAGTTGGTGGCGTTGAGCAAATCGATTACAAGGATGTAGACACATTGAAGGACTTCATTGGCGAGAACGCCAAGATCACTCCTGCGCGTTTAACAGGCACAAAAGCAAAATATCAGCGTCAGTTAGACACTGCTATTAAGCGTGCTCGTTTCTTGGCTTTATTGCCATTCTCCGATCAACACAAGAAATAATTGGGAGCCCTCAATGCAAATCATTCTTTTAGAAAAAGTAACAAACTTGGGCAACCTCGGCGACGTTGTACGCGTTAAAGACGGTTTCGCTCGTAATTTCTTAATCCCACAACGCAAAGCCCGTCGTGCTACTGAAGCAGCTATTGCTGATTTTGCGCTGCGTCGTGCTGAGTTGGAAAAATTGGCTGCTGAGAAATTGGCTGCAGCTGAAGCAGTTGGCATAAAGCTCAAAGACCTGGTTCTTGAAATTGGTCAAAAAGCAGGTGTTGACGGTCGTTTGTTTGGTTCCGTAACCAATCACGATATCGCTGATGCGTTGAAAGCCAAAGGTTTCATGATTGAGAAAGCTTCTGTTCGTATGCCTACCGGCCCATTGAAGATGGTTGGTGATCACCCTGTAGCGGTTGCTGTTCATACCGATGTAGTGGCTGACATCACGATTCGTGTAGTTGGCGAGCAAGCGTAAGTTTTAGGTCTGTAAATTAGCCTCATGGCTGAATCTCGTTCTCGTTCCCTGATGCCAAATCCCGGCATGATGGGTCCTGGGGATGCAGTCGTGCAGGCTTTAAAAGTCCCACCACACTCTGTAGAAGCCGAGCAATCACTGCTCGGCGGTCTACTGATCGATAACACCGCCTGGGATCGTCTCGGTGGCGTGTTAACGGATAAAGATTTCTATCGTCCTGAGCATGCTTTGATCTATAAGGTCATTGCCCGTTTGGTTGGTGACAATCATCCCGCTGACGTCATTACGGTTCATGATGCAATTAAATCTGAACAGGGTGGCGACTTAGTCAGTGTTGACTACCTAAATTCTCTGGCGCAAAACACACCTAGCGCTGCAAATATCAAAGGCTACGGCGACATCGTTCGTGACCGCAGTATTCTGCGTCGTTTAATTGAAGTTTCAGACAACATTGTTAATTCTGCTTTTGTACCAGAGGGTCGTTCAGTAAGAACGCTGTTGGATGAGGCTGAATCTCGTATTTTGCAAATCGGTGAAGAGGGTAGTCGCAAAGCGGATTACCTTGAAATCGAACCACTTCTAAGAACAGTAGTTGCTCGTATCGATGAGTTGTATAACCGCCAAGGTGGTAGCGACATTACGGGTATAGCTACTGGCTTTATTGATTTAGATAAGCAAACTAGCGGCCTGCAAAAAGGCGACCTCGTAATTGTTGCTGGAAGACCCTCGATGGGAAAAACGGCTTTCGCACTGAACATTGCCGAGAACGTTGCCTTGGCTGAAGGCTTACCGGTTGTAGTGTTTTCGATGGAAATGTCCGGAGAGCAATTGGCTTCCCGTTTACTGGGTTCAGTAGGGCGCGTTGATCAAAGCCGTATGCGTACCGGTAAGTTGCAAGATGATGAGTGGCCACGTGTTACTGATGCAATCGCTCGTTTAAGTAATACCCAAATTTTGATTGATGAGACTGGCTCTTTATCCAGTTTAGAGTTACGTGCCCGTGCCCGTAGAATTGCCAGAAACTTTGGCGGCACTTTAGGTCTAGTAGTGATTGATTACTTACAGTTGATGAGTGGTTCTGGTTCTGAAAATCGTGCCACTGAGATTTCTGAAATCTCTCGCTCACTCAAATCCCTCGCAAAAGAATTGCAATGCCCAGTAGTGGCACTCTCACAGTTAAATCGCGGCCTTGAGCAGCGCCCCAATAAACGCCCAATCATGTCTGATCTGCGTGAGTCAGGCGCTATCGAGCAAGATGCTGACTTGATTATGTTCATCTATCGTGATGAGGTATATCACCCAGACACGACTACCGATAAAGGGATGGCAGAGATCATCATCGGTAAGCAACGTAACGGCCCAATCGGTACAGTACGTCTTAGCTGGCAAGGCCCATATACCAAGTTTGATAATCTGGCGATGGGGTCTATTGGTTATTCTTCAGGTGGTTACGAGCCGTTTTAAATTCCTGCGACTAAATAAAACTACAGTAAGAAATAAAAAGCCTCGCAATGCGAGGCTTTTTTCATCGAAGGACAAAAATTTTAAATCGCTTTACTTGCCGCCTTCACACTTCTTGATCGAGGCAGCTTTGGCAGCACCATATAAAGGCTTGCCATCCTTGCTCACAGCTTTTACTTCGCAATCATCGGGCTTGGCATCACCCATACATTTTTTGATGGAGGCATCCTTTGCTGCGCCATAGAGTGGCTTGCCGTCGTGACTAACTGCCTTGGCTTCACACGCAGCCTTATCAGCAAATGCAAAACTCGGAAATGCGAAACTCAATACAACACTCAATGCGATGATGATGTTCTTCATATTGCTCCCTTTTAGTAAAAGACTGCGTTGAATGGCTACTTAAACACTCTAATCAATATTCAATTGTTTGTGAATATAGGGTAATCGATATTAGGGGGCTATACGTCTAGCCTCAGTAAATTTAGCGGCCCAGTAAGGTGAGGTGATGTAATCAAGGCGAACCGTGCCACCTGCGCTCGGGGCATGTACAAATCTTCCTTGACCCACATAAATCCCTGCATGGGAATATTTTTCACCAGTGGTGTTGAAAAATACGAGGTCTCCTGGTGCTGGAGCTTGACCTTCAATGCTTCTGCCTTGGCTGCTCATCAGTTGAATCGTGCGAGGCAACTTAATGCCCGCTGCTTTGTTGTAAACGTAGACGATGAGCCCACTGCAATCAAAGCCACCTTTTGGGGTATTGCCACCATAACGGTAGGGCACATCCACCAAGCCCACAGCCGCAATCGAAATATCTTCGGTACCAACGCTGGTGTCTTGTTTAAATTGAGCAACTTTTGACGGACCTGAGTTACCCCGAAAAACACTACAGCCACTGAGTACCAGCAGAGTACAAATAAAAATGCCGCACCCTATGAGAGTGCGGCATGAGAGGGTTTGCTTAGAGTGCGTCAGCAGCATGATCCGCAAGACGTGAACGTTCACCGCGTGCCAGAGTCACATGCCCACCATGGCGCCAACCTTTGAAGCGGTCCACGACATAGGTAAGACCAGATGAGCCTTCAGTTAAGTAAGGAGTATCGATCTGCGCAATGTTTCCTAGGCAAACAATCTTTGTTCCAGGACCCGCACGGGTAACGAGCGTTTTCATTTGCTTTGGCGTTAAGTTTTGCGCTTCATCAATAATGACGAACTTACTCACAAAGGTTCTGCCGCGCATAAAGTTCATGCTCTTGACCTTGATGCGCGAACGAATGAGTTCTTGAGTTGCAGCGCGACCCCATTCGCCAGCATCGTCATTGCGCTGGAGCACTTCTAAGTTGTCATCGAATGCGCCCATCCATGGCTGCATTTTTTCTTCTTCGGTGCCCGGTAAGAAACCAATGTCCTCGCCTACTGGAACGGTTGCTCGAGTAATGATGATCTCGTTATAGCGTTTACTATCCAGCACTTGTTCTAGACCTGCAGCCAGCGCTAACAAGGTTTTACCAGTACCTGCTTGACCTAAAAGGGTCACAAAATCCACATCTGGGTTCATGAGCAAGTTCATGGCGAAGTTCTGTTCACGATTACGTGCAGTTACGCTCCAGACATTGTTTTTCTGATGAGAAAAGTCTCTGAGCGTTTGCAGGAGAGCCGTTTTGCCGTTGATCTCCCTAACATGGGCATAGAAGGGAGTGGAGCCATCCGGATTTTCTTGATACACAAATTGATTGACTAGCATGCTCGGTACTGCGGGACCAGTAACTCGGTAATACATCGTGCCAGACTTAGAGTCAGCCCAACTTTCCATATCTTTGCCATGCTTAGGCCAGAAGTCAGCAGATAAAGCCATCACTCCGGAGTACATCAAGTCACGATCTTCTAATACTTGGTCATTGAAGTAATCTTCAGCAGGTAGACCAAGTGCACGCGCTTTAATACGCATATTGATATCTTTCGATACCAATACCACTTCTTGACCATTGCGAGTTTTTTGTAACTCGCTCACTACGGCCAAAATCATGTTGTCACCTTTGCCCTCTGGGAGTCCCTCGGGCAAGGCTTGAGTGGCGAGTTTGGTTTGGAAGAAGAGGCGACCAGAAACATCTTGGTTACCAAGCTTGTTTAGGGGAATGCCATCATCTAATGTGCCACTAGTACCGGCAATCAACTGATCTAAAGATCTGCTGACTGTACGAGCATTACGTGCAACCTCAGTCATCCCTTTCTTGTGGTTGTCTAATTCCTCAAGAGTGGTCATCGGTAAATACAGATCATGTTCAGAGAAGCGGAACAATGAACTAGGATCATGCATCAACACGTTGGTATCGAGGACGAACAAACTTGGGGGTCCAGTGCGCACAACGCGTTTAGGCTTAGCTGGTGCGGCAGCCTTATGCTCATGGCGAGCGGGACTACGATCCGCCTTAATTTTTTCCAAGGCTACTTCAGCTGCAGATAAATCTTCTGCCACATCATTAGTCCAATCGGAAGTTTCCATCACTACTGGTTTTGCTGGGGCGGGACGTTTCTTCAAATCTGGAGTGTCTTTGCGACTGAGTTTTACTTGATCAGCAATTTGAGTTGGGATGGGTGGCAATGGCATGGACTCTCCTAAAAGAAAAAACCGCCATGCGGAGTGCATTGGCGGTTTATTACGAAACTGGTTGCAATGATTTCTAAAAAACGGAGGGGGTTATTCCCCGAACCTGTTCTGAAATATTCAGGTTTCTGATTCAAACGGCTTGTCAGACTTTCCCGTCGTTTACGGTGCATATGAATTACTTTACCCCAAATTTTAGGGTTTGCAAGCACCTCGGAACAAATTGTTGTAAAAATTACTTGGTAGCCTGGGCCGCTTGTAATACCTCTGTCACATGACCAGGAACTTTAAGTCCACGCCACTCTTTTACGAGCTTGCCAGAGGAGTCAAAAAGGAAGGTGCTACGCTCGACTCCACGGACCTGTTTGCCGTACATATTTTTCATTTTCATGACACCAAAGAGTTGGCAAAGCTTTTCTTCAGTATCGGCAACCAGTTCAAATGGCAGCTCTAATTTGCTGCGAAAATTATCATGAGACTTGAGGCTATCGCGTGATACGCCAACGATCAAAGTATTGGCTTTAGTAAATGCCTCAATATTGTCACGAAACTCACCTGACTCAGCAGTGCAACCTGGAGTCATATCTTTAGGGTAAAAGTACAGCACCAATTTTTTGCCTTTAGCGGATGCGGGAGAAAAAGTCAGTCCTGATGTTGCAGGAATGGCGCACTCTGGCATGGATTGACCGATAGCTACTGTCATGATGATCCTTTGTTATTTGCTACTAAGTAAGTCTAAATTAGTGATTCTGAATAATCAGCTCGCCACTGCGGTTTGGTATTTCACCCCAGGTGACGGGTAACACGGCTATTTTATCGAGTTGCTTGGTCGCTTCCCAGGATTTATGCAGTTCACCCATAGTCACTAGATCATGGCCTTGAGCTAGCCATCCAGCTAAGAGCCGTTCAAAGGCTGGCAATAGCTTTTGCCCCTCTAGTTCAGCATGTAAGGTGAAAACCTGATCATTGGGGTTGCTTTGCGTGATCTCTAAGAGTTTTTTGACTGCGCCGAATTCATCTGCGCCATTGATCCCAATGAGTTCATCAAAAGTGGGTAAGGTCGTGGGATATTGCACATGCCTTGCTTTGCCTGCAGGTAGCGCCAATCGATACGGCATGAGATTGGGTTCAGCCCTGCCATCGGATGAGTAGGCGATACCCCATTGATCCAGTTGTTCAAATGCTACTTCGTTCATTTGCCAGCCAGCAGCACCATAAGTTACTGGCACATGACCAAAAATTTCAACGAAGCGATCCCAACTTTTTTGCATCATTGCTTTGGTCCATGCGGAGTCTTGATCGCGCACTGCGTCTTGCCAAGCTACATGGTCCCAAGTATGAATACCAGTTTCATGACCGGCTTGGTCAATTGCACGCATTTCTGCAGTAGCTTGTTTGCCAATATCTGGACCTGGTAGGAGGACACCATAGAGGAGGGTTTTAATGCCGTAGTGCTCAACGACAGAAGTACGGCTCACTTTTTTCAGAAAGCCTGGGCGGAAGACCCGCTTTAAGGCCCAACCAGTATGGTCGGGACCCAGGCTAAACAAGAAGGTAGCCTTCAGGCCAAAGCGCTTGAGTGTGCGGGCTAGATTTGGGACACCTTCTTTGGTGCCACGTAAGGTATCAACATCAACCTTGAGAGCAATCTTTGCCATGAACCCCTGTACTTATTCTGTATCGACTAAAGAGCGGGCTTTTTCTACGTCTTGACGATAAGCTTCAAAAATATTCTTGAGGGCATCTGTCATCGAAGTAGTTGGCTTCCAAGCTAATTCACTCATCGTGTTATCAATCGCTGGAACACGGTTTTGCACATCTTGATAACCTTCACCGTAATACGCGCCTGATGTTGTTTCAACAATCTTAACTTCATTTGCGGTCTTGGCGTATTCAGGAATACTGCGAGCAATCTCTAACATTTGATTAGCAAGTTCACGTACTGAGTGATTATTTTTTGGATTGCCGATGTTGTAAATCTTGCCGTTAGCCACGCCATCTTTGTTATCAATGATGCGCATCAATGCATCGATACCATCATCCACATAAGTGAAGGCGCGCTTCTGCGCACCACCATCAACAAGGTTGATAGGCTCGCCACGCACAATATGACCTAAGAACTGAGTCACTACGCGGGATGAACCTTCTTTTGGTGTGTAGATACTATCTAGACCAGGGCCAATCCAGTTAAATGGACGGAACAGAGTAAAGCGCAGGCCTTCCATGCCATAACCCCAAATCACACGATCCATGAGCTGCTTGGAGCAAGCGTAGATCCAACGTGGTTTATTGATGGGGCCATAGACCATATTGGATTTGGCAGGATCAAATTCACTGTCCTCGCACATGCCATAAACCTCGGAGGTTGATGGAAATACCAAATGCTTTTTATATTTCACAGCAGAGCGGACGATTGGCAAGTTCGCCTCGAAGTCTAGCTCGAATACTTTCAATGGTTGTTGTACATAGGTTGCGGGAGTGGCAATTGCCACTAAGGGCAAGATGACATCGCATTTACGGATGTGATACTCCACCCATTCTTTATTAATGGTGATGTCGCCTTCAAAAAAATGCATGCGCGGATGGTTAATCAAATCACCGAGACGGTCATTTTGCATATCCATGCCGTAGACATCCCAATCGGTTGTCTCCAGAATGCGTTTTGAGAGATGGTGACCAATAAAACCGTTCACACCAAGAATGAGTACTTTTTTCATTGTTACTGCCTCGTTTTAATCTAATTTGTATTTCATGCTTATTTGCTTGCCGGAAACCATTCCAAAATTTCTACTACCTGGCGGTCCCCGCAGATGCCGAATACCTGATTATCAACCACTTGGATGCCACAAACCCCAAGATTGAGATGCTCAGGAATAGGCTGATTGAGACTCGTTTTGGCCACAATCATGGTTTTGCCTGCATATTCTGTAAACGCACCTGGATAAGGGGGCGCAACCGCCCTGACCAGGTTGTGAACCTGCGCAGCAGTTTGATTCCAATGAATTTGCCCGTCGGCAGGCTTTCTGCCGCCAAAATAACTACCTTTTTTGAGCTCATTAGGCTTACGGGGTACTTTCCCAGCAATCAGGCTGGGAAGAACTGCTTCAATCACTTTTACCGCCGCTTGGCTGACTTTGCCGAAAACCTCGGTGGCGGTTTCATCGGCACCAATAGTCACTGCAACTTGACCAACAATATCGCCGGCATCTGGTTTTGCTTCCATGATGTGTAAGGTGGCACCAGTTTCGGATTCGCCATTCAGAATCGCCCAATTCACTGGTGCGCGGCCACGGTACTTTGGTAGTAGCGAGCCGTGCATATTCAATGCAGCAATCTTGGCGCACGCCAAAATCTGCGCAGGGATCATGTGTCGATAGTAGAAAGAAAAAATGTAATCCGGTGATAGTGCTTGCAGCTTAGGAATTAAATCATTTAATTTACTTGCACTTGAAGTGATGCAAGGAATATTTTTTTCTTCGCAGAGTTTTGCTACGCTACCGAACCACACATTCTCATTAGGATCATCCTGGTGAGTGACTACTAGATCAACCTGAATACCTGCATTGAGAAGTGCCTTGAGGCAATTGACACCAACATCGTGATAAGCGAAAACGACTGCGTGCAATTATTTTTTCTCTAAAACAGTTTGCACCACATAACGTGGACGATTACGGATTTGCTGGTAGATGCGACCAATATATTCACCCAGCAAGCCAAGCCCAAAGAGCATCACGCCAATGAGAAAGAAGGTTAGGGCAAAGAGGGTAAAGACACCTTCAACCTCAGCGCCTAGAAGGAAGCGGCGGACCAAGAGGTACACAAACAAGCTACCAGCAGCGAGTGAGAGCAACATGCCGAGGATGGAGAAAATCTGCAAAGGCATGATCGAAAAGCCAGTGACCAAATCAAAGTTCAAACGAATGAGTTGGTATAGGCTGTACTTCGACTCACCAGCAAAGCGCTCTTCATGCTTGACGGTGATTTCGGTAGGGTTCGCAGCAAAGGTATAAGCTAGCGCCGGAATAAAGGTGTTGTTCTCATCACATTGTCGAACGAGGTCAACAATCCGACGGCTGTAACCACGCAACATGCATCCTTGGTCAGTCATGGTGATACGCGTAATTCTTTCACGTAGACGATTCATCAAACGTGAAGCAAATTTTCTGAAAAAGCTATCGCGACGATCTGCACGAATCGTGCCAACATAATCATGACCCTTGATTAATTGATTTGCGAGAGCATCAATTTCTTCAGGGGGATTTTGTAAGTCAGCATCTAGGGTAATGATGTATTCACCCTTGGCGTATTCAAAGCCCGCCATGATGGCCATATGTTGACCAAAGTTGCTATGAAATAAGACGGCGCGAGTGACATCAGGGCGCAATTCAACTTGCTTAGCCAAAATCCCTGCTGAGCGATCTTTACTGCCGTCGTTTACAAAAACGATTTCGTAAGAAAGTTGGTGTTTGCCAGCCAGGGCATCTAAGGCTGGGTAGAGGCGATCAAAGAGGGCTTGAAGACCATCTTCCTCGTTATATACGGGGATAACAACGCTGAGCTTTGGATTGGCAACTAAATTAGCAGTCATGGCGCAATTTTGCCTGATTCTGGGTTTCAAACCCTTAAAACTGAATATGACTAGTTTTTACGGTGTTTCTTGAGGATTCCCACTAGTTCGCTGGCAATGCGAGTGATGTCTGCATCTGCCATGCCTGGGAAGAGTGGGAGAGTCAAAATAGAGCGCCCGATGCGCTGAGCATTAGGGGTATCACTTGTCTTGTAGCCCAACTCTTTATATAAAGTAAAGCTGGTGATTGCTGGGTAGTGCACCCCAGTACCAATGCCCAATTCTTTCAATTCAGTCATGACTTGAGCACGATCAACATTGAGCTCATCAAGTGGCAGGACCACTTGAAACATATGCCAATTGCTCTCAGTAAAGTTTTCCACTGGGAGTTCTATTTTGAGAGTTTCTAATCCAGCAGACTTCAGTTCAGCACGGATCGCATCGAAGTATTGGCGCGCTAATGCAGCGCGACGTGCTTGATACGCAGGTAATTGTTTCAGCTGTTGCAAGCCAATCACCGCATTCACATCGGTGAGATTATCTTTACCACCTAATACATCAACGTCCATACCATCCATACCCTGACGGGTTAGGCCTTGGAGGCGGAATTTTTCAGCTAGCTTGGCTTCATCATCATTATTGAAAACCAGGCAACCGCCCTCGACAGTGGTGAGGTTCTTATTGGCTTGAAAGCTAAAGCTCACGAGATCTCCGAAGCTGCCAATCTTCTTGCCTTGCCATTGTGAACCAAAGGCTTGAGCGGCATCTTCAATCACGCGCAGATTATGTTGTTTAGCAATTGAATAGAGCTGATCCATATTGACTGGTAGACCTGCAAGATAGACTGGCATGATCGCTCGTGTTTTTGGTGTGATCGCTGCCGCTACTTTATTGAGATCAATATTGCGTGTATGTGGATCAATATCAATAAAGACCGGTTTTGCACCAACGCTCAAGATAACATTGGAAGTTGCTACCCAAGAAATTGGGGTGGTAATCACTTCATCACCTACACCAATACCAGCAACTTGTAATGCAATCTTCATAGTCGCTGTGCCATTCGCAAAGCAGCGTACTGGACGACCACCAAAATATTCACTCAGTGTTGCTTCAAACTCGGCCAGTTTTGGTCCAGAAGTTACCCAGCCAGAACGCAATACTTCTGCAACTGCATCAATCGTTTCTTGATTGAAGCTTGGGCGCGTAAAGGGGATGAATGCAGGACTGGTGGACATGGGTCTTATATTACTTTACTGCGGACCGTTTGCCAGGTTGGATGTGTCGGGGTGTTTCACGATCACCCTGCGAGAGTCTCGATCTACTTCTTGCATGGGCAGATTTAGCTCCTGAAGTGCGACATACTGCTCAGGAACCATTAAGGCATACGCTGTAGGGTCTTCTTTCCAGCGAATGATGAAGGCATCTAGGCTTGGCATCCAGAGCTCTGGCTCTTGATTGACGCCAAACTCCAGTTCATCTGGAGATTCAACCATGATCATGGTTCTACCAAGATAAAACGGCACCGTGTGATCTAACAGCCGTACAGAATAGAAGTTCACTTTTTCTGGAATGGATGCTTTTACTCGGTTAGCAAGATCAATACCAGAAACCGCACGACCTAAGCTTTCATGACCAGTTCCTGCAATGATGGCGCAGAGAAAGAATCCACCAGCAAAGCTCACAATACTTTGTAGACCATTGCGCTTGGATTGAAGTGCCGCAAACAGACTAAAACTGATGAGTGCAATGAGTGCTGCAATGACCCAATAGGTATATTGCGCATAAGCTTCAATTTCATCAGGCCTTGCTTGTTTGCCGATGTCAGATAAAAAGAGAAAGCCAATGCAACCGAGGGTTGCAAAACCCAGGGTTTGTAATTTCCAAGGTAATCCCATGGAATTGGTAAAGCCCAATAAACGATCTAGTCGATTGCCGATCAATAATGCAAGGGCAGGAAAAATAGGAATGATGTAGCCCGGCAGCTTTGAGTGTGAGACGCTAAAGAAAACAAAAATCACCACAAACCAACAAGTTAAGAGTCGACCGCTGGAGAATTTGGTGATGTCATGTTTGCGCTCAGACCACGCTTGCGCAATTGCTCCAGGAATTTGCAATACCCAAGGCAATAAACCAATGATTAGTAGTGGGACAAAATAATAAATTGGGCCTGTTCTGCTGTGTGCATCCTGAGTGAAGCGTTGTAAATGCTCATGGATGAAGAAGAACTCTAAAAATTCAGGATTGCGCTGTGCTACCAAGATAAACCAGGGCGCAGTGACCGCTAAAAACAAAACGATGCCACTGAATAAACGAATACGCGTCCAAATTTTCCAATCCCATGCGCTCACAGAATAAGCAATAAACACCATTGCTGGAATGGCTGCACCAATCAATCCCTTGGAAAGCGTGGCAAGCCCCATCAGGATCCAACAGACCCACATCCAATTGCGACGATGTAGTGTGTTGGGCGAGGTTTGTGCCAATAGAACGCTGCACAGTGCGGCGACCAAAAGGGACGATAGACCCATGTCCAAAGAATTGAAGTGACCGCTAATCACCCACATAGGGCTGGATGCAAGCACTACAGCTGCTAACCATCCAGCTCTCGCACTATAGATGCGTGCGCCTGTAAAGCCAATCAACAAAATCGTCAGGAAGCCGGTGAGTCCGGTCCATAAGCGCGCTTGCCAATCACCAATGCCAAACACTTGAAATGCTGCTGCGGTCGCCCACATTTGCAGGGGCGGTTTCTCAAAATATTTATAGCCGTTGTAACGGGGTGTAATCCAATCACCCGTAACCAACATCTCGCGCGCAATTTCAGCATAGCGTCCCTCATCGGATGGAATGAGGTGGCGGTAGTTCAGTGTGCCAAACCAGAGCAAGCCATAAATAATGACGAGCAATAAAATTTTGCCTGGGTGCAAAGCGGATGATTGTCGAATTTGCCCAAATTGCATTAAATGGGCTCCACAATTAAAGCCAGCAGTACTTGGCGTCCTTCGCCAACCAAAATGTTGTAGGTGCGGCAAGCGGCTTGAGAATCCATGATTTCAAAGCCAATTTTTGCTGAAATGAGGGCTTTTAAGAGTTCTGGTTTGGGAAAGCGCTGTTTCCGCCCAGTTCCAATCAGGATCAATTCGGGCTTGAGGACAACCATTTGTGCAAAATGGTCTGCTTCTAGAGTGTCAAATGACTGCACAGGCCACTCATTGATTGCCCCGTCAGAGCTCAATAAGACAGCATGGGCATAGGGCGTCCGGTTGATTTCGACGTAACCATCCCCGTAGCCGGTGATCGTATTTGCTCCGGAATAGGGGTCAGATTGAAGCTTCAAGTGGACTCTCTGTCATAATTATGTGGATTATAGCTAGCTGTTTTTTCCAAGATTTCAAGAACTTACCCTTAAATTTATTGTGAAACCCATCCTAAAGTCCCAAAAACTCAATCACGTCTGTTATGACATTCGTGGGCCGGTGCTTGAGATCGCTCAGCGCATGGAAGAAGAGGGTCACAAACTCATCAAATTAAACATCGGAAACGTAGGGGTTTTTGGTTTTGATCCTCCCGAGGAGATTCAGTTGGACATGATTCGAAATTTGAGTAATGCCTCAGCATATTCTGACTCCAAAGGGATTTTTGCTGCTCGTAAAGCCATCATGCAGTATTGCCAAGAAAAAGGCATTCAAGGCGTAATGCTTGATGATGTCTATACCGGCAATGGCGTTTCTGAACTCATCGTTCTATCGATGAATGCATTGCTCAATGATGGCGATGAAGTCTTAGTGCCTGCGCCAGACTATCCACTGTGGACTGCTGCAGTGAGTTTATCTAGTGGCACACCAGTGCACTATCTTTGCGATGAAGCGAATGACTGGGCACCAGACTTAAATGATCTGCGTAAAAAAATTACACCACGTACCAAAGCGATTGTCGTGATTAATCCCAATAATCCAACAGGCGCAATTTATTCCAAAGAAGTATTGCTAGAGATTACAAAAATTGCTCGTGAGCACGGCTTAATTTTGTTTGCTGACGAAATTTACGACAAGATGTTGTATGACGAGGAGAAGCATATCTCCTTGGCTTCTTTGTCTACCGATGTGGTAGTAATAACTTTCAATGGCCTCTCTAAGAACTATCGCTCATGCGGCTACCGTGCAGGCTGGATGGTGGTTTCTGGGGATAAAGAGATGGTGCGCGACTATATTGAAGGCCTCAATATGTTGGCCTCGATGCGCTTATGTGCAAATGTGCCAGGTCAGTATGCAATCCAAACTGCCCTTGGTGGTTACCAAAGCATTAATGATTTGGTAGCTGAAGGCGGGCGCCTTGCAAGACAACGTGATCTTGCTTGGAAGTTGATTACAGAAATTCCCGGTGTGACTTGCGTTAAACCTAAATCTGCTTTGTATTTATTTCCAAAATTAGATCCCGAGATGTACCCGATTGAAGATGACCAACAATTTGTTGCGGATCTTCTGAAAGAGGAGAAAGTATTGTTAGTGCAGGGCTCTGGTTTTAATTGGGGCAAGCCTGATCATTTCAGGGTGGTGTTCTTACCGCATGAAGATGTGCTTAAAGAAGCGATCAGCCGTCTCGCGCGTTTTCTGGAGCGCTATCGTAATAAACATGGCCGCAAGGCTTCTTCAACCGCATCAAAGGCATCATGAAACCGATTCAAGTTGGTCTATTAGGTATTGGCACTGTTGGTGGTGGCGTATTCACCGTGCTCGAGCGCAACCAAGATGAGATAACCCGTCGTGCGGGCCGTGGCATTCGCATTAATACTGTAGCTGATCTTAATGTTGAGCGTGCCAAAGAGATCGTGAAAGATCGTGCACAAATCGTCACTGATGCGCGTGCCGTCATCAATAATCCTGAAATCGATATCGTTGTGGAGCTCATTGGGGGCTACGGTATTGCTAAAGATTTGGTTTTAGAGGCGATTGCTGCCGGTAAGCATGTTGTGACGGCAAATAAAGCCTTAATTGCTGTTCACGGTAATGAGATTTTCAAAGCTGCTCATGCCAAGGGTGTGATGGTTGCCTTTGAGGCAGCAGTTGCTGGAGGCATTCCGATTATTAAAGCCTTGCGTGAAGGCTTAACTGCTAATCGTATTGAATGGATTGCCGGCATTATCAATGGCACAACGAACTTCATTCTTTCTGAGATGCGCGATAAAGGTTTAGATTTTGAGACTGTGCTGAAAGAAGCGCAACGTCTTGGCTATGCCGAAGCAGATCCTACTTTTGATATTGAAGGTGTTGACGCTGCTCACAAAGCAACCATCATGAGCGCAATTGCATTTGGTATACCGATGCAATTTGATAAAGCCCATATTGAAGGTATTACTAAATTAGCCGCAAGTGATATTTGCTATGCAGAGCAGTTAGGTTATCGCATTAAGTTACTTGGTATTGCTAAGAAATCACCAACCGGTGTTGAGTTGCGTGTGCACCCGACCTTAATTCCCGCAAAGCGCTTGATTGCAAACGTTGAGGGTGCTATGAACGCGGTTCAAGTGTTTGGCGACGCCGTCGGCACTACTTTGTATTACGGCAAAGGCGCTGGTGCTGAGCCTACTGCTTCTGCAGTGATCGCTGATTTAGTAGACATTACTCGCTTGCTGAGTGCGGACCCTGAGCATCGTGTTCCATACTTGGCATTCCAGCCAGATGCAGTGCAGGACACCCCCGTATTGCCGATTGGTGAGATCTCTACAAGCTATTACTTGCGTATGCGGGTAGCGGATCAGGCTGGCGTGTTGGCTGATATCACCAAGATCTTAGCTTCACATGGTGTATCAATTGATGCGCTCTTGCAAAAAGAAGCCGACGAAGGTGAAAGTCAAACAGATTTAGTTGCGTTGACACATGAGACCAAAGAGAAGAACATGCTTGCCGCAATTAAAGAGATCCAGAATCTCAAAACGGTTGCAGGCGAAGTTGTGAAGATTCGTTTAGAAAATCTGTCTTAAGCAAAATTCAGCAAAATCCATGCGTTATCAATCTACTCGTGGCAACAGTCCACAACAATCTTTTCTAGAAATTCTCTTGGGAGGATTGGCGCCGGATGGCGGATTGTATTTACCAACCCAATATCCACAAGTCACTCCAGCGCAATTAGATTCATGGCGTAGTTTGTCCTACGCTGATCTGGCTTATGAAGTATTAAGTCTGTATTGCGACGATATTCCTGAGGTAGATTTGCGTACACTTTTGCGTAAAACATATACAGAGCAGGTGTACTGCAATGGGCGTCCTCAAGATAACGCTAAAGACATCACACCTTTGCATTGGTTGGGTGAAGAACATGGCACACGCATTGGTTTGCTCAGCCTTTCAAATGGCCCAACACTAGCCTTTAAAGATATGGCCATGCAATTGCTCGGCAATCTGTTTGAATATGCCCTAAAGAAAAAAGGGCAACAACTCAATATCTTAGGCGCAACCTCTGGTGATACTGGTAGTGCTGCTGAATACGCGATGCGTGGCAAAGAGGGTGTGAAAGTATTTATGCTCTCACCCCGCGGGAAGATGAGTTCATTTCAGTCTGCGCAGATGTATTCCTTGCAAGATCCCAATATTTTCAATTTAGCGGTAGAAGGGGTCTTTGACGACTGCCAAGATATTCTTAAAGCGGTAAGTAATGATCACGCCTTTAAAGCCAATAATCAGATTGGTACTGTGAACTCCATTAACTGGGGTCGTGTAGTGGCTCAAGTGGTTTACTACTTCCAGGGTTATTTACTGGCAACTGCATCCAGCTCTGAGAAAGTATCTTTCACTGTACCGTCTGGTAACTTCGGTAACGTATGTGCTGGCCATATTGCTCGCATGATGGGTTTACCAATTGCGCACTTGGTTGTAGCAACCAATGAGAATGATGTTTTGGATGAGTTTTTCCGGAGTGGCGTGTATCGTGCACGCAAGTCCGCCGAGACTTTACATACATCTAGTCCATCGATGGATATTTCTAAAGCGAGTAACTTTGAGCGCTTTGTCTTTGACTTCATGGGTCAAGACGGCAAGGCTACTGCGGCGATGTTCAAGCAAGTCGATACAAGCGGTGGCTTTGATATCTCTCAAGATGCAGTCTTTAAAGAGTTGGGTAAGTATGGCTTTCAATCGGGTCGCAGTACTCATGCCAATCGCCTAGAAACAATCCGTGATATCGATAGCCGTTATGGCGTCATGATTGACACCCATACTGCTGATGGCGTGAAGGTAGCTCGTGAGCATCTACAAGCAGGTGTTCCTATGCTCGTGCTAGAGACTGCCTTGCCTATTAAGTTTGAAGAAACGATTCAAGAAGCTTTGGGGCGTCCTGCCGAATGCCCGCCTGCATTTAAAGATATTAAATCGAAGCCGCAGCGCGTAGAAAATATGGATGCTGATGTGAATCAGGTCAAAGCATTTATTACGACCCATCTCAGTTAATACACAAGCAACTAATCGCTATGACTAAGCCTCCCATGTTGACTGCACAACAGGCCTTGGATCATTTGCTGTCGCATGCTAAGCCAGTCGGCGAGACTGAACAAGTTGCAATGCAAGCTTCCTTAGGTCGTGTTCTTGCTGAAAACGTCAGCAGCTTAGTCGATGTGCCTCCACTGGATAACACCTCGATGGATGGCTACGCTGTTCGTACTGCAGATACTCAAAATCCCGGTAGTGTTCTCAAAATTGCACAACGGATTCCGGCTGGATCGATGGGTACTACTTTAGAACCAGGCACTGCTGCCAGAATTTTTACTGGCGCGCCAGTTCCGCCTGGTGCGGATGCTGTAGTCATGCAAGAGGATTGCAGTATTCCTGAAGGTTTAACTGATCAAGTACAGGTCAATATCACTCCATCATCGGGTCAGTGGATTCGTCGAAAGGGCGAAGATCTCACTGCAGGTAAAACAGCCTTAACTGCAGGCACTTTTTTGCGCCCACAAGAGCTTGGCGTTGCTGCCTCTGCTGGTCTGACGCATTTAAATGTAAAGCGTCGTGTCAGAGTGGCCGCTTTCTTTACTGGTGATGAGTTAGCTCTCCCTGGTGAACCACTGAAGCCAGGTGGCATCTATAACTCCAATCGCGATACTTTATTGGCATGTCTAAAGGCTTTGGGGTGTGATGCCACAGATTTGGGAATTGTTCCGGATCGGCTAGATGCAACTAGGGCAGCATTACGTAAAGCAAGTAAAGATCATGATTTGATTATTACGTCTGGTGGTGTATCGGTTGGAGAAGAAGATCACATTAAGCCTGCAGTGACGGCCGAAGGGAGATTGGACTTATGGCAGATTGCAATCAAGCCTGGCAAGCCATTAGCATTTGGTGCAGTTCGTAAATCCGATGAGGTAAAAGATGGCGAAGCGTGGTTTATAGGGCTGCCTGGTAACCCAGTCTCAAGCTTTGTCACTTTCTTACTATTTGTGCGACCCTTTATTTTGAAACTACAAGGTCGTGAAGTAAAACAGCCGCAGTCTTATTTGATGCGGGCAGATTTTGATTGGTTAAAAGCAGATCGTCGTAACGAATTCCTGCGCGTGAAGCTTAATGGCAATGGTGGCTTGGATATATTTCCGAATCAAAGCTCTGGCGTCCTTACCAGCGCATCTTGGGGTGATGGCTTGGTTGATTGCCCTCCCAACCAGCCAATCAAGGCCGGTGACCTAGTGAAATACATCCCCTTTGATGCACTCCTCAAATAATCGGTTTACGATGAGTTCATGAAAATCGAATTACGCTTCTTCGCATCACTGCGTGAAACGCTTGGCGTCTCGCAAGAGAACATCGCTTTACCGACTGCAGTAAAAACGATTGCTGACCTCAGAATGCACCTCATTGATCGTGGTAATCCATGGTCTGAAGTCTTGGCTGAAGGTAAGGTGTTGCGCTGTGCACTCAATCAACATATGGTTGATGAAAGTACGGCATTGATTGAGGGCGCGGAAGTGGCATTCTTTCCGCCGGTTACGGGGGGCTGATATGTCAAGCTCAATCCGCATCCAAGAAAATGATTTTGATATTAGCGCTGAAATAGCGGCGCTGCGCAAAGGCGACCCAAGGGTGGGTGCTGTAGTGAGTTTCTTGGGCACAGTGCGTGATATGAATGACGGCAGCCAAGTAAAGGGGATGACCTTAGAGCACTACCCTGGGATGACTGAAAAAGCCCTCCAAGAAATTCTGGACCAAGCAAAGTCCCGTTGGGATACTTACCAGACTCTAGTGATTCATAGAGTTGGACCATTACTGCCTGAAGATCAAATTGTTTTAGTGATAGTGACCAGCGCTCACAGAGGCGAAGCATTTGCTGCCTGTGAGTTCATCATGGACTACTTAAAAACCGCAGCCCCCTTTTGGAAAAAAGAAGATACCCCGCAAGGTTCACGTTGGGTCGATGCCCGGATTACCGATGAAGCTGCAATGGCTCGTTGGAAGAAGAACTAATTCCATTTTCTTTGCCGTATTAGATTCTCTAGTGAGGTTTTTATTGGTGCATCAAGTTGCACCAAAATAAGCACTTCTGCACCATCTAAGAGAATGCCTTAGTAATTACCCGTAAATTTAGATCAAAATGCATTAACAAAAGTTTTTAGAAATTTTGATTAAACAAAACCTAGGAGATTCTCATGACAGCAGCAGCATTGAGCACGGAAAGTACTAGTAGCAACCCCTTGAAGTCGAAATGGGTGCAATTGGCTTTAGGCGTAATTTGTATGATGTCCATATCTAGCCCTCAATATGTGTGGGCATTATTTACCAAGCCAATCATGGGGCAGCTTGGCGTTACTTTGACAGAACTGCAAATAACATTTTCTATCTTGATTGTGTTGCAAACTTTCTTCTCGCCTTTCCAGGGTTACTTAGTCGATAAATTTGGTCCTCGTCTTTTGTTATCCATTGGAACAATTCTGACGGGCGCAAGCTGGGTTCTTTCAGCCAACCTGACTACCGTATCGCACCTTTACATTACCTATGGCGTTTTGGGTGGATTGGGGACTGGTATTGTTTACATCGGTGTTGTTGGTTTAATGGTTCGTTGGTTCCCAAATAATCGTGGATTTGCGGTGGGTATGGTTGCTGCTGGTTATGGTATCGGCGCATTGCTGACTACTTTCCCAATTTCTGCGAGTTTGACTGAGACCGGCATTCAGGGCACGTTGACATTCTTTGGTTACATCATTGGCGCTGTTGGTTTGTTGGCTGCGCAAGGTATTCGCGTTCCTCATGCTGATCGTCTGCAAACGGCCGATCAGATAGAGGCTGCTGCAACGGGAGTTCCACCAAAGACAATGTTGAAGACACCAGTTTTTTGGCTAATGTTTTTGATGATGTCCATGATGTCTACATCGGGTTTGATGGTGATCTCTCAAATGGGTGCGTTTGCAAAAGACTTTGGTATTACATCGGCCATGGTTTTTGGTATGGCCGCCTTACCTTTAGCTTTAACAATTGATCGCGTTACCAATGGTTTAACTCGACCAATATTTGGTTGGATATCTGACCGCATTGGACGCGAGTACACAATGACGATTGCCTTTGGTTTAGAGGCTATTGCCATGTTTGCTTGGGTAATGACACGCTCTGACCCTGTGTTGTTCGTATTGCTGTCGGGTATTGTGTTCTTTGGCTGGGGTGAGATTTTCTCTTTATTCCCATCTACTTTGACTGATACCTTTGGTCAAAAGCATGCCACTACAAACTATGGTTTCCTGTACATGGCTCAAGGTGTTGGTTCCATTATTGGCGCTCCAGTTGCAGCCTATATTCATGGTGTAACTGATAGCTGGCTTCCCGTGTTTGGCATCATGATCGTATTAGATGCTACAGCAGCTATTCTTGCATTCTTTGTGCTCCGCCCAATGCGTGCAAAGTATTTGAAGACACGCACCGCATAAGCTGTCATTAGGAAATAGAAAAAGGCTACCAAGTTTGGTAGCCTTTTTTAATGGCACTAGATAATTATTCGATACTAGAACGAGCTCACCGCGCCATCACTTCTAGGATCCCATCCTCCTTGTAGTGTGCCTGATGGATCGCGAATAATACAGCCTGCATGACCAACAGTTTCATCAAAGGCATCTAACATTTCTATCTCATGACCCAAGGCATGAAGCTCTTTTGCTACCCAAGGGTTAAAACGCGATTCCAATTTCAGGCTATCACTCGTTTGGCCCCAAGTTCGCCCGAGAAGCCAGCGGGGGCGACTGATAGCATCCTGTGGATTGAGTCCATAAGTAGCTGTGCGTGTAAATACTGCGCATTGAGTTTGGGGTTGGCCATCTCCACCCATCGTGCCGTAAACCATGGAGCGACCATCCTTGAATAAGGCCAATGCCGGATTCAGGGTATGGAATGGTTTGCGGTAAGGCTCGAGATGATTGAGGGTTTTGGGATCAAGGGAAAAACTGCAACCACGGTTTTGCCAGTTGACGCCTGGGCTAGGAAGCACAATGCCAGAACCAAACTCGTGATAAATACTTTGAATAAAGGAAACACAATTGCCATCTCCATCAATCACGCCCATCCAAATGGTGTCAGCTGGACCTTTGCCCTGACCCCATGGAAGCGCTCTCTCTGGATCAATATTCTTAGCAAGTTTTTTCAAAAAAGCAGGGTCTAAGAACGATTGCGCATGTTTTGTCATGTATGCGGGATCGGTTACGAATTGATCTCGTACCTTAAATGCTTGTTTGGTAGCTTCAACACAATGATGAACATATTCGGCACTATCAACCTTAAATCGTTTTAAGTTCAACTGGTCCAAGATGCCGATAATCATTAATGAGACCACACCTTGCGTAGGCGGCGTCATGTTATAGACCTTGCCCATACTGTGTTTTAGCTCAAGAGGGTCTATGAGTTTTGCCTTGTGACGTTGTAAGTCGTCTAATCTCAGTGGACTTCCTAAATCAGTGAGTTCTTTGGCCAGCGATTCAGCCAATTCACCACGGTAATAGTCATCACTTCCTTTTTTGGCAATCTGCCGTAAGGTTTTTGCAAGACGCTCTTGCTTAAAGATGCTTCCGACAGTTGGGGCTTTGCCGTTTACTAAAAAAGTCTCTGCAAATCCTGGGATAGGGCTAAGCTCCTGAGCCTTCTTTGCAGTTAGGCTCGACTGGCTGAAGGTGACAGGTGTTCCGGCTTCGGCATAGTGAATCGCATCAGCAAGAAGACGGGCAAGAGGGAGTTTGCCACCCAGCCCTTGTTTAGATAGCTGATGCGCTGCTCCCCAGCCGGAAATAGTTCCAGCAACTGTATTGGCGGCTACTGCACCACGAAATGGGATGGCCTTAGTGATGCCACGTTCTGCATACCATTGTTTAGTGGCCAATCCAGCAGCTGCTCCACAGGCATCAATTCCACCCATTGCTTTGCCCGGAGAATGAATGACCCAGAAGGAGTCTCCGCCAATAGAGTTCATATGGGGATAGACCACAGCGATAGTTGCAGCAGCAGCCACCATGGCTTCTAGGGCATTGCCACCTTCTCGCAAAACTGATAATGCTGATTCTGAAGCTAAGGAGTGTGGCGCAACCGCCATTCCTCTAATTCCCCATTTTGGTTGCATATTTCATCTCCAGTTCAATAATGAATTTTGTTATGTCCGTATTGTATGGCTCATGCATATAGTCGCCTGACTTGTTATGCACAAATTTGGTTAGCCTAATTAAGCTGTATTGGGATTTAGCTTTTAAAGAAATTCAGCTTTTCAGACCTTTGTAAACGCTTTAAGCGGAGCTCGGCTTTAGAGGCTTCAGATCGATCCGGGTGCTCTTGGGTAGCCAAGAGGATGACTGGTCTACGAGACCTGGTATAGCGCGCACCTTGTCCTGAATTGTGGGCTTCCAGGCGATGTTCTAAACGGTTAGTGATGCCCGCATAGTAGCTGCCGTCAGCACATTCTAAAAGGTAAACAAGCCAGGTCAAAGTAGGGGTAAATTCGCTGAAAAAGAGGGTGAAAAAGCCTTGAATTTTGGCATATTGTCCTTATATTCTATAGATAGATATCTGGAGTTTAAAAATGAGAATAGATAAATTAACAACCAAATTTCAAGAGGCACTTAGCGAGGCTCAAAGTATCGCTCTAGCCAAAGACAATCAATATATTGAGCCTGCCCACGTTCTACTGGCAATGTTGCGTGATTCTGATGGCGCAGCTAAAAGTTTATTAACCCGTGCTGGCGTTAACGTTCCAGGCCTGGAAAAAGGCGTAGAAAAGGTGATCAGCAACTTGCCAGAAGTCCAAGGCACTAGCGGTGAAGTTCAAGTAGGACGTGAGCTGAGCAATTGGTTGAACTTATGTGAAAAAGAAGCCAATAAACGTAATGACCAGTTTATTGCTGGTGAACTATTTTTGCTGGTAGTTGCGGATGACAAAGGTGAGCTCGGTAAAGTGGCTCGCGAGAATGGATTAAATCGTAAATCGTTAGAAGCGGCTATTGATTTAGTGCGCGGAGGAGAATCAGTGAATAGTGCAGATGCCGAAGGTCAACGTGAAGCCCTCAAAAAATACACGGTCGATTTAACAGAGCGTGCTCGTATGGGTAAACTTGATCCAGTGATTGGTCGTGATGATGAGATTCGTCGCACCATTCAGATCTTACAGCGTCGCGGTAAGAATAACCCTGTGCTCATTGGTGAGCCTGGTGTTGGTAAAACTGCAATTGTGGAAGGCTTGGCACAACGTATTGTGAACGGCGAAGTTCCTGAGACTCTAAAAGATAAGCGCGTCTTGGTCTTAGATATGGCCTTGCTCCTAGCGGGTGCAAAGTATCGTGGAGAATTTGAAGAGCGCCTCAAAGCTGTTCTCAGTGATGTTGCTAAAGACGAAGGTCAAACCATCATCTTTATCGATGAAATTCATACGATGGTTGGTGCTGGCAAAGGTGATGGTGCCATGGATGCTGGCAATATGCTGAAGCCTGCCTTAGCGCGTGGTGAATTGCATTGCATCGGTGCAACCACTTTAGATGAGTACCGTAAGTACATCGAAAAAGATCCTGCACTAGAGCGCCGTTTCCAAAAAGTGATGGTAGAAGAGCCGAGCGTTGAGGCAACCATTGCTATCTTGCGTGGCTTGCAAGAGCGTTATGAGCTACACCACGGTATTGAGATTACCGACCCAGCGATTGTGGCTGCTGCAGAGTTATCCCATCGTTATATCACTGATCGTTTCTTGCCAGATAAAGCAATCGACCTCATTGATGAAGCCGGTTCACGTATTCGAATGGAGATTGATTCCAAGCCTGAGGTAATGGATAAGCTTGATCGTCGCTTAATACAGCTAAAAATTGAGCGTGAAGCGGTTAAGAAAGAAAAAGATGAAGCTTCTCAAAAACGCCTTGGTTTGATTGAGGATGAGATCAAGCGCTTAGGCGCTGAATATGCTGACCTGGAGGAAATCTGGAAAGCAGAGAAGGGCGCTGTGTTGGGTGCTGCGCATCTCAAAGAAGAAATCGAAAAAGTACGTGCCGATATTGTGAAGTTGCAACGTGAAGGCAAGCTTGAGAAAGTTGCCGAGTTGCAATACAGCAAATTACCTGAGTTAGAGGCAAAGCTGAAATCTGCTGCCGCTGCGGAAGCAAAGGGCGATAAAGACGGCGTAGTGAAAAATAAACTCTTGCGTACGCAAGTCGGTGCCGAAGAAATTGCCGAAGTGGTTTCTCGTGCTACGGGTATCCCTGTATCAAAAATGATGCAAGGCGAGCGCGACAAACTGCTCAAAATGGAAGAGTTGCTACACAAGCGTGTGGTTGGTCAAGAAGAAGCGATTCGGGCGGTTTCTGATGCCATCCGTCGTTCCCGTGCTGGTTTATCTGAGGAGAATCGTCCATATGGATCATTCTTGTTCTTAGGGCCTACCGGTGTAGGTAAGACTGAGCTATGCAAGGCTTTGGCTGGCTTCTTGTTTGATAGTGAAGATCACCTCATTCGGATTGATATGAGTGAGTTCATGGAAAAGCATAGCGTTGCTCGTTTAATTGGTGCGCCTCCCGGTTATGTTGGTTACGAAGAAGGTGGCTACCTGACCGAGCAAGTGCGTCGCCATCCATACAGCGTCATTCTGTTTGATGAAATCGAAAAAGCACATCCTGATGTCTTTAACATTCTCTTGCAAGTGCTCGATGATGGCCGTTTGACGGATGGTCAAGGTCGTACTGTTGACTTTAAGAACACTGTGATTGTGATGACCAGCAATATTGGTTCGCATTTGATCCAATCTATGGCAGACAAGAAGCAATCTGAAATTAAAGAAGCGGTATTTGAAGAGCTGAAGAATCACTTCCGTCCAGAGTTCTTGAATCGAATCGATGAGATCGTGGTCTTCCATGGTCTTGATAAAGGCAATATTGCGAATATCGCTAAGATCTTGCTCAAAAACTTGTCTGATCGTTTGGCAAAAGTGGATATGCAGCTTGAAGTTTCTGATGCTGCCTTGAATAAGATCGCTGAAGTAGGCTTTGATCCAGTATTTGGAGCGAGACCGCTGAAGCGCGCCATTCAGCAACACATTGAGAACCCAGTCTCCAAGATGATTTTGGAAGGCAAGTTTGGTCCTAAGGATGTGGTGCCTGTTGATGTGGATAAAAAAGGTGAATTTAGTTTTACCAGGCAAGTGCACTAAGCAGTAAGCAATGGAGTTCAGCAGAAATCTTTCTGCGCCAGTAAACTCGGTACATGACTGTTGCCCTCACTAGTAGGCGTGCCAGTGATGTCCGGGTTATTGCTCTCATTAGCCTAGCGCACGGCAGCTCTCACTTCTTTCATCTGATTCTGCCGCCCATGTTCCCATGGCTAAAGGCAGATTTTGGCTTTAACTATGCTGAGCTTGGATTGCTCATGACCATTTTTTTTGTGGTCTCTTGTATGGTTCAAGCCGCTTCTGGTTTTTTAGTTGATCGCATTGGAGCGCGCCCTGTTTTATTTGCTGGGATTGGACTCTTGGTATTGGCCGCTCTCATTTACTCTCAGAGTGTGGGTTACTGGACTTTGGTTTTGGGTGCAGTAGTTGCTGGTTGCGGTAATGGTATTTTTCATCCAGTCGATTACACACTCATTAATCATAAAATTTCTCCAGCTAACTTGCCCTATGCCTATTCTATTCATGGACTCGCAGGCTATCTAGGGTGGGCCGCTGCCCCAGCCTTTATGGTGGCTGTGACTACGCTATTTGATTGGCGTATTGCCTTCTTGGCTGCAGCAGCGCTTGAAGCTTTGATCCTCGTAACGCTTTGGCTCAATCGTGCACGTTTAGTAGATGACGTTCATGCACGCAGAGCAGAGTCTGAAAGTAAGCATGCTGAAAATAATCCAGGTGCTGCTCCACTGACTACCTTTGGCTTTATGAGGCTACCTGCTGTTTGGCTTTGCTGGATTTTCTTTTTCTTCAGCATGGCGGCAACCACTGGGCTGCAATCATTTGCACCGACTGCGCTTTTTAAAATTTATGATCTTGCAGTCAGTTCCGGTAATTATTATTTGACTCTCATGTCAATTGGTGGTGCGGGCGGAATGTTGTTAGGCGCTTTTCTTGCTACTCGCCTGAAAGTACCAGAAAGAATTATCACTCTGTGCTTCACTGTCAACATTGCGATGGGATTACTGTTGGCAAGCGGCTTCGTGCCCTTAGAGATCATTGTGTTGGCTTTTATAGTGATCGGTCTTGGTTTAGGTATTGCTGCCCCATCTCGTGACCTGATGATTCGTAATGCAACACCGTCAGGCTCGTCGGGTAGGGTGTACGGGATTGTGTATTCGGGGATAGATTTGGGTGCCGCCTTAAGCCCTCTGATGTTTGGCATATTCCTAGATAGCGGCCTGCCAAAACTATTATTTATTGGCGTTGCCGTTCTCCAGCTCATGATCATTTTGACCGGATTTAAGGTATCTACTCTTGGGCATGCTAAATCTGCTTGAACAGTAGGCATTAGCTTCCACAATATGAAATGTCATTACGCTGCGTAAAATGCAGTGCAATATATTCTGCTGGAGTTCATTTCAAACAGTGATCTAATCTTTCGCATTATAAAAATAAAAAGATAAGTTACTGTTTTTAATAGTTTTATTATTTTTGCAAATACTGTAAATTTTTCTTGCTAGCTTTCTTGAAGTGTCTAAACTCTTATATAAGACATAAGACTTGATTGGCTTCTTCATCAGTCCAAATGGTCCAACATTATTGAAGTACCTGTTTAACTTAGGGAGAAAAACATGGCAGATCGCAAAGCAGAAATTGCAGCAATTCAAAAAGATTGGGATACCAACCCACGTTGGAAAGGTATTACCCGTGGCTACACAGCAGAAGACGTTGTTCGTCTGCGTGGTTCATTAAAGATTGAGCACACATTGGCTAAGCATGGAGCTGAGAAGCTTTGGGACTTGGTAAACAATGAAGCTTACGTTAACTGCTTAGGTGCTTTGACTGGTGGTCAAGCAATGCAGCAAGTTAAAGCAGGTATTCAAGCAATTTATTTGTCTGGTTGGCAAGTTGCTGCTGACGGTAACTCTTATGCAGCGATGTATCCAGACCAATCTTTGTATCCAGTGGATTCAGTACCTAAGATGGTTGAGCGTATTAATAACTCATTTCAACGTGCTGATGAGATTCAAACTGCTAAAGGCATTAACCCAGGCGATGCTGGCTATATTAATTACTACGCACCAATCGTTGCCGATGCTGAAGCGGGCTTCGGTGGTGTATTGAATGCATTTGAATTGAGTAAAGCATTGATCAAGCAAGGTGCTGCCGGCGTTCACTTCGAAGACCAATTGTCTTCAGTGAAAAAATGTGGTCACTTGGGCGGTAAGGTATTGTTGCCTACAGCAGAATCTGTACAGAAATTGATCTCTGCACGTTTGGCCGCAGACGTAATGGGCGTGCCAACCATCATCTTGGCCCGTACCGATGCTGAAGCGGCTGATTTGTTGACTTCTGACTATGATGAAAACGACAAGCCATTCTTGACAGGCGAGCGCACACCAGAAGGTTTCTACAAGACTCGTAAGGGCTTGGACCAAGCGGTTTCACGTGGTTTAGCTTACGCTGCTTACGCTGATATGGTTTGGTGTGAAACAGGTACACCTGATCTTGAATTTGCTCGTCAATTTGCTGAAGCTATTCGTGCGAAGTTCCCAGGCAAGATGTTGGCTTACAACTGCTCACCATCTTTTAACTGGAAGAAAAACTTGGACGATGCAACGATTGCGAAGTTTCAACGTGAGTTGGGTGCAATGGGTTACAAATATCAATTCATTACTCTCGCTGGTATCCACTCGATGTGGTACAACATGTACGACTTGGCGCAAGACTACTCTAAGCGTGGCATGACTGCATACGTTGAGAAAGTTCAAGAGCCAGAATTCGCTGCACGTGATCGTGGTTATACCTTCGTTTCACATCAGCAAGAAGTTGGTACTGGTTACTTCGACGACGTTACTACCGTGATTCAAGGTGGCAAGTCTTCTGTAACTGCACTGACTGGTTCTACTGAAGAAGAGCAGTTCCATTAAGAATCCCTAAGTAGTACGTAGTAGCAGCGCAGTACTACTGTGCCTTTACTGCCGCGGCATCTAAATTACCCCACAAGGGTGACTTAGATGCCGTTTTCGTATACATTCTTCCCATGGCAAATTGCACACTTTGTAAAGATGATCTCAAGCCCGAAGAGGGCCAGTTGATTTGGCGTGGTGATGACTGTCGTGTCATCCTCGTAAATGATCCTGATCTGCCAGGTTTTTGCAGGGTGATCTGGAATCGACATGTCCCTGAGATGACAGATCTGAGCTATGGTGAGCGTGAGCACCTCATGACTTTAGTGTTTGCCGTAGAAGAGGCAATACGTCACATCATGCATCCCGATAAGGTGAATGTTGCTTCACTAGGAAATATGGTTCCGCATATTCATTGGCATGTCATCCCGAGATATAAAGACGATGCTTTTTATCCCAGCACTGCTTGGTCTCAAAGAGTTCAAGAAACTCCCGCAGCTGTTTTAGAGGAGCGAAAAAGAAAAGCTGCCCAATTACCTGATGCAATTAAAGCGGAGATTGCTTCTTTAATTTAGGCTAGTTTTTTAAGCGCCTCGAGATATTTGTCTGGACTAAGCTGCCCACCGTCGCGCTGGGCTTCCCACATTACCTGCCCTAAGCATTCCATCATGAGGTGTTGTGCCTCGTGTTTTGAACCTGTTTTTTGAGTCAGTTTTTCAGCAATCTCCCGAATACCTGGCGGCTGATTGATCGAGATCTGTTCGCTAATCGAAAGGTGCATTGAAAGATGTAAGAAGGGGTTGGTTTCTCCCCGTTCTGGTGTGTAGTCCTGCTCTAAAGCGCCCTCAGGATCGGAGAGGATGGCATGGTATTCAGGATGTTCTGCCATCCAATCGCTAGCCATAGTTTCCATGGAATCAAGAATGTGACCATCCGTTTTCTTCTTCCAAGTGTCGCAGAAAAAGCGTCGCACCTCTTCACGGGTTGGATTAAATATTGCCACGAACTTTTCCCTTGCCAGTTTTTTGTTTAAAGCTACATAGTGGCTCAACTATACATTGGGCGCAATCTGGATTGCGTGCTTTGCAAGTGTATCTGCCATGCAAAATAAGCCAATGATGGGCATCCAAAAGATATTCTTTGGGCACCCGTTTTAGTAATTGTTCTTCAACCTTCGCCACATCTTTGCCCGGTGCTAAGCCGGTTCGATTCGACACTCTAAAGATATGAGTATCGACTGCAATAGTGGGCTGCCCAAATGCGGTATTGAGAATCACGTTTGCTGTTTTTCGACCTACCCCTGGTAGAGCTTCTAATTCTTCCCGAGTTTGCGGCACTTCTCCTGCGTGCTGATCGATTAACAAGCGACAAGTTTCTTGAATATGCTTGCCCTTAGAATTAAATAAACCAATGTGCTGAATAAAGGGCCTTACCCCTTCCTCTCCCAAATCTAATAGGGCTTGTGGAGCATTGGCAATCTTGAAAAGTTTGCGCGTACCTTTGTTGACTGAGACATCTGTTGCTTGTGCGGAGAGTAAAACGGCAATAAGTAACTCAAATGGGGAGGTGTACTCGAGTTCTGTGGTGGGTTTTGGATTATTGGCCTTGAGTTGCTCAAAAAAAGCTCGCCGTTTTTCTGGGTTCATCATTTTTGTTGTTGTGCCCGAGTAATAGCTGCAGCAATGATGGCGCGTTTGCGTTCCTGTTCTTGCTTTTCTGCATCCGATCTTGGCTGGTCAGCATTTACTGCTGCTAATTTTGCGGCTGCCTTTTTAGCTAAACGCTCATCGTTATCTTTTTTCTCTCTATCAAGACGTTGCTCTCGATCGTGATAGCGTTTACGCGAAATATCTGCCAGATCGCTTGACCATGCGTTCCAACCAGTTTGACCACCGGTGACATCAATCATGCTGATGCAATCGACTGGGCAGGGCGGAATACACAAATCACAACCAGTACACCATTCCGTGAGAACGACGTGCATTTGTTTGGAAGCTCCCACAATGGCATCAACTGGGCATGCCTGAATACATAAGGTGCAACCAATACATTTTTGTGGGTCGATGAAGGCTATCGGCCTAGGACGTTCTATACCGCACGCAGGATCAATTGTGGGGTGCAGCTCAAAGGTGTCTTGGGGATAGATTGGAGCCAGAATCGTGCTGAGCCTTTGAATGCCTTCAACGCCTCCAGGAGGGCACCGATTTGGTAGTGCTTCACCGCTAGCGAGAGCTTCAGCATAGCCTCTGCAATCTGGATAGCCGCATTTCGTGCATTGGGTTTGAGGAAGGATATCCTCCAAGCGATCAGTAAGTTCGTTCGCTTGTGCGGTTTTCATTGCTGGACGAATACATCAAAAAAGTGAGGGCCTTAGCCCCCACTCATTGGTATTTAGTTAGAGCCTTCTAAGCTAGGCGGTCTAGTGTGATTTCTTTTATTCACGACTTGGTGGTCACGAATAAAGGATTTAATTTTTGGATACACCTTTTCGCGCCAGCGACGTCCAGAAAAAATACCATAATGTCCTGCACCAGCTACTTCATAGTGGTCTTTGTGTTCTTTAGGGATGCCAGAGCACAGGCCGTGCGCTGAGCGGGTTTGACCACTTCCGGAAATGTCATCTAGCTCACCTTCAACAGTAAGCAACGCAGTCTTTTGAATATCTTGTGGCTTCACGAGATCGCCTGCAACTGTCCAAGTGCCATTTGGCAAAGCATAGTCTTGGAACACCGTCTTGATCGTATCTAGATAAAACTTCGCATCTAAGTCTAATACCGCGTTGTATTCATCATAGAAACGAATATGTGCATCAGTATCTTGCTCATCACCACGCACGAGATTTTGGAAATAGTCCCAATGGGATTGCAAATGGTTTTGTGGGTTCATGGCAATAAAGCCAGTGTGTTGTAAGAAGCCTGGATAGACTTTGCGACCAGCGCCAGGATAAGATGGCGGCACTTTATAGATCACATGGCTTTCAAACCAGTCGTAAGACTTTTGCTCGGCCAAGTTGTTTACCGCTGTTGGTGATTTACGGGCGTCAATTGGGCCGCCCATCATGATCATCGAAGCTGGAGTTGCTTCGCCAGCAGAAGCCATGAGTGAGATAGCGCCCAATGTCGGAACTGTTGGCTGACAAACGGAGATCACATGCAAATCTTCTGCGCCAATGTGGCGGATAAATTCTTGGATGTAATGCACATAGTCATCGAGACCAAAGTCGCCATCTTCCAGTGGAACATTGCGCGCATCTATCCAGTCGGTGATATAGACCTTGTGATCTTGTAAAAGCGTGCGTACGGTATCGCGTAGCAAAGTGGCGTGGTGCCCGGACATTGGAGCAACTACCAATACAGAAGGATCATCTTTCAGTGCCTTGATGGTTTCAACATCATCAGAAAAGCGTTTAAAGCGCACTAAATTGCAGAATGGTTTTGAGAGCTTAGTGACCTCATGAATAGCAACCTCATGACCATGAGCCATTACAGAGCGAATACCAAATTCGGGTTTTTTGTAGCTCTTACCTAAGCGGTAGAGCAATTCATAGCTGGCAGCTAAACGTTCGGATCCCGGAACCTTAGATGCTGGGTTAGAGGCATTGATGAGCGCTTCAGAGGCGGCGCGTGCCCATGAACTCATGGGTTGAAGCAATGCTTTTTGGAACTCGTGTAACTGATATAGCATGGAACCTCCGGTAATTCTGTTAACCGCTTATGACACCTTGTTAGGCCAATACGCGGGCTATTGCTTTTACAACTTTATCAATATTTTTTGTGTTGAGCGCTGCAACACAAATACGTCCAGTGGAGAGGGCATAAATACCGTCTTCTTTCTGAAGGCGCTCAACTTGCTCAGCCGTTAAGCCTGAGTAAGAAAACATTCCGCGTTGCTCTTCGATGAATGAAAGATCTTCTTTCACACCAGCGGCAGAGAGTTTTTGAACTAGCTCATGACGCATTGTTTTGATACGAGTACGCATCTCAGCCAACTCATCTTCCCAAAGCTTACGAAGTTCTGGTGAAGTTAATACCGCTGCTGCAATTGCAGCACCATGAGTTGGCGGATTGGAATAGTTTGTGCGGATGACGCGCTTTAATTGTGACATCACACGAGCTGATTCCTCTTTGCTTTCAGTCACAATCGATAGGGCGCCAACACGCTCACCATAAAGTGAGAACGATTTTGAGAAAGAACTGGAAACAAAGAAGGACATGCCGGATTCAGCAAAGAGGCGCACTGCCAGACCATCTTGTTCAATGCCTGCCGCAAAGCCTTGGTAAGCCATATCCAAGAAGGGAATCAGACCCTTCGCTTTGCAGATATCAATCACTTGACGCCATTGCGCTTCAGTAATGTCTGCACCAGTTGGGTTATGACAGCAGGCGTGCAAAAGAACAGTGGTGTTCTTTGGGAGGGACTCTAAAGACTTCACCATGCCAGTGAAATCTACGCCGTGTGTCTTGCTATCAAAGTAGGTGTACTCAACAACCTCAAATCCAGCAGCCTCAAAAATACCGCGATGGTTTTCCCATGTTGGGTTGCTAATGGCGCAAGGTGCATTGAGGTTGAGGCGCTTAATAAAGTCTGCACCAACACGTAAGGCGCCTGTACCGCCGATACATTCAGCTGTGACAACGCGACCATCTTTGAGTAGTGCAGAGTTCGTACCAAACAAAAGATTTTGAACGGCGCTGTTGTAGGGATTTGGACCTTCGATTGGAATGTAGCCGCGAGGTGAATGCTTGGCAACAAGCTCCTCTTCTGCTTTAACCACTGCTTTTAGTAAAGGGATCTTGCCTTCGTCTGTGTAATACACACCAACACCAAGATTTACTTTGTCAGAACGTTGATCTGCAACGTAGGCTTCTGTGAGGCCAAAAATAGGGTCTTTAGGGGCTAACTGGACAGAGGTAAACAGGGTCATTGGGGTCAAAAAGGTTGTTTAGGGAGGGTTTTACTCGTAATTGACGTTAAATTGAGTTTAATTGTCTGTTTTTGAAGTCAGGATCAACTATTTCCAAATAAAAACGGCAAAATCATTGTTTGTACAAAATTCGCTGTGAAGACAACTCACAGATGAAATGATAGCCGAGATGCCCCCTAAGTCCCCCAAAATTGAACCAAATTCTGCGATAAAAGAAGAGCTCAAGAAACCCATGGCCGATCCCTTGGGTGAGGCGGGTCACGACCTTGATCCGGCTAAATTTGTCAGTTTTCCAGACTCGCCTTATCAGCTTTATCAGCCATTCCCACCAGCAGGGGATCAGCCAGGGGCGATTCAGGCCTTGGTCGAAGGGATTGAAGACGGCTTAACCTTCCAAACCCTCCTAGGTGTGACTGGGTCTGGAAAGACCTTCACTATGGCCAATGTGATCGCCAGGACTGGACGCCCAGCCATTATTTTTGCCCCAAATAAGACCTTGGCTGCTCAACTCTATAGTGAATTTAGGGAGTTTTTCCCTAGAAACGCGGTGGAGTACTTCGTCAGTTACTACGACTATTACCAGCCTGAGGCCTATGTTCCCCAGCGCGACCTCTTCATCGAAAAAGATTCATCGATTAATGAGCACATCGAGCAGATGCGCTTATCGGCAACCAAGAGTTTATTAGAGCGTCGTGACGTCATAATCGTAGCAACTGTTTCTGCAATCTACGGCATTGGAAATCCCGGTGATTACCACAGTATGGTGATGACACTTCGTCCTGGCGACAAAATGAGCCAACGCGATATTTTGATGCGCTTGATTGCGATGCAATACGACCGTAACGAAACCGATTTCAAGCGCGGTGTATTTCGGGTACGCGGTGACACGATTGATATTTTTCCAGCTGAGCATAATGAATTGGCTGTCCGCGTTGAATTATTTGATGACGTTGTCGAGAGTTTGCAATTCTTTGACCCGCTTACTGGCAAGATCCGTCAAAAGATTCCGCGCTTTACGGTATATCCAAGTTCGCACTATGTCACGCCACGCGAAACGGTTCTGAAGGCAATCGAAACGATTAAGACTGAATTGCGCACACGCTTAGATGAGTTTGTGAAGGATGGTAAGTTAGTAGAAGCGCAACGCTTAGAGCAGCGTACCCGCTTTGATCTGGAAATGCTCAATGAATTAGGTTTTTGCAAGGGGATTGAGAACTATTCCCGCCACCTATCAGGGGCTGCCCCCGGTGAGGCCCCACCTACCCTGGTGGACTATTTACCAAACGACGCCTTGATGTTCTTAGATGAGAGTCATGTCCTGATTGGACAGCTCAATGCGATGTATAACGGCGATAAATCGCGCAAACATACTTTAGTGGAATTTGGCTTCCGCTTGCCTTCAGCAATGGATAACCGCCCACTTAAATTTACAGAGTTCGAAACAAAGATGCGTCAAACCATTTTTGTTTCTGCAACTCCTGCTGATTACGAAAATACCCATCAAGGTCAAGTCGTTGAACAAGTAGCGCGACCAACTGGCTTAGTTGATCCAGAAATTGAAGTGCTACCTGCAAGCACGCAAGTAGATGATTTACTCGGTCAGATTCATGAACGTGTCAAAGTGGGTGAGCGTGTTTTAGTGACTGTACTGACGAAACGCATGGCTGAGCAGCTAACTGATTACCTTTCTGATAACGGCGTAAAGGTACGTTATGTCCACTCTGATATTGACACCGTTGAACGCGTAGAAATTTTGCGTGACCTGCGCTTGGGCGTATTCGATGTATTGGTAGGTATTAACTTGCTACGTGAAGGTTTGGATATTCCAGAGGTATCTTTGGTGGCCATTTTGGATGCCGATAAAGAGGGTTTCTTGCGTTCTGAACGCAGCTTGATTCAGACGATTGGTCGCGCAGCCCGCAATGTACGCGGTAAAGCCATTTTGTACGCTGATCGGATTACCGATTCCATGAAACGCGCCATGGGCGAGACTGAAAGACGCCGTACCAAGCAAATTGCCTTTAATAAGCTCCACGGCATAGAGCCCAAAGGGGTGCAAAAGCGCATTAAGGACATTATTGATGGCGTCTATGACGTCAAGGAGAAGCGCCAGGAGATGCAGGTCGAGCAGGAGCGGGCGCGCTATGAGGATATGAGTGAGAAGGACCTAGCGGGTGAAATCAAGCGTCTAGAGAAGCAAATGAATGCCGAAGCCAAGAATTTGGAGTTTGAGAAGGCCGCCAGCACCCGTGATCGCCTCACTAAGGTCAAGGAAATGGCCTTTGGGGCTCGTTCCCGGGACTCTATAGGCTGATTTTCTGGATTCCATCAGGGTTATTTGGGATAATTCCCGAGCAGTTTGCTGGGTCATATGGTAAAGTTGAGTGGAATGGTCGGGTATTACCCACCTGACTGTTAGCTGTCCATAACAATCCATTACCAAGGTGACATATGAGACTTACCACTAAAGGCCGTTTTGCAGTAACCGCAATGATCGATTTAGCCCTGCGCGAAGCGCATGGTCCTGTAACTTTGGCTGGAATTAGCCAGAGACAAAAGATCTCCCTTTCCTATCTAGAGCAATTGTTCGGCAAATTACGCCGCTTCAATATTGTTGAGAGCACTCGCGGACCTGGGGGTGGATACACCCTAGCGCGCAAATCTGACGAAATCAGTGTGGCTGACATTATTGTGGCGGTTGATGAGCCATTAGACGCCACTCAATGCGGCGGAAAAGGCAATTGTCATAGCGATGAAGATCAACACGGTCACTGTATGACTCATGATCTCTGGAGCAACCTGAATCTCAAAATGGTTGAGTACTTAAGCTCGGTGAGTTTGCGCGACTTAGTGCAACAGCAAGAAGGGCGCGGAGTAGTCATTCAGGATATGCGTCAAAAGAAAATCAAAGTTGAAAGTAGTAAGGCTGCAAAGACAGCCCCAGCACTTGCAGCGAAAAAAGAAGTTCCCGCTAAGGCGCCGCTAGTGAATTCTGTATTTAATCTGGCGCGCCAAAGTTAATAGAAGTTATTCAACAATAAGTAAATCATGAACGCACCACAAGACCTGCCACAGCAACCGGTTCCGATGTTTAGTCCTAAGCACTTTCCCGTGTATATGGACTATTCAGCTACTACCCCAATTGATCCTCGGGTCGTCGACAAAATGTTGCCGTACTTGCGTGAGCAATTTGGTAATGCTGCTTCTCGCAGTCATGCCTACGGCTGGGCTGCTGAAGAGGCTGTCGAGTGGGCGCGTTCAGAGGTTGCCCAACTTGTACATGCCGATCCAAGAGAGATCGTTTTTACCAGTGGCGCTACCGAGAGTATTAATTTGGCCCTCAAGGGTGCTGCGCATTTTTACAAAGATCGTGGCAATCACATCATTACCGTTAAAACTGAGCACAAGGCTACTTTAGATACTTGCCGTGAGCTTGAGCGTGAAGGCTATGAAGTAACCTATTTGGATGTATTACCAAACGGCTTGATTGATTTTGCACAGCTAGAATCGGCGATGAAGCCTGGCACGATTTTGGCCTCAGTCATGTATGTCAATAATGAAATCGGTGTAGTGCAAGACATACCTCGCATCGGCGACTTATGTCGCTCACGTAACGTGATTTTTCATGTCGATGCAGCACAAGCGACTGGCAAGGTAGAAATCGATCTCGAAAAAATCAAAGTTGATTTAATGAGTTTTTCTGCCCACAAGACTTATGGTCCAAAAGGTATCGGCGCCTTGTTTGTGCGTCGCAAGCCCCGTATTCGTATCGAAGCTCAAATTCATGGTGGTGGTCATGAGCGCGGTATGCGCTCTGGCACTTTGGCGGTTCACCAGATCGTCGGTATGGGTGAAGCATTTCGCATTGCTCGCATTGAGATGGCTGAAGAAAATAAGCGCATTCGTGCACTGCGCGATCGCTTGTTAAATGGCTTAAAAGATATTGAAGAAGTCTATGTCAACGGCGACATGGACCATCGTGTTCCCCATAACCTCAACATTAGCTTTAACTATGTTGAAGGGGAATCTATGTTGATGGCACTCAAGGACTTGGCAATTTCTTCCGGTTCAGCTTGTACATCTGCGTCTCTAGAGCCTTCTTATGTATTGCGTGCTTTAGGTCGTAATGATGAATTGGCTCACAGTTCAATTCGTTTTACTCTTGGCCGCTTTACCACTGAAGAGGAAGTGGATTTCACGATCAAGTTGGTAAAAGAGAAGATTGCTAAGTTGCGTGAGCTTTCACCACTGTGGGAAATGTTTAAAGACGGAATCGACTTAAGCACGATTCAATGGGCTGCACACTAAAAGATATAGAGAAATTAAAGAGGAAATACCATGGCATATAGCGACAAAGTCATCGATCATTATGAAAACCCCCGTAACGTTGGCTCCTTCGAAAAGGGTGACGATAGTGTTGGCACTGGGATGGTTGGCGCGCCAGCTTGCGGCGACGTCATGAAACTACAAATCCGCGTAAATGACCAAGGTGTGATTGAAGATGCTAAGTTCAAGACTTACGGTTGTGGTTCTGCAATTGCATCTTCTTCACTGGTTACCGAGTGGGTTAAAGGAAAAACTTTAGATCAGGCTTTGGAGATTAAGAATTCTTTGATTGCTGAAGAGTTGGCATTGCCCCCTGTAAAAATTCACTGCTCAATCTTGGCAGAAGATGCTATCAAAGCAGCAGTCGCTGATTACAAAGAAAAGCATCCTGCACAATAATCATGTCAATTACCTTAACTGACAAAGCAGCTGCACACGTGAAGCGCAACCTTGAGAAGCGCGGCAAGGGGTGTGGCTTGCGTTTGGGTGTTCGCACTACGGGTTGCTCTGGTTTAGCTTATCAATTGGAGTATGTTGATGAGCCCGCAGCAGAAGATCAAGCATTTGAATCCAATGGCGTCAAAGTGTTTGTTGATCCAAAAAGTTTGGCGTATTTGGACGGCACCGAGTTGGATTTTGTACGTGAGGGTTTGAATGAGGGCTTTAAGTTTCAAAACCCAAATGTAAAAGACGAGTGTGGTTGTGGCGAATCCTTCCGCGTCTGACGATTACTTTCGCTTCTTTGGCCTAAATCAGCAATTCAAAATCGACTTAGCTGCCTTAGATCAGGCTTATCTGTCAATCCAGAAAGAAGTTCATCCCGATCGTCATGCTCAGGGTAGTGATGCGGAGCAGCGCTTGTCGATGCAGATGGCAACTTTAGCGAATACTGCCTTTCAGACTCTCAAAAATCCTATTCAGCGCGGCCTCTACATCTGCCAACTACACGGGGTTGATGCCAAGCTCGAAACCAATACCGCGATGCCAGCAGCCTTCCTCATGAAGCAAATGGAATGGCGTGAAAACCTTGATGAGCAAGCAGAGGATCTACCGGCCTTGGAAAATCTGATGGCAGAGGTAGAAGTTGCCAAGGAAGATACTCTGGCAGAAATTACCCAGGCCATCGATGGCGCTAAAAATTATCAGCGTGCTGCCGAACTATTGAGAGGCTTACTCTTTATTGATAAGTTCGCTATTGAGCTTGATGCTGCTATTGCAGCACTAGCCTGAATTACACTCGAGTTCTTATGGCCTTATTACAAATTTCTGAACCCGGTAAGTCTCTTGCACCCCATCAGCGTCGCATTGCCGTGGGGATCGATTTAGGGACTACCAATTCTTTGGTGGCCATCGTGCGCGATGCCTTGCCTAAAGTGCTGCCGGATTCCCAAGGAAGAGAGCTGCTCCCATCCGTAGTGCGTTATCTGCCAAACGGCAGAACTCAGGCTGGTTTTGAAGCGCTTGAGAGCGTGGTGATAGATCCTAAAAATACGATTGTTTCAGTGAAGCGATTCATGGGCCGTGGTGTGCAAGACGTAGAACATATTGAAAGCACGCCCTACGATTTTGTTGATCAGCCTGGCATGCTAAAGCTAAAAACAGTGGCTGGTGAAAAGAGTCCGATTGAGGTTTCAGCGGAGATCTTGGCGCGCTTACGTCAGCTAGCTGAAGACTCTGTGTCAGATGATATTGTGGGCGCAGTGATTACTGTGCCTGCATATTTTGATGATGCACAACGTCAAGCAACTAAAGATGCTGCCAAGCTAGCTGGTATTGAAGTGCTTCGCCTGCTCAATGAGCCAACAGCAGCTGCTATTGCCTATGGTTTAGATAATGCCTCTGAAGGCGTTTACGCTGTATATGACCTAGGCGGTGGCACCTTTGATATCTCCATTCTGAGAATGAGTAGAGGTGTGTTTGAAGTGCTCTCGACTGGTGGAGACTCAGCCTTAGGCGGCGATGATTTTGACCATCGTCTTTATTGCTGGGTCATTGAGCAAGCTAAATTGCCCCCCTTATCCATTCATGATCACAGCAAACTGCTGCAAGCCTGTAAACAGGCTAAAGAGTCACTTAGCCATAACCCCTTAGCGCGTGTTCATGAAACGCTTGCTGACGGTACTGTAGTGAATGTCGGTGTGAGCCAGGCTCAATTCTTTGAGATCACTCAAAACTTAGTTGCGAAGACCCTCACAGCTTGTAAAAAAGCTTTGCGTGATGCCGGCTTGAAGTCTGAAGATATTAAAGGTGTCGTGATGGTAGGTGGTTCTACTCGCATGCCGAATGTGCAGAGGGCTGTTGGAGAGTTGTTTGGAACTAAGCCGCTCAACAATCTCAATCCTGATCAAGTAGTTGCGCTGGGCGCGGCAATGCAGGCTGACCTCCTTGCGGGTAATCAAAGCAAGGATGATCAGTGGCTCTTGTTAGATGTCATCCCACTGTCTCTTGGTCTGGAAACCATGGGCGGCTTGGTAGAAAAAATTATTCCACGCAATACGCCCATTCCGGTTGCTAGAGCGCAAGACTTTACGACTTTCAAAGACGGTCAAACCGCATTGGCGATTCAAGTAGTGCAGGGTGAACGTGAACTGGCGCAAGACTGCCGCTCTTTGGGGAGATTTGAGTTGCGCGGTATTCCGGCGATGGCCGCTGGCGCTGCAAGAATTCGGGTAACGTTTCAGGTGGATGCAGATGGTCTATTGTCTGTAAGTGCGATAGAGCAAGGCTCTGGCGTCCAAGCATCGATTGATATTAAGCCCTCCTATGGATTAACGGATAGCGAGATTACTCGCATGTTGCAAGATGGTTTTGCAGCGGCAAAAGAAGATTTACTCGCAAGATCATTGAGAGAAGAACAAGTCAATGCTCAACGGTTGCTGGATGCAGTGCAAACTGCATTGGCTAGCGACCGAAATCTTCTGAGTGCAGTAGAGCAAGAGGTGATTGATCATGAGATGGCCGCTTTACAAAAGATTCTGAATGAAGAGACTGATAGTGCGGTAGTTCGCAAGGCGGTTGATCATGCTGCTAAAGCAACCGATGACTTTGCGCAAATGCGTATGAATGCCACCATACAGAAAGCATTGTCTGGTAAAAATGTTGCTGAGATTTAAATCCTAAAGAAAATCAAAAAGAATCATGACCCAAATCGTTGTATTACCCCATAGTGAATATTGCCCAGAAGGGGCGGTAGTAGAAGCTGCACCTGGCACATCGATTTGTGAGGCCTTGCTAGAGAATGACATTCCGATTGAGCATGCTTGCGATATGGTCTGCGCCTGCACCACTTGCCACGTAATCGTGAAAGAGGGCTATCAGAGCCTAAACCCTCCGGATGAAAATGAGGAAGATTTACTTGATCGCGCTTGGGGCCTCAATCCTCAATCTCGTTTATCTTGCCAAGCCATTGTTGCCAGGGAAAATTTGGTGATTGAGATACCGAAATATTCCATAAACCATGCCAAAGAGAATCATTAATGCACCAAATTAAAGCATTACCGCTCAATTTGATGCAAAGTCCTGTCATAGCTTTGTCATAGAGGACTAATATGAACTTGTAGTTTGTTCTTTAAGTAGTACCTCCAAAAAACTCTTTCAAGCCATCCTTCGGGGTGGCTTTTCTTTATTGCGCTATTGCTTCCCGAATCATGCCTGCTGCAACTGTATGGTTGGTTGCTTCATCGATCAAGATAAATGCACCAGTGCGTGGTGATTGATCGAATAGGTCTGCAACGATGGGCTTTTGCAAAATAAAATCGACTCTTCCAATTTCATTGGTAGAGAGAGCCTGAACATCGCTTGCATGTGAGAGAGTTTGGACATCCAATACTTTCTGGATATTTTTGACTTTTGCCCCAACTGTATTAGTAGTATGACGCAAAGCATATTTACGGCTTAATGACAGCGGCTCACTATCAAGCCAGCACAAATCTGCTGAGAGTTGTTTGCTCAGTACTGGTGGTTTGCTATCTTCCGCGCTAATAAATAGTGATCCACGGGAGACGTCGATATCCTCAGACAGTTGAATTGCAACCGCTTGCCCAGTTTGTGCAGAATCAACAGAATTATTACCATTGGTTTGCTCATGACTGGCACGATTGCCTAAGTAAATCTCAGCAACAGTAGCCTCTGAGCCAGCAGGCAGTACCTTAATTTTTTGACCCTTACGAATCGAGCCAGATTCAATTTCACCAAGGTAGCCTCGGAAATCATCTGACGCACTGCCGTCTTGACGGGCTACATATTGCACGGGGAAACGGAGAGCGAGTTTTTCAGATTCAGGGCTAGTATCAAGACTTTCCAACCACTCAAGCAGGGTTTGGCCTTTATACCAAGGAGTATTTTTACTGGCAGTAACGACGTTAGCGCCAAGCAATGCAGAAATCGGAATCAAACTTGGTTTAGGTAAGCCAATCTTTTGGGTGAGATCTTCAATTGAAGTCTTGATGGTGTTAAAGACTTTTTCATCAAAATCAAATAAGTCCATCTTGTTGATGGCAAAGACTACATGACGGAGTCCCAATAGATGAACAATCGCTGCATGACGTTTGGTTTGCGCTAACAAGGTTGCTGGAGTGGTATTAAGGTCAACGCGGGTTGCGTCAACCAAGATCACAGCCACATCGGATTGCGATGCGCCAGTAACCAAATTGCGGGTATATTGCTCGTGGCCTGGGGCATCAGCAACAATAAATTTACGCTTTGGGGTTGAGAAATAGCGGTAAGCCACATCAATGGTGATACCTTGCTCGCGCTCAGCCTCAAGACCATCCGTCAAGAGGGCTAAATCAACGCCGGCGTCAGATGACGTTACACGAGCATGCTTGGTTTTGGAAAGAGATTCCAGTTGATCTACCAAAATAGACTTAGTGTCATACAGTAAGCGGCCGATGAGTGTACTTTTGCCATCATCGACGCTACCAGCAGTAATGAAGCGCACAACGTTTTGATTTTGATTGGTAGTCATTAGAAGTAACCTTCTTTCTTGCGGCGCTCCATGGAGGCCTCATTCGTTTGGTCATCCATGCGGGTTGCGCCACGTTCGGTAATTTCAGTAATTGCAGTCTCGGCAATAATTTCGAGTGGGTTGGCTGCAGTGCTCAATACCGGGCAGGTGCAGCTAATATCCCCAACAGTCCGGAAGCGCACACTGAGAATCTCGCTAATATCGCCAGGGGCTTTTGGTGTCACATCGGTCACAGGCACTAAAAGATTGTTCTTCTTCACGACTTCACGTTGATGGGTGTAGTAGATGCTTGGAAGTTCAAGCTTTTCTCGGGCAATGTATTGCCAGATATCGAGTTCTGTCCAATTGGAGATTGGGAATACACGCATGTTCTCGCCTTTGGCGATGCGAGCGTTGTAAAGATTCCAGAGTTCAGGGCGCTGTGCCTTAGGATCCCATTGACCAAATTCATCGCGGAAGGAGAAGATGCGCTCTTTGGCGCGAGCTTTTTCTTCATCGCGACGAGCACCACCCATCAGAGCATCAAATTCATGTTCGGCAATGGCTTCTAGCAAAGTCACTGCTTGTGCGGCATTGCGTGAGTCAGTTTCTTTGCGTAATCGCACAGTACCCTTTTTGATGGAGTCCTCAACGTGACCAACAATCAGCTTTACACCGGTCTTTTCAACTACGGCATCGCGATAAGCGATGACTTCAGGGTAGTTATGACCAGTATCGATATGCAATATTGGAAATGGCAGCTTCACAGGCCGATCACCAAATTGAAAAGCCTTACGTGCTAGATGAAACATGACGATAGAGTCTTTGCCACCCGAGAAGAGCATGGCTGGGTTGGAGCACTGTGCTACTACTTCACGAATGATATAGATCGACTCAGCTTCAAGCCAATCTAAATGATCATCCAGTAATTTTTGTTCTGACATTCTGTAAATAGTTTCTGCTAAGTTTTAATGGTGAATGAATTATTGATTGACGTGCAAGCCACATTCTTTGCTATCGCTTTGTAGCCACCACCAGCGGCCAGCACGAATATCTTCATCCTTCTTCACCTGACGAGTGCAGGGCTCACAGCCAATGCTGGGGTAGCCCTTCAAGTGCAAAGGGTGAATCGGTACATCTTCTTGTTGGATGTAGGCCCAAATATCGGCCTCACTCCAATCAAATAAGGGATTGAACTTCGCAATGCCTCTTGCATCATCCAGTTCTTCTAAATTGAGTTCGGTGCGAGTGGTTGATTGCTCACGGCGTTGGCCAGTGATCCAGGCATCGGCACCAAGCAACGCTGCATTCAGTGGTTTGATCTTGCGTGCACCGCAACAGGCTTTCTTGGGCTCTTCACCATCGTAAAAACCATTCATGCCATATTGATCTACAAAGGCTTGTACATCGGAATCTTGAGGGTAGACTTTTTCAATGCTGACGCCATAATGATTTTCAGTCGTTCTAACCATATCCACAGTTTCTTGATGAAGACGGCCGGTCGCTAATGTGAATAACTTAATCTTGGCACTAGCCTTAGCAATAGCATCGGTAATCACCATGTCTTCTGCAGCGAGACTGGTTGCAAAGCGAACATCAGAAAAGCGATTGGAAATACCTACTAGACGCTGCTTGAGAGCAGCAGACTTTTCAGCAAGCTGATCTGGCGTTAGGGTGCTTGGTGGAATTGACCAAAATTCTGGGGTAATCATGAGGAAACTAACTTAATTCCAACTAAAAATAAGGTTGCGGCCAGAGTTGTTCTGGTCACTTTTTCTGAAAGCGTGCTTGAGAGTTTAGCGCCAAGCCAGATTGCTGGTACCGATCCAATTAATAAACCAAACAGTAAATCAAAGTGCACATTTCCGAGCCACCAGTGCCCTAAACCAGCTAAGGCAGTGAGGGGAACCGCATAGGCAATATCAGTGCCAGCAACTTGTGCAGGTTTTAAGTAAGGATAGAGAACCAATATCAAGGTTGCGCCAATTGCACCTGCGCCAATGGAGGAAACTGTTACTAAGACACCAATCACCGCTCCAACAATAATGGTCGCTGCTTTCAAGTTTGTGCCGCTTGGTAAAAAACTAGGATTTTCTTGCACCCATTTCAAAATTTTTGCTCTGAAAAGTAGGGAGCCTGCAGTGAGTAATACAGAGATACCAATGGAAATGCTAATGATGTGATTGAAATTCTTAGAAACGGGGCCTATAAATTTCAAAGCCACGATAGAGATGATTGCGGTTGTTAGGCTACCCATGCAAAGCAGACGAACAATATCCCAGCGAACATTTCCATGAAGCCGATGTGCTGCTGTACCAAAACCTTTGGTAATTGCAGCAAATGCCAAATCAGTGCCAACCGCAGTAGTCGGCGCAACTCCAAAAATAATGGTCAGCAATGGCGTCATCAGGGATCCGCCCCCAACACCAGTCATGCCAACCAAGAGGCCAACAAGCGCGCCAGAAATAATGAATTGAGAGGAGTCTATAAAAAATTGAATCATGATCTTTTTTCCTGTTTATGCGAATGACTGTTCGAATTCTTCGAGCTTGATGGCATTCATCAGAAAAAGAATTTGGCGTTGAAAGTTTTTACGTTCTGCAACTTTGTCATGGGGCAGACGATCATGCTCCCTTAATAGTTGGGTAATGACAGGGTTGTAATGCTCACGGACCGGGGACATCGAAATTCCTTGGTAAATATCTTGTTAGGATCAATGTACCAAGGGGTCTATATATCTACAAGGAATATATAGCGATATCTAAATTACTTTAAGGTATATAGATTGTTTACTTCTCTACGAACGCACGTTCAAAGACGTAATCGCCCATTTGGCCAAGGCTTGGTGAGACTTTAAAGCCCTTGGCATCTAACATCTCTGAGGTTTCTTTAAGCATGGATGGGCTGCCACAGATCATTGCACGATCTACTGCTGGATCAAGTGGTGGCAAGCCAATATCTTTAAAGAGTTGACCAGATTCAATTGCAGTAGTGAGACGACCAGTATGTTTGAATGCTTCGCGTGTCACAGTTGGGTAGTAGATCAGTTTTTCACGAATGAGTTCACCAAGATACTCATCTTGAGTAAGTTCATCTCTGATGTAGTCGGCATAAGCCAATTCGCTTACTAAGCGCACGCCATGAATCAAAACTACTTTTTCAAACTTATCATAAGTCTCCGGATCACGAATGATGCTCATGAATGGCGCCAAGCCAGTGCCAGTACTAAATAGGTAGAGATGCTTGCCTGGATTTAAATCATCCAATACCAATGTACCAACGGACTTTTCGCTTACCAAGATAGGGTCGCCAACTTGAATCTTCTGGAGGCGTGATGTCAGTGGACCGTCTTGAACCTTAATGCTCAAGAATTCCAAATGTTCTTCATAGTTAGGGCTGGCAACGCTATAGGCGCGTACTAATGGTTTGCCGTCTACTTCAAGGCCAATCATCAAGAAGTGGCCACTACGAAAGCGCAAGCCCTTATTACGGGTGGTAGTAAAGCTAAAGAGGGTGTCGTTCCAGTGGTGAACAGTCAGAACGGTTTCGGTGTTGTATGCGGCCATAAATGCGTATTGGTTAAAAGAGGCAAAACGATGATTATCCCATTCTTAGAGGTCGATTTCAGGACCAATCCTCTGAAAAATAGGACTCTGTAGTGATATAGATCAGACTTTTAGTAATAAAGAGCCCGAATTTAAGGCCTTCTACATAGAGCCCGCTATTATTTGAATATGACTCGATCCCAATGCCTTTGTCTCTCCTTATTTAGCTTCGGACTGGTGGTCTTTGCAGTCACTCTGCAGCAGACCGGTTATCAGGGCGTCAGTTTTTTACCTTGCCCTTTATGTGTTTTGCAAAGGGTTGGATATCTTGGAGTGGGCATTTCCTGTTTGCTAGCCGCTGGTATTGCGCCTCTCAGAAAGTTTTTCCATGGCATAGCCATCTTGGCGGCGGGGTATGGGGTAATGATCGCAGGGCATCATGTTTGGCTCTTATCCCATCCTGGCGATTCTTGTGGCATCGATCCACTCGAGACATGGATTAACCAATTTCAATTAGCCAATGCCTTGCCTTGGCTATTTAAGGCCGATGGACTTTGTTCAGCAAAGCTTCCAGCTATTCTAGGTTTGCAAGTGCCAGAATGGTCTTTGCTTTGGTTTGGAGTGTTGTTATTGATACTGCTATTCACTTTCTTTAGAAAATCTCGTGCTTAGCTAATAACAATCCCATCTTTTACAGGATTCGTTTTAACCCATAAGATCTACACATACTGATTGCATTGAGGAATATTGATGACTTACTTTACTGATAACTCCCAGACCATTGGTCGCACACCTTTAGTTCGTCTAAACCGCGTGACTGATGGAGCAAAAGCGACTGTGCTCGCCAAGATTGAAGGCCGTAATCCTGCCTACTCTGTGAAGTGTCGTATTGGTGTAGCAATGATCAATGATGCCCAAGAAAAGGGTTTGCTTGGGCCGGGCAAAGAACTGGTTGAACCAACCAGCGGCAATACTGGGATCGCATTGGCTTTCGTGGCTGCAGCTCGTGGTATTCCACTGACGCTCACCATGCCAGAGACGATGAGTATTGAGCGTCGCAAGCTGCTCACTGCTTTGGGGGCAAAAATTGTTTTGACTGAAGGCCCTAAAGGCATGAATGGTGCAGTTGCCAAAGCCAAGGAGATTGCAGAGTCCGATCCTAAAAAGTATGTATTGCTCCAACAATTTAGTAATCCATCGAATCCGGCGATTCATGAAAAGACCACCGGCCCAGAAATTTGGGAAGACACCGATGGCAAGATAGATGTATTTGTTGCAGGTGTTGGAACAGGTGGCACTATCACTGGCGTTGGCCGTTATATTAAAAATACTAAGAAAAAAAATATCGAGGTAGTAGCGGTAGAGCCGACCACGAGTCCGGTGATTACTCAGAAACTTAATGGTGAAGAGATCAAGCCAGCTCCACACAAGATCCAGGGCATTGGCGCTGGTTTCGTTCCAGATAATCTTGATTTATCTGTAGTGGATAAAGTTGAGCAAGTGAGTAATGAAGAAGCGATTGAATTTGCTCGCCGCATTGCTAAAGAAGAGGGCATTTTGGTGGGTATCTCCTGCGGAGCTGCAGCTGCAGTGGCTGTACGTCTTGCCAAAAGGCCTGAGTACGCAGGTAAAACAATCGTTGTTGTTCTGCCAGACACTGCTGAGCGTTACTTGAGTTCAGCCTTGTTTGAGGGTGTGTTTGATGAAAAAGGTTTGCCAGCGTAAGGAATTTATTGCTATTGCTGGGCAATAAAAAAGGCACCCTCGGGTGCCTTTTTTATTTTGAGAATGATTACTCTTCTTCACGACGTAAGTGCGGAAACAAGATCACGTCACGAATATTTGGTGCATCAGTAAGTAGCATAACCAAACGATCGATACCAATACCGCAGCCACCAGTTGGAGGCATGCCGTATTCAAGGGCGCGAATGAAGTCATGATCAAAGTACATTGCTTCTTCGTCACCAGCTTCTTTTTGCTCTACCTGTTTGCGAAAGCGATTGGCTTGATCTTCTGCATCATTGAGTTCTGAGAAGCCATTGGCAATCTCGCGACCTGTGATAAATAATTCGAAGCGCTCTGTAATACCAGGGCGGGTATCTGACTCTCTAGCAAGTGGGCTCACTTCAATTGGATAGTCAATGATGTAGGTTGGCTCCCAAAGATGCTCTTCAGCAACCAATTCAAATAAAGCAAGTTGCAGGGCGCCGATACCTGCGTTCTTGAGTGTTGGGGCATCTGGATTCTCGCCACCCTTTTTCAATTCAGCGCGAATGAAGTTAGCATCAGCTAATTGAGCCACTTCGTAGTTCTTGCCGGACTGACCGCAATACTTGAGAATTGCTTCATTAATCGTTAGGCGATGGAATGGCTTGCTTAAATCCAGTTCACGACCTTGATGGGTCAACACTGCGGTACCCTGCGCATCAATCGCTGCTGCACGAATCAAACCTTCTGTGAAGTCCATCAACCAACGGTAATCTGTATAGGCTGCATAGAATTCCATCATGGTGAATTCTGGATTGTGACGTGGGCTCACACCTTCGTTGCGGAAGTTGCGGTTGATTTCAAAGACGCGTTCAAAACCACCGACTACCAAACGCTTGAGGTAGAGTTCCGGCGCGATACGCAAGAACATTTGCATGTCGAGTGCGTTGTGGTGGGTAATGAATGGCTTAGCTGCTGCGCCACCTGGAATGGGGTGGAGCATGGGGGTTTCGACTTCCATGAAGTCGGCGTCAAGCATATGGCGACGTAATGAAGCAATCGCATTGCTGCGGGCTTTAAAAGTATTGCGACTCTCTGGATTCACAATGAGGTCTACATAACGCTGACGATATTTGGTCTCAAGATCAGATAGGCCATGGAATTTATCTGGCAAAGGACGCAGCGACTTACTCAACAAACGCAAATTGCTGCACTCAACGGAGAGCTCGCCTTTGTTGGTCTTAAAGAGATTGCCTTCGGCCGAAATAAAGTCGCCCATATCCCAGTGCTTAAATGCACCGTGGGTATCGGCTCCACTAAGTTCATCGCTGATGTAGAACTGAATTTGACCACTGCGATCTTGAATGGTGGCAAAGCTTGCCTTACCCATCACGCGTTTGAGTACCATTCGGCCAGCCATCTTTACATGAACTTTCTTCGCAGCCAGTTCTTCTTTGGTGAGGCTGTCATAGTGCGTATGCAAATCTGCTGCTAAATGGGTCGGCACAAAATCATTCGGAAAGGCAACCCCGTTCTCGCGTAACTTGGCCAGTTTTTCACGACGCTCTGCAATGATGTGATTTTCATCCACCGCTTCTGTAGCTGGTGTAGTGCCTAAATTGGTTTTATCGTTCATATAGATAGGTAATTAAACGCCTTGCTTCAGGCTGGCTTCGATAAAGGCATCGAGATCTCCATCCAATACTTTTTGGGTATTGGAGATCTCGACGTTAGTGCGTAAATCTTTAATGCGGCTTTGATCCAATACATATGAGCGGATCTGATGACCCCAGCCTACATCCGTTTTGCTGGCCTCCAACTTGTCTTGTTCAGCGCGCCGCTTTTGCATCTCATGTTCGTATAAGCGTGACTTGAGCATGGTCATGGCTTCTGCACGGTTACGGTGTTGGCTACGGTCGTTCTGACACTGCACCACAATGCCTGTGGGCATATGGGTGAGGCGTACTGCTGAGTCAGTTTTATTAATGTGCTGACCACCAGCACCCGAAGCACGATAGGTATCAGTGCGGATGTCGGCAGGATTAACTTCAATTTCAATCGAGTCATCAATCTCTGGATAAACATAGATCGATGCAAAAGAGGTGTGGCGACCATTAGAGGAATCAAATGGGGACTTTCGTACTAAGCGATGTACGCCAGTCTCGGAGCGAAGGTGTCCGTAAGCATATTCACCATCTACTTTGATGGTAGCGCTCTTGATACCCGCAACATCACCATCAGATTCTTCCAGGATTTCAGTTTTGTAGCCCTTACGTTCGCAATACTTGAGATATTGGCGATACAGCATGCTAGCCCAATCGCAGGCTTCTGTACCGCCAGCACCTGCTTGAATATCAATAAAGCAATTACAGGAGTCCATCTCATTGTGAAACATGCGGCGGAACTCAAGATCGTTAATGATCTTGCTGTAGGTTTCAACATCTAACTCAATCGCAGCAATCGTATCGAAATCACCTTCTTCTTTAGCCATATCAAAGAGCTCCAGAGCGCTGGTGATATTGGTATTTAAATCAGTGAGAGTAGCAACCACGCCATCAAGCAATTTCTTTTCTTTGCCGAGGGCTTGCGCTTTCTTTTGATCATCCCAAATAGTGGGATCTTCTAGTATCGAGTTGACTTCAGTAAGGCGACGTGACTTTACGTCGAAGTCAAAGATACCCCCGAAGAGCTTGCTCACGGGTGAGCAGATCGGACAAGGTATTTGAAATAGTGTTTAGTTGTTCAGCTTCCATCCCCTAATTATAAGGGGGTTATTGCACTCTACTTGGAGATTGCGTGGCTCTCGTCATGTGCCTCAATCATGAGTTGGATACGGGCCTGTCCTTGGTAGCGATCGGTCACTAGCCGATAAGCCAGTTTGGCTTTAGCTGGCAGGCTTTGGGTACGATTGAACCAAACCCCGGTGATTGGCTTGTTGCCAGGATTCCCGCCAATTGGCTGGAGCATCAGACGCAGGTGCTTTTCTTTCATGAGGCTTTGTTGGGCAATCTCAAACTCTCCATAAAATACTGGCTGCGGAAAGCCTTGGCCCCAGATTTCTTCGGCAAGAAGATCGGCAATTTCAGGAGTGAACTCAGAAGCTTCTAGGGCGCCATCATGAGCATGGCGCCGCTCTAGTAATTCATCATTCAAGAGGCTGCTTGCTACTTCCTGAAAACAAGCATCAAACTTATCAAAATCACTTTTGCGTATAGTTAAGCCGGCTGCCATTGCGTGGCCACCAAACTTCAAAATGAGACCAGGTTCACGTTTAGAAACTAAATCTAAAGCATCGCGCAAATGAAATCCTGTTAGTGATCTGCCTGACCCACGTAGCTCCTCACCTGTATTGCCATCAGCTGGAGCAAAGACAATGGCAGGGCGATTGAAGCGCTCTTTTAGGCGTGAGGCCACAATGCCAACCACCCCTTGATGCCATTCTGGATTCCAAAGGCAGATGCTGGTGCGCTGTGCAATGGTTCCAGCCAATTGATCTTCAGCAAGGTGCGCAAGTGCTGCTTCTTGCATACCGGTTTCAATGACCCGCCGTTCGCGATTAATGCGATCTAGTTCTTGGGCCAGCGTCATCGCTTCTTCAGCGTTATCTGTCAGTAGTAAACGTATCCCTAAAGTCATATCCGCTAAGCGCCCAGCAGCATTAAGGCGGGGGCCAATGGCAAAGCCCAAGTCAAAGGCATTGGCCTTACGAGGATCTCGTCCTGCAGCCTGGAATAAGGCTTGTATACCGGGCTGTGAAACTCCGGCCCGTATTCGTTTTAAGCCATTAGAGACCAGCACGCGATTATTGCGATCTAGTTGGGCAACGTCGGCAACAGTGCCTAAGGCAACGAGATCTAATAAGTTTTCAACTTTAGGTTGTGTTTCGTTGGTAAATTTTCCACGCTGACGTAGTTCGGCACGCAAAGCAACTAAGAGATAAAACATCACGCCAACCCCAGCAAGTGCCTTGCTTGGAAAACTACAGCCAGGTTGGTTGGGATTGACGATAGCGGTCGCATTTGGAAGGCGATCACCGGGTAGATGATGATCAGTCACAATCACTTCCATACCAAGCTCGCGAGCACGGTCGACACCAGCTTCACTAGCAATGCCGTTATCAACAGTAATCAGATATTTGGGTTTGGGGATTTGTTGTGCGGCAAGCTCAACTACTTCAGGTGTTAAGCCATAACCCATCGTAAAGCGATTCGGTACCAGAAACTGAATGGGAGTTTCTGCTCCACCAAGCATCCGTAGGCCACGCAGACCTACTGCACAAGCAGTAGCACCGTCACAGTCATAGTCTGCAACGATGAGCATAGGCTCTTTACGCTCCAGGATATCTGCCAATAAAGTTGCTGTGTTGAGGCAATTCTTGAGCTCGGTGGGAGAGATGAGGTTTTTTAATTCGAGTGAGAGTTCTTCGGGGGATTCTAGGCCTCGAGCCGCATAGAGTCTGGCGAGTAGTGGGTGTAAACCGCTTTGCTGTAACCAGCTTGCCGTGCGCTCTGAAAAGGGGCGTTGCGAGAAAAGACTCATGAAGAAATGATCTCTTGCCATGTCAGGGGTTCTGCTTTTTTCCAGAATGCCCATGATTTTTTATTTAGGTCTTTAATGGTGAAGCATCGCTGACGTACTTTTCCATTCGGGAAATCAATCAGCAGCACTTCATCTAATTCTTTATTTAGTAGTGCAGCACTCAATGTTGGCCAGATCGTTGCTGGATGCTCGAGCCAGGCAAACGCACCCGCCATCTCATGACCACTCAATTGATTTGAGTAAGGAAGGCTCAATAGCTTTGCCAAACCAGCAAGCAGGGGGTGAGGCCCATAAAGATGGCGCGATTGTTTTATTACCTCAGGGATTTGCACATCATTCAATTTACCAATACCACTAATCCATAAAGAATTAATACTCGGCATGCCGCGCTGTTCACGCTCTTCATTTACGGAACCAATATGCCAAAGCATTTGGATTTCATTTTGGAGTTTGCGCCAGCGCTTTGCGATGCCCGTCTCATTCGTATCTCGTGGCATCCACCAATCAATATTACGACCGTGGGCTTGATCGACACTATAGCTAGCTAGGCTAGCAAATGGACCCGCTGGAATAAACCAATAGCGCTCTCCTTTAAACAAGACAGGACTTTGAAAATCTTCTTCAATAAAAGGTAGGGCAACTTTCAGGAGTTCAGCAGATTCAGTTGCCGTCAGATCAATCTGGTTTTGTCCCATCAAAATCAGATGATCTCGCGTTGCATGTAAATGAACGGGTTGTAAGCAAGCGATGACTTCCTCAGGATTCATTGCCTCCGTACTTTGACCTAAGAGCAAGACTGGGGCGATAGGCGCTAGATTCCCCAGTAAGAAACGCTCATGTGGCAGTCCTATGGTTGGGCGATCTACAAGCTTAGATCCTTCATCCATGTCATATGCGTCCTCACCTGACAACAACAGGGTAAAACGCCTTAGTTGGCTTTGGGAGGAGGTTGGATGTGCAGTCATTCCCCTGATTTTAGGTGGCATTTAAGAATTCCATCGGTTTGTCTGTGCAATTGTCTAAACTGTGGCTATGTTGAGACTTCCTATTGAGCTAGAAATTGGCCTGCGTTACACCCGATCCAAGCGCCGCAAGACCGTGGGTAAGCGTGATGGCTTCCTGTCCTTTATCTCGGGAATATCAACCGCCGGTATCGCCTTGGGGGTAGCTTCCCTCATTGTTGTCCTCTCGGTCATGAATGGCTTTCAAAAAGAAGTTCGTGATCGCATGCTCTCCGTTCTGTCCCATGTAGAAATTACTGCGCCAGAAGGCTTGGCAGATTGGCAACCCATCGCCCTTAAAGTTGCTGCTCAGCCGCATGTGGTTGGTGTGGCCCCAATGGTGAGTTCACAGGGATTACTTAGCCGCGATAACGTGATGCGAGGCGTTGCAATTCGTGGAATTTTGCCCAGCGAAGAAGGAAAGGTTTCGGATCTACCAAAACAATTTGTTGCTGGCAGCATTAATGATCTGCAAGCAGGTGGGTTTGGTGTTGCATTAGGGGCACAACTTGCAGCTTTAGTAGGTGCTCATGTTGGTGATCGCGTGAATCTAATTGTTCCAGAGAGTGATTTAACTCCAGCAGGTGCAATGCCACGGATGCGTACTCTGCAAGTAGTGGGTATTGTGGATAGCGGCCATTATGAGTACGACAGCTCCTTAGCGATCATGCACTGGAAAGACGCTGCCGCCTTATTGCGCTTGCATGACCCATCAGGTTTGCGTATTAAGGTAGACGATATGCAACGTGCTCCAGAGATAGCTACTCAATTGGCTGCGATAGTTCCACAAGCGCTATGGGTCACTGATTGGTCACGCTCCAACCGCAATTGGTTTGCTGCAGTTCAAACTGAGAAGAAGATGATGTTCATCATTCTGACTTTGATTATTGCGGTGGCGGCTTTTAATTTAGTCTCAACGCTAGTAATGACTGTCAATGAAAAGCAAGCAGACATTGCGATTCTGAGAACAATGGGCGCGAGTCCAGGATTGATTCAAAGAATCTTTTTAATTCAAGGTCTTGCTATTGGCATTATGGGTTCATTAGCCGGCGTGGCCTTAGGTTTATTAATAGCACTTAATATCGATGTGATTGTTCCGGCTATTGAAGCAATCTTCCGCGTGCGTTTCTTGCCTCGCGAGGTGTATTTCATTAGCGAGTTGCCATCGGATGTGAGGATGGGTGATGTGCTTACTGTTGGATTAATGGCTTTTGGATTGTCGGTATTAGCCACGCTGTACCCAAGTCGTCGTGCTGCCAAAGTTCAACCTGCGGAGGCATTGCGTTATGAGTGACCAGAATAATTTAGTGCTTATAGCAAGAGGACTGGCGAAGACCTATGGTCAAGGCCCTACTGCAGTTGAGGTGCTAAAGGCAGTTGACTTAGATGTTGCCCCTTCAGAGAAGTTGGCGATCGTAGGCTCTTCAGGTTCAGGCAAAAGCACGCTATTGCATCTCTTAGGTGGTTTAGATACTCCGAGCGCAGGCTCTGTGGTGCTTGCAGGCTCTCATTTAAATCAGCTATCAGTGAAAAAATTAGACCAATTGCGTAATCACAGTCTGGGTTTTATTTATCAGTTCCATCACCTCCTAGATGAATTTAGTGCGGTGGAGAACGTAGCTTTGCCCTTGCGGATTCGGGGCTTGGGTAATGACGAGTCTATGGAGCGAGCTAGTAAGATGCTTAAAGCAGTTGGATTGGCAGCCCGAGAACTTCATACCCCAGGCGAACTCTCTGGTGGGGAGCGTCAACGAGTGGCTGTTGCAAGAGCTTTAGTCGGGAATCCTGTTTGCGTGTTAGCGGATGAGCCAACAGGTAATTTAGATACTGAAACAGCTGATGGAGTATTTGACTTGATGTTAAATATCGCTCGCGATCAGGGCACTGCCTTTGTGATCGTGACGCATGATCCAGTTCGCGCTAAACGTTGTGATCGTATTTTGCATCTAGAGCGCGGAGTATTAAAGCCATTTTCCCAGTGATGGCGACAGTCAATCAGCCAATGTGGATTGATACTCACTGCCACTTAGATGCGCCAGAATTTTTAGGCTCACTACCATCGATTATTTCTGCAGCAAAAAATAAGAATGTTCAAGCCATTCTCTTGCCAGCAGTTAAAGCTGCTGACTGTCAACACGTGAGAAGCTTGGCAGCTGAATTTGGAGTCGAGCTACCTGGATTGGTGTACACCTTAGGCATCCATCCCTTGTATACCAATCAAGCTCATGAGAATGACATTGCCATTCTGGAGGGGCAAATTACGCAATCGCTTGGGGATCCGCGGTTTGTAGGTATTGGTGAGATAGGTTTGGATTATTTTGTAGAGGGCCTAGATCCTCACAAACAAGAATATTTTTTCAATGCACAACTCGATTTAGCGCAACAGTTTCAATTGCCAGTAATTTTGCATGTTCGTCGCTCCCAGGATGCCATCCTTAAAGGTCTACGTCGTCGCAATATACCAAGCGGTATTGCTCATGCATTTAATGGTAGCTTTCAGCAGGCAGAGCAATTTATTGAATTAGGTTTTAAGTTGGGATTTGGTGGCGCTGCAACTTACGAGCGCGCTTTACAAATTAGAAGACTCTTAGCAGAACTGCCAATTGAAAGTATTGTGACTGAGACCGATGCACCTGATATTCCGCCTGCATGGTTGCGAGAAGAGGGTGTTGCATTTAATGAGCCGGCTTTTCTACCGCGTATTGGAAGAGAGTTGGCATCTATTCGTGGTCTGAGCGATGATGAATTTGCATTAGCTGTGTGGCGCAATGCCATGCAAGTTTTACCCCGCTGGTCGGCACTATGTGCTGGCTTTGCAAACCCCAAGCTAGCCTCTTAATTCCTTGCGCTTAGCTATTACGGCGTTTATCGCCGGGGGATCGCTCCTATTATTTTTGCCGCATGTTCCCGCAAACTGGGCATTTGGATGTTCCCTTCTCGGGGGAATCCTATTTGGTTTCATTTGTATTCCTAGATCAAAACCCTTATTGCGTCACATGCTAGTGATTGCCCTCATGTTTGTCTTCGGGTTTGCGTGGAATGCTCGATATGCAGAGAATCGACTTAACAATATTCTTGCGGTGGAGTTGGAGGGTAAAGAGTTAACGGTAGAAGGGCGCGTAGTAGGTTTGCCCCAAGGTAATGCTGATGGTGCAAAGTTTGCATTTGAAATTGAGCATCTTCTTTTTAATGGCGAATATCAGGATCAATTTCCGGGGCAGGTTTATTTAAGCTGGCAACCCGCTTGGAGAAATCCAGAGGCCATTCCGGAAGTGATTCCAGGTCAACGCTGGAAATTTAGGGTCAAGTTAAAAAGACCTTATGGTTCTTTGAATCCCTTTACCTTTGATTTTGAGCGCTGGGCATTCCATCAGGACTTTGGTGCCAATGGTTCTATTCGTTCTGGCGAGTTAATTCTCATGAAAGATATTGGGATTACAGAATTTGTATTGCGAATGGAGTTAGCACGATGGGAATTACGCAAAAAGATTAAATCACTCCTGCCGGCAGACGCACGCTATGCCGGTGTCATTATTGCTTTAGTGATGGGGGATCAAAATGCCATCAATCAGGAAGACTGGCAGGTATTTAATGCAACAGGAATTGGACATCTCATCTCCATCTCAGGTTTACATGTGACGATGTTGGCTGGGGTAGGAGCATCGATCGCTGGATTTATTTGGCGACGCCGTTCTTTACCTCTAATCGTTCCTGTCAGCAAGGTTGCGGGAGTGTTTGGATTTCTGACTGCATTTGTCTATGCCTGGTTGGCAGGGTTTCAGATTCCTGCACAGAGAACGATGTATATGGTTGGAGTCGTCGCATTTGCGCTTTGGTCTGGCCGAAATCCACGCTCCTTTGATATTTGGTGGTGGGCACTCGCTTTAGTTTTAATAATTGATCCTATGGCGCCATATACACCAGGTTTTTGGCTCTCATTTGGCGCTGTTGCAGCAATCTTATTTGCGATGGGCGATTCAGTGGGATTGCTAGGCATTCCCACTGGAAAAGAGCTGCAGATTCATTGGACTCATCGCATGATTCAGGCTCTTCGTGAAGCTTCTCGAGTGCAAGCAGTGGTCACTATCGCATTACTACCGTTTACTTTGTATTGGTTTTATCAGGTATCGGTGGTCTCGCCATTGGCTAATGCATTTGCTATACCTCTAGTAAGCTATGTTGTGACTCCTTTAGCCATTGCTGGAGCATTGTTACCCGACTTTATTGGTCGTTGGCTCTTGCTACCAGCGCATGCTGCCATGGAATATTTGGCCATAGCTCTGGATTGGATGGCAGGGTGGTCTTGGTCGGTAGTCTGGGCAAGACAGCCTGGGTGGTGGGTATTGCTCCTCTCAGGCTTAGGAATTATTTACGCTATTCGTCCAGGGGATTTAATGAGTAGTTGGAAATCACGTACCTTAGCCTTATGCTTATCTATACCTTTGTTTACTCCAATTTCTCAGTGGTGGACTAATGCCTCTTTATCCGCAGGTGAATTCAGAGCAACAGTGCTAGATATCGGTCAAGGTACTGCAGTTTTGATTGAGACTCGGAATAAAAAGTTGCTATACGATACTGGTCCTATACAGGGTAAGAAAGATGATGCTGGACAGCGAGTCATCCTTCCTTATTTTCGCGGTAGAGGCATTGATCACATTGACCGAATGGTCATTAGTCACAGTGATAGTGATCATGTTGGGGGTGGAGCTACCTTGTTAAAACATATTCGATTTGATTCAATGATGGGGTCACTACCTTCTAATAATTCTTTGCTGGAAAATTTCCAGGCGAGGAAAATTCCTAGCCTACCTTGTCGTTTTGGACAGCACTGGGCATGGGATGAAGTGGATTTCATCGTTTGGCATCCGCACGAAGAGACCCTCTTTGCGGATCAATACTCTAGAAAACCGAATGAAATGAGTTGTGTACTTGAGATACGTAATCAGGAAAACTCTCTTTGGTTAACTGGTGATGTTGAGAAGCAGGGCGAAGCAGAAATTACTGAACGATTAAATTTGATCAGACTAACTGAACTGGGTAAGCGAAAAATAATTTTTATGGCTCCACACCATGGCAGTAAAACATCTTCTTCATTGGAATTGCTTAAAACCTTAGAGCCTGATTATGCTTTTGCCCAAAACGGTTACCGTAATCGATATGGTCACCCCCATGCCACAGTTACAGCCCGATACAAGGACTTAAATATGCCTTTTTATCAATCTCCAATTACTGGAGCTCAGATTTGGACCTTTAATAAAGGCGGGCCCTCAGTGCAATTTTGGAGGCCTTCTACAAATCGCTTGTGGCATCGAAAGGTAGATTGATAGAGCCAAAAAAGAAAGTTTTAATGCCAATTGGTCTATGGTGGAGGAGTCCTCTTTGATGACGTGCTAGTATGCTTTTAAGAAATAAAGGGGATTTAAATGTTCAGAATTATTGCTTTGCTGATAGTGGCTATTGGTCTAACGGCCTGCGCTAATAACGATAAAGTTGTGAGTAAGTGGGAAATTAACGATGTGTATAACTCGACCACGGTTAGCGTTAATCCAAGTAATGGCATGAAAACTTTCCAAGGGCCGCCCATCAACACAATGGACGCTGCTAATACCTATGAGATGTTTAGCTTAAGAGCTGAACAATCACAGCAAGGCGTCAAGACTTACCAACTTTGGGTAACACTAACTTACTTCTCACCTTGGCGCTATTACGAATCTGCAAACTTACTGAATAAACCTGCAAGTACTTTTAATGTTGTTGCGCGGGAGGCTGGTGCATGTGAGCCACAGGGATGTATTTTCAAAGAGTCAATGACTATTCAGATGACCGATGCTTTTCTGCGCGAACGCATGGACAAGGGATTCCAAGTGACGATATCTTCAAAGACTGGGGTATCCAGTGATTTGTTTGTTCCTGCTCAGTATCTACAGGGTTACTTGAAGGCTGTTGACGGCCCCAGAAATTAGTACTGCAATCCAATTGGCCACCTAAGGGTGGCTTTTTAATACCCTAAAAAGCAAAAAGCCCTTAAAGATTAAGGGCTTAGTACGTAATTCTTGGTTGCGGGGGCAGGATTTGAACCTACGACCTTCGGGTTATGAGCCCGACGAGCTGCCAGACTGCTCCACCCCGCGTCTGAGTCTTAGATTCTAGCATTTTTTGGGCGTCCCTGTCGAGCTATTCCTCCAAAAGAAGCATATAAGAGCGGTTTTTTCTCATAAATTCGAAATTAACGAGTCTTCCAGAAGGAGTAACATACTGCCACGCGTTATGTTGAATATTTGGCCTATAAAAAGGATGATTCATGTCAGTTAGCAATCCCGAATTTTCTCACTCAGAAATATTGCGGCCTGTTCAAATCCAAGGCTCAGATCATCACCAAAAGGGTGGTTTGACTACTTTAGCTCTTGGCGCAATTGGGGTTGTGTTTGGCGATATTGGTACAAGCCCACTCTACGCGTTAAAAGTTTGCTTCGACCCTACCAACGGTATACCCATGACACCAGAGTCTATTTTTGGTGTGATTTCGATGATCTTCTGGTCTTTTGTTATGGTGGTATCGCTAAAGTATTTATTGTTTGTCATGCGCGCAAATAACCATGGCGAGGGAGGCATTCTGTCTCTGATGGCGCTTGCTTTGCGTACAGCTAAAACCAACTCAAAGCGATCCGTTGTCATCATGATTGTGGGTGTTTTAGGGGCTTGCCTCTTTTATGGCGATGCGGTCATTACACCGGCAATTTCAGTTTTATCAGCCATTGAAGGTACTACCGTTGTATCAGATAGCTTCATACCTTACGTATTGCCAATCACCATTGGGATTTTATTGCTCTTATTTCTATTGGAGAAAAAGGGTACCTCAGTAGTCGGTGCATTATTTGGGCCGGTCATGTTAGTTTGGTTTGGCTCCTTAGCGGTCATGGGTTTTTATCAGATTCAGGATGCACCAGAAATCATTAATGCTTTAAATCCAATATACGCTTTTAGATTTATGATCCAGGACGCTGGGATTGCCTTTGCAGTGACTGGTTCAATCTTTTTGGTGCTCACTGGTGCAGAGGCTTTGTATGCTGACATGGGTCATTTTGGCATACGCCCGATTAAGTTTGCTTGGTTTTTACTGGTGATGCCCTGCCTTTTAATTAACTACTTTGGGCAGGGTGCGATGCTGCTAACCCAACCTGAAACCGTTTCAAATCCATTCTTTTTGATGGTCCCAGAGTCTTATACATTTGCTTTGGTTGTGCTTGCAACTTTGGCTACTGTAATTGCTTCACAGGCTTGTATTTCTGGAGCCTACTCAATGACGAGCGAAGCTATTTTGCTTGGCTTCTTGCCACGCATGAAAATTGCGTTTACTTCAGATAAAGAAAAGGGGCAGATCTATGTTCCTTTCATCAACTGGATACTATGTTTTGTTGTGATTGGAATTGTCTTGGCATTCAAGAAGTCTGAGAACCTAGCAAATGCCTATGGTGTTGCAGTTTCTACAACCATGCTATTAACAACCCTGCTAGCTGCAGTAGTCATGAAGGCATTGTGGAAGTGGAATGCTTTCTTAGTGGCCATCATCATTAGCTGCTTTTTGATTATCGACATCGGATTCTTCACTGCCAATCTCGTGAAGTTATTCGAGGGCGGTTGGTTCCCCGTAGTCATTGCATCGATCTGCTTTTTACTCATGATGACTTGGTATCAAGGCCGTCAAATTGTGCGTAAACGTGTTCTGGATGAAGGTATTCGGCTAGATACTTTTATCACCAGCTTGTTGCAGAATCCACCACATCGTGTGGAAGGCACTGCTATCTTTTTAACTGCTCACGTCGATTATTTGCCGGTCTCCTTTCTTCATAATCTCAAACATAACCATGTCCTGCATGATCGCGTCTTTTTCTTAAAATGCAGCATTTGGGATGTACCCTATGTCAGTGACGACCAGCGACTGACGATCAAAGAGCTTGGCCCCAATATTTATGTAGTGCGCGCAGTTTATGGATTTAAAGAAACTCCAGATAGCAATCAAATTTTGGCTTTGCTCGAGAGTCAGTTTGGCCTGAAATTTGATTTGATGAACACATCATTTTTTCTCTCGCGAGACACTATTGTTCCGACTACATTACCGGGTATGGCGATGTGGCGCGAGCGCATATTTGCTTGGATGTACCAAAATGCTGGTCGCCAATCTGACTTCTTTAAGATTCCTGCAAATCGTCTAGTTGAATTGGGCGCAAAGGTGGAAATTTGAGAAGTTTGCTCATGCGCTCAAAAGTATTCCTTGGAATTTTTTTGGTAGCTTGTTCGCTTAGTAGTCTAGTCTTGGCGACTCCCGCAGAAGAGGCTGAGCTTGAGCAGCTCGATAAGATTGAGCAGGAGCTAGAGCTACAACGAGATTGGGCCAAATATCGTTGGGGTAAAGCCTCTTCCGAGTGCTATCAAAACTACTGGGTGAATTCCTGTATTAGAGATGCTCGCGCGCAATATCGCAAAGAGATTGATCCGATTACAGAACAAGAAATTGCTTTGCATGAGGTTCAGCGCAAACTGCGTAAAAGCCTAAAGGATCAGGATGATATTAAGCGTGCTGCAGAGCGTGCTTCTCCTGAAAAAGCTGCTGAGCGCGCTGATAATCAAAAAGAGTTTGAAGAGAAGCAAAAAGCAGCCGCGCAAAGGGCTGCTGATCTAGAGCAGCGCCGTAAAGATGCTCCAAAGCGCGCTCAAGAAAATAAAGCCGGCACACAACTCGACTAGGTAAATTTTGGCTAAAGTTAAAACGGTTTATGTCTGCCAGTCATGTGGCGGGACTTCTGCGAAGTGGTCGGGTCAATGCCCATCTTGTCAGGCCTGGAATACGATGGAGGAGGGCTTACCCGAGACCACCTCGAATGCTCGCTTTCAGGGCTTGGCACAATCACTACCAAGACAAAAGCTTTCTGCTATTGCAGCTGAAGATCTACCAAGATTTAGTACGGGCGTAGAAGAGTTCGATCGTGTTTTAGGTGGTGGACTTGTTCCAGGTGGTGTTGTGCTTTTAGGCGGTGACCCTGGTATTGGCAAGTCGACACTCTTATTGCAAGCTTTGGCCGAAATGAGTGCATCTGGTATGAATGTGCTCTATAGCAGCGGTGAAGAATCTGCAGCGCAAATTGCATTGCGGGCTAAACGTATTGCTTTGGATGCGCCTCAATTAGAGGTCTTAGCAGAAATTCAGTTAGAAAAACTGATCTCAATCATGGATACCGTCAAACCACAGGTATTGGTGGTGGACTCTATTCAAACTTTATATTCAGAAGTGCTCAGTTCGGCTCCTGGCTCTGTGGCGCAAGTACGGGAGTGCGCTGCGCAGTTAACCAGGGCAGCAAAATCGAGTGGCATTTGCGTATTGATGGTGGGCCATGTGACGAAAGACGGCCACCTTGCAGGCCCCAGAGTTCTGGAGCACATCGTGGATACGGTTTTGTATTTTGAGGGCGATACGCATTCCTCGTTTCGATTGGTGCGTTCAATCAAGAATCGTTTCGGGGCCGTGAATGAATTAGGTGTTTTCGCCATGACTGAAAAAGGTCTGCGTGGCGTCACTAATCCTTCTGCAATTTTCTTATCGCAACATGAACAAATGGTGCCAGGAGCTTGCGTCTTAGTAACGCAAGAGGGCAGTAGACCGTTATTGGTTGAAATTCAGGCATTGGTTGATACCGCGCATGTTCCTAATCCACGGCGCTTGGCTGTTGGCTTAGAGCAAGCCCGCCTTGCTATGCTCTTGGCCGTCTTGCATCGCCATGCAGGTATCGCATGTTTTGATCAGGATGTTTTCTTAAACGCGGTGGGTGGAGTAAAAATTTCTGAGCCCGCGGCTGACCTAGCAGTGCTCTTGGCGATCCAGTCATCGATTCGCAATAAGGCTCTGCCCAAAGAGCTGATCGTCTTTGGTGAGGTGGGTTTGGCTGGCGAAATCCGTCCATGCCCACGGGGTCAAGAACGTCTTAAAGAGGCTGCCAAACTGGGTTTTACTGTCGCCATTATTCCCAAGGCCAATATGCCTAAGACGAAGATTCCAGGCTTAAAAGTAATACCAGTAGAGCGGATTGATCAAGCGATAGCAGCAGCAGCTGAACTCAGTTAATTTATTAACGTAGGTCTTCTGCTTGTATGAGGAGTACTTGCTCTTCTCCAGCGGAAACCTCCATCCAAATTGCTGGAATTTGTGGGAAGGCTTTCTTAAAGTTCTCATACTCATTGCCAATTTCTAGCAGGATGGCACCGCGCTCAGATAAGTAATCTGGCGCATGAGCGATGATTCTTCTGATTAAATCCATGCCATCTTCACCACCCGCTAAAGCCAAGGCAGGCTCGGCGTGATACTCAGCGGGAAGTACGCTCATTGAATTTGCATTCACATAAGGGGGATTGCAAATAATGAGGTCGAACAGGTTATCTTCATTGGGCTCTGGCAATGCATCCCATAAGTCACCATTGAGTAGTTCGATTTGAGAATTCAAACTATGACGATCAACATTACGAGCTGCCACCGAAAGTGCCGGCATGCTGATGTCACAAGCGCTCACCCGAATATCAGGGCAGGAGAGAGCTAATAAAATAGCTAATGAACCATTGCCAGTACAAAGGTCTAAAGCTTTACCATCTGCTGGTAACCAAGGCTCTAATGAGCCATCTGCAATGAGTTCGGCAATCCATGAACGAGGAACAATACTTTGTTCGCTACAGAAAAATGGCACACCCATCAGCCATGCTTCACCTAGGATGTAGGCCAGAGGTTTGCGGGTGGAGATTCTTTCGTTGGCAACTGCAAAGGCTTTTTTATACTGCTCATCTGAGATGGAATCTCCAAGGTGATCCAGGGTCTCTGCAGGACTTAAATGAATTTGCTTGCTGGTAATCCATAAAGCTTCGCTATGGGCATCAATCGCGCCATGCCCATAATGCAAGTTTGCTGCTGCTAGTTTTTGAGAGATTAGCTCAATACACTGATTGACTGTAAGGGGTGGTTGAGGCTCAGGGTCCATGATAGGCTATCTTAGATTAGGCAATAAGCTGCTCAAGAGTCTTGCGATAAATATTCTTTAGCGGCTCAACATCATCAACATTGACGCACTCATCAATTTTATGACTCGTCGCATTGATAGGCCCGAATTCCACTACCTCTTTGCAGATCTTGGCAATAAAGCGGCCATCGCTAGTCCCGCCAGTTGTTGATAACTCAGTCTCAATATTTGTTTCTGCTTTGATAGCTTGGCGTAAGGCGCCTGCTAGGTCGCCATCACCAGTAATAAATGGACTGCCACCCAAGACCCAATCAATCTCAAAATCAATGCCAGCATTGCTTAAGATCTTTTCTAGGCGCTCGCGCAATTGTTCTGGCTTGCTCTCAGTGGAAAAGCGGAAATTAAAATCAATGACTAGCTCGCCAGGAATGACGTTGTTTGCACCAGTACCTGCGTGGATATTGGAAATCTGAAAACTGGTCGGCTGGAAGTATTGATTCCCTTTATCCCACTCTGTTTCTACCAGGGCTGCAATTGCTGGTGCAGAAAGATGAATGGGGTTTTGACCTAAGTGAGGGTAGGCGATATGCGCTTGTATGCCTTTTACCCTGAGCTTGCCTGATAAAGAACCACGACGACCATTTTTAATCATGTCGCCTAGTTGGTCGACTGAAGTAGGTTCACCAATGACGCAATAATCTAAGCGCTGACCGTGCTTTTGTAAGCGTTCACACATGATGACTGTGCCATCGTTCGCTGGCCCCTCTTCATCGCTGGTGATTAGAAAAGCGATCGAGCCTTGATGATCGGGATGGGTAGTAACAAACTCCTCAGTTGCAACAACAAAGCCCGCCAAGGAAGTTTTCATATCCGCAGCGCCACGACCATAGAGCATGCCATCACGAATAGTTGGCGTGAAGGGATTGCTAGTCCATTTTTCGAGGGGGCCAGTAGGGACCACATCGGTATGGCCAGCAAACATCAAGACCTTGCCTTGATCGCCCGCTTTACCTTTTTTGATTGCCCACAGATTAGTTACCTGAAAGTTATCGGGACCACTCACAACACTTTCTGTATGAAAGCCAGCTGCTTGCAATCGTTTAGCAATCAATTCTTGGCATCCACCATCAGCTGGCGTAACGGAATGGCAGGCAATGAGAGCTTCGGCTAGCTCAAGGGCGGCACTCATAAAATTTAGTCGCGCAGTAATTCGTTAATAGCTGTCTTTGCTCTGGTTTGAGCATCCACTTTTTTAACGATGATGGCTGCATATAGACTGTACTTTCCGCAGGCTGAAGGAAGCGAGCCAGGAACTACCACTGAGCCAGCAGGAACGCGACCGTAATGCACTTCACCAGTTTCGCGATCGTAAATTTTGGTGCTTTGGCCAATGTAGACGCCCATAGAGAGCACAGCATTCTCTTCAATGACAACACCTTCAACCACTTCGGAGCGGGCACCAATAAAGCAGTTATCTTCGATGATTACCGGGCCGGCTTGGATTGGCTCCAAAACACCGCCAATGCCAACACCACCGGAAAGATGAACATTTTTGCCGATCTGGGCACAAGAACCGACTGTTGCCCAAGTGTCGACCATGGTGCCTTCACCTACATAAGCACCAATATTGACGTAAGAAGGCATGAGCACGGCGTTTTTGCCAATGAATGAGCCACGGCGTGCCATAGCAGGGGGTACAACGCGAAAACCGCCAGCAGCAAAATCGGCAGCCGTGTAGTTCTGGAACTTACTAGGAACTTTGTCATAAAACTGGGTATAGCCACCAGCGCCCATCGGAACGTTATCTTCTAGGCGGAAAGACAGTAAAACTGCTTTCTTAACCCACTGGTTTACTTCCCACTTGCCCACGTCACGACGTTCAGCAACCCGAATGGTGCCTGAATTGAGGCCTTCCAAGACGGCATTAACTGCGCCGCGGACATCGCTAGGAGCGCTGTCTGGAGAGAGGTTTGCGCGGTTTTCCCAGGCTTGTTCGATGATGCTTTGTGGTGATTGGCTCATGCTTTTCAGTTAACTATCAGATTGTTAAGGGATTTTGTCCCCAAAGGTAGATTTATCATTATATAGATGGGGCAAAAACACGTCTGAGTAGCCCCAAGCTTGCTATCATCTTCCCACTTTAGTGTGAATTTTGACCCCTTTATCTAACCCTCCTTTCCTCCTGAAAATACGCCGTGCAACTGAAATCCATCAAACTTTCCGGCTTTAAGTCTTTTGTTGACCCAACCCATTTTGAAATGCCTGGCCAATTAATTGGTGTTGTAGGCCCTAACGGTTGCGGAAAGTCGAACATTATTGATGCTGTTCGTTGGGTTTTGGGTGAGTCGCGCGCAAGTGAATTACGCGGTGAATCAATGCAGGATGTCATTTTTAATGGTTCTGGTTTGCGCAAGCCTTCTGGTAGAGCTAGCGTAGAACTCATTTTTGATAACACAGAAGGACGCGCACAGGGTCAGTGGAGTGCTTTTACAGAATTAGGCATCAAACGTGTATTAACGCGTGATGGTAATTCTAGTTACTACGTCAATAACCAAGTTGTACGTCGTAAAGATATTCAAGATATTTTCTTGGGCACTGGAATGGGTCCAAGGGGTTACGCCATTATTGGCCAAGGCACGATCAATCGTATCTTGGAATCGAAGCCAGAAGAGTTGCGTGTTTTCTTGGAGGAGGCTGCTGGTGTTTCCAAATATAAAGAGCGTCGCAAAGAAACTGCTTCACGTTTAGAAGACACTGTAGAAAACTTAACTCGTGTTGAAGATATCTTGCGAGAGCTAGATCAACAGTTAACACGCTTGGAGAAGCAAGCTACCGTTGCTGAGCGCCATGCTGAACTTTCTGCCCAAATGAAATCGCAACAACAGCTGTTGTGGTTCGTTCGTCAGACTGAAGCCGGTAAAGAGCAAGAGCGCCATGCTAATGGCATTCGTGATACACAAGTGAATTTAGAAGAGCAAACTGCTAAATTGCGCCATGCCGAAGCTGAGTTAGAAACTATGCGTACCCAACAGTACGCTCTGCAAGATAAAGTTTCCCAAGCACAAGGTGATTTGTATCAAACGAACTCTGATGTGAGTCAGGTTGAATCTCAGATTCATTATGTTCAAGAGGCGCGTCAGCGTTTGCAACAGCAGACACAAGATTTACAGGCGCAATTACAACGCTGGACCGTGCAAGAAACAGATGCTGCTCAAGCGCAACGCACAACTGAACATGAGTTATCAATAGCAGCTGATAAAGAGCAAAGCTTATTAGCTGATTTAAGCGGCTTGCAAGAAAAAATGCCAAGCCTTGAAGAGGCTTATCAAACATCTGCACGTGAACTCAATAGCGCGCGTGATGCTTTGGCTGCAATTGAGCAACGCCTTGCAAGTTTGGGCGAGCGTATGCGCGCCATGTCCGCACAAGCAGATGAATTGAAGGGTCGTGAGACCCGTCTTACCAGTGAATTAGAGGGTATGCGTAGACCCGATGCTCAGGCCCTGCAAATGGCAATTGATCGTCAGGCAATGGCTGCGCGTAAAGTAGATGAGGCAAAGCAGCGTGCTGGTGAAACCCAGCTACGTGTGCCAGCAGCCGATGAGGCGCGAAACGCGGCTCAACAACAGATTCAGATTGCAAACCAAGAATTGGCCCAAACTGAGGCAAAGCTCACGGCCCTAACGACCCTACAGGCGAGCGTACAAGCGCAAGGCAAGATTGGTCCTTGGTTAGAAAGTAAGGGCCTCAAGGAAAGCAAGCGTCTCTGGCAAGAGCTCAAAGTGGAGAGTGGCTGGGAAGCCGCCTTGGAATCTGTATTGCGTGAGCGTTTGGCTGCAGTGACTGCAAAAAGTGTTCAAGAAACTTTGGACTTGGCAAATGATGCTCCTCCGAGCCGTTTGGCAATTTTGCTTACTGAAGACATTACTCCTGCACATACGGCAGTACCGGCAGATTTCACACCATTACTCACTCGCGTACAAAGTGCAGGCCCTGCACGCTTGACCTCTGTGCTGCAAGAATGGTTAGACAATATCTATATATCGAGCAGCCTCGAAGATGCTCTGCATCGCCGTGAAAAATTACCTGCTGGTGGTGCCTTTGTAACCCAACAAGGCCATTTAGTAAGTCGCGTGAGCGTCCAGCTGTATGCTGCTGATTCTGAGCAAGCGGGTATGTTGGCTCGTGCTCAAGAGATGGAGAGTCTTGAAAAGCAATTGCGCGCACAACAACTCATGCAAAGCGAGCTCAAGGGCGAGTTAGATCAGTGCGTAGCAAATTACCAGGCTGCACATCAGGCTGCTGAGCAAGCTCGTATAAATGCAGAGCATGCTGTTCAAGAGGCGCATGGCTTTGAAGTGGAAAGAATGCAGTTGACTCAGGCGGAAGAGCGGTACAGTCAACGTGCTGCACAAATTCAGAATGAGTTGCTTGAGTTACGTCAGCAAATGACTCAAACCAGTGCAAATCAAGAGCAATCAGCTTCAGACTTGACCCAAGCAGAAGAATCTAAGCAAGGTCTCCAAGAAAGCCTGCAAGCTGCTCAAGCAAAGCTTGAGAACTCTACGCACGAGCGCGATCGTTTACGTGAATCGCTACGCGTAGCAGAAATGGCTGCCCAAGAAGCGGCGTTTGCTACCCGCTCCTTGCAGCAACGGATTGCAGACTTACAACGTGATCAAAGTACGGCTCGTACTCAGATCATGGAGATCCAAGATAAGCATGACTTAGCTACCCAAGAGCTAGCAAGTTTGAGTGACGAAGAGGCACAAGATAAATTACAAGGTTTATTGTTAGCGCGCAGTGCACGTGAAGCGGCTCTGGCTAATGCGCGCACGGAACAAGATGCTTTGTTGCATCAGTTGCGTGAGGCTGATGAAGCTCGGATGCAGATTGAACGTGGCTTACAACCTATGCGTGACAAAGTAGTGGATTTGCAATTGCGTGAACAAGCTGCACGTTTGAACTTTGAGCAATTTGCAACCTTGCTAGCAGACGCAGAGGCTGACTTAACTGCCCTTGAGGCGAGTTTTAGCACTGATCTAAAAGTAGGGGCTTTGCAAACTGAAGTGAATCGTCTCAATACTGAGATTCAGTCACTAGGGCCAGTCAATATGGCTGCGCTTGATGAGTTGGCAAGTTCACGTGAGCGTAAACAGTTCTTAGATGCGCAATCCGCTGACTTAAATGAAGCAATGCAAACGTTGACTGACGCGATTGCAAAGATTGATGCTGAGACACGTGATTTACTGCAGGGAACCTTTGATCAGGTTAATAGTCATTTCGGAAAACTCTTCCCTGAATTATTTGGCGGTGGTCATGCTGAATTAGTAATGACAGGCGAAGAGATTTTGGATTCAGGCGTGCAAGTCATGGCGCAACCTCCTGGTAAGAAAAATAGCTCAATCTACTTGCTCTCAGGTGGTGAGAAAGCCTTGACTGCGATTGCGCTGGTCTTCTCGCTCTTCCTTTTGAATCCAGCCCCATTCTGCTTACTTGATGAGGTGGATGCGCCATTGGATGATGCAAATACCTTGCGCTATGCTCAGCTAGTAGCCAAAATGTCAGATAAGACACAGTTTTTGTTTATCTCACATAACAAGATCACTATGGAAATTGCCCATCAACTGATTGGTGTCACCATGCAAGAGCAGGGTGTTTCCAGAATTGTGGCAGTAGATATCGCATCTGCTGTATCGATGGTGGAGGCCGCCTAAGTGTACGTAGAACAAATCATGACGATGCTGGGCTTGTCTGATTTGCAATTCGCTTTGGCTGCAATTGGACTACTCCTTTTGATATTAGTAGCGGCTCTGAATTTTAAATACGCCCGCGCACGTCGCAAAGCAAGAGAGCAAGATCAGTTAATTGATGATCGCTTTGGTCGTGAGCCCAGTTTTGCTTCTGGTTTTGCAGATCCCAATGTAGAGCGGGCTGAACCAAGCTTCAGTATTCCTGCGCCAGTAGCTCTTGAATTAGTAGCTTTTACTATTGATCCTCGAATTGATTGCGTGATCACACTGCGTTTCGACGAAGCTATTGCTGGCGCAGATATTTTGGCTGAACTAGATGATTGGTCTGATTTACAAGGGCAAAATAATGCTAGATGGATATGTGAAGGATTAAATGCAGACCAAGACTCTGCAGAAGACTGGGAAGCACTCAAGCCTGAAGCTTCTTATTCAGAGTTGCAGCTTGCGATTCAATTAGCGAGCCGTCGTGGCGCCATTGGCGTCTTGGAGTTATCTGATTTTTGTTCTCGTGCCCAGGCGCTTGCTGATACCCTAGGCTCTCAAATAGATATGCCAAGTGTGAATGCGATGCTTGAGAGTGCTAAAGAGCTTGATGTGATGGCGGCAGACAGTGATATTCAATTGAGCATTAATGTGCAGTTCGATGAGCCTTGCCCATGGGGCAATTTCGATGCTCTCATGCGCCAGCGCGGCTTTAAATTAGCTCGCAACGGTAGACAATATGAGTTTTATAGTAATGGCGTTCCCATCTTTAATAGCGCTGATTTAGATCCAAACAAGCCAGTCTCGCAGTTAACCTTATTACTAGAAGTTCCCTTGGTGTCGCAAGATGAGCGCGCCTTTGAAAGAATGTTAGGCGAAGGCTTTGAAATTTCTCAGGCTGCCCATGGCCGCTTGGTTGATGACAACGGTATTAATTTAAGTGAAGCTGCGGTCATGAGTATTCGTCAGCATCTCGATGTGCTCTATGCCAATCTTGAGAAGTCCGGCGTTCCGGCTGGATCTTCAGCAGCTAGTAGACTCTTTAGCTAGGAATTACCTTGTCGACCAATAGTCCGACAAATTTAGCGGGGCGTTACGCATTCTTGCAGGAAGAGCTAGCCCGCTTAGAACATGCTTACTACGTTCTCGATAATCCTTTACTACCTGATATTGAATACGATCGACTCTATCGCGAGCTGTTAGAGATTGAGGCTACTTATCCAGAGTGGGTTACACCAGAGTCTCTTTCACAAAGAGTTGGGGGTGCCGCATTAAAAGAGTTTGATTCAGTGACTCATGAAGTGCCGATGCTCTCGCTCAATAATGCTTTTGAAGAGGCTGAGTTGATTGCCTTTGATCGTCGCTGTAGAGAAGGTTTGCATCTCGATCACGTCGCTTATGCAGGCGAACTAAAGTTTGATGGCTTAGCCATCTCCTTGCGTTATGAAAATGGCTCCTTAGTCACTGCAGCAACACGAGGCGATGGCGCCAGCGGTGAGGATGTCACTGCCAACATTAAAACGATTCGGGCCATCCCACTAAAACTAACTGGGAACAATATCCCTAAGGTGTTGGAGGTTCGTGGCGAAGTCTTTATGTATCTCAAAGACTTCGAGAAAATGAATCGACAGGCAGCTGAATTGGGCGAGAAAGAATTTGCCAATCCTCGCAATGCTGCAGCAGGTAGTTTGCGCCAGCTAGATTCTAAAATTACTGCAAAAAGACCGCTATCTTTCTTTGCATATGGCCTAGGCGCACTAGAGCCTCAATCCTGGCTGCCTAAAACCCATGAAGAATTACTGAACGCTTATGTGGAATTAGGCTTGCCAGTATGTTCTGAGCGAAGAGTGCTTCACTCAGTAGAAGAGATTCTTGCCTTCTATAACGAAATTGGCGCCAAACGCGATTCTTTACCCTATGACATTGATGGTGTTGTTTATAAGGTCAACTCCTTTGCTGAGCAAGCCAAGCTTGGCTTTGTATCAAGAGCCCCACGTTTTGCGTTAGCACACAAATATCCAGCGCAAGAAGCGCTCACCACTGTTCTGGGAATTGATGTGCAAGTAGGGCGTACAGGAGCAATTACTCCGGTCGCTCGATTGGCCCCAGTTGAAGTGGGTGGTGTGACGGTTACTAATGCCACACTTCACAATGAAGACGAAGTGAAGCGCAAAGATGTCAGAATTGGCGATACCGTATCCGTGCGTAGGGCTGGGGATGTGATTCCTGAAGTGGTTTCAGTGATTAAGGATCGTCGCCCAGCCGATGCAACAGAATTTGTAATGCCCACAAACTGTCCAGTATGTGACTCTCATATTGAGCGACTGGCGGATGAGGCAGTAGCGCGCTGCAGCGGTGGTTTATTTTGTGGTGCACAGCGCAAACAAGCCCTAATCCATTTCGCCCATAGAAGAGCGCTGGATATCGAAGGTCTAGGTGAGAAAATTGTCGATCAATTGGTCGATCATAATTTAGTTAGAACTCCAGCAGATCTCTATAAATTAGGCTTCACAGCTTTAGCCAACCTAGAGCGCATGGGCGAGAAGTCGGCTGACAACCTCATCCAAGCAATTAACCAATCCAGAAACACAACCCTAGCCAGATTTATCTTTGCCCTGGGGATTCGTCATGTGGGCGAGACCACCGCCAAGGATTTAGCAAATCATTACCAGTCGATGCATGCATTGATGGATGCCAATCTCGAAGACCTACTCACAGTAAAAGATGTTGGCCCTGTCGTTGCTGATTCGATTACCAGCTTTATGCAAGAGGCTCATAACCGAGAGGTCATTGAGCAACTACTTGCATCAGGAATGCAGCTTGCTGTAGAAGAAAAAGTCATAAGCGCGGCAGTAGCAGGCAAAACTTTTGTTCTCACTGGCACTTTCCCAACGATGACCCGTGATGAGGCAAAAGATCTCTTGGAAAAAGCAGGCGCTAAAGTAGCTGGCTCAGTCTCAAAGAAAACGGACTATGTTGTTGCTGGAGCTGATGCCGGTAGCAAGCTCACTAAAGCAGAGGAATTGGGCGTGCCCGTGATTGATGAAGTGGCCATGCTGGAGCTGCTGAAGTAATTCTATTAAGCCCCCAAGGCTTCGAGCAACTCTGTTTCTAATTGAATTTGGAGTTTGGGGTTCTTGCCAAGATTGGCAGCATCAAGCAGCAAGATATCCTCAACTCGCTCTCCCAGAGTATTGATTCTGGCGGTATGAATGGATACCTGGTGCTTAGCCAATACTCTAGAGATGGTGTAAAGCAAGCCAGTCCGATCGCTTGCAGATAACGCTAGCGTGTAGTACCTACCACGGTCATCGGGAACCATATGTACTCGGGGTTGTATCGGAAAGGTGCGGGATTGTCTGGACAGTCTGCCCATGCTGGGGTTTGGCAAAGGCTCACTCTTACTTAAAGCTTGCGTTAATTCAAACTCCACTAGTTGAATGAGATCACGATAGCTGCCACCCTCATCTACCAAATTACTGCCAGAGATTTGGAAACTATCTAAAGCGTAGCCATGGCGCGTTGTATGAATGCGTGCATCCCAAATCGAGAAACCATGTCTTTCAAAATAGGCGCAGATTCGCGCAAAGAGATCTTCTTGGTCTTTGACATAGACTGCAACTTGTAGTCCCTCACCAATTGGCGAGAGCCGAGCGCGCACAATGGGTTGCTCGCTGTTGACTTTGTTGTAAAGATGGCGAGTAAGCCACGCAATATCAGAAGAATCTTGTCTTAAGAAAAAAGCCACATCCAATTGCTTCCAAAAATCTTGATAAGAATCATCATTGATGCCATAGAGGCGCAATTTAGCTCGAGATTCTTCTTGATGCTGTGCTAATTCAGAAGAGGCATCCGGCTTTGCTCCGCCGAGCACTCTGAGGGTGGCACGATAGAGATCTTCTAAGAGTTTGCCTTTCCAGGCATTCCAAACTTTAGGGCTGGTACCACGAACGTCAGCTACTGTTAATAAGTAAAGGGCGGTGAGATGGCGCTCATCCCCCATCTTCTTTGCGAACGCCTTCACAACATCAGGATCAGTAATGTCTTGTTTCTGCGCTACTTGACTCATGTTGAGATGCTCAGCCACTAACCATACCAATAGCTCAGTATCTTTTTTATCTAGGCCATGCTCTTTAGCAAACTTGCGCATGTCGGCTTTGCCTAGTTGCGAGTGATCACCCCCGCGACCCTTGGCAATGTCATGAAATAGAGCGGCAATGACCAGGAGCCACGGTTTTTCAAAATGGGCAATGAGGCTGCTGCAAAATGGAAACTCATGCGTATGCTCAACCACCATGAAGCGTCGCACATTGCGGAGCACCATCAAGATATGTTGGTCAACTGTATAGATGTGAAAGAGATCATGCTGCATTTGCCCCACGATTCTTCTAAATGCTGGGAGATATCTACCTAAGACGCTGCTGCGATTCATGAGCTGAAAGGCCCGGCTGACGCCTTCGGGCTGCTTCAAGATTTCCATAATGAGAGCGCGGTTGATAGGGTCTTTACGCCAATGACCATCCATTTTCTGGCGCGCGTTATACAGGGCCCTAAAAATTGTTGCCGAGAGGCTCTTTACGTTTGAGGTTTGAGCAAATACCAAAAAAGTTCGCAAAATTTGTTCGGGGTGTTTTTGATAGAGCTGCGGATCTGTAATATCTAAGACACCCTGCCTCTCAATAAAGTGCTCGTTGCCTTCACCTGGAATGGAGTGGGTTGTTTTGGATTCTTGTGGGAAGAGCAGCGCTTCAATGTTCTGCAATAGAACATCATTTAATTGATTTACCGCTTTTGCAGCCCAGTAATAGCGTCGCATGATGGCTTCACTGGCTTGACGCGAAGACTCAGATTCAATCCCCATAACTTTTGCTAGAGAAGTTTGTAAGTCAAAAGCTAAAACATCCTGTCTACGCCCAGCCAACAAATGCAGATTTGCTCGTAAGGTCTCTAAGAAGCGTTGATTGCGATTCAGTTCGGTTAATTCGCGTTGAGTAATAAGGCCTGCTTGATTGAGGTCTTTGAAGGTATTTCCGAGTAGCGCAGCTTTACTTACCCAAGAGATCACCTGAAGGTCGCGCAAGCCGCCGGGGCTCTCTTTGCAATTAGGCTCAAGTGAGTAGGGCGTATTTTGGTACTTATAGTGACGCTGAATTTGTTCTGCGAGCTTCGCTTGAAAAAATGCTTTGGGATCCATTGCGGATTCAAAAGCGCTCGCAAATTCATTGAAGAGGGGTTTGTTGCCGCATAACAGGCGTGACTCAAGTAATGAGGTACGAACAGTAATGTCTTGCTCAGACTCAGAGATGCATTCACCCACAGTTCTCACGGATGAGCCAATCTCTAGGCCCGTGTCCCAACAACTTGCGACAAACTGCTCAACCTGTTTAGAGAGCGCAGCAGATTTTTTCTCATCTGCTGGAAGCAGAATCAAGATATCAATATCGGAGAATGGAAATAAGGCGCCCCTACCAAAACCACCAACGGCTATGAGGGATGCTTCGGTATTGAGGCCAACGCTATTCCATAAATGGATTAGCAATTGATCGCTGAGTTTGCAAAGCTGTTTGGTCAGTTTGCCAACAGCTTGTGTTCCTCGAAACTGGGTATAGGCAATTTCTCGAGCAGCACGCAGGCTTGCTGCATCGGTAATCTGCTGAGAATTGCCCATGGATTTATGCGCTGGCTAGAGAGGGTCTAAAAGTGAGCCCTTTGACACAGTCGGGTGGAGGATTGCTACCCTCCGACCAAGTGAGTACTTCAACACCATTTTGGGTCACCAAAAGAGTGTGTTCCCATTGCGCCGAGAGACTACGGTCTTTGGTTTTAACAGTCCACTGATCCGGCATGGTACGAATATCTCGTTTACCAGCATTGATCATCGGTTCGATGGTGAATGTCATGCCGGCAACCAATTTTTCGCCAGTACCCGGTTTGCCGTAGTGCAGAATTTGTGGATCTTGATGAAACACTTTGCCAATACCGTGGCCACAATATTCGCGGACCACAGAGTAACCAGCATTTTCTGCGTGCGTTTGAATGACGTGACCAATATCACCAAGTGATGCGCCAGGTTTTACTTGAGCTATGCCAAGCCACATACATTCAAAAGTAATTTGCGTGAGGCGCTTCGCCATGACTGAAGCCTCACCAACCATAAACATTCGACTGGTATCACCGTAGTAACCATCAGGTGTGATGACAGTGATATCCAAATTCACTACGTCACCACTCTTCAGAACTTTATCTCCCGGTATGCCATGACAAATGACATCGTTCACTGAGGTGCAGATCGATGCTGGGAAGGGTGGATAGCCTGGGGGCTGATAATTCAGCGGCGCAGGAATCGTCTTTTGGACATCACGCATGTATTCATGACAAATGCGATCTAGTTCGCCGGTAGTAATGCCAGTCTTCACGTGGGGTGCCACATGATCGAGAACTTCACTAGCTAAGCGGCCAGCTTCGCGCATCCCAAGAATGTCTTTTTCTGCTGTAAATACACTATTCATGCCTTGATTATCAACGACTTGGATAAATTCAGCAGATTGAAATTGCTTAAAAAATAGGCACCCATCCCTTTTTTAGGGCATTAAACAGGGTTGAGTAGGCTGCAGACTCATTTGTCGCCAGGGTTGGACTAGCTAGATCCTTGATATTTAAGCTATAATTTTGTTCTCGGGTCTAATTTTGGACTTGAAATCGCAAGTTGAGCCTTCCAGGGTGGCGCTTTTTAGCGCAGCTAGGACTCAACTTTAGAACCAACCCTTAGGAGAAGTTATGTCTGTAACCATGCGTCAAATGCTGGAAGCCGGTTGCCATTTTGGTCACCAAACGCGCTTCTGGTCCCCAAAGATGGCCCCATTTATTTTCGGTCATCGCAACAAAATCCACATCATCAACTTGGAAAAAACTTTGCCAATGTTTCAGGACGCCCTGAAATTTGCAAAACAAGTTGCTGCTAATCGTGGCACGATTTTATTCGTTGGCACTAAGCGCCAATCACGCGAGATTATTGCTGAAGAAGCTGCTCGTGCAGGCATGCCTTATATCGACAGCCGTTGGTTGGGCGGTACGCTCACCAATTTCAAAACTGTTAAAGGTTCCCTCAAGCGTTTGAAGGATATGGAAGTTGCCAAAGAAGCTGGCGACTGGGAAAAGCTTTCTAAGAAAGAAGCTTTGACGAATGATCGCGATCTCGACAAATTGCAAAAAGCACTTGGCGGTATCAAAGATTTGAACGGTGTTCCTGACGCCATTTTCGTAGTGGACGTTGGCTACCACAAGATTGCTATTACCGAGGCAAACAAGCTTGGTATTCCAGTGATCGCGGTGGTAGATACTAACCACTCACCAGAAGGTGTTGATTACATCATCCCTGGAAACGATGACTCCAGTAAGGCTGTAACCCTCTATGCGCGCGGTATTGCTGATGCAATCCTAGAAGGCAAAGCAAATTCTGTACAAGAAATCTTGACTGCTGTTAAAGAAGGCGAAGAAGAGTTTGTTGAAGAAGGGAAAGCTGAATAATGGCCGCTATTACCGCTGCAATGGTTGGCGAGTTACGCGCCAAAACTGATGCTCCGATGATGGAGTGTAAAAAAGCTTTGACTGAGGCTGATGGTGATATGGCTCGTGCAGAAGAAATTCTGCGTGTAAAGCTCGGTAGCAAGGCTGGTAAAGCAGCATCTCGTGTGACTGCTGAAGGTATTGTTGCTTCCTCTATTAACGGCACTACCGGTGCATTGCTTGAAGTGAACTGCGAGACTGACTTCGTTTCTAAGAACGATGATTTCTTGGCGTTTACAAATGAGTGTGCAAAGTTAATCGCTGAAAAGAATCCGGCGGACGTTGCTGCTTTATTAGCATTGCCCTTGAATGGTCAAACAGTTGATGAGGTTCGTAGCGCATTGATCGGTAAAATCGGCGAGAACATCATGCCACGTCGCTTCAAGCGTTTTGCTGGTAGCAATAAGTTGGTTTCTTATCTCCATGGCACCCGTATTGGTGTGATGGTTGAGTATGAAGGTGACGAGACTGCAGCAAAAGATGTGGCAATGCATATTGCTGCAATGAAGCCAGTAGCTTTGTCTACAGCTGATGTTCCTGCTGAATCGATTGCGATTGAGCGTAGCGTTGCTGTGCAAAAAGCTGCTGAATCTGGCAAACCACCAGAAATCGTTGAAAAAATGGTTGAAGGCTCCATTCAGAAGTACCTCAAAGAGGTTTCCTTGCTGAATCAGACCTTCGTCAAGAACGACAAGCAAACTGTTGAGCAAATGCTCAAAGCTGCCAATACAAACGTCAAGGGTTTCACGATGTTTGTTGTGGGTGAGGGCATTGAGAAGCGTCAAGACGACTTTGCAGCTGAAGTAGCTGCCCAAGTTGCCGCCGCCTCTAAAGCAACAGCGTAATACCCTGGCTTGGGGCTTGCCCCAGTAAGTCAGCAGTACCCAAAAGGGCATAGAAACGGGAGTTTCTATGCCCTTTTCTTTGATCCCCCAAGAGCCCTTTATAATTTGCCCAAGATATTAAAAAGTGCTTAAAGATCAATAAGCTAAGTACGCAAAATACTTGGCAAATTACGGAAAACTAAAAACATGCCAGCCTACAAACGCGTTCTCCTTAAATTATCCGGTGAAGCCCTGATGGGCGATGATTCTTTTGGTATTAATCCGGTCACGATCGATGCCATGGTTGCTGAGATTGCCCAAGTGGTCAATAGTGGCGTAGAGCTTGCCATCGTTATTGGCGGTGGAAATATATTCCGCGGTGTTGCTGGTGGTGCTGCAGGGATGGATCGCGCTACTGCTGACTACATGGGAATGTTAGCAACCATGATGAACTCACTTGCCTTGCAAGATGCTCTGCGTCAAAAAGGGGTAGAGGCACGCGTGCAATCCGCTCTCAGAATGGATCAAGTGGTTGAGCCCTACATTCGCCCACGTGCAATTCGGGCAATGGGTGAAGGTAAGGTAGTGATCTTTGCTGCGGGAACTGGTAACCCATTCTTTACAACCGATACCGCAGCTGCCTTGCGTGGTGCAGAGATGGGCGTAGAGGTGATGCTCAAAGCAACCAAGGTTGATGGTATCTATAGTGCAGATCCAGTGAAGGATCCAACTGCCACTTTATACAAGACCATCACATTTGATGAAGCATTAATTAAAAACTTACAGGTCATGGATGCCACAGCCTTTGCTCTTTGCCGTGACCGCAAATTACCAATCAAAGTATTTTCAATTCTCAAGCCTGGTGCATTGATGCGCGTAGTGCAAGGTGAGCCTGAAGGTACTTTGGTACACGTTTAATAGGAGGCCTGATGTCTGCAGCAGAAATTAAAAACAATACCGATCAAAAGATGCAAAAGTCTCTTGAGGCTTTGAAAACCAATTTGGCCAAGATTCGTTCTGGGCGTGCTAACCCTGGAATTTTGGAACACATTCAGGTGGAGTACTACGGCAACCCAACACCATTGAGCCAAGTTGCCAGTTTGGGTCTCGCAGATGCTCGTACTATCAACGTTCAACCATTTGAAAAGACCATGGTTGCCGCTGTTGAAAAAGCCATTCGCGATTCCGATCTAGGTTTGAACCCCGCATCACAGGGTACTGTCATTCGTGTGCCAATGCCTGCTCTGACTGAGGAGCGTCGCCGTGAATTGACTAAGGTTGTGAAGAGTGAGGGTGAAGATACTAAGATTGCGGTACGTAATTTACGTCGCGATGCCAATGAGCATCTCAAGCGCTTAACCAAAGATAAAGAAATTTCTGAGGATGAAGAGCGTCGTGCAACGGATGAAATTCAGAAGATGACTGATAAAGCAGTGATCGATATCGATAAGATTATTTCTGAAAAAGAAAAAGAGATCATGACGGTTTAAGTACCCGATTGAATGTTTAGCTTCTTATGACCCAGCACATTAGTTCCACCAAAGATATTCCAGAGGTCAGCGCTATTCCTCGCCATGTGGCAATCATCATGGATGGCAATGGTCGCTGGGCAAGTAAGCGCATGATGCCTCGGGTTGCTGGCCATTCTGAAGGTTTGGGTGCGGTTCGCAAGATCGTGCAAGAGTGCCGCAGCATTGGCGTTGAGTATCTAACGGTGTTTGCATTCAGTTCTGAGAACTGGCGTCGCCCGCCAGAAGAAGTTGGTTTCTTAATGAAGCTATTTTTGAAATCGCTCAAGGGTGAAGTTTCACGTCTTGCTGAGAATGATATTTGCTTGCGCTTGATTGGGGATCTGAGCCGTTTTGATTCTGCCATTCAAGAGATGGTGCAGTTTTCTGAAGAAAAGACTGCAGGATGCAAAGCCTTAACTTTTACGATCGCTGCAAACTATGGTGGTCGCTGGGATATCCTACAGGCCATGCGTCGCTGCATGGAGGCTAACCCCAATTTAATGCCAGAACAGGTATCCGAGGAGCTTTTACAGCCTTATCTTTCAATGGCATATGCTCCAGAGCCGGATTTATTTATTCGGACCGGTGGAGAGCAGCGCGTGAGTAATTTCTTGCTGTGGCAGTTAGCGTATACCGAGCTGTATTTCACAGACGTGCTCTGGCCCGATTTTGATGAGGCTGAATTACATAAGGCGTTTGATTGGTTTAGTCAGCGCGAGCGTCGTTTTGGTCGTACCAGTGCTCAACTTGCATCGCAGGTCATGAGTGACGCAGTTTGATGCAAGTTGCTCATTAAAAGTATCCAGCCATGCTAAAAACCCGAGTTATTACTGCTCTTGTTCTATTGGCAGTGCTCTTACCGGTACTATTTTTATTGCCGCCGGTGTACATCGGCGCCTTCTTCTTGTTTGCTCTATTAGCTGCCGCATGGGAGTGGAGTCGATTGCTTGCCCCTGAGGCGAGCCGCGCAGCTTGGCTTTACGCCTTATTCTGTTTAGCGATCATTTTATTTTTATTGGGCATGCAAAACACTGCTTGGCAGTTTGCCTTGTTGCTCTTGGCAGTCCTTTTTTGGTTTTTTATTGCCCCTTTTCTGTTGGCGCGGGGCATGAATCTTTCATTAGAAAGATTGCGTCCTTTCTACGTCGTCCTCGGCTTAATCATATTGCCCGCAACTTGGTTTGCGTTGGTATTTTTACGTGAACTGGGCTTAGTATTTTTATTGAGCTCTATGGCCTTAGTTTGGATTGCTGATATTGGCGCCTATTTTGTTGGCAAGGCTTTTGGCAAGCGTAAGTTAGCGGTGCAAATTAGTCCTGGTAAATCAGTAGAGGGTGCGATTGGTGGACTGTTGCTTTGCTATTTCTACGCTTTACTTTGCGTGATCTATTTACCAGTTGACTCCACTTTATTTGGCGCTTGGGCAATTCGCTTTGGTTGGGTACCCATGTTTTTAATGGTCACTGCGCTAGTATCTTTTAGCATCTTTGGCGACCTATTTGAATCTCAACTCAAACGCTTGGCTGGTGTGAAAGATAGTAGCCACTTATTGCCTGGACATGGGGGTGTTTTAGATCGCGTGGATGCCTTGATTCCCACAATGCCCATCGCAGCATTACTAGCGGGATTTATTTAATGTCAGTGCGTCAAGTAGCAATTCTTGGATCGACCGGATCTATCGGCGTTAATACCCTTGATGTCATTCGTGCACATCCTGACCGCTTTCAAGTCGTCGCTCTTACTGCTGGTAAACAAGTAGATCGCTTGGCCGAGCAATGCGCTGAATTTCGTCCTGCGATTGCAGTGGTTTCTGATGCAGAAGATGCAGCTCGTCTCGAAAAGTTATTGTGCGATCAAAATATTGATACACAAGTGATGTATGGCCCTCAGGCATTGGTGAGTGCAGTTACAGAGTCTGGTTGCGATACGGTGATGGCTGCTATTGTTGGGGCAGCAGGCCTGGTGCCTACATTGGCTGCAGCTAAGGCTGGCAAAAGAGTATTGCTAGCAAATAAAGAAGCTTTAGTGATGTCTGGCAATTTATTTATGGAAGCCATGAAACTTGGTGGTGGAGAACTCCTACCAATTGACAGCGAGCACAATGCAATCTTTCAATGTCTTCCAGTTCAATTTACAAAAACGCCGCACTCTAGTTTAGGTGTTGAAGAGCTTTGGTTAACCGCCTCAGGTGGGCCTTTCAGAAATACGCCGCTTGAACAGCTAAATACGATTACGCCAGAGCAGGCCTGCGCACATCCAAACTGGGTAATGGGTCGAAAGATTTCAGTTGACTCAGCAACAATGATGAATAAAGGCCTTGAGCTGATTGAAGCATTTTGGTTGTTTGGTTTACCGCTTGAAAAGATCAAGGTTTTGATTCATCCGCAAAGTGTGGTGCACTCGATGGTTCGATATCGCGATGGATCTGTGATCGCGCAATTGGGTCAACCCGATATGCGCACTCCAATTGCTTATGGCCTGGCCTGGCCTGACCGGATTGATGCCGGTGTGGCGCCTTTAAGTTTGACCCAACTGGCTTCTTTGAGTTTTGCAGAGCCCGATTTAGAGCGCTTTCCCTGTTTAGCTTTAGCATTTGAGGCAGCAAAAGCTGGGGGTACTGCAGCCACAGTACTCAATGCTGCCAATGAGATTGCGGTAGCAGCATTCTTGGATGAGGGCTTACCTTATTTACAAATTCCGGCCATCGTCGAAAAAGTGTTGCATGCGATACCCGCTGTAAATGCCGACTCGATTGAGTTGATTTTGGATATTGATGAGCAAGCCAGGGCAGTAGCTCGCGAGCATGCGCAAGCCTCCATTAAGAACCATTAGGAATTAATGTGCAGGCTTTAATTACTCTTGCTGCATTTTTAGTTACCTTAGGTGTGCTTGTGAGCTTTCATGAGTTTGGACATTTCCTCGCGGCTCGCTTATGCGGTGTCCGCGTTTTGAAGTTTGTAATTGGTTTTGGCAAGCCCTTATTCACATATGTTGCTCGAAATAAAACAGAGTGGATCATTGCTGCTATCCCTCTAGGGGGCTATGTCAAATTATTGGATGGTCGAGATCGCCAGCAAACGATTGCACCTGCAGATGAGTCAGAGGCTTTTGATCAGAAGCCGCTTTGGCAGCGTTCTTTGATTGTGGCCGCCGGCCCCTTTGCAAACTTTTTCTTGGCAGTTATTTTGTTTGCCGTGATTTATGTTTCAGGAGCGCCGCAATTACCTGCAGTCCTTAGGGCCCCACCAGACAACTCAGTAGCCGCCAGTTTGGGGGTGATGGAGGGGGATCGCGTTATCGGGTGGCAGGCTCTATCTAAATCGGATTCTGTGCCCCTTTCTGGTGAATTTGAGCCTGTTCTTAGCTGGAATACTCTGCGCTGGACGCTCCTGGATTCTTTAACAGGGGGTGATGGATTTGCTCTAGAAATAGAAGCCCCAAATGGCGATCATTTTGTGAGGCGCTTCCAAGCCTCGGACTTGCCCCATGCCACCCCCGAGCAAGATCCAATGCTTGGTATAGGCATCTTACCCAAATCAACCCCCTTGGCGGAATGGGCTGAGCTCAAATTGGGCCCGATTCAAGCTGTGGAGTTTGCGGCTAAAAGGGTATGGCTGATAACCAAGGTCTCTGTGAGGCTAATGGCTGGAATATTGACGGGGAGTACCTCCCTAAAACAGCTGGGCGGCCCTTTAAGTATTGCTGATATGGCAGGCAAATCAGTCCAGGTGGGCTGGCAGCCATTTTTTGCCTTTTTAGCACTTATAAGCATTAGCATCGGCTTGCTTAATTTACTCCCTTTTCCAATGCTCGATGGGGGCCAGCTCCTGTATGATGCATGGGAGTTGGTCGCTGGAAAGCGGATATCGATTTCGATGCAGGAACAGTTCCAGAAATTGGGATTTTTGTTATTGATTTCGTTATCGCTTCTGGCCTTGTTTAATGATTTACAACGTTATTTTTCACCTTGAATTTTCTGACTCCCTCTTTTCGCATTTCCCTTCGCCTAATTGCACAGCTTTTATTGATTGTTGCTGCAGTTCTTGGCAGCGTGAATTCCTATGCTGCAGAATCATTTGTGGTGAAAGATATTCGCATTGAGGGATTACAGCGTGTAGAGCCTGGAACTGTATTTAGCTACCTACCTGTGCAAGTGGGCGATACCTTTACGGAAGAAAAAGGCACTGAAGCTATTAAAGCTCTCTACAGCACGGGTTTTTTCAGGGACGTGCAAATTCAAGCTCAGGGTGATGTTTTGATCGTGATCATTGAAGAGCGCCCCACGATCTCACGTATTGAATTTACGGGTATGAAAGAGTTTGATCAAGAAATTGTTCGAAAGTCTCTCAAGGCAGTGGGTGTCGCCGAAGCCCGTTTCTATGACAAAGCCTTAATTGATAAAGCAGAGCAAGAATTAAAGCGTCAGTATGTAGGTAAGGGTATGTATGCGGCTGAAGTGGTTGCTACTGTCACCCCGGTAGAACGTAATCAAGTAGCCATTTATTTCAATATTGATGAAGGCCCTGTTGCCAAAATCCAGGAAATTAATTTCATTGGGAATGAAGTATTCAGCGAAAGCACCCTTAAATCCCAAATGCAATTACAGACCGGCGGTTGGCTGTCTTGGTATAGCAAAGACAATTTGTATTCCAAGCAGAAACTAACAGCAGATTTAGAAACTATTCGCTCATATTATTTAAATCGTGGTTATCTTGAATTTGTGATCGAATCTACTCAGGTATCGATTACCCCAGATAAAAAAGGTGTTTATCTCACCATTAGTATTCGTGAGGGTAAAAAGTTCACCGTTAAGGATGTCCGAATAGCTGGCGATACTCTCGGCAAAGAAGCGGAATTTATGCAGCTAGTTGTCTTAAAGCCTGGCGATACGTTTTCTTCTGCAAAGCTCACTGAGAGTACCAAGGCGATCGCTGAAATTCTGGGAACCTATGGATATGCCTTTGCCACCATTAATCCACAGCCAGATGTGCGTCGAGATTTAGCTGAGGTCGACCTCACTTTAGTGGTAGATCCTGGACGCCGGATTTATGTTCGTAATGTGGCTATCTCTGGGAATGCTAAAACACGTGATCTCGTTATTCGTCGCGAGATGCGTCAGTTTGAGAGCTCTTGGTTTGATAGTGACAAGATTGAGCTTTCCAAGAAGCGTCTGGGACGCATGGGCTATTTCACTGAAACCGATATCACTACCGAAGATGTCCCTGGGTCACCCGATCAAGTAGACGTGAAGGTTCAGGTAAAAGAAAAACCAACGGGTGCAGTAACTATTGGTGCAGGTTTCTCTTCTACAGAAAAACTTATTTTATCTGCTGGCATCAATCAAGATAATGCATTTGGAACCGGTACATCTGTTGGCTTGAACTTTTCTATGGGTAAAGTTAATCAAAGTTTAGCCCTCTCAAACTACGACCCCTACTTCACAGAAGATGGTATCAGCCGCTACACTGATCTTTTTTATCGCTCATCAAAACCGCTTTATTATGTAGGTGACCCCAACTATCAAATCAAATCTGTAGGATCAAACATCAAATTTGGCGTTCCATACACCGAGGTTGATCGAGTTTTCTTTGGAACCGGTATTGAAGGTTATCAAATCCAGACCACTTCCAATACCCCAATTCCATATTTAACCTATGCCCAAAGTTATGGAGTACCTGCACCAGGTTATCCAGGTACAGTCACGACCTATAACGTGCCCTTGACGGTTGGATGGTCGCGAGATGGTCGCGATAGTACGTTGATTCCATCTGATGGGTCTTTGCAGCAACTGTCTGGTGAAGTGGGTACACCTGTAGGAAATATGACTTTTTATCGTCTCTATGGCCAGTACCAAAAATATCACTCCTTCTCAAGAGGCAATATTTTGTCTTTTAATGGCGAAGTTGGATATGGTCAAGCTTATGGAAATAATCCTTTCCCAATCACCAAAAACTACTATGTAGGTGGTATTGGATCGGTGCGAGGCTATGCCCCTGGATCACTAGGCCCAAATTATTACAACACCACTACGGGCAGCTACCAGCCTACTGGCGGCCAATCGAAAATTGTGGCTAACGTTGAGTACACGGTTCCGGTCCCAGGCTCAGGGGTGGATAAGACGCTGCGTACCTTTGCCTTTATCGATGGCGGTAATGCTTTCGGGCAAAACATGAATCTTGTATTAAATTACTCCTATGGTTTGGGTATATCATGGATATCACCATTGGGACCACTGAAATTTAGCTATGGTATTCCGTACAATGCGGCTCCAACAGCTAACGTTCAGCGGTTACAGTTCCAAGTGGGTACTGCGTTTTAATTACAGAAGGAATGTTTATGAAGTGCTCTCTATCTTCAAAATGGATTCAGTTAAGCTTAGTTGCAGTGCTTGCAACTTTTTCCGCAACTCAAGCATTTGCGCAAGATGCTGGAACTCGGGTGGCGGTCGTAAACTCAGAGAAAGTATTCAATGAGTCCAACCTCGCCAAAGCAATGCAGACACGTTTGCAGAACGAATTTACTAAGCGACAAAATGATTTGCGTGACAGCGCTCTAAAAATTAAGACAGCTGCTGAAAAGTTGGATCGTGATGGTGCGGTAATGAATGAAGCCGAGCGCGTTCGTCGCCAGCGTGAATTGGCTGACCAAGATCGTGAACTCCAACGTAAACAACGTGAATTTACCGAAGATCTTAATCAGCGTACATTTGAAGAGCGCGCAAAGATTGCTGAAAAAGCAAACTTAGTGTTACGTCAAATTGCTGAACAAAGAAAAATTGATGTCATTGTGCAAGAGGCGGCTTATGTTAACCCTAAAGCCGATGTAACTGATGATGTCATCAAGGCTTTGAATAGTCTCAAGTAAGTTTTATGCCCACCGCCATCGAGCTGGCCGAACAGTTTCAAGCAAGCTTGGTGGGGGAGGCTTCCTCCGTTTTTTCGGGTCTTGCGCCCCTAGAGCAAGCGCAAGCCAATCAAATCTCTTTTTTATCCAATCCGCTTTATCGCTTACAGGCAAGTGAGAGTTCTGCTGGCGCCTTAATTCTGAGTCAAGCGGACCTTGAGCATCTCAATCAAAACCCAAGTGCCAGCGCCATTAAGCGCGTTTATTTTGTTGCCAAAAATCCCTATGCAACTTTTGCCAGAATGGCTCAGTATTTTGCAAAAGTAAGTGCACCCATTTATGCGCCAGGAATTCATCCGAGCGCAGTCATCGACCCCAGTGTGAAAGTTCCTGCTACTTGTCATATTGGCCCCTTTGTGCAAATCAGTGCAGGCGTCCAGTTGGGTGAGCGCGTAGCAATTTTGGGGAATACTACTGTTGCTTCGGGGGCTAAGATTGCAAGTGATACTTTGATTTATCCGAATGTCTCGATTTACCACGGCACGCAAATAGGGGAGCGCAGCATTATTCATAGTGGAGCAGTGATTGGTGCTGATGGATTCGGTTTTGCGCCTGACTTTTCTGCAGCCGGTGGTGAGTGGGTGAAGATTCCGCAAACTGGCGCAGTGGTGATGGGCGATGATGTAGAAGTTGGTGCGTCTACTTCGATCGATCGGGGTGCGATGAGTAATACCGTGATTGGTTCTGGGACCAAAATTGATAATCAAGTGCAAATTGCACATAACGTTACAGTTGGCCATTGCTGTGTGATTGCTGGATGTGCAGCCATCTCGGGCAGCACAAAGATCGGTAACTTTTGCATCATCGGTGGCGCAGCCAATTTTGCAGGTCACCTGACGATTGCCGATAGAACTACCGTTTCCGGTAATACCTCGATTATTCGCTCTATTACCGAGCCTGGCCAACACTTCACGGGGGTCTATCCCTCTATGCTCCATAGCGCTTGGGAGAAAAATGCCGCTATTTTGCGTGGCCTAGATAAAATACGTCAGCGCTTGCGTTTATTGGATAAGAGCAAGAGCTGAGCCTAAGGCTCTTTGGTAATTAAATAACAATTTTTTAGTGGGTAACTTATGAGTACAGCCAATGCGATTGATATCAATAAGATTCTGAAATTATTGCCCCATCGCTACCCATTTTTGTTGGTAGATCGTGTGCTTGAGATCACGCCACAAGTCAGTATCACCGCCTTGAAGAATGTCACAATGAACGAGCCATTTTTTCAGGGCCATTTTCCAGATTTTCCAGTCATGCCTGGCGTTCTCATTATTGAAGCTTTGGCTCAAACAGCGGCCTTGCTGACTTTTTCAGAAGAGCGTCCTGAAGGGTCAATCTATTACTTTGCAGGTATTGATGGCGCACGTTTTAAAAAACCGGTACTGCCTGGCGATCAGCTCATCATGACTGCGACTTTGGAGCGTGGGCGCGCAGGTATCTATAAGTTTGCAGTGCAAGCAACTGTTGATGGCGAGATAGCTGCTGAAGCAAATATCACCTGTGCGGTTCGTACGAAAGGGGCATGATGACTCGAATTCATGCATCTGCAGTAGTTGATAGCAAAGCTGAGTTAGCTAATGATGTTGAGATTGGCCCTTATTCAGTCATTGGACCGAATGTCAAAATTGGGGCTGGCTCTAAGGTTGGCTCACATACTGTGATTGAAGGCCATACAACTATTGGGAAAGAAAATAACTTTGCGCATTTTGCTGCAATTGGCGGTGCTCCCCAGGATATGAAATACCGTGGCGAGCCAACGCAACTCATTATTGGCGATCGCAATACCATTCGAGAGTTCACAACGATCCATACGGGCACGGCTCAAGACGAAGGCATTACCCGCATAGGTAATGACAACTGGATCATGGCTTACGTTCATATTGCGCATGACTGCCAGGTTGGTAATCACACGATTTTTTCTAGTAATGCACAAATTGCTGGACATGTTGAAGTCAATGATTGGGCGATTATGGGTGGTATGTCGGGCGTGCATCAATTTGTGCGTATTGGACAGCATGCAATGCTTGGCGGTGCTTCTGCACTGGTGCAAGACATTCCCCCATTTGTGATTGCGGCAGGTGACAAAGCCTCTCCCCATGGAATTAATGTGGAAGGCCTCAAACGCAGGGGTTTCTCCAGTGAAACCATTACCGCTTTGCGTCAGGCTTATAAGGTTCTCTACAAAGACGGCCTGAGTTTTGAAGAGGCTAAAGTAGAAATCCAAAATATGATTGTGGCAAGCGCAGCAGATGCCATGACAGTAGAAAAACTGACACAGTTTCATGACTTTATTGCCGCCTCTACACGCGGCATTATTCGCTAAGGTCTGCTTTGCCTAAGTTAGCGTGTGTTGCTGGTGAACCCTCTGGCGATTTGCTTGCGGCACCGGTCCTAAGCGCCTTAAATCAAATCCCAGATATGGCAGGTCTCGAGGTCTACGGCATTGGTGGGCCCAGAATGCAGGCTGAAGGTATGCGCTCGAATTGGCCGATGGAAACTTTGAGTGTTCGGGGCTACGTTGAAGCAATCCAGCAACTGCCTGCAATCCTAAAACTTCGTAAAGAACTCATTCAAAATCTGACGCACGAAGGTCGCCCTGATGTTTACTTGGGAATTGATGCGCCAGATTTCAATTTAGGGGTAGAGCATGATCTGCGTAAGGCGGGTATTCCTACTTTGCATCTAGTATCACCATCGATTTGGGCTTGGCGGGGAAACCGCATCAAGAAAATTGCGCAAGCAGTTGATCGAGTGCTGTGCATTTTCCCTTTCGAAACTGAAATCTACGATCGTGCAGGAGTCGCCTCTACTTATGTAGGTCATCCGTTGGCCAGTGATATTCCACTTGAGCCCAATACTAATCAAGCTAGAGAAAAACTCGAACAACAATTAAAGATTCCTAGGCATTCTTTTGACGGAGTAGTGATTGCCGTATTGCCAGGTAGTCGTAGCTCTGAGATTGAGCTTATTGCACCTGTTTTTTTCGACACTATGCAATTACTTTCCAAGAAGCTCAAAGGGCAAAAGCTGCACTTTCTCATTCCAATTGCAACACCAAGACTGCGTGCACCACTTGAGAGTCTGCTCCTTAAAGCCAAAATGCATAATCCTGATATTGACATTCATTTGCTCGATGGCATGGCAGATGAGGTTTTGGAGGCATCCGACGTTGTTTTGATTGCCAGCGGTACGGCAACCTTACAAGCGGCCTTATGGAAAAAACCCATGGTGATTTCCTATAAGGTGCCTTGGCTCACTGCTCAAATTATGAAACGTCAAGGTTATTTACCGTATGTGGGCTTGCCTAATATTCTGTGTGGTGAGTTTGTTGTACCCGAGTTATTGCAAGATGACGCTACACCCGAAAAATTGGCTAATGCAATACAAGATTGGCTAGAGCATCCGAATCAGGTTGCTGAGCTGAAATCCCGTTTTACTCAAATGCATGAAACCTTACGCCGACCAACAGGCATATTGGTTGCCCAAGCAGTTGCGCAGACGATTAGCAATCATCGGAAACAGCGAGTAAATCCATGAGCATTATTTGGGTTTGCGGGGTAGATGAGGCAGGGCGTGGTCCGCTCGTTGGCGCTGTAGTAGCTGGCGCGGTAGTGCTTGATCCAGAAAATCCTATCGCGGGCCTGAGGGATTCTAAAAAATTATCAGCCGCACGCCGAGAATACCTCTATGAACAAATCATGGAGAAGGCAAAAGCTTGGGGTATCGGTCAAGCCAGCCCAGCAGAAATTGATCATATGAATATTTTGCAGGCCACTATGCTGGCTATGCGAAGAGCAGTTGAAGATCTTGCAACCCGTATGGGTAGTTGGCCAAATAAAGCGCTGATTGATGGTAATCGTTGCCCCGAACTGCCGATTGCTGCAGAAGCAATTATCAAAGGAGATGCAAAGGAGCCGGCAATTTCCGCAGCCTCTATCTTGGCCAAAGTGACGCGCGATCGTCAAATGCAAATCTTGCATGAACGTCATCCCCATTACGGCTTTGCCCAGCATATGGGTTATCCAACTGAAGCCCACTTTGCTGCATTAAAAGAATATGGCGCTTGCGAAGAGCATCGTAAAAGTTTTTCTCCTGTAAGAAAAGTGCTTGAGTTACAAACCCACTAAGTAATGAACTTCGATCTAATCACCTCCAAAGAGAATCCTTTATTGAAGGAGATTCGACTCTTACAAGCTACTGGAGCAAAAGGTCAGAAGACCAGGATAGCTAGCGGACAAGCCTTATTAGAAGGCATTCATTTGGTGCAAACCTGGGTTGGTGACCCAGCCCTGAAAACTTTACTGACTTCTGAAGTGGGCTTGCAAAATACCGAGATCTCCGTAGCGGTCTATGAGCATTTAGAAATTTGTCCCGATACTAAGGTATATCAATTGGATAGCGCTCTTTGGGATTTACTGAGCGATTTAGTTAATGCCCCGCATATTGCTGGCTTATTGGATTTGCCTAAATCATGTTTAACGCCTCCACAATCGGTTAACACTTTTGGCGGTGATGTTGTGATCTTAGATCGCATCCAAGATGCAGGAAATCTGGGTTCTATTCTACGAACTGCCGCAGCTGCGGGTTTTACTCAAGTGATAGCCTTATCGGGTTGCGCGCATATCTGGTCAAGCAAGGTGTTACGTGCTGGTATGGGGGCGCATCGCTTACTAGATTTATATGAGGGCTGGTCAAATCAGCAAGTGTTGAGTGCGGTAACTGCACCTTTACTTGCGGCAACAGCTGATGCAGAGCAAGACCTTTTTTCCCTCAAGAAAGAGCTGCTTCATCCGGTTGCATGGGTCATGGGTAGTGAAGGGCAGGGCGTATCACTAGACCTACTTGCTCAAGCTAAGGGGGTATCGATTCCGATTGACCCTAGAGTAGAGTCTCTCAATGTTTCAACTGCAGCAGCGGTCTGCTTATTTGAGACGATGAGGGTCAGACGTAGCTAAATCCCCCAACCTGATTTAACCCAGAATTGTTCTATCCGATTTAATCGCCTGCAAAACAGTGGTGGCGATTTCTTCAATCGATTTGCTGGTGGTTAAGACCCAAGGAATAGATTGTTTTTTCATCATTGCTGTAGCTTCATTAATTTCATATCGACAGTTCTCGAGCTTGGCGTAATTGCTCCCTGGGCGCCGCTCATTCCGAATCTCTGATAGCCGCTCGGCATCAATCATCAAGCCAAAGATCTTTTGCCGGTAGGGAACCAGATCTTTTGGTAGTTGGCCACGCTCGAAGTCCTCTGGAATCAGCGGATAGTTCGCCGCTTTCAAGCCGTATTGCATTGCCAAGTACAGGCTTGTTGGAGTTTTACCAACCCGTGAGATCCCAATCAGAATGACGTCAGCCTCGGCTAGGTTTTGGTTTGACTGCCCGTCATCGTGGGCTAGGGAATAATTAATGGCCTCAATCCGGTTTTTATAGGCCTTGGTATCTGCATTGTGGTGCAGGCGGTTCATGGCATGGGTTGATTTCATGCCCAGGGCGGCCTCGAGGGGCGCCACAAAAGTCTGGAACATATCCAGGATCAGCCCATTGGCTTTGGCAACGATGGAATTGAGTTCAACGTTCACCAAAGTGGTGAAAACAATCGGTTGTACCCCATATTTACTGAAAGCCTGGTTGATGCTACTCACGGCCTCATGGGCCTTATCGACGCTATCGACAAATGGGATCCGAATATGCTTAAAACTGGCCTCAAATTGGGCCAAAATTGACTGGCTGAAGTTCTCGGCGGTGATGCCGGTACCATCAGAAACAATAAAAACAATACGGGTTTCGGTAGACATGGATTTGGCCTAAAGGGTCAGGGTCAGCACTACAATAGGGTTTATTGAAGTATGCCCCATTTTGAGTGGCCGCTTGACCAGTTTCTTTATCTTTTGAGAGTATTTTATGTCCAACCAACAGCAACAAAATAGCAGCATGGCGGATGCCTATGTTTTACCATTTGAGCAGCTTCGGATGACAGATGTAGAGTCAGTCGGCGGTAAGAATGCATCACTAGGTGAAATGATTTCTCAGTTGGCTTCTACAGGAGTTCGGGTGCCAACGGGTTTTGCCACAACAGCATTGGCATTCCGTGATTTTCTACAGCACAACAATCTCACTGAGCGTATTCAACAGCGTTTAGAGGGTTTAAATATTGATGACGTGCGTGCACTTGCTGAGGCTGGTGCCGAGATTCGTCATTGGATTGAGACTGCACCGTTTCAACCTAAATTAGAAGAAGAAATTCGTAAAGCATTTGCTGTATTGGATGATTCCGGTAAAGGTTCTTTTGCTGTACGTTCGTCTGCTACCGCAGAAGACTTGCCAGACGCTTCCTTTGCTGGACAGCAGGAGACCTTCCTGAATGTGGAAGGTATTGAAGATGTCCTGAAGAAGATTCGCGAAGTCTACGCATCGCTATATAACGATCGCGCCATCTCCTACCGCGTACACAAGGGTTTTGCCCATGCTGAAGTTGCTTTATCGGCCGGTATTCAGCGAATGGTGCGCTCTGATCTGGGCGCCGCAGGGGTAATGTTCACCTTGGATACTGAATCTGGTTTCGACGATGTAGTTTTCATCACCTCTAGCTATGGCTTGGGTGAGACTGTAGTGCAGGGTGCCGTAAATCCGGATGAGTTTTATGTATTCAAAACAACATTAGCGCAAGATAAGAAGGCCATTATTCGCCGCTCATTGGGTTCTAAGCTCATTCAAATGCAATTTGCGCCTAAAGGTTCTGCTGAGAAAGTGCAAACAGTAGATGTCACCCCAGAAAAACGTAATCGCTTTTCTTTGGAAGATGCAGATATCACTGAGTTAGCTAAGTACGCTGTCATTATCGAAAAACACTATGGTCGTCCAATGGATATCGAGTGGGGTAAGGATGGTCAAGATGGCCGTATTTATATTCTTCAAGCTCGTCCTGAGACGGTAAAGAGTCAAGCAGCTGGTCAAGCGGAGATGCGTTACAAGCTTAAGGGTAGCTCTAAGGTGCTAGCTAAGGGCCGCGCAATTGGTCAAAAAATTGGTGCAGGTCCAGTGCGCATTATTCGTGATCCAAGCGAGATGGATCGAGTTCAGCCCGGCGATGTATTGGTAGCTGATATGACAGATCCGAACTGGGAGCCAGTTATGAAGCGTGCTTCTGCGATTGTGACTAATCGTGGTGGCCGTACTTGTCATGCAGCGATTATTGCTCGTGAATTAGGCGTACCTGCGGTAGTCGGCTGCGGTGACGCTACTGATCAATTGCAAGATGGCATGATGGTGACGGTTTCTTGTGCGGAGGGTGATGAGGGTCATATTTATGATGGTCTGATCGAGATGGAAGTAACCGAAGTATCTCGTGGTGTATTGCCTGAGATTCCGGTAAAGATCACTATGAATATTGGCAATCCTCAGCTGGCTTTTGATTTCTGCCAAATTCCGAATGCAGGCGTTGGTCTTGCTCGTCTTGAGTTCATTATCAACAACTACATTGGCGTGCATCCACGTGCTGTGTTGGAATATCCGAATATTGATCCAGACCTCAAACGTGCTGTTGAGAGCGTTGCTCGCGGTTATGCAAGCCCACGACAGTTTTATGAAGATAAGCTGGTTGAGGGCGTGGCAACAATTGCTGCCGCTTTCTATCCAAAGCCTGTGATCGTGCGTTTATCTGACTTCAAATCCAACGAATACAAGAAATTGATTGGTGGATCACGCTACGAGCCGGATGAAGAGAACCCAATGCTTGGTTTCCGTGGCGCATCACGCTACGTTTCTGAGGATTTTGGTGAGGCTTTTGCTCTGGAGTGTGCCGCAATGAAGCGTGTTCGTGAGGACATGGGCTTGGATAATGTCGAGATTATGGTGCCATTCGTACGCACTATTAATCAGGCGAAACGTGTCATCGATATGATGGAGAAGTTTGGTCTCAAGCGTGGCGTTAATGGTCTTCGCCTCATCATGATGTGTGAGATTCCGTCGAATGCTATCTTGGCCGATCAATTTCTGGAGTACTTTGATGGCTTCTCCATTGGATCTAACGATATGACCCAATTAACCCTGGGCTTAGATCGAGACTCCGGCATGGAATTGCTGGCTATTGACTTTGATGAGCGCGATCCTGCAGTTGAGTTCATGATTGCACGTTCGATTGATGCCTGCCGCAAGCAGAACAAGTATGTTGGCATCTGTGGCCAAGGCCCATCAGACCACCCAGACTTTGCGCGTTGGTTAGTCGAGAAGGGTATTACATCAATCTCATTGAACCCAGATAGCGTAGTAGAAACCTGGGAAATGTTGGGTAAGAACTTAAAGGCCTAAGCAAGTCATTCAGTAGTGCAGTATGTAAAAAGGCCTAGATTCAATCTAGGCCTTTTGTTTTACTTCCCCACTTTTTTCTTGGGAGTTGCTTTTTTGGTTATGACTTTCTGAGCGGGCTTGCTTGTTTTAGTAGATAACCGAGATTTGGCAAGAGTGGTTTTGCTTGGTGGATGATTGATGGGTACGGCCCCCATTTTCTTGGCTGGAATAGAGATGTCGCTCGACTTATTGGCGCCGCTCCAGCTTGGCTCAGCAATCGAATTGAAAGCCTCTCGAAGCTTTTCTCCCCACGAGCGATGAATCATCGCAAAATAGGGATTGGAGTCATCAATGGTAACTAACTTGCTTGCTACAAAAGAGTTCTTCTCATAGACCAGCATATCCAAAGGTAGGCCCACAGAAATATTACTCTTGAGCGTCGAGTCCATGGAGATCAAGGCACATTTTGTTGCCAAGTTAAGGGGTGTGCTGAAGTTTAAGACACGATCCAAAATCGGTTTACCGTATTTAGATTCACCAATCTGAAAGTAGCAAGTCTCGGGCGTCGCTTCAATAAAGTTCCCTGCGGAGTAGATATTAAAAAGACGCGGCTTCTCACCTTTGACTTGGCCGCCAAAAATCATATTGCAATTGAATTCCAACCCAGATTGTTCAAGAGCCAAGTGATCACGCTCATAGACTTTTTTAATGGCATCCCCAACAACAACAGCAGCCTCATAGCAGCTCTTGGAGGTCCAGAGATTTTTGCCGTTAATGAGCTCACCTTGTTGAAGAATTTCTTTGACAGATTGCGTAATTGCTAGATTTCCAGAACTCATAAATGCAAAAAAACGATCATTGTTTTTTTGGAAGACAGTCATTTTTCTGAAGGTGCCGATCTGATCAACACCTGCATTTGTTCGGGTATCCGATAGAAACACCAAGCCGTCTTTTAAACAGAGTCCAACGCAATACGTCATACTAAAATCCCCTAGAGCCTTGAATAATTTCTTGGAATTATCTCTTAATTATCGAAAACGGCTATGAAGGCAGTTGTTGAATAGAGATACTGGCGCTGAGTTCTTCACCGCCACCGCCTGAACGCACCCCTTTTACTGGGGCTGCTGAGTAGTAGTCCCGACCAATAGCCAAGCGAATATGGCGAGCATCGATGAGGCAGGCATGGGTAATGTCTACGCTAATCCAAACACCTTTATCCAGGTCACTGCAAAAGTCGATCCAAGCGTGACTCGCTAGATTGGGTGACTCTTCAGCAAAGAAATAACCGCTGACATAGCGGGCTGGAATATTAGAGGCGCGACACAACCCAAGCATGATGTGAGCATGATCTTGGCATACGCCAGATTTCATGGCAAAAGACTGGGCAGCTGTAGTTGCAAAGTTGGTTTGACCAGGCGAATACGTAATCAACCCCTGAATAGCTTCAGCTAATTTAAGTACTTGATCAACTGAATTTTTTTTCGGAAGACTGTATGAAAAATAATCCAGCATTTCTTCGGTAGGTTCAGTGAGATGGGTTTGCTGAAGCAGGTAATACGGCGATATGGCTTTAGGATCATCAATGAACTCAAAAGCATCTTGGGTATGTACTTCGCCTTCTGCCTCGATCATCATCGAGGTGTAAGGGCTTTCTTGGACAAAAACATTGCACTGATTACCAAAGGCATCTGTTGAATTGCTAGCTTTAATGGGGGTGCTGATTTTCCATCGATTAATCTCCTGGCCCACTACGGAAGGCGGAGTGAGGCGCAGCTCCTGAATAGAGTAGCGCACAGGAGTTTCATAACGATATTCAGTGCGATGCCGAATTTTTAAGTGCATATTCTTTGCTAAATCTCAGTTAGTTGCTAATGGAATGAGGTAAGCGCTACTGAACTCATCGGCAATATAGTTAATGCGCTCTAAGAATGACTCAATAAACTCTTCTAAACCCTGTTCAAATACTTCATCAATGTCAGAAAAATCTAGGCTTGCCTTGAGCTTTCCAAGCAGGCGCTCAATCTCTTTAGATTGTTGATTTTTCACTTCAGAGAGCAGAGGAATCAGCTCATTGACACAGCACACCAAAGACCTTGGCATTTGTTTATTGAAGATGAGGAGTTGTGCAACCTGTTTAGGCGTGACTTGATCTGAATAGATTTGCCGATAGATCTCGAATGCAGACACTGAACGTAACAATGCTGCCCAGTGATAAAAGTCAAAGAACTCTCCATGGGTTCCTTCCTCCAAGACTTTTGCGGGGTTGAGAACTTTCAGTGTTGCTGGGTCTTCGTACTTTGTTTCCAAAATACGTGCCGTGTTGTCGGCGCGCTCAAGCAGCGTGCCCACATTAATGAAGTAGAAAGCTTCATTTTTGAGCATGGTGCCATATAGAACGCCTCTGAAGAGGTGGCAACGGTGCTTAACCCACTCCAGTAATCTACTGGGATCAGATTGATGTCTAGCCTCTAGAATGCGTTGCAATTCTAGCCAAGTAGTATTTTGGGTTTCCCATACTTCAGAGGTGATCTTGCCCCGAATAACGCGCGCATTTTCACGGGCGGCGAATAGACAAGAAACGATGCTGGAAGGATTGCTGGTCTCATAGATCATGAAATCTAAGACATTTTCACGATTGACGATATCGTATTGACTATTAAACGCATCTTCTAACTTAGAAATCGTCAGCAATTTTTTCCAGCTTTGTTCTAAGAACTCAGCAGGCTGAGGAAGTAGGGAGGTTTGATGGTTGACGTCCAACATACGCGCAGTATTTTCTGCACGCTCTGTGTAACGAGCCATCCAATAAAGACAATCAGCGGTGCGACTTAACATGTTTGCTCTTATTCCTCTTACTCTTCTAATACCCAGGTGTCTTTAGTGCCGCCACCTTGTGAGGAGTTCACTACTAAAGAACCCTCTTTGAGGGCTACCCTTGTTAAACCGCCTGGCACCATCTTGATGGTTTTTCCAGAAAGTACAAAAGGTCGTAAATCGATATGTCTTGGAGCTACGCCGGACTCTACAAATGTTGGGCAAGTAGAGAGAGCCAAGGTCGGTTGAGCGATGTATTTATCTGGATTTGCAATTAGATGCACCCTAAATTCTTCTATCTCTGCTTTGGTGGAGGCTGGGCCAACTAGCATCCCGTAGCCACCAGCACCATGCGTTAATTTCACAACAAGCTTTTCTAAGTTTGCTAGGGTGTAAGCTAAATCATCTGCCTTGCGACACTGGAAAGTGGGAACGTTATTCAGAATCGGCTTTTCACCAAGATAGAACTCAATCATCTCAGGTACGTATGGATAGATAGATTTGTCATCGGCAATACCTGTACCTATGGCATTGGCCAAAGTCACATTGCCAGCGCGATATGCGGAAAGCAAGCCCGCTACTCCTAAAGTAGAATCCGAGCGGAATGCCAATGGATCCAAGAAGTCATCATCAACGCGGCGATAGATCACATCTACTCGCTCAGGACCTTGAGTGGTGCGCATGAAGACCTGCTCGTTCTTCACAAACAAGTCCTTGCCTTCAACAAGTTCAACGCCCATTTGCTGGGCTAGATAGCTATGCTCAAAGTAGGCTGAGTTATACATGCCTGGTGTGAGTACCACTACATTGGGCTTCTTAACATCATCCGGCTTAACGGACTTTAAACATTCCAAAAGAAGATCTGGGTAATGCTCTACGGGAGCAATTCTATATTTTTGAAATAGATCCGGAAAGAGACGCATCATCATCTTACGGTCTTCTACCATGTATGACACACCTGAGGGAACCCGCAAGTTATCTTCTAGAACGTAGAACTCACCTTCACCTGCTCGCACAATATCAATACCAGCAATTTGTGCATAGATGTCACGTGGCACGCTGACGTTACGCATCTCTGGTCGATATTGCGCATTGTTAAAGATTTGCTCAGCAGGAACAATACCTGCCTTGATAATATTTTCATCGTGGTACACGTCATAAATAAAGCAGTTCAGTGCTTTAACGCGTTGACGTAAGCCAGCCTCTAATTGCTCCCATTCTTTCGCAGTGAAAATGCGCGGCACCTGATCAAATGGAATAGTTCTTTCGGAGCCAAGGTCATCTCCATAAACAGCGAAGGTAATGCCTACTCGCCTAAAAATAAGATCGGCTTCGGCACGCTTGAGACCCATGAGGGTGTCGCTTTGCTGCTTAAGCCACTCATGGAAAATTTTGTAGTGGGGACGCGCTTTGCCTGCGGCGTCGAGCATTTCGTCAAAAGGCAATTTCATAGCTATAAAACTAAAGCCTTTAAAAGATTCTGTTGGGCGGATTTGAAGCAGCTTGGTGCTATATTGCACCTTATTAGTGCATAAATGCTCGGGGAGTCAGAAATTTCCCTTGGGGCTCAGTCTACTGCACTTTTGGCAGATTTAACCGTTGAGATCACCTCTGGCGATACGTCCTTTTTGAACTTCCCATTCCCGTTCTTTGGTGGCGGCGCGTTTGTCATGTTGCTTCTTGCCCCTGGCCAGCCCAATTTCGCACTTCACATTACCCTTCGAGAAGTGCAGATTGAGTGGTACCAGGGTATAGCCCTTTTGTTCAACCTTGCCGATGAGTTTGCGAATCTCAATTGCATTCAGGAGTAATTTTCGTGTACGGGTACTGTCTGGAACAATATGGGTGGAGGCTGAGAGTAGTGGGGTAATGTGGCAGCCAATCAGGAAAAGCTCCGCCTGGCGAATGACGACATACGCTTCTTTGACGTGCACGCGACCTGCTCGGATGGCTTTGACTTCCCAGCCTTCCAGCACAAGCCCTGCCTCAAAGCGCTCCTCGATAAAATAATCGAAGAAGGCTTTTTTGTTATCGACGATACTCATAGTTATTTAGCTTCCAAGATCGATTATGGCAGACGTCTATAAGACCGTTTTAATTGGCCAATCAGCCGACCGCATGTATGGCTTGGTGACAGATGTGGCGCGTTATCCCGAGTTTTTGCCTTGGTGCGGCGGCGTAGAGATCTTTGAGCAGACTGAGACTGTTCTGGATGCCAAAATTAATATTCAGTTCAAGGGTATTACCCAGTTTTTTCATACTCGCAACATCAATCACCGCCCAGAAACGATTGATATGGTCTTTGTAGACGGCCCTTTCAAGCATTTTTCAGGACAGTGGAATTTCATCCCCTTAAGGGAGGATGCCTGTAAGGTGGAATTTAAGCTCCATTGGGAATTCAAGAGCGCCATTCTGGATAAGATCATTGGCCCTGTCTTTGGCCATATTGCCGGCACCTTTGTCGATTGCTTTGTGAAGCGCGCTGAAGAGCTCTATGGCTAAGCAAACCTTGGATCTCTTGCTATGCGATGCAAGGCAGGGTGAGCCTGTCATGAGGCCAATTCAACTGCAAATGAATGAGGATGAGTTGCCTACTGTGGGGCTTGCGCTCGTTCATGCGGGAATTGCGACAGGTGAGGATGATCCAGTCTTATCCAGAAAGGGCAGTTTTGGGGTCTTTGGCAAGCGCAAGGATTGGGATAGCCCCATTTACTCTGGAGATCGCTTGGAGCTCTATTCTCCGCTGCTAATAGACCCAAAGACCGTCCGGCGGAAGAAGGCGAATCAGAGTCAGGATGCCAAATTCCAGGCTGCCGCAGCCAAAAGAAAGGCTAGGAGGCTATAATCTGTTTTTGCGACTAGGGGTTTTGCATGCGACTCATTCAAAAAGCACTCACTTTTGACGATGTGCTCCTCGTACCGGCCTATTCTTCGGTACTTCCTCGAGATGCCAGTCTGGCTAGTAAATTAACTCGAGATATTTCACTCAATACACCACTGGTATCTGCTGCGATGGATACCGTCACGGAAGGTCGTTTGGCAATTGCCATGGCTAGTGAAGGTGGTATTGGCATCATTCATAAAAATTTAACTCCCGCTGAGCAAGCGCGAGAAGTTGCCAAAGTCAAACGCTATGAATCTGGTGTCTTACGTGACCCGATTACGATAGGCCCAGACTTTACTCTGCGCCAAGTCATTCAGCTTTCTCGCGAACATGGCTTCTCTGGCTTCCCAGTTTTAGTCGGCAAAGAAGTAGTGGGAATCATTACTAACCGTGATTTGCGCTTTGAAGAAGACTTAGATGCACCAGTAAAAACCAAAATGACTCCCCGTGAGCGTTTGGTGACTGTGAAAGAAGGCTGTACTCTCGATGAGGCCAAACGCTTAATGAGTCAACACCGCTTAGAGCGTGTCTTGGTCGTTAATGACAAATTTGAACTCCGTGGCTTGATCACAGTTAAAGATATTCTGAAAGCTACCGAGCATCCAAATGCGTGTAAAGATGGCGAAGGTAAGCTGCGCGTGGGCGCGGCGGTGGGTGTTGGTCCTGATAATGATGAGCGCATTGAGCTCTTAGTGAAAGCAGGCGTGGATGTGATTGTGGTCGACACTGCACATGGCCACAGCCAAGGCGTATTAGATCGCGTTAAGTGGGTCAAGCAAAATTATCCTCAGGTACAGGTGATTGGTGGAAACATCGCCACCGGTGATGCAGCCAAGGCTTTAGCTGATCATGGTGCCGATGGTGTGAAGGTTGGTATTGGCCCTGGTTCTATTTGTACTACCCGAATTGTTGCGGGTGTTGGTGTTCCGCAAATTACTGCGATTGTGAATGTTGCTACTGCACTGAAAGGCACAGGTATTCCACTCATTGCTGATGGTGGAGTGCGTTACTCTGGTGACGTTGCCAAAGCGTTGGCGGCTGGTGCAAGCGCTGTGATGATGGGTGGTCTTTTTGCTGGCACAGAAGAAGCTCCTGGCGAAGTATTCTTATATCAAGGACGCTCCTATAAGAGTTATCGTGGCATGGGTTCGTTGGGTGCAATGGCCGATGGTTCTGCCGATCGTTATTTCCAAAACGACATCAGCACTTCAAATGCAGACAAGCTTGTGCCTGAAGGTATTGAAGGCCAAGTTCCCTATAAAGGTAGTGTCCTAGCAATCTTGCATCAGCTCACAGGCGGCATTCGCTCTTCAATGGGTTACCTTGGTTGTAAAACCATTGCCGAGTTACATGAAAAAGCCAATTTTGTGGAAATCACCTCTGCAGGCGTGCGCGAGTCTCACGTTCATGATGTGAAGATCACTAAGGAAGCACCGAATTACCACATTGATTAAGACTGAAATTAGGGTTGCTTCTTTCGTGCACGACAAAATACTGATTCTCGACTTTGGTTCACAAGTAACTCAATTAATTGCTAGACGTGTACGTGATGCGCGGGTGTATTCAGAGATCCATCCTTATGACTGTGATCCAGAATTTATCCGTAAGTTCATTCAAGAGCAGGGTGGCAAAGGCATCATTCTCTCTGGAGGGCCTAGCTCTGTCACTGAGGACGGAAGTCCACGTGCTCCTCAAATTGTTTTTGAATTAGGTGTGCCGGTATTAGGTATTTGCTATGGCATGCAAACCATGGCAACCCAATTGGGGGGCGCTGTTGCTTCTGCGGAGTCATTAGGTAAAGCACGCGAGTTTGGTTACTCAGAAGTGCGTGCACATGGCCACACTGATTTACTTAAAGGTATTGAAGATTTTTCTAACAGCGAAGGCCATGGCATTCTCAAGGTGTGGATGAGTCATGGTGACTCAGTAACGAACCTGCCTCCATCATTTAAGTTGATGGCTTCTACTGAGTCTTGTCCTATTGCTGGCATGGCAGATGAAGAGCGTCGCTTTTACGCGTTTCAGTTTCACCCAGAGGTCACTCATACCATTCAAGGTACTGCAATCTTAGAACGTTTCGTCCATGAGATCTGCCGTTGCAAGCCTGACTGGGTGATGGGCGATTACATTAGTGAAGCTGTCGAACATATTCGCAAACAAGTGGGTGATGAAGAGGTCATTCTGGGTTTATCTGGCGGTGTAGATTCTAGTGTTGCCGCTGCTCTAATTCACCGTGCAATTGGCGATCAATTGACTTGTGTGTTTGTTGACCATGGCCTACTTCGCTTAAACGAAGGTGATATGGTGATGGAGATGTTTGCGCGTAATCTCGGTGTGAAAGTGATTCGAGTTGACGCCAAAGACACGTTTATGGGAAAACTGGCTGGTGTTGCCGACCCAGAGGCAAAGCGCAAAATCATCGGCAAAGAATTTGTAGAAATTTTCCAAAGCGAATCGGGCAAGATAAAAAATGCGCAGTGGCTTGCTCAAGGGACAATTTACCCTGATGTGATTGAGTCTGCTGGCAAAGGCAAGAAGGGCGCTCATACCATTAAGAGTCACCATAACGTTGGTGGCTTGCCTGAAGATATGCATTTGAAGTTGCTTGAACCTTTGCGCGAATTGTTCAAAGATGAGGTTCGTGAGCTTGGAGTGGCATTGGGCTTACCCCGTGAAATGGTGTATCGCCATCCGTTCCCAGGCCCAGGTTTGGGGGTTCGTATCTTGGGCGAGGTCAAAGCAGAATTTGCGAGTCTTTTGCAGCGAGCTGACGCAATCTTTATTGAAGAATTACGCAATACGATTGATGAGGTAAGTCAGAAGTCTTGGTATGACTTAACTAGTCAGGCATTTGCAGTGTTCTTGCCAGTGAAGTCTGTTGGCGTGATGGGTGATGGCAGAACCTATGAGTACGTAGTTGCACTCAGAGCGGTGCAGACTCAGGACTTTATGACGGCACATTGGGCCCATTTGCCACATGAATTACTGGGCAAAGTTTCCAATAGAATCATCAATGAAGTCCGCGGTATCAACCGTGTGGTGTATGACATCAGCGGAAAGCCACCTGCCACCATTGAGTGGGAGTAGAAATCCAGACTTAAGTTGTTGTTCTGTAACGATATTTTAGTTACACAAAAGTTACACAACCCAAAATAAGTCGTTGATTTTACTAGTCAAAGAAGCTATAGTTTTACAAATAGTTACACATAGCTGTAGCTATTCAAAACAATAGCAACTCTAAATGACTAAAAAACTAAGACAAAAAGAAGGCGAAATAGCAATATACGACGAAGCTATCATCTTCAAAAGAGGGGATGTATGGCAGTTCCGTTTATGGTTAGAAAATGAACGCAAGTATGTTAGGTTAAGTCTCAAAACTACAAAAGAGTCTTTGGCAATCGAAAAGGCTCAAAAACAGTTTGTCACTATAAAAGCACAACTAGGAGCAGGAAAAACATACTACTCACTTACGGCTAAAGCTGGAGTAGAGATGTACTTGGAGTATAGAAAAGGACATATAGGTAGAGAGACAACTAAAGGTATAGTAAAAGGTAGATACGGTACTATTAAAACTCATCTAGAACATTGGTTGGATTACATAGGAAGAGATGTAAAACTAAAAGAATTAGAGAGACTAGACTGTATAGATTATTCAGTAGAAAGGGAAAAGCCAAATAGTAAGAGACCTATAAGTCTTTCTACTATAGTTAATGAGCAGAGTACTATAAACGGAATGATGAAGTGGTTACATAGCAGAGGTGAGACATATATATCTGCTTTTGAATTCGAGACCATATCTAAAAAGAATAAGACAGAAGAAGATATAAGAAGGTCATCATTTACAGATCAGGAAGTAAGAGATATAACTGTACTGATACCAAATTATATTAGAGAAGCTAAGAAAGATATGACTAACTTAGCTAACAGAGCAAAGGTACTAGCAGGATACTATCTACTAATAGCTTCTATATCGGGACTTAGAACTGGAGAGCAGAAACAGCTTAAATGGAAAGATATAAAGTTTGAACAGATAAAGAAGAACAAGATAAAGATAGATGTAGTCAATATAACAGTAAGAAAAGAAACATCAAAGGTACGGAAAGCTAGAGACTTTTTTGTTAGAGATAAAGAGTACTTTGATGATCTCTTTAATCTGACAACTCCTACTCATATTACTAAACCATACGCAAATAACTTTGTCTTTAGTTATGATGGAAAAACAGTAGTAAGTCAAAGAGCAATTCTTTATCACTTTCATAAAATACTTAAAGAGGCAGAAGTTAGTTACAAAGGTAGAGAATTAGTACCATATAGCTTTAGACACTACTTTATTACACATAGGATAAAGAGTGGATTAAGCTATAAAGATATAGCTGATATGTGTGGCACAAGTACTACTCAAATTGAAAAGACCTACTATCATATCGACAGAGACATAAAGATAACGCAAGCATTGGCAGACTATATAGTATCCGATGAAGGCATAATAGTACCTCAATAGTATTCTAGCTATGCCTCTCGTTGATGTGGTCATCTATCTGTAAAACAGTATAAAAAACAGTAAAAACCCCACGATTTTGGCTATATTTCGGTGTTTCAATATAGTGGGGGGTGTTAGATTAAAAGTGGTGGGGGTTAGGTTCTTGGGTATGCTTGAAAACTACGCACCATTTTTTTTGTGGGTAGCATTGAAAATTTGTTGCTGGGCTGTAGCGATTTTCTGTCTATTCTTTTCTGCTTTATATGCTTTCTTCGCAGTATCAACATTACGCTTCAAACTAGCTACACGAGCCTGTTGGGGGTTAAGTGGCTTTATTGGTTTAATTGGCTTGAGGGTACTAAACTCTAAGAATCTCATACAACTATTTACCAGTACCCCCAAACAACTAAAGTACTACCCTATACTTAAAGCTAGTACCCCCACTTAAGTAAAGTACTACCCTATACTTCAGTATAGTTAAGTACATTACCTATTCCATATTGAGCCTCACCTAGCTGTTTGGCAGAGTAAGCATTATCAGCATATATCAAAGTGAATGCTGTTTGAGTTTGATTAATGCGTACCCATAGTTTGAATTGCTTCATTTCTTGAATGCCAATTTAGTAGCATTACTAACTTCACTAATACTTTCATCTAGCTCTCCATTTTCGATAGCTAACTTAATGTTCTTAAGCGTACTAATAAGCTCATCACCAGTACTTACTTCAATAGCATTAGCACCTTTCTTATTAAGCATAAGAGTTTTAGAACCATATTTAATAGCAAGATTGATCTTGCCTGTCTCATTAATCCAAAACCATTCTTTAACACGCTTTACGCTTTCAATAGTTTTTCTTTCACCAGTGTGCTTATCAGTGTAAGTTTTAAGCTGTTTAGGAGCATAAACATTACCATCTTTCTTAGCTACACAAAGATCAATTTGTTCTTGAATCTTAGAGATAATCTTATTACGGCGATGTAGTACTGGACTAATTGAAATATGTTTTTTACTAGTTACTAGTTTAAGTGTGGATAAAGTAGCCATTCTATGCTCCAAAGTAGTTGTTGAAGTAGTTAATTTACTATCAATTACTGTCAAATCCTACCATTTGCCTAAAAATTAGGCACCAGCAAACCCAATGAATATAAGGTTTTCAAGAAATTTTGTGGATAAAGTTAGGTAGCATAAATACTCCTGTAGTAAAAAATATAGGAGAAGTGGTGTGGATTCAGTTAAAGCTAATGTAAAAGAACAGGTTGTTAAATGGCTATCGAATAAAGATGAGCTAGGTCTTACGCAAGGCTTAACCGTAATGCCTAAAAAAGTATTCTACAAATATGTGCCTAAGTCTAGATATGCTGTAGATGGGAAGGTATATAGGCACTTGAATAAGGATGAGCTTGAAAAAGCAAATACTAGACTAGTACATCTAATCAATAAGCTGGTACTAAAAAATGCTTATACGAGAAATGGTAGAAAGCTGATAGCTGTAGCTAGTATTGAAGGAGACAACAGTAGCTGTATAGATTTACACAGTCACTTTCTATTAGAGAAGCCAGATAGCTACACTAACAATGAGTTTCAAGAAAAAGTATATAAGGCAATAGAGTTAAGCGGTGAATTTGAGGTAAGAAATCCAAACTATAAAGAAGGTCGAGATAGTTTAGATAATCAGTATAGATTTAAGATTGAAGAAATAGACCAAGGTTGGTCAGGATACATTACAAAAAAGATTGATAAGTTAGAGTTAAACAGACTTTACTTCTACTAGTCTAAGCATTCCAGTCCTTAAGTGACGCTTGCGGTTAATGGTTGATAAGCACTTCTAGAGTGCTTAATTAGCGTAGCTTTGCCAAAAATAAGCTAGTTGTAATAGAATATCATCAACTACATAAAAGAGATGATGATATGGATAAAAGTAAGTTTGAATCAATATTATATAGACTATCAATAAAAGCTATTCACGCATTGAGTGGTGATACAAGAGATGCTATTACAGTACAAGAGGCTTTAGAGCATAATGCTTACTTTAGACCGAATCTATATTGCGTTCAAATTTGGAAAATAGATTTCGGTGTAGATGAAAATTATTGTGATATTAAATTTATATTGTCACCGGATTTTATGATTGAAAATATGGTTCTTACATTAAGACATTCTTTACATAATTTACATTGGAATTTTAAGATTAAGAGATATGACTATGGTGAAGATAGTAATGGCAATAAAATTTATGAAGAAGATGGTGTTGATGGTTGGTTAGTGAAGAGCATTTTAGATGTAAATTATGATGGAATTGATAGTAAAGATTTAGACTTGAAAGAATTCACACAAGCAATACACAATACAGAAAGCAACTAGAAGCATTAAAACAAGCTACAAACGCTTCAAACTGATAAGTGAATACTAGGACAGCAGATTAGCGTATCAACAGCTTGTAGGGCTTGTAATTAAATCATTAAATATATGTGGCTTTAAGACAACAAGCAAATACTTGAATATAAGAAAACTAGATGTTTCATTATATTTTGGTAGTTAAGCACAGCTAAGTCATTGAATATAGGAAGAAAATTACATATATGAAAGAGATTAAAAAAGAGGTAGGAAAAACAAATACAAGAAAATATACTAATAATGTTGAAACTATTACATTAGAGGTAGATAAAATGGCAAAGCAAGCTAAGACACTAAATCAGCAAGAATTTAGACGAGTATTAGATTACATAAACACAAGAAAGCATAGTGCTAGAAATAGGACTATGCTTTTTTTGATGTATTACGCAGGAACAAGGGTTGGTGAGACCAGTGCTTTGCGTATTGAGGATGTATTGGATATTGATGGTGCTGTAAAGAGAGAGATATTGCTTACATCCGATATGACTAAGGGTAATGTAGCTAGAACTATATTTGTAAGTGACAAGCTACATAAAGAGCTAGAGTTGTATTTGAAAATAATTAATACTACAGATAGAAAGCAAAAGCTATTTTATTCACAGAAAAAGAAGAGTGATGGTTTTAGTCCAAATACACTAACACAGTACTGGCACTATCTATTTAAGAAAGTAGGTTTAGATCTTTGTTCTAGCCATTCGATGAGAAGATCATTTGCTACACAAATTAGCTCAAAAGGAGTAGGTATAAGAGTGCTTCAAAAGTTAATGGGACATCGTAGTCCGCAGACAACGATGGTTTATATTGATGCTAGTGATGATATGATGAGAAAAGCAGTAGAACTTGTTTAGTGCTACCAGCTATTCTTCATATATTCTTTTATGTCATTAGTAGCTTGTTCTAGTAGTTGATTACCATACACTCTATCGTGTTCAATAGCTAAACTAAAGTCGAGTGTAGTCATATCATAGCTATGTGCCACTTTGGTATTCTCAAACTGTTTAATTAAGCGATCGTGACTACCTAGAAAGTAATCAATGTTTCCCTTGCCATTATTAATTCCGTTATATAAATCAATAGCTAATTCAAGTTGATTGAACTTATCTTCAGTAAAGCTAATAGAAGCTATATAGTCATCTTTTAGTGCGTAAAGTATAGAACTAGCTTTGTCATCAACTCTATAAATCCTAAATTTAGTGTAGTTATCAAACTTCCCAGCTACACGAAAGCCCTCGCTAATCATTCTGCTGAAATAGTTATCATCCCAGTTCGCTTTAGTATCCTTTACTTCTTCAGCTATGCTACTTTGAGTAAGTCTTTTTATTTCAACTTTATTACGCTTCGTAAATTCATCAACTAGTAGAAATTTGCCATACTGGTAATTTTTCATTCTGTTGTACATATTATTGATCCCTAGAGCAGTAAAGTAGGCTTGATTCTTACAAATTTTAGTATTATTGACAATAGTTTTATGTTTTAATGGTTTTATCTTGGAAGTACTTACTTAAAAGGAGAGGCAAATGGGATTTTTTGACGAGTTTGGAACACCATCGGACATAAAGCCAAATAAGAAGTTAGGCACAAAGGAAATGTTGACGAATGGAATTAAAGATCAATTAGCTTTGCTAAATGGTGAAGAGGTACTCAACAATAAAGGTGAGCTGATCAGAAGTTGGTTTAGAGACGGAAGATTCATGCCGACAGTTGGTATTTTTGGTTTATTTGATGGTAAAGCTCTATCTTTCAAAAAAGGTGGAGAGATTGCTATGTTAGAAAAATTTCAAAAAGCATTTGAAGCTGGTGAGTTTGATAAAATGGTCTCAGTTGTTGATAAGAAGCGCCAGGCTAATGCAGAAAAATTAACGCAAGCTAGGGCTAAGAAAAAGTAAAAATATTATTGATGGAATTGGGTGTAAATCATATGCCCAATTTCATTACAAAATATAGAAAGTAAAAGTGATATACAAAAGCTGGGACGAAATACCAATAGTAAGTAATGATCAACATGATCAAAAATACCTCGATATACTTAAAAAACATAATTTAGACAAGATAGAAATTGTAGTGCCCTTAAAAGGCAGATATACAAAATCAAGAAGGTGGGAAGAGTCTGAGCTAGAAGAGATAATAAACGCATGGATTAATAAGACAAGCATCACATTTGTTTCAGCTTGCCTTAATAGAAATCCACAAGATATGATTTACAAGTTATTGAAATATTGTAAAAGTAAAGGCATACCATTTACTCAAAAGGAAAGATCTGAAAGTAGTAAAAATTGGACAGAGCAAGTAAAAAATTGTGCTGTAGAGTTATTTGAGTCAGGGTTGCCAGCTTGGAAAATAGCGACAACCTTTAGGGTTGATTTCGAACATGTAGAAAAAGAGTTGTTCTTAAAGAGAAATCATTATGGACATGATAAGAAAAATCCATTTGGAATTAATACTGACCATAAGCAACTTGTTAATGAAGAATATATAGAAAATTCTAATATTCAAATTAAAAGAGTTTTTGAACCTTACGCAGGTGAAGGAAGATTCACAAAGATATTGCTTACTTGTAGCACAATTAAAGAGATTATTTGTATTGAAAGCAACAAGGAGACTGCCGATGTTTTCAGATCATCTGTAAGGGATAAAAGAGTCAAATTTATAGAAGACGATAACCTTACTTATTTTCAAGACAAATCTTTAGGTAAATTTGATCTAATAGACTTAGATCCATTTATTACATGTAATGAGCAATTAAAATATGTATGGGACAGACTGAATAATAAGTCTCTTCTTTGTGTTACTTTTGGTGGTGAATATAGAAGAAGTTTTATTTCTACAAATAGGAAATCAATTAGTAATAGATATGGTTTTACAAACTTTGAGATTCCTAATAAGGACTATCTTGAGATCGTACCTAGTTACTTCATTGGTTATGTAGCAAAAATGGCAGTGGAAAACAATTTTTACTTTGATATTGTTCGAGCAGTTAGATACGCTAATAATTGTCGATTTTGGTTGCGTACTACAAAAAGCAATTCAATTTACTGTACTAATTGGCTCTCATCAGTAGCTAGAGTTGAAGATGGAGGGACTTTATTCAAGAGTCTTCAAATGCCTAGATTTAAGGAAGTTAGAAGTGAAATTGATAACGCAAGGTTATTATGAATAAAAGTACTCTATATCAACATGCTACATTAGTAATGAAAGTAATTATCGATAAAATGATATTACTTTCAGAGGAAACACTTAACTTCAATACACCATTAGATAAGCATTGGCTAGATTTAGATTCAGCAATAATTCTATTAACTGGCAAAGGTTATTCTATAGCTGAGATTCCAAGTGACATTCAAGGAAGAAAAAACTTCTGGCTATCTAGAAGTGCGATTGCTTTTGGAATAGAAAGAGCTTCTACTGGATTGCTTTATCAAAATATACAGCCTTTTATTGATGAATTAGTTTCAAGTGCTTTTATCCAAACTGATAATTTCAATAAAGTTAGTGATCAGTGGATATATGAGAATCCACACTACTTGCCAGTTCTAATGCATGCTATAGGAGCCTTCAGCAAAAGAGATCTTCAAAAAGATATAGGTACTGGTACGGCTAGTGATACTGGAATATCAAAACCAGTAAGCAAAAAATTAGCCGCATTAATAGATGTTGTAGATAAAAAAACTATCCCAAATCAAGTTCAAATTAAAGAGCGAATTAAATCTACAACAGAAGGAATTGTTAGGGACTTAGTAGGAAGATTATTACTAGAGGATTTTGTGGCTCAAGCACTTAAGAAAGAGAAAGTACCTTTTCTTAGAGAAGATGAGTACGATGGAATAACTGGTGTTGTATATGATTTTAGAGCTGATTTTGTTATACCTGAACCAACCAATCCTAAGGCATTTATAGAGGTTAGAAAAAGTAGTGCTGGGCATGCTAGTTTATATGCTAAAGATAAGATGTTTTCTGCTATCAATTGGAAGGGTAAACATAAAGATTGTCTTGGGATAATGATTGTTGAGGGTCCTTGGACTCAAACTACGCTTGAGACTATGTGTAAAGTCTTTGACTATGTTATTCCTGTGGAAAGATCTTATGAAGCGGCAAAAAAAATAAGAGCATATCTAGATGGTGACTTATCAGTAAGGCGCTGGTTAATACAGTTTGAAATTAAGAAGTCAGAATAGTTACGCGATGTGTAACCACATTAGAAATATTGTTTAATACAATAAGGTTCACTTTGAAAGTCAAAACTTACAGTATTGGTTTACTTACACAAAAGTTACACAAATGAAAAAGTCACCTATATCTTATTGTTCTATAAGTGGTTTTTTTAATGTAACTATTGAGTGGGAATAAATCAGATTTGGTTTGTACTGGTATATGCCTGAATTACGTCAAACCGCACTTGAACTTTTAGCTGTCATAGACCCCGCAAGAAAAGTGGCGGGTGTTCAGGAATTATTTGCTGATTACCATCAGCAAAAGATAGAACTCAACACAACAGAAGTTTTTAATGCCCAAGGTCTTGAACTTCCTGGCAGACCAGTAAAACCTCAATTAATTCCTCCTTTAGAGGTTCCTAAGCGATCGATGGCAACTCCGGAGGGAAGAGTTTCTTTACTGCATTCCCTTGCCCATATTGAATTTAATGCGATGAATCTCGCTTTGGATGCGATTTGGCGCTTCCCTGAGATGCCAGCGCAATACTATGCAGATTGGCTCAAAGTTACCAAGGAAGAGGCATATCACTTTAGTTTGATAGAGGGGCACCTACAGTCGCTGGGTTTTGCTTATGGCGACTTCCCAGCTCACAACAGTCTGTGGGAGATGGTTGAGAGAACGTCTGACGCAATCATTGCCAGGATGGCGCTTGTTCCAAGAACCATGGAGGCAAGAGGTTTAGATGCGGTTCCAGCGATTCGAGATCGCTTCAAGCAAATTAAAGATATTCAGGTAGTTGAAATTTTAGAAATCATCCTGAGGGATGAAGTTGGTCACGTATTGATAGGCAATCAATGGTTTAATTTCTTGTGCGCAAAAGAAAATATTTCTCCAATTCAAGCATATCGGGAATTGGCGAGGGCTTATCGCGCCCCTACCATGCGAGGCCCTTTTAATTTGGAAGCACGCAAACGTGCAGGTTTCACCCAAGAGGAATTAAGTTTGCTGGGTACGTAGTATGAATATCCATATTGAGGAGGTTTTATGAATCTAGCGCTTCGCGTATTTGCTGCAGTATTCCCATTGATATTGACAGCCTGCATCTCCTCTCAACCCTATCCAGAGGGAGCGGTCTTGCCTGCGCCAATAACTCCTCCAAAAGTTCGGGCTCCAAAGGTTGGTCAAGAATGGGTTTATACGGTGAGGAATGTTTTTAATCAAGCCGTAGTCGATACCGTGACTGAACGAGTAGTGTCGGTTGGTAAAGAAGTTCGCATAGAGCGCATTGGAGAAAAAGCCGGACGCCTGCCAGATGAAATTCAGTCTCCTTGGGGTTATGTTTTACAGGACCCACATTGGAGTCCACCACAGGTATTTCAGCAGGCAATGCCTTTATGGCCGGAGCAGTTAGTTCCTGGATGGTCGGGTTTCTACCGAACTCGCTATCAGGCTCTTGGCTATCCTGACTCCAGTTACTACTGGGGGCTCAATGTTAATGCTATTGAATGGGAGCGAGTTTCAGTACCAGCTGGACAATTCACCACTCTCAAATACCAAAATGGGGCGCCCTATTTTGAGAGTAACGATGTTTTTAGAATTGCGAATTATCGTCAAGAAGACGTCTGGCTTTCCCCGGAGATTGGCCGCTGGGTGATCCGCAGAGCTTATGGGCGTTACATTACTGCAGGCGTATATTGGGCTAACGCATATTGGGAAGATTATCTGGAGTGGGATCTAGTCTCCTGGAAGTAGCTAAAGCGCTTAAAATAGGTATATTGCTATGTATACCGTTAAAGAACTTTTCCCAACACTTCAAGGTGAAGGCGCCCAAGCAGGGCGTGCTGCGGTATTTTGTCGTTTTGCTGGTTGTAATTTATGGAGCGGACGCGAAGAAGATCGTGCGACCGCAGTCTGTCAGTTTTGCGATACCGATTTTGTAGGCAGTGATGGTGTTGGTGGAGGCAAATTTGAGACTGCCCAAGATTTAGCGGATGCAATAGAGGCTTCCTGGAAAAGCACTTCAGCTGGACCACAGCAGCGCTACGTTGTATTTACTGGAGGCGAGCCACTGCTGCAATTGGATGATGCGTTGATTGCGCAGCTTCATCTCAAGGGTTTTGAGATCGCGATAGAAACTAATGGCACCATTAAGGTTCCTAAAGGTATTGATTGGGTTTGTGTTAGCCCCAAAGCGGGTTCTGATTTGATTGTGTTGCAGGCAAATGAGCTCAAGTTAGTTGTCCCACAGGAAGCGGAAGAATCATTAGAAAAATTAATGGCGCGCTTTGAGAAGATGGATTATCGCAATCGATTCTTGCAGCCGATGGATGGACCTAACCTCAAAAGCAATACGCAATTAGCGGTTAGCCTCTGTCAAAGGCGCCCCCTTTGGAGGCTGAGTCTCCAATCCCATAAACTAATAGGTATTCGCTAGAACGTGATTGAGCTTAATGACCAGTAAACAACCTGCAATTTCTATTACCCGCCGTCTTGAATTTGATTCGGGTCACCGTATTCCTAACCATGACGGCCAGTGTAAACACTTGCACGGACATCGCTATGCTATTGAAGTCACTTTAACGGGAGAGGTGGCTGATCATCCTGGAAAAGCGGATGATGGTATGGTTCTCGACTTTGGCGATATCAAGCGTTTGACCAATCAATATATTGTTGACGTTTGGGACCATGCATTTCTTGTGGCAAAAGAAGATGAGGGCTTAGTTGCCTTCTTGGCCACCTTGCCTAATCACAAAACTGTAGTGATGGAACATGTGCCTACTGTTGAGAATCTAGCCAACACTGCATTTGCTATTTTGAAACCTGTTTTTGTAAAAGCTTTCGGCGGACGCCTCGAACTTTCTGCGCTTCGTTTATATGAGACACCCAATTGCTGGGCTGATGTACATCGGTCCTAAATGAGTCAAGCTGAGCTCGATCGCCAGTTTATGCAGCAGGCTCTAGAGCAAGCTAATTTAGCTGCTCTTGCAGGCGAAGTGCCTGTGGGCGCAGTACTTGTGCGTAATGGTCAAGTCATTTCCAAGGGGTTTAATCAGCCCATTACCCATCATGATCCTAGCGCCCATGCTGAAATGCTAGCTCTGAGACAGGCAGCTTTATCTGAGAAAAATTACCGCTTACCTGGCACCACTCTATATGTGACTCTTGAGCCATGCGTGATGTGCGCTGGTGCGATCTTGCATGCGCGGGTTGAGCGTATCGTGTTCGGGGCTACTGACCCCAAGACCGGTGCTGCTGGGAGCGTTTTAGATGTATTCTCATCAAAACAAATCAATCATCAGACTACTGCAGAGGGTGGAGTGATGGGCGAAGAGTGCGGTCAATTATTGCGGGATTTCTTTAAGGAGCGGCGTTGAAAGCGATTCACTTGATTGCACCTTCTGGAGCGAGCTTGGATGATAAAAGTCCTTTAGCAGGTATCGACTGGCTGAAGCATCAAGGTATAGCCATTGAGAATGCAGAGTGTGTAAAGCGAGTGCATGAGCGCTTTGCTGGAACTGACGAGGCACGCTTAAATGAATTAAATGGCCTATCCAAATTAAATCCAAAGTCAGTTGTAATGGCGATGCGTGGAGGCTATGGCATTCATCGTTTACTTCCGAAAATTGATTGGGCCGGGATCGCCAAGTCGATTGAAAATGGCTTACAAGTTTGTGGACATAGTGACTTCACAGTCTTTCAGTTGGGTTTGCTTGCAAACACTGGCGCTATGACTTTGGCTGGCCCAATGCTCAATTATGATTTTGGAAAGCTAGACGAAAGTGCTAATCCTATTGCTCCTGACACATTCATGTGGGAGCACTTTCAAAGTGCCATTCAGGAACGAAAACTGGATTGCACTGTATCGGCCCCCCAATCCTTTTTAGGAAAATCAAGTTCTGGTTCCCTTTCAGGGATCTTATGGGGCGGCAATCTCACTGTATTGGCTGGCTTAGTCGGAACCCAATATTTGCCATCTGAGCAGCAAACAAAAAATGGCATTTTATTTTTAGAGGATGTAAACGAGCACCCCTATCGGATTGAGCGGATGCTCATGCAATTGCTAGATGCAGGTGTGCTGAGTAATCAGTCTGCAATTCTATTGGGGGGCTTTTCTGCCTATCGTTTGTACGATAACGATCGGGGCTACTCATTAGAGCGGGCAATCGAGGCGATTCGCACCCGCCTCTCTGACGCTATCCCCATCTTGACGGAATTGCCGTTTGGTCATCAAGCCAATAAGCTAACTTTGCCCGTTGGTGCAGGCGCTAGCCTCAATTACAGTGCTACTGGATTTACTCTTAAGGCCAATTGGTAGATGGCTCTTATGCGCCCCTTGATCAGAGGTACACTATTTCTGATTGTGATTCTATTTGCAGGAGCTGTGATGGCAATTGAAGAGCCGCAATTTACTGTTTTGGAAAAAACAGCCCCATTTGAGCTGAGATCTTATGCACCAATGATCTTGGCCGAGGTTCAGGTCGAGGGCGACTTAGATGAAGCCTCAAGTCAGGGCTTTCGGTTAATTGCAGCCTATATTTTTGGGCAGAATCAGGTCAGCGAGAAAATTGCGATGACTGCACCAGTAGCGGTTGAAGAGCAATTACCTAAAAGCGCCAAGATTGCTATGACTGCGCCAGTCAATATCGAAGCCAATTCTGGGAAATGGACTGTTTCATTTGTCATGCCTTCTGAGTACACCATGGAAAGTTTGCCAAAACCGCTAAACCCGAAGGTTCAGATTCGTCAGATACCTGCAGTAAAGCGTGCTGTAATCAATTTTTCTGGTTTTTACAACGAGAACAAGGTCGCTGAAAGAACTCTAGAGCTTGAGCAATGGATGAAAACTAGAAATCTCCAGCCGATAAGTGCGCCCAAATTTGCTCGCTACAATCCGCCCTGGACTTTGCCATTTCTGCGTCGTAACGAGATCATGATTGATGTTCGTGACTAAAATGAGCAGCTCTAAGCTTCAAAACTCTTCAGTAAGAACTGAGCCCCACCACCGATACCTAAGGCCTTAGTCAAGACGGGTAGCGCTTCTGCTAATTGTTTTTCTAGAGTCCACGGCGGGTTAATAATGAACATACCACTGGCTTGTAGCCGCCTTTCACCAGGTGCATTTTCAACCCGTAATTCAGTATGAAGCCATGAGCGTTTATGGCTGCTTGCAATCTTTTTGAGACGATCTGGTAGCGCAGCCGACTCTCTTCTGGAAAGAATCGGATACCAAATAGCATAACAACCGGTAGCAAAACGTTGCAGAGCTTCTTCCATCGCTGTTTCGAGATACCGATAGTCTTGTTTGTCTTCATAAGACGGATCAATCAAGACCAAGCCGCGTCTGCTGGGAGGCGGCAATAGACCTTTAAGTCTTGCAAAGCTATCTTCAGCATAAACATCAATCTGTTTGGCTTGTTTTAGTTGGCCAATATTGTGACGCAGAATATCAATTTCTTTTGGGTGTAGTTCAAACAGCTTGAGTCTGTCTTGCGGCCTAAGTAGGCGCGCCAAAATAAAAGGGGACCCTGGATAGGTATCAAGTGCATTCCCGCTGCTTTCTGCTTGAATGAGGTCGAGATATCTCTGAACACCCTCAGGAATAGAGTTGCCATCTTTAATGAACTTGAGGAGTCGAATAATTCCACCTTCAGCTTCCTTGCTTACCGCTGCAAAACCATCCTTCAGGCTATATACGCCAGCACCAGCATGAGTATCGACAATGGTGAGTGCGCCAGGCTTTTCTTGTAGGTACTCAACTAGATGAATTAGGGTCAGATGCTTCAGTATGTCTGCATGACTGCCAGCATGAAAAGCATGTCGATAACTAAACATATTGAATTACTTTGACTTTGGGGAAGTGAAATTCAATTGCGCTTTAATGAATAGGGCTAGCGTGATGAGCAAAATGACTACCGATGCGTATTGCAATGGTAGATTTAATTCATGATCCATGATTTGTGTCAGATGCGCATAAATTGCAACTACACCGCCTATGGCAACTAGGCGAAGCCATAACCCATTAAATAATAAGTATCGGTTGGGTATTAAATTAGTCAGAATTGCTCCAAGCATTCCGCACCACATACCAAATCCTGCACCACCAAGCACATCAGTAAGCCAGTGTGCTCCCACTGCATTGCGCGATAGACCAACTAAAGCTGCAATCACAAATAAAATCAGCATCGGTCTGCGCTTATCTTTTTCGCAAGAAAAATACAGAGCAGTAGCGATAGCAAAGGCTGTGAGAGTGTGGCCTGATGGAAAGGCTTTTTGGAGCAGGGGTTCACCCAGGCGATGGAAACTCCCATCTAGCAATACTCCTGCAGGCCTTGGCAAATCAAAAAAGTTTTTAAGCGAAGTACTTGCAAGTGCAGAAATTGCGCCAGCAATGATACCTGCTGTTAAAGCGCGAGGCGCTAACAATATCAATGGGAATGCAATGGCAAATGTGCCCCAACCATTACCCAAAAAGGTGAACCATGCCCACAGAGTATCAGGTAGAAACTGGGTGTAGTGGTTGATAAATAGAAAAGTGACGCTCTGAAACTCACCCAAATAGATTGCCAAGGCAAGCGCCAATGGCAGTAGCGGAATCAACCAAGCATATACAGAAACGACCCGATTGCGCATTCGGTTTAACGACCTTTTGCCTGATCGGCCGCTTGTAGTTGAATATTCACCTTCTCCAAAACTTGAGTCACGCTAATTGCTTGCATGCAAACATTATCGTGACAGGGGGTTTTGCGATGATTGGCTGCACTGACGCAGGGTGAACAGGCCAAGTTCGCAGTGATTGCAATCGAGTTACCAATTGAGCCATACAGGGCTGGTGTTTCTGGGCCAAAGAGGACCACTGTTCTTAGTGCTGTAACAGCTGAGAAGTGACCCGGACCAGAATCATTGGTGACCATCACATCAGAAAGGGTGTAAAGCGGGGGCAATTCTGCAAAGCTTACTTGTCCTGCAAAGTTCAATGCATTTTTGACATTGGCAACCACGCGTACCTTTTCAACGTAAGCCAATTCAGCAGGGGAGCCAGTGATCAATATCAGATCATGCGGATATTGCTGATGAACGCCTTGAATTAACTCCGAGAAACGCTGCTGCGCCCAGCGCCGTTGTGGCAATAGATCGCTAGCATTGGGATTAATCAAAATTAAGCGATGCTTGCCATAAACATATTCAATGCCAGCCTCTTTGGCCAATTTCTCAATCCGCTCACGAACCTTTTCTAGTGCTACTGGATTAATCACAGCTTGCTCTAAACGTACTTCAGAATCCGGAATCTGAATTTTGCTGAATGGCACTTCAATCTTGTCAGCAAATGCCGCATGAATTAACGACAAAAAGTTCTTAGTGATATGGATGTGTGGGTTGTAATGTACTTTGCGAGTGAGCATGCAACCACGCCATAAACCCTCACCGTGAAAGATATGGTATCCCACGCGACGTCTTGCACCGCATAAGCCAGTGAGTAAAGCGGTAAATCGGGAGAACAACTCCAAATCAATCACAGTGTCAATGCGATGACGGCGGGCAACGATTAGAAAGCGGAGAGTATCTTTAATCAAGCCACCTAAGCTAGATGAATCAATTGTGAAAATATTCTCAGGTTTAACAGTATTTAATAAAGTCAGACTCGCGCGATTGCTTTTGAAGATCAAAAAGAAGAGTTCAGCTCCACGCGCTTGGGCATTACGCATCGCAGGATCAACCAAAATAGCACTTCCCATTTCTGAGAGCTCAATAAACAGTAGTTTTTTGGGGGCCTGAGGCTCACGACTCAAAAGATTCCGGGCGCTATCCATGAGCGCTACCAGCGGAGTGGCGATCGCACAAAGCGGTACGCCGACCCAATGATCAATGGCACGCATGGTATTGACGCTAATAGTCATATTTTTATTCTGAAGAATTATTTTCGTTTTAGTAAAAAGTATGCGCCAGGTAATACCGATAAAACAGTGATGGCGCCATAACTAATGGATGCAATTACAGTGAGGGAAGGATTGACGCCCCATAAGGCTAGCACTGAAGAGAGGGTGGCCTCACGTAATCCCCAGCCAGAAATACTAATAGGTAACATCAGAAGTAGGCTGAGTGCTGGTAGGCCAATCATTAAGCTGGAGATAGGTGCTTCCGCACCATAGGCTCTGAGACAAAAACTAAATGCCAGAATAATGAAACTGTGGATGCCAATTCCAAACAGGGCCTGAGCAATATTCATTGGCCATGAAAATGCCAACTGAATTCCTGGCATGGCTTTGTTCATATGTAATCGGTCTAAAAGTTTTTGTAGCAATTGTCGGCTAGGAGTCCATGCTAATACTAAGGCAATGATCACTCCAGCGAAGAGCATGACAGCCATGACTGCATAACCTAAATCTTGACCCCAGGCGGCTAAAGTAGCGCCTCCAAGAATCAGGCCTAAACCACCAAGTAGATTATTTCCAGCCAGGCCAAGAAGTCTGTCTACTAGCGTCATTGCAAAACTCAAGCGTAGTTTAGGTGTTGCATGCCCCAAATCTACTGAATGATGCAATTCTTCATCTAACGCTTTTGTTTCGGCGAGCTTATCGCTATTCGTAAAGTGGGTAGCTGTGATTGCGCGATAACTATCGCCCCCTAGAGTACTTGGCAAACCTTGGTTAATAAGTCCGCCTGCAAAATACAGAGCGACATAACTTTTTAGACTTCCGTGAAAGCCAACACTGCGCATTAAAAATCCCCAGCGAAGACCACCACAAATAAAAGCGCAGCAGATTGCTACTGCAGCAGCAATTAACCAAGCTGGCTCCATCTTGATTTCTGAATGGAGCAGGGTATGCCAATCAATTCCACTAGTTGCCTTCCAGAGTAGGGCAATCGATAACAGAATGCGGATGGTTGGCCATGCACGTTTCAGAATTGATTTCCACCCGGAAGGGGTTTTGGGGGTGGTATTGGCTGATGAACTCATAGGCGTAAGGATAATGGTTTGGGCGCCTAAGGTCCTGAATTTACGCTAATTACTTGCTCGCCGGGGGTCCCTGCCAGTTACTACAAAGGCTAAAGTCAAATTTTGACAATACCTGGCCAAAGCGCTCGATTTCTAAGGCCTCTAAAGGTTCGCAACGCTCAAAGGCTGACTGATTACCAACAGGGGGTGGGAAGGCCATCCCAGACCAGTTGATTAAGAGGATATTTGCCCCCTTTGGTAACTCCCCGAACCAGAGGTCGAATTGATCTTTTCTTTCATCTAATACAAATACTGGCGTAGGTTTTGCATACCAAGCAGCTCGACTTCCGAGCGTCCAATTCTGCACGGCAATGCCCTCAGCTTTATTCGCTTCTACTAAGTTGGCAGCTTTTTTTCCGGCAATTTTCCAGCCATACAAATCTGCAATAGGATTTGCTTTGACGACAGTTGAGGAAATGCCACCAGACAAAACAAATCCAAAGCCAATGAGGCATAGTGCAATCTGAAAGATGAATAGAGCTCGAATGATTTTTCGGTGTTGCACCGACCATGCTTTAGCTAAACCAATTCCGGCAAAGGGCGCTAGACAAAACCATGCTGGTGTTGTCCAGTGAGGTAAGCCACCACCACCAGAAAGACTCGCAAAGACCACAAAGGGAATAAAAAAGAATCCCAGCAATGACAGCAAAGAAAGTTTTGTTGCGTGCATGCAATCTTTGAGAAAGAGGTAGCTGCCTACGATCAATAGTGGGCCGAAAGCAATAATCTGAATGCCAAGGAAAGCTGCCAATCGACGCCATAACCAAGTACCACCACTTCCATGGGCAATTTGGTATTTAAATGAAATCCAATCATTGACCCAGTTCCAGTACAGCACCGGAGCAATAAACAATAGTGCCAGCAGGATTGCCAACCACAACCCAAGTCTTCCTATCCAAGGTTTTCTGCGGGCACTAATAAAGACAAGCAATAGAGCAAAAGCAGTAAAGATGGCGGTGTATTTACTTAAGCCTGCCAAGCCCAATAAAGCACCAGTCAATAGCCAGTCTCCGATAGTGAAGTGGTCTTGAATCAACCAACGCAGCGCCATATACATGAGACCAAGACTCAGGGGTGCAAGCAAGGTATCGGGTAATAGACCAATTGCTAGAACATGTGGCATTGGCGCAGCGATGATTGCAAGCACTGCCATTAGTCCACAAGTATTGGCTGATGGGAGTGCGCTGGTGAGGTATCCCGAATTACGCCCCTGAATAAAGTGGTGAATTTCCAGTGTGACTTGAAAAACCAATAAACAGGAGATGATCCAGAGTAGCTCGGGAATAATACGGATGAGGCCCTCTGTTGAGGTGAGAACTACTAATGGCCACTGAATCCATCCGACTAGGGGTGGGTGATCAAAATAACTCCATGCCAGATGTTCGGCATACAGGGCATAGTGCGCTTCGTCGACTGAGAATTCAATCGAAAACCCTAAGCCAAAATGCACAATCGCTGCTAAACAGATGCAGATTGCAGCCCAGCTTGTAGGTGATTGATGGCGCATGCTTGGATTTTAGACTTACTTGGACGATTCTTTGGGACAATTGAGTCATGCTGAAATCCCTTTGTTATCTCTTCTTGACTTATCTTATCGCGACCTTGCTTGGCTGTGCAGGCCCTGGAGGGAGCTCCGTTCAAGATGAGTCAGGTCAGGCATTGAATATCAATCAGTTGCCGGCCCAGGAAGAGCTGCCTAAATTTTCTGCTGAGACGGCCCGCGAAGGGATGCCAAACGGTTGGAATTTTTACCGAATAGCCCCCTACAAAAAGAATACTGTCTATCGTCTGGAGAACTATCAAGGCAGAACGGTCTTGAGTGCTAACTCTAAAACATCTGCCTCTGGATTGGCGGTAAAGCTGCGGCCACGTTCAGCAAGCAATTTATGGCTGCAATGGGAGTGGAAAGCAACCAATGCAATTCCTAATGCAGACAATGCTGATGGTCCAAGTGACGATGCGCCTTTGAGAATCTTAGTGGCTTTTGATGGAAACAAATCGAAGCTCTCACTTAAAGAGCGTCTGAACTTTGAGATGGCCAATTTAATTAGTGGTCAAGAAATGCCATACGCAACCCTGATGTATATCTGGTCTGGTAAAACCCCAGTTGATACCATCATCACCAATGCACATACCAGCCGCATCAAGATGATTGTGGTCGACTCGGGTTGGGATGGCCTGGGCCAATGGCATCAGCATCAACGCGATCTGGCAGCTGATTACAAGCGCGCTTATGGTGAAGCACCTGGCGAAGTAATTGGTATTGCATTACTCACTGATACCGACAATACCAAATCAGAGACCCGTGCTTTTTATGGTGATATAGAGCTGGTCCGTAAAAACTCAAAATAAGCACATCAAAGTCTAACGTTGAGTAGGATGCCAGCGCTTAAGCAATAAGGCATTGCTGAGTACACAAAAGCTTGAGAGGGCCATTGCGCTTCCAGCAAGCATTGGAGAGAGATAGCCTAAAGCGGCTAAAGGTATCCCGGTTGCATTGAAGATAAATGCCCAGAATAAGTTCTGCTGAATCTTTTTCCAAGTTCTCTTAGAGATATCAATCGCATCTGCAACTAAGGTAGGATCACCGCGCATCAAGGTGATGCCAGCTGCTTGCATAGCTACGTCAGTCCCAGTAGACATTGCCATTCCCACATCAGCTGCAACTAGAGCAGGAGCATCATTAATTCCATCGCCAATCATGGCTACCCATGCTTGCTTTCCATCAATCCCAGAAGATTGCAATTTGCGAATGATGTCAGCTTTGTTGCTAGGTAGGATCTGCGCAAAGACTTCATTGATTCCAATGGATTGACCTACACGATTTGCAGCAGCAGTGTTATCTCCCGAGATCATGACTGTACGGATCTGCATTTGTTTTAAAGAAGTAATTGCAGCTTGAGCATGATTTTTGAGTTCATCACCAAAACCCAAAATAGCAATTGGTGACGAAGTGAGTTCGTTCATCAAAATAGAAACGGTTTGTCCATTCTCAAGACAGGACTGCGCTTTAGCTAATATCAGTTTGTAGTGTGGATTAGATTCCAAAGAAGCAAGACTTTGTAGACATAAGTTTTGACCAACCCAGGGTCCTGAGCTGGGTTTGCCACAGATGCCTACGCCCGAAATTGCTTTGCTTTCAGTAGGTGAAATTGGGGTAACCCCTTTTTGTTTGGCCGTATCCAATAAGGCCTTTGCTAATGGGTGCTCGCTACCCATCTGCAAGCCCGCTGCACTGGCCAAAATGGCATCTCGAGCGGCGCTATTCATCATCTGATCAAGCGGAATAAGCTCGAGTAAGTGTGGCTTGCCAATGGTGAGTGTGCCGGTCTTATCAAAGGCCACAATATTTAAGCGATGCGCTAGCTCTAATACCTGAGGATCTTTAATCAAGATACCAAAGCGTGCCGCAACTCCAGTACCTGCCATGATGGCAGCAGGCGTTGCCAAACCCAGAGCACAAGGGCAGGCAATCACTAGGACTGATACTGCGCGTAAGATCCCAATCGCCGCTGAATCCCAATACAGCCAGTTTGTAATTCCGGTGATCAGGGCAATAACAAGTACGCTCGGAACAAAAATAGCGCTTACCTGATCTACCAACTTTTGGATTGGCGCTTTTTGGGTTTGCGTGTCTTCAACTAAAGAAATGATTTTTGAGAGAACACTCTCTACGCCAACAGCTTGTGCCTCAATAACTAATACACCTTCACCGTTTAAAGAGCCGCCTATTACTTTGTCGTTGATCAATTTTTTAAGTGGAATACTTTCTCCAGTAAGCAAAGATTCATCCACGTGACTACTGCCTAAAAGGATTAAGCCATCCACAGGAATGCGCTCTCCTGGTAAAACCAAAATACGATCTTGAGGAAATACATGTTCTAAGGGCAGATCGCGATATTGATCTAGGGCCACTCCATCTTGAATAACAAGTTCCGGGTGAAGCACCTTGGCATGTTCTGGCCATAGCTTTTGTAATGCACTAATTGCTTCACTGGTTTGCTGCTTTGCTCTGGCCTCTAACCACTTTCCTAGAAGAACCATGCAAATGATCACCGCAGAGCCTTCAAAATACAACTCATGGCTGGTAAGGGGATTGGCGATCATTTCATATACGCTCAAACCATAAGCGGCGCTGGTGCCTAGCGCAACTAGTAAATCCATATTGCCCACACCGGACAGAAGCGCTTTAAAGCCAGACTTATAAAAGCGCCAACCTAAAAAGAATTGCACTGGACTTGCCAATAGAAGTTGCCATTTTGGAGAGAGTGACCAATGAATGCCAAATGGCATGAGAAGCATAGGTAAAAATAATGGGGTCGACAAGGCAAAGCTGAGTAATACTCTGCCGAGACCATCGCTACCCCAAAAATTTTGTGCAGGTTTTATTTGTGCACTTTGATGGGGAGAGCTTAAATGTGCCTCATAACCTGTTTTTTTCACCGCAGCGATAACATCCTCGATTTTGCTCAAAGAGGATGTATTCAGGCGAACTCTAGCTTGTTCGGTAGCCAGATTGACACTCGCCGCCTCTACTCCGGAAATTTTGCTGAGGGCTTTTTCAACGCGACCGACACAAGAGGCACAAGTCATTCCGCCAATGTCTAGGGTGAATAAGTCTGAGGAGTGCTCTTTTGGGATACTCATATATAGAAGATAATCTACTGCATTGACCTACATTTACTACAAAAGGGCTTATATGTTGAGTTTAAAAGTGTCTGGCATGACCTGCGGTGGGTGCATCAACGCAATTACTAGGGCAATTCAGGCTCAAGATCCACGGGCTCAGGTTCAAGCAGATTTGGTATCTCAAATCGTAAATTTGGAGACATCCCTATCATCTGCACAGGCTAGCGAATTGATCACTGAAGCGGGTTTCCCGGTTTCCCAGTAAATCCTAGTCCGCCTCAGCAATTTTTCGTGGGTGCGGTTAATCTAAGCGGTATTCAATAAAAATAGACTCAGCAGTTCCGGGATCGCTCCTGGATTTGCGTATCAAAGGAGAAGGTAGTGTCCGTTACTGTAGAAGCTGTGCAAGGTGCCATCAAAGGCTTGGTTGATCCAAATACTCAGGTCGACTTTGTAAGCGCTAAAAACCTAAAAAATTTACGTGTGGATGATGGCGACATCTCTTTAGATATTGTTTTAGGATATCCAGCCAAAAGTCAGTTTGATGCTATTCGTAAGTCTGTCATTAACGCCGTCCGTGAATTACCTGGCGTAAAAAATGTCAGCGTTAATGTCAGCAGTCAAATCTTGGCGCATGCTGTGCAACGTGGCGTAAAGCTTTTGCCAGGCGTGAAGAATATTATTGCTGTGGCTAGTGGCAAAGGTGGTGTTGGTAAATCCACTACTGCAGTGAACTTGGCTTTGGCGCTCTCCGCTGAGGGCGCTCAAGTTGGCATCTTGGATGCAGACATTTATGGCCCAAGTCAGCCGATGATGCTGGGCATTACTGGCAGACCAGAGTCTGTTGAAGAAAATACTATCGAACCAATGGAAGGTCATGGCCTGCAAGCCAGTTCAATCGGTTTCTTGATTGAGGATGATGCACCGATGGTATGGCGTGGCCCTATGGTTACCTCAGCTTTAGAGCAGTTACTTCGCCAAACCCGCTGGCGCGATTTAGATTATTTAATTGTCGATATGCCACCAGGCACTGGTGATATTCAACTCACGCTTTCGCAAAAAGTTCCTGTCACGGGTGCAGTCATTGTTACCACTCCGCAAGATATTGCTTTGCTCGATGCGCGCAAGGGCCTAAAGATGTTTGAAAAAGTTGGAGTACCCATCGTTGGCATTATTGAAAACATGAGCACTTATGTTTGTACGCAGTGCGGCCATGAAGAACATATCTTTGGCAGTGGTGGCGGTGAAAAAATGTGTCAAGAGTATGAGGTTGATTTCTTGGGCGCATTGCCACTCAATCTGTCCATTCGTGAGCAAGCTGATGCTGGACGTCCGACTTTAGTAGCGGACCCTGATGGAGCAATCAGCGGTATTTATAAAAACATTGCTAGACAAGTCGCTATTCGGATTGCTACTCTATCGAAAGATATGAGCAGCAAATTCCCGAGTATCGTGGTTCAAAATACCTGAGGTCCTGAGCCGTTATGCGCTTTGCAGTAATCATGCGTAAGCAAAATTTGGATAACCCATGGGTGTCACATCGCTGGGTTCCGCAGGAGGTATTGCCTGATTTTGGTCAATTTCATTCTCAGGATAATTCTAGCAATGCGATCTCTGGTCAATTTCTGGGGCGTGACAAAGATGGTGAATCTTGGTTATTTACTGGATTTGAGCTAAATCTTTTTCTTGATGAAGCTGAGGGCTATTACCTCAACGTTTCCGCAACCACTCCTTGCTGGTTCGTGATGTGGCGCCTAGAGGAAGATATCGCCCGCTATATTGACCCGCAATCACTCTCAGTTGCTCAAGAGGAAAACACTATTGCAGTACCGCATCGCATTTGCGTGAGCTATAACGAAGCTGCTCGCTTGCTTGATGGTGGTGAATCTGTAGATACGATCGCGATGAGTGATGAACATGCTTCTTGGCTACAAGAGTATGTCAATGAGCACTATCGACCTGAACCCAAGAAGCGTCATAAACCAGCCTCATTCAAAGGCGCAGAACGGCCAGTGGAGGAATGATGGCAGATGGCTTTCTCAGTCGTTGGTCGCGCCGCAAAGTTCAAGCAGATAAAGCGGACGAGCCTATGCAGCCAGCCAAAGAGCTTGCTGAGAAGTCAGTCCCTCCGGCCGAAGAGGAAGAAGCGCCCCCACTTGCAACGCTCGAGGATGTGGAAAAGATTGATCGTTTTGCTCCCGACTTCTCCGCATTTATGCAGCCTAATGTTGATCCGGCGGTACAGCAGGCAGCCCTTAAGAAAATGTTTACAGATCCACACTTCAACATCATGGATGGTTTAGATATCTATATTGACGACTATTCCAAACCAGATCCTTTGCCTCCGGGAATGCTAGAGAGAATGGCGCAAAGTGATATGCTCAAGCTCTTTCAGAAGCAGGCTGAGCCCTCAAAGTCTGAAGGGCAGAAAAGTACTCAGCACCTGACTTCCCAAGATCAAACTGATTTAACATCCACTCCAACTGTAGAGCCTGACGCTGCACAAGCTGAGCCAGTACACAAGAAAAACACATAAGAAGATCTTCAATGAGTCAAAAATTAGTTTGTAACTGCAATGGCACTATGCCTCTAGATCAAAAGGCTTTGGGTGTTCCAGTACACCAATCTTTGTGTAGGCAAGAGGTCGGCTCATTTTTAAAAGCACTAGATGGCGCGGATTCTATTGTTGTCGCCTGTACACAAGAAGGTGCTTTATTTACTGAGTTGGCAGAACAATCAGAGAAACCATTGGTAGCACCCTTACGTTTTGTCAACATTCGTGAGGTAGCCGGTTGGACTCAAGAAGCGAAATCTTCAGGACCGAAGATAGCTGCTTTACTTGCTTTAGCCGATATGGCTGAGGCTGAACCCGTACCTGTAGTGAATTATGAAAGCCAGGGTAGGTTACTCATTATTGGGGCAGGCTCTCAAGCTCTGCCTTGGGCAGAAAAGCTGAGCCAATCCTTAGATGTATCGGTTTTATGCACAGAGCCTGGGGACCTTCCTTTGGCGCGAAGCTATCCGATTTATAGCGGCGAGGTGACAAAGTTAGATGGTTATCTTGGGAATTTCCTAGTTGCTTGGGATTTACAAAATCCCATCGATCCAGAGATGTGTACTCGTTGTGGCGCATGCGTGGTGGCGTGCCCAGAAAATGCAATCAATCTTTCTTATCAAATCGACCTTGATAAATGCCAGTCTCACCGCGCTTGTGTCACAGCATGTGCAAGTATTGGCGCTATTTCTTTTGAGCGTACTGAACGGGCACGTGATGCTGAATTTGATTTGATACTCGATTTGCGTACAAACCCCAAAATGCGCATGAGTCAGACTCCAAAGGGGTATTTTGCTCCAGGTAATGATCCGCTTGAGCAGGCTTTACTAGTAAATCAATTGGTAGAGATGGTTGGCGAATTTGAGAAGCCAAAATATTTTATTTATCAGGACAAGATCTGTGCTCATGGCCGTAACGGTAAAGTGGGTTGCAGCGCTTGTATTGATGTTTGCTCTACTGGTGCTATTGCTTCAATATTTAAGAACGGTCAAGGTAGTGTTGAGGTCAATCCCAACCTGTGTATGGGTTGTGGGGCATGCGCAACCGTTTGTCCATCAGGAGCGATGCGCTATAACTACCCCAGCGTATCGCATCAAGGTAAAGAGTTAAAAAACCTAGCCAGTGTATTTAGTGCTGAGGCCAAGAAACTTCACCTCACCACTGCACCTAGTTTACTTTTGCATACTTTGACAGCGGGCACTCAGATGATTGATGCCCTTGGCCGATCTGCGCATGTCATGCCAAAGCAATTTGAAGGCTTGCCTGCATTTGTGATTCCATACGCCATTGAACACATCGCATCCACAGGGTTGGATTTATGGCTGGGTGCACTTAGTTATGGCTTCTCTGAGGTAGTGCTCTTATTAAGTGGCGATGAAGATCCGGCTTACCGCTTGGCACTGGAGGAGCAATCCCAATTAGCCAATGCCATCTTGCAGGCTTATGGCTTTGATGATCGGGTTCATCTGGTGATGGCAAATTCTGTAGATGACTTGCAAACCGTTTCAAATGCAATGGGTTCACTGCGCCAGCGAGGTGCTTTGAAGGCGATTTGTACTCCAGCTAGCTTTGGCTTGTCTGATCAAAAACGGGAGGCTCTAGAAGCGGTTTTGGAACATCTAGAAAAACAGGCTAAGACAACATTGCCAGAAGCAGGAGCGCCACTTCCAAAAACTTCATTGCTCGGTGGTCTCGCGATGAATGCGGAATCTTGCACTTTATGTATGTCTTGTGTAAGTAGTTGTCCTGAGGGTGCACTCTTGGATAACCCTGATGAGCCGATCCTGTCTTTTATTGAAAAGCAATGCGTGCAATGTGGCATCTGCGTACAAACTTGTCCTGAGCAGGCTTTAGCCTTAGATCCACGTTTACGCAAAGTAGAGCAACGCAAACAAAAGGCTGTGTTGAATGAGGCCCAAGCGTTTCATTGCATTAGTTGCGGTAAACCATTTGGGACCTCAAAGATGATTGATCTGATGCTTGCTAAGCTAGGCGCTCATGGTGCTTTTGCAGGGGCGGCGATGGATAGACTCAAGATGTGTGGTGATTGTCGAGTGGTAGATATGGTGAAGAAAGAAACATGACAGACTCAACTAATGCAAAAGAAAATTCAGTAACTGAAGTGGGTGAGGTGGGTTTGCCGGAGGATCTAGCAAGAGCAGATCTATATGGATTGATTGCCAGATTGTTTCATTTGCCGCCAGATCAAACGCTTCTAGATCAAATTGCTGCCACTGCTGATCAGCAAGATGCAGCCGACAGCGCTCCTTTGGCGAAAGCTTGGATGGATCTTGTCGAGGTGGCCAAAAATAACCCCGCCAAAGCCTGGCACGATGAATTCGACCTCAACTTCGTTAGTGTGGGTAAGCCGAATGTGGTGCTTAATGGATCTTTTTATATGGCAGGACACTTGAATGAGCGGCCATTAGTCAATATTCGGAGGGCGCTTGAGGAATTTGGTCTTGAGGCCTCAGAAGAAGTGACTGAGACCGAAGACCATATCTCAGCCTTGTGTGAAGTGATGCGCTATCTCATTGCTGGAGATGACGTGGAGGTATCAAACCTTACTAACCAAAGGGTTTTTTTCAATGAGCATATTCGCCCTTGGTATGACGATCTTTGTAATGCAATTGAAGATATTCCAGAGATGCATCTCTACCGCCCAATTGCCGTTTTAACAAGAGAATTCATGGCAATCGAAGGGCAAAGTTTTGACATGATTTAATGTTGCGGCGCAATATTAAATATCGATAATTGCATAGTGTTACACCTATATGTCAAAAGTGCGAATTCCTATTACACTTGACGAAGATCAAGAATAATTTATTAGGAGCAAGCCATGAGCACTAAATCCAAAGCTGCTTTAAGCGAAGAGAACAAGCCGTCACGCCGCAAGTTTTTTGTAGGCGCAGGTGCCGCAGTCGGTGCTGTTGCCGTCGCTTCACAAACTTCCATTGGTAAAGCTGTGATTCAAGAGATTGGCAGCACTGTAAAGAGCAAGGCTGATGGGCAATCTATTACAGCCCATATGCGTAAATATTACGAAAGCACCATGATTTAACTGTTGCTACATTGATAAAAAACTAAATAGATAAAAAACTTTCTCAGGGACAACATATGAGTCTGACTCGTAAATCAAATACCCCACAAAGCAGTCGTTCCGCAACACGCCTGATTGGTAGTTTGTCACGCGGCTTAAAAGCTGCCGTGCCTACCATGGACCGTCGCACGTTCTTAAAGCGTTCTGGTGTTGGTGTTGGTGCAGGTATTGCTGCTAGCCAATTAAGTTTGGTGCAAAAAGCATCGGCTGAGCCAAGCAAGGCAATGCTTGATGGCAAGGGCAAGATTGAAGTTAAACGATCGATTTGTACTCACTGTTCAGTGGGTTGCGCGGTTGATGCCACTGTTGAGAATGGTGTTTGGGTTCGTCAAGACCCGGTGTTCGACTCTCCAATTAATATGGGCGCTCATTGTGCCAAGGGTGCTGCTTTGCGTGAGCATGGTCATGGAGACTATCGTTTGCGCTACCCAATGAAGTTGGTCGATGGCAAGTACCAGCGTATTTCTTGGGATCAAGCTCTCACTGAAATTACTGCTCAGATGAAGAGCATACGAGAGAAATACTCTCCGGATGCGATGTTCTTTATCGGATCATCAAAACACAACAATGAACAGGCCTACTTGCTCCGTAAGTGGGTCTCTTTCTTTGGAACAAACAATACAGACCATCAGGCTCGTATTTGTCACTCAACTACAGTGGCCGGTGTAGCAAACACCTGGGGCTATGGTGCGATGACCAATAGCTATAACGACATGATGAATGCTAAGGCAGCTTTGTACATTGGCTCCAATGCTGCTGAAGCTCACCCAGTTTCCATGTTGATGTTATTGCATGCAAAAGAGAATGGTTGCAAAGTGATTGTGGTGGATCCACGTTACACCCGCACTGCTGCGAAGTCAGACCAGTACGTGCGTATCCGCTCAGGAACTGATATTCCTTTCTTGTTTGGCGTGCTTTATCACATCTTTAAAAATGGTTGGGAAGATAAGAAGTACATCAATGACCGTGTTTATGGCATGGAAGAGATTCGCAAAGAAGTCATGGAGAAGTGGACTCCTGCTGCTGTTGAAGAGGCTTGCGGCGTTCCAGAGGCACAGGTTTATCAAGTAGCAAAAACCATGGCCATGAATCGTCCGAGCACGGTTGTGTGGTGTATGGGTCAAACCCAGCACACCATCGGTAATGCCATGGTTCGTGCATCGTGCATCTTGCAGCTGGCTTTGGGCAACGTTGGTAAGTCTGGCGGCGGTACGAATATTTTCCGTGGTCACGATAACGTTCAAGGAGCGACTGACGTTGGTCCTAACCCAGACTCGTTGCCTGGTTACTATGGTTTAGCGGCGGGTTCATGGAAACACTTTGCAACAGTTTGGGGTGTTGACTACGAGTGGATTAAAGGTCGTTATGCACCAGACATGATGGAGAAATCTGGTACGACAGTATCTCGTTGGGTTGATGCTGTCCTCGAAAAGAACGACATGATTGATCAGCAGACTAACGTTAAAGGTTTGTTCTTCTGGGGTCATGCGCCTAACTCACAAACTCGTGGCCTCGATATGAAGCGTGCGATGGATAAGTTGGATCTCTTAGTGGTTGTAGACCCATATCCAAGTGCAACTGCGGCAATGGCAGCGATGCCCCCAGCAGAAGGTCAATCCGTTAATAAGAATCGCAACGTTTATTTATTACCCGCAGCTACGCAGTTTGAAACTTGTGGAACAGCAACCGCATCTAACCGCTCGTTGCAGTGGCGCGAAAAAGTCATCGATCCATTATTTGAATCTGTCCCTGACCATGTGATCATGCAAGCGTTTGCAGACCGCCTTGGTTTTGGCCAAGAGCTGTCTTTGAATTACAAGATGTTGAGCTCTAAGTTCGCTGGCAAGCAGTGGAGAGAGCCACAAATTGAAGACATCTTGCGCGAGATTAATCGCTCTTGCTGGACCATTGGTTATACCGGTCAAACTCCTGAGCGCTTGAAGGCGCACATGAGAATGGTTGCGACATTCGATCCGAAGACACTGAAGTCCCGTGGAGGCGTTGATCCAGTAACTGGTTATGACACCACAGGCGACTACTATGGATTGCCTTGGCCTTGCTATGGAACAGCGGCAATTAAGCATCCTGGTTCACCAAACCTCTATGACACGAGCAAGAGTGTCATGGAAGGCGGCGGTAACTTCCGTGCCAACTTTGGTGTTGAGCGTGACGGAGTGAGTTTGCTGGCTGCTGACGGCTCTTGCTCTAAGGGTGCTGCGATCACTACTGGTTACCCAGAGTTTGATCATGTATTTATGAAGAAGCTGGGTTGGTGGGATCAGTTGACTGACGATGAGAAAAAACTCGCTGAAGGTAAAAACTGGAAGACTGACTTGTCTGGCGGTATTCAGCGGGTTGTGATGAAAAATGGTTGTCATCCTTTTGGTAACGCTAAAGCGCGTGCGATTGTGTGGAACTTTCCTGATCCAATTCCAATTCACCGTGAAGCCCTTTACAGTACCAACGCACCAATGATGCGTAAGTACCCGACCATTGACGACAAGAAAAATTTCTGGCGTCTACCAACTCTGTATAAGACTGTTCAAAATCAGAACTTGAATAACAAGTTGTATGAGAAGTTCCCAATTATTTTGACCTCAGGTCGTTTGGTTGAGTATGAGGGTGGTGGAGACGAAACCCGGTCTAACCCATGGTTGGCTGAGTTGCAACAAGAAAACTTTGTCGAAATTAATCCTAAAGCGGCTGCAGATCGCGGTATTAAGAACTGGGATTACGTTTGGGTGAAGTCACCTACAGGTGCCAAGATCAAAGTGCGCGCATTGGTGACTGAACGCGTAGATCAAGGAACTGCTTTTGTGCCATTCCACTTCGCTGGTTGGTGGCAGGGTGAGGATATTCGTAAGTACTACCCAGAGGGTGCTGCACCAGTAGTACAGGGTGAGGCGGTCAATACGGCCACTACTTATGGTTATGACATGGTCACAATGATGCAAGAGACCAAGACCACCATGTGCCAAATCGAAAAATTTGCCTAAGTTAAAAAATAAAGTCAGGAGAACACAATGGCAAGAATGAAATTTATCTGCGACACAGAGCGATGCATTGAATGCAATGGCTGTGTCACTGCTTGTAAAAATGATAATGAAGTGCCTTGGGGCGTGAACCGCCGCCGCGTTGTTACGGTAAATGACGGCATCATTGGTCAAGAAAAATCTGTTTCAGTAGCTTGCATGCACTGTACAGATGCGCCTTGCATGGCCGTATGTCCAGTAGACTGCTTTTATCGTACCGATGAAGGTGTAGTTCTGCATGACAAAGATATTTGTATCGGTTGTGGCTATTGCTCCTTAGCTTGCCCATTTGGTGCGCCTCAGTTCCAGAGTAAAGGAGCATTTGGCTCACGTAGCAAAATGGATAAGTGCACATTCTGTAGCGGTGGCCCTGAAGAGAATGGTAGCGTTGCTGAGTTCGAAAAGTATGGTCGTAACCGTTTGGCAGAAGGTAAGTTACCTTTGTGCGCAGAGATGTGTTCAACCAAGGCGTTGATTGGTGGTGATAGCGATATTATTTCCAGCATCTTTAATAATCGTGTAGCTACTCGTGAGAAAAACGGCAAGTATCCTGGCTCCAAAGCATTTGGCTGGAATACTGCTTACGGCGGACCTGATACTCCAGCGCCGACCCCAACGCCTGCTGCAAAAATTCCAGGAGCTCAATAATGAAACTGACTTTCAAAACCTTGGGTTTATGTTTTGCAGCAGTCGCTTTGTTGGCTGCGTGCTCTGAGCCTCCAGAAATTGCAGCTAAAAAAGCCAAGCGTCCTGACGTTGCTCCTTATATGGGCGCAAACAATGGCTTTATGACAAAAAATTGGACGCCTGGAAATCAGGCAAGCTGGACTGAATCGATTGATAAGCGCAATCAAGGTCAGAACGAATACAGTCGTATTAAGAATTAACTAAACAATAATAAATAAAACGAAAACGTTTAAGGACATGTGTATGAAACGATCATTCTCTAAAGTTCTACGCACTTTGGTAGTGGCGGCTGGGTTGTCACTCACATTAGCTAGTGGAATGAGCTTTGCTGAGCGTGCGCCGATGGCACCCCTACCTTCCCCAAGTGGAGTAGACGTGCCTCCTAGATCAGTGCCTGCCGATCCCAGCGCTTTAGCGAATGGTACTCAGGCTCAGTCCCAGCCTGCCAATCCTTCCATCTTTATTGCACCAAATAGTGATCCACAAAACTATGTGAGCATCCCAGATAAACAGGCAGGTGTTTTGATTCAGCGCGCTGGTCAAGAGTGGCGTGTGATTCGTAACGGCATTATTACTGTTTACGGTGGTTGGCTATTGGCAATTGCTTTCTTTGGCATTGTTGCGATGTACACCCTAAAAGGTTCTATTAAGTTGCACGAGCCATTGTCAGGTATCAAAGTGAAGCGTTTTAGCGCCTTTGATCGCTTTACTCACTGGGCAATGGCTTTTAGTTTCTTGGCCCTTGCGTTTACAGGCTTGATGATTTTGTACGGCAAATACTTTGCGATGCCGCTCATGGGTGGTGTCGCCTATGGTTCATTCCTCATGGTTTGCAAAAATATTCATAATTTCACTGGCCCACTATTTACTTTGAGCATTGTGATTTTCTTCTTACTCTTTGCTGGTAAAAATATTCCTGAAAAGGGCGATTTAAATTGGCTCCTAACCTTTGGTGGGATGCTTAGCGGTAAGCATGTGCCTGCTGGGTTTTTCAATATGGGTGAAAAGTTCTGGTTCTGGTTTGGTATGACCTTCCTAGGTTTGATAATTTCAGCTTCAGGCTTTGTACTCGACATGATTGTGCCGTTTATGCAAATGGAATATTTACGTGGCACGATGCAAATTGCGAACGTAATTCATAGCACTGCTGCAATCCTGATGACGACGATGGCTATGGGCCATATCTACATCGGTACGATTGGTATGCAGGGCTCAATTGATGGTATGAAGACTGGTTATGTCGATGCAACATGGGCTAAAGAGCACCATGAGCTCTGGTACGACAAACTCAATAAATAAGGACAAGCCATGAAAAAGATCATTGCTTTTACACTCTGCGCATTTGCTTCGGCCGCAGTTTTCGCAACCTTGCCGCCATTGAGTTCTGAGGCGCAAGAAGCTGCTAATTTGGCAAAAGCCAAAACGGCATATGGCGATAAAGTGGGCGCCTACAAGTTATGTTTAGCGCAAAATAAAGTTGCCGATCAATATCGGGTTCCCGGAACGGCTGCTCCAGCCGCTTGTACTGCGCCGCCACCATTTGTACCGCCAGTTGCTGCTGCTCAAGCTGCACCCGCAGCTCCAACCGCTGCGAAGTAATAGCGAAGCTAGCCGTTTAATAATTCTTGATGTAGGAAGCGTTTAGCGGCTTGTGTTTGCGGATCAGAAAAGAAGGGGCCTACGGGTCCCTTTTCTTTTATTTCGCCCTGATCAATAAAGATGATGTGCTGTGCAAGTCTTTGTACTTGAGCAAGTTGGTGCGAAGAAAAAATGACATCCGATCCCTGGTGATTAAATTGACGAATCATATCTTCTACTTGTTCAGTGGCATTTGGATCAAGGTTGGCTGTTGGCTCATCTAGTAAAACTAAGTTGGGCCTTTGTAAGATGGCCCTTGCCAGACAAAGCTTTTGTCTTTCACCGGCAGAGAGTTTGTGTGCGGGGCTGTCTTGTAGTTGTCCAAGTCCAACTTGGCGAATGACTTTATCAATATCAGCTTCCGTAATGCTGCTATCTGCATCACGCACGATGGCCAGATTGGTTTTAGTTGATGCTTTAATTAATGGAGTGTGATGTAAAACTAAGGCAGTTTTGCGAGTAAATGAAAAGCTGACCGTGCCAGTGTCTGGTTTGATTAGCCCATCTAATAGCTTGAGAAGAGTGGTTTTGCCCGCTCCATTGGGGCCGATGCAAGCAGTGATCCGGTCGGCTGGAATGAGGGCGTGGGGGATATTGAGAATCACTCGGCCATTGCTTTGGACGGTGACATCTCGAAGTTCAATGGAGCGCTCAAATGAATTGCTTGAATTAGCCATAGCGACGCTCCGCTACTTGTCGCACTGCGTGAGTAAATAAATTGGCACACAACACAATTCCAAGGAGAACGATTCCTAAGGCAAGTGCTAATGGAAGATCCCCCTTGCTAGTCTCTAGTGCAATTGCAGTTGTCATGGTTCTAGTGGAGTGATCAATATTTCCGCCAACGATCATGACGGCGCCCACCTCAGAAATTGCTCTTGCAAGTCCAGCAAGGATGGCAATCGTTAGGGAGAAGCGGCAATCCCAAATAAGCCACTTAAATCGTGCAAGAGCAGGTAATCTGAGGCTCAAGAAGGTATCTCGATGGATTCTCCAAGAATCCTCTAGGATTTGGCGGCTTAGGGCTGCAATTAAGGGGGTTGTGAGCAGGATTTGGGCGACGATCATGCCCTTCACAGTAAATAGCCATCCCCAGGCTCCTAGGGGCCCTGTGCGAGAGAGTATTAGGTAAACAATGACACCAATGATGACGGTGGGAACCCCCATGAGGGTATTGAGGACCACAATAATCCATCGTTTGCCACTAAATTCTTCGGTCGCCAAGAGGGCGCCAATGGGCAGACCAAGGAATGTGCCAATCAATAAGGCAGTCAAGCTAACCTGTAGGGAAACCAAGACGATGCCCAATACTCCAGCATTTAAATTGGCAAGTAAGTTCAAGGCGTCTTGAAAAGCGGTCAACATGCGCTTGATTCTATCAAGTCAATGGCAAAATGGCTCTAATGAGATTTTTAGGCGTATTTTCCGACTAATGGCTGAAGTAGTTTGCCTCTGTAATGAGGTCCTCGATGTTGACTTGCGAGAGTATCTCGACACCCATCCCATCGACTCGATAGAAGAGTTACGGGAGCAAGCATCTATTTGCAATAAATGCATGCAATGCCAGGATTTGGTTGAGGGTGAAATCTATCTGGCACGTGTCCGGCGACAACGAGCAGCAGGACAGTTCTAATGATGGAATATAGCGGCACTCGCTTTACGGTGATGAGTATGAATGTGCATAAGGGCGTATCTGCCCTGCACAGACATTCGACCATATATCAATTGCGCCAAAAAATGCGCAATCACTACCCAGATCTCCTTTTTCTTCAAGAGTTGCAGCAAGAACATCGTGGCCGAGTGCGGCGCTATGGCCAATGGCCTATGACAGAGTTAACCCATTTTCTTTCTGAAGATTTTTGGCATGACTGGCACTATGGAAAAAATATGGAGTATCCAGAGGGTCATCATGGCAATGCAATTCTTTCAAAGTATGCATTGCACAAGGGCTTGAATTACGACATCTCTGCATATCGATTTGAGAGGCGGGGATTGCTACACAGTGTGACCCAGTTCAATGGTATGGATCAGCCAATACATTGCTTTTGCGTTCATCTTGCTTTATTTGAGCGGGGGAGAGAGCGCCAGCTAGAGCAAATTATTGGATATATTGAAGCATTGGCTCAAAATGGACCAACCATTGTGGCTGGTGACTTTAATGATTGGCGTAATCGAGTGAGCGCCCCAATGAAGGCGGCCGGTTTTGATGAGGTCTTTGAGGCATTAACTGGCGCGCCAGCGAAAACGTTTCCAAGCATGAAACCGATTCTAGCGATGGACCGAATTTATGTGCGCGGTTTAAAAATTCACTCTGCCCAAATTTTGCATGAGTGGATGCAATTATCAGATCATTTAGGCATTACTGCGGAACTGGAAATCGAATGAACAATTTATTAATCGCTTTACTACCTTCAGCACTGCAGTTGAATTTAGATTTCATACTGTTCATCCATTTTATTTTAGTCACCATATTTATTGGTGTGATTATTTCCGTGCGCAGACCGGTGGGTGTGGCATTTGCCTGGATTTTTATTGTCGTGACATTCCCAGTGTTGGGTATTAGTCTATACATACTCATAGGTGATCGTCCAGTAGGGCGTAGTCTTACTCGAAAAATCAAGCGAATGAATCATGAATACGCTCAGATCACTGAAGAGATGCGACAGGCCTATGCAGGCGATCGAGAGCAGTTGCCGCCAGAGAGTAGGGCCATTAGTCTCCTAGCAGAATCAAAAAACGGTACTCCAGTCGTTGCTGGAAATCTACTGGAGCTGCATACCGATTCATTAAAAATATTGCAGTGCTTTATTGATGAGATCAATCAAGCCCAAAAAAGTTTGTATCTAGAGTTCTATATTTGGGCTTTAGGAGGCGACGCCGATCTGGTTGGAGAGGCATTAATTGCTGCCGCAAAACGGGGCGTAGTTTGCAAGGTACTACTGGATTCATTGGGTAGTAAAGATTGGTTCAAGTCAAAATGGCCAGCCCGTTTTCGTAATGCCGGAATTCAGGTTACTGAGGCAATGCCTATTCAGGTTGGACGCTTCCAGTTTCGCCGTGCTGACTTGCGTTTGCATCGGAAGATTTTTGTAGTGGATGGCGCCATTGTTTGGACTGGCAGTATGAATATGGTGGATCCACGAACATTTAAGCAAGATTCAGGCGTAGGTAAGTGGGTCGATGCCATGGTGAGGGTCGAGGGGCCGATTGCCTCGCAGTTTGAGCTCACTTTCTCTTTTGACTGGAGCGTTGATAACCCCAAAGTCACTCACTTTAATGATCGCAATCCACCAGCAACCCCAATTGCAGGCGCAGCAATTGCTCAACAGCTTGCCTCAGGGCCGGTTTATCGTGACGATATTTTGTATCAGGTAATGCTATCGGCCATTATTGATGCCCGGGAAGAGTTAATTATCACAACACCGTATTTCGGCCCCGATGATGGTTTGTTGCAGGCCATGATGGCCTCTGCAAGACGGGGCGTCAAAGTGACTCTCATCGTGCCAAAACTCAATGACTCCACCTTGGTTGCTTGGAGCAGTAAAAGCTACTACGCTGATCTGATGGATTCAGGAGTGAGGATTGCTGAATTTCATGGTGGATTACTGCATACGAAGAGCTTGCTGGTAGATAAAAAAGGAGCTATCTTTGGATCCGTTAATTTTGATCAACGCAGTCTACGTTTGAACTTTGAGATTAGCCTCATGGTATACAACGTAGATTTTTGTACCAAGCTTGAGAAATTAATTGAATCCTATCTAGCCCAATCAGATTATGTAGACCCAATTCAATGGGCTAAGCGACCACGCTGGATGCACTATTTAGAAAATGCAGCCCACTTAAGCTCGCCACTACTCTAAATTGCGCCACTTGCGCGCATGGTGGCAATATCAGAGTCGGCTAAACCCAGTTCTTTCAGAATGGCATCAGTGTGCTGACCTACAGCGGGTATGGGATCCATACGATAGTCGTAACTATCGTTTAATCCTGGAGGCAATAGGGCGGCAATGGGACCATTGGGAGTGGCTACCTCTGTAAATCGCTCACGCGCCTTCAGTTGCTCATGTTTCCACAAGCCTTCCATGTCATTCAGATGCGCATTCGCAATTTGCGCTTGATCTAATCTGGCGATGAGTTGTTCGGAAGTGAGCTTACTAAAGCAGGCATCAATAATTTGCAAGAGTTCCGCCCGTTTTTCATTGCGCTTAAAGTTTCTGTCAAAGCGTTTATCTTTTGCAAGCGCTACATTCTCTAATACGATCTCACAAAACTGCACCCACTCACGTTCATTTTGTAAACCCAACATCACCGTCTTCCCATCGCCCGCCTTAAAGGGGCCGTAAGGATAAATAGTGGCATGCGACGCCCCATTTCTGGGAGGTGGGTTTGCACCTTGATAGGCGTAGTAGAGCGGAAAGCTCATCCACTCACTCAGCGATTCCAACATCGAGATATCAATCACGCTGCCCTTGCCGGTTTTGCCTCTTTGCAATAACGCAGCCAGAATATTGGTATAGGCATACATACCCGCAGCGATATCTGCGATGGAGTTACCGGCTTTACTGGGGGTTTCTGGAGTGCCAGTCACAGATAAAAAGCCTGCCTCGCTCTGAATTAATAGATCGTAGGCCTTTTTATCGCGATAAGGACCATTGTTGCCGTATCCAGAGATGTCACACAAAATAAGCCCTGGGTTATCTTGATGTAATGCCTCTGGAGTCAGCCCCATTCGTGCTGCTGCACCGGGCGCTAGGTTTTGTACCAAAACATCTGCAGTTTTAAGCAGTTTCTTGAGGGCAGCAATGGCTGGAGCTTGCTTTAAGTCCAGAGTGAGACTTTCTTTAGAGCGATTGACCCAAACAAAGTGAGAAGAGAGTCCCTCTACTTGCGTGTCATAGCCTCTGGCAAAGTCACCACCACCAGGGCGCTCTACTTTAATAACACGTGCACCTAAGTCAGCCAGTTGGCGAGTACAAAAAGGCGCGGCAATCGCATGCTCCAGCGAAACAACGGTAATGCCATCTAATGGACGAATGCTCATGGGGATGTACTAGAAGGATCTTGGTAAGCCAAGTACATGCTCAGCAATGTATGAATAGATCAAGTTGGTGGAAATCGGAGCCACTTGATACAAGCGTGTTTCTCTAAACTTGCGTTCAACATCATATTCATTTGCGAATCCAAACCCACCATGTGTTTGTAGGCAAACGTTTGCCGCTTCCCAGGAGGCTTTAGCAGCCAAGTATTTCGCCATATTAGCCTCGGGACCGCAGGGGAGATGTTGATCAAAGAGTTCGCAAGCTTTAAAACGCATGAGATTTGCCGCTTCCGTTTCAATATAGCTATCGGCAATCGGAAATTGAATCCCTTGATTCTTGCCAATAGGACGATCAAACACCACGCGGTCATTAGCGTAGCGCCGGGCACGATCGATAAACCAATAGGCATCCCCAATGCATTCTGCGGCAATCAATACCCGTTCTGCATTGAGCCCATCAAGAATGTATTTGAATCCCTGACCCTCAGTGCCAATTAAGTTTTCTGCTGGAATCTCTAGATGATCAAAAAACACTTCATTGGTTTCGTGATTCACCATATTGGCGATGGGTCGAACTTCCATCCCTTTACCAATCGCATCTGCGAGATTGACGATAAAGATCGACATGCCTTCAGACTTGCGATTCACTTCATTGATCGGCGTGGTGCGAGCCAATAAAATCATCAGATCAGAATGTTGAATACGAGAGATCCAAACTTTCTGACCATTCACAATGTACTTGTCACCTTGTTTGACTGCTGTCGTTTTTAGCTTAGTGGTATCTGTTCCGGTAGAGGGCTCAGTAACCGCCATACTTTGTAGTCGTAATTCACCGCTGGCAATTTTCGGGAGGTACATTGTTTTCTGTGCCTCAGAACCATGACGCAGTAATGTCCCCATGTTGTACATCTGCCCATGGCAGGAACCAGAATTACCACCGGAGAAATTAATCTCCTCCATGATCACGGAGGCTTCCGCTAAGCCTAACCCTGAACCACCATATTCCTCTGGAATTAAAGCAGCTAACCAGCCCGCTTCAGTCATGGCATTCACAAACGCTTCAGGGTAAGCCCGCTCATAATCAATTTTTTGCCAGTAGGCAGAATCAAAATGGCTGAAGAGGTCTCGCAAGGCCTCACGCATATCCTGATATTGGTCAGGCTTGGGAATGGGGTGATTCATGACAGTCTCGATTAATAGTGATCTTCTTATTTGGATACTAGTTTAAGCAAGAATGGAAATTTCTGGAAAATAGGCAAAATAGGGTGAAAATAGGCTACACACTAGCTCAGATCGATATTGACATGCAAAGCAATCACCAGGCCATCTCCATCAACCTTCTTCAAGCCCAGCTCACCAATTTGCAACAATTTGGAGCGCTGGTTTAATGGACCAAGCACTTCATCACTTTTTTGGGTGGTTCGGCTTACCTTCCGTTGGGTTACCGGCAGTTTTTATTAGCGCCTTTGCTTCTGCAACTTTGCTACCAGTGGGTTCAGAGCCCATCCTGTTTGGATATATCTCGATTAATCCGCAGATGTATTGGGCGGCTATCTTGCTTGCTACGGTTGGCAATACTTTGGGTGGAATGTTGGATTGGTGGTTGGGGTTTGTTGCTAGCAAGAAAATTCAGGCTATTAAAGTAAGTACCGAAGGGCGTCTACGTTTTTGGCTAAAAGAATGGGGGCCAAAGCTATTACTGCTATCTTGGCTACCTGGCTTTGGTGATCCTTTGTGCGTAGCCGCAGGCTGGCTTGGCCTAGCTTGGTTCCCCTGCATGATTTACATGTTTATTGGTAAATTACTGCGCTATTTGACAATGACGTGGCTCCTCACTTTAGTGCCTGACAGTGTTTGGCATCAATTGGGGCGCTGGTTACATTTGATCTAAATACATTCGTTGTATGCTACGTTTTTTATTCCCTAACATGGCGAGACTATTGATATGACTTATTTAAAAGGCAAAACAGCTTTGGTAACTGGATCCACGAGTGGTATTGGTTTGGGTATGGCAATTGCTTTGGCTAAACAGGGTGTCAATATTATGGTCAATGGTTTCGGTGAAAAGGATGCAGCCATTGCATCGATCAAGGCACATGGTGTTGAGGTGGACTATCACGGTGCAGATATGAGTAAACCTGCGGAGATTGAAGATCTCATCAAGCAAACTGAAAAGCGCTTTGGTTCATTAGATATTTTGGTCAACAATGCTGGCATTCAGTACACGGCAAACATCGAAGATTTCCCAACAGAAAAATGGGATGCCATTATTGCGATCAACTTGAGCTCAGCATTTCACACGAGTCATCATGCGTTACCTGGAATGAAGAAGCGTAACTGGGGTCGTATTATTAACATTGCATCAGTTCATGGCTTAGTAGCTTCCACGCAAAAAGCGGCCTATGTTGCAGCGAAACACGGTATTGTTGGTTTGACTAAAGTGACTGCATTGGAGAATGCACACACTGGCGTGACCTGTAATGCGATCTGCCCAGGCTGGGTCTTAACGCCGCTTGTGCAACAGCAAGTAGATGCTCGTGCTGCTCGCGAAGGAATTTCGAATGAAGCTGCTAAGAAAGCACTGGTTTCTGAAAAGCAGCCATCCGGTGAGTTTGTCACCCCTGAGCAATTGGCTGCTTTAGCAGTATTCCTGTGTGGCCCAGATGCCTCCGAAGTCCGCGGTGTTGCTTGGAATATGGATGGTGGCTGGACCGCGCAATAAGAGCTAAAGCGTTGTTTTAAAAGGGATTTCTGAAAATTTGCTGGATGAAACAAATTCACTAGAATCGTTTATAGTTAAACCCATCATCACACATTGGAGATTCATTCATGGCATCAATCTTGACCTCTTTGGGACGCACCGTATTGGCTGGTTTTGTGCTTCTCATTCTCATCATCTTCGCTTTAGGTGGCAACTTTAGTTCTGCTGAATTGCCTTTCATGTTCCGTTGGCTGCACGTGATGTTTGGTGTGATGTGGATTGGCTTGCTCTGGTACTTTAACTTTGTACAAATTCCTTCTATGCCAAAGATTCCGGATGAGCAAAAGCCTGCGATTGGTAAAGTGATTGCACCAGCAGCCTTGTTCTGGTTCCGTTATGCAGCACTCTTTACAGTATTGACTGGTTTGATCCTTGCGGTAGTGAATGGCTATGCTCATCAAGCATTTACATTACAAGCACCATTCCGCGCAATTGGTTTGGGTATGTGGATTGCCTTGGTAATGGCTTTCAACGTTTGGTTCATTATTTGGCCAAACCAGAAGCGTGCCCTAGGTATTGTGACTGTTGATGCTGATGTAAAAGCCAAATCTGCTCGCATTGCTATGCTGACATCCCGCCTCAATACATTGCTCTCTATTCCAATGTTGTTCTTGATGGTTGCTCAATCACACAATACAACTTGGTTTGTGATCGTTTCATAATCATTGCCGCGTTTTAAACAAAAGACACAAAAAGGCCCGCAATGCGGGCCTTTTTGCTTGCTTAAACAAGAATATTGAGCGCTACAAAAGCGGGGGAAGCTCTTTTGTCAGTACTGCGCGTTGTACAGTAGCTGTTCCCATTAAGGCGAATCCTAAGAGCTTGCCATCGACAGACTCAAAACGTGCTTCAACCCCACCTTCAATTGCGGTCGTAGTCCATTGACCAACAGCGGCTTTGGCCGGGGGTGATACAACAGTGGGAAGGGCAGGGGTCTTTACCATCACTGGCATTGCTGGATAGCTGACCGGTGTTGGCTGACCAATTAAAGTGGGTGCTAGCGCTCTTGCTGCCTGCATGATGGGCATCACATAAGGAAGTACTAATCCCTCAACTTCTGCGCAATCGCCTAAGGAGTACACATTACTGGCGCTGGTTTGTAGGTCACGATTGACTTCAATGCCAACACCAGTCTGAATCCCAGCTGCTTTCGCTAAATCTAATCTAGGCTTTAGGCCAACTGCAGACAGTACAACATCACAAGTAATCGTATGACCATTGGTTAATGTGATTTCCAGTGCAGTGCCATTCCGATTGACGGTTTGAACGGTTGTCGAGAAGTGCCAGTTCACGCCTGCTTGACCAAGTTTATCTTGCAAGGCTTTAGCGGCAGCCTCTGGTAATAGTCGGCCTAATACTTGTGGGGCTAAGTCAATCACATCTACTGCGTAAGCACCGAGCACTAAATCATTCGCAAACTCACAGCCTATTAAACCTGCACCCAGAATAGCGACTTTCTGTTTGCCTGCTATCGCTGTTCGAAACTTTACATAATCTTCCAGGTCATTCACTGTAAGTACTTCATTTACCGCATTTCCTTCCAATGGAATCCGAATTTGATCTGCACCTAAAGCCAATACTAATTTTCCATAAGCAATTTCACCCTTGCTAGTTTGAATAACTTGCTTGGCGGTATCTATTGCATTGACTTCTGTTTCTGAGAGCAGGTCGATTTCTAATTGAGTTGCCATTGCTTCCGCGCTAGTCGAGATTAATTGCGCAGCATCTTTTTTTCCTGCAAGGGCAGTCGAAAGCATCGGCTTAGAGTAAAAGTATCCTGGCTCGCGAGTAATTAAAGTGATTGGTGCTGATTTATCAAGCTTGCGGATTTCACGAACAAGAGTGTAGCCAGCTAGACCGCTGCCAATAATGACGATGGCGGAGGATGGATTGGTATGTAGAGTCAAGGAGGGATCCCGTAGTAAGACTACTAAAAATGAAGATGGCTAAAAGCGAAAGTATTAGCTTACCTGAACCATTTCAAAGTCAGATTTGGACACGCCACAATCAGGGCACTCCCAGCTCTCTGGAATGGCCGCCCAGGGGGTACCAGGGGCGATGCCGTCATCAGGTAGTCCCTGAGCCTCGTCATAGATGAAACCGCATACGATGCATTGCCAAATTTTCATATTGGATCCTTATTATCAATCTTTTAATTTTAAATTTATTCTCAGTTTTTTTCTTGCGAGGGTAGATTTCTCATCATCAGCAAAATTACCTAATTCTTGTTACAGTAAGCCTCCCATATCCTTAATAACTACTTTCCAAATAAAGGTCTTTCAATGTCCGGCAAAGAAATCATGTTTACCCCAGTGAGCCTTGGCTCAATTCAACTGAAGAATCGTTTGGTAATGGCGCCATTAACCAGAATGCGCGCAGTTGCGGGTGATGTGCCCAATCCTTTGGCAAAGACTTACTATGCGCAGCGCGCAAGTGCAGGATTAATCATTACTGAAGCAACCCAAATTTCTCCGCTCGGCATGGGCTATCCAGCTACCCCCGGTATTTATTCTGCAGAGCAAACTGCTGCTTGGAAAGAAATCGTTGAGACAGTCCATACAAAAGGCGGTTCAATCGTTGCGCAGTTGTGGCACGTTGGCCGTATTTCTCATTCCTCTTTACACCCAGAGCAAGGTCTGCCAGAAGCGCCTTCAGCAATTGCGCCTGCAGGACAAACTTATGGTGCCGATTGGAAGTTGCACGACTATGAAACTCCAAAAGCCATGACTCTCGATGATATTGTGCGTCTCCTGAAAGAGTTTGAAGCTGCAGCGCAAAATGCCAAGGCTGCTGGTTTTGATGGGATTGAAATCCATTCAGCGAATGGTTATTTGTTGGATCAGTTCCTGCAAGATAAAACCAACCAACGCACCGATCAATACGGCGGCTCAGTTGAAAATCGTCTGCGTTTGTTGGGTGAGGTAATTGAAGCGGTCAGTAAGGTATTCGCTAGCGATCGTATTGGTGTGCGTTTGTCTCCATACGGAACATTTAATGATATTGGTGATAGCGATCCAGTTGGACTATTTAGTGCGGCGATTCAAAAACTCAACGCTTATAACTTGGCTTATGTGCACATGATTGAGCCACGAGCTACTAGCGCAGGTGGCGGTGAGCAAGTCAACGAAGAAGCACCAATTACCTCTGAGCTCTTCAGAGCCGCTTATCAGGGCAAGTTCATCACTGCTGGTGGTTACGATCAAGCCTTGGGCGAGAAGGTCTTGGAAGAGGGCTTGGCTGACGCTGTAGCTTATGGCCGTCTCTATATTTCAAATCCGGATCTTGCGGAGCGCTTTCAGAAAAACGCACCCTTAAATCCTTATTACCGCGCTACTTTCTATGGCGGTCAAGAGGCAGGCTACACCGACTACCCAACTCTTTAAAAGAACTCGAGTTCACAGATAATCCCCACACCTCGGTAGTGGGGATTATTTTTTGTCTTCAGAATCTTTGATCAGCCCGTATTGATTGGCAATCAGTATGAGGGCAATGGAGATGATGCCTAAGGCAAAAAACTGCCATTGATGCAATATTGCCGTTCCAATCACTGTCATTAGTGCGGTCCAGCCGACGACCAACTTGCCTTTTTTGGATAGTGGTTTCATGTACATATTCTTTCTAGGTATTTGCTTTAATTTTATTCAACATGCGGCGTAGGGTGTCATCCTTTAAGACGTAATGGTGCCATAAAGCCGCGAGGGCATGGATACCAACCAAGAAGAAGATAGCGTTACCCAAAAATTCATGGGCTTCCTTAAATAGGTCTTTTACCTCAGGGTTTGGTGAAATCATTTGAGGCCAAACCCAACTCAGAAAGTGAACCTCTTTACCGCCTGCCTGCAGAAAAATCACACCCATAATTGGGAGTGCGAGGAGTAGGGCATATAAAACCCAGTGCATCAATTTAGCAAGGGTGAGCAGAATGCGATTGGGATCAGTGGGCTCAGGGGCCCCGAAAATACAGCGCACAGTCAATCGTCCAATCATTGCTACAAAGATTAGTTGCCCAAAGAAGGCATGAATGGTCTTGCACAGTTCTCGCGGTTCGCTGCCTTTGGGAAACTGGCCCTTGAGTTCAATAACAGCGAGTGCTGCAAGCACTAGCAGGAAAACAAACCAATGAAAGAAGATGGAGGCGGGGTGATAACGAGTGCTGGACATATAAAACAATCAATAGAGCGTTAATAGACCTTCATCATAATCAAGCTTTTAAACACCAATGGGGCCGTGGGTAATGCTGAGGCTTAATTCAATCTCATCTTGGCACTGAGCTCATTTGAGGCCCCCCGTTTGTCCACTTGGGAGAGTCTGAGCGCCTCCGCCTCAAAATCACGCTGACCAGGATGAAATTCATCATCATTTTGCAGGTCAATCACATAGGTCCAAACAAGCTCACGGCCACGATTCTTATAGACATCTACTACACGTTTCATATTGACCGCCTTTAGGGTGAAGCTTAATTGCTGCTGGTAGATGATGCCGATGATTTTTGGGGGTTCAGTAACTTTTGCAGAGTAATCAGGTTGCGCGGCTCAATTCGAATGACGCCACCTCGAGGGCTATCAATATCTGCGATTAAGAAAAACGATACCGCAATGACAAAAGGAAAAATCATGAAGAGGGTAATGTTCTTCTGGAAATTTCTGGCTCCAAAGCCAACCAATAAATTTGCACAGATGGCAATTGCGCCCATTAAGGTCCAGGCAGTATAGGGAATGCGGTTCCACCAAGCGGCTTGCACATATCCCTGTGAGTTCAGAACATCATTCATTCCGGAAGTTACGAGCGCAGTCATTGCAGTTGGATTGGAGCGTGCCATTGGTAGCACAGCATTCCAAAGTTCGCTTTGTAGCTCATCCGTTTTTTGACCAATTGCAGTGATTTTCTCTGGATCCTGAACTGTGTAAAACAGAATACGTTGATCCAAATATTGTTTTAGTAATTCTTTAGTAGCTGCCGCAGATGGCCCAGGCAATAAGTCGGCCCTTAAATATTCAGTGCTAATCGCATTCGCCTCACCTTCTTCGAGACGCTCACGTTGATCATGTCGATCAATCGCCATGGAAAAAGTAAAGCCAATGATGAGACCCAGCAAAGTGAGGGTAGCCGTCTGGATGATGCCAAGATCCTCTGAGGTTTCAGTATCTTTGGTGCGGTAAGGGCTGAGCGCTGCATTGCCAATCCAAACTGCAATAGCAAAGATAAGCAATGCAATTGCAAAGAATGCGAGCGGGTGATTTAAGAGATTAAAAATTTAAAAGGTTCCAGGATACAAAATATCTTTAGTCACGTTTTGAATATCGCGATGACCAGTAAAAGCCATGGTGATATCCAATTCATTTTGGATGATCTCTAAGCATTTGGTAACGCCTGCTTCACCCATTGCACCTAAGCCATATAAGAATGGACGGCCAATCATCGTACCGCGTGCGCCTAATGCCCAAGCTTTGAGAACATCCTGGCCAGAACGAATCCCGCCATCCATCCACACTTCAATATCTTTACCCACGGCATCCACGATACCTGGGAGTGCTGCAATACTAGAAATAGCGCCATCTAATTGACGACCGCCGTGGTTTGAAACAATCAGGGCATCAGCACCGGAGTTTGCTGCGAGACGAGCATCCTCTTCGTCCAAAATGCCTTTAATAATGAGCTTGCCGCCCCAGAGTTTCTTAATCCACTCCACATCGCCCCAATTGAGGCCTGGATCAAATTGTTCGGCTGTCCAGGAGGAGAGGGAGGACATGTTTCCTACCCCGGTCGCGTGACCAACAATATTGCGGAAGGTTCTGCGTGGTGTCATAGCCATCCCCAAGCACCAACGTGGCTTTGTAGCCATATTGATCATATTGGCGATAGTCAGTTTGGGTGGTGCGCTCAGGCCGTTCTTAAGGTCTTTATGGCGCTGACCTAGTATTTGTAAGTCTAGTGTCAGTACCAGAGCAGAGCACTTGGCAGCCTTAGCGCGCTCAATGAGACGCTCAATAAAGCCACGATCTTTCATGACATAAAGCTGAAACCAAAAAGGCTTAGTTGTCCGTTCTGCCACATCTTCAATAGAGCAGATACTCATCGTTGATAGGCAGAAAGGCACGCCGAATTTTTCCGCGGCTTTGGCTGCCAATATTTCACCATCGGCGTGTTGCATCCCCGTAAGACCAGTTGGTGCAAGAGCTACTGGCATCGTGACTTCTTGGCCGACCATGGTAGTTTTGGTCGTGCGGTTAGTCATATCTACAGCAACGCGTTGACGTAATTTAATCTTTTGAAAATCAGACTCATTTGCCCGATAGGTTGACTCAGTCCAAGAGCCAGAGTCTGCATAGTCGTAGAACATCTTTGGGGTGCGCTTTTGGTGGAGCACTCTTAAATCTTCGATATTGGTAATGATTGCCACTAGCTACCCTTCTAATAATTGCTTTTGATTTGACGCTTTTTGCTAAGTTAAGCTCTATCTTAGCAATACCTACGATTTGTTTCTACAATGTGAGATTGTCCCGTAATTGGGACCCCAGCCCCACCTCCTGAATGCACCAACTGAACCTTGCCACTATCTCCAATTTATTGATTGCCACCGCCCTATGGGCTGGTAATGCGATTGCGGGACGAATTTTGGTCTCTAGCGCTGCAGTTTCCCCGGTGACTTTGAGTGCGGTTCGCTGGGGTTTAGCTGCATTACTGTTATTGCCTCTGGGTTGGCGTGTTTTTGCTCCCCAAAGTGCTTTATGGCAAAACAAGAAACGGTTTTTACTGTTAGGCCTATTTGGTGTTGGAAGCTATAACGTTCTCTTATATCTCGCCCTAGAAACTTCTACCGCAATCAATGTGACTTTGATTGGTGCCAGTATGCCGATTTGGATGTTATTTATCGGCGCGGTTTTTTATCAAACCAAACCTAGTGCGTTGCAGTTGCTGGGAGCAGTAGTTTCTTTATTGGGAGTAGCAATTGTTTTAACTAGAGGTGAATTAAGCACCTTACTCTCGATGCAGATGGTTGCTGGGGATCTCTTAATCATGTTGGCCACCATCTTGTGGGCCTTCTACAGTTGGATGTTAAGTCGTCCCGGAACCAGTACCGAGCGCCAATGGCCGTGGGCTCAATTTTTAATGGCACAAGTTTTTGTCGGTTTGTTGTGGACGGGATTTTTTGATGGCTTTGAGATTGCTGCTGGCGATGCGTATTTGCATTTGAATCTCTGGACAGCCTCCTTAATTCTGTTTGTTGCGGTAGGCCCATCACTGATTGCATATCGCTGCTGGGGATTGGGTGTCAATGGAGCAGGGCCTACGGTTGCTGCTTTCTTTGCCAACTTCATCCCTTTGTTTACGGCAATTTTGTCGGCTGCCATGCTGGGAGAGCCCCCGCAGTTATTTCATGGTGCGGCATTTGCTTTGATCGTAGGCGGGATTGTGATTTCCGCCAGGAAGCAGTAATTCTGGGAAAAGGCCCAGAAAGGGGTCTAAATAGACATTGGACACAGGGTTTTGAGCAGATTGCCCAAAAAACGTGCCAAATCGTTATCATTTAGGGCTAATCACAGAAATCCCTAGGAAATTACTATGCCAGGTTTACTCCCCAACGTTGATCCAGACGGTTTATTAGAGTTCTCGGTTGTTTATACCGATCGCTCCTTAAATCACATGTCTGAAGAGTTCAAGCGTGTAATGGTCGATATTTCCAGCGTCCTGAAAGATGCCTATAACGCCAGCTCTGCAGTGATTGTTCCCGGTAGCGGTACTTTTGGCATGGAAGCTGTTGCTCGTCAATTTGCTAACAATGAAAAATGCTTAGTCCTACGCAATGGTTGGTTTAGCTATCGTTGGACCCAAATTTTTGACTTAGCCAATATCACCAGTGATGTCACAGTCATTAAAGGTCGTCAATTAGAGGCAGCTACTCAAGGTGTATTTGCTCCGGCCCCAATTGAAGAGGTAATCGCCTTTATTCAAAAAGAAAAGCCAGCAGTAGTATTTGCGCCGCATGTGGAAACCTCTGCAGGCATCATCCTGCCTGATGATTACCTCAAGGCAGTCGGCGAGGCAGTTCGTTCCGTTGGCGGCTTATTTGTTTTGGATTGCATCGCTTCCGGTGCCATGTGGGTGGACATGAAGGCCTGCAATGTTGATGTCTTGATTACTGCACCCCAAAAAGGTTGGAGTAGTTCACCATGCTGCGCATTGATTGCTTTAGGTGATAGAGCGCGTGAGAAAATTGAAAGCACACAAAGCAGTAGCTTCTCTATGGATCTCAAGAAGTGGTTGCAGATTATGGAAGCTTATGAAAAGGGTGGCCATGTGTATCACACCACTATGGCGACAGATGCACTGAAGATCTTGCGCAATGTGATGAAAGAAACCCAAGCATTGGGCTTTGCTGCATTGAAAGCCAAGCAAGTTGAGCTAGGCTTAAAGGTTCGTGAGCTCTTGGTATCCAAAGGTTTTCACTCTGTGGCTGCTGCAGGATTCCAGGCCCCTTGTGTTGTGGTGAGTTATACCAAGGACCCCGATATTCAATCTGGTAAAAAGTTCATTGCCCTCGGTTTGCAAACTGCTGCCGGCGTACCTCTGCAGTGCGACGAAAGACCGGACTTCCGCACCTTCCGTATTGGTCTATTTGGGCTAGAGAAGTTGGCCCATGTCGATCGTACCGTGGGTCATTTGGCTGGGGCACTAGAGAAAATTACTGAGGCTGAAGCCCAACCTGCGTAAGTACTTCACTACGGGAATAAGGGCCATCTTTGATGGCCTTTTTCTTTTGGCCTTTTTGACAAATTTTTGGGTATTATTGAAGCATGTACAAACCCTCTTGGAGAATCATATGATTTCTCGTATTGCTCGTTTTAGCTTGGCCACCCTAATTGCTGCTGCGATTGGTGTTTCCCCAATTTCAGTGATGGCTGCTGATCCTGCGCCAGCACCAGCTCCAATGGCTGCCCCGGCCGCTGCTCCTGCTGAAGCACCGATGAGCAAAGCTGCCGAGAAGAAGGCTGCGAAAAAAGCCAAGAAAGAAAAGAAAGCTGAGAAAAAAGCCAAGAAGAAGTCTAAGAAAAAAGCTAAGGCTGCTGCAGAGCCAGCCGCACAGTAATTCTCGTTTTTAAGCCTCAACTCTTTGGGGCAGTAGTTTCACCAGAGTCATCAATCTTATTTGGGGTTGATGACTTTTTCTTTAGTTACTACTGTATTTGATTTGTAGCTACTCTTGCGCCCATTGGTTGAGTAAACGACGCATTTCTAAAATCGTTTCAGAGGGTGTTAAGCCCAACGGGCCAATACCTTTGGCAACCAGACTATCAGCAGCTGTGGCATGAAGTTGAACAGCGAGCTCAGTAGATTGCGATAGATTGAGTTGATGCCGAACCCCTTGAACCGCAATTGCTGCAATAGTTCCAGTCAGGGCATCTCCCATGCCACCAGTTCCCATGCCAGGGTTGCCTGCCTGGCACTCCTGGAAGGAGTGGCCAGGGGAGGCTATCAAAGTGTGTTGACCCTTTAAGACAATGATGGACTGCGTGAGAGACAGTAATTTTTCCAAAGCACTCAGGCGATCAATCTGAATAATTTCAGCAGTGCAATGGAGAAGCTTAGCTGCTTCCCCAGGGTGTGGCGTCAGTACAGATTGGCCTGGGAACATTTGATTGCGCGCTTGAAGTGCATTCAAGAGCTCAGGAGACTGAGCAATGAGATTAATGGCATCAGCATCAATGACTAAAGGGATCTTGGGGTAAGCCAGCGTGGCTTTTAACCACTCCGATGCTTGTACAGATGTTCCAAGTCCAGGACCAATTGCAATGAGGTCTGGCTGAAGGTTTACCAGAGCCGCTTGAGGTTCGGGGTTTGCTAACTGAATCATCAGCTCAGGAGAATTCATCATTGCGTGAGCAGAGGCTGGATCGAGCATTTCGAGAATAGTCCAACCTGCACCTAAATGCAGGCATGCATTACCTGCAAGCAAAAGGGCGCCCGCCATTCCGGGTGCTCCCCCAATGAGCAGGGCTTTACCGGCATTGCCTTTATGTTCGGCTGGAAGGCGCCTTAAATTTTTGGCTAATGACAGCGTATTAAGTGGATTACTTTGCAGACTCATTCTTCTAGTATCGCTCTGATTACGTCGTCTGGAAATACAAGGCTTAGTCTGCCACTTTAGCGCCTTGAATATGGTGATGTTGCATCGCTTCCGACACAAATCCTGACTGCTTGAGCTCGGCAATCAGTTCGCTTAAATATGCTGTTATATCTTCAAAACCTAGCCTGGCTTTTGGAATGCCAATTGCTTGATTGATCACCATAAAGCGCCCAGGAAGCATGCGTAAGCCATCGTAACGTTTAGCATCACTTTCTAATTGTTGTTTGACACCAGCAGCAACATTGCCTATGCCTGACATGAAATCATCCACTACAGCTTGTGAGCTAACCGCTCTGAATAGTCTGGCATGTTGAATTTCTCGGGTGAGGTAAAGATCGTAAGCACTCCCTTTACCCACAACGATTTCGCTACCGGCCACATCTACCTGATCGTTACTTTGCAAGGGGGAAGAGACTTTCACCATATAAGCACCCTCAATCTGAATATAGGCTGGGGTATAGCTAATATCCGCACCCCTGACAGGATCAATTGCCACAAACACTAAATCAATATCGCCACTTTTAATACCATCGACGGTTGCACCCGCAGTCTTAAATGGAATCAGTTGTAAGGGCAGCTTGATGCGTTGCGCAATCTCATTGGCAATATCAATCGTCACGCCACTCAATTTACCGGCGGCGTCTTCATTGGCTAGCAATGGATTTCCGAGATTGATACCAACACGCAGTGTGCCGCTAGGAGCAAAAGATTTGAGGGCGCTAGAGTTCATCATTGACATAGTGAGAATGTGATAAAAAAAACCGCGGCGGACCGCGGTTTCAGTGTGCCTAGGAAAATTATTTCTTAGCGTCGGCTGCAGGAGCTGCAGTTGGAGCAGCAGGAGCAGCTGCAGGTGCATCTTTCTTCGCTTCTTCAACATGGGTTGCCTCTGCGCCATGCTTCTCGCCGCCCATATCAACGTTACCGTCGCCTTTGAGGAGTAAATAGGCTGTGGCACCAACTAATACCAGTACCATGATGATGATTGAACGGTTGCTCATTGCTTTTCCTTCGGTTTGGTTGAAATTGAGGCTATCTTAACCCTAGCAAGACAATGGGTAAATCCCATAAAGCCCTAAGTCCTTGTTATTAGAGATCCATTAGGTATAAACACTAATTTTTGCTGCTCATATTGGGGTTAAATCACTGACCCATTAGCGTCAAATCCAAAGGGTAAGATGGGTTAACGCCGATCTTGAAAGTAATGAAATGAGCCCAAAGCTGCCCATGAATAACGCGCAGACCATTAGCGACTTCTTGACGCTTGCGCCGCATGAACTCTCTGAAGAAACTTCTGAAGAATCCTCTAAGTTTGCGTTTGATGACGAAGCATTTTTAGCGCGCCGAGAAACTATTGGCATTCGTTTTGAGCTCGAGCTCTTAAAGCCGGAAATTTTATTGCACGAACACGGCATCGATCACACCATCACAGTGTTTGGCTCTACCCGTTTTGTTAGTCGTGACAAAGCCCTCGAAATGGAGAAGGGCGCGAAGACTCTTGAAGAGCAAGAGATCGCTAAGCAAGCCTTGCTTCACAGTCACTATTATGAATCCGCCCGAGAGTTTGGTGGTCTAGTTGCTCGATATAACGCTACACAAGAGTTAGAGTCAAACAAGTTGCATATTTGCACTGGTGGCGGCCCCGGGGTGATGGAGGCTGCCAATCGGGGCGCGTTTGAAGCAGGGGATAAAACCATTGGTTTCAATATCAGCCTGCCTCGTGAGCAGCATCCCAATCCTTACATTAGCCCCGGACTGAACTTTCGTTTTCATTACTTTGCATTGCGCAAAATGCATTTCATGTTACGGGCACGGGCAATTGTTGCCTTTCCAGGTGGCTTTGGCTCATTTGACGAACTTTTTGAGGTCCTCACCTTAATGCAGACCAAAAAGGTGGTGCGCTTCCCAGTCATTCTGGTGGGTAGGGAGTTTTGGACCGGGATGGTGAAGTTTGATCAGATGGTGGAGTTTGGCGTGATCGATGAGTTAGATATGCAAGTGATTCATTTTGCAGAGACCGCAGAAGAAGCTTGGAGCATTATCCAAAATCACTATCAATTGAACTAGGCTGGGGACCAGGCAGTTGTAAAATGGGCAAAAGACTGATATGAATCCCACAAGCTCCAGTATTTCCAACTCTCTAGATCTGCCCAGTTATGCGGTCGGTACCGCCATACTGTTATTGATCATGGTGTTTCATGGCATCGTATTGCTGCAAATCAGTAAGCGCTATGAAGTAAAAACGTTTCTCTATTTAGCGGAAAAGAAATACTCTGAAGTAACACTGTGCTTCTATGTGAGTATCTTTGGCTTGTTTCTGATGCACATCACTGAGATTATTCTTTGGGGAATTTCTATTTACGCACTGAATTTACTACCCAATCTTGGCCAAAGCATTCTATTTAGCGGTAGTACTTATACCGCGATGGGCTTTATGGAGGATATTTTGCCCGATGGCTGGAAGATGTTAGCAGTCATCATCGCTTTCTCAGGCATGTTTGCGTTTGCATGGACTGCATCAGTAATGATTTCCATGACCAAAAATTTCCGTCAGGCCTACACCAAGAGTCATATGGAAAAACTCAATATTGCTTCTGAAATTATTGATCGATTTAAGTAAGTGATGAGTCAGACATGAGTAAGATATGGGATGCCATCATTATTGGTGGCGGTGCCGCTGGCTTATTCTGCGCTGGTGTGGCAGGCCAGCTAGGCAAGCAGGTTCTAGTCTTGGACCATGCTGAAATACTGGGTGAAAAAATCCGCATTAGCGGAGGAGGACGTTGCAATTTCACAAACTTGCACAGCAGCCCTACAAACTTTCTCTCTTTGAATCCCCATTTCGTTAAAAGCGCTCTAGCTCGATATCCTTCAAAAGAATTTATTAAGCTTGTCAGTAGCTATGGGATCAACTATCACGAGAAGCACCAGGGGCAATTGTTTTGCGATGATTCTGCTAAGCAGATTATTGATTTACTCATGGCAGAATGCGCTAAAGGAAGGGTCACCATTCGTAACCCAGTGGTGATTGAATCCATTGCACAAGATCAAGAGCATTGGTTGGTGCAAACCAATGCAGGCTCTGAAAAAACCAAGTCCGTGGTGATGGCAACAGGCGGCTTACCTGTTCCGGCGATTGGCGCTACCGCATATTCATTGGATATTGCCAAGCAATTTGGATTATCGGTAGTTGATCCAAGGCCCGCATTAGTACCACTATCTTTTACTGCAGATACCTTTGGGGATCTCTATGACTTAGCTGGCCTTAGCCTTCCCGTCAGAATTGCTTCAGGATCCAAGGGCCACCGTTATGGAGCTTGTCGCTTCAATGAAGATGTATTGCTAACCCACAAAGGCTTATCTGGCCCCGCTGTTTTGCAAGCAAGTAGTTATTGGGTAGAGGGTGAGCCCATTCATATTGATTGGCTAGGAGCCATAGAGGTGGCAGGTGGATTCAATTGCGATGCACTCTTTGCTGATGAGGACAATCGTACTAAGCTCACCGAGACGATTCTTGCTTCTGTCTTGCCGCAACGCTTAGCTAAAGCGTTTGCAGAACAGAAAAATCTATTGGGACGTAAGTGGGCTGAGGTATCGAAAAAAGATCGTCAAGCCCTGAAAGAGTTATTAACCAACTGGTCTGTAAAACCTGCAGGTACTTTAGGTTGGAAAAAGGCCGAGGTAATGTTGGGTGGTGTAGACACTAAAGATCTGGATGGTCAAACGATGATGTCACGCCAACATACAGGTCTATTCTTTATCGGTGAATGTGTCGATGTCACAGGCCATTTAGGAGGTCACAACTTCCAGTGGGCCTGGGCCAGCGGTTTTGCTTGCGCGCAGGCACTCTAAGCTAATAATCCTTAATCGAGTTTTTGCAGCTTTTTTTGCTTCTTCTTTTCACGAGAGCGGATATTGAGTAACTCGACAAATAATGAGAAAGCCATGGCCACATAGACGTAGCCTTTCGGAATATGCACACCCATACCCTCAGCAATCAACACAACGCCAACTACCGTTAAAAAGGAAAGTGCCAAAACCTTGATTGAGGGGTGATGGTGCACAAAGTCGCCGATGGGTTTGGCAGCAATCAACATCATGAGTACGGAAGCCAACACTGCTGCAATCATGATGCTGATGTGATCGACCATTCCAACTGCAGTAATCACGCTATCGAGCGAGAAGATGATATCGAGTAAGCCGATTTGCACGACAGAGCCCAGGAAGAGGGCGAACATCGATTTATTAGCGTTGACTCCTGAGACGCTGCCAGCTTCATCGTGTCCACCAATTTCTACTTCACTATAAATTTCCTTAGAGGCTTTCCAAATTAAGAAGAAGCCACCTAATAGTAGGATCAAATCTCTGCCACTAATGGCATGATCTGTAATGGTAAATAGGGGGTTAGTTAGGCTCATGACCCTAGACAGACTCAAGAGCAGCAAGATGCGAGTCACCAAAGCGAACATTAGACCAAAGCGCCGCACTCGTTCACGAATCTCAATTGGTAATCGGTTCGCAATGACGCTAATAAAAATGATGTTATCGATCCCTAGAATAATTTCTAGAGCTGAAAGTGTTAAAAATGCTATCCAAGCGTGGGGATCACTCAGGAGTACTATAAAACTTTCCATATCGATGATATTTTCTTAAAGTGGGTTCTAGAGAAGTGTATCGAAGTGCGGCGAACTATTCATGGGGCTGCAGATGCCCGCAGAAATACTGAGGGTAATAGCGAGTACGAGATCAGTTAGGCTGATTTCTCATCCAGTCGGCTGTATTAAAAAAAGACTCTTCTAGCTGCTTGGCCACATTTCCTACAATGCCGCAGTCCTCTAGTGCTTGGTACATACAGGCGAGCCATTGATTGCGCTCTTTGAGGCCAATTTTGAAGGGGAGGTGTCTTGCCCGCAGCATCGGGTGCCCATATTTAGGTGAATAGATGTCCGGACCTCCCATCCAGCCAGTCAGAAAGAATTTGAGCTTCTCCCGAGAGTTGGAAAGATCTTGGGGATGCATGGCTCTAAGATCGGTAAAACTGGACTCCAGAGCCATCAAATCATAGAAGCGGTCCACCAGCTCGTCGACCTTGTCGATCCCACCAATAGCCTCATAGATACTCTGGGTCTGTTTTTCACTCATCAGTGGATTTTAATGCTGGAAATGAGGGGAATTGGCAGTTTAGCTATTTCGGTATAGAGTGGATGTGAAGGATTTGATTAACACCTACTGGATAGGAGCTAAAAATGGATGCAAAAGAATTACAGAAATGGCAACGCGAAAAAGCCAAAGAGCTATTTGATTATTCCCATACCTTGCTAGAAGCAGCGAAAAAACTCAGCGAGCACCATATTGCTGAGATGGAGTGGGGTATGAAGAATGCCTTAGAGAGTGCAAAGTCTGCTGCTAAAAATGATCTTGCAAAGTTGAAAGACTTGCAAGCTGATGCTGCAAAAGAAGCTGCTAAACGTGCAGCGATGTATCAAAAGAAAGTGAAATCAGTACTCAAAGAGTTGGGTGAGGGTGCCGCTGATGAAACTGAGAAGCAGCTTGAGAAAGTACGCGCTTCCTTGGTGACATGGCTTGAGGATGCAGAAAATAAGATGCCTGCTCATGCAGAAAAACTTTCTAAGGTCGTGAATGAAATGTCGACTACTGGTCAGAATATGTTCAAAGAAGGGCGTCGTATTGTGAATGAAGTAGCAGATGCTGCCGAAAAGAATATTGATGAATTAGTGAAGAAGTCTTCGGGCCCTAAGAAATCAGGCGCTAAGTCCGCTGACGAATAATTCCTCAGAGCAGCGCCAAACCAAAACCGCCTCAGAGTTTGAGGCGGTTTTTTATTTCCAGCCCTGAATCCAAAGCGAGCTGTTCGTCAGATCCCGCCACGCAATTCGAGTAACTTTTTTTGTCATGACTGCTTCTATCTCGACCCACTCAATCTTTTCATTTGAAGGCTCCGGCAGAATCACCTTGCTGACTAAAAAATGTTTTTGCTTGGCAATAGGTTTGACTGCGGTCCATTTAGTGAGTAGTAATTTTTTAGGGCTCAGCGGATTCATCGAAGCGGATGGATTCTCAATCACAGGGCAGTGCATTGATATTGTTGACCTTGATTTACCAATGAGCCTGATGCAGGGGCAAAGGTCGTATTAGATTCTTGAATGACTCCAGGGCATCGCACATCAAAGTAGCTTTGATTACCCAGACTGCCGCAATAATCCAATTTCAGATCTTGAAATTCCATTACTGCTTTCCGCAGAATCATCGTAGCCTTTACCTCAGTCGCCGAGTGACAGGACCAGGTCGAATAGGACTCACGTTCACAGGCCGTCAGGGCGAGGCTGACGGCAAGCAGGGTGAGGCGAGTGAGTTGTAAGGCAGGCTGGATCATGGGTCAAGCATAGTCAAAATTGACCGATTCTGCAGAACTTCATCCCCATTTTGAATTTGGTATTACTATTTATGACAGATTGTTTGCCTAAACAACGCATAAAAATTAGAAATCAAGATTCTTTAAAGGAGACGCTGTGGATACAAATCGGAGAGATGCTCTGAAGTTAGGTGCATCAGCTGCTGTGAGCAGTATGTTTATTTCAAATGTGATGGCCGCCCCTGGCGATCAACAAAAAATTGTGGTCGAGCCAATGACTGGCAAAGCCGGATTACGAATCGCCAACTATCTACCAAAAATGGGGGCCACTTCTCGTTTAGGCTTGGTGACCAATGATGGTTTTGTGGTGGATATTCCTGCAGAAGCCGCTCGTCAAAAAATGGAACTGTCATTTGACCCCACCTCGATGATTTCCTTAGCGGCTTCTGGTAATCGTGGTTTGGTGGAATTAGCTGCAATCTTTAAAAACCGCAGCGCCAATCTTGCCAATGTGAATCAAGTCATCTTGTTGTCACCCATCCCGAAGCCACAGAGCAATATTTATTGTGTGGGCTGGAACTATCTTGACCATTTTGAAGAAGGCCTACAAAACCGCGAAGACAAGACAGTGAAAGAGTATCCAAAGGTGCCCGTGCTCTTTACTAAAGGCACGCAAACCATGAATGGTCCGTTTGATCCCATTCCTTATGATGCTGGCATCTCAACCATGATTGACTGGGAGGCCGAGCTTGCTGTCGTGATTGGTAAAAAGGGCAAGAATATCTCCGAAGAAAACGCTATGGATTACGTGTATGGTTACACAGCCTATAACGACACGACTGCACGCGATATTCAGCAAAAGCGCCAGTCAGGTCAATGGTTCAAAGGTAAGAGTTTGGATGGGCATGGTCCGATGGGTCCGTGGGTAGTGACGGCTGGCGGAGTGAACTTGCAAGACACTCGCATCATCTGTCGAGTGAACGGCGTTGAAAAACAGAATGCTAGTTATAAGCAGATGTACTTCAAGATCCCCGCGATTATTGCCGAGCTATCACGTGGTTTGACATTATTACCAGGCGACATTATTGCTACAGGAACACCATCAGGTGTCGGCTACAGCAGAAAGCCTCCAGAGTTTTTAAAGCCAGGCGACATGGTGGAAACGGAAATTACAGGTGTCGGCATTATTCGCAACAAGATTGCTTAAGCAAAAAATTAGGGTGGGCTGCTAATAGCAGCCCAGTTTTTTGTGGCAAAGCAGCAAAAGATAAACCAGTAGTTTTTGGGATTTATTTGCCGATTTACACCCCAATTTAAGCGTTATCCCTGATGAAATAGTGCATTTTCTGGTGTTTTTATGGGGATATACTGACTCCGTTGTTAGTTTAAATATTTATACGATTATTGGGAGACGAGATGTCACAACACGATACATTGTTGGCTGCTTTTGAAGCATACAAAGCTGAAAACGAAAAATTCATTGAAAAAGGTATTAAGGCATCTGCTGCACGTGCTCGCAAGGCTTTGCAAGAGATTGCTGGTGCATGTAAAGAGCGTCGTAAAGAAATTACTGCAACTAAAGAAGCAATGGAAGCGAAGAAGTAATTCTTACAAAAAATAGATTCGCAAGCCTAGCTTTCACGAGCTAGGCTTTTTTCTTTTTAATCTCTTTATAAATGAATCAACAGACACGAATAGTCAAGTTATGAAAATCGGATTTATTGGTTTAGGCAATATGGGTTTACCAATGGCCCTCAATTTATTGAAGGCGGGACATCAAGTCTTGGGATTTGACTTAGTAAAAACCCAATTGGATGCCTTTGCTGCTGCTGGTGGACTGGTAGCCCCTGATGCAGCTACTGCGGCAAAAGATGTCGAGGTGCTCATTAGTATGCTGCCGGCCTCAAAGCATGTGGAGGGTTTGTATCTTGGCCAGACAGGTTTGCTAGCGAGCACCAATTCCAATACCCTACTTATTGATTGCTCAACTATCTCTCCAAAAGTTGCGCAAGCAGTCGCTGCAAAAGCAAGGGCAGCAGGTTTTGCCATGATCGATGCACCTGTCTCTGGAGGAACTGCAGGTGCGCAAGCTGGCACCTTGACCTTTATCGTGGGCGGTGATGCAAAAGCTGTAGAGCGAGCCCGCCCATTATTAGGGGCAATGGGTAAGAATATTTTTCATGCGGGGGCTAGCGGTGCAGGGCAGACCGTTAAGGTCTGCAACAACATGTTGTTAGGGATTCAGATGCTTGGCACTAGTGAGGCCTTACGTTTAGGGATTGCTAATGGCATGGACCCTAAAGTGTTGTCTGACATTATGGCTAAAAGCTCTGGCCGTAATTGGGCTTTAGAGCTTTACAACCCTTGCCCTGGAGTGATGGAAAATGCGCCTGCCTCAAAAGGCTATGCTGGTGGCTTTGGGGTCGATCTGATGCTCAAAGATTTAGGCCTTGCGGCTGAGAATGCTGATGCCCTCGATGCCAATATTCCTTTAGGGAAATTGGCTCAAGCATTGTATGCAGCCCACAGCAAAGCCGGTAATGGACAGCTCGATTTCTCGAGCGTCTTTCATCTTAAAAAAGTAAATTGAGTTTTTGAGAATTTCTAGGAAACGATGAGCGGTTTCTCTTGGGCTTTGCCCATTTGCCCAATCACGCGTGCACCCAAGAAGTGATGGTGATTGAAGATCTCGAGTACCGCTTGAACGCTATCAGGGCTACAAGAAACGAGTAAGCCACCACTAGTTTGCGGATCAGTCAGTAAAGCCTGTTGTGCCGGAGTAAAGCTTGCTGGGAGGTCTACTTGAGATCCATAGCTTTGCCAATTGCGCTCAGATGCACCTGTGATAATCCCATCGTCAGCCAGTGATTGAACATTGGAAAGCAGGGGCACCTGACTCCAATCGATATGGGCAGTACAGCCAGAACCTTTGGCTAACTCTAGAGTGTGGCCGGCTAAACCAAATCCTGTGACATCAGTCAGCGCATGTACGCCAGCGAGCTTGGCTAAATCAGGCCCAGCAATATTGAGTTTGGTGGTATTAGCAATCATCTCTCGATAACCATCAGGGCCAAGCAAATCCTTTTTCAAGGCTGCAGACAGAATTCCGACGCCCAACGGTTTTCCTAAGATCAAGACATCACCAGGCTGTGCGCTGGCATTACTCTTTACTCGCTTAGGATCGACGAGACCAATCGCTACCAAACCATAAATGGGCTCTACGGAATCAATCGTGTGCCCACCAGCAATCGGAATGCCAGCACTGCGACATGCTTCAGAGCCGCCCTCCAAAATTCGGGCAATCGTTTGATTCGATAAGACTTTAATGGGCATACCCACCAGGGCAAGTGCAAATAGCGGGATGCCACCCATGGCGTAGATATCGCTGATGGCATTGGTCGCGGCAATCTTTCCGAAATCAAACGGGTCATCCACAATCGGCATGAAGAAATCGGTAGTTGCAACAATCGCTTGAGATTCATTAATTTGATACACCGCCGCATCATCTGAAGTTTCAATACCAATCAGCAGTTCCTTGGGGAAGGGCAGCTGCGGAACATTCTTGAGGATTTCAGAAAGGACGCCAGGAGCAATCTTGCAGCCGCAGCCACCACCATGGGATAAGGAGGTAAGACGAGGTTCCATTGCTTTACTGGAGGTATTCATGGTTGCAGGGTATCAGAAGAGATGAGAACAGGGGTTATTGACGTAAAAGAGCATCGATTTTGCTTTTGACTTCATTGCTATCAACGTCTTCAATTGCACCAATCCAGACACCTTCTATTTTTCTTGTTTTACCCACCAAGAAAGTTGTTGGGATCCCACGTGCTTTCCAAGTTTTATAGGCAATGCTATTACGATCAAGCAATATCTCCATAGCGTTTTCTGAAATGCCATTCCCTTTTAAAAACTGAAGGATGCGTGGTTTCATTTCTGCGAGATTCACTGCTATGACGACGAGCCCCTTGGGCCCATATTTTTCTTGTAGCTCCGTGAGCTCCCCAAATTCTTCACGACATGGCTCGCACCAGCTTGCCCAAAAATTCACTACGACAACTTTGCCTTTAAATGCGCTGATATCAACCGGCTTGCCGGACAGGTTATTGAGTTGTAGTGGAGGGGCCTGTGTCAAGCCCACGGTGGATGCTGACCTCCATTGCGCATGAGCGTTGCTAGGAAAGCAGAATGGCAAAGAAAAAGCCAGTGCAACAAGAAGATTGGTGGCTGTCTTTCTAAATGACATGATCTTGAATCGATTTAAACCAATACTGATTCAATTAACCAATTCGGCGACTCGTAATCTTGTACTGGAAGTTATCTGGATCAAGAGAGTCAAAACGACCTTCCATATTTTCAGCTTGTGGGTACATTAAGAAGGGGATATCACCTTTACTGCCAAGTTTAGAGCCTGGTAGAGCAATGTCATGATCGTAGTTGTAGGCCATCCAATTCATTTCCCAATTACCAAAGAGATAGTCACGAATCGCTAATACTTTTGGATCAGTCACTGCAAGACCGCCAGTTTCTTCAAGAATCACTTTACGGACGTCTGCTGGATCAACGGGTACCCAACCATAGCCAGAAGCGTAGAACTCAGCGCGGCAATGCTGGGCTTTAGTGATCTCTCCAGATTTACCAAGGCTCTTGTAGCCCCGAGCAGAGTCAGCAATACGGATGCCATAGACATCGCGTGCAGGAATTCCAGCAGAGCGGGCCATTGCAACGAATACTGCGTTGATATCTGCGCATTTGCCACCGAGATTATTTGTTTCTAGCATGAGCTTGACATCGCCTTGACCGCAACCACGAGTCTTGGGATCGCGATGGGTGTTATCCACTACCCAGTTGTAAATCGCTTTGGCTTTTTCTACATCCGTTGCATTCATGGGGGCTTTTGCAAGAGCCTCTTGTGATTTTACTTTTACGATGCCATCAGTCGGCAAGTATTTAGTGGGGCGAGTCCAGAAACGCTGCTCTTCTTTTGACAACTTCAACGCAGGGTTAGGAGTGGATAATTCGAGATTGCGGTTACGTGTGCTCACTAATATCGAAACTTTGACACTGTGGTTGGTAGCTGATTTATCCCATTTGGTCCAGAGCATACGAGCTTGTTTATTCGGAGTCTCATAAATTTGATTGATTGCCTTAGGGTCACTCGCTTCAGGTCGGATAGCAAGGGTTCTAAAGTAGTTGGTATCTAAAACCAATGGCAATGGAATCCAAGTTTGCGCAGCGCCATCCGGTGACTGTAAATTCACTTCAGTCACGATTTCGTAGGTAGTCCACTCGAGTGAAGATTGGGCTAATGCACTTGAAATAGGGCTAAATGCTGGGAGAGCTAATGCACCAGCAATGGTTTTGATGGCGGAGCGACGGGTAATAGTCATCTGGTCTCTTTGAATGTAGTCTGGATCAATATAAAAAGTAGAACAATATTTTGTTATTTTACTGAATAGCCTCATGAATTAACGATTAAAACTTCGCTTAGGTGGGCTGCTACGTTTGGCTGGCGCCGCACCAGAACCAGCCGTTTTTGGCTTTCTCGATTGTTGATGTTGTTGGCTGCGCAACTGAATTGGCTGAGCTACTGCATTTGGATCCGGCTCAAATCCCGCAATGATCTCTTGCGGCAGTTTTTGCTTAATCAGCTTTTCAATATCTCGTAGCATCTGATGCTCATCTACACAGACTAAAGAAACTGCAACGCCATTGGATCCTGCACGACCAGTGCGTCCAATACGGTGGACATAGTCTTCTGATACATTCGGTAGGTCATAGTTCACTACATGGGGTAATTGGTCAATATCAATACCGCGCGCAGCGATATCGGTCGCCACGAGAGCAGTCAATTTTCCTGCCTTGAAATCTGCCAGCGCTTTAGTGCGAGCTGTTTGACTCTTATTGCCATGGATGGCCATACTCGTGATGCCATCTTTTTCTAATTGGGTGACAAGCTTATTAGCGCCATGCTTGGTGCGTGTAAATACTAAAACTTGCTTCCAATCATTCGTTTTAATGAGGTGCGCCAGTAAGGGATGCTTTTTGCTTCTATCAACTGGGTGAATGAGCTGTGCAATCGCTTCGTTAGTGCTGTTGCTCCGCGCTACCTCAATTAAAGCAGGGGAATTGAGTAGGCCATCAGCTAGTGCCTTGATCTCGGTCGAAAAGGTAGCAGAGAACAAGAGGTTCTGACGTTGCTTTGGTAACGCAGCCAGAATCTTTTTGATATCGCGCAAGAATCCCATATCCAGCATGCGATCTGCCTCGTCTAAGACAAGAATTTCAATCTCATTTAGTGAGACACATTTTTGCGACATCAAATCAAGTAGTCGTCCCGGTGTAGCAACCAAAATATCTAGGCCAGCAGCAATAGCTTTAATTTGGGGATTCGCACCAACACCACCAAAAATCACTGTGGACTTAAGACCCGTGTACTTACCGTAGGTAACAACTGATTCTTGAACCTGTGCCGCCAGTTCGCGAGTAGGTGTCAAAATGAGAACGCGCAGTAGACGCTTGCCTGAGTTTGATTTGCTAGTGCTAAGGCGTTGCAAAATCGGTAGCGTAAAGCCTGCAGTTTTGCCAGTACCTGTTTGTGCAGCCGCTAAAAGATCGCCGCCTTGCAGAACGGCAGGAATAGATTTCGCTTGAATTGGGGTGGGGCTGGTGTAGCCTTCTTCTGCAATAGCGCGAAGAATGGGTTCTGATAAACCAAGATCTGTAAATAACATAAGGGCCAATAAAGTATTGACCCGTATTCAATTAAACGACTATCCCGGTCAATGGGGTGAGCTGCCACGCTAGAGCGTTTGCAGTAAGAGCCCCTATTTTAAGTCATTGGGTATGGTCTACCAAAAAGAGCCAGTCAGGTAAGGCTTTGGGCTTAAGGGTGGTCGTGTCTACACAAACGATATGTAGCGTTGCGCTTGCAATGACTTGCATCTCCTCGACGCCTTCATTGAGAACTTTTCGCTGGGCATTTTGTTTAACGACAACTTGAGAGCGCCCACGATGTTCAATCGTTTGATCAATATAAAGTAAATCATCAAGGCGACCTGGTTTATAAAAATGCATACTCAGTTCACGCACCGGTAGCAAGATGCCATGTTCATTAATGAGGATAGTCGGGGTCAGATCACGCTGCGCCAACCATTGCGCACGACTGCGTTCAAAGATTTCAAGATAGCGGCCGTGATAAACAAATCCAGCAGCATCAGTATCGGAATAGCAAACGCGGTGGATATACGGAGTAGGTGTGTGGGTAGTATTCATCAGGTGATAAGGCGGATTAAGTATTCTGTGGCAATAAGAGCATCATATTACGATGGGGAATGCCGGCCTCATCATAGACAGGACCGTCCGCAACAAACCCGTGCTTTTCATAAAAGGGTATCGCATATGCCTGAGCATGTAATGACAGTGTCTGCAGACCTTCTGCTTTTGCTAAATCCATGAGGCTACTTAATAATGCTGTGCCAATGCCCTGTTTCCGAAAGGCAATCAGTACTGCCATTCGACCAATTTGGGCTTGATGAGTATTTATTTTGACTAAGCGTGCAGTGCCGACACCTAGGGTATTTACGTAAGCTAAGGCATGCCGAGACGGAGGGTCAAATTCATCGATCTCCATGGCTTCGGGCACACCCTGTTCCTCAATAAACACTTCCCTGCGTATCGAGAAAGCCTCTTCAAAGGCTTGCTGCCAGGATTTAATAACAATTTCCACCTTGATCCATGCTCCAAATAGGGATTTTTCCCTAATGTACCAAAGCGTAGGGGCTTATCAGGGGCTTGTAGGAATATGACAGGCAGTCATGTTTCCATGGTTACAATGAAATCAGGTGCCTATTGGGCTCCGTTTGAACCCTTTTAATTGCTTAGGAGTTATCTTGAAAAAATCATTACTTGCTGGTTTGTTTGTTGCCGCTGGCCTAGCTTTTGCAGCATCTGCATCTGCTCAGCTACCTGCAAAAATGTTGCCATTGGCAGCCGAAGTTGCTGTGCTGACAGCTACTGTAGATTCTGTTGATGTAAAGAAGCGCATTGTTGTGTTGAAAGATGCTAACGGTAATTTGGTACAAATGAACGTTGCTAAATCTGTAAATGATTTGGATAAAGTTAAAAAGGGTGATGTATTTGTTGTTGAGCATGCCCAAGCGATTGCAATTGGTTTAACTGCAGCAGGTAAAGATGCTAAGCCAGGTGTTTCTGGTGTGCGTTCTGTATCAGTAGCTGGCAAAGGTTCTGCTAAGCCATTTGAAGAAGTGACTGACACTGTTTATGCAACTGTAAAGATTTCAACAATCGATCAAAAAACCCGTATCGTGACTTTCACATTGCCAAGTGGCGAGAAGCAAAAAGTGAAAGTGGATCAGGCTGTTTTAGGTCTTGAGAAATTTAAAGCGGGTGATGACGTCATTGTTGAGTTTGTTGACGACACAGCAATTGGTTTCGTAACACCGAAGAAGTAATCTACGCCTACTGGTTTAAGCCAGAAAGCAGTAAAAAAGCCCGCAAATGCGGGCTTTTTGTTTGGCATAAAGTATGCCTAACTATTTTTTAGGATTCGGGAAGAAGAGTTGTTCGCCACCAATTTGATAGCTAGCAATTACATCTTGACCATTTTTAGAAATCAGCCAATCAATAAAGGCTTGGCCTTCCGCTTTTTTCACATGCGGGAACTTTGCTGGATTTACCAACATCACACCATATTGATTGAATAACTTTGGATCCCCTTGAACCAGAATCACGAGATCACCTCGGTTCTTAAAGCTTAACCAGGTTCCTCTATCAGCCAAAATATAAGCGTTCATAGCGGAAGCAGTATTTAGGGCTGGGCCCATGCCTGAGCCTGTTTCCTTATACCAAGAGCCCGTCGGAGTAATGCTGGCACCTTTCCAATAGCGTAGTTCAGCAGCATGCGTACCGCTCTTATCACCACGCGATACAAATGGCGCTTGTGCAGCAGAAATTTTTTGGAGAGCGACTTGAATATCTTTGCCGCCACCTACTTTGGCTGGATCCGATTTAGGTCCAATCAAGACGAAATCGTTGTACATCACTTCATTGCGTTTGGTCGAATAACCTTCCTGTACAAAAATCTCTTCTGCAGGCTTATCGTGCACAAACACGACATCAGCATCTCCACGACGACCAATATCTAAAGCCTGCCCAGTTCCAACCGCAACCACCTTTACATCAATTCCGGTCTTCATTTTGAAGATTGGCAAGATGAAACCAAATAGGCCAGACTGTTCGGTGGATGTGGTGGAGGACACCACAATGCTCTTCTCTTGAGCTAGAGCAGGCGTGATGAGTAAGTTGCATACGGCAATCGTGATGGCCAATAAACGGCAGGTGGTGAATGTCATGAATCTGTGTCCTGATTTGTTTGGGTGACGAAAGATGGAAGAGATAGTTTACCTCTGCTAAATAATATAAACTGACTTGAAAATTTTACTTGGGGCTGCATTGCGTAAATTTATTTTATCCCTCGTCTTTTTCCTTTCTCAAGGGCTCTACGCTCAACCGGTAACGGTTGCTGTAGCCGCAAATATGAAAGAGGCTTTTGCCGAGATCAATGTCGCTTTTAAAACAAAAGGGGGCTCTGACTTGAGGGTGGTCTATGGATCATCTGGAAACTTTGCTGCTCAGATTATGAATGGAGCACCCTTTAACTTGTTCATATCCGCAGATGAGCATTTCCCGCTGGAGCTTTATCAGCAGGGCAAGACAGTGGATGAGGGAGCAATTTATGCCATTGGTAAATTGGCGCTGATTGCAAAGAATTCTTCTGACATGAAGTTGCTCGATAGTAAGGCTGATTTAGCAAGAGCTATTTCCAAAGCAAATAAGATCGCGATTGCTAAGCCGGAATTGGCGCCATATGGTAAGGCTGCCGTTGAATATCTCAAGGCTGAAGGCTTGTTGGACCTTGCTAAAGAGAAGTTAATCTATGGCGACAATATTGGTGTGGCAACGATGTATGTTGTCACTGGTGCTGCTGATCTGGGTTTTACTGCGCTATCGTTGGCAAAGTCTGCGGAAGTTTCTAAAGATACGAATTTCATTTTAGTGAATAGCAAGCTCTATGAACCTATCAAGCAGCGCATGGTCTTAATCAAAGGCGCACCCCGAGAGGCGATCGCTTTATATCAATTTATTCAAACTCCTCAAGCGAAATCGATTCTGCAAAAGTACGGTTACAGCACCCCCTAAGTTTTCTCTCGACCCCAATTAGCGACTTTCTTTTGTTGCAGATCAAGCTCCATTGAGTCAAGAGGGTTCATCATGTGCTGAACAATGCTGATTTTCCATGAATGATATTCATTCTCATTTGGGGATATAATCGCGCTATAAGCCACTAAATAAGCAGATTGCATGAATTTGGATCAAGTCGAACTCGACGCTCTGTACCGTGTTATCAAGGTCATTGCCCCTCAGGGTGCCCCTCAAATAAAGGGTCAGTTGGAAGATATTGGGTTCTTACCGGGCGAGCAGGTTTCTGTTTTGCGCAAAGGTCTGCTTGGCAAAGGTCCTTACATGGTTCGAGTGGGCACCTCGACATTTGCATTGCGTCAATCTGAGGCGCGCATGATCTCGGTTGAATGTGCACCCCATGCCTGAATCTAAAATTCATTTTTTCCCCAATGAGCCACTCATTGCGCTTCTGGGAAATCCAAATTGTGGAAAGACTGCACTCTTTAATTTACTCACTGGCAGTCGTCAGAAGGTAGCAAATTATTCTGGTGTGACGGTTGAGCGCAAGGAAGGTCTGTTAAGTCTGAGCTCTGGCAAGCAAATCCGAATTCTCGATTTACCGGGCGCCTATAGTCTCTATCCGCGTTCTCTCGATGAGCGGGTTACCTGCAATGTATTGCTAGGTAGGGCAGAAGGGGAGAAGCGTCCTGATTTAGTCATCTGCGTACTGAGCGCAATGAACTTGCGGCGCAATCTGCGTCTAGTCCTTGCAGCCAAGCGTTTGGGCTTACCTTGTATCGTAGTTCTGAATATGCTTGATATTGCCAAGCGCCAAGGCTTACAAATTGATACAGCTGCACTCTCACGTCAATTGGGTTTACCAGTACTGACGAGTATTGGCATTCAAACTGATGGTGCAGATGAGATTAAACATTTCTTATCCAACCTAGATTGGCGCAATCTGAGTGCATATCAAACGGGTAGCAGTGATGCCACGCTAGAAAATGCCGCATCCCATATTGCGCATACTGAATCAGACAATGTGCAAGTCCAGAAAATTCTGCAAACTCTGAACTTAGATCAAATTATTCCTGATCATCTCAGTGATCGCTTGGATTCAGTATTACTCCATCCGGTGTTTGGCCCGATGATTTTGGTGACGCTCCTATTCTTTATCTTCCAGGCCGTATTTAGCTGGGCAACTTTGCCTATGGACTTGATTAAGGCAGGTGTAGAGTTGCTAGGTGGTCAAATCGCAGAGATCATGCCGAATACTTGGCTACGGAGTTTATTGATTAACGGTATTTTGGCTGGTCTTGGCGGAGTCATTATCTTTTTGCCGCAAATCTTGATTCTGTTCTTCTTCATTCTCTTGTTAGAAGAGTCTGGTTACTTGCCTAGAGCTGCCTTCTTGCTAGATCGTGTCATGGGATCGGTAGGCCTATCAGGCCGATCATTTATTCCCTTGTTATCGAGCTTTGCCTGTGCTATTCCGGGCATCATGGCAACCAGAAGTATTTCTAATGCGCGCGATCGCTTGGTTACCATTTTGATTGCGCCCATGATGACCTGTTCGGCACGCCTACCCGTGTATGCCTTACTAATCTCCGCCTTTATTCCCGAGAAAAAACTTTGGGGGAGTATCGATCTACAAGGATTAGTACTGTTCTCGCTGTATCTAGCGGGAATTTTGGGTGCGATGGCAATTGCTTGGATATTGAAACATTTTACGAGTACGCAATTCAGGATGAATGCACTGATGATGGAGTTGCCCAGCTATCACCTGCCACGCTTAGGTAATTTGGCGATGAGCTTGTGGCAACGTGCAGAGATCTTCTTGCGTAGAGTCGGCGGCATCATTTTGTTCATGACTTTGGTTTTATGGGTGTTATCGAGCTTCCCACTTCCACCGGAGGGCGCTACAGGCTCAGCGATTGAATATAGCTTTGCCGGTATGCTGGGTAAATTATTAGCCCATATTTTTTCACCGATTGGTTTTAATTGGGAAATTAGCATTGCCCTTGTGCCAGGCATGGCTGCGCGTGAAGTGGTGGTGAGCTCATTGGCAACCGTATATGCCTTATCTACCTCCAGTGCAGATGCGGCAGAAGCACTGATTCCCTTAATCTCCTCAAGCTGGTCTTTAGCTACCGCACTTTCTTTGCTCGCTTGGTTTGTCTTTGCGCCCCAGTGCTTATCGACGATTGCTGCAGTCAAACGGGAAACGGGTGGTTGGAAGATTCCGATCATCATGGTGAGCTACCTGTTTGGCTTAGCTTATCTTGCTTCGTTTATTACTTACCATACGGCAATTTCTCTTGGTCTAGGTTGAGCGGTTAAGCAGAGGTTAGGTAAAGCATTAAAATAATGGGCTATGTCTATTAATGCAAACCTAGCCGTTAAAATTTTTCTGCGTCTATTAGTGCTAACCGTTTGTTCTGGCTTACCAGTTGTCGCCTTTGCAGTTTTGCAAGATGAGATTCAGGTCTATGACAATGAAATTAATGCAAAGGGTGAGGCTAGTCTCGAGATTCACGTAAATAGTACCCCGCGTGGGGTGAACACACCCTCATACCCTGGCGAGGTGATGAATAACAATGGAGTGCGTGTTACACCAGAGCTTGCCTATGGTCTAGGTAATGACCTCGAAGCAGGACTCTATATCTCCTATGTTAATTACAACAATCAGTTTCAATATGCTGCTACAAAAGCGCGCCTGAAATGGTTGCCGATTCGACAGGATAAGGGAGATAGTTTCTTTGCGGGTGTGAACTTCGAAGTCTCAAATGTGCAGCCACAATTTGATGAGTCTCGCTATAACGGCGAAGCCCGTTTCATTATCGGCAAACAATTTGATGAATGGCTCTTCTCGTTCAACCCGATTATTGATATGCCGCTGTCTCAACCATACGTTCATCACGCGCCATATTTTTCAACTGCAACCCGTCTCTCTCGTGAGGTGATTCCGGATTTAGCGCTGGGTGTCGAGTATTACTCTAATCTGAATCAAATTGGCCAACCGACCACCTATCAAAACACTCAGCAATTGGGTTTCTTGATGATGTATTACGATGGCAAGCCGCTTGCATTCCAAGCAGGTATCGGCAAGGGCTTTACCAATAGCACTGACTCCTTAACCCTGAAGGCCATTTTTTCTATTCCTTTGGATTGAGTCTGAGTTAAAGTTTGCCAATGAATCTTGAATCTCACCAGATCGAAATCATTGGTTACTGCGCGGCATTCCTGACCACGATTGCATTCTTACCCCAGGCCATCCAGTCCTGGCGCACCCGGGACTTATCAGGTGTTTCCTTGGGAATGTATTGCTTGTTTACTGCTGGGGTAGGGCTTTGGTTGGTCTATGGGCTGATTATTGAGAAGTGGCCCTTGATATTGGCTAATGCTTTAACGTTTGCTTTAGCTCTCAGCATTTTGGCTCTCAAATTGCGTCATACTTTGAAACAGCAGAAATAATCATTCATTGAGAATATCCTCTAGAGAAGATTTTATGAGTTCAGAATTTGTCATTGACCCACCAGCAGTAGTTTCTCTTCCAGTGACGGGCGATACCCGTCGCTTTCCAGTTAATCGCATTTTCTGCGTGGGTCGCAACTATGCTGATCATGCGCGTGAGATGGGTCATGATCCTGACCGTGAACCACCATTCTTTTTTATGAAGCCGGCTAGCGCCATCGTGACTGATGGTAAGGATATGGCTTATCCCCATTTATCAAATGATGTTCATCACGAAATCGAAATGGTAGTTGCCATCGGTAAAGGTGGAGAAAATATTTCTGCGGATCATGCCTTAGAGCATGTCTATGGATACGGTGTTGGCTTGGATATGACTAGACGTGATCTCCAAGGCGAAGCTAAAAAGCTTGGCCGTCCTTGGGATACTGGCAAAGCATTTGATCAAGCCGCTCCCTGCGGCGCTATTACCCCAGCCGCACAATGCGGACATCTAGGTGAGGGCGTAGTCAAGTTACTAATCAATGGACAAGTGCGCCAAGAGGGTAATCTCAATCAACTGATTTGGGATGTTCCGGAAACGATTGCCTATCTATCCACCTTATTCACCTTAGAGCCTGGCGATTTAATTTTCACTGGCACCCCCGCTGGAGTCGGCCCCGTCAAAAAAGGGGATGTACTAGAGGCTAGCATTGAGGGCTTGGAAAGCTTAAAAACCACTATTCGTTAGTTGGTCAAATAGCTGAGATAGAATTGCCCCATGTATATGTTCCTACCTTTTCTGACAGCGTTCATTGGACTGATCTTAGTCTGGTTTGAGAAGCGTATTGCAGCATTATTCGTTTTGGCGATTACTGTCGGCATTCTGATGGTCTGGTTCCGCTTTCATGCGAATTCTCATTTGAATATTAGTCTGTGAGTAAAGCTACTCTTCCTTCTCTTGCTGCCCTAGGTAATCAACTGTCTCTGCTGGCAGTGATTAGTGTTTTATCGTATGCCTTTGTTGATCAACTGTATTTTGGCGAGATGCCTTGTCCGCTTTGTTTGATGCAGCGCGTTGGTTTTGTCATCATTGGCTTTGCAATCGTTCTGAATATTCGTTGTGGTGCCCACAGTGCGCATTACGGCTGGGCTATTTTGGGCGGACTAGTCGGCATGATGGTTTCATTACGCCAAGTGTTCTTGCACATTCTGCCCGAAGACAAGGGATTTGGCAGTACTTTCTTGGAATTGCATTTTTACACCTGGGCCTTTGTAGGCTATATGGGCCTCTTGGCTGGTCAGGCGATCTTATTGATGCTGCCCAATCGTGAGGTGCGTTCACGTTCTTGGTTTGCCAACACTCTAGTGATTGTTTTTATTATCTTGGTGTTCGGTAATTTACTGTCTACATTGCTCGAGTGTGGTGTTGGTCCTTGCGCTGATGATCCTGTCAAATACGATGGCTGGTTTTGGTTGCGTAGTCGACTGGGTTTCTAATTCCATTTAGTGATGCCATTATCTAGGCTGCTGCAAAGCCTTTTCCTTGTTTGCTTCTTGGTATTTAGCGCTGCCAATACCCAGGCCCAAGTCAAGTCTTCACAAGGCTCTTGGCCAAATCAACCGATTCGGATTATTGTTACCTTCACTCCGGGTGGTGCACCCGATATTCTGGCGCGTGTTTTAGCGGAAAGTTGGCAGCAAAGTCTTGGCGTCCCGGTCTTAGTGGAGAATCGTCCAGGCTTTGGCGGCAATATCGGCGCCGATCTAGTGGCTAAGAGTGAGCCGGATGGCTATACCTTGCTGATTGGAACGGTAGGGATTCATGCGATTAATGGCGCTCTTTATGAAAAGCTATCCTATGATCCTGTGAAAGATTTCACGCCCATCAGTTTTTTGGCAAGCACGCCCAATGTATTGATTGTGAACAAGCAATTGGGAGTGAGCAATCTTCATGACCTTATTGAGTTGGCTAAAGCTAAACCGAATCAACTCACCTTTGGCTCATCTGGTGTTGGTACTTCCTTGCATATGTCTGGTGAGTTATTTAAGGACGTAGCAGGAATTCAAATTCGCCACATTCCGTATAAGGGGCGTGCACAATCCTTGCCTGATTTAGTCAGTGGTCGAATTTCGATGCTGTTTGATAACTTATCTTCCTCGTTGCCCTTGATTAAAGCGGGGGAGGTGCAAGCCTTAGGAGTCACTACCTTAAAGCGTTCACCAGCTGCGCCAGATATTCCAACCTTTGCAGAGCAGGGTCTGCCGGGATTTGAGGCGGTATCTTGGTTCTCTTTAATGGCTCCAGCTAATTTATCGCCAGCGATTCAGAAAAGACTCAATCGATTAACCCGCCAGACATTGGATAGCCCTGATGTAAAAAATCGACTCTTGGCAGGCGCGCTAGAACCCGCACCTGGAAGCCCACAAGAACTGAGTAGATTGATTACAGCAGAGTCTCGTAAGTGGAGTAGAGTGGTATTACAGTCTGGAGCTAAATTAGATCAGTAATATTTTCTTTACTTGTCAGCTTGACCAGATTTGAAGCGTTAAAAGGTGAGAGGCCTGTAAAAACTGGCTCAGAAGTGTGGTTCACAAAATAGGGGCAATCATGAAACAGCTCAATAAATTCAGCATCTTAGCGATGATCTGCACAGCCTTGCTGGCATCTATCCCCATAGCGGCAAAAGCTGGCAATGTGGGCTGGAATGTTTCAGTTGGCGGCGGTTATGGTGGCGGTTGGCGTCCAGCAGCTTATGGCCCAGGGTATGGTCCTGGTTGGGGTGCAGGATGGGGGCCAGGTTGGCGAGGCAATTGGGCTTATGGTGGCGGCTATTACGGTCCTTATGCTGGCTACTATGCTCCGCCAGTTGTATATGCACCGCCTGTAGCTTATTTGCCGCCTCCTCAACCGATGGTATTGGCAGCTCAGCCACAACCTGCAGTTTGGTATTACTGTGAAGCAAGTGGTAAATATTTTCCTTATGTACAAGACTGCCCAAGTGGCTGGCAAACCCAACCCGCAACACCGCCAACCAGTAATGCTCAAGCAAAACGTCCACAGTACTAACATTTCACAATATTTAAAGGTTTGATATGACACGATTTTTTCGCACTGCAGTGCTCGCTGCATCTGTACTCGCTTCATTAACTGCCTGCGTCTCAGCACCAACAGGACCAACCGTCGCCATCATGCCGCGCGAAGGTAAACCATTTGAAGTATTTCAACAAGAAGATCAACAATGTCGCGATTTTGCAGTGAACGCAATTAAAGACACCAGCAATGCGGCATTAAAAGAAGGCGCAACCAGTGCTGCAATCGGTGCAGCCTTAGGTGCAGCAGCTGGCGCGGTGATTCAGGGTGGAAGCAGCCAAAATATTGGCACCGGAGCGGGCATTGGTCTTCTGGGGGGTGCAGCAATGGGTGCGATGAACTCAGCAGGTAAACAAAATCAAGCGCAGGTGCAGTACAACATTGCTTATCAGCAGTGCATGTACTCTAAAGGCAATCAAGTGCCAAGTTATGCAGCACCAGCAACAGGTTCACCAGCGTATCGCTAGAGCGATCAGTCAATAAATCTGACTGAGGTTCAAACCTCAACCGGCGGATGCGTTCTTTCATAGCGCTCCGCCGTTTTTCTAAAGAGGTAGAGCAAAAAGCAGGCAGCTAATCCTAGGCTAATGCTGTTACCAGCCCAAAAGCCATTAGCACCTTGTAAGAAACTTGGCACATTACCAAATACATTAAAGCCCATTAGGTATCCGCCACCAAGGCCTACTCCCCAAAGAGAACCTGCGTAAATAAGCATCGGCCAAAACGCAATACGATAAGCACGCAAGATAAATGCTGCAGTGATTTGTAAAGCATCAAAGACTTGATAAAACGCGATAAATAAAAATAGCGGGATGGAGAAAGCTTTTACCTCTGCAGGCGGGTCATACAAATCCAATAACTGCATTCTGAAAAACCACACTGCAATGCCGATGGTGATGCAGGTGGCAGTTGTAAAGACTACAGAGGACCAACCAATCTCTTCAGCACGCTCGGGCTTGTTGGCGCCAATCGATTGCGATACCAAGGTCATAGTCGCAATCGAGAGTGAGAGTGGCACCATGTACATGACGGTGCCCATATTAGCCACAATTTGATGTCCTGCTAATGCGGTAGTGCCTAAGCGGGCAATAAACAGTGACATAAATGTAAATGAAGTCACCTCAATCAAATAGCTAAAGCCGATTGGGGCACCCAGTCTTAGGAGCGTCCAAATGCGTTGCCAATCTGGCATGCTAAAGCGCGCAAAGATTGCAAAGGGCTTGTAAAAACGATCCAAGATGACAAAGCCTAAGGTCATCAATAGCCAAGACCAGTTAATGATGACCGTAGCTACTGCGCAACCAGGGCCGCCCATGGCCTCAATCCCAAAACCACCATAAATAAATAGCAAGTTCAGTGGCAGTTTTAATCCTAAGCCAATCAGTTGCACGACGGTAATCACGGCAGGGCGCGAGACCGCATTGTGTAATGCCATTAAAACGCGCATGCCCATACTGGCAGGCAAGCCAATTGCTAAGATGCTGAGGTACAGTCTTGCCTTGCCTTCAATATCCGGACTAATTTGGGAGATGGCTAAGAGATGATCGGCATTGAGTAAGACATAGCAGCCTAATATTGTCAGACCTAAAGCCAACCAAGTAGCTTGGCGTACTTCTTCGCCGATTTCGGAATAGCGTTTTGCGCCAAAGAGTTGACCCGCAATCGGTGCTAGGGCAGAGACCACTCCAGTTAAGCCAACATAGATGCTAATGAAGATGGCAGAAGCCATTGCCAGTGCAGCCAAGTCTTCTGCTGAGTAGCGTGCAGTCATGGCAGTATCTAATACACCAAAGGCGATGACCGCTAATTGGCCAATCAGCAAGGGGCCAGCAAGTTTGAGTAGGGATGGAACATCCTCGCGCAGGCGCGATAGCTTAAAGTGCAGCACTATTTACTCCGGTGTGACTTCGTAAAGACGTAGGCGTTCATCGCGGTCAGCAGCGCGACGGTCTTCCCAAATGAGGTGGAGTTTTTTATTATTCAGCTTTGCATACGCCTTGGCTTCGGTCTGATTGTGGGTCAGCATCCAAGGGCAATCGGGATCATCACGCAAGGTCAGCTTAGTGAAGTAACTAAATGACGCTAACTGTGCAGGGCCAATGCTGCTGGTATTAATACAGCCACCACCTGAAGGCACTACTTGAGCTAAGCGTGCAGATACCTGACGATAGGTTTTGGCGTAGTTAATAGTGGGTAACCAAAGTGTCATCAACAAGACCCACATTAAAGTAGTGCCAGATGCGGAGATGATGAGGCAACGCCAGATTTCTTTAGGGGCACGTGAAGTTCTCCAACGCACTACCGCAAGCCAAGCGCCAGTAATGACAAGTGCCACCACAAAGGCGAGCAAATTAAATTGAAATTGAAAACCTGGCAACAATCTTGCTAAGTTGGCTGCGGTCGATTCTGGATAGCCAGTGACCTTAGCAAGCCAAATGACCCAAATAGCAATCGCGATCAGCGTAAAGCTGAACATCGCGAACCAATCGATAAAACTAATCATGCTGCGCTTGAGAACGGGGAGGCTAAAGGCAGCAATGATCGAGAGGCTTGGAATCAAAATGAGTAAGTCATGTTCATTGGCCTCAGAACGGAACAAGACATAAATCAAACTGCCGATAAATAAACTCAGTGGAATACACAGGTGCGGTGCGCGCCAAGCTCCTGCATCTTTAGCGCGGCCCCAGTGTGCTAGTGAGATCATCGCTAAAGGCCAGATTGGCCAAGCGTAGGCCCAAAAGTTCACACTCAAGAATCCGATGGATTCAATCGATGGGAAAAATTGCATGTCTGGTAAATTGCGCCAGCCTTCTTCAGCAATATGACGCCATTCGGCTGGTAGAGCAGTGAGGTACCAAAGGGCTGGCCAGATCGCAAAACCAATCAATCCAATGACTGTGCTCGTTACGGTCCAGCGAAAACGCAATTTAGCATTGCTTGCAATCACCGCCATGATGGTGGCAGTGACAATCATCAAACTTAAAGTGAGATTGCTTGAGAGTGCCACGATGGCAATCCCAAGTCCCGTCCACAAGCCGCCTTGCCAGGGCTTATCTAAGCCACGCACTGTGCCATAGAGCACGATGCTAATACCCATCAATTGGGCCATCATCGGGGTCGTCTCATGACCACGCTGTGCAAGACCAATGCAAGCGAGGAAGATGAGTAATGCCCCATCAGCCAAAGTCATGCCATAACTCTTAGAGTCTGGTTGACCGCCAACAGCCAGTGCCATCGGTTGTACTTCGCGACGACGACCTAATAGATAAGTGGCATACCAAATCGCCAGCGCTGCAGCAAAGAAGCAGATGGCAGAATAAATTCGGGCAGCATTAGCAGCACCAATCCAAGGGCCAAATAATTTAATGAGTGTGGCACCCATCCAATACGGAAGTGGTGCTCCTAGTGAAACATCTCGACCTGCTATATGGGGAACTATCCAATCAATGGAGTTGCCCCGAAACAAAGTCCACATGCCACCAAAGCCGATGGCATCTTCATTCTTCCAGGGATCCCGAAAGAAGAGACCAGCAAAACCATAGACCAAGGTCAGCGCAAAAATAATGATGCGCGGAATCGATCTAGTGGCAGCGGCGGTAAGTTTGACCATGGGCGAAGTTCAAAATAAAAAAGGCAGCAAACGCTGCCTTGATTATCTCGCAGAGAAGGGCATTGCCATACCCTGCGAATGAAAAGGTATTAAGCCTTCTTCTTTGCTGTCTTTTCAGCAGCTTTAGCTTCTGCAGCAGCCGCTTTTTTCTCAGCAGTCTTCGCAGCGCCATCACCAGTTGCCTTAGCAACGGCTTTGGTACCGAATTTCTGACGGAATTTCTCAACACGACCAGCGGTATCCATGATTTTCTGGGTACCAGTATAGAAAGGGTGTGATTCAGAAGAAGTCTCGATCTTGGCCAATGGATATTCATTGCCATCTTCCCACTTGATTGTCTCTTTAGTGGACATAGTGGAGCGAGTCTTAAAGCTGAAGTTGTTGGAAACGTCTACAAAGACGATTTCACGATATTCGGGGTGAATGCCAGGTTTCATTTTGAGTCCTATGAGCGGGTAGCCGTTTAAGTTATTGACAAGTTCTTAACCTAAATACTTTCCCAAGTTAAAAGCAGTAAAGGCGAAATTATGCCATGAAATCAACAACAAAGCGCATCTTTAGGGTCTAAAAAGGGCTAAAACAGCCCTCTAGACCCCTAAATTAGCCTCCGCGACGCATTAGGTCGAAGAATTCGCCGTTGTTTTTAGTCGATTTGAGCTTATCGACGATGAAATTCATCGCCTCGATATCGTCCATATCAGCCAGCAATTTACGCAATACCCAGATCTTCTGGAGGTTCTCAGCCTTGACCAAGAGCTCCTCACGGCGGGTACCAGATTTATTGAGGTTAATCGATGGGTAAACACGACGCTCAGCCAAACGACGCTCAAGATGTACTTCCATATTGCCTGTACCTTTGAACTCTTCGTAGATGAGGTCATCCATACGGCTACCGGTTTCGATCAGAGCAGTAGCGATGATGGTGAGTGAACCGCCTTCTTCAATATTACGGGCTGCACCAAAGAAGCGTTTTGGACGTTGTAAGGCATTAGCATCCACACCACCGGAAAGGACTTTGCCTGATGAAGGAACAACTGTGTTGTATGCACGAGCAAGACGCGTAATCGAGTCAAGCAAGATGATCACATCTTTACCCATCTCGACTAAACGCTTGGCTTTCTCAATCACCATCTCGGCCACTTGAACGTGACGCACTGCTGGTTCATCAAAAGTAGAGGCAACAACTTCACCGCGCACGGAGCGTTGCATTTCGGTTACTTCCTCAGGGCGCTCGTCTACGAGCAGAACAATCAAAATGGCTTCAGGATTGTTGGCTGCGATTGCATGTGCAATATGCTGCATCATCACGGTCTTACCAGACTTCGGTGATGCCACAATCAAGCCGCGCTGACCATAACCAATCGGCGAGATCATGTCGATGATGCGGCCTGTTAAGTTCTCTTCAGCCTTGATGTCACGCTCTAAAGAGATGACGCGGTTCGGGTGCAGGGGCGTTAAGTTCTCGAACATGATGCGGTTCTTGAGCGCTTCTGGCGCTAAACCGTTGATCTTGTCTACCTTGACCAATGCAAAGTAACGCTCACCATCTTTCGGGGTACGCACTTCACCTTCAACGCTGTCACCAGTGTGCAAGTTAAAGCGGCGGATCTGTGCAGGAGAGATATAAATGTCATCTGGTGAAGCCATGTAAGAGGCTTCAGGAGAACGTAAGAAACCAAAGCCATCAGGCAAGACCTCTAAAGTGCCGTCGCCAAAAACGGTTTCACCAGCCTTGGCGCGTTTCTTCAGAATGGCAAACATCAATTCTTGTTTGCGCATCCGCTGGGTGTTTTCAATTTCCAAGCCAGCTGCCATTTCAAGCAGGGCAGATACGTGGAGGCCTTTGAGTTCAGTTAATTGCATGTGGTTCTCGGGTGCTGATAAAGATAAATAGGGGAAAAGAGTTTTGGGGTGTTGCTGCGCTGATTGAGATCACGCAGATGTGGGAAAACAGAATTTTGGAATTTGCTAAAAGAAGGGGGAGGTAAATTGCTGGAAAGGAGTGCGTTTCTTAAAAATCCTGAAAGCACTGAACTACTGTTAAACGCAATACTACACTAAAAAACGGGTCTGACAAGTACTAGAAACAGGTAAAAACCACAGGCTCAGCTAGTGAACCTGTGGTCTGAGACGATTTACAGATGACTATCAATAAATGCAGTCAACTGAGATTTGGCCAAAGCGCCTACTTTTTGAGCAGCTACTGTGCCATTTTTAAATAGGATCAGGGTCGGAATGCCGCGGATATTGAACTGGGCAGGTACGCCTTGGTTCTCATCCACGTTCATTTTGGCAATTTGCAACTTGTCGCCATATTCACCGGAAAGCTCTTCCAGGATGGGGCCAATCATTTTGCAAGGACCACACCACTCAGCCCAGAAGTCGAGCAGAACAGGTTTATCGGACTTGAGGACGTCTTGTTCGAAGGAGGCGTCAGTTACATATTTAATGCCGGCACTCATGAAAATTCCTTGTTTAAGCTTATTTAGCGAGTTATTTAATTGTGGCGTTACAACGCTTATATTAGCAATAAGCGACACACTCTGCTCAAAATAGATAAATTACTCCATTAATGTCCCAGCCTTTTCCCACCATTTCTGATCAAAAGCAAGTGCAGCAATGGGCAATTACGCCTGATGCCAGCGCGCTTGAGCAGTTAGCAAAAGGGATATGGCATTGTGCGCTGCAAACCAAACAACGCCCCTTAGTGGTGCTCAGTACTGCAGGCCCGTTAATTGGCGTCAGGGCAGCACTTGAAAGGCACCGCCCCCCAGAGCTTGATCCCAAGATTGCTTTCTTACCGCAAGTGATTAGTTTTGCAGATTGGTTGGAAGCAGCGCCAGGCGCATGGAGATTTCCAAAAAAGCAAAGTGATTTAGAGAGATGGCTATCGGTCTACATCAATCTGCGTAAGCACCCCAAGCTCAAAGCTTGGTTTAAAGCAGAAAGTGATTCGGGTGCGTGGGGTTTAGCAAAGTCCGTCATTGATGCGTGCGACATTTTGTCCGAAGCCATCATGGTGCAATTACAGGCAGAATTAAATCAACTCATTGAGACTAATACGCTCGATGCAGAAGTATGGTCGCAACAACTAGGAGTCATGTTAGAAAAAATCATCGCTCAATCTTATCCAACGCTCTCTCGAAAAGTTGTTGATCAAGAATCAGAAGTGCTGCTGACCTTCTGGCGTTATTTGAGTAGCGCAGGGGATGCTGTATTTCGTAAACAATTTGCGATGGCAGCCCATTTACAGACAGCCAAAGCCAATCAAGATCAGGCTCGCCCCTTCATTTGGGTACAGACTGCAGACCCCAAGCCAATTGATCAAGAGCTGATTCGTCAGTACTTAAGTGACTATGCTCAATTCGCCCCTGTAGTCGATGTCTCATTGGATTGGCAATCCGTTGCTCTATGGTCTGAAGCACTAGCTGGAGTGAGTGCCGACGGTGAATTAGCTGAACTCACAGCCGATCAAGAGCAGCAACTGCAACAGAACATTCAAGCGGCACACTATCAAGATTGGCGTTTGATTTCTGCAAGGCGTTTTGAAGAATTGGCTTGGGCCGCAACCAAAGCGATTGAGTCCCATTTAATTGCTGGCAAAACCAATATTGCATTAGTGGCACAAGATCGTCTAGCTGCAAGAAGGGTGCGCGCACTCTTAGCGCGCTTAGGCCCTGCATTAAATATTCGTGATGAGACCGGCTGGAAGATTGATACCACGAGAGCTGCTGCGGCAATGAATAGTTGGTTAGAGCTGATACGTGCTCCCAAAGAGGGTCCAACAGCTAGTGCCCTGCTCGAGTTTCTCCAAAACCCTTGCTTAGATATCGCCGCCTGTTTAGAAAAACCACCTGAGCTTTGCATTGGCCTAGTAGCGCAGCTCGAAGACATCTTGATTGCCAGTCAAGCAAAAGCAGGTTGGGAAACTTTCTACCTCGCCATCGAGCGCGCGAATGCATATGCAGCTACCCACGAGGCATCGCCCAATGAATCTTTATTAAAGCTGCTGCAATTTATCCGTGAGCGCCATCATGCTTGGCAAGCGTTAAACCTCAATTGCGCAAATGCGTATGCACTCTTGCAGCGTAATTTACAAGACACTGGCATGGCCCAGTCTTTGGAGAAAGATGCCGCAGGCAAGCAGTTACTAGAGGTGATGAACAACTTTGATCTGGGATCAAGTGATTATCAAAGGGTAGCCATGCGCCTACCGGAGTGGATTAGCCTGATTAAATCTGCGCTGGAAGATGCCTCTTATGAAGAAGCGGGTAAAGAAGCAAAAGCAAACTTGAGCATCTTGCCGCTGAGCTCAACCCGCTTAAGAGTATTTGATGCAGTCGTAGTCATCGGTTGTGATGAGCAGCAATTGCCGGCGTTCTCTGAGCCACCATTATTTTTCTCAGATGCATTAAATCGTCTACTGAAAACTTCAACGATCAATGCGCAGTATGTACAACAAGCACGCGATTTCTCGCAACTCTTAATCAGTTGTGCCAATGTCGATTTGCTTTGGCAAAGTAAAAGTAAAAATGGTGAACCACTCAGACCTTCAGCCTGGATACAGCGCTTACAAATCCAGTTACCCGCTTGGAAGGTAAACCTTGCTAAGCCAGATGCGTATAGTGGCCTAGCTAAACCTGTTGAGCAGGCAGTTGCCAGCCTAGAGCGGGATTTGCCTTTGCCACTTTCCGTGAGTCCCAGTGCCTACAAGGCCTTGAGAGATTGCCCCTATAAATACTATGTGCGCAGTCTCTTGGGTCTAAGAGAAGCCAAAACATTTGAAGACGGCTTTGATGCTTCATTAGCGGGGCAATCTTTGCATGCCTTGCTACGCAATTTTTATCAGGCACTTAAGACTGAAGAACAAAAAGCAGGTTCACCCATCATTGATAACATGTCCGCGCGGCGTGCATGGATGGAGCGTGAGTTATCGGCGATTTCTGAAAAAGAATTTAAGCGCATAATTGAGGGTGACAGCAGAGTGCTAGGGACCTTACGGGATTGGCAAAAACAAATCCCGAGTTTTGTCGCCTGGCAACTGCAAAGAGAGAGTCAAGGCTGGCGTTATCACAATGCAGAGCATAAGGTTGGATTTGATCTGCATTTTGTTGGCCTTGATGGCGAACATCGCATCATTCGTATTGAAGGGCGCGCCGATCGTTTTGACATCAATCTTCAGAACCCAGAACAAGCAGAAGTGATTGATTACAAAAATCAGTCTATGGCCAAGATTAAAAAGCGGGCCGAGCATGTCCTGGATGACCCACAGCTACTCATCTATGCTCGCGCCGCCAATGAAAGCCCCACCAGCGCCCATCTGCAGGGGCGCCAGGTCGATCATGCCCAGTGGGTATCACTCAAAGTGGATATCAAGCGCGATAAAAAACTACAGAGAGCACTAGAGATCGAAGATGTTTCTCAATTAATGCCTCAGTTTGATCAGCAAATTACCGTAGACATGCAAAACCTGTGGTCCAGAAAGCCTATGACGGCATTTGCACCAGATGGTGTCTGCAAATACTGTGAAGCAAGAGGAATTTGCAGAAAGGGGATGTGGTGAAGCAGTTTAATAATGCCATCGCCTGTGACCCGAATAAATCGGTGATTGTTTCTGCCTGTGCGGGCAGTGGCAAAACTTGGTTATTGGTCGCACGCATGATTCGACTCTTGCTTGCGGGTGCTAAGCCATCGGAAATTCTGGCATTAACCTTTACACGCAAAGCTGCCCAAGAAATGCGTGATCGGCTTTACAGTTTGCTCGAGCAATTTTCAACTATGAGTGATATAGCGCTCATGGAAGAATTGTGCAAAAGAGGTTTAGACAATAACGAGGCTAAAGCATTGCTGCCCCAGGCCAAAGGGCTCTACAGTAAGGTACTTGCAAGCCCCCAGTCGATTGTGATTGATACCTTCCATGGCTGGTTTGGCAGATTATTAAACGCAGCTCCGATCTCAGCAGAAGTGCAGCCTGGCTTTAGTTTGCGAGAAGACGGTAAAAGACTCTTAGAAGAGTGCTTAGATGATTGGTGGGGTGACCTGCCGCCGGATCTGAGGGCGCACTATGACATTTTGCTGAAACAGTTGGGCGCAAGCAATACCGAGAAATTCTTGATGGGCAATTACGGCCTGATGAAGCAAAGAGGTGCCTGGACTTTCTTTGTTGAGGCATGCAAGAAGCAGGGCGTTACCCCGATAGAGCACTTCCAGCAATTCTTACCGAGACTTCATCTAGAAAATCCATTGCTGCGGATGTGGAATGCACCTACTGCTAGAGCAGATCTCGAGTTTTTAGTACGCTGCTTTGTGCACAGCAGCAAGCAAGAGTTGGCTTTTGTCCCTCAATTAGTCAATGCACTCGAGTGCATGCAGAGGGGTGGTGATGTGATGGAAATCGCTGCGACCTTGCAAACAGTCTTTTTAAATGGTGATGGTGAGCCACGCGATAACACCAACCGAGCCCTAAGCGCGGTTCAGGAATACCTCAAAGCTGAAGGCCAAGCACATCTGCAAGATGATCACGTGGCCTACAAACAAGCTTGGGCACAAGCATTTGTAGAGTACCTCGCTTGGCAAGCAGAAAAAGATATCTATGAACTCAATCTGGCATGGTTTGCCATGAGTGAGCGCATGATGGATCATGCAGCTGCAGCAAAAGAAGCCATGCGCGTGCGTGACTTTGATGATTTAGAAATCGGTGTCAGTAAATTGATGGCCGACTACGCTAATGCAGCCTATTTGCAGGCACGACTGGATGCTAGATACAAACACATCCTAGTAGATGAGTTTCAGGATACGAATCCATTGCAGTGGCAAATTTTGCGTTCATGGTTTGAGGCTTATGGCCAAGCCAAAGATAAGCCGAGTGTCTTTATTGTGGGCGATCCTAAGCAATCAATTTACCGCTTTCGCAGAGCAGACCCCCGTTTGTTTTCCAGTGCCAAAGCATTTTTACAGTCAGAGATGGGTGCGGTAGCACTAGATCAAGACACTACACGCCGCAATGCGCCCAAAATTAATACCGCAGTGAACGAGACCTTTGCGCCATCGCAATTGCCGCCTACGTATGAGTTCCATGAGCAAGATACTTTGTGGGAGCCATTATTTGAGGGCTTGCCAAATGCGCCCTATGCCAATGAAGGTGAGGCAGCGCTCTTACCGTTAGTGCCATACGTCAAAGAAGAGTTGGCGCCGCGAGAGGGTAATGCCTTTGATGCACCGATCACCGATGTCAATCAAACCGTGGCAGCAACCCAGCGCTATGCAGAAGGCCAGGCGATTAGTCGATTGATTCATCAAGTCATGGCAACACAGCAGGTGATTGATGAAGAAGAGGGTCGTAAGTTTTGGCGTCCCGCTAGAGAAAGCGATTTTCTATTGCTAGTGAAGCGCCGTAAATATTTACCGCAGTTTGAAAGGGCTTTGCGAGAAGCGGATCTAGCCTATGACAGTTCTAGACTGGGTGGACTACTCAATACCCTCGAGATTGACGATTTAATTGCATTACTGACTGTGTTGTTGTCGCCGCGCCATGATTTACCGCTCGCGCAAGTGCTGCGCAGCCCCATCTTTGGCTTTAGTGATCAGCAAATGCAAAGCCTCAGTATTGCCAAGGCGAATCATCCACAATATCGATCTTGGTGGGATGTTCTACAAGATAGCCCAGATGCCTTTGCGCAAAGAGCAGCCCGCTTTTTAGAGCATTGGCGGGTATTAGCAGAGCGTTTGCCAGTGCATGACTTATTAGATCAGATTTATCAAGAGAGCAATTTACGTGTGGCGTATGCAAGTAGTGCGCAGCCTTTGGCTCGTGCGCAGGTCATCGCCAACCTCGATGCCTTTTTGGAGCTTTCTCTCAATCAAGATGGTGGCCGTTATCCTAGTTTGAGTCACTTTATTGATGAGATCAATGCCATGCGTCGCAGCGATGATGATGAAACTCCAGACGAAGGCGATGTAGAGGCAGAATCCGATATTGAGCTCGCAGAAGTCGATGAAGATAGCGAGATGTCAGAGGAAGATAAGCATAAGCGCGTACGTCTGATGACCATTCATGGTGCCAAAGGATTGGAATCTCCCTTTGTGATCATTTTGGATGCTAATCATACGGTAGGCGCTTCTGATCATTCTGGCGTTTTACTAGAGTGGTCACCCAATGAGCGCAGCCCATCACACCTATCGATGTATACCAAGGCCAGCTTAACTTCACCGCGCAGTCACATTCGGGAAGAGGAAGAGCTCATTAGTCAGAATGAGAACTGGAACTTGCTCTATGTCGCAATGACTCGTGCCAAGCAAGGCTTATGGATTAGCGGAGTAGCAAAAGAGCCCACTACCAATAATCCGACTGGCCTAGATCCAAAATCTTGGTACGCCAGAGCACAGTTTGGCAAGCTGCCTACTTTAGAGTGGATTGAGGACAGTGGTGATAAAGCAGAGCAGTCAAAAAATCAAAGCGTAGCAAAAGCAAGCGCACCAATTAAAGATGTCGCTTCTGATATCTTTAGCATTGAAGATTTTCAGATTGCATGGGAGCCAGCAAGGCTTAGCCATCAACAGCAGTTGCTGGATATTGAAAATGGCACCACTGTGCAAGCTAGTGCGCCCGCAGCAACCGAACCCGACCCAGAAATTCTGGAAGAGGGCACGAACTTTCATAAGCTATTGGAGTTCCTGACTCCAGACTCTAGCAATCAAACAAAGCCGCCCATCCCAAGTGAGCAAGAACTCATCAATTGGTTAGGCGTAGATCAAGAGCATGCGAAAACATTGCTCACTCGCACTAAAACAGTCTTAGATACTCCAGAGCTCAAACGCTATCTCACATCAGGCGAATGGCTGCAAGCTTGGAATGAGCTCGATATTGCTAGTGAAGCTGGCAAGAGCTATCGCATGGACCGTCTAGTGGAGTTTGATGATCACCTCGTCATCATTGATTACAAACTCACCATTCCTAAAGTCGGTAGCGATAAATACGAACAATATCGCAAGCAACTCCAAAACTATCAGGCTGAACTCACCCGCATCCGTGGAGATAAGCCAAACAAGGCTTATTTGATTTCTGCTGAAGGCGAGATCGTCGAAGTGAAGTAAGTGCTTAAGCAGCAGCTTTGAACTTGTTAGCGATCAAAGCGCCTTTATTGAGCTTCTTTTCAACGGTCGAGATGGATTTCGATTCTCTTTTTACTTCGCCAAGCACTTGGTTGATAAATGTTTGCCAGCCTTCACCTTTAGACTTATAAAAGTCTAAAACATCTTTATCAATTCTGAGAGTGACTTGCTCTTTGACTCCGCTACCCAAGGGTCTACCACGACCACGAACTAGTCTAGGTCTGATTTTCTCCCACTCTTCATCGGTAAATGGAAGGCTATCTGGATCTGACATCGCCGCTTTTGTAACTGCAGCATCTTCTTCGGCACTCAGCCTAATTAGTTTCTTCTTCATAGATCTTCATCTCACGGTTATTTGCTTTTCGTAAACTGATGATTCTCATCGTTGCTTTCGACTCAACATAAACTACGCAATACAGACGTTCATGCATTGCGGCCAAGGCAATGCATCTTTCTTCACCGTAATTCTTTCTTTCATCGATCCAGCTTAAGGCTGTATTCCAATCAAGTAGACTTGCATCTGAGAGGGGTAGGCCATGTTTTCTGAGATTTGAATCATTTTTTGCCGAATCATAAGTGAATTTCATCGGAAATATTGTAGTTACGTTAAATCATAACATCAATGAATTAATATAACTACAAAAATTATGGGAATTCTCAGAAAAGTCCACTAGAATGTTAAATAAAGCACTATTATCAAATCATGGAACGCCCGCCCCTCATTGAACTAGTAGAACTTGTGCAGCCTTGGATTTACCGCGCCAGCATTTATCTGTCAAATGCCTTTTTAGATGACCCAGCCATCCTGGCGTTTGCTTTTTGTTGAACAAACAAAAAGGATAAGAGGGCAGCGCTAGACCACCTTCGGGTGGTTTTTTGTTGCCTAAATTTTGAGTAAATAGTCCTAAAACAACAAAAACAGGCTCATTTTTGCGGTTTTTACATATACTGTATAAACATACAGTATATTAATGACTATGACGCAAGTAAGCACCCCCGAAAATGTAACCCTCAGCCAGGCACCACAGGTCTTGGCAGGACATTTTGCTAGCTGTGAGCTCAAGTTACTGAGTCATCGGATTTCGGCTGGATTCCCCAGCCCAGCGGCAGATTACGCCGAAGAGGGCTTGGATCTGAATCATTACCTGGTGCAGAACAAACCCGCTACCTTCATGTTCACCGTAAAGGGAGACTCCATGCTCGGCGCCGGAATTTGTGATGGCGACAAAGTGGTAGTAGATAAAGCGCTCAAACCGAAACATAAAGACATCGTGGTGGCAGTCGTTGATGGTGAGTACACCATCAAGCGTCTCTATCAATTGCGTGGCCGCATTGAGCTCCAACCAGAAAATCCTAGCTATCAAGCCATTACTTTTAATGAAGGTAGTGAGTTGCAAATCTGGGGAGTAGTTGTTGGTGTTGTGCGTAAGTACAGCAATGCCAGCACGCGTTATCAGAAAGAGGCCAAGAGATGAGCTCGTCTTCCACAAACTCTTTATTTGCTTTAGTAGATGTCAACAACTTCTACGTTTCATGTGAGCGCGTCTTCCAGCCCAAGTTAGCAGAAGTGCCGATGGTAGTGCTCTCGAATAATGATGGCTGCGCAGTCGCACGTAGCGCGGAAGTCAAGGCCCTAGGCGTCAAGATGGGTACCCCTTGGTTTCAGATGGAAGCTTTAGCAAAAAAGCATGGCATCAAAGCCTACTCATCAAACTACACCTTGTATGGTGATATGAGTAGTCGTGTTGTGCAAGTCTTAAGAAAATTCACGCCCAACCTCGAGGTCTACAGCATCGATGAGAGCTTCTTGCAAATTGAGACTGTGCTCAAGCAATACGCAAACACCATTGAGCTTGGGAAAACCATCAAGCAGCAAGTAAAAGACACAACGGGCTTGCCAGTCTGCGTGGGCATTGGTGCGAGCAAGACCTTAGCGAAGCTGGCTAATCACTTAGCCAAGAAACACAAACAGTTTGCTGGAGTCTGCGATGTCAATGCCATGGCTAAACCAGAGCTTTATCAGTGGATGAGCGAGACTGAAGTGGGTGAGGTATGGGGTGTTGGCAGACAAATCGCTAAAAAACTCAAGGCTCAACATATTCAGAGCGTGTTCGATCTCTTGCAGGCCTCGCCCCAAGCGATGCGTCAGCAATTTGGCGTCGTGATGGAGCGCCTTTGCTATGAGTTACGCGGCATCTCTTGCTTGCAGCTTGAGGAAGTGGCGCCAGCCAAACAACAAATCATTGCCTCACGCAGCTTTGGCAAGTTGGTCACCAGTCAGATAGAGCTTGCTGAGTCCGTTGCTACCCATGTCGCCCGCGCAGCTGAAAAGCTCAGAACGCAAAACAGCACTACGGGTGCACTCACGGTATTTATTCAGACGAATCCGTTTAAGCAAAATGAACCGCAGCATCATCAAAGCGTCACCATTCCACTGGCTAATCCAACAGATAACACGCTGACATTAACCAATGCAGCCTTAGCAGGTCTGAAGCAAATTTATCAAGCTAACTTTCGATATAAGAAGGCAGGCGTGATTCTGAACCTCATCAGTGATAAGCCCACCATGCAGCAATCACTCTTTGATGATGTCGAGAGCAGAGGCAAATCAGCCAAGCTCATGAAAGCTGTGGATGAAATCAATAACCGTTTTGGTAATACCGCCATCAAATCGGCAGCTGCAGGTACCAACAGAACTAAACAAGCCTGGCAAATGCGCTCAGGCAATAAATCACCTAACTACACCACGCAGTGGGATGAATTACCGGTAGCTAGATAAAAGAACCCCAACGACATACAAAGGAGAAGCAAATGGACATACTAAATAACTTTAATGGCATCTCATTGGCAGCAATTATGGTGCTGTCGTACTGTGCAGTGCTGAAGAACACCAAGCGTCATGAAAGTGCCACAAAACAGGCATTTAATCGCAAGTCCCACTCGGGGATTTAAGAGATAAGTCTAAAAAACATATTGCTGTAGCAGGTTTTTTCGGGGAATAAGGAAATCACGGACTCCTTATTCCCTTATTTATTCTTGGACCTAGGAGAGCGTTATGCTTTCCTACACTCAATTCAGCCTTAATCACTACCCATCATCATCTCAATCCTCTACGCTGAACTCTTATATATAGAGGAGATTAGCTTTGCGAGTTTCTATTGAGTGTTCCCACAGGCGATTACAGCTATTTAAGATTCATTTAGATGCCCGCACTGTTCTAGTTTTGGCAATCATTTGGATGATTTGGGGAATTCTGAGGATGCTGAAAATCTTCTAAATCAGTCCATTTTCAGTGCTTATATATGGGAAGAAGGGTGGATGAGCCAAACCCCCGGCACTGGCAGAAATTGGGTTTGGCTGCTTCGTTCCCGACCTGACCAGGTTATCCAACCCACCATGCGGGGAGGCCCATCCACTTCCATTTTAGCTTGTTAGAATGTAAGACATGACTGCCTTAGCATTAGCCCGTTCGTGGCGCCCTAAAACATTCTCTGAGCTAGTAGGACAAGACCATGTGGTTAAAGCCTTAACGCATGCTCTAGATCAAGGTCGTTTGCATCATGCCTGGCTCTTTACCGGTACGCGTGGGGTAGGTAAGACCACCATTGCCCGCATTATGGCCAAAGCGCTCAATTGCACTGGCGCTGATGGCTCAGGCAAGATGACTTCTGAACCTTGCGGTAAATGCCCAGCTTGTATGGAAATTGATGCTGGTCGTTTTGTTGATTACATTGAGATGGATGCTGCCAGTAATCGTGGTGTTGATGATATTGCTGCCTTACTAGAAAAAGCGGCTTACGCACCCAGCAATGCACGTTACAAGGTTTACATGATTGACGAGGTGCACATGCTCACCAATCATGCCTTTAATGCCATGCTCAAAACATTGGAAGAGCCTCCAGAGCACGTCAAATTTATTCTAGCGACAACGGATCCCCAAAAGATCCCCGTCACTATTTTGTCCCGTTGCTTGCAGTTCAACCTCAAGCAAATGCCCGTACCGCTCATCGTTGAGCATCTTGAAAAAGTCCTTGCTGCTGAAACAGTTGGCTACGAAGTCAATGCACTACGGGTACTGGCTAAAGCAGCCCAAGGCTCAATGCGTGATGCACTCTCTCTGACAGATCAAGCAATTGCTTATGCTGCAGGTAAGGTAACTGAAGAGTCAGTACGCGGCATGCTTGGCACACTCGATGATGCGTATCTCATTCGTATTCTGGATTGCCTCATTGCCAAAGATGGCGCAAGCCTCTTAGCGGTCGCTAATGAAATGGGTGAGCGCAGCATGTCTTTCTCATTAGCATTGCAAGATCTCTCCAGCCTCTTGCAAAAGATTGCTGCAGCACAAGTCGTACCAGAGTCTGTATTAGAGGATTGGCCAGAAGCAGGGGAGATTCGTCGCCTAGCTACGCAACTCACCAAAGAAGAAGCGCAACTCTTCTATCAAATTACGATTACTAGCCGTCCTGATTTATCACTCGCACCCGATGAACAAACCGGCTTTGCGATGACCTTGCTACGCATGTTGGCCTTCCGCCCAGCAGGCACTGGTGGCAACGGAGGCAGCGGTTCTGCTCCAACACCTTCAGCACCACCAGCCAATACTGCTAGACCTTCATCTACTGCATCAGCAGCCAGAACTGCAGCACCTGCAGCAGCTGCACCAGTGAAGGCTGCAGTTCCAGTCCCAGCGCCTGCCCCAGCTCCCGCACCTGCTGCCAGCGCAGCAGATCGTCCAGATTGGCATGGCTTGATGCGTCAATTACCTGTGAAGGGCATGGTGCAGCAATTGGCTTTTCAGACTGAGCTACAAGATTGGAATGATTCTGCCACTGGAGTGCGCGCCACCATTGTGACGCCAATGCCGCAGTTGGCTTCTGAAGCATCGATTGCCCGCTTGGCTGATGCTCTTACTGCGCACTTTGGTAAGCCAGTGAAGATCGTGATTGAAAAGGGTGAAGTCGAAGGCAAGACGGTTGCTAAGGTCGATGCGCAGATTCATCAAGAGAAAAGAATGAACGCTGAGCAAATGATTGCAGCTGACCCCTTTATTCAGCAACTCGAAAAAGAGTTTGGTGCCAAAGTGGTTGGTGGTTCAGTCAAACCCTTGTAATGCGCTCACTCTAATACAAGCTCTTTAATTTAAATAGCAATACTCATAAGCACTAAGGAATAAAGCGATGATGAAAGGTGGACTTGCTGGCCTCATGAAACAGGCCCAGCAGATGCAAGAGAAGATGAAGGTAGCGCAAGAGCAATTGGCTGCCCTTGAAGTTACTGGCCAAGCTGCTGGCTTAGTCAAAGTCACCATCTCTGGTAAATACGAAATGAAGCGTGTCCAGATTGAGCCAGGCGCAATGGACGATCGCGAGATGTTGGAAGACTTAATCGTCACTGCTTATACAGATGCTTTTAAGCAAGTAGAGGCAGCAAGCGCGCAAGTCATGTCCGGTGCCACGGCAGGGATGCCAATGCCTCCTGGCTTTAAGTTGCCGTTTTAATTCATGGCACGTCATGAAGCACCGGTAGATGCTCTGGGTCGATTGATCGAGGCCTTGCGCGTCTTGCCTGGAGTAGGGCCCAAGTCTGCGCAGCGCATGGCCTTCTATTTATTGCAACATGATCGTAATGGCGCAGCAGTACTTGCCCAATCCTTAGGTGAAGCAGTTGAGACTGTAGGTCACTGCGCACGTTGTAATACGTTTTCTGAAACCCAAATTTGTAGCACTTGCGCTGATGAGCGCCGTGATCCATCACTGCTCTGTATTGTCGAAACACCCGCTGATCAAGTGATGGTGGAGCAGACACTGAGCTTTAAAGGGAATTACTTTGTGCTCATGGGCCGTCTCTCGCCACTCGATGGCATGGGCCCAAATGAAATTCATTTTGATCGTTTGCTGACGCGCATTGAAAATCCGGATACCGGTATTCCGATTCGGGAAGTGGTGTTAGCCACGAATTTCACCAGCGAAGGCGAGGCAACTGCCCATTACATTGGTGAGGTACTCAAGGCGAAGGGCATTAAAGTTACTCGTATCGCAAGGGGTATTCCGGTAGGGGGTGAGCTCGAATATGTTGATGCGGGCACCCTCGCTAGAGCGTTGCTCGATCGACGTTAAGAGTTTCAACGAGCCTAGTTTGTTGGGTTCATGACCACGTCACAAAACTAACTTAGTGTTGTAGATTTCCATCGCAATGGCTCTTCATGAATATTCTTCAGTGCTCATTCAAGAGCATCTTTTCTTGCCCTAAACCCGTTTTTTTGGGTCCAAATGAGCTGGAATATCACAGATACCAGCAATTCTAGTAAATGAGATTCATTATCATTTACAATCCTATCACTTTTAGAATTTCCTATGCCAGCTACTATTCAATATTCCGCCACTGTTGTATTGCGAGGTAAGCGCTTATTTGCGATTGCCTTGCTAGGGGCGTTGATGGCTAGCATCTTCTCACCTGTGGCAAATGCAGTCTCGCCAGTGAGCGATGAGCCGATTGTTGATAGTCAAGAAGCAGTATTGGGTGAGACCGAGCAGTGGAGTATTCATGGACAAGCGACTTACATTGCGCAACAGAAAAATAATTTCAACTCTCCTTACTATGGAGAGAACAGTCTCTTAAACAAATCTGAAGGTAGCGGTGGTAAGAGCTACTCTTTGAGCGCAACCGCATTTGTTGGTACTCGCCTGTGGGAAGGGGCTGAGGTTTACTGGAATGGTGAGATGTTTGAAGGCACTCCATTCGGTGGCCAGTTGACTGGTTTGGGTGGCTTTCAGAATGGTGAATTACAAAAGGGTGCGTATGCTCCGCCGATCTATTACACCGCACGCGCATTTTTGCGTCAGACCTTTGGCTTAGGTGGCGGTAAAGAACATATTGAAAGTGAAGCCAATCAATTGTCAGGCAATCTGGATAAGAACCGTATTGTGGTGAGCTACGGTAAATTTGCCACCTTAGATTTCTTTGATGACAATACCTATAGCCATGATGGCCGCACACAGTTTCAGAACTTTGCGATTTTCTCGATGGGCGCCTATGGCTACGCGGCGGACACCAAAGGCTATACCTACGGTGGTGTAGTCGAGTGGTATCAAGACAATTACATCTTGAAGTTCGCACGATTGGCGATGCCAACCGTGCCCAATACCGCTCAATTGGACTACTCGCTGTCTAAAGATTACAGCAATCAAGTGGAGCTCACGCGTTCACATGAACTATGGGGTCAGCCTGGTGCGGTGAGAGGTTTGTTTTATCAACAGCGTGCTTTTATGGGTAATTACCAAAACGCGATTAACCTGGCTCAGCAAACCAATTCACCGCCGCCGAATATTGTCAATGTGCGCCAAGCGGCAACCAATTCTTGGGGTTATGGCTTGAACTTGGAGCAAGCAATCACTGAGGATATTGGTGTGTTTGGTCGTTGGAGCTGGAATCCAGGAACTACAGAAACCCAAACACTCGATATTAGTAAGTCGCTTTCGGGTGGCTTGAGTATCAAGGGATCCTCTTGGTCAAGGCCAGATGACACCGTGGGTCTGGGCTTTGCCGTGAACGGTATCTCTGCCTCGCAAATTACTTATTTGCAACAGGGCGGCATGACTGCGTTTATTGGTGATGGCAAGTTAAGCTACAAAACCGAACAAATTTTGGAGACCTATTACAGTGCTAAGGTCTATAAGGATCTCTATCTTTCTGCGGACTATCAGCGCATTGCTAACCCCGCTTACAACTCAGCACGCGGCCCAGTCAATTTCTTTGGTATTCGGGCGCATATTGAGATGTAGGTTCGCCGCAGCCGAAATCAGTGCGGTAGAGGACGGTTTATAAGTCCTTAATCCCTTTAGAATCAGATAGATAGGGATTGTCAAAATACTTACTTTTTTGCCTAGTACCCTATAATCGGCCTATTATTCCAATTAGATGTTTTTTGATAAATTCATCGTCTTTACCGATTTGAGTCACCTTTGATTAAAAGCAATAAAAACAACAGCGGCCATACTTCTGTAACAGGTTTTTCTGTTCGGGTTTTTGCCTTCAGTTTTTGTTGCTTATGTGCCGTTCCGTCCCTCGCACAAAGTGGGGTTGGATCGGTGCAGGTATTAACGAGCAGTGATGCGGTCATGACTCCGCCAACGACAGAATCCTATTTGCCAAAGGCGCCACCAGATAGAAGAATGCTGGCGGATTCAAAAACGATTAATCAAAAAACCAGTCCCAATACTTTTGACTTACGTCAGTTGTGGAATGAGCTTCGTAGTAATAACCCACAACTCATTGCTGCACGTGAAACCTACTTAGCAGCAAAAGCAACGGTTCCACAAATTGCTGCACCAGACAATCCACAAGTCGGTTTGATTTGGTCTGGCATGCCTGTGGGCTCAGCATTTGCATTAGGAACTGCGGGTACTAACCCCGCTGGTAACAGTGGCTACTCATTTGCTCAGCCGATTAAGTTTCCGGGCAAGAAATCACTCGCTTCCGACATCGCAGATAAGGGCGCAGAAGCATTGCAAGCCCAGAATGAGAATCTCTATCTTCAGCTCGGCGCACAGTTATCAACCTTGTACTTCAGTACCTTGTCTGCACAACGCCAATTACAAGTATTAAGTGACACGGTCATTCGTACTGAACTCATTAAGAATATTGCCAAGGCGCGTTACTCAAACCATGCGGCTGCTTACGTTGAGTATCTGAATGCTCAAGTGGCCCAAAGCTCTGCTGAGTCTGACAAGTTCATTCTTGAGAAACAATTAACGGTTGCCTATAAAAATATCAATGCACTGATTGGCCGTGATCCACGCGATAAGCTCATCCTTGCATCTGATCATGGCTTACGTGCCACGCAGGTACCTACCTTAATCGAGTTAGAGAACTACGCTGAAGGCGCCCACCCAGTGCTCAAAAGCTCTGGTTTGCAATTAGAAGCTGCCAAAAAAGGGGTAACGCTTGCGAAAACTGCCTACTTGCCTGACTTTCAGGTGGTGGCGAGCTCTTACACTCCCCGTGGACCATTTACCTCTAATAATGGCGCTGCTTACTATCAGTTTGAAGTGGACTTAGTGATTCCTTTGTACTTCTTTACCAAAGAGCGCTATGGGGTAGAGCAGGCGATGCGCAGCAAGGCGGCTGCTGAGGCTTCAGATATCTCTAATCGTCAGCAAGTCATTCTGGGCGTTGGCACTGCTTATGCTGCATATGAGCAAGCCAAGCGCTATACCGAGTTCTTAAAAGATCGCCAAGTTCCTCAAGCTGAAGCTGCGTATCGTGTGGCCTTAGCTCAATATGCCTCTAACGGCGCAGGCTTTACGGATTTATTAACAGCACAAGTGCAATTGCGTAGCCTAGAAATTCAGCTCGCAATTGCCCAAAGTAATTTATTGCAATCCAAGGCAAATCTATTTGCTGCGGCTGGCAAAGATCCCATTGATTAGGTCATAGGCATATGTTCAAAAAATACTTAGACAAACTGAAGCCCTATCTAGAAAAGCTCCAACCCCTTGCGCATACTTTGCGCGAGAAGGGCATGCACTTCTATCGTCATGTTGATGGCTTGGCAAGAAAGTACTGGGCTCAACCCCGTTTTCGTCTGGTTTCTTATTTAATCATCGCTCTGATCCTTGGGGTGAATATTGGCAAGATGATTGCGCCTCCTGCACCGGATACCAGCGCCTCGAAGAAAGTGATTGATGTAGAAAAAAACGGCATTATTAATATCAATTTACCGGGAGTTGTTTTATCGCCCGATAACTTTGAATTTATGCAAACTGCAGAAGGTTCTGCACCAATGTATTTATCTGTGCCGGGCCGCTTAGCGTTCAATGCAGAGCGCTTAAAAGTCATCTCTGCAAGAGCACCAGGTCGAGTAGAGCGGATCTATGCTTTTGACGGTGCCATCGTAAAAACAGGGCAAGCCTTAGCCGATTACTTCAGTCCTGATTATGTTTCTGCGCAAACTGAATTTATTCTTTCCTCCAAGATGGTTGCTGCTTTGCAAAAGAATCAAGTCAGCGGCTTGTATCAAGACGCACAGTCCACGGCAGAGGCGGCAGCAAACCATTTGCGTGTGCTCGGGGCGAGCAATGAAGATATCAATCGCCTGCGCACTACTGGTCAAGCCTCCCCAACCTTTCCGATTCGGGCACCAATTGATGGTGTAGTCATTAAGCGTGCGGTTGATCCAGGCGCTTATCTCAATACCGGCGATATTTTGGCCACCATTGCCGATCCGAAGAACCTCTGGTTTTTAGGCAATGTGTACGAGCAAGATGTTGGGAAGATCAAAGTAGGGGATACTTTCCGTCTCAAAGTGGAGTCCTATCCCGATCGTGAATTTATCGCCAAAGCCAACTATGTTGGCGCTGCCATTGATCCAGTCACGCATGCGCTAGTGGTACGTTGTGAGATTGATAACAGCGATGGTCTGCTCAAGCCGGAGATGTTTGTGAGCGGTACTCTGGAGATTGGCAAAACCGAAGCGGTGGTTATTCCGACATCTGCTGTGATTCAGGGAAGAAATATCCGTTACGCCATTATTAAAACTGGCGATACTTCATTTAGTCGCCGTCCAATCTATGGCTTTGCTTTAAATGCAAATGAATTTGCTGTAACCGATGGTTTAGAAGCGCACCAAACAGTTGTCACTAAAGGTGCTACCTTGCTAAACCAACGCTTCTTGCGCGAAGAAGACTAAGGTTTTTTCATGAATATTAATACCGTCCTGCGCCGACGCCTGCTGATTATTCTGTTGGCGATTGGCTTATTGATAGCTGGTATTCATAGCTTCTTAAAACTCCCTTTACAAGCTTATCCGGGCGTTGCACCATTGACAGTGCAAGCTATTGCTCAGTGGCCCGGTGCAAGTACGGCACAGATTGAGCAACAAATTACCATTCCCGTCGAGAATGCCTTAGCGGGTATTGCTGGGGTGCAAGCATTCCGCTCCGTATCGCTATTTGGTTTATCAGTGGTGACGGTGAAGTTTAAAGACGGTGAAGATAACTTTAAAGCCCGCCAGCTCATTAACAGTTCGCTGAACAATTTGAACTTACCTACGGGCGCCACCATTGCGATGAGTCCAGACTCTGATGCAACGGGTGAGATCATGCGCTACGTCTTGCAAAGTGAGTATGCCTCTCCGATGGCACTCAAAACCTTGCAAGATTATGAGATTTACAAAGAGTTAAAGCATATTCCAGGTGTGCCAGATATCTCCTCTTTTGGCGGCAAGACTCGCCAATATCAAATCATTATTAAACCGGGCAGCTTGCAGGCGAAAAATGTCACCTTGCAACAGTTGGTTGACGCGGTAACCAACTCCAACATTAACGTGGGTGGCGGTCTTCTACCCATTGGTGAGCAACAGTTGGTGGTCCGTGGCGTCGGCTTGCTGCAAAACGTTGATGACATTAAGCGTATTGTGCTGACTGTCAATAATGGTGTTGCTGTTCGCGTAGGTGATGTTGCGGATGTGGTGGTTGGCAATGCATTACGTCAGGGCATGTTCCAGTATCAAAACAATCCGGATGCCGTAGAAGGTGTGGTTCTGCTAAAACGCGGTGAGAATGCCTCCGAAGTGCTCGATCGCGTTAAAGAGAAAATTAAAGAGATCAATCTTTCTATCTTGCCGCCTGGTATTGATATTTTCCCGTTTTACGACCGTCAAGTGCTTCTCGATATCACCTTAGAGACTGTGAAGCACACACTATTCTTCGGTATCTCTTTGGTCTTGATCATTCTGTATATCTTCTTGGGTAATTTCAAAGCAGCAGCAGTGGTGGCTGCGGTGATTCCACTAGCCTTGTGCGTGTCCTTTTTTAATATGGACCAATTTAAGGTCCCAGCCAATTTGATTTCTCTCGGAGCAATTGACTTCGGGGTGATCGTGGATGCTGCGGTGATCGTGATGGAAAACGTCATGCGCCACCTCGAAGAAAGACGCACTAAGCTAAATCAAAGCATTGTGTTGGGTACCAGTGAAGTGCAGCGTGCGATGGTCTTTTCAACCGGCATCATCATTACCGCCTATTCACCTCTCTTTTTAATGGGCGGTGTGGAAGGCATCATCTTCCGCCCAATGGCATTCACTATGGGCTTTGCATTGCTTGCCTCGATTATTTTGAGCTTGACCTTCGTGCCTACGATGATCTCGTATATCTTTAAGGAAGGTGAAGAGCACCATCCGCCGAAGTTTGTAGACAAGTTGTTGGTCCGCTATAAAAAGCTTTTACGCTATCTGGTGGATAGACCTAAACAAGTGTTGTTGACGGCTATTGGTGTCTTGCTTCTTACAGTGGTGGGCGCTACACAGCTGGGTACCGAGTTCTTGCCTACTCTAGAAGAGAATAATTTGTGGATTCGGGTGACGCTACCAAACACCGTGGATTTGAAGTACTCCGTCGAGTTGGCCAATCAATTGCGTAATGAATTCAAGAACAATCCTGAAGTGAAGTATGTTTCAGTACAAATTGGTCGCCCCGATGATGGTACTGACCCCACCGGCGTATTTAACCAAGAATATGGTATTTACTTTAAGTCACCACAGGATATGCCTCCTGGTGCAGGTAAGAAGCAGTTGATGAAGCGCCTTGAAAAGTACTTGGCGGGTATTCCGGGATTGGACTACACCTTCTCACAGTACATTCAAGATAACGTGAACGAGGCACTCTCAGGCGTTAAAGGCGAAAACTCCGTCAAAATTTTCGGCACAGACCTAGAGATATTAGATCGACAAGCACGGGATGTGATTAAGCAATTGCGCAAAGTGCCAGGCATTGCGGATGAAGGTATCTTTACCGAGTTAGGGCAGCCAACTTTGAATGTTGAAATCGACCGAGAGAAGTGCGCGCGCTTTGGTATTAATGTCAACGATATCCAAACGCTCGTTGCTTACTCGATTGGTGGTGCGCCGATTACCAATATTCTAGAAAATGAAAAAACCTTTGGATTGGCAGTGCGACTCAATAAAGAAAGTCGTAATACGGTCGACTCCATTGAGCAACTTTTAATCGATACACCGGATGGTAGTCGCGTGCCCTTATCCATGGTCGCCAATGTGGCAGTGGCTGATGGCCCGTTTTACATCTACCGTGAATCTGGACGTCGTTATATCGCCGTTAAATTTAGCGTACGGGGTAGAGACCTTGGTAGCGCTGTAACTGAAGCGCAAAAATTGGTGAATGCCAACATCTCTTTACCAAGTGGTTATCGCATCACCTGGGATGGCCAGTTCAATCAGATGAAAGTAGCACAAAAGAAGCTGATGATGATCGTGCCTTTGACCTTGCTTGCGATTGCATTGCTGCTCTATAGTGCCTTTGGCAATTTCCGTGATGCTTTCATTGTGCTGTTGAACGTACCGTTTGCAGCGATTGGCGGCATTCTGATTCTGCTGCTCACTGGAGAAACCTTCAGTATTTCAGCCGGCATTGGATTCCTATCGCTCTTTGGAATTGCGATTCAAGACGGTGTGATTTTGATTTCTTATATCAATAAGCTCTCCAAGTCGGATCACCACTCCATTAAAGATACGATTGTCGAGGGCGCCTCCTTGCGGATGAGGCCGGTATTAATGACTGCACTCTTGGCGGGTCTAGGCCTTTTGCCAGCAGCGATGTCCCATGCGATTGGTTCTGAGGCACAACGCCCATTGGCGCTCGTCATTGTGGGTGGTATGGTGACAACGACCTTGCTTACCTTGCTTGTGCTCCCAGTACTCTATGCTTGGATCCGCTCGCGGGAGCATCGTTCGGCATAAGTTGCGGTATTTCCTGAGCTAAATCCAAAATCATTGGATAATTGAACGATGCATATTTTGATCTCCAACGATGATGGCTATTTGGCTCCAGGCCTATTAGCCCTAGTAAACGCAGTGCGTCCATTGGGTCGTATTACCGTGATTGCTCCAGAGCAAAATCACAGCGGCGCTTCTAACTCTTTAACCTTATCTAGACCCCTCTCGATTCATCGAGTGGCTGGTGGTGAGCGTGATGGCTTCTTCTTCATCAACGGTACACCGACTGACTGTGTCCACGTGGCCATGACCGGTTTCTTAGACGAGAAGCCTGACCTTGTTATCTCTGGTATTAATCAGGGTGAGAACATGGGTGAGGATGTGCTGTATTCAGGAACGGTCGCTGCCGCCATTGAGGGGGTGATGTTTGGTGTGCCCGGCATCGCATTTTCTCAAATTGATCGGGGCTGGAATCGTATTGAAGATGCTGCCAAGGCTGCGCATGATGTTGTTGCACAAATGCTCGTTTCCAATCTGGCACGTGCTGAAGGTACAGCTACATTGCTCAACGTCAATATTCCGAATCGTCCTTATGCAGATTTGTATCGTTGGCGCGTGACCCGCTTGGGGAATCGTCATCACTCACAGCCGGTAGTAGTGCAAGATAGCCCGCGAGGCGAGAAGATCTATTGGATTGGTGCTGCAGGGCACGTCAAAGATAATTCTGAAGGCACTGATTTTCATGCGATTGACGATGGCTGCATTTCGATTACACCAATGCAATTGGATTTAAGTCATCACGCACGCTTAGCGGCGATGCGTGCTAACGGCTGGGATCGCGGTTGAAGGCACCCATCGAGCGTTTTGCCGCTTATCGCCAAGCACTAGCAGCCAAAGTACATGCTAGCGGTGTAAAGCACGGTAAAACTTTAGAAGCGATTGCTACTGTACCGCGCCATGCATTTATGGATGCCGGTTTACATGCACAAGCCTATGAAGATACGGCACTGCCGATCGGTCATGAGCAAACGATTTCTAAGCCATCGGTAGTAGCGCGCATGATTGAGCTATTGCATAAACCACGTCATCCATTGGGTAAGGTTTTAGAGATTGGTACTGGTTGCGGTTATCAAGCAGCGGTACTCAGTTTGCTAGCAGAAGAGGTGTACTCGATTGAACGGATTCGTCCTTTGCACGATATGGCTAGAGCAAAATTGCGCCCTTTTCGGATCAATAATCTGCGCCTCATTTATGGCGATGGTATCTTGGGTCTACCCCTAGCTGCTCCCTTTGATGGAATCATTCTGGCCGCGGCGGGTTTAGGTATTCCAGACGCTTTATTGGATCAATTGGCGATTGGCGGCCGTTTGGTTGCCCCAGTTGCCAAAAATGAGAAAGAGCAGCAGCTCATCATGGTCGAGCGGATGAGCTCCCAGCGCTATCAAAGAACTGTGCTGGACGAGGTCTTTTTTGTCCCCTTACAATCAGGGGTAGTGTGAGATCAAGTGAGATCTATTCAGAATGAAGCCAATATCGATGCTAAACACCCTGTTTAAAAGTTGCCTAGTCGCGCTACTGGCTGTCTCCTGCTTTCTCATAGTCGGCTGTAGTACCACTCCTAGAGCAAAGCCAGCAAATGTGATTGACCGCACTGGTTCTTCAGAGCCAGCACCTCCTGGTTACTATCGTGTGAAGAAGGGTGACACCTTGGCACGCATTGCTTTAGATCATGGTCAAGCACCACGAGATGTTGCACAGTGGAATACGGCATTGAACCCAAGCTTCAACCCAAATGTCATTGAGGTGGGTGATTTGATTTTGGTGAAGCCACCAACAGCATCAAAAGTAGCTAAGGCAACAGAAAAAGCCCCGGACAAGACTGCAGATAAGAAGCCTTCAAGTGACAAAGTGGATACACCCGCACCAGAATCCAGCAAGCCTGACGTTGTTGCTGAACCTGGCATTCGTTTATCTTGGCCTGCAAAAGGCAAGGTTACTGCAGAATTTAACGAGACCAACAAAGGCATTGATATCGCTGGCAAGGTTGGTGAGCCGATATTGGCAGCCTCTGATGGCAAGGTGGTTTATGCCGGTAATAGCTTACGGGGCTATGGAAACTTAGTCATCATCAAACATGACAACACTTATCTCACAGCCTACGCGCACAATAGCAAGCTCTTGGTGAAAGAGGGCGATACCGTGCGTAAGGGCCAGAAGATTGCTGAGATGGGTGATACAGACAGCACCATGACTAAGCTTCATTTTGAGTTGCGCGTTAACGGTAAGCCAGTCAATCCAACACCGTATTTACAGTAAGGGTTTGGCAAAAGCCTATGGCCACCGTACTGGTATTTGATATTGAAACCATTCCTGATGTTGCGGGATTGCGTCGTCTAGAAGACTACCCAGCCACCATGAGTGATGCCGAAGTAGCTGCCGCTGCCATGGCTGAGCGTGCCGCCAAAACAGGTAGTGAATTTTTACCTTTATATCTACAAAAGATTATTGCGATTTCTTGTGTGATTCGGAGAACTACGAAAGAGGGCTTGCCTCAACTCAAGGTAGGCACCCTCGGAACACCGCAGGATGATGAAAAGGTCTTAGTTCAGGCTTTCTTTGATCTCATTGAAAAGTACACACCGCAATTAGTGTCATGGAATGGCAGCGGCTTTGATTTGCCAGTACTGCATTACCGTGCGCTCGCGAATCACATTCAAGCACCACGCTACTGGGAGATGGGTGAGAGCCAAGAAGCCGATAGTCGAGATTTCAAATGGAATAACTACATTAGTCGTTATCACATGCGTCACCTAGACATGATGGATCTACTGGCTAAATTTAACGGCCGTGCAAATGCACCCTTGGATGGTTTAGCAAAGCTTTGTGGCTTTCCAGGCAAGATGGGTATGGATGGCAGCCAAGTCTGGCCTGCTTATCAAGATGGCAAGATTGATGACATCCGGCGCTATTGCGAAACTGATGTGGTCAATACCTATCTCATGTATTGCCGCTTTCAGTTGTTGCGTGGTGGCTTTTCATTAGCGGAGTACCAAGAAGAAATCGCTTTTGTAAAAGCCTATTTAGAAAAAGCTGCCAAAGAGCCGAATGGCGCTCAGTGGCAGGAGTACCTCCAAGGTTTTACTGCGGATGCGTAGAGGTGAGAAGCCAGTCAATATCATCGTGACTGAGCCAATACAAGTTGAAGCACTCGATTTAGATGCCCAAGGCATTGCCCGTTTAGCCCCTAATGAGGAAGAAATCATTCAAGGCCAAGGCGGCAAGGTCATTTTTATTCAAGGTGCACTGCCGACTGAGAGGGTCACCTACGTCATTACCCGAGACAAGGCTCGCTTTAGTAAAGCCAAGGTCCTCGATATTCTTAAACCTGCGGTATTCAGAGCTGAGCCTAAATGCAAAGCCTTTGGTGTATGCGGCGGTTGCACCATGCAGCACTTGGATATCCGTGCGCAGGTTGCCATGAAACAGCGCGTGCTCGAAGATGATCTGCAACACATTGCCAAAGTAAAGCCCTTAGAAATTTTGCGCCCCATGGGTGGCCCCACCTGGGAATACCGTCATCGCGCTCGCCTGAGTGTCGTCAATCGTTCAATCAAAAAAGGCACAGTACTGATTGGTTTTCATGAGGGCAAGAGTGCATATGTAGCCGATATGACGGCTTGCGAAATTTTGCCTAAGCACGTATCGGATTTATTGCCCGAGTTGAGAAAGTTGGTGATGGGCTTATCGATTGTGGATCGGATGCCGCAGATTGAGATTGCAGTCGGTGAGCCGGAAGATCCGAATGATCCGTCAAAATCTAAACCAGTCACCGCCTTGGTATTTCGCAATCTATTGCCTTTGACGCCAGAAGATGAGCAGCAGCTCCGTGATTTTGCAGACGAGCATCAAGTGTGGATTTGGTTGCAATCCAAGGGTATTGAAACCGTAACACCATTTTACCCAGAGACTGGCAAGCTCTGTTATCGCTTACCCGAATTTGAAATCGAGATGCCGTTCAAGCCCACAGACTTTACCCAAGTCAATCACATGATGAATCGTGTATTAGTGAGTAGGGCGATTCGTTTACTTGAAGTGGAATCTAGTGATCGCGTGCTCGATTTGTTTTGTGGCATTGGTAATTTCACTTTACCGCTTGCCAGAAAAGCACAGCAGGTCTTGGGGATCGAGGGTCTTGAAACCTTAACGAATCGAGCTAATGCAAATGCTGAACATAATGGTTTAGCAAAGCAAGTGAGTTTCATGCAAAGTGATTTATTTGAAGTGACGCCAGAGACGATTGCATCTTGGGGCAAAGCAGAGCGCTGGTTGATGGATCCACCCCGAGAAGGGGCGCTGGAGATTTGCAGATCCCTTGCGCAACTACAGTTGATGAAAAGTGATCTCCTTCCAAAACGGATTGTGTATGTCTCTTGTAATCCCAAGACCTTAGCTAGAGATGTGGAGATTTTGTGCCATGAGGCAGGCTATATCCTTAGCAGTGCAGGAATTGTGAATATGTTTCCTCACACCTCCCATGTAGAGTCTATGGCGGTATTTGATCTAGCAAAGAGTCACTAAATCCCGGATTGAGAACGATTTTTACGGGTTTTAGCACTAAATGGGTGCAAATCAGTTTTTTGCGGTGCAATATGGTTTTAGGACGTTTCGCTAGAGGGGTACATTGGAATCGTGCAGAGAAATCTTGCTGCTAACCAGTTTTCCCGAAGAGGAGTTGATCATGAAGGCCGCAGATAGCATCACTGTTGTAGTGATCTTAATTGCCCTGTCTTGCGCTGTTCAAGCTTTTGTTACCTACCTAGAATAAAGCTTGAGTAAAACAAAAGGCGCCCGAGGGCGCCTTTGGCAATATGCGATAGCAACGGAGAGTTGCTAGGTAACTTTGACTCTCTGAATCTCGCTTAGTCTCGGTTACCGCCAACAATACCCAATAGGGCTAGTAAGTTGGTAAAGACGTTGTAGACATCTAAGTAAATAGCCAGAGTAGCCATGATGTAGTTAGTCTCACCACCGTTGATGACACGCTGCACATCAACCAAGATGAAGGCTGAGAAGATGGCGATTGCGAGAACCATCACAGTCAACATCAATGCTGGCAACTGCAACCAGATGTTGGCCAATGAGGCAACGATCAGCAGTAGTACGCCCACCATCAACCACTTGCCCATGCCAGCAAAGTCACTCTTGCTCACGGTAGCAATCGTTGCCATCACAGCAAAGATTGCGGCTGTGCCACCGAAGGACAGCATGATGAGCGCAGCGCCATTGCTATAGCTATTGAGGGTGTAGCCGATCAGGCGGGACATCATGATGCCCATGAAGAAGGTGAAGCCCAACAAGAGTAGGACACCTACGCCAGTCTCTTTGTTCTTTTCAATAGCCCAAAAGAAACCGAATGCCACCGCCATAAATACGATAAAGCCGATAAAAGGGCTGCCAGAGAATAAGTCCAGACCCATGGCAACGCCAAGCCACGCACCAATCACGGTAGGTACCATGGATAGTGCCAAGAGGGCATAGGTATTACGTAGGACGCGGTTGCGTACCTGTACTGTGCTGATCGAGCTGGTTTGCCCGAAGCCGTAAGAGTTCAGATCACTCATATTGACTCCTTCTGTCTAGTGATTACATAAGCCCATCAAGGGCTGTTGACATTAAGTATAGACAAAAGAGCCAAATTTCAAGAACCTTAAATAAAGACCTACAAAACAAGGGCTTATGCCCAGTAAATTCAAGGGCTTAGCCCTACTTGTCTAGGGGTAAATACCGCTAAGCAATGTATAATTTGGGGGTCGTTGGCGTAGGCAGGGCGATTGAGCCCAGATTCTTAGCCACCCAACAAATAACTTTGAAATCACTATTGGAGTATTGCATGGCAATTGAACGCACCCTTTCTATTATCAAACCTGATGCTGTCGCTAAAAACGTCATCGGCAAAATCTATGACCGTTTCGAATCTGCTGGTTTGAAGATTGTCGCGTCCAAAATGGCGCATCTCTCCCAATCTGAAGCGGAGCAGTTCTACTCGGTTCATAAAGAGCGTCCTTTCTTCAAAGATTTGGTGAGCTTCATGATTTCTGGTCCTGTGATGATTCAGGTATTGCAAGGCGAAGGCGCAATTGCAAAGAACCGCGATCTGATGGGCGCAACCGATCCTAAAAAAGCAGAGAAAGGCACAATTCGTGCTGACTTTGCTGACAGCATCGATGCAAATGCGGTACACGGTTCTGACGCTCCTGAAACAGCTGCAGTGGAAGTTGCATTCTTCTTCCCTGGCATGCAAGTTTTCAATCGTTAATCCGCTGTATTCCTAAAGCTATTGATTAATAAGTAGTCGCATTGACCTCCCCGCGCGTAAATCTCTTAGATTTTGACGCCGACCAAATGGCGGCGTATGTCGCGGGGTTGAATGAAAAGCCCTTTAGGGCAAAACAACTCATGCAGTGGATACACCAACGTGGTGTATCTGATATCAACGATATGAGTGATCTGGCAAAAAGCTTTCGAGCAACCTTGCTAGATAAGGCTGAAGTTCTTTCCCTGCCTGTTATTAAAGATGAGCACGCCCAAGACGGTACCCGTAAGTGGTTGCTAGATGTTGGGGCCGGTAATGCGGTGGAGTCAGTGTTTATTCCTGAGGATGATCGCGGTACTTTGTGTATTTCTTCCCAAGCAGGTTGCGCAGTCAATTGCCGCTTTTGTTCCACTGGCCATCAAGGCTTCTCACGCAATCTCACTTCCGGTGAAATCATCGGTCAGTTGTGGTTCGCTGAACATCTCTTGCGCAGTGATCCAGAAGCGATTCGCAGAATAGAAAAATACCCCACTCCAGGTTGGGAGCACACTGGGCGCGTCATCTCCAATGTGGTGATGATGGGCATGGGTGAGCCCTTACTCAATTACGACAATGTTGTTTCTGCTTTGCGTTTGATGCTTGATGACAGGGCCTATGGTTTGTCACGTCGTCGCGTCACGGTTTCGACTTCAGGTGTGGTACCAATGATTGATCGCCTCGCCCAAGATTGCCCAGTTGCACTGGCCGTATCTTTGCACGCACCGAACGATGCCTTGCGTGATCAGTTGGTGCCACTCAATCAAAAATATCCCTTACGTGAATTGCTCGATGCTTGTGAGCGCTACTTACCATTTGCGCCAAGAGACTTTTTGACATTTGAATACTGCATGCTTGATGGCGTGAATGATTCGGATATTCAAGCAAAAGAACTCGTGCGCTTACTCAAGAACATCAAGTGCAAAATTAACTTGATTCCATTTAATCCATTCCCAGAATCTGGCCTCAAGCGCTCCTCAGCCCAGCGGGTTAACGCCTTTGCTAGCATTCTTTTGGATGCAGGCATGGTAGCTACTGTGCGCAAGACTCGCGGTGATGATATTACTGCCGCCTGCGGCCAGCTGGCAGGCGATGTTGTAGATCGCACCCGAGTACGTGAACGCGCTGTTCATAAAGCCGAGATCGATATCGCCGAAGTTGAGTCAGATGAACAGCCGAATGAGCAGCCCATTGAGTGGCTTAAAAAATTAAATTAAACATGAGACCCTGATCAATAGATTCCCATGAGCTCTAATCATTCTTTACCACCGTTTCCCTTAGGACCATCTCCTAAGAGAGCAACTCGTCAGGCGAAGGTTGCGTGGAAAACGAACATCATTACTGTTGGTGGTGATGCACCCGTGCGCGTGCAGTCAATGACCAATACCGATACGGCAGACGCAGTAGGGACAGCCATTCAGGTAAAGGAATTAGCACGTGCGGGTTCAGAGATGGTGCGCATTACTGTCAATACGCCAGAAGCTGCAGCAGCTGTTCCCTATATTCGTGAGCAGCTAGATAAGATGGATGTGTTGGTGCCATTGATTGGCGACTTCCATTACAACGGCCACACCTTATTGAATGATTTTCCGGATTGCGCCAAAGCGCTGTCGAAGTACCGCATTAATCCCGGTAATGTGGGTAAGGGCGCCAAGCGTGACCCACAGTTTGCGCAAATGATTGAAGCAGCTTGCAAATACGATAAGCCGATTCGGATTGGGGTGAACTGGGGCAGTTTAGATCAAGAGCTACTAGCCTCCATCATGGATAGCAATGCAGCCTTGGAGAATCCAAAGACTGCGCAAGAAGTGATGATTGAAGCGTTGATTCAATCAGCATTGCAATCAGCAGAAAAAGCCCTTGAGTTGGGTATGAACCCTAATCAAATTTTGCTTTCTTGCAAAGTGAGCAATGTTCAAGACTTAGTAGCGGTCTATCGCGATCTTTCACGTCGCTCTGACTATCCACTGCACCTTGGTTTAACTGAAGCCGGCATGGGTAGTAAAGGGATTGTGTCTTCTACTGCAGCAATGGGCATTTTGTTGCAAGAAGGCATTGGCGATACGATTCGTGTTTCGCTCACGCCTGACCCAGGTGCACCACGTGAGAATGAAGTGATTGTTGCCCAAGAGATTTTGCAAACGATGGGCTTACGTAATTTCACGCCTATGGTGATTGCTTGTCCTGGTTGTGGCAGAACGACCAGTACCACTTTTCAAGAGTTGGCAGCCAACATCCAATCCTATTTACGTCAACAAATGCCTGTCTGGAAGAAAACCCATCCTGGCGTTGAAAACATGAATGTGGCTGTGATGGGCTGCATTGTGAATGGCCCAGGGGAGAGTAAGCACGCTAATATCGGTATTTCCTTGCCGGGAACTGGTGAAACGCCTGCTGCACCAGTTTTTGTGGATGGGGTAAAGGTAAAAACCTTGCGTGGTGAGAAAATTGCAGAAGAGTTTCAGGTCATCGTCGATGAATACGTTAAACAGAACTACGCTGCCAAAGCCTAATAGATCCAAATTAGTAGAACAAGAATAAAAATGACTGATCAAACCAAAGTTCAAAAGACGCAAAAGATTAATGGCGTACGCGGCATGAATGACTTACTGCCGGCAGATGCTGCACAGTGGGCGCATCTTGAGCATGTTCTGCGTGATTTGACACGTGCTTATGGCTATGAGTTTTTAAGAACACCGATTGTTGAGGCAACAGCAGTATTTCAACGGGGGATTGGCGAGGTTACCGACATTGTTGAAAAAGAAATGTATTCCTTTGAGGATCGACTCAATGGCGAGCAACTCACTTTGCGTCCTGAAGGTACTGCAGCGCTAGTGCGCTCTGTGATTGAGAATAATTTGTTGTATGAAGGACCAAAGCGCCTTTGGTATACCGGCCCCATGTTCCGTCATGAGCGTCCACAGCGCGGCCGCTATCGTCAGTTTCATCAATTTGGTATTGAGGCACTAGGCTTTGCTGGCCCGGATATCGATGCGGAAATTATTCTCATGGGTCAACGCCTCTGGGATGAGCTTGGACTCAAAGGTGTGCGCCTTGAGATCAATTCTCTTGGTCAAGCCAATGAGCGGGCTGAGCATCGTGCTGCTTTAGTGACTTACTTTGAGAGTCATCAAACGCAATTGGATGAAGATTCACAGCGTCGCCTCATGAGCAACCCCTTACGCATTTTGGATTCTAAAAATCCTGAGATGCAGGGATTGATCGAAGGCGCACCCAAGTTATTGGATTTCTTAGGAGAAGAATCGCTAGCGCACTTTAATGCTGTGCAGGCTTTACTCAAAGCCAACAATATTCCTTGCAAGATTAATCCGCGCTTAGTGCGGGGTTTGGATTATTACAATCTCACCGTATTCGAATGGATCACGGATGAGCTCGGCGCACAAGGTACGATTGCCGGCGGCGGCCGTTACGATCCATTGATTGAACGCATGGGTGGTAAATCAGCCCCTGCTTGCGGCTGGGCGATGGGTATGGAACGCGTCCTCGAACTCATGAAAGTTTCTGGTTCTTTGCCAGAAACCCAGGCACAGTGCGATATTTTTGTATTGCATCAAGGTGGTGAGACCCTCACAACCGCCATGATCATTGCCGAACGATTGCGCAGTGCTGGTATCGACACCATTCTTTTCTGCCCTCCAGATGGCCAAACTGCCAGCTTTAAGTCCCAAATGAAAAAAGCGGATGCTAGCGGCGCTGCTTTTGCAGTCATTATTGGCCCAGATGAATTGGCTAAGAATGAGGCTGGACTCAAAGACCTGCGGGGCACTGGGGAGCAAAAAGCCGTACCTCTGGATGGGGTACTAGAGGCTGTAATTGATGCCTTAGTAGGCAGCTCCGAATAGAATGAGTCTATTCATTGCATGCAATCGTCATAAATTACCTATTAATCAGCTTGGATTCACATGCCTTTAGATCTAGAAGAACAAGAACAGTTAGACCAACTTAAAGCGTTTTGGCAAAAATACCGCAACCTCATTACTGGGGTGTTGACTGCCGCTTTATTGGCTTATGCTGCTTATAGTGGCTATCAGTGGTGGCGCAATAGTCAGGCGCTAGAGGCATCCAAGCTTTACGAGACGATGGTTGTCGCCATTGCCAAAGGCGATAAAGAAGTGACAATGCGTGCTACTAATGACTTGCAAAAAGATTTTCCACGCACTCCCTATGCTGCAATGTCCAGCCTAATTGCTGCTCGCATTGCAGCAGATGCTGGGGATAGCACCCAAGCAACTGAGTATTTGCGTTGGGCTGCGAAGAATGCCTCCAATGATGGCTATCTTGCTTTAGCAAAATTGCGCTTAGTGACACAGTTAATTGAGCAGGGCAGTGAAAAAGACTTTGCAGAAGCCGATCAGATCTTGAAAGAAACCCCGATTGCAGGCTTTGAGGCTCTATGGCTAGAGCGCCGTGGGGATTGGTACTTAGCCCAAAAGAAAAACGCAGAAGCAAAAGTCAGCTATCAAGATGCCTGGAAGAAATTGGACCAAGCTAAAGAGTTCCCTGAAGAGGCGCGTCGTCTCTTGAAGGTGAAGTTGGATGCCGTAGGGGGAGTAGCGCAGTGATGATTTCACAAAAGCAAATAACAAGATTTGCCGGTATTGCACTGCTAGCGAGCTTCATTGCGGTTGCTCTAGTCGGTTGTTCAGGTAACTCACGTGTACGCAAGCCAGCAGAGCTGGTTGCTGTAACGAATCAATTTGATATGCAGCCAGTCTGGTCGACCAGTGTTGGCGCTTCTGAAGGTTTTAATTTCCACCCAGTCGTTGCGGGTGATGCTGTCTATGCAGCTTCACAACGGGGCAACTTGGCCAAAATTGATTTAGCGAACGGCAATAAAGTTTGGGAAGTTTCAGTGCCTGAGCGCCTCTCCATTGGCCCAGGTTCGGATGGCCGTACTACGGTGGCCGTGAGTACCAAGGGTACTGTTTATGCCTATGACGACACTGGCAAAGCACTGTGGAATGTGAATGTTGGTAGCGAAGTATTGAGCGAGCCAATTGTGGCTGCGGGCATTGTGGTTGTGCGCGCCTTAGACAACCGGTTTATTGGTTTGGATGCGCTTACTGGTGCACGCAAATGGACTTATCAACGTCAACAATCCTCACTGTCATTGCGGGTGGGTTATGGCATGTTGGCAATCGGCAATGAAGTGATTGTCACGGGCTTTGCGGGCGGACGCTTTGGCATGATTGCGATTGCGAATGGTGGCTTGATTTGGGAAACACCAGTTTCTTTCCCAAAAGGCTTCTCTGAAATTGAGCGTTTAAATGATGTGACTGCTAAGCCTAGTATGGAAGGCGATATTATTTGTGCAGTTTCTTATCAAGGCCGCATTGGTTGTGGTCAAGCCCGGACTGGCGCACTTCTCTGGTTTAAGGATTACTCAAGCTATACCGGCACTTCACAAAGTGCAGAGCTGGTATTTTCTGCCAATGAAAAATCCTATGTCACCGCATTTGCCACCAAGGACGGTAATCAAGTTTGGGAAAACACCCAACTCGTGAACCGTGATTTAGGTGAGTCCTTAGCGATTGGTAGGGTGGTATTGATGGGGGACGCACAAGGTTATGTGCATGCTCTGAATCAAGCCACAGGCGAAATGGTTGCACGCATGCGTCACGATAGCAGCCCCATTACCGCCGCTCCAATTGCAGTGGGCGGCCTCATCTTGATTCAATCTCAGGGTGGAAAAATTGCGGCGTACAGTCCTAAATGAATCCAGTCATCACTATTGTCGGTCGTCCCAATGTCGGAAAGTCCACACTCTTTAATCGCCTGACCCGCTCACGCGATGCATTGGTTGCAGACTTTTCTGGTTTAACGCGGGATCGTCACTACGGTAAAGGTCGCATTGGCGAGCGCGCATTTATTTGTGTAGATACCGGCGGTTTTGAGCCTGTCGCAAAGACCGGCATTGTTGCGGAGATGGCCAAGCAAACCAAACAAGCGGTTGCTGAATCTGATGTGGTGATTTTCTTGGTCGATGGTCGCCTTGGTATGGCGCCACAAGATCGCGTGATCGCCGATTTCTTAAGAAAGACTGGTCGCCCAATTATTTTGGCGGTGAACAAAACTGAAGGCATGCAAGCAGGGGTTGTTACGGCTGACTTTCATGAGCTCGGCTTAGGCGAGCCTTTCCCAATTTCTTCTGCGCATGGCGATGGCGTTCGTGGTTTGATCGACGATGCCCTAGATGCCTTGGGTATTGAAGAGCCAGACGAGGAAGAGCAGGCAAACGATCCGAACCGCCCCATGAAGATTGCTGTCGTGGGCCGTCCTAATGTGGGTAAATCCACGCTCATCAATAAATTGATTGGTGAAGAGCGCGTGATTGCATTTGACATGCCCGGTACAACACGCGATGCAATTGAAGTTCCTTTTGAGCGTAATGGCAAGCCTTATATCCTCGTAGATACCGCAGGCTTACGCCGTCGTGGCAAAGTATTTGAAGCGATTGAGAAGTTCTCAGTGGTTAAAACCTTGCAAGCGATTGCTGATTGCAATGTCGTGATCTTGATGCTCGATGCTCAACAAGATATCTCTGAGCAAGATGCACATATTGCCGGCTTTATTGTTGAAGCTGGTCGTGCTTTAGTAGTTGCTGTGAACAAGTGGGATGGCCTTGATGCCTATGTAAAAGAGCGTGCCCGTTTAGAGATCGCACAAAAGTTGCGTTTCTTGGATTTTGCGAACGTGCATCCAATTTCAGCTAAGAAGGGTACTGGTCTGAAAGAGCTCTTTAAAGACGTTGATGCTGCTTATGCCGCAGCGATGGCGAAATTGCCAACTCCACGTTTAACACGAATCTTGCAAGAAGCTATTGAGCATCAACAGCCAAAACGGGTTGGCATGGGTCGACCAAAATTGCGTTATGCACACCAAGGGGGTATGAACCCTCCGATTGTGGTGATCCATGGAACCTCCTTGAGTGGTGTAACGGATAGCTATAAGCGCTACCTTGAAGGACGCTTTAGAGATGTCTTCAAATTACGGGGCACGCCCCTGCGTATCCAGATGAATACCGCTAAAAACCCCTATGTAGATGAGGACCAGGGCAAAAAAGGTAAAAAGCGCTGATTTTGGGCTTGATTTTTTTAAAATTAGGCTCAATATAGAGTGTTCAGTAGCTGTAAAAACACCTTGTTTGCAGTAAATTATTTTTCATTAAAAGCAAGACTCCCAAAATAAAAAACGCATCAGAAAAGATAAATAAGGAGCAGTATGAATAACAAAATTCAATTACTACAAGATCCATTTCTCAATGCATTGCGCAAAGAGCATATTCCTGTTTCGATCTATTTGGTCAACGGCATTAAGTTGCAGGGCAATATTGAATCCTTTGATCAATATGTTGTGTTGTTGCGCAATACGGTGACCCAAATGGTTTACAAACATGCAATCTCCACGATCGTTCCTGCTCGTGCGATTGACTTTCGCATAGAAGAAGCTAGCTCTGTATAAAACAGGTGTAGATGCGGCTCGCGCCATCCTGGTTGGGGTAGATACCGGACGCGAAGATTTCGCAGATAGCATGGCCGAACTTAGCCTATTGGCTGATAGTGCTGGCTCTATACCCGCAGCGAGTGTCATTGCCCGCAAAGGTCGCACCGACCCTGCTTTATTTATTGGCTCGGGTAAGGCCAATGAGCTCAAACGGGCTTTGGAAGAGCATGATGCTGAGCTCGCAATCTTTAATCATCCGCTTTCCCCAACGCAGCAACGTAACCTGGAGCGTCATCTAGGTCGCCATGTGATGGATCGCACGGGCTTGATATTGGATATCTTTAGTCAAAGAGCGCAAAGCCATATTGGTAAGACGCAAGTAGAGCTGGCGCAAGTGCGTTATCGCATGTCTCGACTAGTGCGAGCATGGAGCCACTTGGAGCGTCAGCGTGGTGGTATTGGTGTGCGTGGTGGTCCAGGTGAAACGCAGATGGAGCTTGACCGCCGTATGCTGGCAACCAAGGCCAAGCGTCTAGAGCTTGAACTAGAAAAACTGCAGCGCCAACAAAGAACTCAAAGAAGGGCGCGCAATCGCAAGGATGTGTTCTCGGTATCCTTGGTCGGCTATACCAATGCCGGTAAATCAACGCTCTTTAATGCCTTAACTAAAGCAGGGACATATGCCGCTGACCAGCTCTTCGCCACCCTAGATACCACTTCCAGAAAAGTACATTTAGAGGATGTGGGCTCGATTGTGGTCTCAGACACCGTCGGATTTATCCGAGATCTGCCTCACCAGTTAGTTGAGGCCTTTAGAGCTACTTTAGATGAAACCATCCATGCAGACCTGATTTTGCATGTGATTGATGCCTGTAGCCCAGTTGCTAGAGAGCAAAAGGCAGAAGTAGAGGCAGTTTTAGAGGAAATTGGAGCTGACCACATCCCGCGGATTGAGGTCATGAACAAGATTGACCAGATGCCCCAAACCTTTACCCGTGGGGCAGTTTTGGAGCGGGATGGGGAGGGCTTTCCGAGCCAGATTTTCCTATCAGCCAAGACCGGCCTGGGCCTGGATTTACTACGCTCAGCCCTCGCGGAATGCTCTCAAATGACTGATAGAATAAGGGTCGAGCACAACCGTGCCAAGAAGCAATTGGCCCCGGACGAGTTTTTAGAGCCTTTACCTGAACGACCAGCAACTTCTGAATTTAATCCGATTCCCAACCGAAGCTATTTTCCTAATGATGCGTAAATTTACAGGCCTGTTTTCGGTCAATGACCCAGGTTGGGGTAATACCCCCAATACCGGATCTAAAGATGCCAAAGATGGGCAGGGAAATGAGCAGGCGCCAAAAGTAGAGCCCGATAGCAATAAACCGGTAGAGACTCAGCCAACACAGCAACCCACTAAACCCAGTGGCCCACCAGACTTAGATGAGCTCTGGAGAGATTTCAATGACAGGATTGCTGGAATTTTTGGCGGTCCAAAAAAACCTGGCCTAGGTGCATCACCCAGTAAGCCTGCTAACAAACCGAATAGCACTGATATTCCACCACCATCACAGCGAGGCAATGGTGGTAACGGTAGTAATGGCGGTAATGGTGGTGTGCCAAATTTCAATTTCACCAATCCATTTGGTTCGAAGGCCAGTGTCTTGATTGGCGCTGCCGCAGTATTCTTCATTTGGGTTTGCAGTGGCTTTTTCATTATTCAAGAAGGTCAAGCTGGCGTCATCCTGACTTTCGGTAAATATGACTACACCGCTAAGCCAGGTATTAATTGGCATCTGCCTTGGCCGATTCAGTCAGAAGAAACCGTGAACTTATCTGGCGTGCGCTCAGTGGAAGTAGGGCGTCCAGTATTAATTAAGGCCACCAATCAAAAAGATTCATCCATGCTTACCGAAGATGAAAACATCATCGACGTGCGCTTTGCTGTGCAATATCGCTTAAAAGATCCAACCGATTATTTATTCAATAACCGCGATCCAGATACTGCAGTAGTTCAAGCCGCAGAAACTGCTGTGCGAGAAATCGTTGCTCGGAGCAAGATGGATACCGTCTTATATGAAGGCCGCGAAAAGATTGGTATTGATTTGGCGAACTCTATTCAGAAAATTCTGGATAGCTACAAGACCGGCATTTATGTAACTAGCGTCACAGTACAAAATGTTCAGCCACCAGAGCAAGTGCAAGCAGCATTCGATGACGCAGTGAAAGCTGGTCAAGACCAAGAACGATTAAAGAGTGAAGGGGAGGCCTATGCCAATGACATTATTCCCCGTGCAAAAGGCACTGCGGCCCGCTTAATTCAAGAGGCTGAGGGTTATAAGGCAAGGGTTGTGGCAACTGCGGAAGGCGATGCCACCCGCTTCAAGCAAATTTTGGTGGAGTACGCTAAGGCACCACAGGTCACACGTGATCGCATGTACATCGATAGCATGCGCGAGATGTATAACAACGTAACGAAGATTTTGGTCGATACAACGAAGAGCAATAGCCTCTTGTATTTACCTTTAGATAAGATCGTTGCTCAGGTCAGTGCGGAAAGTGCGCAGGCCGCCAATACTCAAGTCAATCCATCCAGTACAGCCACTACCCCAACTGGCAGCGTGACTGTGGGCGGAGCGACTGGTAGCACTGCAACTACGGCAGCACCAACTACGACTACTAACACTTCATCATCAAGCAGTACTACTGATAAGCGCGATGGTCTGCGCAGTCGTGATCGGGAGTCCCGATAATGAATGCTAATCGCCTTATTGCAGCTGCCATTGCATTCATTGTCTTGATGTATGTGTTGTCATCCAGCATCTTTATTGTCGATCAGCGCAAATTCGCAGTGGTGTTCTCTTTTGGGCAGATCGTGCGCGTCATTGAGGAGCCGGGCCTGCGCGTTAAGCTGCCAGCCCCATTTGAAAGCGTTCGTTTCTTTGATCGCCGTATTTTGACGATTGATAATCCAGAGGCAGAACGCTTTATTACTGCTGAGAAGAAGAACTTATTAGTCGATTCTTATGTGAAGTGGCGCATTGTAGATCCTCGTAAATTCTTCATTAGTTTTAAGGGTGATGAGCGTTTAGCGCAAGATCGTTTAACTCAGTTAGTGCGCTCCGCTTTGAACGAAGAGTTCACTAAACGTACAGTTCGGGAATTGATTTCTGATCAGCGCGAAGAAGTCATGCAAGGGATTCGGAAAAAGGTTGCTGATGACGCGAATGATATTGGTGTTGAAATTGTCGATGTGCGTCTAAAGCGGGTTGATCTCTTGGCTGAAATCAGTGATTCTGTTTATCGTCGTATGGAGGCAGAGCGCAAGCGAGTTGCGAATGAACTGCGTTCTATGGGCGCGGCAGAGTCAGACAAGATTCGTGCCAATGCAGAGCGCCAACGCGATACGATTTTGGCTGAAGCTTACCGTGATGCCCAGAAGATCAAAGGAGCAGGGGATGCTAAAGCTACAGCCCTCTATGCCGAGGCATTCGGGCGCGATCCTCAGTTTGCTCAGTTCTATCAGAGTTTGGAGGCCTACCGGAGTTCTTTCAAGGATAAGAAAGACATCATGGTGGTTGAGCCAAACGGTGAATTCTTTAAATTCCTGCACAAAAAATAAGAAAGTGAATAATCCACATCATGAATCGTTGGTTACTTCCTGAAGATATTGCAGACGTTTTGCCAGCCCAGGCTCGCAAGGTGGAGACCCTGCGTCGTACGATTTTGGATCTCTATCAATCCTACGGATATGAATTAGTCACGCCTCCAATCTTGGAGTTCTTAGATTCTTTATTGACTGGCACAGGTTCAGATCTCAATCTACAAACATTTAAGTTAGTCGATCAGTTGTCAGGACGTACCCTAGGTTTGCGCGCTGACATGACCCCGCAAGTGGCTCGGATTGATGCGCACTTATTAAACCGTACTGGCGTTACTCGTCTTTGCTATGCAGGCTCGGTTGCCCACGCACGTACTCCAGTAGGAAGCTTAGCGCGTGAAGAGTTGCAGATCGGTGCTGAAATCTACGGTTGTGCTACTTGGGAGGCTGACTTTGAAGCCATCACACTGTTACTAAAGACGCTATCAACTGCTGGCCTGGAAAAGGTTTACCTCGATTTATCTCACGCTGGCATCCTGACTGGTATCTTGGCTGAACAAAAGCTCGATAGAAATGCAATTGAGTCTCTCTATGATTTATTGCAAAGCAAGGATCGTCCTCGCCTTAGCCAATGGGCCTCTTGCTTACCAGCGAAAACTACCGAAGCACTCATGGCCTTAACTGAATTAAATGGTCCTTGTGCTGAAGTCTTAGTCAAAGCTAAAAAAGTATTGCCTCAGCATGCAGCCATTGATCAGGCTCTCGCTGATCTGGAGCGTTTAGTCTCTGCCGTCAGTGCATCCAGTGGTCTAGAGCTCAGCATTGATTTGGCGGATCTGCGCGGCTATCAGTATCACAGCGGTGTGATGTTTGCTGCTTATGTCGATAAGCATCCGCAGCCGATTGCAAGAGGCGGGCGCTATGACCATGTAGGCCAGGCCTTTGGTCGCTCACGTCCTGCTACTGGATTCTCATTAGATTTGCTGACCTTAGCAAGCTTGTCGCCTCTATCAGTGCGCAAGTTGGCGATTGCTGCCCCTTGGATCAATGATGTCGAGCTAAATCAAGCAATTGATGCTCTGCGCAGTCAAGGTGAGGTGGTCGTTCAGTTGATGGCTGGTGAAACTGCCGATGCTGCCGAATATGAATGTGATCGTGAGTTAGTCAAGCAGGGTAACTCTTGGGTAGTAAAGAAGAAATAAATAAAAGTAGTACCGCATTATTAAGCTGAATCATTAACCTATTTTGTAATTATCTTTTTGGATTTCACTATGTCTTCAAAGCAGCAAGCTAAAGGTCGTAATGTCGTTGTCATTGGCACCCAGTGGGGTGATGAAGGCAAGGGCAAGGTAGTGGATTGGTTAACCGATCATGCTCAAGCGGTAGTACGCTTTCAGGGTGGTCACAATGCTGGTCATACGCTGATCATCGGGGATAAGAAAACCATTTTGCGCCTCATTCCATCCGGAATTATGCACAAAGAAGTCATTTGCTACATTGGTAACGGTGTGGTTCTCTCTCCTGAAGCGCTCTTTAAAGAAATCGGTGAACTTGAGGCAGCTGGCTTAGATGTTCAGTCTCGTTTGAAGATTTCTGAGGCGGCTACATTGATCCTGCCTTATCACGTAGCCATCGATCATGCGCGCGAGAAGAAGCGTGGTGAAGCCAAGATTGGTACTACTGGTCGCGGTATCGGACCTGCCTATGAGGATAAAGTAGCGCGTCGTGCCTTACGCGTGCAAGATTTGTTCTATCCAGAAAAATTTGCTGAGCAACTCCGTGAGAATTTGGAATATCACAACTTCATGTTAAGCAACTACTACGGCGCTGAACCAGTGAATTATGAAAAGACGCTTGCCGAAGCCATGTCGTATGCAGAACGCCTCAAGCCGATGGTAGTAGATGTCTCTAGCGAACTCTATGCTGCAGGACAAGCTGGTCAGAATTTGTTGTTCGAAGGTGCGCAAGGTACATTGCTCGACATTGACCACGGCACATATCCCTATGTGACTTCAAGCAACTGCGTAGCAGGGAATGCCGCTGCTGGTTCAGGAGTAGGGCCAGATTCATTGCAATACATTTTGGGTATTACTAAGGCATATTGCACTCGAGTTGGCGCAGGTCCGTTTCCAAGCGAACTTTATGACCACGACAATCCTGCTAAACAAGATCCCATTGGCGTGCGTTTAGCTGAAGTTGGTAAAGAGTTTGGTTCTGTAACAGGCCGTCCCCGTCGAACTGGTTGGTTAGATGCGGCAGCCTTGAAGCGTTCAATTCAGATCAATGGTCTTTCTGGCCTATGTATTACAAAGCTAGATGTATTGGATGGTTTAGAAACTATTCGTTTATGCGTTGGTTACACCCTCGATGGCAAGAAACTTGACGTATTGCCACGCGGTGCCGAATCCGTTGCCCGTTGCGTGCCAATCTATGAAGATTTTCCAGGCTGGCAAGGCACTACTTTCGGCATCCGTGAGTGGAGCAAGCTACCAGTAGAGGCGCAGAACTTCCTGCGTCGGATTGAGGAAGTAGCCGGCAAGCCTATCGCGATGGTCTCCACAGGTCCAGAGCGCGATGAAACCATTTTGCTCCAGCATCCTTTCCAGGATTGATGGAAAATTATCGATTACCCATTTTTTAACATTCGCATTAGAGACAAAGGTTTACAACATGACTGCGCGTACCACCTGCAATAGCCTTCAAGTAGCAACTCCACTTTATCGTTTTATCGAAGACAAAGTTCTTCCTGGAACTGGTATCAAGAGTGCAGATTTTTGGAAGGGCTTTGATCAAATCGTTAAAGACTTAACGCCAAAGAATGAGGCCTTGCTCGCTAAGCGTGATCGTATTCAGGTGGATTTGGATAAATGGCACCAAGCCAATCCTGGCCCAATCAAAGATATGCCAGCTTATCGCAAGTTTCTAAAAGATATCGGCTATTTGGATGAAGTTCCAGGTAAGGTTCTTGGCACAACACAAAATGTAGATGATGAATTAGCACTACAAGCAGGTCCTCAATTAGTGGTGCCTGTTCTCAATGCGCGTTATGCATTGAATGCTGCCAATGCACGCTGGGGTTCTTTATATGATGCTCTTTACGGCACAGACGTATTGTCCGAGGAAGATGGCGCAACGAAAACTGGTGCTTACAACCCCATCCGTGGTGCTAAGGTCGTAGCCTATGCCCGTAATTTCTTGGATCAATCTGCGCCATTGGCCAAAGGCTCTCATAAAGATTCAGTGGCCTACACAGTGGACGGCAATCAGTTAGCAGTCAAACTCAAGGATGGCAGCACAACTGGTTTGGCTGATGAAAAGCAATTTGTAGGTTATCAAGGCGATGCTGCAGCTCCAAGCTCAATTTTGTTGCGTAATAACGGCATTCACATTGATATTGAAATCAATAAGTCCAAAACGATTGGTTCAGGTGATCCTGCTGGTATTAATGATGTGATCTTAGAAGCAGCGCTTTCGACTATTCTGGACTTAGAAGACTCGATTGCTGCAGTGGATGCAGACGATAAAGTACTCGCCTATGAAAATTGGCTAGGTATTTTGAAGGGTACTTTGGTTGAGGAAGTAAAGAAGGGTGATAAGACTATTACCCGCACACTCAATCCAGATCGCAAGTACAAAGCAGGTATTGGTGCCGTCGATGCTAAAGATGGCGTGGTGACTTTGCATGGCCGCTCACTCCTTTTCCTGCGTAACGTTGGCCACTTAATGACCAACCCAGCCATTATTACTGGTGATGGTAAAGAGATTTACGAGGGTATCTTGGATGCTGTAGTTACCGTATTGATTGCTTTGTATGACATCAATCGTCCTGCTAACCAAGCGATTGGTAATACTCGCAAGGGATCGGTTTACATCGTGAAACCAAAAATGCATAGCCCAGAGGAAGTCGCTTTTGCGAGTGAGCTCTTTGGTCGTGTTGAGAAATTACTGGGTTTACCAGCAGATACAGTGAAGTTGGGCATCATGGACGAAGAGCGTCGCATGAGTGCAAACATTAAGGCTGCAATTGCTGCTGCAGGTGCGCGCGTAGCCTTTATTAATACTGGCTTCTTAGATCGTACTGGCGATGAAATGCACACTGCCATGTATGCCGGTCCAATGATGCGCAAAGGGGATATGAAAACCAGCAAATGGTTATCTGCCTATGAGCGTCGTAACGTATTTGCAGGTCTGGACTGTGGCCTTCGTGGTCGCGCTCAGATCGGTAAGGGCATGTGGGCTATGCCTGACATGATGAAAGCCATGGTTGAGCAGAAGATTGTTCATCCAAAGGCTGGTGCTAATACTGCTTGGGTACCATCACCAACGGCTGCGACTTTACATGCACTCCACTATCACCAAGTGAACGTTGCGGCTCTTCAAAAAGAAATGGAAAAGCTCAATACCGCTGCAGAAGCAGAAGCATTGATTGATGACTTATTGGCTGTGCCAGTTGTTGAAAAAGCAAATTGGTCAAAAGAAGAGATCGCCCAAGAGTTGGATAACAATTGCCAAGGCATCTTGGGTTATGTAGTACGCTGGATTGACCAAGGTGTTGGTTGCTCTAAGGTTCCTGACATCCATAACGTAGGCTTGATGGAAGATCGTGCCACTTTGCGCATCTCTAGTCAGCATATTGCCAACTGGTTGTTGCACGGTATTGTGACTAAAGAGCAAGTAAATGAGGCTTTGCAGCGTATGGCTAAGGTAGTCGATGGTCAAAACGCTGGTGATCCGCTTTACCAACCGATGATGCCGAATTACCAAGACTCTTTTGCTTATAAAGCGGCAAGTGATCTCATCTTCAAAGGTCTAGAGCAGCCTAATGGCTACACAGAGCCATTGCTACACGCTTGGCGTTTAGAAGTAAAGAAAGCGCAAGCGAAGTAATTCAGGTTGATCTGTCAAAAAAAATGGATTTGTCGAGAGGCAAGTCCATTTTTTATTTGCCAATCTTATCAAGCACATGTTTAGCTTCTTTAATCTCTTCTCTCGATCCCATCCCGTCTTTTCCTTTCGGATGCATGATGGTGGTAGAGATGCAGCTGGCTTTAAGGGTGGGGCAGGTGACTGTGTGGTGAGATCCATTGCGATTGCTGCCAATCTTCCTTACTTACAAGTCTATGAAGATCTACGTGAGGCTAATGCTCGGTACGCGAACGAGCGAGATAACAAGCTTTCAAGACACCTCACGCGGAAAGGTTCATCGCCCCGTAATGGAAATCATCGTAATGTCTTTCATGATTACATCCTGAGTCATGGCTTTGAGTGGGTACCGACGATGAAAGTAGGCGCCGGATGCCAAGTGCATTTGAGGCCTACTGAATTGCCAACCGATACCCTCATTGTGAAGGTATCGAAGCATCTCACTGCCGTCATTGACGGAGTGATTTATGACACTCATAACCCTTCAAGAGGGGGAAATCGTTGTGTCTATGGGTATTACATTAAGAAGAAGTCAAATCTTCACGACCATACTTGAGATTCCAAGCTTTTTTGTAGGCATCGGTCATGCCGAACATGCCTGAGGTAGTCCAGGCCAAAGAAAATAATCCTGTAAACGCAATAAAAAACGCTAAGCTTTTCCATCCCATTGGTAGAGTATCTGCCTGAAAGCCAACGGTGGTGTAGCAACTGCCTGCAAAAAGCAAAGCCTCTACACCATCTTTCATGAGGCCTAAGCCCAGTAAGAAAAAGCTCCACAGAATAATTTCAGTGATGTGAACTAGGGCGATAAAGAAGAATGACGCATAGAAGTGCATGAAGACACGATTGTATTGACCAAGTTTCAAATTTGAGTCAGTCTTGATTTCAAAACGCATGATAATGTGATTGAGCAGACTGCCATGAAAAACTAGGATGATTAATAGACCGAGAATGCCAAAGAAGATATCCGTGATCAATGGTATGAATGGAATGCCTAGCAAGGAGGAGTTGGCTAGTGGGTCTGAAATGATTGACATAAGGGGTGGTCTGCAAATATTGGTATCAGAGGTGATAATGTCATATTGACCAGTGTGTGTAAAGTAGACCTTGAGCCAGCCTTCCAACCTTTTTGATTCCCCCAAGCGAGAACGTTTTTTTCTCCTAGCTTTAGCGGGAATTCAGTTCACACATATCTTGGATTTCATGATCATGATGCCTTTGGGGCCTCAGTTCATTAAAGCCCTGTCCATCAATACCCATCAGTTTGGACTGTTACTTTCTTCTTATACATTTGCGGCAGCGATAGCAGGGGTATTTGCCACCTACTATATTGATCGTTTTGAGCGTAGAGGACTGTTGTTGCGTCTTTATGTCTGCTTTATCGTGGCGACGGTTGCCTGTGGATTTGCACCGGACTATCACTCACTGTTTATTGCTCGAGCTTGTGCAGGTGCTTTTGGTGGAATCTTAGGATCTCTAGTGCAAACTATTGTGGCTGACTCCATTCCGTTTGAGCGGAGGGGTAAAGCCTTGGGTACGGTTATGGCGGCATTCTCCGTCTCAACGGTTGCAGGTGTGCCGCTCAGTTTGTTCTTAGCTAACCATATTCAATTTCTAGGATGGCGCGCCCCCTTTATTTTCATCGGTCTAATCTCCATCATTATTTTGATTATTGGCTATCGCAATATTCCCAAAATATCTGGACACCTCCATCATATTCACGAAGGCAGTCGCTGGAAGCAAATTTATGACATCGTGATCGCCCATCATCACTTGCGAGCCTTTTTATTCATGGCTTTAATTATGTTGACGGGATTCTCGGTGATTCCCTACATTGCGCTTTATCTCACCTCTAACGTCGGTGTTGCGGATTCTTATATCTCGTTGATTTATCTCTGTGGTGGTGTGGCGACATTAATGAGTTCGAGATACATCGGACATATGGCTGACAAGTATGGCAAGGTCAAAGTGTTTCGATTCTTGGCGATTGTGAGCTTAGTTCCCCTGATCGTGACTACCAATTTAGTTCCGGTGCCTTTGTGGATGGTATTGATTAACTCTACAGCTTTTTTCATCCTGATTTCAGGGCGGATGATCCCCGCGATGGCTATGGTGAGCCAAGTGGTCACCCCTCAAATTCGGGGAACCTTTATGAGTTTGGTGGGTTCAACGCAAATGCTTGCTTCCGGTATTGCTTCTGTAGTGGCGGGCATGATTGTGACGATTCGGCCAGACGGCATGATGGAGCATTACAACCTAGTGGGCTATGGGGCAGCCCTCTGTGGTTTGCTGACATTTTGGCTGGTAGGATATATTCATACTGATGCCAAAATTCCTGCAGAAAATAACGCTTAAGAAAACAGAAATAGGGAGTGCACATGATTCAATTTAAAAGGCCAGATGGTCAATTGCTAGAGGGTTATCTAGTCGAGCCAGCTGGTTCAACTGATGCCCCTGGAGTCGTCGTCATTCAAGAATGGTGGGGCTTAGATGATGAAGTGAAGTCTGTAGCAGATCGTTTAGCTAAAGCAGGTTACCGCGCGCTCGTCCCAGATTTATATCGTGGTAAGTTGGCGCTCGAAGCGAATGAGGCTGAGCATTTGATGGGTGATCTGAACTTTGGAGACGCAGCAGGTCAAGATATTCGTGGCGCAGTTCAATATCTCAAAGCGACTGGTAGTAAAAAAGTAGCAGTCACTGGATTTTGTATGGGCGGCGCACTAACCGTACTATCTGCATGCAATGTTCCAGAGTTAGATGGCACGGTAGTTTGGTATGGCTATCCACCGCTAGAGTATGTTGATGCTCAGGCGATTACGAAGCCGATGCTAGCCCATTGGGCCTTGCACGATGATTTTTTCAGCATTTCGGGGGTAGATTCACTCGAGGAAAAACTCCAGCAAGCGGGTGTTCATTATGATTTTGAGCGCTATGATGCCAAACACGCTTTTGCTAACCCAAAATCTGATGTGCGAGGCTTGCCGCCTTTGCAATATAACGAAGCGGCAGCAAAGCTAGCTTGGGATAGAACTATGGAGTTCTTGAAGAAGAACCTGACTTAACTAAAAACCGAAGTGAATTTGTTATGCATCTTTTCTCAGAAAATCTCGCCATTGAAGTAGCTAGCTACTATCGCAATATTGTTTTGGGTCACGGCGCCACTCCAAAGGTATTTACGATGGTTAATGGCGATGGCGATCAGTATTTATTCTTTATTGATGATTTGCAGATGGAGAGGGTCGACGAAGATCAGTTCTTAGCCTATATCGTGCAACAGCATGATGCACTCACTTATGCTCGGGGAACTTTGGTTATTGTCGATCAGTCCCAGCAATTTATTGAGTTTGCAGTGGTAGATAAGGATGATCAGCAGGCGATTGTTTGCTCCGCAGAGCTCACGCGAGATCTGGAGGATAAGCCTATTGCGTTGTCAGAGTTTGAGAAGACTTTAGTAAAAAGAGAGTCCATTGTTTTTGGACATCTTTATGATCCTGTAAAGCTTTCAGACGAAAAAACCGAGGATTATGAAAGTCTTTGGGAAGAAATGAAAGCCAAGATCTTGCATCGCTCAATGGCGATTTAAAAAAGCTTGAATTTAATCCAACTTGTGTTTTAGATAACTTCTAGAAAGTGCCTCAAGGCCAAAAGATCCAAAGAGGGCTAAGGCCAATGCGATTGCGCTACCAGGGGCGCTCTCGACCACGTTAATAAATAGCGTAGTAAACAAGCTGAGGTTCACCACAATCGCAGTCCATAAGGGCCAAAGTTTGGCGCCCGTTTGCTTCCGTACCTTGATGTGGCCATAAGTAATGGCTGCATAAACCAATAAGAAGGCTAGACTAGCCATCTTGCCAACTACATCCAATGGAAATGCTAGCACTAAGGCAATCACAATGAATGAAGAAACGCTTAAAGCACGGATTTGTGTTTTTAAAACAGCCCCACCCAGAATCTTGGAGATCGAGCTTTTTCTGGCCATGTCTGCGGCAATATTCGATGCTGCAAAAATCGTGGCATTGAGTGCTGCTGCACAAGCTAAAAGTGCAGAGGCGGCGATGATGCTAAAGCCCAGCTTTCCAGCAACCATTTGAGCGGCATCAGCTAGTACATGCCCATTAAATTGGAGCATTTGTGCTGGACTCATTAACAGCACTACGGCGGTGCTCACCAATACATAGGCTATTGTTACTAAGATGAGTGCCGAGAACATCGCTAATGGCAGTTCTTTTTGCGGCTCACGCATTGCATTAGAGGAGTTGGTTACCACTCCGAAGCCCTGGTAGTTGATATAGAGGATCCCAGTAGCAATAGCGATGCCATTCATAGACCAGCCAGACGCTTCAAAGTTGCTGACATTGGCAATATGAATGCCACCAGCAGAAAACAGAAGCAGGGCGACGGTGACAAAACCGATTGCAATGGTTTCAGCTTTACCAACAATATCGGTGCCCAGTAGATTGATTCCCGCACACAGCACAACAATGACTGCACCTATGATTTTGACTTCGAATGCTGAGAGATTTCCGCCGGAAATGGTGTTGGCGTATTCAGAAAATCCACAAGCATACAGTGCTGCTGCAATCAGATAAGCAATATATTGAAATGAGTTGAGCCCCCCTGAAATCAGTCCATCGCCAAAGCTCATTACGGTAAAAGTAGCTGCTCCGCCGCTACTCGGAAAGGTGGCACCCAATTTGGCATAAGAGTAGACCGAGAAAGAGGCTGCAATTGCTCCCAATAAGAAGGCGATTGGTACATGGGTACCAGCATGTGCACTAGCGGTGCCAAGCAAAGAAAAGAGACCAGCGCCCATCATCCCGCCTATTCCTAGGGCGGTAGCAGAAAAGAGGCTAATTTCTTTGCCCTTTGCGCTGGTTTTCTTTAATAGGCTGGAGTTCAAGGTTTCTTGCTTAGCTAGGGTTGCATTTGCTTCATTTAACCCCATATAGGGTCTATGGAGAGTGTTTGGTGCCCAGGAAGGGACTCGAACCCCCACAACCTTACGATCGCCAGCACCTGAAGCTGGTGCGTCTACCAATTTCGCCACCTGGGCATGCCTCTATTATAGGGGGATGGGCGTTTTTAGGCTTTTTGAACGCCATTTTGGCTTTTTCAGATTGGTCTTAGTGGTTTGATACAGTAGGCCTATTCATAACAAAAATAGATATCAACAGATATATAGTAAGGGCATGTATTGCCGAAGGAATTAAATGCGTAAAGCAAAAGACTTGGTGCCGCGAGAGGCTGATCGTTTAGGAACAGTCCAGGGTCACCGAGATGGATTTGGGTTTGTAATCCCCGACGATGGTGGGGAAGATATTTTTCTCTCTGAACGAGAGATGTCCCGTGTAATGCACGGCGATAGAGTGAACGTCAAAGTATTAGGAACAGATCGACGTGGTCGTCCTGAAGGGCAAATTGTTGAAGTCGTTCTGCACGCGAATAAGGTAGTCATTGGCCGTCTCTTGAATGAAAACGGTGTCTTGATTGTTGCGCCAGAAGATAACCGCATTGGTCATGACATTTTGATTCCGCCAAAAGGACAGGGACAAGCAAAATTAGGTCAGGTAGTTAGCGTAGAAATTATTGACTATCCAGATAGCTATCGCCAAGCGGTTGGCCGCGTGGTTGAGGTCTTGGGCGAGATTGATGACCCTGGGATGGAGATCGAAATCGCTGTACGCAAGTATGGTGTGCCACATGAGTTCTCAGCTGCTGCTATGAAAGAAGCTGCAGCGCTTCCCGATACAGTTCAGCAGGCCGATTTAGAGGGTCGAGTAGATTTACGGGACATTCCATTGGTCACCATTGATGGTGCTGATGCGAGAGACTTCGATGATGCGGTATATTGCGAACCCATCATGTATGGCAAAACTAAAGCCTGGCGTTTGATTGTTGCCATTGCCGACGTTTCCCATTACGTCAAACCTGGACATCCCTTGGATGACGAAGGCTTGCTCCGGGCAACCTCAGTCTACTTCCCAAGACGTGTCATTCCGATGCTCCCAGAGAAGATCTCTAATGGCTTGTGCTCGCTCAATCCTGATGTAGATCGTCTTTGTATGGTCTGTGACTCCGTAGTAGATAACAACGGTACAGTCTTGGCCTACCAGTTTTATCCAGCAGTGATGCATTCTGCACAACGCTTTACCTATGACATCGTTTGGGAAATTCTCTCAAATAGTAAAGGGCCTGAAGCAGCGCGTTTTGCGCAATTCCGTCCCTTATTGGGCAATCTCTACTCTTTATTTAAGATTCTCCTGGCTGCGCGCGAGCGACGTGGCGCAATTGAATTCGAGACGACTGAGACCCAAATCATTAGTAATGAGCTGGGCAAGATTCTGCGTATCGAACCACGCTTGCGCAATGATGCTCATCGTTTAATTGAAGAGTGCATGCTAACGGCGAACGTCTGTGCTGCCGACTTCATTGAGAAGAATAAACATCTGAGTCTTTACCGTGTACACGGTGAGCCCTCCGAAGAGAAGTTGGTGACTTTGCGTCAGGTGCTGAGAACCTCTGGTTTGTCACTAGGCGGTGGCGAGAAACCTAAGCCACGCGATTTTGCAAAATTGATGCGTGAAATTAAAGATCGTCCTGACGCTAATATGTTGCAATCTGTAGTATTGCGCTCCATGCAACAAGCGATGTATCAGCCCGATAATGAAGGCCACTTTGGCTTGGCTTATCCAGCGTATTCTCATTTCACAAGTCCGATTCGCAGATATCCTGACTTGCTGACCCATCGCGTGATCAAGTCCATCTTGCAAAAGAAGCCTTACGCTCCCGTTATTCCGCCGAACGTGCCATTGAATTTGACACTGCCACGTAAAGGTAAGGGTCGTGAGAATGCAGTCAATGCCAAGAAATCCCAAAATGATGCCAAGGCTGTCCCAAGCAAAGGCGTTAGAACGCCGAAGGGCGGTAATGCTGCTTTACCTATTTGGGGTCAGTTAGGAGTCCATTGCTCATCCAATGAGCGCCGTGCTGATGAGGCATCGCGAGATGTTGAGGCTTGGCTCAAGTGCTATTACATGCGTGACCATCTTGGTCAAGAATATGCAGGATCAGTAACTAGCGTTGCCAACTTTGGATTGTTCATTCAGCTGGAAAACCTATTCGTTGAGGGTATGGTCCATGTCACCGAACTTGGTGGAGATTACTTCCAATACGATGAGGCACGTCAAGAGTTGCGCGGTGAACGCACTGGTATTCGTTATCGCTTAGGCGATCGCCTGCATGTATTGGTGAGCCGTGTCGACCTAGATGCCCGTAAGATCGAATTTAGTCTAGTTAAATCCGTTGGGGCTGATGCGAGTGGCGCCTCTAATCGCCGTCAATTGCTCTTAGCGGCTGATACTGGCAGACCTAATAAAAAAGCAGCATCTAAAAAGACTCGCCCTGCGAATAAGACTCCACAAAAGCCCAGCGGCATTAATGTGAATGCTGCTAAGTCTGCTGGAGCGTTGAGTGCCACCCAATCGAAGAGCAAGGCTAGTCGCAAGAACGGCAAAGGCAATAAGCCCGGTAGAACGCCAGGGAAGGCTGCTGGAAATAAGCCTCCAGTGCGCAATACCCGAGCGGCTCGTCGTAAATAAGAACAGTAGAGAATAAGCACATCAGATGAAACAAATATTGGTTGGCTTTCATGCGGTACAAGCGCGCTTACGCGTTGACCCAGATAGTCTTAAGGCGGTCTATTTTGACCCTAGTCGTCGTGATCGACGTATGGGCGATTTTTTAAAACAAGCAGAAGAAATCTTAGGTGAGCGTTTGCATGCAGCAGATGCAGAGCGTTTACATAAATTGACTGGCCATGATCGTCACCAAGGCGTCGTTGCCTTAGCTGAAAAGATGACCATAGCGCGCACCATTACAGAAGTGGTGGAGGATGTCGAGGAAGCGCAGCAAAAGCCACTCTTCTTAGTTTTGGATGGCGTTACCGATCCCCATAATTTTGGTGCCTGTTTGCGTGTAGCCGATGGTGCTGGTGTCAATGCAGTGGTGATTCCTAAAGATCGTTCAGCATCCATCAACGCTACCGTCAGCAAAGTCTCTAGCGGCGCATCTGAAGTGATGCCCGTGATTACCGTAACCAATCTCGTTCGGAGCATGAAAGAAATGCAAGAAGCGGGTGTTTGGTTAATTGGCACTGATGATGAAGCTCAAAAATCGATCTACGATATTGATCTGACAGGCCCGATTGCGATCGTGATGGGCGCTGAAGGTGAAGGCATGCGCCGCCTCACTAAAGAAACCTGTGATGAACTTGTCCGTATCCCGATGCAGGGAGTGGTGGAGAGTTTGAATGTATCGGTGGCCAGCGGTGTATGTCTCTATGAGACATTAAGACAACGTCTTGCTAAAACCAAAAAATAAGCCTAAGCTGAATTTAGTACTTACTAAATACATACTTAAGGGGTTGATATGAAATGCAATATTGGTCACACTGAACGCGTTCTACGGATGACAGTTGGCGTTACCCTAATGGGTTTAGCTGGATTTGGGATTACTGGCCCTTGGGCTTGGATTGGAATTATTCCGCTATTGACTGGAATGATTGGCAATTGCCCCCTTTATAGTTTGATTGGCATCAGTACTGCCAAAAAATAAGTAGTTCTATTACTAGCAAGGCTCTACGCAAGTAGGGCTTCTAGTTTTTCTGTGTCGATACAGAAATTACGAATACCTTCAGCCAATTTCTCGGTGGCCATTGCATCATTATTCAGTTGTAAGCGGAAGCTTGACTCATCTAGTTTTAATGGGGTGATCTGTGCATTCAAAGCGCTAGTGGCATCCAATTTCTTGCTAACGCTAGCAGTATTCGCGCTCAACTCTGCCAATAGCTCTGGGCTAATAGTTAGTAGGTCACAGCCTGCTAGTTCAAGGATCTGGCTGGTATTGCGAAAACTCGCACCCATGATTTCAGTAGCAATGCCAAAGTGTTTGTAGTATTGGTAAATGCGTTTGACAGAAGTCACACCAGGATCATTGGCGCCGCCATGATTGGCATCACTCCAGCTAGTACCAAGCTTTGCTTTATTCCAATCGGTAATGCGACCGACAAATGGAGAAATCAATTTGGCATTGGCAGCGCCGCATGCGGCAGCTTGCACTAAAGAGAAGAGCAGGGTCATATTGCAATGAATACCGGCAGACTCTAATTCTTTTGCGGCAGCAATGCCTTCCCAAGTGCCAGCTAACTTGATCAAAATCCGCTTGCGATCAATGCCATGAGATTCGTACAGGGAAATGAGGTGTTTCGCTTTAGCGACTGTTGCCTTTGTATCAAAGGAAAGACGTGCATCGACTTCAGTAGAAACGCGGCCAGGAACAATTTTTAGAATCTCTAAACCAAACGCTACCAAGATATAGTCCACTAGGTCTGTCGGACTCATGCCTGGGTGTGCAGCCTTAACGGAGTTCACCAAAGATTGGTAATTGCTTTGCTGTGCCGCCTTGAGAATAAGGGATGGATTGGTCGTGGCATCTTGCGGCTGAAACTCTTGCATGCGCTCAAAGTCACCTGTATCTGCTACAACGGTCGTGAATTTCTTGAGCTGCTCAAGTTGACTGGATGTAAGGGCGGTGCTATTCATGGCTTATGGGTCTAAAAGAAGTCTGCTTTGGAAGGTTTCTGATGAATATCATATGATAGATGCATTCATTACTCAGTTCTAGTAAAGGCGTTTGGCGGACACATGACTCAGGATCAATTAAAGCAAATGGTGGGTGAAGCAGCTCGGGATGAGGTTCTCAAGCTGGCTGCTGGACAAATTTTAGGTGTGGGTACTGGCTCAACTGCCAACTTTTTCATTGATGCCTTAGCCCCCCACAAAGATCATTTTGCAGGTACGGTTTCCAGTTCGAATGCCACTACTGAGCGACTGCTCAAGCATGGCTTCAAAGTGCTAGATCCCAATGATGTCGTCAGCCTTCCAGCTTATGTTGATGGCGCCGATGAAATCGATCCTGCTGGCCACATGATCAAAGGGGGCGGTGGGGCGCTGACTCGAGAAAAGATCATTGCCTCCATGGCTAAGCAATTTATTTGTATTTGCGATTCCTCTAAGCAAGTGCCGGTACTCGGTAACTTCGCGCTTCCAGTAGAAATCATTCCTTTGGCAAAGGGTGTGGTTGCTAGAGAGCTGGAAAAGCTTGGCGGTAAAGTAACCTTGCGCCCAGCCAAAAGTATTCGGGCTGATCTCCAACAAACCCCTAGTGAGCCCTTTGTGACAGATAACGGTGGTTGGATTTTGGATATTACTGGATTGAAGATTAGCGACCCTATTGCTTTAGAAGCTCAAATCAATCAAATTGCAGGCGTGATCACGGTTGGACTCTTTGCCAAAGAAAAAGCGGACATCTTGTTGGTCAGCAATACCTCTGGCGTGGAAAGAATCGTCCTCTAGAAAGTAAAAAACCCGACGGGGTATGCCCATCGGGTTGTTTGCCATGGTTTGCATGGCGCAGGCACTCGGAAGGTATTTAGTTCCTTAGCCTATAAGCACATAGATGTGCTTATTCTTAAATGGCTTTCGCCAATGTGGCGGGGCACTCAAACTGCCTCACCACAATTACATCCTATGCCTGTGTTTTGACTGTGTCAACACTCCAGATCAAGATTTACTCAGCTGGTGGAACGTAACCCTGTGCCATATCTGCACCACCCTCAAAGAAGTATTTCTCGACCTGCTTCAGAAGGTACTGGCGAGCACGGGGATCGGCCATATTGAGGCGATTTTCGTTAATTAACATGGTTTGCTGCTTTAACCAGGCAGCCCAAGCTTCTTTAGAAACTTGATTCCAAATCTTTTTGCCAAGCTCGCCAGGAAGCGGAGCAAAATCCATTCCTTCAGCCTCTTTGTTGAGCTTGATGCATTGAACCATGCGTGCCATCTGTAATGCCTTTCTGAATAATTGCTTTTTACTTATAAATCTTTAGTTAAGACCATGGACTTGCGGTCCCAGTTGTAAATTTGCTTTCTTTCTTCAGGTAAGTCATCTACCGTTGCCCTCTTAAAGCCACGCTTTAAGAACCAATGTTCTGTTCTCGTGGTGAGTACAAACAATTTTTTAATACCTTCTTGTTTGGCGCGCATTTCAATACGCTTTAATAAACGTTCGCCGTCACCGGATCCTTGAACATCTGGATCGACTGCTAGGCAAGCCAATTCACCAACACCATTGGGGAAGGGAAAGAGGGCTGCGCAACCGAAGAGTACGCGGTCATGCTCAATCACTGAAAAGCGCTGAATATCCCGTTCAATCACATCTTGCCCACGGGCCGCTAAGATGCCTTCCTCTTCTAGTGGCATCGTTAATTGCAAGATGCCGCCAACGTCGTCTTGGTTGGCCTCGCGCAAGTTTTCAATATCGGAAGAGGCCAGCATCATGCCAATACCATCATGGGTAAAGAGCTCTTCCAGTAGAGCACCATCTTGATTGCAAGGCAGGAAATGAACACGGCTCACCCCAGCCCGTATCGCACGGCCCGAGATATTAAGCAGACTCTTCATGCTAACGCCAATATCTTTATGCTCATGCATATAGTCTTGCAACTGCGGTAAGGACAGCTCAGTAATGAGATCGCCTTCCTGATCGTGAAGCCCTTCAAATTGACTTAAGAAAATCAACTTATCAGCCTTCAGTGCAGCAGCAGTGAAAGCAGCCACATCTTCATAGGCGAGATTAAATGCTTGACCCGTTGGTGAAAAACCTAAAGGAGAAAGCAAAACAATCTTATTGCTATCTAACGATAACTTGATAGAAGTGGAATCCACCTTACGTACTAGACCTGTGTGAATATAGTCAACACCTTCGACCACGCCGACTGGCATCGCAGTGATGAAGTTTCCTGAGATCACAGAAATGCGAGAGCCAGCCATCGGGGTATTGGGTAAGCCACGACTAAATGCCGCTTCGATATCCAGACGTAATTCACCGGCAGCTTCTTTAACGCACTCTAGTGCTGCCGCATCCGTAATGCGATAACTGTTTATTGAACTCTTACCAAACTTGCTCTTAATCTTGCGCAACATCAGTTGCTCTTCGATTTGAGGGCGGATACCGTGAACCAGGACGATACGCATACCCATGGCATGCAACATCGCGATGTCCTCAATGAGGTTCTCAAGACCCGCTTCTTGAACTAACTCACCCGCGAAGGCAATGACAAAAGTCTTTTCGCGGAAGCTATGAATGTAAGGGGCAACGTCGCGTAACCATCCTACAAATGGGAAGTTGGAGGTAGATTCAGTGGCGCTGAGCGCCTGGTTCGGTGCATTTGTTGGCATAGTGAGAAAATTATAGGGTGCAAGAGCCTATAAACCAACAAAAACCCAAAGCAATGCCAAAGCCTGTGCCTGCTTCCAACACCCAGCGTAGGCTGGAAATCCGCTTTCCAGAGGAGTTGCCGGTATCGGGTCAGCGTCAGCTGATCAAGGATGCCTTGCTGAGCCATCAGGTGGTCATTGTGTGCGGTGAAACAGGCTCAGGTAAGACCACGCAATTGCCAAAGATCTGTTTAGACCTGGGTAGGGGGACCATCAATGGTGGCAAATTGATCGGCCATACCCAACCCCGCCGAATTGCAGCGACTGCCACAGCCAAACGCATTGCCCAAGAACTGGGCTCACCCATCGGTCAGGATGTAGGCTATCAAGTGCGGTTTGCAGACAAGACTAGCAATACGGCTTCAGTCAAGTTGATGACGGACGGCATCTTGTTGGCCGAGACACAGCGCGATCCTCAGCTTCGCGCCTATGACACTCTTATCATCGATGAGGCCCATGAACGTAGCCTGAACATTGATTTTCTGCTGGGGTATCTACGGCAATTACTGACCAAGCGGCCAGATCTCAAGCTGATCATTACCTCAGCCACCATTGATGCCCAGCGTTTTGCAGAACACTTTGCAATCAACGGCACTGTAGCGCCAGTCATTGAGGTCAGCGGTCGACTCTTTCCAGTCGAGCAGCGATATGCACCGCTAGAGCCCGATGCGAATTCAACTGGGAAGCCAGATGGCAAAAAAGAATCTAAAGTTGCCAAGGAAATTCCTGAAGCGGTTACTGAAGCAATTACTCATCTCTGGCAAGAAGGGGCTAGTGGGGCTGGCGATGTCTTAGTCTTTCTACCAGGTGAGCGTGAGATTCGGGACTGTGCAGAAGCTCTGCGTAAAGACCACATCCTCCAGCAACGCTTTCATCCAGAGATTCTGAGTTTATTTGCGCGCCAATCTGTTGCTGAGCAAGAGCGGGTATTTAATCCAGGTAATGGCCGCCGCATCATCCTGACCACTAACGTTGCTGAAACATCCTTAACCGTCCCCAATATTCGTTATGTAATTGATAGTGGCTTGGCGAGAGTCAAGCGCCACTCTTACCGTAATAAGGTAGAGCAATTACAGATTGAGCCGATTTCACAAGCAGCTGCTAATCAGAGAGCAGGGCGTTGTGGACGTGTCTCTGATGGTATTTGCATCCGCTTATATAGCGAGCTGGATTATCAAAGCCGTCCTAAATTTACCGATCCTGAAATTTTGCGCAGTTCTCTAGCAGCAGTCTTGCTGCGCATGAGCTCACTGCGCTTACCAAAGATTCAGCATTTCCCTTTCATTGATAAGCCGCTTGGCAGGGCTATTACTGATGGCGTACAACTATTAGATGAATTGGGTGCGATTGAATATGATGAGAAGGACCAAGTTGATGGCAAGGATCTGAACAATAGTTTCAAACTCACTCCGATTGGAAAGCAATTAGCTGATTTACCACTAGATCCTCGCATTGGCAGAATGCTTCTTGCTGCCAAAGAACAAAATGCCTTAAAAGAAGTCACCATTATTGCCTCCGCATTGGCCACCCAAGATCCCCGTGAGCGACCAATGGATCAAGGTGCAGCAGCAGATCAAGCGCATTTGCAGTTCGCCGATGAACGCTCTGAGTTCTTGAGTTTTGTGAAGCTCTGGAACTGGTACCAAGATGCTTTGCAACACAAGCACAGCAATCGCCAATTAGAAAATTTATGCAGAAGCAAGTTCTTATCTCCACGACGTCTTCGTGAATGGCGTGATGTCCATGGTCAGTTGCATACCATGCTCGGTGAAAAGGGCTGGAAAGAAAATGGCCTGCCTGCTACCTATGAGCAAGTTCACTTGTCATTGCTGACAGGTTTGCTTGGTTATGTGGCTAAAAAAGAGGAAGACGAAAAGTCTCAAGACCGCAATAGTAAGACTGGTGGGTATGTCGGAGCCCGTGGCATTCGGCCATTCATCTGGCCTGGCTCCACCATTGGAAAAAAGGCAGGTGCCTGGATTTTGGCTGGTGAATTGCAAGAGACAAACCGAATGTATGCTCGCACGATTGCGAAGATTGAGCCGCAATGGGTTGAGAAAGTCGCCGCCCATCGCCTAATTAAATCGTTAAGCGATCCATTTTGGGATAACCGTCAGGGTGAAGTACTGGTGTTTGAGCGGGGAACCCTATATGGTTTGCCAATCTACCATGGTCGCAGAGTTCGCTATGAGCCGCACAATTTTTCAGAGGCACGTGAGTTATTTATTGGACAGGCCTTAGTTCAAGAAGAGCTGTTTGGTCGCATGGAATCGCCAGCGCTACAGCGAGAAATTGAAGCGGATGCCAAGAGAAAATATCCCGGGCAATTTGGTTTCTTCTGGCACAACTGCCGTTTGATTAAAGAAATTGAAGCGCTAGAGCATCGCTCACGTCGTCCCGATGTTTTGGTCGATGATGATTTGCTGTTTGCTTTTTATGAATCTCGCCTACCTAAAACGATTTGTAATCGGGAGGGCCTCAAAGCGTGGCTGCAAAAAGAACCTGAACTTGATACCCAGCTTAGACTGGAAAAAGCAGACTTAATGCGGCATGAGGCTGCAGGTATTACCGTAGATCGTTATCCCAAGAAGCTTCTGGTGGGTGGGGCAGAACTCAACCTGACTTATCACTTTGAGCCTGGTAGCCCCAAGGATGGCGTGACTTTGGTGGTGCCGCTCACACAACTCAATCAAGTCGATGGCCGCCGCTGTGAATGGTTGGTGCCAGGTATGTGTGAAGAAAAGGTATTGCTACTACTCAAATCTCTTCCTCAGAAGCTGCGCCGTCATTGTGTTCCATTGCCTGACTATGCCAAGTCATTTTTAGAGCGTACATTAGATGCCAAGCAATTTGGAGTTGGTGACTTTCTGGATAGTCTCATCAGTGATATTCGTAAAGAACGTGGACTGGAGATTAAGCGCACAGACTTTAGACCAGAATCCTTGCCGCTGCATTCCGCAATGAACTTTCGTTTGGTTGATGAACATGGACGACAGCTAGAAGTGGAGCGTAACCTTGCACGCCTTCGCTCAGAGTATGGCGAAACTGCTCGCAGTGCTTTTCAGGCGATTGCACAAGAGACGGCGCAGACAGAGTTAGGGGTAGATGCGCCTAAAGTTAGCGCTAATGCAGATGCAAAAGCCCGCTCAGTAGAGCAATCAGGCTATCGCTCTTGGGAATTTGGCGAGCTTCCTGAAACCCTTGAGATCCAAAAGGGGAGCAAGACCCTATTTGGCTATCCGGCCTTGGTGGATCGGGGGGATTACTGTGACCTAGAGGTATTTGATGATCTAGTCGAGGCCAGAAAGCAGCACCAGCAAGGATTGCGCAGATTATTTTCACTAAGTAATAGAGACACGCTCAAGGCACTGCAAAAACAATTGCCTGGTATTCGGGAGCTAGGATTGCTCTTTATTAATATTGGCTCAGTCGATGGCTTGATCGAACAAATTATTCATCTTGCAGTCGAGCGGGCTTTCATGATCGATCCTCTGCCTGTGAATGCTGAGCAATTTGCAGAGCGCTTACAGGCCGGTAAGCCACGCTTAGCACTCATTGCACAAGAGATTTCTAAACATGCCTTAGCTGCGCTTAAGGCCTATGCTGATTTGCAGAAGAAGATTGCTAGTGCTAAAGCAGCATCTCCAACTGCCTACGCTGATATTCAAACGCAACTCCAGGGTTTAATCTTTGCCAAGTTTGTAGCACAGACTCCCTATGCTCAGCTTGTGCACATCCCCCGTTATTTAAAAGCCATCGCACTCAGAATTGATAAGTTGCGCTCCAACCCGACTCGTGATGTCCAGTGCCAAAAGGATTGGGAATCGGTTGCAAGACCATGGCAAAAGTTGCTTCAGGGCAGCAAGGGTTCAGCAGCCTATGCCATGAATGAAGACCCTGCGCTACAAGATTTTCGTTGGCAACTCGAAGAGTTGAGGGTGGCGCTCTATGCTCAGGAGCTCAAAACCCCAACGCCAATGTCTTTAAAGCGCTTGGAAAAGGTTCTGGCTAGCTTGCGCTAGGTCAATTCGAGTTAAACGGAGGGGCATTAAAACCTGCTTGCATTGCTTACAATAGAGGGATGCACACATTTATCACGATTAGTAGATTTCACAGAATTACAGCCTTACTGGCTTTACTCTCCGTAAACGGGGTTTTTGCACAAACTAGCACTTCTGTAGCCGAGCCCAAGATTGCCATTATTTTGAACTCTGGTGCTGCCTCGGTGAGTCTGATTGATATGCCCACTCGGCAAGTGATTAAAACCGTTCCAGTTGGTAAAGAGCCACATCATTTGATGATGACCCCAGATCAAAAAACATTGTTGATTGCCAATGCTGCAGGCAATGATGTTGTTTTAATGAATCCAACTACCGGTGAGTTGACCGGAAAAATCCCAAACATCATTGATCCATACCAAATTGGGTATTCACCTAATCACAAATGGTTTGTGGCAAACGGCAATCGTTTGGATCGTGTCGACATCTATGCTGCCAATAGTGCTGATCTGAAATTAGCCAGTTCAGTGAAACTAGGCAAGACCCCAAGTCATATTGCATTCACTTCAGATAGCAAAATTGCATTTATCACACTGCAAGACTCGAGCGAACTTGCAGCGATTGATTTAGAAACTCAAAAAGTACTTTGGGTAATTCCCACGGGCAAAGTTCCTGCAGGCTTATGGATGACACCTGGTGACCAGTACTTATTGATTGGCATAACAGGTGAAGACTATGTTCAAGTCATTGATTGGAAGACCCGCAAGGAAGTGAAGCGCATCCCAACTGGTAAGGGTGCTCATAATTTCCGGCCACTTGGCGATAAAAAGCATGTATTCGTCAGTAATCGTATTGCATCAACTATCAGTCTGATTAATATGCATACCTTAGAGAAGGTGGGTGATATTACCGGCTTGCCCTCTGGTCCAGATGATATGGAAATTACGCCGGATGGAAAAACCTTGTGGGTGACCTTTCGCTTTTCCAAAAAGGTTGGAGTGATTGATATCCCTACGATGAAATTACTCACCGTGATTCCCGTTGGGAAATCGCCGCATGGCGTATTTTTCTACCCCAGAGCCTCCTGGGAATAAATCTTCATCATGAAGTGCAAAGCCCTCATTCGTTTAACAGCCGCATTCGTATTCGGCTGTTTTGCATTGAGCAGTGCCGCACAAACAAGCAGTTGCAATAAAACGGTTTACCTCACATTTGACACTGGCAATATGTCTGTTGCTGAAAAGGTGGCAGAGATTCTCAAGCGCCAAGATGTCAAAGCCACTTTCTTTTTAGCAAATGAAAAAACCTTTCGTGGCGACTTCTCCCTAGATGATTCTTGGAAAGCATTTTGGCAAGAGCGTCTTAAGGAAGGTCATCATTTTGGTAGCCATACCTACGATCATGTGTATTTTGTGAAAGATGGGCCCAAGGGGCAAGTCTTTGAGAAGCCTCAATTTGGCCCCAAAGCGGGCGAGACTATTTTGTATAACGAGGCTGCCATGTGCAAAGAGATTCGTCGGGTAGATCTTCGTTTTATTGAGCTAACCGGGCAGCCTATCCAAAAAATCTGGCGAGCACCAGGTGGCAAAACTTCACCAACCCTCATTCGGATGGGGGATATGTGCGGCTATCAGCATATTGGCTGGGCAGCAGCTGGCTTTTTAGGGGATGAGCTCAACTCAGATAAGCATCCCAATAGTTTGCTTCTAGAGAAGGCGAGTCGTGATCTGAAGGATGGCGATATCACGATGGCTCACTTAGGTATCTGGTCTAGAAAAGATCCTTGGGCACCTGCCGTACTGGAGCAACTGATTGTGAATCTCAAAGGGCGCGGCTTTTGCTTTGGCTTATTACCCAAGTCAAGTCTACCCTCACACAAATAAACTAGAGATCAGTCAAAATAGGGCATGGACTTTATTTCGATAACCTCCTTAATCTCTGATGCTTACGGCAGCGTTCAGGAATTCATTTTTTCTAATGTAGTTGGACCCTTGCTGTATCAGTTTGATTTGATGTCTTGGGCTGAAGATGTTTTTGATGGCATTGATTGGTTCTTGTTTGGCTGCGTACAGGTTTTCTTGATTGTGCTTGTACTGAGAACCTGGGAACATTTTGCCCCTGCTGAGAAACAAGAGCGTTTTTCTAAAAGCAGCAGGGCCGATGTTTTTTATACCCTGTTCCATCGCTTGGGAATCTTTCATGGCTTGATGTTTATTGCTTTATCAGGATTCTTTTTTCAAATCGATTCAATCTTGCATGACTTCCGCTTTGATCGCTTGAATGTCGAAAACTGGTGGCCTAGCATCACCTCTATTCCAGTAGTCAGTTTTCTGATTTATCTCGTCTTGCTCGATTTCTTTGACTACCTCTATCATCGCGCCTCACATGCCTTTAATTGGTGGTGGCAGCTACATGCTTTGCATCACAGCCAAACTGTGATGACTGCTTGGTCTGATAATCGCAACCACTTACTTGATGACATCATGCGTGCGGTCTTCTTATCTTTAATTGCCTTGATATTCGGGGTGCCTCCAGGTCAATTTATTATGCTGGTCGCGCTAAGCCAATTTATTCAGAGTTGGCAGCATGCCAATATCAAATTGCACCTCGGTGTAGGGCGTTATGTATTGATATCCCCGCTGTACCATCGCATGCATCATGCCGTGGGCTATGGTCATGAGGCCAAGGGCAAACCGGGTGTGCTTGGAGGTTGTAACTTCGGCATTCTGTTTCCGTGGTGGGACATGCTTTTTAGTACGGCGATCTTTCCGAAGGAGGTCTATCCTACAGGAGTCAGAAACTTAGCTGTATCGCAAAATATTTTGACTCAGCAGTGGCAAGGTCTCGTCCACGCAGTAAAAGAGTTATTACCAAAGTAAATATAGGCACTCACTGAGATGAAGTTCTCAGGTGAAGTGCAAGAGGAGTATGAATGGTTGGATTGCCGCAAGTCTTTAGATCCTTTGGTTTGGCCTTGGTGGGAACAATGCATCCAAGAATGCTATGGCTAAGCCTGCGACCATTTTTGATCGTCTCGGTGCTATGGGGTTGCCTCATCTGGTTGACCTGGACTCCCGCCTTAGAAGCTTTGAGTATTTTCTTAACCACCTCCATGTTTACGAGCTGGATACAAGAAGGCTTAATTTGGGCCGGCTTTGAAAATGCTCGAGCATTTATCGCTCCTTTATTTTTTGTGATGCTGATTATTCCCTTGATCACAATTAGCTTATTGGTATTTGTTGCGTTTTCAACTGTGCCAACGGTAGTAAAGATTGTCGTGCGTCAATCCCACTATCAAGATCTAGAATCCAAACATGGTGGCAGCTTCTTTGGAAGCCTGGTCTACAGCTTATGGTCTGCCTTGATTTGTTTAGCCTTAGTGATGTTGACCTTACCCGTTTGGTGGGTGCCTCCACTAGTCGCAGTGCTACCACCATTGTTGTGGGGATGGTTAACGATGCGCTTAATGTCCTACGATGTATTGGCCAAACATGCCAGTACTCAAGAGCGCGATCAACTACTAGAAAAATACCGCTGGCCTTTACTCACAATGGGTATTGTTTCTGGCATGTTGGGTGCTGTGCCAACTTTCTTCTGGGCAACTTCTGCATTGGCTTTAGTATTGTTCCCGATCGTGAGTTTTGTCGCTTTATGGATTTATTCTTTGATCTTTGTATTTGCAGCTTTATGGTTTAGCCATTTCTTATTGGATGCTCTCAAAGAGTTACGACAGGATGAATTGGATCAAGCCTTAACGGTGCCCACGCGTGTAGTTGAGACGGAACTTCCTTACCATGGTTGATGCACTTAAAAAAGTTGAAATCGATAACCCCGCCAACGAGGCAGAGACTGCACGCCGTTTTGGTTTGATTGTGATTGGCGATGAGATTCTCTCTGGCCGTCGTCAAGATAAGCATATGGCTAGCTTGATTGACTTACTCAATGAACGTGGTCTAAGTCTTTCTTGGGCCAAGTATGTGCCAGATGATCCAGAGCAAATTACAGCCACACTGAAAGACAGTTTCGCTAGTGGCGATGTCGTGTTTAGTACTGGCGGTATTGGAGCAACACCAGACGATTACACTCGCCAATGCGCGGCATTAGCATTGGGCACTAAATTAGAGTTGCATCCCACAGCGCAAGAACTCATTGCGGGGCGCATTCAGTCGATGGCAGAAGGGGACCCGATTAAATCTGATCTCAATACTCCTGAGAATCAGCAGCGTTTCAAAATGGGCGAGTTCCCGATCGGTAGTGAAATCATTCCCAATCCCTATAACCAAATACCGGGCTTTCGGATTTCGGAGCATCACTTTGTTCCTGGCTTTCCGGTGATGGCTGGCCCCATGATGGCCTGGTGTTTGGATAATCATTACAAAAGCCTCTTCCATCAGGAGAATTGGGCGGAGCAGAGTTTCATCGTGCCCAAGGGTATTGAGTCGACTTTGACCCCCTTAATGGAGCGCATCCAAGAAAACTTCCCTGGGGTGAAGGTCTTTAGCCTGCCCTCAGTAGGCGACCCTAGTAAAGGTGGCGTATACGCTCAGCGTCATATTGAATTGGGCATCAAAGGCAACGCAAACCTCCTCGAGAGCGCTTGGCTTGCTCTTCGAACCGGCACCCAAGAACTGGGATACGAGATCCACGATATTAGCTAGTCAGTCATATACCCTTATTGCACCAAATTAGTGCTATAAGGGTATTTTCAGGGTGTCAAACCCGTAAATGAGCACTTAATTAGTGCAATAATGAATGTTCCCATTTGTTTGCTTCAGTAAATTACATACATCCAATAGGCATGTTTGGTGCCTGGAATAAACAAGGGTGTATGCCTTGAGTTTGAATTCCGAGTTTAGTTAATAGAGGAGATTTGCATGACGAAGACCGTCGCTGATGTGATGAAGTTAGTTAAAGAGAAAGAATGTACTTTCGTTGATTTCCGCTTTGTGGATACAAAAGGTAAAGAGCAGCATGTTTCTGTACCGATCTCCGCGTTTGACGAAAGCAAGTTTGAAGATGGTCATGCATTTGACGGCTCATCCATTGCTGGTTGGAAAGGGATTGAAGCATCTGATATGTTGCTCAAACCAGATCCAACAGCTGCTTACATTGACCCATTCTATGAAGAGCCAACCTTAGTGTTGACTTGTGATGTGATCGAGCCATCCGATGGCAAAGGTTACGACCGCGACCCACGCTCTATTGCAAAACGCGCCGAAGCGTATTTGAAGAGCACTGGTTTAGGTGATGCTGCTTACTTTGGTCCAGAGCCAGAGTTCTTTATTTTTGACGGCGTTCGTTGGGGTGCCGACATGCAAGGTTGCTTCGTGAAGATTGATTCTGAAGAAGCGCCATGGTCATCAGGTCTTGAAGTTGAAGGCGGTAACACCGGTCACCGTCCAGGTAAAAAAGGCGGTTACTTCCCAGTGGCTCCAGTAGATACATTCCAAGACATGCGTTCTGAAATGTGTTTGATTCTCGAATCATTGGGTATTCCAGTTGAAGTACATCACCATGAAGTTGCTGGCCAAGGCCAAAACGAATTGGGTACAAAGTTCAGCACATTGGTACAGCGCGCTGACTGGACTATCTGGCAGAAATACGTGATTCAAAACGTTGCTCATGCTTACGGCAAGACAGCAACCTTTATGCCTAAACCAGTAGTGGGTGATAACGGTTCTGGTATGCACGTTCACCAATCTGTTTGGAAAAACGGTGAGAACTTGTTTGCTGGTAATGGTTACGCTGGTTTGTCAGAGTTTGCTCTCTACTACATTGGCGGCATCATTAAGCACGCTAAGGCATTGAACGCAATTACCAACCCAGGTACAAACTCTTACAAGCGTTTGGTTCCAGGCTTTGAGGCTCCAGTGAAATTGGCTTACTCAGCACGTAACCGTTCTGCCTCTATCCGTATTCCACACGTTTCTAGTCCTAAGGGTCGTCGTATCGAAACCCGTTTCCCAGATCCATTGGCTAACCCATACTTGGCATTCTCTGCCTTGTTGATGGCTGGTTTGGACGGCGTACAGAACAAGATTCATCCAGGTGAAGCTGCTGACAAGAATTTGTATGACTTGCCACCAGAAGAAGATGCAAAGATTCCAACCGTTTGCGCAAGCTTGGAAGAAGCATTGGATGCCTTGCAGAAAGATCATGAGTTCTTGACTCGTGGTGGAGTATTTACAGAGTCCATGATTGATGCGTACATCAATTTGAAGATGGATGATGTCACACGTTTCCGTATGACTACTCATCCAATCGAATTTGATATGTACTACTCCCTGTAAGCGAAGGAGAGAACTTGAGCGCAGGTCTGTTGCGCAATTCGTTCAAGGGAGCAGCCACGGCTGCTCCTTTTTTTCCGACATTGCTTGATCAGATGCCCAATGCCATCCTGGTATTTGAGGCTCAGAGCCAACAATTGGTTTACGTGAACCCAGCTGCGGAATCTGCACTGGACCTCTCGCGCAAATCACTTGAGGGTCAGTCTGTGCACGCTTTATTTGGGGATAACAGTGCTTTGAGTGACATGATTGCTGAGGTGAGAGCAGGTCATGTCTCGGCACAACGTCAAGAAATGGTTTTGCATTCCCTACCCAGTAGTATTCATCAAGAATCAACCCCAGCACATGTAGTCATTGCAGCGCTCGAGGATCCCGAGCTCATCATGATGGAATGGTTTCCGATCGACCAGCAATTGAGAAGTGAGCGTGATGAGCGTGTTACACAGCAGGTAGAAGCCAACAAACAGTTAATGCGCAATCTGGCGCATGAGATTAAAAATCCTTTGGGCGGTATTCGGGGTGCGGCTCAGCTCTTAGAGTTTGAGTTACCGGAAAAGGGTTTACGTGAGTACACCCAAGTCATTATCAAAGAGTCAGATCGTTTACAGACCTTAGTTGATCGTCTTTTGGCGCCACATCGTAAAGCGCACGTGATAGAAGCATTTAATGTGCATGAAGCGCTTGAGCGCGTCCGCAGCCTAGTATTGGCAGAGTTTCCCAAGGGTTTAAAGATCATCCGCAATTACGACACCAGTCTTCCAGACATTCTTGGTGATCGTGAACAACTCATTCAAGCTGTACTGAATATTGTGCATAACGCAGCACAAGCGCTTTCAGATGAGATTAAAGCGGGTGTTGCGCAGATTGAACTCAATACGCGGGTGGCTCGTTCAGTCACGATTGCTAAGCACCGTTATAAGTTGGCCATGGATTTGCACGTAATTGATAACGGTCCCGGTATTCCGAAAGAAATTATTGAGCGTATTTTTTTCCCACTAGTATCTGGACGAGAAGGGGGTAGTGGCCTGGGCCTTACCCTCGCACAAACCTTTGTTCAACAACACCGGGGCTTTATTGCTTGTGACAGTCGCCCTGGACGTACTGATTTTCATATTCAAATTCCATATCGCAGTCAGGAGAAAGCATCATGAAACCAATTTGGATCGTTGACGATGATCAATCCATTCGTTGGGTCTTAGAAAAAGCCTTGGCACGTGAAAATATTCCGCATAAGAGCTTTTCAAACCCCAATGATGTGCTCAACGCTTTAGAGAAGGAATCTCCTCAGGTATTGATTTCGGATATCCGTATGCCGCGCGGCAATGGTTTGGATTTATTGCAGCATGTCAAAGCCAGTCATCCAAATTTACCAGTGATTATCATGACGGCATACTCTGATCTGGATTCTGCGGTGTCCTCCTTTCAAGGTGGTGCATTTGAATACCTCACCAAGCCTTTTGATATTGAAAAAGCAGTGGAGTTAATTCTTCGTGCGGTAGAGCAAAGTACTCGAAATGAGGCAGGCACTAAAGATTTGACGGGCTGGCGGCAAGAGGCAACCGAGATCATCGGTCAAGCACCCGCCATGCAAGAAATCTTCCGTGCCATTGGTCGTTTAGCGCAGTCGCATGCCACAGTTCTGATTACTGGTGAATCTGGTACGGGTAAGGAGCTTGTTGCACATGCTCTGCATAAGCATAGCCCTAAGGCAAAAGGCCCATTTGTATCGCTCAGCACTTCCGCTGTTCCAAAAGATCTATTGGAGTCAGAGTTATTTGGCCATGAACGTGGTGCTTTCCCAGGTGCGCAGACATTACGTCGTGGACGTTTTGAGCAAGCCGATGGCGGCACACTCTTCTTAGGTGAAATTGGTGATCTGCCATTTGATTTACAAACACGATTATTGCGTGTGTTGTCCGATGGCCATTTTTATCGCATCGGCGGTCAAGATCCTATCAAGGTAAACGTTCGTGTGATTGCCTCTACCCATCAGAACCTGGATGCTCGTGTAGCAGCAGGCTTCTTCCGCGAAGATTTATTGCATCGTTTGAATGTCATTCGTTTAAGAATGCCTTCATTGCGCGAACGCAGTGAGGATATTCCGATGTTGGCGAGACATTTCATGCTCGCTTGCGCAAAATCCTTAGGCGTAGAGCCCAAGAAGCTTTCAGATGAAGTCCTGAAAGAAATTGCTGCAATGCCATTTCCAGGAAACGTACGTCAATTAGAGAATCTATGCCATTGGCTTACCGTGATGACACCTGCCAATGTGATTGGCGTTACTGATTTACCTGCTGACATCATGGCGGAAGCTGGTGAGCAGCCTGTTATCTTGCAGGGCGAGTCTTCTAGTTCAAATCCGGCTATTGCAAAAGTAGCTACTGGCGATTGGGAGAATGGTCTTGGACGTTTGGCCGTGAAGATGTTGCAGGATGGTGATACTGAGGTCTATGACGCCCTATGTGCCCGCTTTGAGAAAGCAGTATTGCAAGCAGCGTTAGAGGTAACCCGTGGCCGTAGAGTGGAGGCAGCACAACGCCTAGGTATCGGCCGCAATACCATTACTCGTAAATTGCAGGAACTGGGGATCGATGACTGATTCAATCCGCATTGCTGCGTGGAATGTAAATTCTTTAAAAGTTCGCCTTCCACAGGTACTTCGCTGGTTGCAAGATCAGGAGCAACAAAAGCAAGCCATTGATGCCTTGTGCTTACAAGAGCTCAAGCTCACGGATGATAAGTACCCACATCAAGAGCTTGAGGCTGCTGGCTATCTCAGCTTGGCAGCAGGGCAAAAGACTTATAACGGTGTAGCAATCATTGTGCGCAAAGCTGCCTTGGCAGCTATTGCCTCGGATGTGCAAACCACTTTTTTAAAACCCATTCGGAATATCCCTGGTAGCTCTGATGAACAGCAGCGCATTTTGGCTGCGACCATTCCATTTTCAGGAACCCAACCCATTCGACTAGTCTCCGCATATTTTCCGAATGGACAATCACCCGATAGCGATAAGTTTGCTTACAAGCTAGACTGGTTAAATAGGTTACAAAGCTGGTTAACATCCGAATTAGAGCAGAGCCAGCGCTTGGCTTTGCTGGGCGACTTCAATATTGCACCAACCGATGAAGATGTTCATGATCCCAAAGCTTGGGAGGGGCAGAACTTAGTTTCACCACCTGAAAGAAATGCATTCCAAGAGTTATTAAATCTGGGGCTGCATGATTCATTCAGAATGTTTGCACAAGCACCCAAGACCTATAGCTGGTGGGACTATCGCATGATGGGTTTTAGACGCAATGCTGGGATGCGTATTGATCACATTTTGCTGAGTGAACAACTCAAAGAAAAGTGCAGTGCTAGCATCGTAGATAAAGAGCCTAGAACTTGGGAGCAGCCTTCAGACCATGCTCCGGTGATAGCAACTATTAAAAAAATCTAAGCGCATTTCAGTGACTAGTGCATCTATGATGCCAATTTTGTACTCCTACCGAAGATGCCCTTATGCTATGAGGGCGAGGATGGCTCTTCAATACGCTGGCATTGCGTTCGAGCATCGAGAGATTGCTTTAAGGGATAAACCCAAATCGATGCTACTAGCATCGCCCAAGGGAACTGTTCCAGTGCTGTGTGTTGATGGTCAAGTCATCGATCAAAGCTTGGATATTATGCGCTGGGCACTGGACAAATCAGACCCCGATGGCTGGAAGAGTGTCGATGAGCAGATTGCTGAAAGTTGGATCGAGAAGAATGATGGCCAATTCAAGTTGCTGTTAGATCAATACAAGTATCCCAATCGCTACCCAGAGCTCAATCCAGAAGAAGTTTTAATTGCAGCAATGGAGATGATGTTAAAACCCATCGAAACTGCGCTACAGGCAAATCAATATCTATTGGGCAACAAAGTGTCTTGGGTAGATATTGCTATCTTTCCATTCATCAGGCAGTTTGCCGCCGTTCATCCGGAAAGATTTACACAGTTGCCATTGCCGGCTACTCAAAAATGGTTAGAGCAACTGATTCAATCACCATTATTCAATTCTGTAATGGAGAAGTATCCCACTTGGGTGGATTAGTCAGTACAAGACAGCCTACGCTAAGCCACCATGTCGAAGTAGAGCATCAATACTGGGCTCTCTGCCACGGAAGGCCTTGAAAGATTCGGCCGCAGGACGACTGCCACCCACTTCCAAAATCTCTTCTCGGTAACGAGTTCCTGTTTCGGTATCGAGCACGCTACCAGTGAGTTTTGCAGCTTCCTCAAAGGCGGAGTAAGCATCAGCTGAGAGCACCTCTGCCCATTTGTAGCTGTAATAACCCGCTGCATAACCACCAGCAAAGATATGGCTAAAGGAATTGATCCAACGAGAGATTTCTGGTTGCGTAATGATGTTGTATTCATCAGCAATTTGACGTGAAACATCAAGTACGGCATGGCCTTTAGCATCCTGAGCATCAAAGCGAGAGTGCAAGCGCCAATCGGTTAAGGACATCACAATTTGACGTAGGGTTGCAAAACCATTCTGAAAATTCTTAGCAGCAATCATTTTCTCAAAGAGTTCACGCGGTAACGGCTTTCCTGTTTCTGCATGTGCAGTCATTTTTTCTAACACTTCCCATTCCCAGCAGAAGTTTTCCATAAACTGACTTGGCAGTTCAACTGCATCCCATTCCACGCCATTAATTCCGGAAACGCCTAATGCGCCTACTTGGGTAAGTAGGTGATGCAGTCCATGACCACTTTCATGGAAGAGGGTAATCACATCATCATGGGTAATAGTGGGTTGACGCAATATCCCATCGACTTTGACTGGCGCAGCAAAGTTGCAAACTAGGTAAGCAACCGGAACTTGGATTTCACCGTTGGCAAGTTCTCTGCGACCACGAGCATCATCCATCCAGGCACCGCCACGTTTCCCGGGGCGAGCATAGGGATCTAAATAAAAATAGGCCTGAATCTTTCCTGCTAGATCTTTTACAACAAAGGACTGCACATCTGCATGCCAAGTAGGCAAGTCAGCAGCCTCAATCTTCACGCCAAAGAGCGTCTGAATCACTTGGAATAAACCATCCAATACCCTGGGAAGTGGAAAGTATTGCTTAAGCTCGTTTTCAGAAAAAGAATAACGAGCATGCTTCAAGCGTTCTGCAGCAAAAGGAACATCCCATGGCTCAAGGCCATTGCTCGATTCACTGGCGAGTCCCAACTCTGTTTTTGCATACTCACAAAGTTCTTGCCAATCTTGCTGGGCAAATGGTTTTGCTTTATTGGCAAAGTTGGTTAAAAAGAGATCCACTTCATCAACACTGCTTGCCATCTTAGGCGCTAAGCTCAGAGCCGCATAATTCGCAAAGCCCAACATGCGTGCCTCTTCATCCCGCAGTCTGAGTTGCTCGAGCATGTTAGCCGTGTTATCCCAAGCCAGATCACCCTTGGCATATTGGGGGGCTAACTCGGATGCGCGTGTGACATAGGCTTCATACATGAGGCGACGTAAGTCGCGGTTCTCTGAGTACTGCATCACGGGATAGTAAGAGGGGAAGTGGAGGGTAAATGCCCAACCTTTCAAACCTTTCTGCTCTGCAGTATGTGCAGCGGCAGCGATAGTATCTTCTGGAAGACCAGCCAGGTCTGCTCTGTTTGTAATGAGATGGACGAAACCATCAGTTGCGTCTAAAACATGATCTGAAAACGCTTTACCCAAGGCTGCTTGTTGATCCTGAATTTCGGAGAAGCGCAATTTATCAGCATCATTTAATTCTGCACCACCAAGACGAAACTCTCGCAAGGAGTTTTCAATCACTTTCTGTTGCGCGCGGCTGAGCTGCGCATATTCAGGACTGTTCTTCAGTTCCTTAAACTTCTGATAGAGCGCCAGATTTTGTCCAAGACTGGACATGAATGCTGTAACCTCCGGGAGTATCTCTCCATAGGCAGTCCGCAGCTCTGGGGTATCGGCAACACTATTGAGATGGGATATCACACCCCATGATCTGCCCAATGCTTCCGTTGCATCCTCTAAGGGTTCGGCTAACTGATCCCAAGTAGCCGGAATGTGAGAATTGGTTGCAGCATCCACCGATTCTTGTGCATGCTTGAGCAAAAAGCGGATTGCTGGTGCAATGTGCTCAGGCTTGACATCTGAATAAGCAGCGATGCCTCGACCAAAGGTCAGCAGGGGATTATTTTGTAAGGCAGGGGGTAAGCTAGGAAAGAAGGTATTTGTCATACCCTCTAGCTTAATGGATCTCAGCCAATCTAAGGCTTAGCTGCCTTTTCGGCAGCTTCCAAGGTATTCATGAGCAGCATAGTGATTGTCATTGGACCAACGCCACCAGGAACGGGGGTAATCCAGCCGGCTATGTATTTAGCAGTATCAAAATCGACATCACCACAAAGCTTGCCGTCCGGAAGACGATTGATACCCACATCAATGACAACTGCACCAGTTTTCACCATATCGCCTGAAACCATTCTCGGTTTTCCGGTAGCTACTACCAGAATGTCTGCATCTTTAGTGTGGTGAGCGAGGTCACGGGTCTTACTGTTACAAATTGTCACAGTGGCACCTGCTTGCAAAAGCAACATAGCCATTGGCTTGCCCACAATATTAGAGGCACCAACAATGACAGCCCGCGCGCCACGAATCGGATAATCAATACTCTCCAGAATCTTCATGCAACCATAGGGTGTGCAAGGTTTAAATTCTGGTTGGCCAACCATTAAGGCACCTGCATTGGCAACGTGAAAGCCGTCCACGTCTTTATGAGGGGCAATCGCCTCCAAGACACGCTCAGCTGCAATGTGTTCAGGTAGGGGGAGCTGTACCAAGATGCCATGAATTGAGGGATCCGCATTCAGGGTAGCAATACGAGCGAGCAATTCTTCTTCACCAAGCTCTGCAGAGTAACGCTCTAACACCGAATGAAAGCCGACTTCTTCACAGGCTTTGACCTTATTGCGCACATATACTTGGCTAGCAGGATTGTCACCAACGACGATGACTGCTAATCCAGGTCGAACACCCTTCGCCGTCACAATAGCCCCTCGAGCTGCGATCTCAGTGCGGATTTTTTTAGAGAGTGCGTTACCGTCTAGTAGTTGGGCAGGCATTGCGGTCGAGATATTCTGATTAGTTAGGCTGGGGATCGGATAAGGCTAAGCGGAGCAGGTCCGCTACGGTATTGACGTTCAATTTTTCCATGATGTTGGCACGGTGCGCCTCAACAGTCTTAATGGAGATGCCTAAGTCATCGGCAATTTGCTTATTCAGACGACCGGCTACGATGCGCTCCAAAACTTGGCGTTCACGACCAGTCAATTTGCTCAGCAGGCTCTGCGTAATTTTGCGTTGACTTGCTTGTGAGTAGTCCACTCTGGCTTTTGCAAGCATGCGATCGACTAAACCACAGAGATCATTTTCTTTAAAAGGCTTTTCAATGAAATCGACTGCACCACGTTTCATAGTGGACACTGCCATAGAGACATCACCGTGACCAGTAATAAAGGCTACAGGCATTGGTAGATTTTCACTAATCAAACGCTCTTGTAATTCAAGGCCAGACATTCCTGGCATACGCACATCCAAGATGGCGCAAGAGATGGTGGACTTATCGGTGCTTTGTAGAGACTGTAAGAAACGTTCTGCGCTTGCGTGACAACGAACGACGTAGCCATTGCTTTCTAGAAGCCAGGTAAGAGAATCGCGGACAGCCTCATCATCATCAACAACATATACAACTTCGGCTTGGTTGGGTTTGGCAGTGGCTAAGTTCATTTTGGGTCTCGCGTGGTGATTCAGACTACGAAAATTATGCATTTCCAATGGAATCCGAAGATTCTATGGGTAGAAGTATTGTAAAGGTGCAGCCGACCAGCTTGGTGTGTTCAGAATCCATAATATTGGATGCCCAGAGGCGTCCGTGGTGGGATTCAATGATGGAGCGGCAAATATTCAGCCCCATGCCCATCCCATCGGTTTTGGTACTGAAAAACGGCTCAAACATGCGTTCAATCACCGATTCGGCGATGCCACCCCCAGAATCAGTTACCCGAATTCTGAGCATGGCCGGAAAAATATTGGTGTCCAAGTCAGCGCTAATCTTGACGGGTGGGGCTGACCAGCGCGAGGACAGGGGGTAGGCCTCCCGCATACTATCCAAGCCATTTTTGAGCAGGTTCACTAATACTTGCAATATCAGAACAGGATCAAGGCTAACTTCACGTAAATTTGCAGCAATATTTGATTCAATGCTTAAGCGATGACGATTGGCTTCAATTTCTACTAAGCCCACTGCGTCGTTGATGATGTCAGCTATTGAGGATGTTTTGCGTTGCGATTCACTACGCTTTACAAATCCTCTAATGCGTTGAATGATGGTACCTGCACGATGAGCCTGTTCTGAGGCTTTCTCTAGCGCTGGCAAAACTTCTTTATTTAAATTAGGATCAATATTGCCATCTAAACGCTTGGCGACACCCATGCAGTAATTTGAAATTGCAGAGAGTGGCTGATTCAATTCATGGGCAAGGGAAGAAGCCATTTCACCCATTGTGGTGAGACGACTCGTAAATTGCATCCGTTCTTCTTGTTGACGCGCTAACTCTTCAGCTTCTTTGCGGATGGTGATGTCGGTAGCAATCTGCAACTGAGCGAGCTCACCATCTACCCATGGGATCACGCGTCGACGCACCTCATACCAGTGGTTGCCATCTTCGCTGAGCTGAATTTCCTCTGACTCAGATTCTTGATATAAAAAAGAGGCGGGAATAGATGGCGCAGATTCGTGCATATCTTCAGCGATATCATGCAGCGTTTTAATGGTATTGATATCGCCTGCTAATTTAAAATGCCCTTCAGAGTCATTGCCAAAATTTTCTCGGTAGAAGCGATTCGCAAACAAAAGTTCATTGGTTTCTAGATCCACTACGGATACCGCTGCATCTAGACCCTCGAGAACTGTGGTGAAGCGATCTTGTGAGGCCGCTAACTCTTCGCGAATCCTTTTGGGCTCAGAGATATCGATTAAAGAAGTAACCCAGCCGGTTTGTTTGCCTTTTTCATTAATTAAAGGTGCAATGAAGGTACGGGTTTCAATGAGTGTGCCATTGCGCCGCAAAATAGCTCCCTCAATACCCTTTTTGGAGACAACTTCAGAGTTCAAGGCCCGATTCATCTTCTCGGACAACTCTTCACGTCGAGCGTCTGGCCAGAAGGGGAAAGGGGGCTTCAGTCCAATGAGCTCTTCAGGGTTCCAGCCAGTCATTTCGCAGAATGCGCGATTGACATAGGTAATACGTTTATCCATATCATGCGCACGTATACCAACTGGTGTAGAGTTTTCCATCGCATTTCGAAAGCTCGTCTCTTTACGCAAACTGGCTTCCGCCTCTTGACGAACTTGCATCTGTTTTAAGACTGACCACAAACTCCAAATCACGAAGGAACTCAACCCCAACAGCACGCCAATCAACATTCGAAAGGTTAAATTTGTTGGCGGAGGATAGGTATCAATTCGTAAGGTCAGGTTTGGACTCAGTACTCCAATATCCAAACTCGTTTGGTTGCTAAAAGATCTTTTAGGTGTCCCGCGATCAGAGGAAATAGACAAAATGCGTTCATCATCTGCCAGCAAGGTAAAGCGGTAGTGGGCTTTTAGATCGGATGGAATAATATCCAACACTCCTTGGGTGGAGTAGAGCACAGCTAGGTATCCAATAGCCTCACCGCCCACGATATTGGGCACTACTTGCCAGAACACGATGCTGCTCTCTTTTGCCAATGGGTCCTGACTAGGAATATCCAAGCTCATGAATTTACTAAATGCAGCTCTGCCAGTAATTTTGCTTAATTCAACCGTACTGTTTAGTGCGCTAGTGCTAGCTTGGCCATTTTGTGTATTGCCAATCCAATTACTATTCTTGCTGCCTTGTGGGGCCATCCATTGATTCTGCAGATTTTGATTCAGTGAAATGATTTTGATGATTTCATGGTTGCTTAGTGCAAGCGCCTCTGCTTGCTCAAAAGCAATTTTGTTCAGCTTGACTTGATCTTCGGTAGCAGCCAGTTCGCGATTAATACTGGTGAACGCTTCTAGATTATTGGCAAAGCGCAATTGGATGCGTTGCTTAGCAAACGACAGTTCACGAAATAGGGCGGCTTCTTGTTGATTCTTTTCTTGTAAGTGCAAAGTGCCCAGAATGATGCCCATGACTACGGTAAAGAGCACGATGGCAATCAGGGGGGTGTAAACGAGCCTAAATCCCCGGATTTTTCGGAGCCATTTAAATGGACTAAAGAGAATGCTAATCAAAGCCGTAAATTTCATGAATGAGGGTCATTTTGCCTGATTACGTGCTTAGAAAGCCATTTTTCCCCATTAAATCAGCATCTTATTTGCGCTGCAATAAATTACCACATTATGAGAAATATTATCATTATGTGGGAAATTGCTTGTTTACACCCATATACCTTCCTAGAATGTTGTCTATAAAGTTGCTACATACAAGTGAAGTACTTATTGGAGACAAGTTATGGCTGCAGTTCCAGAGCAGATATTAGGTAAGCAAAATTCTCAGGATGTAGACCCTGGAGAAACCCAAGAATGGTTGCAGGCCTTAGATGGTGTCATTCATAACGAAGGCGCTGACAGAGCGGCTTACTTAATAGACCAGCAAATTTCTCATGCACGGGTCAATGGTGTCGTCCAACCTTTCCATGCAGAAACTCCTTACATCAATACGATCCCAGTTGAGAACCAAGCTCGGTTACCTGGTGATCAAAATATTGAGCACCGCATTCGTTCCTACACTCGGTGGAATGCAATGGCAATGGTCTTGCGTGCCAATAAAGATACAAACGTAGGCGGACACATCTCTTCTTTCCAGTCAGCAGCAACTTTATATGACGTTGGATTTAATCACTTCTGGCATGCCCCATCACCAGAACATGGTGGCGACCTAATTTTTGTTCAGGGCCACTCTGCACCAGGCGTTTACGCACGTGCTTATATGTTGGGCCGTTTATCAGCCGATCAGTTAAATCACTTCCGCCAAGAGGTTGGTGGCAAAGGGATTTCAAGCTATCCACACCCTTGGTTAATGCCGGACTTCTGGCAGTTCCCTACGGTATCGATGGGCCTTGGTCCGATCATGGCTATTTATCAAGCGCGTTTCATGCGTTACTTGCAAGACCGTGGCTTTATTAAGAATGAAGGTCGCAAGGTCTGGGCATTCTTGGGCGATGGCGAAACCGATGAACCTGAATCCTTGGGCGCTATTGGTATGGCCGGCCGTGAAAAGCTAGACAACCTCATCTTTGTGATTAACTGTAATTTGCAGCGTTTGGATGGTCCAGTACGCGGTAACGGCAGCATTATTCAAGAGCTTGAGAGTGAGTTCCGTGGCGCTGGTTGGAATGTCATCAAGGTGGTGTGGGGCGGCCATTGGGATGCCTTATTTGCGCGTGATAAAAAGGGTATCTTGATGCAACGTTTGGGCGAGATCGTTGACGGTCAGTACCAAACTATGAAATCAAAGAATGGTGCCTATGTCCGTGAGACCGTTTTCAATACGCCAGAGCTCAAAGCTTTAGTAAGTGATTGGAGTGATGATGAAATTTGGCAACTTAATCGTGGTGGTCATGATCCGCATAAAGTCTATGCAGCCTTTCATGCAGCGGTAAATCACAAAAATCAACCTACCGTTATTTTGGCTCACACCATTAAAGGTTACGGTATGGGTGGCTCCGGTGAGGCAATGAATATTGCGCACCAAGCGAAGAAGATGAACGACGACGACGTTCGCCGATTCCGCGATCGTTTTGAAATTCCCGTTAAAGACGAAGACCTTGATGAGATGCCTTTAGTTAGCTTTGCTGAAGGCAGCCCTGAATTGGAGTACATGAAGGCGCGCCGCCAAGAGTTAGGCGGTTACTTGCCGCAGCGTCGAACCAAGGCAGAGAGTTTGCCTGTACCAGCATTAGATGCATTTGCACCATTGTTGGAAGCAACTACTGAGGGTCGCGAGATCTCCACTACGATGGCTTTTGTCCGCATGCTCAATACTGTGGTGCGAGATAAAACCATTGGTAAGCGTGTAGTGCCGATTGTTCCAGATGAGTCCCGTACCTTTGGTATGGAAGGCATGTTCCGCCAACTCGGCATTTGGAACCAATTAGGCCAGCTTTACACCCCAGAAGATCACGATCAATTGATGTTCTATAAAGAGGATAAGACTGGTCAGATCTTGCAAGAGGGTATTAACGAAGCGGGTGGTATGTGCGATTGGATCGCCGCTGCAACTTCTTACTCTACACATGGCGTGCCCATGTTGCCTTTCTATATCTTCTACTCGATGTTTGGTTTTCAGCGTATCGGCGACTTAGCCTGGGCGGCTGGTGATATGCGTAGCCGCGGCTTCTTGTTAGGCGGTACTGCGGGTAGAACCACCTTAAACGGCGAAGGCTTGCAACACGAAGATGGTCACAGTCATCTTTGGAGTGGCGCAGTGCCAAACTGCATCAGCTACGACCCAACTTTCTCGTTTGAATTAGCAGTAGTGATTCAGGATGGTATGCGTCGTATGTTGGAAGTGCAGGAGGACGTTTATTACTACGTCACATTGATGAATGAGAACTATGCACATCCAGCGATGCCTAAAGGTGCTGAAAAAGACATCATTAAAGGAATGTACAAGCTCAAGTCAGTTGGTGACGATAAAGCGAAGTTGCGCGTTCAGCTCCTTGGTTCTGGCACCATCTTCCGTGAAGTGATTGAGGCTGCTGAGTTATTGCAAAAAGATTGGGGTGTAGCATCGGATTTATGGGGTTGCCCAAGTTTTACTGAGTTGGGTCGCAATTGGAATGCAGTACACCGCTCCAACTTGCTCAACCCAACTGCGGCGCCAGCTTTGTCCCATGTGGAAAAGTGCCTCAAAGATACTTCTGGCCCTGTGATTGCTGCAACCGACTACGTCCGTTTGTTTGCTGAGCAAATTCGTCCAGCAATTCAGCACCTAGGTCGCCGCTACGAAGTATTGGGTACGGATGGCTTTGGTCGTTCTGATACCCGTGAAAAACTCCGTGACTTCTTCGAAGTGGATCGTCGCTGGGTGGTTGTGACTGCCTTGAGATCTTTGGTGGATGCAGGCCAGATGGATCGTCAAAAACTGGCTGAAGCGATCAAGAAGTATGGCATCGACACTACTAAACCAAACCCAATGACGGTTTAAAACGAGATCAATTCATGAGTCAAATAATCGAAATCAAAGTCCCCGATATTGGTGACTATAAAGATGTGCCTGTTATTGAAGTGTTGGTGAAGGCCGGCGACAAGATTGAGAAAGAGCAATCTATCGTTGTACTGGAGTCTGATAAAGCAACGATGGATGTTCCCTCATCCCACTCTGGGCTTGTGAAAGAAGTGAAGGTCAAAGTGGGTGACAGCCTCTCTGAAGGATCTGTTGTGATCACTTTGGAAGAGGGCGCTACAGCGGCTACTCCAGCTCAAGCAGCCCCTGCTCCAGTTGCAAGCCCTGCAAGTTCTGGTGGTACACCTATGGAGATCAAAGTCCCCGATATTGGTGACTATAAAGATGTACCCGTGATTGAAGTGTTGGTGAAGGCCGGCGACAAGATTGAGAAAGAGCAATCTATCGTTGTACTGGAGTCTGATAAAGCCACTATGGATGTTCCTTCAACACACTCCGGCGTTGTTAAGGAAGTCAAAGTGAAAGTCGGCGACAACCTATCTGAGGGATCAGTGGTCTTGATTCTGGAAGGTGGATCTTCAGCTGCTGCCCCTGTAAGTGCACCAGCTGCAACTACAGCACCTGCACCCACTAAGGCAGTTGAGCCTCCAATTGTTCGTGCTCCAGCACCGCCTCCGGTGAGCAATGTAGCCCCAGCGGTGGATGCTGCGTTAAGTCATGCAAGTCCATCCGTACGTAAATTTGCGCGTGAGTTGGGCGTGACCATTACTCAGGTTAAGGGATCTGGCCCTAAGGGGCGCATTACTCAGGAAGATGTACAAGCTTTTGTGAAAGCCGCAATGAGTGGTGGCGCTACCAGTGCCTCAGCATCCAGTGGTGGCAGCTTGGGCGGTCTCAATTTGATCCCATGGCCAAAAGTGGATTTCACAAAGTTTGGTGAAATTGAGCGTCAACCCTTAAATCGAATTAAGAAGCTTACTGCAGCGAACCTTGGCCGCAATTGGGTGATGATTCCTGCGGTAACTTATCACGAGGATGCAGACATTACTGATTTGGAGGCATTCCGTGTGCTTACCAATAAAGAGAATGAAAAGAAGGGTGTCAAGATTACGATGCTCGCATTCTTAATGAAGGCTGCAGTTGCTGCTTTGAAGAAATATCCCGAGTTCAATAGCTCGCTCGATGGCGATGATCTAATTCTCAAAAAATATTTCAATATCGGCTTTGCTGCAGACACGCCAACGGGATTGGTTGTGCCGGTAATTAAAGACGCAGATAAAAAAGGTATCTTTGAGTTGGCTAAAGAGACTTCTGAGCTGGCTGCGCTTGCCCGTGATGGTAAGTTAAAGCCTGATCAGATGCAGGGCGCGAGCTTTACGATCTCCTCTTTAGGTGGCATTGGAGGAACTTACTTCTCTCCAATTGTGAATGCTCCTGAAGTCGCTATTCTGGGCGTTAGCAAAGCTGCCATGAAACCCGTTTGGGATGGTAAGCAATTTGTGCCACGTCTGATTTGCCCATTATCACTCTCTGCTGATCATCGCGTGATTGATGGCGCATTAGCAACTCGCTTCAATGTGTATATTGCACAACTTTTAGCCGACTTCCGTCGTGCTTCGCTGTAAGGAGAATTTATGGCTAAGCAAATGATCCTCGTGCCTGATATTGGCGATTATTCTGATGTTCCAGTAATTGAAGTGCTGGTTAAAGTTGGTGATGTAGTTGAAAAAGAGCAGCCACTGTTAGTGCTCGAATCTGATAAGGCGACGATGGAAGTTCCAGCTGACGCTGCGGGAACCGTCACTAGCATTTCAGTAAAGTTGGGTGACAAGGTTAGTAAAGGCACAGTGATTGCTGAGATTGAGGCAAGTGCTGCTGCCCCTGTAGCTAAGCCTGCTGCTGTGGCTGCACCAGCTGCCACTTCATCTACTCCTGCTGCGGCTCCAGCCCCAGCCCCCGTTGCTGGTCAATACAGTGGCAAAGTGGATCATGAATGTGAAGTATTGGTACTCGGTGCGGGCCCTGGTGGCTATAGCACGGCATTTAGAAGTGCTGATTTGGGTATGAATACTGTTTTAGTAGAGCGTTACGCTACCTTGGGTGGCGTGTGCTTGAACGTTGGCTGTATTCCCTCAAAAGCTTTGCTGCATACCACTGCGGTGATGGATGAAGTCAAAACCATGTCTAAGCATGGCATCACTTTTGGTGAACCCAAGATCGAGATTGATCAACTGCGTGGCTATAAAGATTCTGTGATTGCTAAATTGACCGGTGGATTGGCTGGTATGGCAAAAGCCCGTAAGGTCAAAACCGTGCGTGGCTTAGGACGATTTTTAGACGCTCATCACGTTGAAGTGGAATTAACCAATGGCACTGGTCAAGACCTGACTGGCCAAAAAGAAGTAGTGCGCTTTCAGAAGGCCATTATTGCTGCAGGCAGTCAGCCTGTGAAATTGCCATTCTTGCCAGAAGATCCCCGAATTGTGGATAGTACTGGCGCTTTATTACTCAAGAGTATTCCGAAGCGCATGCTCGTGATTGGCGGTGGCATTATTGGTTTAGAGATGGCAACCGTGTACAGCACGCTTGGTTCACGCATTGATATTGCAGAGATGATGGATGGTCTGATGGCTGGTGCTGATCGCGACCTAGAAAAAGTCTGGGAGAAGTTTAATGCCGGACGCTTTGAAAAAGTCATGCTGAAGACGCGCGCTGCTAAAGCGGAAGTGAAATCGGATGGCATTCAAGTGACTTTTGAAGGCGAGAATGCCCCAGCAGAACCACAAACATATGATTTGGTATTGGTGGCGGTAGGTCGGACTCCAAATGGTAAGAAGATTGATGCGGGCAAGGCCGGTGTTCAGGTGGACGAGCGGGGCTTCATTTCAGTGGATAAACAAATGCGCACCAATGTGCAAAATATCTTTGCTATTGGGGATATTGTTGGTCAACCCATGTTGGCACACAAAGCAGTGCATGAAGGTCATGTCGCTGCTGAAGCTGCAGCGGGTGAAAAGTCTTACTTTGATGCCAAGCAAATCCCATCCGTTGCCTATACAGACCCTGAGGTAGCTTGGGCTGGTTTAACTGAGGAGCAGTGTAAAGCTCAAGGCATTGCCTACGAGAAGGGGCTCTTCCCATGGGCTGCAAGTGGTCGTGCAATTGCAAATGGTCGTGATGAAGGTTTCACCAAATTGATATTTGATGCAGCCACCCATCGCATTATTGGTGGCGGTATTGTCGGAACCCACGCAGGTGATCTGATAGGTGAAGTCTGCTTAGCCATCGAGATGGGTGCTGATGCGGTAGATATTGGCAAAACTATTCATCCACATCCCACGCTAGGTGAGTCTGTGGGTCTGGCAGCTGAAGCAGCGCATGGGCACTGTACAGATTTACCACCAGTGAAGAAGAAGTCCTAAATAGCTGAGCCAGTTCAAAAGAAAAAGCCCCGAGTAATCGGGGCTTTTGCATTACAGGAGATCAGGTAAATTATTTCTTTTTTGCAGCTTTCGTTGCGGTATCTGCAGCTTTCATCACAGTGTCAGTAGCCGTGCTGAGATTTGTTTGTGCTACCTCAACCGCGTGCTTCACTGCTTTCTGGCTAGTTTCAAACACATTGTTTGCAGAAGCAATTGCTTGCTTCATTGCCTGCACCGCTGCATCGGAACCGGCGGGGGCATTCTTCGTCCACTCTTCTACCAATGCATTGATTTTTTCTTGACCTGCTTGAAATTCTTTTTCAGCAGACTTAGTGAAGTTGTTTTGAGTCTCATGAGCCAACTCGTACAAGTGGCGGCTATAAGCCATAATTTTCTCTGCCATAGGCTGCACTGCTTCAGCTTGATGGGCTAAGAGCTGCTGGATATCTTTAACTTCTAAAGCTTTTCTTGCGCTAGTCATGCTGTCGCTCAAACTTTGTTTGGCAATATGCATATTGAGTTCAACGAGTTTCTCAATACTCTGGAGCGCTTGATTGGTCAAACCACTCAAGGTTTCTAAATTGGCTTTTTGCGCTGCTGCGATTTGTTCTGGTGTTAAGTTCATTTCAATCCCTTTCATTTGGATTTGCGTTCAATTTTCGCTTGAGGTCTATGTCTGACTGTATAGGGTTTGGAGGAATTTTACATCATTAATATTGCGTCGCAGCATAAAGAATCATGACTTCGCCTTAGTGAGTAACAGAGTCACCATAACAAAAGAGCCTAAAATCAATGATTCAGTTCAATCCCCCCAATTTTCAGCAAGAGATTCATGAAGCTTAGTTTAGATAATGCTATTGCACCGTTTTTTGTGCTGATTTGGAGTACGGGATTTGTCATCGCACGGTTGGCGATGCCATATGTTGAGCCAGCCACATTTTTGTTTTGGCGTTTTGCAGGCGTTCTAGCTGCCATGGCAGCACTCAGTCTGATTTGGCGAATCACTTGGCCGAGTTGGTCGCAAATGAAGCATATTGCGGTTGCTGGCATCTTGTTGCAGTTTGGTTATTTACTCGGGGTTTGGTTTGCAGTACGACTCGGAATGACTGCTGGCTTAGTGGCCATTATTGTTGGTCTACAACCGATCTTGACAGCGTGGTTTGCGGCATGGGTTTCAGAAAAAGTGACTCCACGCCAATGGATAGGCTTGGGGTTTGGCTTTGCGGGTGTGGCTTTGGTAGTGATGGAAAAAATTGGCTTTGCCCATATTCCATTTGCTAGTTATGTATTGGCCGTCATTGCCTTACTCTCAATTACTTTTGGCACCCTGTATCAGAAAAAGTATTGCCCAGTGTTTGATCTGCGAGCAGGCTCGTCCATTCAGTTTGGCGTATCAGCCGTCCTCTGTTTTCTTTGCATGTATTTCTTTGAGTCTGGCGTGATGGTCTGGAATGCTTCGGTCATTGGTGCTTTGCTTTGGGCTATCTTTCCGCTATCCATTGGATCGATTAGTTTGTTATTTATGATGATTCGTAAGGGGGCGGCTACCAAAGTCACCAGCTTGCTGTATCTCACACCACCAACCACGGCATTGATGGCTTGGTTCCTATTTGATGAGCCATTTACCGCCATGATGGCTGTCGGTCTGGGCTTAACGATGACTGGGGTGGTTCTGGTTAATGCCCGTCAAACCAATACGGTAGCTACGATTGCAGAATAGAACACCCCAAAATGTCCAAGATGGGGCGAATAAACCCTTTCTGACATTAGAAATTAATTATCATTCGGTATGTTGAAAGTTTTGGAAGGTATTTTGGGATGCGTTTGAATCGATTTTGGCCATTTGCCCTAGCTTTGCTGATCGGCTTGACTGCCTCTGTAAATGCACCAGTATTTGCAGCTAGCAAAGATAAGGATAAAGATAAGCAAGCCAAATCGAGCAAGGTAGTTGTAAAGACTGCTAAATCGCCTAAGAGACCTAAGACAGTCCGAGTGACTGTTACGCGTTCGAATGCGCCAGTGGTTGCCGGACCACCATCTCTTGCCACTGCTCTAGGATTACGCGGTCAGCATGATGAGCTCAGCCTCAAATCTAGTGTTGCAATGGTTGTCAACCAAGACACTAAAGAAGTGTATTTTGAAAAAAATCCGAGCGTTAGCCTGCCGATTGCATCCATTACAAAATTAATGACAGCAATGGTTGTCTTGGATTCCAAGTTGCCCATGGATGAGACCATTGTGATTAATGCGGACGATGTTCACATTTATGCCAAGTCTCGCCTAGCTGGTGGAACTGTACTCACGCGTGAAGAAGCGCTCTTACTGGCGCTGATGTCTTCCGAGAACCGTGCAGCATATACCTTAGGTCGTAACTATCCAGGGGGTATTCCAGCGTTTGTGGATGCGATGAACCGCAAAGCAAAAGACATTGGGATGGACCATTCGCATTTTGCGGATCCTACTGGCCTGATGAGCGAGAACGTTGCTTCAGCCGAGGACCTCACCCGCATGCTCAATGCCGCGTATCAATACAAGACGATTCGTGAGTTCTCTACTTGGCCTGATTTGACGATGGTGATTGCAAATCGCCCGCAAAAATTCCTAAACACGAATCGCTTAGTGCGTTCTGGTGATATGAATATCGGATTGCAAAAGACTGGCTTTATTAATGCCGCAGGCAAGTGCCTGGTTATGCAAGCACGAGTGAACAACACACCCTTATTGCTGGTCTTCTTAGATTCTGTTGGAACCCAATCGCGTTTCGCAGATGCGGTGAGAGTGCGAGATTGGTATGAACGTATGCCTTCAGGCGCTCAACCTATCCGTCGCTTAATGTAATTTAGGCTGGAGCACCAGGCTCAGAGGACTTGGGTTTGAAGCCCATCCCCTTGGAGATCTGGAGGGCGGTGTCTTGTAGTGCCTTTAGCCAGTCAGCTTGCATGCGGTCTGTTGGAGCGCTCAGTGATAAGCCAGCAACCAATTTTCCTGAGTCATCCAAAATCGCTGCAGCTAAACAGCTCACGCCGAGCTCAAGTTCTTCATCATCACGTGCATTGCCATCTCTACGCACTTGATTGAGTGCAGTTTCTAGTTTGGCTAAATCAGTGATGCTATTGCGAGTATGACCAGAAAGCCCTGTACGTGTCACATAGGCGCGCACTTGGTTAGGGTCATCACTTGATAGGAATAGTTTTCCGACTGAGGTCAGGTGAAGCGGGGCACGTCCACCAATGGCTCGAACTACTTGCATGCCAGAGCGTTCGCTATAGGCACGATCGACATACACAATTTCATCACCTTGGCGAACGGATAAATTGACAGTCTCACCTGTAAGCTTGTGAAGGGTACGCATGGGTACTTGTGCAGCTTCACGAACAGAGAGTCGTGCTTTGACTAAGTTACCAAGTTCTAGCAGTTTTAAGCCAAGTCGATAAGTGCCGCCATCGCCACGCTCAACCAGACGACAAGCAACCATGTCATTCAAAATTCGGTGGGCAGTGGAGGGATGCAGAGCAGTTTGCTCAGCCAAATTCTTGAGGCTGCAAGATTCTTCTTGCTCGGCTAAGGCGTCGAGCAAGTTCATCATGCGATCGAGCACCTGGATGGCAGTTTTGCCAACTTCGCCAGTATTTTTAGCAGTTTTGATCGGTTTGGTCGTACTCATAGCCCTTATTGTATCGATTTCAGAGCTAATTGCATATTATGAAATCCCATTTTATGGATTTGAGGCTGGAAAAACACCCACTTGGGCTTGGGATCAGGGCTGTCTGAGCGCCTTGGCACACTCATTCACAAGATCCGGGCCTCGGTAGATGAGGCCGCTATAGAGTTGAACTAAAGACGCTCCAGCCATGATTTTTTCCCTGGCATCTGCCCCCGACATAATGCCGCCTACGCCAATGATTGGCAGAGTGTTTCCTAATCTGGCTTTGAGCGCCCTAATTACTTGATTCGATGCTGCCCGAACTGGCGCGCCTGATAAGCCGCCCGTTTCTTGCCCATATTGCATACCTTGAACTGCATCACGTGCAATCGTAGTGTTGGTGGCGATGATGGCATCGATTTGAAACTCCATTAATAGGTCAGCAATTAAATGGATGTCTTCTGTATTTAAGTCAGGCGCAATTTTCAAGAAGAGCGGTTTGCGCACACCATAGCGATCACATAATTCTTGCCGAGCTTGATCTAACTTGCTGAGTAATGAGCGCAACATCTCTTCGCCTTGGAGTGCTCTCAGATTCTGGGTATTCGGGGAGGAGATATTGACTGTAATGTAGGAGGCAATCTCATAAACAGCCTGCATCGCCAAGATGTAATCGCTTGCCGCATTCTCAATCGGCGTATCTGCATTCTTGCCGATATTCATCCCCAAGACACCGCCGGATTGCCAAAAGCTGGAGCGACGTACACGTACTACGCAAGCATCAACCCCATCATTATTAAACCCCATGCGATTAATAATCGCCTGGGCTTCAGTGAGCCGAAACATGCGGGGCTTAGCATTGCCAGCTTGTGGGCGAGGAGTGACTGTACCAATCTCTAAAAATCCAAAGCCAAGCGCAGCGAGAGCATCAATATGCTTACCATCTTTATCCAGACCCGCAGCTAAACCGACAGGGTTCGAAAAGGTGATGCCGCAAAGCGTTTGTGGATCAGCTATGGGTTTGGTAACAAGGCGCTCAAGCAAACCCCAGCGTTGTGCACGATCTAAGTTACTGAGCGTCAGGTTATGCGCTTGTTCAGGATCTAGACAAAAGAGCCAAGGGCGTAAAAGAGAATAGCGATCGATCATGGGTAGATATTATGACCCACTCAATGCTTGCCAGTGGTCATCGATCAAACCTTCCATCGGTTGATAGTTCACCTTATAGGACATCTTCTCACTCTCTTGAATGTAATAGCCGAGATACAAATAGGGTAGGTTCAGCTCTTTAGCTTGAGCAATTTGCCACAAGATACTGAAAGTTCCGTAACTGGCTGCGTGTTCCGAGGTATCAAAGAAGGTATAAACCGAAGAAATGCCTTGCTCGAGGATGTCAATCATGCTGACCATACGAAGACGGCCGGGATGGGAGTCGTGGGGTCCATCACGGAACTCCACGATGCGTGAGTTCACCCGGCTTTGCAATAAGAACTGCATGTATTGATCTTGATCATCGTTATCCATTTCACCGCCAGCATGACGTGCATTTTGATAGTGCTGATAGAGCTGGTAGTGCTCTTCTTGATAACCTAAGTTCAACACAAACGCCTGTAATCCAGAATGTTTTTTCCAAGCGCGACCTTGGCTCCGAGAGGGAATAAATTGATTCACCAAAATGCGGGTAGCAATGCAGGCTCTGCAGTTGTCGCAATAAGGGCGATAGGTATAGAGACCACTCCGACGAAAACCCGCATTAAGTAATTCGTTATAAATATCCGCATGAATCAAATGAGATGGAGTGGCTACTTGTGAGCGCGCCATTTTATTTAGCAGATAGCTACAAGGGTAGGGCGCAGTTGCATAAAACTGGATTGCGGTCAGCGGAAGTTCTTTAAGCTGGGTCATAGCCAGTGGGTCAAGATGGTTTTATCAAAGGTCCAAGATCCTTCAATCTTAGTTTGATTTAGAGATATTTGCAGCGCTTCCAGAAATTCTTTTCTCGGAATAGGCGTAGCGCCCAAGGAGCTAAGGTGGGCTGTCTCTTGTTGGCAATCGATCATCGCAATGCCATTTTGTAAGCACCAGGCACTTAAGGCCGCTAAGGCTATCTTGGAGGAGCCAGGTTTGCGGCTGAACATGGACTCACCAAAAACCATACCGCCAAAGGAGACGCAATACAGGCCGCCAATGAGTTGATCTTGCTCCATGACAGCAATACTATGAGCATGACCTTGTTCATGCAGTGCGGTATAGGCATCCATGATTTCATGGGTAATCCAAGTGCCATCCTGATCTTTACGCTCACTGGTCGCGCAAGCGCGGATTACCCCACTAAAATCCATATCGACTTGAACTTGTGCTTTTGCATCTTGGCAAAACAAACGAATGCATTTTTTCAGAGAGTCACTGCACTTAAAGGCGCTTGGCTTTAAAACCATTCGAGGATCGGGTGACCACCACAAGACCGGTTGATTATCAGAGTACCAAGGAAAAATACCGAGTTGATAAGCCCGAGAGAGCTGTCCAGGATAAATACGTTCACTCACGGCAATGAGGCCAGGAACGCTGGGGTCAGGATCAGCAGCTAAGAGTGGATTAGGAAAAGGGTCATGAGGGCCCAGCCAAGCAATCTGGCTCATAGTTCACTCACTACACCCTCTCGGAGGGCAAGACATCGCGACTGCGAACATGAAACTCTTTGCCCGCTTGAAGAAGACCAGCAGCCCGATCTGCAAAGAACCACTCTAGCGTCTGCTTAACAGTTGGGAAAGCCAAGTTAGCCCAAGGGATTTCATGTTCATAAAAGAGTGCTACCTCAAGACTCTCTTCGCCAGCAGAAAACTCGGGAGTAGGCATAGTGGCTAAGTAGAAAAGATGCACTTGCTCAGCATGGGGAACATTTAATAAAGAATAAAGCGGACCAATTTCCACTTGGGCGCCAGCTTCTTCAAGTGTTTCTCTAGCAGCGCCATGGCTAGTACTTTCACCAAGCTCCATAAAACCTGCCGGCAATGTCCAATAACCATGACGCGGTTCAATGGCACGCCGACACAGTAACACCCGTTCACCATAGACGGGAATGCTGCCAACGACATTGCGCGGATTCTGATAATGAATGCTGTGACAAGATTCACAGACATGGCGTTCACGAGAATCATCTGCGGGGATTTTGATCGTCAATACAGCAGCGCAGTTTGGGCAATACTTCATATTGACTTTCTAAAAATGGGCTTTGATGACGCCGCGAAGCGCATTTGTAAGAATAATCTCATCTGCCATTGAAACATCATTAATAGTCAGGTTGGCTTCACGGGCATTGAAATTGGGATCAGCAAGGACGGCTGCACGCATGACACCGGGTAATAGACCTGCTGAAACTGGAGGGGTAAGCCATTCCACGCTTCCTTGGGGTTTAACAAAAATGCTAGTTCTGCCGCCTTCAGTGACAAAGCCCTGTTCATTGGTAAAAATGGCGTCAAAGCCGCCTAACTCAACTGCCTTTTGCCATGCTTGATCGTAAAGAATGCGCTGAGTAATCTTGTGGGCTAATAAAGCATCTCCAGAAAACATCTCCACATCAGCGGACAAAACATCTTTTGCCCAAAAGATCTTTACTGACCCCTCAATAGCATCGAGTGGAGACGTGTTCACAGAACATTCTCCATTTGGGGCCAGATCCAAGCGAAGTCGGTAGCGCAAATTGCTTTTAAGGCCCGCACAAGCAGATTCGATTAGCGTTTGCGCATTTGCTCGATTAAAACCGATGCCCAAAGCTAGCGCAGAAGAATGCATGCGATCTAAGTGCGCCGAAATTCTTTGGGGTGTTCCTTCATGGATGGCGATGGTTTCAAATAAACCACAGCCACTAGGCAATTGCATCAAGAAGGCAGACTTGATGCGGCATTCTTGCCACTCTTTTTTAGCATCAGAGTCAATCGTGATGCCTGCTCCAACACCGAGTGTGAAGGCGGCAGCATGGGATTGCTTATCCTCTTCGATCTCAATGGTGCGAATCGGCACGCTAAAGGCAAAGTTGTCGTTGGGATCAAGCCAGCCCAGTGCGCCACAGTAGTAGCCGCGATCAGAAGATTCGAGCTCTTGAATAATTTCCATACTGCGTTTTTTGGGGGCACCTGTGACCGATCCGCAAGGAAAGACTGCTTTCAGAATATCGAGTAGGGTGGTATTTGGTTTGATTTGTCCTTGGACGGTGGATGTCATCTGCAAGACATCACCATGACGAGCAACCTCAAAGAGTTTGGGAACGGTGACAGTGCCTGGCATTGAGATCCGACTCAGATCATTGCGCAAGAGATCCACAATCATCACATTCTCTGCCTGATTTTTTGGGTCTTCTGAGAGTGCGCTTGCCACTTCAGATAGGGCGCTGGCAGTGCCTTTCATGGGCATGGCTTTTAAGATATTGCCTTCACGAGCAATGAAGAGTTCAGGGGATTGGGATAAAAGGTAACGAGAGTCATGGGCAATATAGGCGCCAAACCTGCCAGGTTGTCGCTGTCGTAGCAGGCTATATAAGGCGAGGGGAGAGCCATAGGCCTTCCCGGTGATACGGTAGGTATGATTAATCTGATAGGTATCACCGCTGCGAATATATTCCTGGATCGTTTGAATATCTTGTGCAAATTGCGCTTCAGTAAGAGATTCCTGCTGATCAAGCACGCCCGCAAGCTTCTCTTTGGAGTCGAGTTGCTCTATTCGATGGGCAATCAGGGTATCAACAGCTTGCTTGGAGAGTTTTTCAAACTTAGAAAAAGACCAAGCCTCAATGAGTGGGTGTGCTGCAGAAGCATTCTCTCGATGCTCTGGCAATCGCTGAAGGCATTGACCCAGTTCGTAGGCAAATGTAGCAAGGACATACTCACCTCGAGATAGTGATACCGATATTTCCCTTAAACATTGTTCAGTAGCGGCAAAGTCATTTGTTTGATCGTCACTTGGCAGAATGCGCCAGTAATGTAGTGGATTCTCATAGAGTCGACTGCTTGGTTCAGCCGCTGTACTTTGCGCATCATCGAGCAAAATCATCGCGGCTAACCTAAGATCTATGAGTAAATTATTTACTTCAGAATAGTGGCAGACTCAATGATGACGGGCTTGGTTGGAACATCAGCCATTCTGCCCATGCGAGGCGCTGGAGCAACCATCGTTGGTACTTTACGAATGGCGTCAATCGTTTGTGTGCCAGAGATCACCTTGCCAAACACGGTGTAGCCACTGCCCATTGCATTTGGGTAGTCCAGACCAGGATTGTCTTTAACGTTGATGAAAAATTGCGCAGTCGCAGAATCGGGATCCGAAGTGCGTGCCATCGCAATGGTGTACTGATTGTTTTTCAAACCATTATTTGCCTCAGACACCACCGGAGCATCAGTAGGTTTTTGAACGAGATCAGGGGTAAAGCCTCCACCTTGAATCATGAAGCCATCAATCACACGATGAAAGACAGTGCCGTTATAAAAACCGCTTTTGACATAGTTGAGAAAATTAGCAGTCGTCTTTGGCGCTTTATCAGCATCTAACTCAACTACGAAATTACCCATAGTGGTTTTAAATTCCACTTTAGGTCCGGCAATAGCCGCTTGACTTGCAAAACAGCTAACAATGAGAACAAGGCTGGCAAAAAGCTTACGCATAAGAGCTCCAATAATTAATAGAAGTGAGTGTGGATGATTGTATTCAAGAGTCTGGGAGTCTAGTTAAGCTAGACCATTGGGAACATTTCCGGCGTAGACGTAGGAGGCTTCATCAAACATCCCCGGTCGCGCCAGATAGTCCAAAGCCCATTCAATGGTATCGACGCCCCAAAAACAGTGATGATTGAGGATCAATGCGGGCACACCAAAAGCGCCATCTGCCTTCGCTTGATTGGTATTGGCAACGAGTTGCGCTTTGACTTCAGGGTTATCCGGTTTTACGGTATCTGCTGGCAAACCTAAATAAGAGCAAAAATCCGGCCAAGATAAATTCGGATCTTTGCCTTCCACCCAAACATAGTCAAAGGCCTTTTCAACCATAGGCCAATCTGCTTTTTGTTCAATGAGTAGTCGCTGGGCTGCCACTGTCATGAATGGGTGATGCTCCGGAAAGCGAAAGGGAACTCCCAACTTTTCAGCTTGCCATACACAGAATTGATAGGTGTGCGGACGCTTAGCAGCAACCTCACCAGGCCCTTTATTCTCTGTGGCTCGAAAGAGTCCACCAAGCAGAATGGGCACGGGAGTGATATCGAGTTTGTGTTCCAAACGATTTCTTTGCTTGATATATAAATAAGCAAAAGGAGAGATGATGTCGTAATAGAGGGTAGCCACTATTTTTTCACTCATGTGACTCAATCTCCCGATTTCTTTTTGGACTCTTCATCCAACTTACGTAAGAAGGTCATCTTCTCTTTGATCTGACTTTCTAAGCCCCGTTCAACAGGCTCATACCAATGCGGGGCTTGCATGCCTTCCGGTAAATAAGATTCACCGGCAGCATAAGCATGGGGTTCATCATGAGCATAGCGATACTCTTTGCCATGACCCAGTTCTTTCATGAGTTTGGTCGGCGCATTACGCAAATGATTGGGAACGGGTTTAGATTGATCTTGCGCAACATAGGCACGGGCAGCATTAAAAGCCTTGTAGCTCGCATTACTCTTGGAGGCGACCGCCAAATAGACGACTGCTTGACCCAAGGCAAGCTCGCCCTCTGGAGAGCCAAGGCGCTCAAAAGTTTGTGCAGCATCGTTAGCCAATTGCATCGCCCTGGGATCAGCCAAGCCAATATCTTCCCAAGCCATACGAATAATGCGACGCGCCAAATAGCGAGGATCAGCCCCACCATCCAACATCCGGCAGAACCAATAAAGTGCAGCATCGGGGTCAGAGCCGCGCACTGATTTATGAAGCGCGGATATCTGGTCATAAAACTGATCACCACCCTTATCAAAGCGACGGGCCTGAACAGTGAGCGCATTTTCAATAAAGGCTTGGTCAACCGTAGAGACTTCCGAGTTTGGTGTAAAGACAGCATTACGAATTTGTTCAACGAGATTGAGAAGGCGACGCGCATCACCATCAGCATGGCTGATGAGTATATCGATTGCACTATCTTCAAATTGCACTTGCGGCATAGCATGTTGCTGCGCACGCTGAAATAATTGCTTCAACTCAGTAGGACTTAAGGATTTAAGAACATAGACTTGAGCTCGTGATAACAAAGCAGAGTTCACTTCAAAAGAAGGGTTCTCTGTAGTCGCGCCAATAAAAGTAAATAAACCAGATTCCACATGGGGCAGCAGAGCATCTTGTTGGCTCTTGTTAAAGCGATGAATTTCATCGACAAACAAAATGGTCTGCTTGCCATATTGCGCCATATTTTGTTGGGCGAGCTCAATGGCTTCTCGAATTTCCTTAACCCCTGCCAATACTGCTGAGATGGCGATGAACTCTCGATCAAATGCTTTAGCTGAAAGGCGTGCCAGGGTGGTCTTACCAACACCTGGTGGGCCCCAAAGAATCATGGAGTGGGGTTTGCCAGAGGCAAACGCTAGATTGAGTGGCTTACTGGCGGCGAGTAAATGGGTTTGTCCGATGACTTCAGCGATGGTTTTTGGACGCAGTGCTTCCGCTAACGGTGGCGGTGGGGTGCTGTCAAACAAACTACTCATCAAATCATCATGCTTGAATAAAAAGAATCACGATGGCTGCCCAAGTTAAACAAGCTGCAGCGATATAAGTTAGACGATTGCGAATGGTCATGAAAGCAGCGCAAGCAGCTTCATCAGAAAAGTAATATCGATAAGTATTCTGATCAATATTGCGTTGGATGATTAAAGTGGATGCCAAAATGAGCAAGCCAACTGGAATATAAATATGCAGGGCAAGCCAAGCAACCAGTGCTGGAATCACACCCCAAATCCAAGCATTGCGATCAATCCAACGATCACCGCAAGGCGCCTTACCTAAGGTATGTAAATTGGCACCCCAATGGATCGCACCCATGAATGCAGTAATGACAGCGCCATAACCAGCAAGGGATTCTGCGCTGAGATAATTTAATGGGGTGGGTGCGAGCTGCACCAATAAAGCAAGACCGATAAACGGAATGAGTCCTGCATAAGCCAGTTTACGTACGAGGGGTGTAATAGGGTTCACGGGTATTCGAGAGGGTCAGTGCTTTAATTATTTATCATAACGATAAACACCGCGACCTGTTTTGCGACCGAGATAACCCGCAGCTACCATTTCTCGTAAAAGGGGGCATGGGCGGTATTTGGAGTCGCTGAAATTCTCAAAATAGACTTCCATCACTGCTAGGCAGGTATCTAAGCCAATCAAGTCTGCTAAAGCTAGTGGACCGATTGGTTGATTGCAGCCTAGCTTCATACCAGCGTCAATATCCTCTGGGCTGGCTAGGCCTTCGGACAATACAAAGAAAGCTTCATTAATCATCGGCAGCAAGATACGGTTCACCACAAAGCCTGGCGAGTTCTTCACGGTAATGGGCTCTTTGCCTATGCGCTTTGCCATTTCAATAATTGCTGCATGGGTTGCATCACTGGTTTGCAAACCACGAATGACCTCAACTAGAGCCATGAGAGGAGGTGGGTTAAAGAAGTGCATACCAATGAAACGCGCTGGATTGGAATCCAGGGCAGCAAGCTTAGTAATAGATAGGGAAGAAGTATTGGTAGCGATGATGGCATCTTTGCCAACGATCTCATCGACTTGCTTCAGAATCTTTTCTTTAATCGCTTGGTTTTCAGTAGCAGCTTCAATCACCAAATCCAAGCCTTTGAAGTCCGCATAAGAGGTGCTCCCCTTAATGTGTTTTAGTGCTGCATCTTTTGCTGCAGTTGTTATAGATTCTTTTTTAACAAGCCGATCCAAGCTTTTGCTAATTTGTTCAAGACCGCGTTGAACGGCAGCTTCATTAATATCAACCATGACAACATCTAGGCCTGCAACCGCGCAAACTTGCGCAATTCCATTGCCCATTGTGCCTGCACCGATTACACCGACTGATTGAATCTTCATGCTATTTCCTTTTTTGATACTGCGTTGAACCAAACAATTGCTCTCTCGCTTTGTCATCAGTCAAGGGCTTGCGTAGTGCTGTCAACACTGCGCATCCGCGTTTTACAGCGGGACGTTCACCAATCATCTCGAACCACCGCTTGAAATGGGGATAGTCGTGGATATCTATTCCCTGATTTTTCCAATTCCGCGTCCATGGATAAATGGCCATATCGGCAATAGAGTAACTTTTCCCAATAATATAAAGATTATCTTTCAGTTGCGTGTCGAGAACCCCATATAAACGCTTGGCTTCATTGGTGTAGCGATTGATGGCGTATTCAATTTTCTCAGGCGCATAGAGACGAAAATGGTGGTTTTGCCCAAGCATGGGGCCCAATCCACCCATCTGAAACATCAGCCACTCTAAGACCTCATACTTAGCGCGAGTGGACTTGGGTAAAAACTTCCCAGTCTTCCCAGCCAGGTACAGCAAAATTGCACCCGACTCAAATAGATGAATGGGTTTGCCATCTGGGCCATTTGGGTCAGTAATGGCTGGAATCTTATTGTTGGGACTGATTTTTAAAAATTCAGGCTGAAATTGATCGCCAGCCCCAATGTCAATTGGGTGTGCAATCCAATCTCGATCTAGGCGGTAACCGCATTCTTCGAGCATGATGTGCACCTTATGACCATTTGGGGTGGGCCAGCTATAGACATCAATCACATTTTTGGATTGCTTTTGTGGCATGGTTTTATCCTTCGGGGTCATTTAGGGCAGAGGAAACAAGGAGTCGCTAGAATGGTAAAAATACATTTATAAATTGTGCCATGCTGATCGTACTCTCCCCCGCAAAATCCCTCGATTACAAGACCCCCGTTAAGCTTAAGACGTCTACCTTGCCGGAATTTGTCTCAGAATCGGCAAAGTTGATTGCGGACTTGAAAAAACTATCCCCCCAAGAGATTGCTGATTTGATGGGTTTGTCTGATCAGTTGGCAGCCTTAAACGTTGGCCGTTACCGCGATTGGTCTAAAAAATTTACTGAAGAAAACAGCAAACCTGCGATCTACGCATTCGATGGCGATGTTTATGATGGCTTTGATGTCAAAACCCTTGATGCCAAAGCAATCCACTTTGCGCAAGACCATGTTCGTATTTTGTCAGGACTCTATGGCGCTCTGAGACCCTTGGATTTAATGCAGCCCTATCGCCTGGAGATGGGCACCGCGTTTCAAAATGCGCGCGGCAAAGATCTCTACGCTTTTTGGGGTAACCGAGTGACCAATTCTTTAAAACAGATTTTAGAAAAGCAAAAGAAACCCGTATTGCTCAATTTAGCCTCTGAAGAGTATTTCAAAGTCCTACAAGCCAAAGAACTCGATTGTCCAGTGATTTCTCCCGTGTTTCAGGACGGCAAGGATGGCAAGTACAAAATCATTTCGTTTTATGCCAAACGGGCTCGTGGGCTCATGGCTCGGTATGTTGTGGAGAATCGCATTACAGACCCAGCACACTTAAAGGGCTTTAATTTGGATGGTTATAAATACTTTGCTGCAGAATCCAAGTTGGATAAGCCTATCTTTAGAAGGGCGGAGAGAAAATAATGGCTTTACATCGCACCAAATCCTCGCAGCGTAGTTCTCCTGAAGTTGAAAAGCTTGTGTCAGATGCTATTTCCTTGGCAGCTTCCGGTAGTCAGATTGAAGATCGTTTTTGGGAAGATCGTCTCAATGTTCGTTTGATGCGTTTACTTAAAAGCCAAAATCAAAATGTGATTGATGCTGCCTTAGATCAAACATTTCGTATTAATACGGTTGCATTTGAAGTGCTTGCAGACACGGCGGAAACTTTGGCAGAGTCTCTCAGAATGGAGCATGAAGGGCAGGAGTGGGATGTGCTGTTATTGGCAATGCCCATCGTTGCACACACGCGCTATCAAATTCCTTCGGGACCATTGCCATCTAGCATCATCGAGGCTACTGCTCAAGCGCTCAATACCGCTATCGCAGCACCAGAAACGCGCCTAGCAATTGTTCCTTGGCTCTATAGCATCGACCAAATGCCACATTCCCATTGCCAAACTCGGGTCTTAACTGAAGCGTTGGCAAATGCAGCGATCTGCAATAAAGATGTGAAATTAGAGTTACGCGATATGTCCGAGACGATTGCAGTGCTCGCCGATCCCCGATTCATCATTGCTGCATTGAGTGCGCCGAGTGGTTCACCAATCTTTCGTTGGCAAGCCGAGCCGCCAGCACGTCAAGAGCGCGGTGTCAGTTTGATTGGTTGGCAAAATGCAATGCAAGAGCCGATTGCATCTCTCTTACCAGGCTGTGAATTTGAGTTGCTATTGCCAGAGTCTTATTTCACTAACTGCCGTTTAGCAGATAAACATGTTCGACCCTTAAGTATTCGTGCAGCTGTTAACTTCTTGGAAAGCGGCCTTGGCATTCTGCCGGCTGGTCTATCTTGCGTGGTCGGCGCCTTTGGAGAAGATCAGGCGGATGAATACCGTATCTCTTTTAGTGCCAAAGGCTCTTCTGAAATCATGTACGGTGTGATTTGGCCCCTGTACGACCGCGAGAGCGTGGCGAACGATGCCTTAAACGATGTCTCGGATGACGAGAGTCCGATTAAAAAGATTTGTGATGCCTTGCATGATGCTGGGGTAGAGGATGTATTCCGCCACGCTATGCTCTTTGATCCAGAGTTATGTGATGACTGTGGCGCTCCCTTATTCCCCGATCGCTCTGGTGAAGCAGTGCATGCAGAGATGCCTGAAGACACCCCATCACAACAACCTTTATTTCATTAACAGAAACGTCAAATAAAAAGCCGAGAGATTCTCGGCTTTTTTATTGAATTAACTCGATGCAAGTTTAGTTCTGTACGAAGGGCTCCGCATCAGCAAACAGATGAGGTAATTTGCCTGCTCTCATTTCTGGGGTTTGACAGAAATCAGCAAGTCTTACGCCAGCTTTGATGTTAAACAGCATTGCCTTGTTGCCCAGTACAACTAGATCATGACCACTATTCATGTTCTTATAGCGTAAGCTACCTGGCAAGGAAGTTTGACGATCTAAGTCATACGTCTTGGCTTCCCAGGTGAGACGAATTTTCTCAACGGTTCCAGAGGTCTTGAACTGTTTACTTTCGCTACAAGTCCATGTGAATACTTCTTCACTAGCAGCACTTACATTGGCAGATCCAGCTAGACAAGCAAGTGCAATGCTGATGTTGAGAAGGTTTTTCTTCATGTGATTTTTGTCCTTAAGAGAGCAAGTGCTTAACGCCAGCTTGTTCTTCAAGCAATTCGTTGAGGGTGTGGTTCATACGCTCGCGGGAGAATTCATCGATCTCTAGACCTTCGATCATCTTGTATTCACCGTTTTCGCAAACCACTGGGAAGCCATAAATGACTTCGGCTGGAATGCCGTATTCGCCCTTAGATGGGATACCCATAGTGACCCACTTACCATTTGTGCCTAGAACCCAGTCACGCACATGGTCAATTGCTGCATTGGCTGCAGAAGCGGCTGAAGACAAGCCACGCGCTTCAATAATTGCTGCGCCACGCTTACCAACGGTAGGGATAAATACATCTTTGTTCCATGCTGCATCATTGATAGAGTCTTTTACTGACTTGCCATCAACAGTTGCAAAGCGATAGTCTGGATACATTGTTGGGCTGTGATTACCCCACACCACGAGCTTCTCAATATCGGCAACAGGCTTGTTCAATTTGGTGGCCAATTGTGAGAGCGCACGGTTGTGATCGAGGCGCAACATTGCTGTGAAGTTTTTTGCAGGAATATCTGGTGCAGACTTCATTGCGATGTAAGCATTTGTATTTGCTGGATTGCCAACAACCAATACTTTGACAGTCTTCTTAGCTACTGCATTTAATGCCTTGCCTTGAGCTGTGAAAATTTGTGCGTTAGCAGAGAGCAAATCTTTGCGCTCCATACCAGGGCCGCGCGGACGTGCGCCAACTAAAAGAGCGACGTCAATATCTTTAAACGCAGTCATTGGATCAGAGTGCGCTGTCATACCTGCCAATAGTGGGAATGCACAGTCTTCCAATTCCATCATGACACCTGCCAATGCTTTTTGAGCTTTCTCATCAGGAATCTCGAGCAACTGGAGGATGACGGGCTGATCTTTGCCCAAGAGGTCGCCATTGGCGATACGGAAGAGGAGGGAATATCCGATTTGACCGGCTGCACCGGTTACGGCGACACGCATTGGGGCTTTTGCCATTACTAATAACTCCACAGGAAGGTTAATTAATCGATACTTTTCTATTATCCATTCAAGTGCACGTACTTTCGGATTACACTGTCACAGATGTCTTATATAAGACTAGAATTACCCTGAATTTTATCCAATTGATTTCGTCTGGAGTGAATTTGTCAGATATAAATTTGCCTGTAGCCTCATTTAGCCCTCTGTACGAGCAGATTAAGGCGATGATTTTGGCTAGCCTGCAAGCCTCTGAATGGCTTCCGGGAGAGGCTATTCCCAGCGAAATGGAGTTGGCAGCCCGATTCGCGGTCAGCCAAGGTACAGTCCGCAAGGCGATTGATGAGCTGGCCTCTCAAAATCTATTAGTCAGACGTCAGGGGAAGGGCACTTTTGTGGCCACCCACCAAGAGGATGACTGGCAATATCGCTTTTTGCACCTTGCCCCCGATTCTGGGATGAAATTTCACCTGGCCAATCGCTTCCTGGTATGTACAAAAACCGAGGCCAATGCTTACGTAGCCAATTTGCTGAAATTAAAGGCAGGTGACCCGATTATTCACATCGACCGAATTCAGAGCTATGCGGGGCAACCCATTGTTTTTGAAGAGATTTGGTTGCCAGGAGTACGTTTTACTGGGCTTGATCTTGATACCCTCAATGCTTGGCATGGCACTGTTTATGGCTTGTATGAGAGTCAATTTGCGACCCATATGGTGCGCGCTGAAGAAAAAATCAAAGCGATCGCTGCTGATGAGACCTTAGCTCGACATTTGCACTTAGCCCCAGGCGCGCCGTTACTTTCTGTAGAAAGGGTGGCCTTCACCTACGGGAATAAACCAGTAGAAATTCGGCATGCAAGATATGACACTTCTGAACAGCATTACGAGAACAAGTTGAATTAGCCTTATCCGTTAAAACCCCTAATTAACCCCTAAAAACCCTATAAAATCCCCAACACCCCTAAGGTTTCCAATAGAATATGTTGCAACACAACAAAGTCACACTGAACCTCCACCTAAAGATAGAGATTGCCCATGGTTGATGCACAGCAAAACGTAAAAAAAGATAGACCGGTTTATCGCAATATTGGTCTTGCCCAGTTAGTCAAATATCGCCTTCCTTGGGCTGGCAAAGTTTCCATCCTCCACCGCATTAGCGGAGCAGTGCTCTTCCTTTTATTGCCCTTCATCTTGTATCTCTTTGATCAAAGTCTGGCATCTGAAGTGAGCTACCAACACTTCCAGGCATTTACTAGCAGCTTCTTGGTCAAAATCATTTGCTTAGGCTTGATCTGGTGTTTCTTGCACCACTTCTGTGCTGGTATTCGTTACCTCTTGCTCGATTTAGAAATTGGCGTAGAGAAGTCTGAGTCAAATCGTTCAGCGATCTTCGTATTGTTCCTTGGCTTAGCTTTGACTGCGGTCGTAGGTCTCAAATTATTCGGCTTGTACTAAGCGCACATCTTTTAAGGAAATCACATGCCTATTTATCAGATTGGACCAAAACGCTTAGTAGTAGGCGCTCATTACGGTCTTAAAGAGTGGATCATCCAGCGCGTGACAGCGATTGTGATGGTGGTGTTCACCGTTGTTTTACTCGTGGACTATTGCATTACTGGTAGCGCGACTTATGAAGGTTGGTCTGCTTTGTTTAGCAACCAATTTATGAAGTTATTGACGCTCTTAGCATTCATCAGCTTGTTCTACCACGCTTGGATTGGTATCCGCGATATCTGGATGGATTACATCAAGCCTGTCAGCATTCGTTTAACACTGCAAGTGTTAACTGTTCTGTATCTAGTAGCCTGTGCGGCTTATGCCGTACAAATTTTGTGGAAAGTGTAATTCGATGACTGCAATTCAAAAATCATTGCCACGCCGCCGTTTTGATGCGGTGATTGTTGGTGCGGGTGGTTCAGGTATGCGCGCTTCTTTGCAGTTGGCTGAAGCCGGCCTCAATGTTGCTGTACTAACTAAAGTATTTCCAACACGTTCACATACGGTTGCTGCACAAGGCGGTATCGGTGCTTCATTGGGCAATATGAGTGAAGATAATTGGCACTATCACTTTTATGACACGATCAAAGGATCTGACTGGTTAGGTGACCAGGATGTGATCGAGTTTATGTGTCGTGAAGCTCCAAAAGTCGTTTACGAGTTAGAGCATTTCGGTATGCCTTTCGACCGCAATCCAGATGGCACGATTTATCAGCGTCCATTTGGCGGTCACACCGCAAACTATGGTGAGAAGCCAGTGCAACGTGCTTGTGCTGCCGCTGACCGTACTGGCCACGCGATGTTGCATACCTTGTATCAACGCAACGTGCGCGCTAAAACCAACTTCTTCGTTGAGTGGCTTGCGCTCGATTTGATTCGTGATGACGACGGTGATGTGGTTGGTGTTACTGCCCTTGAAATGGAAACCGGTCAGGTTTACATCTTGGAAGCCAAGGTGGTGATGATGGCAACTGGTGGTGCGGGCCGTATTTGGGATGCATCTACCAACGCATTTATTAATACCGGTGACGGTATGGGCCTTGCAGCCCGCGCAGGCATTCCATTGGAAGACATGGAGTTCTGGCAATTTCATCCAACTGGCGTTGCTGGTGCAGGCGTGTTGTTGACAGAAGGTTGTCGCGGTGAAGGCGGTATCTTGCGTAACAAGGATGGCGAACGCTTCATGGAGCGTTATGCGCCAACTTATAAAGACTTAGCGCCACGCGATTTCGTATCTCGCTGTATGGATCAGGAGATTAAAGAAGGGCGCGGTTGCGGCCCGAATGGTGACTACGTTGTGCTTGATTTGACCCACATCGGCGCAGAAACGATCATGAAGCGTTTGCCTTCTGTATATGAGATCGGCATTAACTTTGCAAACGTTGACGTGACCAAAGAGCCAATTCCGGTAGTGCCAACTATTCACTATCAGATGGGTGGAATTCCAACCAATATTCATGGTCAAGTTGTAGTGCCAGCCAATGGTATTCACAATGAAATCGTTAATGGACTGTATGCGATCGGTGAATGCTCATGTGTATCTGTGCACGGCGCTAACCGCTTAGGCACCAACTCATTGCTCGATCTCTTAGTATTCGGTCGCGCAGCGGGTAACCATATCGTTGGTCTTGATCTGAAAAATCGTGAATTCAAACCATTGCCTGCTAATGCTGGTCAGCAAACTTTGGAGCGCATTGCGAAGTTGGATAACTCCACTTCTGGTGAATACGCACAAGACGTTGCGAACGATATTCGTAAGTGCATGCAGAAATATGCTGGCGTGTTCCGTAACCAAGAGTTGATGGACGAAGGCGTTCGTCAAATGGCGAAGTTGACTGAACGCGCTAAGCACCTTTGGGTTAAGGACAAGTCTGAGATTTTCAATACCGCGCGCATTGAAGCCTTAGAAGTGGCCAACTTAGTTGAGACTGCAAATGCAACCATGATTTCTGCGGCAGCTCGCAAAGAGAGTCGTGGTGCACACTCACATGATGATCATCAACATCGTGACGACGAAAATTGGATGAAACACACACTTTGGTATAGCGAAGGCAATAGACTGACTTACAAGCCAGTTGTATTGAAGCCTTTGACAGTTGAGTCCTTCCCTCCAAAAGAACGTACTTTCTAAGCAAGAGAGATAAAGAATGAGTGATATCCGTATATTTGAAATTTACCGCTACGATCCAGATGTCGATGCAGCGCCACGCATGCAGCGCTATGAGTTAGAGCTCACTGGCGAGCGGATGTTGTTGGATGCTTTGATTTCTTTGAAGAAACAAGACGAAACGATTTCTTATCGTCGTTCATGCCGTGAAGGTGTGTGCGGCTCAGATGCGATGAACATCAACGGTAAAAATGGCTTGGCCTGCTTGACTAATATGTTGACTTTGCCAAAGGTCATTACATTGCGCCCATTACCTGGCTTGCCAGTGGTGCGTGATTTGATTGTCGACATGACTTTGTTCTTCAAGCAATACTTATCTATCAAGCCTTATTTGGTAAATGACAATCCCGCTCCAGAAAAAGAGCGTCTCCAGAGTCCTGAAGAGCGTGAAGAGTTGAATGGTTTATATGAGTGCATCTTGTGCGCATCATGCTCAACCTCATGCCCATCTTTCTGGTGGAATCCAGACAAGTTTGTTGGCCCAGCTGGTTTATTGCAGGCTTATCGTTTCATTGCTGATAGTCGCGATGAAGATACGGCACAGCGCTTGGACAACCTTGAAGACCCATACCGTTTATTCCGTTGTCACACCATCATGAATTGCGTGGATGTCTGTCCTAAGCATTTGAACCCGACGAAGGCGATTGGCAAGATCAAGGAGTTGATGGTTCGTAGGGCAGTATGACCCTCGGCAATGCAGAGTTATATCGCTTAAAGAGTGATGCCCGCAGGGGTTTACTAGAAAACGACCTAATTCTGCAGCGTTTTTTTGAGCGCTACGGCACTCAGTTAAGCGTAGAAGATGGAAAAGTTTTAAGCCAGTTATTAGCTTTAGATGACAACGACTTGATGGATTTACTCATTGGGCGCAAAGACTCTGTAGCAAGCCTGGAAAAGGAGATGCAAACAGACTCCTTTAAAGCTTTATTACAAAAGCTGAGAGAGAAGTAAATCAGCTTTTTGGTGCAGTAGTAGTGAAAGCATGTGATCGAATAGTGTATTAATCATAATTTTGAATGACTAAGGATTAGAAATGATTGAATCGGACATCAAGGCAAAACTTTCGTTTTCAGATGGCACACCAGATATTGATCTGCCAATTTATAAAGGGACAGTAGGTCCTGATGTAATCGACATTCGCAAGCTCTATGGTCAGACTGGTAAGTTCACTTACGATTCAGGCTTTTTATCTACTGCTTCCTGTAACAGCAAAATTACTTATATCGATGGCGATAAGGGTGAGTTGCTCTACCGTGGTTACCCGATTGAAGATCTTGCCGCAAACTGTGATTTCTTGGAAGTTTGCTATCTCTTGATCAATGGTGAGTTGCCTAACGCCACTGAGAAAAAAGATTTTGATGAAATGGTCATGCACCACACGATGGTTCATGAGCAAATGCAATTCTTCTTGCGCGGTTTCCGTCGCGATGCGCATCCAATGGCAGTATTGACTGGCTTGGTTGGTGCAATGGCAGCTTTCTATCACGATCAAATTGATTACAGCGATCCGAAGGCACGTGAAATTGCGCAGATTCGTTTGATTGCCAAGATGCCAACCTTAGTTGCGATGGCCTATAAGTATTCAGTAGGACAACCATTTATCTATCCAGATAATTCTTTGTCATACACCGCTAACTTTATGCGCATGATGTTTGCTACACCATGTGAGGAGTACAAAGTCAACCCAGTATTGGTACGCGCTTTGGATCGCATCTTCATTTTGCATGCAGATCATGAGCAAAATGCATCTACTTCTACTGTCCGTTTGTGCGGCTCTTCAGGTACCAATCCGTTTGCAGCAATCTCTGCTGGTATTGCTTGTCTCTGGGGCCCAGCCCACGGTGGTGCTAACGAAGCTTGCTTACAGATGTTGAATGAGATTCAAGCTCAGGGTGGCGTAGATAAGATTCATGAATTCATTGCTCAGGTAAAAGATAAGAACTCTAGCGTTCGCTTGATGGGCTTTGGTCACCGCGTTTATAAAAACTTCGACCCACGCGCTAAATTGATGCGTGAGACTTGCTACGAAGTATTGAATGAACTTGGTCTGCAAGATGATCCATTATTCAAGTTAGCCATGACTCTTGAGAAGATTGCTTTAGAGGATGAGTACTTTGTTAGCCGTAAGCTCTATCCAAACGTAGACTTCTACTCCGGTATTGTTCAACGTGCACTTGGCGTTCCAACAGAAATGTTTACCTGTATTTTTGCTTTGGCAAGAACAGTGGGTTGGATTGCGCAGTGGGAAGAGATGATTACTGATCCAGAGTACAAGATTGGTCGTCCACGTCAGCTTTATGTTGGCGAAACTTCACGCAAAGTTCCGAACATTACTGTTCGCAAATAAGGGGTTCAGGCTTACTCATGTCACGTACGCTTTATGACAAATTGTGGGATGACCACGTTGTTTACTCAGAAGAGGATGGCACAGCGACGATCTATATTGATCGTCAATTGCTGCATGAGGTAACTAGTCCTCAAGCCTTTGAGGGTTTGAATTTAGCAGGCCGTCCAGTTTGGCGTATCTCTGCCAATTTGGCAGTCTCTGACCACAATGTGCCAACCACAGACCGCTCTGAAGGTATTGCAGATCCAATATCGAAATTACAAGTTGATACCTTGGATCAAAACTGTGATGCCTTTGGTATTACTCAGTATAAGATGAACGATGCCCGTCAAGGTATTGTTCACGTCATTGGACCAGAGCAGGGCGCAACTTTGCCCGGTATGACAGTGGTATGCGGTGATTCTCATACCAGTACGCATGGTGCATTTGGTGCTCTAGCGTTTGGTATTGGAACTTCTGAAGTCGAGCATGTTTTAGCTACGCAGACCCTGCTCATGAAAAAGAGCAAGAATATGTTGGTGCGGGTTGATGGTCGCTTGCAGCCAGGTTCCACTGCAAAAGATATCGTTCTGGCCGTGATTGGCAAGATTGGTACAGCAGGCGGCACGGGCTACACCATTGAGTTTGCTGGTGAAGCAATTCGTATCCTTTCTATGGAAGGTCGCATGACTGTCTGCAATATGGCTATTGAGGCGGGTGCACGCGCTGGCCTAGTTGCTGTTGATGAAACCACTATTGAGTACATCCAAGGTCGTCCATACTCACCAAAGGGACCAGCTTTATTGCAAGCCTTGCAGTATTGGAGAACTTTGCACTCTGATCCAGATGCAAAGTTTGACGCTGTAGTCGAATTGCGCGCTGAAGAAATTGCGCCCCAAGTCACTTGGGGTACTTCACCAGAGATGGTGCTTGCTATTAGTGATCGTGTTCCAGATCCAGAAAAAGAGCGTGACCCTAATAAGCGTTCTGCGATGGAGCGTGCCTTGGAGTATATGAATCTCACTCCCAATACCCCATTAAGCAGTATTTCTGTGGATAAAGTATTTATTGGTTCTTGCACTAATAGCCGTATTGAAGATATTCGGGCAGCCGCTAAAGTAGTAGATCGTATCGGCAAAAAGGTTGCGGCTAATGTGAAGTTGGCGATGGTTGTTCCTGGTTCTGGTTTGGTGAAAGCCCAGGCAGAGCGCGAAGGTTTAGATCGTATTTTCAAGGCCGCTGGCTTTGAGTGGCGCGAGCCAGGTTGCTCAATGTGTTTAGCAATGAATGCCGATCGCCTTGAGCCTGGCGAACGTTGTGCCTCTACATCCAACCGTAATTTTGAAGGTCGTCAAGGCAATGGCGGCAGAACCCATTTAGTCAGCCCTGCAATGGCTGCTGCTGCAGCGATTGAAGGTCATTTTGTTGATGTTCGTAAGATTTCATAAGGGTATCGAGATGAAATTTTCTCCAGTTTCTTTAATTGCTAGATTAGCAATAGTTGGTCTTGTAGGTTTGATCATTGCTGCTTGCACGAACACCATGGAGGGTATGGGAAAAGATTTGCAGACGATGGGCAAGTCGATGGATAGCAGTTCTTCAAGCAATACCCAAAACAATCAGTCTCAAACTAAGGGTAAGGACGTTGTCGTTACTCCGGTGAAGTAAACATTTAGAATTTAAGTCGGAATTATGGAAAAATTTACGGTCTATAAAGGTTTGGTTGCTCCGTTAAATCGCGAGAACGTGGATACCGACGCCATCATTCCTAAGCAATTCTTAAAGTCCATTAAGAAAACAGGCTTTGGTCAAAATTTATTTGATGAGTGGCGCTATCTTGATCATGGTGAGCCTGGGCAAGATTGCAGCTCGCGTCCACTCAATCCCGACTTTGTACTGAATCAGTCTCGCTATCAGGGTGCCGGTATTCTGCTGGCACGTAAGAACTTCGGTTGCGGCAGTTCTCGTGAGCACGCTCCATGGGCACTTGACCAGTATGGCTTTAGGGCAGTAATTGCCCCGAGCTTTGCCGATATTTTCTATAACAACTGCTTTAAAAACGGTCTTTTGCCGATCGTTTTGACAGAATTGCAGGTTGACCACCTCTTTAATGAAACCATGGCGTTTAGTGGTTATCAATTAACTATCGACCTTGAGGCTCAGCAGGTCATTACCCCTGATGGGACTGCCTATAGCTTCGATGTAGCCCCATTTAGGAAGTTTTGCCTTCTCAATGGCTTGGACGATATTGGCTTAACTCTGCGCCATGCAGATAAAATCAAGGCTTATGAAGCCGAGCGCATTCTCAAGATGCCTTGGCTTGCGACTCAGTTGCCGTAATTTTAGATTTAAAGGCCTCTCATGAAAATTGCAGTTCTACCGGGCGATGGTATCGGCCCGGAAATCGTTGCTCAAGCTGTACGAGTCTTAAATGCGCTCGGCCCAAAGTTTGATTTAGAAGAAGCTCCTGTTGGTGGGGCTGCCTATGATGTAGTAGGTCATCCTCTGCCGCCAGCAACCCTAGAGCTGGCTAAAAAAGCTGATGCAATTTTATTCGGAGCAGTAGGCGACTGGAAATACGACACACTCGCTCGCGAATTTCGTCCTGAACAAGCTATCTTGGGTTTGCGCAAACACTTAGAGTTGTTTGCCAACTTTAGACCGGCAATTTGTTATCCAGAGCTCACTGCAGCATCTAGCTTGAAGCCAGAAATTATCGGTGGTTTGGATATCTTGATCGTCCGAGAACTCAATGGCGATATTTACTTTGGTCAGCCCCGTGGCATTCGTACATCTGAGTTGCCACTCTTTAAAGGTGCCCGCGAAGGTTTTGACACGATGCACTATAGCGAGCCAGAAGTGGAGCGTATTGGTCGTGTTGCTTTTGAAGCAGCGCGTAAACGTAGTAAAAAAGTCTGCAGTGTGGATAAGGCAAACGTATTAGAGACCTCCCAGTTATGGCGTGAAGTCATGATCAAAATCTCTCAGGACTACCCTGATGTTGAGCTTTCCCATATGTATGTCGATAACGCGGCAATGCAGCTGGTAAAAGCACCCAAGGCATTTGACGTAGTGGTTACCGGCAACCTCTTTGGCGATATCTTGTCAGATGAGGCAGCTATGCTTACCGGCTCAATTGGGATGCTACCTTCGGCATCTTTGGATAAGAACAATAAAGGCTTGTATGAGCCAAGTCATGGTTCTGCACCGGATATCGCTGGCAAAGGCATTGCTAATCCTTTGGCAACTATTTTGTCTGCAGCAATGATGCTGCGCTATTCATTGGGAATGCCTGCAGAAGCAGATCGAATTGAACGGGCCGTTCAAAAGGTATTGGCACAAGGCTTACGGACTGCAGATATTTATACCGAAGGCACTCAAAAGGTCTCTACTGTACAAATGGGTGATGCAGTGGTGGCAGCACTCTCTTAAATCAATAGTAAATATTCATTAGATAGTTAATCATGGCAAATACAAATACTCCATTAGTAGGTTTAGTCGGCTGGCGTGGCATGGTTGGAAGCGTGCTCATGGATCGGATGCTGGCTGAAAAAGATTTTGACTTGATCGAGCCTGTATTTTTCAGTACCAGCCAAGCTGGCGGAGAAGTGCCTTTAATTAATGGCATAAAAGTCAGCAAGAGCGAAAGCGCTTTGCAAGATGCAAACGATATTCAAGCGCTGTCACGCTGCGACATCATTTTGACTTGCCAAGGTGGTGACTACACCAATGAGATCTTTCCAAAGCTGCGCGCTGCCGGCTGGAATGGCCATTGGATTGATGCTGCTAGTGCGCTGCGGATGAAAGATGACGCGGTATTGGTTTTGGATCCTGTAAATCGCCCAGTGATCGATAAGGCTTTGGCGGCTGGTGGTAAGAACTGGATTGGCGCTAACTGCACCGTGAGCTTGATGATGATGGCTATGGGCGGTTTAGTAAAAGCTGACATGGTTGAATGGATCAGTGCAATGACTTATCAAGCAGCATCTGGTGCTGGTGCACAGAATATGCGCGAACTACTGCTGCAGATGGGTGCATTGCGCGATAGCGTTGCTACTGAGTTAGCGGATCCATCCTCTTGGATTTTGGACATTGATCGCAAAGTCACTGAGACCTTGCGTTCAGCAGATTTCCCGAAAAAGAATTTCCGTAACACGGCTTTGGCTGGTAGCTTGATTCCTTGGATCGATGTGCCAGTAGAGAATGGTCAAACCAAAGAAGAGTGGAAGGGTGGCTCTGAATTCAATAAGATACTTGGTCGTCCAGCATTCCGCACGCCAGGAAGCATTCCGATTGATGGTTTGTGTGTACGCGTTGGTGCGATGCGTTGCCATTCACAAGGTCTGACTGTGAAGTTGAAGAAAGATATTCCACTTAAGGAAATCGAAACTATCTTGGCTAACGATAACCAGTGGGTCAAAGTTGTGCCAAATGATCGTGAAACCACTGAGCGTGACTTATCGCCTGCAGCTGTTAGCGGTACTCTGACAGTGCCAATTGGCCGTCTACATAAAATGGCCATGGGTCCAGAGTACTTGGGCGCATTTACAGTGGGTGACCAGCTGTTGTGGGGTGCTGCCGAGCCATTGCGCCGCATGCTCAGAATTTTGCTCGAAAAATAATGTTGAGAACTTGCCAACTGAGCTTTGTCAAAGCTCTTTGCTTTATTTGGCTAAGTTGGTCTTGTGCTGCCTGGGCAATCTCGCTGGGTTCACCACAACTACAATCCAAGACTGGCGAACCGCTTCGCGTAGAAATTCCCATTCGGGTAGCGGCAGACGAGGAGAGCGCTCTCAATAGTCTCAAGGCACAAACTCCCAATAAGGCTGCCTATGAGCGTCTGGGAATTTCCTCAAAAATTTTAGAGCTCAACCCCCAAGTTTCGGTGTATCGCAATCGCCAAGAAAAATTGATGATCTTAGTCGAGACGGTCAACCCAGTTCCGCTCTCAGAAGATCCATTTGTCGATGTATTAGTGAATCTCAATTGGGCAAGTGGAAGCATTACCAAAACTTACACATTGTTATTGGGCGATGTGCAGAAGGTTCTAGTTAAGCCTGGTCAAACTCTATCGGAGATTGCAGCATTGATGGCTCCACAGCTAGACGGTGCCACATTAGATCAGGCGATGATGGCTTTATATAAAGCGAATCCTGATGCTTTTGCTAGCGGCAGTATTAATCGTTTAGCTGCTGGTGCTGAACTCAATAAGCCGAGCCAAGCGCTTCTGCGGTCCATTAGTCCTGCAGAGGCGAATCAATTTGTGGCAGAGGCGAATGCACAGTGGCGAGCCGAGCAGGGGGCGGCTGGAGCTAACCCCGACTCTAAGTCTGGTAGCACTAAAGTAGCTGAACTGACTCCAAAAGATCGTCTGAAGATCGGCTCTAGTGCAGATAGCAACGAAGAGCGTCGCTACACCGAAGAGCTTGTAGCTCAAGAGAAACAATTAGAGCAAGCTAAAGCTCGCGTAGCAGAGTTAGAAAAGAATGTTGCCGACCTGCAGCGATTGCTCGATAAATCTAAAGAGAAGAAGGCTGTTGACGATCATTTTGGCTTAGGCGCGGCAGGCCCAGCTATTTTGGCGATTACATTAATTACATTAACGGGTTTATTGCTATGGGGCTTTGCGCGTAATGCACGTCGCTCTGAGTTGGGTGATTTTCAGGCGGCAAGCATGCCGGCAGATACTCACCACAAGCTAACTCACGCTAATTATGAAATGCCTGAGCGTGCCAAGGCACTCTTTGCAGGCATCGATTTAGATCTTTCCAAACCAGCAGTAGACCTGCCATCAACACCACCTGCTCCGATCCTAAATCCTTTGGCTGATACTTTGCGTGTCAAATTAAATCTTGCGCGTGCATACATCACGATTGAAGATTTCTCGGCTGCTAGGAGATCTTTAGAAGAGGTGCTACAAGTTAGTAATGCTGTAGACCCAACAATCACGATTGAAGCTCAAGGCTTGTTAGCGGAGCTCTCACATCGCAATGCCTAAGCTCATGGGCGTATCGCAATGCGCATAGCCCTAGGCCTTCAGTATGACGGTAGCCCCTATGCTGGGTGGCAAGTACAACTGAATCAACTCACCGTTCAGGGCGAACTCGAAAAAGCCATTACTGCATTCATTGGAGAAGAGGCTTGTAGGGCTCAGCCAGTCCACACCATCACCGCTGGCAGAACGGATACAGGTGTTCATGCGCTCGGTCAAGTAGTGCACTTTGATGTGAATGTAGAGCGCGAAGTATTTTCTTGGGTAAGGGGGGTGAATTCTTTTTTACCGTCATCGATTGTGATCAATTGGGCTAAAGAAGTTCCAGAAGAATTCAGTGCGCGTTTTTCTGCACACGAGCGAACCTATGTTTATGCATTGCATGCAGGACCTTGCCGTTCACCAATGATGAGTGCGCGCGCCGGCTATGTGATGCTCGCCCCAAATAAATGGTTTGATATTGCAGGCATGAAAAAATCAGCAGAGTGTTTAATCGGCGAGCATGACTTTAGTTCGTTTCGATCTTCAGAATGCCAAAGCAAAACTCCGATTAAAACCATGTACTCAATCGAAATTATTTCTGATGAGCCATGGTTGTATTTTCGGATTCGGGGAAACGCATTCCTGCACCACATGGTGCGTAATTTAGTGGGATGCTTTCTGCAAATTGGACAGGGTAGACAACGACCTGAGTGGATGGCTGAGGTTTTGGCTGCTAAGGATCGAAAAGTGGCTGCCCCCACCTTTATGCCTGATGGCCTCTACTTAACCAAGATTGCTTATCCGGCTGAGTTTGAGATACCCGCACCTTGGTTAAAAAACTCATGGTTGCCTGCCGAGATAACGAAGCCCTAAGGCCTTATCATTCATTTATGGGCTTATTGACATACTCACCGGGACGAACCAGGGTCAAAATCTGTGGTTTACGGACTGCGGCTGATATTGACGCAGTAGTTGCCGCAGGAGCAGATGCGGTTGGTTTTGTCTTTTATCCCCCCAGCGTGCGTGCTGTAAGCCCCAATATTGCTGCTCAGCTCATTTCCAGACTCCCAGCAGGCATTGATGCCGTCGGTTTAGTAGTGAATGCCACAGACGAGCAATTTGCCGCTATTAAGGCATCCGCCCCAATCACTTTATGGCAGTTTCATGGGGATGAGACCCCAGAGCGCTGCATTGAGCTTGCAGACGGCCAGCCCTGGATGAAGGCCGGCCGTATCGGGGAAGGCTTCGCGTTTGACGAATTTTCCCTACAATATGGGGATGCAAACGCTTTGCTGCTAGATGCCCTCGTTGAGGGATACGGTGGTGGAGGCGTTCCTTTTGATTGGCAAGGAATTCCACAGACATGGGTAAGCGAAAACGCGCCTCGGGTCGTTTTGAGTGGTGGATTGAACACGCACAACGTGGGCGAGGCGATTGCTCGCCTGCATCCTTGCGCAGTTGACGTCTCTAGTGGCGTAGAAAGCAGCAGGGGTGTTAAAGATCCTGCGCTCATCGCTCAATTTGTAAAAGCAGTGCGCGCAGCAGATGAGAAATCATCATCCCAATAATTTGCTGTAAATAAATCAAAAGAGGTAGCTATGTACGACAAGCCAGATGCACGTGGACACTTTGGTCCTTACGGTGGCGTGTTTGTTTCTGAGACATTGATGTATGCCCTCGATGAACTCAAAGAAGCTTATGCAAAGTATCAACATGACCCGGAATTTATTGAAGAGTTTCATTACGAACTGAAACACTTTGTCGGTAGACCATCGCCGGTATACCACGCTAAGCGTTGGAGTGAGATGCTAGGCGGTGCACAGATCTATCTCAAGCGTGAAGACCTTAATCACACAGGTGCTCACAAGATTAATAACGTCATTGGTCAAGCAATGATGGCTAAGCGCATGGGTAAACCCCGCATCATTGCCGAGACCGGGGCAGGTCAGCATGGCGTTGCTACGGCTACCATCTGTGCTCGCTTTGGGCTCGATTGCACTGTGTATCAAGGCTCAGTGGACGTCGCCCGTCAAGCGCAAAACGTCTATCGCATGAAGTTACTTGGCGCCAAGGTGGTTCCTGTGGAGTCAGGCACTAAGACATTAAAAGATGCACTCAATGAAGCCATGCGGGATTGGGTTACCAATGTTGAAAATACTTTCTACATTATTGGCACAGTTGCAGGTCCCCATCCTTATCCAATGATGGTCAGGGATTTCCAAAGCGTGATTGGTGAAGAGTGCAAAGTGCAGATGCCGGAGATGACTGGTCGTCAACCGGATTACGTACTCGCCTGTGTTGGTGGTGGGTCAAATGCCATGGGTATCTTCTATCCCTATATTGATTTCCCAGAAGTGAAATTGGTGGGTGTAGAAGCAGCAGGCCATGGTTTAGGTAGTGGTTTGCATTCAGCTGCCCTGTGTGTTGGTAAGCCTGGTGTCTTACATGGCAACCGTACTTACTTGTTACAAGATGAGAATGGTCAGATTTCTGAAACCCATTCAGTCTCTGCCGGTATGGACTATCCTGGTGTTGGTCCTGAACATGCATGGTTAAAAGATTCTGGTCGTGCTGACTATGTGGCGATCACCGATGAAGAGGCGCTTAAGGCATTTCATGACTGCTGTCAGATTGAGGGCATTATTCCTGCGCTAGAGTCTGCTCATGCAATTGCATATGCATGCAAGCTTGCTAAGACATTGCCAAAGGATAAAACCATTCTGGTAAACCTTTCTGGTCGTGGCGATAAAGATATGCATACCGTCGCACAAGCAACTGGCTCTGAAGGTTAAGAAAGATATGTCCAGAATTACTGCACTCTTTAAAGAGTTAAAAGCGAGCGGCAAAAAAGGATTGATTCCTTTTATCACTGCAGGTGACCCTGACCCAAAGCAGACTGTTGAGTTAATGCATGCACTAGTGCGTGGTGGCTCTAGTGTGATTGAGTTGGGAGTTCCGTTTTCAGATCCGATGGCTGATGGACCTGTGATTCAGAGATCATCTGAGCGTGCCCTGACACATGGCGTGACACTGCATAGTTGCTTAGAGATGGTAAAAGCATTTCGTAAGAACGATGCTCATACGCCAGTGGTCTTAATGGGTTATGCAAACCCCGTTGAACAAATGGGAGCAGAGCGTTTTGCTACAGAAGCAAAAGCTGCAGGTGTTGATGGTGTTCTGGTGGTCGACTACCCACCAGAGGAATGTGTTGATTTTGCAGCCCGCATGCGAGTAGCAGGTATTGACCCCATCTTCTTGCTAGCACCCACTTCCTCTCATGAACGGATCAAAGAAGCTGCCAAGATCGCATCAGGCTATATCTATTACGTTTCTATGCGTGGGGTTACGGGCGCTTCCCATCTCAATACTCAAGATGTGGCCAGCATCATCCCTAAGATTCGCGAAGAGACCGATATTCCGATTGCTGTCGGCTTTGGTATTAGCGATGCAGCCAGTGCCAAGGCGGTATCCCAGAGTGCTGATGCTGTGGTGATTGGCAGCCGCATTATTCGTCTTTTAGAGGATGCACCCCCCGATCAAGCAGTACAATCACTTGAAGCCTTTATTCGAGAGATTCGCGACGCATTGGATAGTGAAAAGTAATGAGCTGGATAGACAAGATACTCCCACCCCAAATTCAACATACTGATCCTGCGAATCGCAAGTCAGTACCAGAAGGATTGTGGGTTAAGTGCCCAAGCTGTGAAACCGTTCTTTACAGCACTGATATTGAAGCTAATCTTTCAGTCTGTCCAAAATGTAGCCACCACATGCGCATCGGCGCACGCCAACGCCTAGAAAATTTACTAGACCCCAAGGGTCGGTATGAGATTGGCGCAGATATTTATCCAGTCGATCCACTGAAATTTAAAGATTCTAAAAAATATCCTGATCGCATTAAAGAGGCTAATGATGCTTCTGGTGAATCGGAAGCCCTCATCGTCATGGGTGGAAAAATTGAAAACATTCCAGTAGTGACTGCTTGTTTCGAATTCCAATACATGGGCGGTTCAATGGGCTCAGTAGTGGGCGAGCGCTTTGCTCGTGGCGTTCAAGAGGCGATTGCAAAGAAGTGTGCCTTCATTTGTGTAACAGCTACTGGTGGCGCCCGTATGCAAGAAAGCTTGTTGTCACTCTTTCAGATGGCCAAGACCAACTCGATGTTGACCTTGCTTGCCAAAAAAGGTTTGCCTTATATCAGCGTGTTGACTGACCCAACGATGGGCGGAATTTCTGCTAGTTTCGCCTTTATGGGTGATGTCGTGATGGCTGAGCCTAAGGCCCTGATTGGTTTTGCTGGTCCACGTGTGATTGAGCAAACTGTGCGAGAAAAATTGCCCGAGGGATTTCAGCGCTCTGAGTTCTTGATGCAAAAAGGTGGCATCGATATGATTGTTGACCGTCGTCAAATGCGCGGTGAGATTGCCCGCTTGTTAGCACTCTTGCAAAAACTTCCTGAGCCTGCGATAGCGGGTAGCGCAGTCGTTTAAGCGCTTGAGTACCGCGCACCAAACCCCCATTCTTTTTTCTAGCCTAGAGGCTTGGCTTAGCCACCTCGAAACTGCTCACCCAGTCGGCATCGATATGGGCCTAGACCGAATTAATCGAGTCAAGGCGGCATTGGATCTCCATTTTGATTGCCCAGTCATTACAGTTGCCGGCACGAATGGCAAGGGTTCTACATGCGCATTTCTCGAGAGCATTCTGCTGGCTTCTGGTTATCGTGTGGGCTGCCATACTTCACCACATCTTCTGAAATTTAATGAGCGCGCACGTATCAATGGGCAAGATGTCAACGATGCACTTTTACTAGAACACTTTGCCGCTGTTGAAAAAGCACGCGTGAGCCTGGTAGACGCTCCCACCTTAACTTATTTTGAGTTCACCACCTTAGCCATCATGCATTTGTTTGCTAAATCCAATGTAGATGCCGTGATATTAGAGGTTGGGATGGGCGGTCGCTTGGATGCGGTAAATATCGTTGATGCAGACTGCGCTATTGTGACCAGCATTGATATTGATCATGCGGAATTTTTGGGGACGAATCGCGAGCAAATTGGTCTTGAGAAGGCGGGTATTTTCCGCCCCGGCCATATTGCTATCTGCGGTGATCCTGTTCCCCCGCAATCATTAATCGATCATGCAGAAAAACTGGCTTGTGATCTTTGGTTGCAAGAACGTGATTACAACTTTCAGGGGGACAAGCAACAGTGGGGTTGGGCTGGACGGAATAAACGTTTTAGCGGCTTGGGCTACCCAGCGCTGCGTGGCGCCAATCAGATTCTGAATGCCTCCGCAGTCATTGCTGCACTGATGGCATTGCACCAGCGTTTACCGGTTAGCGCCCAAGATATTCGCAATGGTTTTGCCATGGTAGAGCTGCCTGGACGCTTTCAAGTCTTGCCCGGTCAACCTACCGTCATTTTGGATGTTGCCCACAACCCACATGCCGCTGCCACCTTGGGCCAGGGGCTTGATAAGATGGGTTACCACCCCTATACCTATGCTGTTTTCGGGGCCATGGCAGATAAAGATATTGAAGGGGTTCTCAAGCCCTTACTCGGAATCGTGGATTTTTGGTTTTGCACCGATTTACCGACCCCTAGGGCGGCAAGCGCCAAGGTCCTGGCGCAAAGGCTCGAGGCTTTGGGTGTGAAGCCTCAAAACGGCTCTGATGGCGGTATAGAGTGCTTCCCAGATCCTGCTGCAGCGTATCAAAAAGCGCTCTCAAAAGCGGGTGAGGGTGATAGAATTGTGATCTTCGGATCCTTCTATACCGTTGCAGGCGTAATGTCTTACCGAAACAACCAGGCCCACTGATCCATGATTCGTTTACCGAGCTTCTTTAAGCGAAAAACACAGGCTGACGACCTTGATTTAGGTTCGGCGGGAAAGCGTTCCGCTAAACGTCCAGCTCCACGAAGTTTTCAACGTGCTGCTGAAGCTGAAGAATTAGCCCTTACTGAAGATCCAGAACAACAAAAAGCGCGCCATCGATTGATTGGTGCTGCAGTTCTGGTGCTAATTGCTGTTGTTGGTTTGCCACGCATTTTGGATAACAAACCGAAGTCGGCGCCGAATGACATCGCAGTCAATATTGTTACGAGTTTGCCAATTCCGGGAGCTGATGCAAAGCTCGAAGACAAACCCAAAGCTGAGATAAAACCCGAGACTAAGCCAGAACCAAAACCAGAGCCTAAGGCTGAAGCAAAAGCTGCACCTGCACCAAGCAAAGGTGCTGTATTGGGTTTAGCTGCGGGTGAAGAGGTTGTTGCCGCACCAGCCAAACCGAAGGCTGAAGAAGCTAAACCAAGCGCCAGCAATGCGGCAAGTGGGTCTAGTAAGTATGTCATTCAGATTGGCGCGTTTGCTTCTGAAGATCGAGCGAAAGGCTGGATCACTAAGCTGAAGGACCAAAAGATTCCAAATTATGTAATGAATAAAAATGGCGTAGATGGTGTCAAACTCTACGTTTTAAGAGCCGGTCCCTTTACGGATAAGGAAGCTGCCGAAGCAGCTGAAAAGAAAATCAGGGCAATGGGTCTTTCACCAAGACTTGTTGAGACAGGCAAGCAGTAATGGAATACTTATCCACCCTTAAGCTAACATCGGTGGATTATTTCACCCTGGTAGTTCTGCTGGTCTCCGCCTTGGTAGGCATCTCCCGAGGATTGTTCAAAGAAGTACTCGCATTAGCCTCATGGTTTGCGGCCGCATGGGTGGCGTATCACTACACCAATTATCTTTCTACAGAATGGCTCTCAACATTCCATTTGGATGAGCTGTTGAGTCTCGGTTTGAGTTTTCTGATTCTCTTTATCCTGACACTGGTTGTCTGTGGATTATTTGGTGGTGTAGTGCAAAAAATTATTCTGTCGGCAGGTTTGAGTTTGACCGATCGGTTTTTGGGTTTGGTCTTTGGCCTTGCCCGCGGTGGCTTGATTGTGGTCATTCTGGCTACGCTAGCTGCTTTAACGCCTATACCGCAGAGTGCGGCATGGAAAGATGCAATTACAAGACCAGCAATGGATATGGCAACCGGTTTAATTAAAGGTTGGCTACCAGCTGACTGGGCAAAGCAGTTGGGTGATGCAATGCCCAAAGTAACTCCCACCATTACTCCTAAATTAACAATAGGAATCTAAGATATGTGCGGCGTCGTCGGAACTGTTTCCCACTCCCCAGTGAATCAACTGCTCTATGACGCTTTGTTGCTCTTGCAACACCGTGGTCAAGATGCTGCTGGTATCGCAACAATGAACGGTAATTCGTTCACCATGCATAAAGCCAATGGTTTGGTGCGTGACGTTTTCAGAACGCGCAATATGCGTAGCTTAGTAGGTAACGCGGGCATCGGACAAGTTCGCTATCCAACTGCTGGTTCAGCTAGCAGCGAAGAAGAGGCGCAACCTTTTTATGTGAGCGCTCCGTACGGCATTATTTTGGCGCATAACGGTAACCTCACCAATGCACCCAGTTTACGTGTCGAGATGGCTTATCGTGATCGTCGTCATATTAATACTAGCTCTGATACTGAAGTGCTGCTAAATGTATTGGCGGATGAGCTACAAAAAGAAACAAATAGTGCAGCGCTCGATGAAGGCGCCATGTTTAATGCTGTAACTGGTGTAACAAGTCGTGTGAAGGGCTCTTACGCGGTTGTTTCATTAATTGCTGGCTATGGTTTGCTGGCATTTCGTGATCAATATGGCATTCGCCCACTGTGTATTGGGCGCATTGATACTCCGCAAGGACCTGAGTGGATGATTGCTTCTGAGTCAGTTGCCCTTGAAGGTCTTGGTTTTACTTTCGTGCGCGATGTGAACCCTGGCGAAGCAATTTACATTGATTTAGATGGTAACTTTTACTCACGTCAGTGCGTACCGAATGCCATTCTGACTCCTTGCATATTCGAATACGTATACATGGCGCGTCCAGACTCTACGATTGATGGTGTCACTGTTTATAACGTTCGTATGCGTATGGGTGACTATCTTGCAGAAAAGATTCGTAAAGAAACCAATGTTGATGAGATTGATGTAGTAATGCCAATTCCAGATTCAAGTCGCCCTGCAGCAATGCAGGTTGCTAAGAACTTAGGAGTTTCTTACCGAGAAGGCTTCTTTAAAAACCGCTATATTGGTCGCACCTTCATCATGCCTGGTCAGGCCGTACGCAAAAAGTCTGTACGTCAAAAACTCAATGCTATGCGGATTGAGTTTAAGGATAAGACGGTACTCATTGTGGATGACTCAATTGTTCGTGGTACCACTTCATTTGAGATCGTACAAATGGCGCGTGAATCTGGTGCCAAGAAAGTGATCTTCGCCTCTGCTGCGCCTCCAGTGCGCTTTCCCAATGTGTATGGCATCGATATGCCAACCCGAAGTGAGTTAGTGGCTTATGGTCGTACCGATGAAGAAATCAATAAGATGATTGGTGCCGATCAATTGATCTATCAAAGCGTTGAGGATATGAAGCAAGCAGTGAGGGATATTAATCCGAATATCAAGCAATTCGAAGCTTCTTGCTTTGATGGAAATTACATCACTGGCGATATTACGGAATCCTATCTTGATGCCTTAGAGGCGGCTCGCAATACCTCAGCCGCAAAGGCTGATCGTCAGCGGGACTCCAGTGACTTTGCTCGTTCCCAGCTCCACTTGCATTTAGCAACCGAAGACTAAAAAGCCACAGGGAATTGCCTCAAGCGAGGCAATTCTGCAATTCGGTGTCAAAATAGCAAGATGAAGAGCAAAACTACCCGCAAAAAACCGGATTTTTCGAAACTGGCATTAGAGACCTTAGCTGTCCGTGCTGGCACACGTCGCACTGCCGAATACCAAGAGCATTCAGAGGCGATGTTTCTCACTTCGAGCTTTTGCTTTGATAGTGCTGAATTGGCTGCTGATGGTTTTGCAAATGCAGATAAAGGCTTTATCTATTCTCGCTTTACAAATCCCACAGTGAGCATGTTTCAAGATCGCTTGGCAGCGCTTGAGGGTGGTGAGGCATGTATTGCTACTGCTTCGGGTATGTCTGCCATTCTGACGATGGCAATGGCTCATCTCCAAGCTGGCGATCATGTGGTGTGCTCACGCTCTGTATTTGGTGCAACGATTCAACTGTTTACAAATATCTTGGGACGATTTGACATCACAACGACGTATGTCGATTTGGCTGATACCAAGTCATGGCAAGCTGCTGTCCAGCCCAATACCAAATTGTTTTACTTAGAGACGCCATCTAATCCTCTAACAGAGATTGCGGATATCAAAGCCATCTCTAAGATCGCCAAGAAAGCTGGTGCGTTGTTTGCAGTAGATAACTGCTTTTGTACACCAGCTTTGCAAAAGCCCTTGGCTCTGGGCGCTGATGTAGTGATTCATTCAGCAACGAAGTACTTGGACGGCCAGGGCAGAATGGTTGGCGGTGCGATTGTGGGTAGCAATGAGTTTGTGATGGGCAAGGTATTTCCATATGTCCGCACAGCAGGTCCAACACTATCTGCATTTAATGCTTGGGTCTTTCTAAAAGGCTTAGAGACTCTTGAGCTTCGTATGAAGCAACAGAGTCAGAATGCACTTGCCTTGGCGCAATGGCTTGAGAAGCAATCAGGAGTTGAGCGTGTTTACCATCCTGGCCTCGCCTCGCATCCTCAGCATGCTTTGGCCAAGCGTCAGCAAAAAGCTGGTGGAGCAATTGTTTCCTTTATTCTGAAGGGTGGCAAAACTGCGGCCTATAAGCTCATTAATCAGACTAAGCTCTGCTCCATCACTGCCAATCTAGGTGATACACGGACAACGATTACGCATCCTGCAAGTACTACGCATTGTCGTGTGACTCCTGAGGCACGTAAGGCAGCAGGCATTACGGATGGCTTGGTACGTATTGCAGTTGGACTTGAAAATATCAATGACCTGAAGGACGACCTCGTTGGCGGACTTAAAAAATAATCAAGTTCATCAAGACAAGGCTATGAGTTTTGCCGATGCAACCCAGTTCTGGAATGAACGCTTTGATAAAGACGAGTTTATCTTCGGAAAAGAACCGAATGAGTATCTAGTTGAGACTGCAGCACGATATCTCAAGAAAAATGACAGAGTACTCTGTATTGCTGATGGCGAAGGCCGAAATGGCGTTTGGCTAGCCAAGCAAGGTATGCAAGTTGTTGGATTTGATGCTTCTGACATTGCATTAGTTAAGGCCAAGCAGTTTGCCAAAGATAATCAAGTCGAAGTTGAGTATTTATTCTCAGACACAGACAGCTTTGACTGGCAAGCGAATGCCTATGATGCAGTTGCCGCCATCTTTATCCAGTTTGCTGATCCTGCGATGCGAGAGCGCATTTTTCAAAATGTTTATCAGACACTAAAGCCTGGTGGTATCTTCATTCTTCAGGGCTATACACCGAAACAGCTAGATTACAAAACGGGTGGCCCTTCGGCAATTGAACATCTTTATACCGAGGAGTCCATTCGAGGGCTTGTAAAGAATTTTGAAGTACTCGAATTGGTTTCTTACGAGAAAGTACTCAATGAAGGCGCTAGACACTCAGGGATGTCTGCGCTATTAGGCCTGGTAGCTAGGAAGTAAAGCGCCTGGGATCATTAATGAGGCGCAAAGGCATGATGTGAATCTTGCTAGCATCCATTTCCACATAACTTTTCTTGCCGATCTCTAAGCCCAAGCGCATTACTTCAGCAGCAGAAGCTTCCCATGTGATCGCATGGCCACCTTCCAACGTGCGCAATTGAATAACCGCAATTTGTCCTAAGGTGCTAATGTGCTCAACTTGCGCCTCGATGGATGTTGAGCTCAGCGTTGATTGAAGACTGATCCCTTCGGCTGGAATCACCCATGCCACAGGGGTATTTGGCGGTATCTTACCCTTATCAATTACATTGAAAATGTGTGAACATCCATTCCAGCTTAGCTGTCCCGCTGTGAAGATGCCTGCAAACATATTATTGATACCAACCAGTTCCGCTACCCTTGAATTTCTGGGTTTTTGAAAGAGAGTTTGGGGTGCTGCCGTTTGGAGGCCAATACCCTGATCAATAACAGTGATGCGATCAGCCAATAAATCTGCTTCGCGAAGATCGTGAGTGACTAAGAGTATTGGGATATTGAAATCTTTACGCAATTGAGCAAGCGTTCTATAGAGCCCTTGACGTGTTGGTGCATCTACAGCTGAAAATGGCTCATCTAATAGCAGGATCTTTGGAGATCTCGCAAGTGCCCTGGCTAATGCAACACGCTGTTGTTGACCGCCAGACAGTTGATCGGGCATGCGCTCAGCCAACTCTCCAATGCCCATTCGGTCTAACCATTCTTGGGCTTGCGCTTTGCGTTGCGCGGAATCTGCTATCAAGTTATGAAGCGGAATGCATACATTCTCTAACGCGGAAAGATGTGGAAAGAGGGCGTATTGCTGGAATAAAAATCCACACGAGCGTTCGGCAGGGCTGAGTGCGGTGCTAATGCCGTTGATTTCATTTGCCTCAAACCAAAGCTCGCCATCGCATTCAATTTTTCCACTCTCGGCGTGATTGAGGCCCGCAATCGTTCGCAATGCCGTCGTTTTGCCGCTACCAGACGGGCCTACTAGGGCATGAAGTTCTCCAGGAGCGCACTCTAGGATGAGCTGCAAAGGATTCGGGGCGGTTTGTGAAAGCTTTACTTTGAGCATTAGCTTTTCCACCCCTGAGTTCTTGATGGACGGCGACCAAAGATGCCATACGATATGGCAATCGCCACAAGCGATGTGCCAAGCAAGATTAAAGAGAGCATTCCGGCACCAGTAGTATCAAAACTCTGTACTTTGTCATAGATCGCGATAGAGACGGTTTTAGTCTCCCCAGGGATTGCTCCGCCGACCATGAGAATTACGCCAAACTCGCCAAGGGTGTGTGCAAAGGTCAGAACTGCTGCACTGGTAATGCCGCGCCAAGCGAGTGGCAATTCAATCAAGCGAAAAATTTGCCAGCTTGAAAGACCGCTGACTTGGGCTGCTTCAATAATCTCGGGATGAATAGATTCAAATGCTCGCTGGATCGGTTGTATAGCAAAGGGAAGATTCACAATCAAGGAGGCAATCAAAATGCCTGTAAATGAAAAAACCAATGGAATTCCAAAGATACTTTTGCCACTCAGGCCAAGTAAAAGGTAATAACCTAAAACGGTAGGGGGTAGAACTAGGGGGAGAGCTAAAGCGGCCTCAACCCAAGACCTACCTTTACCCATACTCTGAAGTGAACGGGCGGCCCATACTCCAAAGGGGAGAATAAGGACCAAGGTCCATAGCGCTAGCTTGAGGGATAAATACAGGGAGTCAATATCAATCACACTTCAATTGTATTGCCATAATTATTTAACAAGGCATTTATAAATCAGGCTTAGTGCGACAAAAAAAGTAAAGATAGAAAAAATTTGCTGAACTCTTGGCCCGCTAATATTTTTTTCCAATACCTTGCCGATCAATAGACCAAACAGGGATCCAATAGCAAAGGGTACGGCAATGGAAAAATCTAAAGTGCCAGATGCAAGTGATATGGCTGCTCCACCCGCCGAAACAATTGCTAGCACTCCTAAAGAAGTCGCCACAATTGCCTTCATCGGAAGGTCAGTGAATTTTTTTAAAGATGGCACGATGATGAAGCCACCACCAACACCAAGTAGGCCCGATAAAAATCCTGCACATGCTCCTGCCATCATCAGCGATCTGGCGCAAGGGACAGACCAAATTAATTTACCAATCGATTGATCGAGCTGACAGGGCGGCGGTTTAATAATCTCTGGAGGATTTCCAGAAATCACTTGTGTTGCTTGTATAAACATCCTGGCAGCTACATAGATGAGTACCCCACTAAAAATCAATAGCATCGGAGTATTTGGAGCGCGATGTGCAACCCATAAGCCCAATGGAGATAATATGAGTCCGAATATCGCCATGAACATCGCAGCTTTGTAGCGAAGTACCTTAGCGTTTAAGCCAATGATTGCACCCACGCCAGCAGACAGGGCAATGGCAGTTAGGGCAATCGGCCCCGCTTGCGAGATTGGCATATGAAAGGCAAAAACCAGCAACGGAACGGAGAGAATTCCACCACCTGCGCCGGTGAGCCCCATTAATATGCCAACAAATACTCCGAGTGCAGGAGCGATTAAATAACTTTCCATTATTTAGTTTTCAAAAGGACGAGCCAACCACTCTCTACCTTTCAGCATTGCATTCCAGTACAGCCATGGCAGCACATCTTTTTTCAAGATCCATCCTAACTTCGTTGCTTTTAACGGATTGATCAACCAAGGGAAAGTTGGCAAGAGCTTGCCGCCAAAACCAAATTCAGCAAGCACAATTTTTCCTCGCTCCACGGTAAGCGGGCAGGAGCCATAGCCATCATATTTCAGTGGCATTGGCTGCTGATGTTTATGGGCAAGGAGATTTTCAGCAACGACTACCACTTGTTTTCTGGCTGCAGCAGCTGTTTTTGAATTTGGTGATGAGCAGCAGTCGCCAAGTGCAAAAATATTTGGGTAGCGTGTGTGCTGCAAGGTAAATTGATCGACCTCCACAAAACCAGTCGCATCTGCTATGGGGCTATCTTTGACGCAATCTTGCGGCCCCTGAGGGGGAACTACATGCAGCATATCAAATGATTTCTCAACCTGAGTCACATTGCCGTCGGCATCTTTGACTGCAAAGATCGCCTTTTGATTTGGCCCATCTACAGAGATAAGGTTGCAGTTAAAGTTCAGAGTGGCATTATATTTTTGGACGTACTCCATTAAAGGTGGGACGAAGTCGGCTACACCAAACAAAGCTCCGCCAGCATTATTCAGTTCCACTTCAATATTTTTTAACTTCCCTTGCTTTTCCCATTCATAGCAAGACAAATACATTGCTTTTTGGGGGGCGCCTGGGCATTTAATTGGCATAGGTGGCTGGGTAAAGATAGCTTTGCCAGACTTCATTTGTTTTACCAACTCCCATGTATATGGAGAGTAGTCATAACTATAGTTTGAAGTGACACCATTTTTACCGATTGTCTCAGTCAACCCGGGAATTGCATCCCAATTGCTTTTAAGACCTGTCGCAACTGCTAAATATTGGTATTGAATAGGCGATCCATTCGCTACCATGACTTCATTTGAATCGGGTTTAAAACCGGTGATCTTGTCTTGTATCCAAGTCACGCCAGAAGGAATCAGGTTTTTGGTTTTACGTTTGCTATCTCTCACATCAAACGCGCCACCACCAACTAAAGTCCATGATGGTTGATAGTAGTGTGCATCCGAGGGTTCAATAATGGCGATGCTTAGAGATTTATCACGACTTTTCAGGCTTGCCGCCAATCCTATCCCTGCTGCACCACCGCCTGCGATAAGCACGTCATATTTTGTATTTTTTTGCTCTCTATTCATTTTTATCCACTTTCTTATTCAATGGTTATATAGCAATATTATCTATATAACTAAAAGTAATATCTATATAAGGGTTAGTTATTAGTGTATTTTTACCAGCATTATTCAATAATTGCACTAAGAAATATTACTTAGGTGAGCAGAAGATGAACCCCGTTGTAAAAGGATTTTTTGATCCAGAGACTTGGACCGTAACTTACGTTGTTTATGAAAAAACAGGCTCTAGTTGCATCATCATTGATTCAGTTCTCAGTTATGACCCCAAGTCGGGTCGCACTCATACCAAGTTGGCCGATGAAGTCATTCAGTTTGTAGAGAAAAACCATCTCAAGACGGAGTGGATTCTTGAAACCCATGCGCATGCAGACCACATTACTGCAGCACCTTACTTAAAATCAAAGCTCGGCGGCAAAGTAGCGATTGGTGATCACATATCAGCAGTGCAGGGCGTGTTCAAAGGCATTTTCAATCTCGAAAATTCATTTTCCACAGATGGTTCGCAATTTGACCATTTACTAAAGGATGGTGAAGAGATTCACTTTGGCGACCTTAGCTTAAAAGCACTGTTTGTACCCGGTCACACGCCTGCCTGCATGGCTTATCAAGTAGGAAATGCTGTGTTTGTGGGTGACACGATGTTTATGCCAGATGTTGGGACTGCGCGTTGTGACTTCCCTGGTGGTGATGCCCATGTTTTGTATCGGTCTATGAGGAAGATTTTGAGTCTTCCACCTGAGACACGATTATTCATGTGTCATGACTATCCGCCAAATGAAAGACCAGTTCAATACGAAACTACCGTTGCAGAACAAAGAAAGTCCAATATTCACATGCATGATGGAATCTCAGAAGAGCAGTTTATTGAGATGCGAACCAAACGTGACGCAACTTTAGAGATGCCTGTACTCATTCTCCCGGCTATCCAAGTCAATATTCGGGCTGGTGAATTTCCACCTAAAGAAGCGAATGGAATGACTTACCTCAAGATTCCAGTTAACGCTGTTTAAAGAATTCCAGAACCGAATTTAGTGCTTATATTTACAGGAGTTTTTCCTTAATGTCAGATCCAAAACGAAGAGGCCAAATTCAGCAGGCCCCTGAAAACTTTTTGTCTCAAGATTTAATTGCAGACCTCAATCAGAATGGCATGGATGACACTCGTCGTGGTTTCATGCGCAATGGATTTATGGCTGCTTTGGGAGGTGCGGTAGGTCTAGGCGCATCCATGAACGTGCTAGCGTCAGCAGAAGGTGATCCAGCAATTCTAGAGAAGCAGGTATGGCAAACCACGCTTGGTAAAAATGTTGCGACTATGCCATATGGGACTCCCTCAATTTACGAGGCTAATTTAATTCGTCGTGAGTCTCCTGGATTAACGAGAGTTTCTGCGGCATCAGTGGCATTTACCCCATTGCAGGGGCTATTCGGAATCATTACCCCAAACGGCTTGCATTTTGAACGGCAGCATCAGGGCTGGTACAACATTGATCCGGAAAAGCATCGTTTGATGGTCAACGGTTTGGTAAAACATAATCGCGTCTTTACCATGAATGATTTGATGCGTCTGCCGTCTGTCTCGCGCATTCTCTTTATTGAATGTGGGGCTAATACTGGTTTGGAGTGGGGTAACGTGGCTGTACCTACTGTGCAGTACACCCATGGCATGCTCTCATGTTGTGAATTTACTGGCGTGCCATTGGCTGCTCTCTTAGAGGAGTGTGGTGCTGATTTAAAGCAAGGTAAATATTTATTGGCAGAAGGTGGTGATGGTTCTGGTATGACTCGAACCATAAACTTAAGTGATGTATTGAATGAAGCAATCGTCGCCTGGGGTATGAATGGTGAAATGCTACGCCCTGAAAATGGCTTCCCTTTACGCCTTGTAGTTCCTGGTGTTCAGGGGGTAAGTTGGGTGAAGTGGTTGCGTCGCTTAGAGGTTGGAGATATGCCATATGCAACGAAAGATGAGGCGGTCCACTACAACGATCTCATGCCCGATGGTATGGCACGTCAGTACACCTCTATTCAAGAATGTAAATCAGTCATTACTACTCCTTCAGGTGGTCAGCAATTACTCGATAAGGGGTTCTATAACGTCAGTGGTTTGGCATGGTCTGGAAGAGGCAAAGTCAAAAGAGTAGATGTATCTTTTGATGGTGGAAATAATTGGAAGACAGCACGCCTAGAGACTCCAGTCTTAAGTAAGGCCCTTACTCGTTTCAATATTGATTGGGTGTGGGATGGCTCCCCTGCAATTTTGCAATCTCGCGCGATTGACGATACTGGCTATGTTCAGCCATCCATCAAATTATTAAGAGATGTCCGTGGAACTCGCTCGATCTATCACAATAATGCTATTCAATCATGGAAGGTTGGCACTAATGGGGAGGTTAGCAATGTTCAAGTTGGCTAAATTTGCAAAATCTACTCTGTTTGTTGCAACAACGTGTTTTGTGATTGGCTCTGCAGTTGCCCAGAATTCTAGTACACGTTTTCCTGGCATTGGTAGGGTCGCTACACCAGCAGAAGTTGCTGCTTGGGATATTGATGTTCGACCAGACTTCAAGGGGCTTCCAAAGGGTTCTGGCTCAGTAGAGCAAGGGCAGAAGCTTTGGGAATCTAAGTGCTCTGTTTGTCACGGAACTTTCGGTGAGTCTAATGAAATCTTTACGCCCATTATTGGTGGGACAAGCGCAGATGATATTAAGACGGGTAGGGTAGCCTCACTATCCGATAGAAAGCAGCCTCAAAGAACAACCATCATGAAGGTGGCTACTGTTTCCTCGTTATGGGATTACATTTATCGAGCCATGCCGTGGAATGCACCACGCTCATTAACACCAGACGATACCTTTGCCTTAGTGGCATATCTTCTCAGTATGGCTGAAGTTGTTCCCGATGACTTTGTGCTGAGCAATACCAACATTGCTGAAGTCCAAAAACGGATGCCTAACCGCAATGGCATGACTTTAAAACACGGGATGTGGAATTCAAAAGGCACTCCTGATGTTCATGCAACTGCATGTATGCATAACTGCGTGCAATTTGTGCAAATTGGTTCTGAGTTACCTGATTACGCAAGAAATGCTCATGGAAATATTGCTGAGCAGAATCGTCAATATGGCCCATTTCGTGGCTCCGACTCCACTAAACCACCTTTGGCAAAGTTACCTGGAGCTGCAGGCGAAGGTTTGGCACATGCGTCTGAGACACATGCAATTAGCAAGGGCCCCGCAGCATTGTTTAAAAGCGAGAACTGTACCGCCTGTCATGCGATGAACAGCAAGTTAGTTGGTCCTTCTGTTGCCGATATCGCTTCTAAGTATCAAGGTCAGAGCGGAGCTTTAGACAAGTTAATGGCTAAGGTGAAGAATGGCGGCTCTGGGGTTTGGGGTGCCATTCCGATGCCTCCACAGGCTCAATTATCGGAAGAGGATCGCAAGACATTGGTTACTTGGGTGCTGTCTGGAGGGAAATAGGACATACCCTAGCAACAACTAGAATGATTGACTAGAAAGTAATATATTCACGTAGAGAGCTTAATAAAGGAGTTTTTATGAATCAGCAGCGACGCAGTGTATTGAAGTATTCAGCCGTATTTGGCTTGATGGCTTCTGCAGGCCTTATTAGTTTGGCGCAAGCACAAGAGTGGAATAAAGCCGCTTTTGAAGGCAAGGGCTTAGATGATGTTTTCAAAATTTTAGGCGCTGGCAGTCCCGACAAATCAGCAGCCATTACCTTGAACGCTCCTGATATTGCAGAAAACGGTGCAGTTGTTCCGGTTGGCATTACAACTACGCTCAAAGCTGATCAAATGGCAATCTTGGTTGAAAAGAACCCGAGTGCCTTGGCTGCTCAATTTTTTATCCCTGCCGGAACTGAGTCCTTTGTGACGACCCGTATCAAGATGGGTCAAACCTCTAACGTCTATGCATTGGTAAAGGCAGATGGCAAGTGGAGTATGGCCGTCAAAGAAGTAAAGGTAACTCTCGGCGGTTGTGGCGGTTAAGCACGTAAGAGCCCAGCGAAACATTTAACTAATTACTAATTACAAGAGGAACATATGTCTGATCCAATGCGCGTTAGAGCAGCCGAGAACGGTGGAATTGTGGATGTAAAAATTTTAATGAAACATGACATGGAGTCAGGTCAGCGCAAAGATGCGGCCGGAAAAGTCATCCCTGCATGGCATATCACTACCATTAATGTGAAAGCAAATGGTAAAGATGTATTGAATGGCCAATTTGGTCCAGCTGTTTCCAAAGACCCATTTTTGAACTTTAAGTACAAGGGCGCTAAGGGCGACAAGATTGTTGTGAATTGGGTGGACAACAAGGGTGATAAGCGTACTGATGAGGCAACTGCTTCATAAGCAATACATCTTTAAGTGCCTTCATTGTTCTGAAAGGGTTACAAATGCAGCGTAAATTCACCTTGGGCTTGACCTTAGGAATACTGGCGGCCAGCATGTCGCTTTCATCTTTGGTCTTTGCGCAAACGGCAACGGATGAAATCGCAAAATATCGCGAAATGATTGCTGATGGAAATCCATCCGAGCTTTATGAGGCGGCAGGTGAAGATTTATGGAAAACACCTGCTGGCCCAAAGAATGCCACACTGGAGAAGTGTGACCTAGGTCTTGGGCCAGGGGTTGTTAAGGCTGCAGCGGCACAGTTGCCACGCTACTTTAAAGATACAAATAAGGTCCAAGATCTTGAGTCTCGCCTCATGACCTGTATGCAGAAGCTCCAAGGACGCAACCCTCAGGAAATGGTGGGCGCTCCCTTTCAAAAAGGGCCAAAGAAAGATATGGAGGCTATTGTTGCTTACGTGGTGACCTTATCTAAGGGTGACAAAATTAAAGTTAGCACCAATCACCCTAAAGAAAAAGAAATGTACGAACTTGGTAAGCGTGCATTCTATTTCCAAGGTGGCCCAATGGATTTTTCTTGTGCTTCGTGTCATGGCGAAGATGGCAAGCGGATTCGTTTGCAGGATCTACCTAATCTAACAACTCAGAAGGGTGCTGCATTAGGTTGGGGTTACTGGCCGGCCTATCGTGTTTCCAGCGGTCAATTTTGGACGATGCAACAACGTTTAAATGATTGTTATCGCCAACAACGCTTCCCATTTCCTATTTACGCATCTGATCTCTCCATAGCGCTATCCATGTATATGGCTAAGAATGCCAATGGTGGCACTGTTGAGACACCTGGTTTGAAGCGCTAACGGACGAGAGATAGAGAAAATGAAAATAATGAATATCAAATCCCTCCTAGTTATCGGCGTTTTTGCCTTGGTTTCAGTTGCAACTCAGAGCTCTGTATTTGCTCAACAAGCCAACGATCCTAAATTCAATAAGATGATGAAGGATGGTTTTAGAGCGGAGGGTATAGCTGGATTAGATCGCATTCAACAGGACGAGACGCAAAAGTTTTGTTCTGACCCTGTCTTTGCAGGTAGCGTAAAAGGTCAAGCAATGCGTGAAAAGATTCAGAAGATCAACATGGATAGTATCAAACAGCCTTCTGATGGAAAATACATCGGCGACTGGAAGAAGGGTGAAGCGATTGCTCAAAGTGGTCGCGGTGCTACGTGGACAGATAAGGCCGATACTCCAATCGGAGGTGGTTGTTATAACTGTCATCAAATCGATAAGAAAGAGATCTCTTATGGAACGATTGGACCAACCCTGTGGAATTATGGAAAGTTACGTGGTAATTCACAGGAATTAATTGTGTATACCTGGAACCGTATTAATAACTCCAAGGCTTATAACGCTTGTAGCAATATGCCTCGATTTGCACACTTTAAGCTCTTAAATGAACAGCAAATTCAAGATTTGATGGCGTTGCTGCTGGATCCAGCTTCACCGGTAAATCAATAAATATGAACAACAGGCCGACAGGCCTGTTTTCACAAAGGGAATCTTATGTCTTTAAGTCGTCGTGATTTTCTGCAGGCTTTAGCGATTGCTTCAGCAGGCGGATTGAGTTTGCAATCCAATTTTGCTGGTGCGCAAGTTTCTGCTCAAAAGTTTTATGATCTGCCAAAATTTGGCAATGTCCATCTCCTGCATTTCACGGATTGCCATGCACAATTATTGCCAATCTATTTCCGTGAGCCGAATGTAAATCTCGGTATCGGTGCTCAAGAAGGTAAGACGCCCCATTTAGTGGGAGAGTACTTTTTAAAAGCAAACGGTATACCGGCTGGTACGCGTGATGCACATGCATTTACTTATTTAGACTATGTTGCCGCTGCACAAAATTACGGCAAGATGGGCGGTTTTGAGCATATGGCAACTCTAATTAAGCAATTAAAGGCAGAGCGTCCAGGTGCGCAGTTGCTAGATGGTGGTGATACATGGCAAGGATCAGGAACCGCACTCTGGACCAATGGTCAGGATATGGTAGACGCAGCACTGGCCTTAGGTGTTGATGTGATGACCCCTCACTGGGAAATGACGCTTGGTGAGAAGCGCGTGATGGAAATCGTGAATGGCGACTTCAAGGGAAAAGTTTCTTTCATTGCTCAGAACATTAAGACATCTGACTTTGGGGATATGGTCTTTAATCCCTATGTCATGAAAAATATGAATGGAGTGCAAGTTGCCATTATTGGACAAGCATTTCCATACACGCCAATAGCCAATCCACGCTATTTCACCCCTGATTGGACTTTTGGTATTCAGGAAGAAAATCTACAAAAAACTATTGACGAAGTAAAAGCTAAGGGTGCAAAGATAGTTGTTCTCCTTTCTCATAATGGAATGGATGTTGATTTAAAGATGGCGTCACGCGTGAGTGGATTGCATGCTATTTTAGGCGGTCATACGCATGACGGAGTGCCCATTCCAGTACAGGTAAAGAATCGTGGCGGTATGACTTTGGTAACCAATGCTGGCTCAAATGGTAAGTTCTTAGGCGTATTAGATTTTGATGTCAAAGGTGGAAAGCCAGTAGATTTTCGTTACAAGCTATTGCCCATCTTCTCCAATATGATTCCTGCTGACCCTGCGATGTCAAAGTTGATTGCTAAGGTAAGGGCACCCTATGAAGCCAAGCTAAATGAAAAATTAGCAACTACCGATGGTCTGCTCTACCGTCGCGGTAATTTCAATGGCAGCTTTGATCAATTAATCTTAGATGGTTTGATGTCTCAGAAAAATGCGGAGATTGCATTTTCACCAGGGTTCCGCTGGGGAACAAGCCTGCTACCTGGCCAAGCGATTACTCGCGAAAATCTTCTCGACCAAACTGCCATTACTTATCCCTACACCACAGTAACGAATATGAGTGGTGAAATGATTAAGACGATCCTAGAGGATGTGGCTGATAATTTATTTAACCCAGACCCTTATTATCAACAGGGCGGCGATATGGTGCGTGTTGGCGGCATGCAATACACCATCGATCCCGTCCAAAGTGCTGGAAACCGCATCTCTGATATGCGTCTGAATGGGAAAGCTATCGAAGCTAGCAAGACCTATAAGGTGGCAGGATGGGCTCCGGTGAGTGAGGAGGCTAAAAATGCAGGTGGCGAGCCAATTTGGGATGTCATTGAACGACACCTCAGGGATGTGAAGGTGGTGAAGGCTGTAAAACTCAATGAGCCAGTGATTAAGGGTGTTTCTGGTAACCCTGGTATGGCCCCAATCTAATGATTGATTCGAAGGAAATTTGATGAAGAAAATCGTCAATCTATTTTTAGCTGCCTTACTTGCAATTGGGTTTGGTTCAGCAGTATTCGCGCAACAGACTGGCCCCACTAAAGTTGTGTACCACATCGATGATGCCGAAACTCAAGGCTTAAAGGGTTTGCGAAATATTCGCAATCATCTAGATACTGCCCCAAACACGATCATCATTGTTGTTACTCATGCGAATGGTGTAGATCTTTTGATGGAAGGTGCTAAGGATAAGAAGAACAATATTGAATACGCGCCTCTAGTTTCAGCATTGAAATCCCGCGGTGTGAAATTTGAGGTGTGCGAGATTACCTTAAAGAATCGTAATTTCAAAAAGGATCAATTTGTTCTTGATGCCGATTTCACGCCATCTGGAGTGGTGCGGGTTGCGGATCTTCAATATAAGGATGGCTTTGCCTACATTAAGCCATAAGCAGTTTTTGTCATGATTTGTTTCATCCGCGCTTGGACGGGGATTCTTGGGTCCCTTATCTTTTTGGGGGCCGCTTTTGCGCAGTCCGCTGGAGCGCCAGATAATGTCCAGCTCAAGCCAATACAAGTTGCTCCTCATACCTATTTTGTCCAGGGGCGCCCCGAAATGGGAAGCAGTGCAAATCAGAACTTTATTTCTAACGCTGGTTTTGTGATCACGCCAGAGGGTGTAGTGGTGATGGATGCTTTGGGATCACCAATACTTGCCCAGAAGCTCTTAGCCGAAATTAAGAAGATCACCAATCAAAAAGTTGTGGCAGTGATTGTGAGTCACTATCACGCTGATCATGTTTATGGATTACAGGAGTTTAAGAAAATTGGTGCAAGCATTTATGCTCAGGGTGAGGGCAGAAATTACCTGTCTTCTGAAACAGCAAAACAACGTCTTATCGCTTCTCGCATTGATTTTGCTCCTTGGGTTAATGCAAATACAAGGCTGATATCAGCTGATGTCTGGATTGATGAAAAAAAGAGATTGAATATTGGCGGAGTAGAATTTTTGATCACTAGGGTTGGTCCTGCCCACGCTCCAGAAGATCTCATAGTGTATGTGCCCTCAGAAAAAGTGCTTTTTGCTGGAGATTTAGTATTTCGTGGGCGAATTCCTTTTGTGGGTAACGCTGATAGCAAAGGCTGGTTACTGGCTTTGGATGAAATTGAAAAGCTCAACCCCAATGTCGTCATTCCAGGTCATGGAGCGTACTCTGTCAAGCCAGTTGAGGATATCGGCTTTACTCGCGCTTACCTTAAATACTTAAGAGAATCTATGTCAGCAGCAGCAATTAATATGGATCCCTTTGAAGAGGCTTATCAACAGGTGGATTGGTCTGAATACGAAGGTATGCCTTTATTTAGATCGGCCAACCGCATGAATGCGTATAACGTTTATCTATCCATTCAGGCCGAATAGGGCGAAATTAGTCACTTAGCTCTAAAATGGTGGTTTTAGCCATAAATCACTGATTTGTAATGACATTCACCGCATTTATTCGTAGGTCTTTTGTATTGGCCTTGATCTCTATTGCTAGCTCTAGTTTTGCGAGTGCAAACCTAGAAAATGGGAAAGCAATTGATCAGCAGAAGTGCTACGCCTGCCATGCAAAGAAAACAGGCTTTGGTAATGGCGACATGATTTACACGCGATCTGATGGCAAGGTGAACTCTCTTCCAAAACTAAAGTCGATGGTAGAGCGTTGCAATACTGAATTGCGCCTGGATCTTTTTCCGGAGGACGAGGCTGATGTAACTGCCTACCTGAATAAACAGTTTTATAAATTTAAACCTTAATTTTTCTGAATCTAATCACCATGGATGTTGTTGATATTTCCTCTTTAGGCAAGTCTGTTCTTTGGGCAACTTTTGCCATTACTTTTGCGTTGGGCATGGTGATGCAAAAAACAGGTTTTTGCAGTATGGGCGCCATTACTGATGTTTTCATTATTGCCAGCTGGAAACGCCTGAGGCAGTGGTTCTTAGCGATCGGCGTTGCGATCCTTGGCTTTACCTTTCTCTCATACTTGGGTCTGATTGATCCACTAAAAACAATCTACACGGGCAATAAGTTTTTATGGCTTTCAACTATTGTTGGTAGTGTTTTATTTGGGCTCGGTATGGTCTTAGCCTCGGGTTGCGGTAGTAAAACGCTGGTTCGTATTGGTGGAGGCAATCTTAAGTCAGTCATTGTGTTTATGGTTCTCGGCTTAACTGCTTATATGACTTTGCGAGGTTTTTTGGGCGTTATTCGCATCAACACCTTAGATGCAGTATTTATTACATTCGCTACCCCTCAAGATTTACCCAGTCTGCTGAGCGATTCGCTTGGAATCGAGCGGGCTCGCTTGCACCTAGTACTTGGCCTGATTATTGGCTTTGCGTTTATTGCTTTTGCCCTGGTTAATAAGGCTTTTAGAACTGGTGAGAATCTTTTTGCTGGGATCGCGGTCGGCATTGCCATCACGGCTGTTTGGTGGGTTTCAGGCAATCTTGGTCATGTTGCGGAAGATCCCAATACGCTTGAGGAAGTCTTTTTATTGACGAATTCTGGCCGCATGGAAAGTCTTTCCTTTGTGGCTCCTTATGCATATTCTTTAGATTGGTTGATGTTGTATAGCGATACCTCTAAGGTTTTGACTATCGGCATTGTTGCAGTTGTAGGGATGATTTTGGGTTCTGCAGTGGTGGCAGTGCTGACGAAATCATTTCGTTGGGAATCCTTTCGCAATCCAGAAGATACCGCCAATCATTTGATTGGTGCTGCCTTGATGGGGTTTGGCGGAGTTACTGCCTTAGGATGCACTGTTGGCCAAGGATTGAGTGGCATATCTACTTTGGCCTTGGGTTCTCTCTTGGCCTTGCCAGGATTCATTTTCGGTGGCTACCTGGGCGTTCGTTACTTGCAAATGCGCTTGGCACCAAACCCTTGTAACTAATTATTTAGAGATCGGAACACATAGCATGCAAATCGACTGGTTAACCTTCTCGCCTATTCCATCTTTACTTGGTGGAATGATTCTTGGAGTAGCTGCAGCTCTCTACGTGCTTCTTCATGGTCGAATTCTGGGGATTAGCGGGATCGTATCGGGCTTGCTGCATCCCAAGGCAGGGGATATTGTCTGGCGCTTAAGCCTAGTACTCGGCTTACTATCAGCTCCATTGTGGGCAGCCCTCATATTTGATATCAGGCCGATCATTCAGATTGATTCAGATTGGTATGCGATCTTATTGGCAGGATTGTTAGTTGGTTTTGGTGCTCAATACGGCTCAGGCTGTACCAGTGGTCACGGTATCTGTGGCTTATCTCGCTTATCACCCCGTTCATTGGTCGCCACACTCTCTTTTATGAGTGCAGGCTTTTTAACAGTATTTGTTTTACGTCATTTCATCGGAGGCTAATATGAAAAAAAATCTTGGTCTCTTCAGTCAGTATGCGATTGGCGTACTGTTTGGTTGGGGATTGATCATCTCCGGAATGAGTAATCCACAAAAGGTATTGGGCTTTTTGGATATTGCTGGATTGTGGGACCCTTCTTTGATATTTGTCATGCTTGGTGCGATATTGGTAGGTTTGGCAGGTTTTTACATCGTTAGCAAGAGAAGCGAAGCCTTTTTTGGTGGTGCATTACATATTCCCACTAGACGTGATATCTCAAAACCTTTAATTGTTGGCAGCTTTATTTTTGGTATTGGCTGGGGCATTGCAGGTATTTGTCCCGGCCCCGCTCTTGTTGCTTTTGGGGCTGGATACTTAAAGGCCTTTGTATTTATTATTGCAATGTTGGCTGGCATGAGAATCTGCGAAAGATTCTTTACTGCACACAAGCAAAAGCCAGGGCAAGCGTAATTTAGTGTCGTATGAATTTTTTCAAAAATCTTTTAAAAAGAGGATGCAATGAGTCTTCCCATTTCTTGTCATAACGATCAATTTGGAACTCTTGGTCAGATTGACCCAAGTCATTTGGCTGAGATTGTTCAACAAGGCTATAAGAGTGTGATTAATAATCGTCCCGATGGTGAGGGTGGACCCGACCAGCCTAAAAATGCAGATATCCAGGCTGAAGCTGAAAAGCTTGGTTTGCACTACGCATACTTGCCAGTCGTTTCTGGTGCATTTACTCCAGATCAAGTAGTTGAAATGGCGCGTCTTCTGAAAACCATGCCTAGTCCCGTATTGGCATTCTGTCGATCAGGAGCACGCTCTACCAATTTGTATCACCTTGCATTGCAAGTAGGTTAACTTTTTAGTTAACCAACCAGTAAAAGGCATGCAGCCCAGCAATCCACACATCTTAAAGTTAGAACATTTTCTATCTGAATTAGATCGCTTTGACATTGTCATTGATGTTAGGTCACCAGCAGAGTTTGCCTTAGACCATATTCCTGGATCTGTAAATTATCCCGTGCTGAGTAATGAAGAACGGATTGAGATCGGCACTCTGTATAAGCAGGTCTCTCCATTTGCAGCTAAAAAACTGGGTGCCGCATTCGTTTCTCGAAATATCTCTCAACACTTGGAAACCCATTTATTGGAATTTCCACGCGAGTGGCGTCCGCTGATTTATTGCTGGCGTGGTGGCGAACGTAGCGGGGCGTTTACGCATATTCTTAATCGCATTGGCTGGAAAGCGCTGCAATTGGAGGGTGGTTATCAAGGCTTTAGACGGACAGTGATTGATGGTCTAGAGCAGGCCGCAAATGCCTTCACGTTTCAGGTCATCTGCGGTATGACCGGCAGCGGTAAAACCAAAGTGCTACAAGAAATTGGTGCACTCGGTGCACAGATTTTGGATCTAGAGGGATTGGCAGTCCATCGAGGCTCGGTGTTAGGTAACGAACCCAATATTGAGCAGCCCTCACAAAAAGCTTTCGAAACTGCTTTATGGAATGCACTCCGCAAGCTGGATCCATCAAAACCAGTTTTTGTAGAATCCGAAAGCAAGAAGGTCGGTGGATTGCATATACCGGATGCGCTGATGGAAAAGATTCGCAATGGTGCTTGTATTGAGTTGCGTTCGAGTACGCAAACTCGTGTCTCTTGGTTGATCAGCGAATACCATCACTTCTTAATCGATACAGATAATTTCAAGAATAAGTTGGCTTTATTAACAGCGCATTATGGAAAAGTGCGAATTGCTAAATGGAATGAGGCGATTGATGCGGGTAACTTTCCGGAGCTTGTTGAGGAGTTACTAGTCAAGCACTATGACCCTTCCTATCAATCCTCGATTGTGCGGAATTTCCCGCAATACAAGATTGATAACTTTGTGCAACTTGAAAACGATAGTGATGAGGCGTTTTTACAGGCTGCCAAGGCACTCATTTTGAAGGCGAACGCTTAGCTCTCAGCATGGATTCGCCAAAACGACACCATCGTTATTACGATTTAATTCTGGCTGCGTTTGTGGTGGTCTTACTGTGCTCCAACTTTATTGGAGCCGGTAAAGCAGCAATTGTTGAGCTTCCATATTTTGGCGCCATCCCTTTTGGTGGTGGCATATTGTTCTTCCCGATCTCCTACTTTTTTGGCGACATCCTTACCGAGGTTTATGGCTACGCTTATGACCGCCGTGCAGTATGGGCAGGTTTTGCTGCTCTTGCATTTGCCGCGGTGATGGCGCAGATTGTGATTGCCTTACCAGTCGCCCCAGGTGCTTATATGGCGAACTATCAGCAGGGATTGGAAACGGTTTTTGGTAACTCCTGGCGTATTGCTTTGGCTTCGATGTTTTCCTTTTGGTGCGGCAGCCTTAGTAATAGCTATGTACTTGCCAAAATGAAAATCCGTACCCGGGGCCGTTTCCTATGGTTACGTACCATTGGCTCAACCGCGATAGGCGAGCTAGTGGACTCTTCTTTGTTCTATATGTTGGCCTTTTATGGCATTTGGCCGACGCATGAGATCCTGCAGTTGGCTTTGGCCCAATATGTGCTGAAAACCTCCTGGGAAGTTCTAGCAACCCCGCTAACCTATTGGGTGGTGCATTTTCTCAAGCGCAAGGAAAATGAGGATTACTACGATATTCATACGAATTTCACCCCATTTAGGGTCAAAGTCTAAATTCGCCTTCTGTCTTCCTAACCCGTTAAAATAACGGTCTTTGCCCTCAATGCTGGGGGTATCTATTGAATTGAATTTCAGAAAGCTAGAAAACATCCGTGTTGTCCGCATCTAATATCACCATGCAGTTTGGCGCAAAGCCTTTGTTTGAAAACATTTCCGTGAAGTTTGGCGGCGGTAATCGTTATGGCCTGATTGGTGCCAACGGTTGCGGTAAATCCACTTTCATGAAAATTTTGGGTGGAGAGCTAGAGCCCACCAGCGGTAACGTCAGTTTGGATCCCGGCATTCGTTTAGGTAAATTACGTCAAGACCAGTTTGCCTATGAAGATGTGCGTGTGCTCGATGTCGTGATGATGGGTCATGAAGAGATGTGGAAGGCTGCAGCTGAGCGCGATGCAATTTATGCCAATCCAGATGCGACTGATGAAGATTATATGAAGGCAGCCGAGCTCGAGGGCAAGTATGCCGAGTACGGGGGCTATACAGCGGAAGCCAAGGCAGGGGAGTTATTGCTCGGTATTGGTATTCCAATTGAGCAACACACAGGCCTGATGAGTAACGTTGCCCCTGGTTGGAAGTTGCGTGTATTGCTAGCCCAAGCATTGTTTTCTGATCCAGATGTGCTCCTCCTCGATGAGCCAACTAACAACTTGGACATTCACTCCATTCATTGGCTTGAAGATATTCTGAATCAAATCAAGAGCACCATTGTCATCATTTCTCATGATCGTCACTTCCTCAATGAAGTCTGTACGCATATGGCTGATATGGACTACGGCACATTGAAGGTCTACCCAGGAAACTATGACTCCTACATGCTGGCATCGGTTCAGGCGCGTACACAACAGTTAAGCAATAACGTCAAAGCCAAAGAAAAAATTGCTGAATTGGCTGCTTTCGTGGCTCGATTCTCTGCAAATGCTTCTAAAGCGCGTCAAGCAACTTCACGTCAACGTCAGTTAGAAAAAATTGAAGTAGTGGAAGTAAAGCCATCCTCACGTCAAAACCCGTTCATTCGCTTTGATACCGAGAAAAAACTCCATAACATGGCGGTTGAGTGCAATGCGCTGACTAAGGCTTATGACCGCACCATCTTTAAGAACTTTAAGCTTGGTGTTCGTGCGGGTGAAAAGATTGCCATCATTGGTCAGAACGGCGCTGGTAAGACAACGCTTCTCAAAACCATCTTGAGTAAACGCTTTGATGGTATCGCTGCGGATAGCGGTGACGTCAAATGGGCTGAAAATGCTAATGTTGGTGTGATGCCTCAGGACAATACCGAGATGTTCGCCAAGGACGAGCTACTGATGGATTGGATGAATAATTGGCGCAATACTGGGGACGATGATCAAGTGATTCGTGGCACCCTGGGCCGCTTACTATTCTCAGGTGACGACATTGGTAAGTCTGTCAAAGTACTCTCCGGTGGAGAGAAGGGCAGAATGATTTGGGGCAAGCTTATGCTCCAAAAATACAACGTGCTGGCAATGGATGAGCCAACCAATCACATGGACATGGAATCAATCGAGAGCTTACAAATTGCGCTTGAGAAATTCGATGGCACGCTCATATTTGTTTCTCATGACCGCGAATTTGTTTCTGCTTTAGCCAATCGCATCTTGGAAGTGAAGATGGACGGCACTGTGGTGGATTATTCTGGTACTTACGAAGAATATCTACGCAGCCAAGCGCTAGAAGGTTAAGTTGTCAAAAGGCTAAGAGGGTGGGTCTATGCAGACTTATTCTCTTTAGCTTGTCTCTGAAAGCGCATTGCAGTCCCATCTTCACGAATGCGTTTCCACACTAAGGCTTTTTCTTCGTCTGAGAAAAACACCCAGTTGCTCACTTCACCAAGGCTACGTCCACACCCTTGGCAGATCTCGTCATAGAGGGTAGTACAGACACCTATGCAAGGAGAATCGGATTCTGCATCTCCTGTCGATAAGGAGTGCGAGCCATCTTGGGCTTGATTGAGTTTGCCGTTTTCGGAGGTCATGCTTCTACTTTAGTGGATTTCAGCGGATTGTGCTCGTTGAGCTCGTCTACATAGGCGCCAATGCCTTGCTGCTCGCGTTGTAAAAAATGTTTTACAGCTTGCGCAAATTTCGGATCTGCAATGTAGTGTGCGGATTGAATAGTGGTTGGTAAAAATCCTCGCGCCATTTTATGTTCACCTTGGGCGCCGCCTTCAAAGATTTGAATGCCCTCAGTAATGCAGTACTCAATGGCTTGGTAGTAAGCCGTTTCAAAATGAAGATTCGGCACATGTTCTACTGCGCCCCAATATCTTCCAAAAGCCTTGGAAGCCTCTTTATCAACGACTAATAGAGATGCTGCAATGGGGCGTCCTTCTCTTTGGGCCAAAATCAGATGGAGATTCTCAGGCATGCGCTCAGCCCACAGTTTAAAAAAGGCCTCATTTAAATAGGGCGAGGATTGATGATCTAGGTAAGTATTTTCATAGCAGCTGTAAAAGAATTCCCAGTCCTGGTCAGTAGATGATCTGCCGGGTATATGTCTAAAAGAAATGCCTTCTTTAGCCACCAGCTCGCGCTCACGTCGGATATTTTTACGACGCTTCATGGTGAGAGCGGCCAAAAATTCCTCAAAATTTTTGAACTCTTGGTTGTGCCAATGAAACTGCACTGAATCACGCAACATAAAGCCCTGTTGCTGAAGGGCCTGGAGCTCAGCTTCTGTTGCGAATAGCACATGAGCGGACGAGAGCTCATTATGGATAACTAAGGCTTTTAGACCTTCAATGATTTTCTGGTGCAAGACTTCGTTATCTTCACCTGCGGCCGTTAATATGCGGGTGCCTGGGACAGGTGTAAATGGAATTGCACATAGGGCTTTAGGGAAGTACTGCATGCCATATTGCTCATATGCTTGCGCCCATGACCAATCAAAAACAAATTCTCCGTAGGAGTGCTGCTTAAGGTATAGCGGCATGGCAGCAACCAAGCGACCATGATGACGAAGTACTAAGTGGGCTGTTTGCCAACCTGTATTGCCACCAACGCATCCCGTTTCTTCAAGAGTGCTTAAAAATTCATATTTGGTGAAAGGGCCCGTATCTTGCCCAGTCAGCGCATTCCACTCTGAAGCAGATAGACTAGATAGTTGATCGAGGATTTCTAATTGATATTGACCTGAGTCAGATGTCATGAATGCTGAATCAATTCAATTTTGTAGCCATCGGGATCAGTAACAAAGGCAATGATGGTGTCGCCACCGGCTACAGGACCAGCGGCTCGAGTGACATTGCCGCCAGCTGCTTTAATTTTGTCGCACGCCGCGTACGCATCGGGCACACCGATAGCGATGTGGCCATAGGCTGTGCCTAGCTCATAGGAAGAAACACCATAGTTATAGGTCAATTCAATCTCTGATTGGCCATCGGCATTGCCTTTGCCATAGCCAACGAAGGCGAGCGAGTATTTCTGTTCAGGGCGGTCAGTAGTGCGCAGTAAGTTCATGCCGAGTACTTTGGTATAAAAATCCAGAGAGCGATTGAGATCGCCAACTCTAAGCATAGTATGAAGAATCATCATGATTACATCTCCGCGTAGTTCGGGCCACCACCACCTTCGGGGGTAATCCAAATAATATTTTGAGTAGGATCTTTGATATCACAGGTTTTGCAATGCACGCAGTTTTGCGCATTGATTTGCAAGCGGGCTTTACCATCGGTTTCGACGTATTCGTAAACACCGGCAGGGCAATAGCGTTGCTCGGGACCAGCATAGGTCTCCAGGTTAATGTCTACTGGCACTGCATCATTTTTAAGAGTCAAATGAATAGGCTGGTTTTCGGCATGATTGGTGTTGGAGATAAATACTGAAGACAGGCGATCAAAGGTAATCTTGCCATCAGGCTTTGGATAATCAATGGGCTGATGTTGAACGGCAGGCTCGAGGCATTCATGATCAGCATGTTTGAGGTGCACTGTCCAAGGTACATTGCCGCCCAAGAGTTTTTGCTCTAGGCCAACCATCAGAGTGCCTAAGTAAAGTCCTTTTGACATCCAGGACTTGAAGTTACGTGCTTGATTGAGTTCGGTATGTAACCAGCTATTTTGGAATGCAGCAGGGTAGGCAGATAGCACATCAGCAGAGCGATTCTCGCTGAGCGCTGCGACCGCAGCCTCTGCAGCCAGCATGCCAGTCTTGATTGCGGCATGACTGCCTTTAATGCGTGATGCATTGAGGAAGCCTGCATCACAACCGATTAATGCACCACCAGGAAATACTGTTTTCGGTAGGCTATTTAAACCGCCAGCCGTCAGCGCCCGAGCACCGTAAGCTAGTCGTTTGCCACCTTCAAAAGTTTCCCGAATCTTTGGGTGTAATTTATAACGTTGGAACTCTTCAAATGGGGAGAGATAAGGGTTCTTATAGGAAAGACCCACCACCAAACCAACAGCTACTTTGTTATCTCCTAGGTGATACAGGAATGAGCCACCGTAGGTATCGTTTTCTAATGGCCAGCCAGCGGTATGCACGACTAAGCCGGGCTTGCTCTTAGAAGGTTCAACCTCCCACAGTTCTTTGATACCCAGGCCATAGCTTTGGGGATCGGCATCTTTGTCTAATGCCATCTTCGCAATGAGTTGCTTGCCGAGGTGACCCCGTGCTCCTTCAGCAAAGAGGGTGTACTTAGCACGCAATTCCATACCCAGCTGAAATTGATCGGTGGGATTACCTTCCTTATCTAAGCCCATCGAGCCAGTGATCACACCACAAACTGCGCCTTGCTCGTTGTAGAGAATTTCTGCTGCAGGAAAGCCTGGAAAAATTTCAACCCCAAGATTCTCAGCTTGTTGACCTAACCAGCGAGTGACATTTGCTAAGCTAACAATATAGTTGCCTTCATTCTTAAAGCAATGCGGCAACATCCAATTGGGAACTTGATAAGCATTGTTTTCAGTCAAGAAGAGAAATTGATCAGCAGTCACCTCTGTATGCAGAGGTGCTCCCATGGCTTTCCAATCGGGAAAGAGTTCTGTCAGTGCTTTAGGGTCCATTACCGCGCCAGACAGAATGTGTGCACCAATTTCAGAGCCCTTTTCGAGAACACAAACACTAATGTCTTTTCCGGAGTCATTGGCCAATTGTTTGGCTTTGATTGCCGCTGATAAGCCTGCAGGGCCGCCGCCAACAATGACTAAGTCATAGTCCATGGACTCCCTGGGTCCAAATTGCTCTAGCAGCTGTACAGCATCCATTCAAATTCTCCGAAATTCTCAAAAATAGGGTTTTTAGCCATGTTAGTTTAGTTCGAACTGCGAAAACCCCAATTTGTGCCATGACTGGCTGGGCTTACACCCCTAAAGCGTTATGATTGCTTTATTACCCATATCAGCAATATTAGGACGGAAAAGATGAACAAAACCTACCCATCGGCAGTAGATGCCTTGCGGGATATCTTGAAAGACGGGCAAAAAATCGCAGTTGGCGGTTTTGGCCTGTGCGGAATTCCTGAATCACTCATTCAGGCGGTCAAAGATTTGGGTGTGCAGAATTTAACTGCAATTGCAAACAACGCAGGGGTTGATGGTTTTGGATTAGGTCTCTTACTTAATTCGCGTCAAGTTAAAAAGATGGTGGCATCTTATGTTGGTGAGAACAAAGAGTTTGAGCGCCAATACTTAGCAGGTGAGTTGGAGTTGGAATTCACACCACAAGGAACCTTGGCAGAAAAATTGCGTGCCGGTGGTTGCGGCATTCCTGCGTTCTATACCAAGACCGGTGTTGGCACTTTGGTTGCTGAGGGTAAAGAAGTGAAAGAATTTGATGGCGAGAAATACATCATGGAGCGCGCGATTATTTCTGACATCTCTTTAGTGAAAGCTTGGAAAGCAGATAAGTCTGGTAACTTGGTTTATCGCTACACCGCACGCAACTTCAATCCAGTCGTAGCAATGGCAGGCAAGATCACTGTGGCTGAGGTAGAAGAGATTGTGGAGAACGGCAAACTTCACCCCGATGAAATTCATACCCCCGGTATTTATGTCCATCGCCTGGTGCTGCATAAGACTCCAGAGAAGCGTATTGAGCAGCGCACGATGACGGCAAAAGCGTAACTACCCATTAAAGAAGTAATAGAACAGAATATTTAGGAAGATTGATATGCCTTGGACTAGAGATGAAATGGCAGCCCGTGCTGCTAAAGAACTAAAAGATGGTTACTACGTGAACTTGGGTATTGGAATGCCAACCTTGGTAGCAAACCATGTGCCTAAAGATATGGAAGTATGGCTGCAATCCGAAAATGGCTTATTGGGTATCGGCCCATTTCCAACAGAAGAGACCATTGATGCTGACTTGATTAATGCTGGCAAACAAACAATTACGACTTTGCCAGGCTCATCCATTTTTTCTTCTGCTGATTCCTTCGGCATGATTCGTGGCGGCAAAATCAATATTGCGATTTTGGGTGCGATGCAAGTAAGCGAGCACGGTGACTTGGCCAACTGGATGATTCCAGGCAAGATGGTCAAAGGTATGGGTGGCGCAATGGACTTGGTGGCCGGCGTAAAGCACGTAGTTGTTCTGATGGAACACGTTGCCAAAAAGAAAGATGGCACAGAAGAGCTTAAGATTTTGCCTAAATGCACATTGCCTTTAACCGGCGTAGGTGTCATTAGCCAGATCATTACTGACCTCTGTGTTCTAGATATCACCCCTAAGGGGCTTAAGCTCACTGAATTAGCTCCGGGAGTCACTAAGGAAGAAGTGATTGCCAAAACGGGTGCCCCTGTTGATACAACAGGTTTCTAACAGCAGTCACTATTTAATGAAATAATGGAATCGCCATGTCGGGATTCCATCACTCACATTCTCATAAATCAGTGCATCAGACTAGCTCTGTTGCCGATCCTTCGCTGCATGCCCATAAAAAAGGGGATGCTCAACATAGTCATAGTAAGCAAGCGTCCAATCAAAATCTGCTTTTAATTGCCTTAATACTCACTTTAGGCTTTTCAGGTGTAGAAGCTGCCGCAGCATACTTTGCAGGTTCATTAGCTCTGATTTCAGATGCAGGGCATATGGTTACCGATGCTGCTGCTTTAGGTTTAGCTCTGTTGGCCCAAATTATTTCGCGTCGACCCCCATCGCCCAAACACTCATTCGGATTTGGCAGGGCAGAGGCGCTCGCCGCATTTGTGAACGGCATCTGCATGTTGGGCTTAGTAGCGTGGATAGTGTCTGAAGCGATTAGTCGCTTTTTTACTCCGCATCAAGTCGATGGTTTAACAGTGTCAGTGGTTGCTGCCATTGGCCTACTCATGAATATTGTGGTTGCTTGGGTGTTATCCCACGACAAGAAGAGCGTCAATACTCGTGCAGCTTTAGTGCATGTGATGGGCGACTTGCTAGGTTCTGTAGGCGCCTTATTGGCTGGTCTCGTCATTCAATTCACAGGTTGGATGCCTGCGGACGCATTGATATCCATATTAGTTTCCTTGTTAATTCTGAAATCAACCTTTTCGATTTTGGGTGAGTCCTATCACTTCTTAATGGAAGGTGTGCCTTTGCATATTGACTACTCCCGGGTTGGTAAAGACCTCAAGGGAGTGCCTGGGGTTTTGGCTGTGCATGATTTGCATGTCTGGGAAATGACCCCTGGCTTTCCGGCATTGATTGGTCATATTGAAATTGCCAATATGCAGGAGTGGCCGCAAATTATGTCCCGTATCAATACGATGTTGTTGAATGATCATGGCATTGATCATGTCACCCTTCAGCCTGAGCAGATTGGTGAAGAGGAGCATAGTCATGATCATTGCATGAAAGAGCATGCACCAACAAGCGCTATCAAACATCATGGCGATACCTTTTATGTCCAGTGCGTGAGTGGCGATGCCAGTCATCGGATGGCTTATCACGCTTGGGGAGACCCTAAAAACCCACGAGTATTGATGTGTGTCCATGGCCTAACAAGGCGCGGGAGTGACTTTAAAACTCTGGCTGAAGCCATGTGTGATGACTATTACGTTGTGTGCCCCGATATCGTTGGTAGGGGAGACTCGGATCGTTTAAGCAATCCTATGCTCTATGCAGTTCCACAATATGTTGCAGACATCATGCAACTCATTAAGACACTTGGCGTAACTCAAGTTGATTGGCTGGGCACTTCAATGGGCGGTTTGATTGGCATGGTCTATGCCGTGATGCCAAATTCTCCAATATGCAGAATGTTAATTAACGATGTCGGCCCTAAAATTGAAGCTGAAGCTATCACGCGCTTGGGTTCTTACGTTGGACAGCCATTCGAATTTACCAATCGGGCGGAAGCACTTGAGCGTTTAAATGCAATTTGCGCTACCTTCGGTGAGCACACCGCTCAGGAGTGGGAAATCTATAACGGGCCAATGCTACTAGAGCGCAATGGTAAGTGGATCATGCATTACGACGCTGATATTGCTGTGCCATTTGCTGCGGTGAATCCAATGATGGCAAAAGCTGGAGAGCTAGCCATGTGGCACGCCTTTGAACAAATTCATATTCCGATTCTGATTGTGCGCGGTGCTCAATCTGACTTGTTATCTGCGCAGACAGTAGCCAAGATGTGTCAAGTCAATCCGCATGCCCGTAGTATCGAAATTCCGAATGTGGGCCATGCTCCTGCATTTGTGAAAAAAGAACAAATTGCAATAGCCAAAGAATTCTTCAGTTAACTGTTCATAGTTGCCAATGGCAAACACTCCTAGTTCATCAGAAAAAACTGCTCTATTCAACGATGCCTGGTATGGCGAGCCAGCAGAAGTTCACGCAGCTGGGGTTTCCCAAATCCTGCAAAGCCTCAATTTAGACGAGGCCACATTAAGAGCTGCGCACAATATTGGGCGTACACATGGCAAAGAAGCGCTCACGAAATTAATTGGTGAAGAATCCGCAAAACTCTTGATCGGCTATCGTGGTCTACGTCAAGCACAGGCAAAGTTGCTCCGCGAAGACGGAGCCACCAATCTTACCGGTCAAGAAGAAATGCTCCGTAAGATGTTGTTGGCCTTTGGTGATGATCTGCGGGTAGTTCTCATTTATCTTGCCTCACGTTTACAAACCCTTCGCTGGGTAATTCAAGAAAAAATCACCATGCCTACAAGTTGGGCGCAAGAGATTCTGAATATTGATGCCTCCCTAGCGAATCGCTTAGGTATTTGGCAAATGAAGTGGGAGATGGAAGACTTGGCCTTTCGGGTAATGTCGCCTGAGGTCTATCGTGACATTGCAAAAATGTTAGACGCCAAAAGAATTGAGCGCCAAGCATTTATCGATCGAATTGTCTTGCAACTACAAGAAGAGTTGCATGCAGCTCATATTGATGGCGAGGTTTTGGGAAGGCCTAAGCATATTTATAGCATCTGGAAAAAGATGCAGGGTAAGTCACTCGACTTTGCAGATCTTTACGATGTAAGGGCATTCAGAGTATTGGTTTCAGATGTGAAGTCTTGCTATGCAGTATTAGGAATTGTGCATAACGTTTGGCAACCTGTGCCACGAGAGTTTGATGACTACATCGCACGACCAAAACCCAACGGCTACCAATCACTGCATACGGTGGTCATGAATGACGATGGCACTGCGTTTGAAGTCCAGGTGCGTACGCAAGAGATGCATCAACAGGCTGAATATGGTTTAGCAGCGCATTGGCGCTATAAAGAGGGCGCTTATGCAGGTATGGCTAGCCCGCCAAAGAGCAATAAACTAGGCGCCACTCATCAGGAAGGCACGCATAGTGCTGAGGTTGCCTACGAGCGACAGATCGCTTGGGCAAGACAGTTGATCTCTTGGAAAGAAGATGCTTGGGAGCAACTCAAGCATCATGAGATTGATGACCATATTTATGTACTTACCCCTTTGGGCAAAGTTATTTCATTAGAAAAAGGTTCAACGCCGCTTGATTTTGCGTATGCGGTACATACCAGCTTAGGTCATCGTTGCAGGGGTGCACGGGTCGATGGTGCGATGGTGCCCTTAGAGACTGCATTACAAAATGGTCAAACCATTGAAATCATTGCCGTTAAGCATGGTGGACCATCGCGCGACTGGATTAGCCCTGACAAACACTATCTCCGCTCCCAAAGAGCGCGTTCCCGAGTACGTGCTTGGTTTAATGCGCTCGACGATGAAGAGGGTGGCACTAAATCCACCGATATCAAATCTGAAGCTGTCACTGAAACCAAAACACCCGCACCCGATATTGTGCTGCGCACGAGTACACGTAAGACAGGTCAAAGTGGTGATGTGCTCGTTGTAGGCGTAGATTCCTTGTTGACGCAATTGGCCCGCTGCTGCAGGCCAGTGCCACCAGATGCGATTGCTGGATTTGTGACTCAGGGTAGAGGGGTATCGATTCATCGACGCTCCTGTAAAACATTTAGAGGTTTATTGGAGCGAGCACCCGAGCGTGTTATTCAAACCGCATGGACCTCCAGCACTGCTAATGCGGAACAGGATCAAAAAAAGGTGTTTCCTGCAGATTTAGTTGTCACTGGTCTAGATCGCCCGGATCTCATGAGGGAGTTGTTTGAGATTTTGACTAGGCAGGGCGTGCATGTGATTGATCTGCGTAAGTCTGCCAAAAAGGGGCTGGCTCAAATTCTATTGACTGTTGAGGTCAAGGATTCTGAAGTCCTGCGTGTAGTTCAAAATAGCTTGGAAGAGGTTAAAGGGGTAACCCAAGTTCGCCGTCGGTGATACAGTAAACGAAATACTTTACTGGCTTCGCATGCAATCACTTTCCCGCTCACAATTTAAAGTACTCAGCCTCTCTGCTTTAGGGGGTGTTCTCGAGTTTTACGATTTCATCATCTTTATCTACTTCGCTCGGACTATTGGCGCCTTATTTTTTCCCCCATCGATGCCTGAGTGGTTAAGTCAGTTGCAGACATTTTGTATTTTTGCTGCCGGTTATTTGGTGAGACCTGTGGGCGGAATTATCATGGCGCATTTTGGTGATACGCGTGGTAGAAAAAAGATGTTTACTCTGAGCATCTTCCTGATGGCCGTCCCCACTTTATTCATTGGCTTGATGCCAACTTATGTAGACATTGGGATCTACGCTCCTTTGCTTTTGCTCTTATTCAGAATGTTGCAAGGTGCAGCGATTGGCGGAGAGGTGCCTGGTGCATGGGTATTTGTTTCTGAGCATGTGCCACGTAAATACATTAGCTTTGCTTGCGCTGCTTTGACTGCAGGTTTAACAGGCGGCATTTTCTTGGGTGCCATGGTAGCTTTGGCAATCAACACTATCTATAGCCCACCAGAAATATTAGGCTTTGCTTGGCGTATTCCTTTTTTAGCGGGAGGCATTTTCGGGATCGTTGCTGTCATGCTGAGGCAATGGCTGCACGAGACCCCGGTCTTTCAAGCAATGCAAAAAGACATTGTGCGTAATGAGATGCCACTAAAGCGGGTCTTACTTGAACAAAGACCAGCGGTTGTTCTGACCGCATTAGTTAGTTGGGTTTTGGCCGCATCGATTGTCACTATGATTTTGATGACACCCACTTTATTGCAAACGGTATTTAAGGTTTCTCCAAAGCTAGCGTTGGAGGCTAATGGCGTTGCGACTGTCTGCCTATCAATCGGTTGCTTGGTGTTTGGAGCGCTCGCTGGAAAGTTTGGTGTTGGTAGGGTGATGTCATTCGGATCACTTGGCCTTATTTTCAGTGCGCTGTTGCTATACCAGCAAGTCAATATCTCTCACGAGCATTTATTGTTGCTGTATGGCCTCAATGGTTTTTTTGTGGGTGTGATTGCTTTGGCTCCGACGGTAGGTGTTTTGTCTTTTCCACCGGAAGTGCGCTTTTCAGGGCTATCCTTCTCTTACAATATTACCTATGCCATCTTGGGTGGCCTCACACCCATCTTCGTCAGCTTGCTGATTCCTTTTTCCAGTATGGCGCCAGCCTTTTATGTTGCGGCTTTAGGACTGCTGAATTTCGGTATTGGCCTGTATCTTGCAAAGAAACAGTTTTAACGGTTCTCAATAATCCGCCTGGATTGATATTGGCGATGCACCTGGATGTGGGTCAATAGGGTAAAATCCTCCTTTTAGGCTCGTAGCTCAGCTGGTTAGAGCACCACCTTGACATGGTGGGGGTCGTTGGTTCGAGTCCAATCGAGCCTACCAACGAATAAGACCCAATGGGGAAACCCAAGGCGCGGATGCCCAAAAGCTGCCGCGCTTTATTTTTAGATGTGTGAAGTAAGGGCGAAGTTCAGTAAATAAGATGGAGTCATCATGCTTGTAGTAACGCTACCCGATGGATCAAAACGTGAATTTGAGGCCCCAGTTCGCGTTGCGGATGTCGCTCAAAGTATCGGTAGTGGTTTGGCAAAAGCTGCCCTAGGCGGCATTGTTGACGGCAAGATGGTTGACACCAGCTTTGTCATTGATAAAGACAGTCAATTAGCCATCATCACGGACAAGAGTCCTGAGGCCTTGGAGATTGTGCGTCACTCGACTGCACACTTGTTAGCTTACGCCGTCAAAGAGTTATTTCCAGAGGCGCAAGTCACGATTGGTCCAGTGATAGACAATGGTTTTTATTACGACTTTTCTTATCATCGTCCATTTACACCAGATGACCTAATAGCGCTAGAAAAGAAAATGACTGAGCTCGCTAAAAAAGACGAGCCAGTAGTCCGTAGTGTGTTGCCCCGTGATGAAGCAGTACAGTTTTTCAAAGATCAGGGCGAGCATTACAAAGCCGAAATTATTGCCAGCATTCCACAAAATGAGGATGTGTCCTTATATGCGGAAGGTCAGTTCACTGACTTATGTCGCGGCCCCCATGTGCCTTCTACAGGAAAGCTGAAAGTCTTTAAGCTTATGAAGCTGGCTGGCGCTTACTGGCGTGGCGATAGCAAAAATGAAATGTTGCAGCGGATTTATGGCACTGCTTGGTTGCGTAAGGAAGATCAAGATGCCTATTTGCATATGCTTGAGGAGTCCGAGAAACGTGATCATCGACGCCTTGGTAAGCAGCTCGATTTATTCCATTTCCAAGAAGAGGCCCCAGGCTTAATTTTCTGGCATCCAAAAGGCTGGTCTATTTGGCAAGAGGTTGAGCAATACATGCGTCGCGTGTATCAACAAGAGGGTTATCAAGAAGTCAAGGCACCACAGATTTTGGATCGTGGTCTTTGGGAAAAATCTGGTCACTGGGAAAACTACAAAGAAAACATGTTCACGACTGAGTCAGAAAATCGTGCGTATGCATTAAAGCCGATGAACTGTCCAGGTCATGTGCAAATTTATAACTCTGGTTTACATAGCTATCGTGAGTTGCCATTACGCTTTGGTGAGTTTGGCCAATGCCACCGTAATGAACCATCGGGTGCTTTACATGGTTTGATGCGTGTGCGCGGTTTTACTCAAGATGATGGGCATATTTTCTGTACAGAAGATCAGATTCAATCTGAAGTCGCTGCATTCGATAAAGCAGTACGCGCGGTTTATCAAGATTTTGGTTTTACCGAAGTGGCTGTAAAGCTCGCTTTACGTCCAGCTAAGCGTGTTGGTGATGATGCTATTTGGGATAAAGCAGAAGAGGCCCTCCGTGGTGCATTAAAGGCTTCCGGCCAAGAATGGGAAGAATTGCCAGGCGAGGGTGCTTTTTACGGTCCGAAGATCGAATATCACCTCAAGGACTCTATTGGCCGGACTTGGCAGTGCGGCACGATTCAGGTCGATTTCTCCATGCCAGCCCGTTTAGGGGCTGAATATGTGGCTGAAGACAATAGCCGCAAGACTCCAGTCATGCTTCATAGGGCAATTGTGGGCTCCTTAGAGCGTTTTATTGGTATTTTGATCGAAAACCACGCTGGAAACATGCCGGTTTGGCTAGCTCCAACCCAGGCTGTAGTCCTGAATATCTCCGGAAATTCTGCTGCATATGCACAACAAGTGCAGCAAATGCTGAAAAAACAAGGGTTTAGAGTTGAATCCGATTTGCGGAACGAGAAAATTACGTATAAAATACGCGAGCACGCATTACAGAAGATCCCATTTTTGCTTGTTGTAGGGGATAAAGAATCTGAAAGTAATACGGTGGCCGTTCGTGCCCGTGGCGGAGTGGATTTAGGTGTAATGCCCCTTGATGCCTTCGTTGCCCGACTCCAGCAGGATATATCCCAGAAAGTCGGACCCGAGCCTAGCTAGGGGTAGACCGGTTTTTATTGTTTTTTTAAAGGAATTAAGAAGATCGCTACTGAAAAATTGCAGCGCATTAACCGGGAAATTACTGCTCCTGAAGTGCGTTTGATTGGAATTGATGGAGAACCCATTGGTGTAGTTAAGTTGAGTGAAGCCCTGGCTTTAGCGGAAGAGAAAGATACCGACTTGGTTGAAATTGCTCCGACAGCTGAACCACCTGTAGTCCGGATCATGGACTTTGGCAAATTCAAGTACCAGGAAGCGAAGCGTCAGCATGAAGCTAAGCTGAAGCAAAAAGTGATTCAGGTGAAGGAAGTGAAATTCCGTCCCGGCACAGATGATGGTGACTATGGTGTGAAGCTACGCAATCTAATCCGCTTTTTGGAAGATGGCGATAAGACAAAGATTACGTTGCGGTTTCGGGGTCGTGAAATGGCCCACCAGGAAATCGGAGCAAGAATGTTGGAACGTTTGAAGTTGGACTTACAAGAGTTTGGCCAAGTTGAACAGTTTCCAAAAATGGAAGGCCGCCAGATGGTGATGGTATTGGCCCCCATTCGTAAGGCTAAGTAAAAAGACAATTCCTTGGAACGATCTTTTTCTTATGTAGGGAGGTGCCCGAAGTGAATCACTGAGGGTGCCGGTAGTTAGAAGTGCTTCTGGGTACAGGAAGAGTGACCGTCGGTTACCACCTATGTTGCACAAGTAGAAGAAGGGGTGCTTTATGCCCAAGATGAAGAGCAAGAGTAGCGCGAAGAAGCGCTTCACGGTTCGCGCAGGCGGAACGATCAAACGAGGTCAGGCTTTCAAACGCCACATCCTCACGAAGAAGACCACAAAGAATAAGCGTCATTTGCGTGGTTCCACAGAAGTTGCGAAAGCTGACGTTAAGTCAATTCGCTCCATGCTTCCTTACGCTTAACCTCAGACTAAATTAGGAGAATTCAATGCCAAGAGTCAAACGTGGGGTTACAGCAAGAGCCCGTCATAAAAAAATCACTGATGCCGCAACCGGTTACCGCGGTCGTCGTAAAAACGTATTCCGTATTGCTAAGCAAGCGGTTATGCGTGCTGGTCAATATGCCTATCGTGACCGTCGCAACAAGAAACGTGTATTCCGCGCTTTGTGGATTGCTCGTATCAACGCGGCAGTTCGTCAGCATGACATGACCTATAGCGTATTCATGAATGGTATGAAGAAGGCTGCGATCGAACTCGACCGCAAAGTGCTTTCTGATATGGCCATTGCTGACAAAGCGGCTTTTGCTGCTTTGGTTACTCGGATCAAATCCGTAGTAAACGCTGCAGCTTAATCTTAGTTTTCTAAACTAAGCTGCAATGGTTTCTCTCGACCAAATTGTCGAGGATGCTAAACGTGATTTCCTCGGAGCTGCCGATGCGGCAGCTCTTGAGGACGCGAAAGCCAAGTATCTCGGTAAGTCAGGTGTTCTCACTGAGCGTTTAAAAGCGCTTGGTGGAATGTCGCCTGAGGAGCGCAAGAGTGCTGGCGCCCAAATTAATCAAATCAAAACCCAAGTAGAGGCGGCATTGCAAGAGCGTCGCCAAGCTTTGGCGGATGCTGTGTTGCTGCAACGTCTAGCGGCAGAGTCCATCGACGTCTCTATGCCTGGTCGTGGCCAAGCAGTGGGAAGCCTGCATCCCGTGATGCGCACCTGGGAGCGGGTGGAGGAGATCTTCCGTTCGATTGGTTTTGATGTAGCAGATGGCCCTGAAATTGAAACCGATTGGTTTAATTTCACAGCCTTAAATAGTCCAGAGAATCATCCTGCGCGCTCGATGCAGGATACTTTTTACATTGACGGCAAAGATGGCAACGGAAAGCCACTGCTATTGCGTACTCATACGAGTCCAATTCAGGTGCGCTATGCCAGTGAGCATGTCAAAAAATATGCTCATGCAGATGTCATGCCGCCAATTAAGGTGATTGCACCAGGCAGAACCTACCGTGTGGATAGTGATGCAACGCATTCCCCGATGTTCCATCAAGTTGAAGGCTTATGGATTGCCGAAAGCGTTTCATTTGCGGATCTCAAAGGGGTCTATACCGATTTCTTGAGAACCTTCTTTGAAACGAATGCATTGCAAGTGCGTTTTCGTCCTTCGTATTTCCCATTTACAGAACCTTCTGCTGAAATCGATATGGCCTTTGGGAGCGGCAAACTTGCCGGCCGTTGGCTAGAGATTTCTGGAGCGGGGCAAGTGCATCCTAATGTATTGCGCAATATGGGGATTGACCCTGAACGCTACACTGGCTTCGCATTTGGCTCTGGTTTAGAGCGCTTAACCATGTTGCGTTATGGCGTTGATGACTTGCGTCTGTTCTTTGAAAACGATTTGCGCTTCTTGGCGCAGTTTCCTGCATAACAAATACTAATTAGATCGCGCTATGCAATTTTCTGAATCTTGGCTCCGTCAGTATGTGAACCCATCACTCGATAGTGATGCATTAGGTCATGCCATGACGATGGCTGGCCTAGAAGTAGAAGAGCAACATTCCGTAGCCCCAGCATTTACCAAAATCGTAGTTGCACAAATTTTATCTGCTGAGCAACATCCTGATGCTGATCGCCTACGCGTTTGCAAAGTAGATGCTGGCACAGGTCAGGAATTGCAAATTGTTTGTGGCGCACCCAATGCCCGTGCTGGGATCAAGATTCCATGTGCCCTAGTCGGCGCTGAGCTGCCCCCAGCCGAAGCGGGCGGCAAGCCTTTTATGATTAAAGTAGGTAAGCTGCGTGGCGTTGAGAGTCAAGGCATGTTGTGCTCAGGTCGCGAGCTTGGTCTTGGTGAAGATCACGAAGGCATTCTTGAGTTGCCAGCCGATGCGCCTGTTGGCGAAGATATTCGTAAGTATCTTGACTTGGATGACCAGGTTTTTGTCATCAAGTTAACCCCAAATAAAGCAGACTGCTTGTCTTTGCTAGGTATGGCCAGAGAAGTCTCTGCAATCACTGGCGCTACTCTCTGTAAACCTCAATGGCAGACGCCCGCAGTATCAATTGATGAGAAACGCAAAGTGACTGTAGAAAATACTGAGCTCTGCGGACGTTTTGCTGGCCGAGTCATTCGTGGCGTGAACCCACAAGCTAAAACCCCTGATTGGATTGTGAAGCGTTTATCACGAGCGGGTCAAAGAAGTATTTCTGCATTAGTTGATCTTTCTAACTATGTGATGTTAGAGATGGGTCAACCTACTCATGTGTTTGATATCGATAAGCTCGAAGGTGACATTACTGTGCGTTGGGCTAAGACTGGTGAAACGCTAGAGTTGCTCAATGGTCAAACAGTAAGCTTGCAGGGTTTAGATTCAGCCGGCAAATTGCAGGATGCTGGTGTAGTAGCTGATCAAAATGGTCCCGTTGCTCTTGCAGGGATTATGGGTGGCAACCATTGCGCTGTATCTGACAACACCAAGAATATTTATGTTGAAGCAGCCTATTGGTTGCCTTCAGCAATTCAGGGTCGTGCCCGTCGCTTTAATTTCAGCACAGATGCGGCTCATCGTTTCGAGCGTGGTGTCGATCCACAAAACACAGTGAACTGCCTAGAGTACCTAAGTTCTCTGATCATAGAGGTATGCGGCGGTCAAGCCGGCCCGATAGATGATCAAGTACTCAATGTACCCGAGCGTAAAACAGTCAATATGCGTTTAGCACGCGCTGAAAAAGTCATTGGTATTCCGCTTACTAAAGAAGTGGTTGCCGATGTGTTTAAGCGTCTCGGTTTTGAATTCAAGCAAGAGGGTGATGTCTTTATTGTTACCCCTCCAAGCTATCGTTTTGATATTGAAATTGAAGAAGATTTAATTGAAGAAGTTGCACGTATGTACGGCTTCGAAAATATTCCTGACCAACCTCCAGTGGCCTCGCTCAAAATGAGTGCTAAAGCTGAAGCGAAGCGGGGTATTCATTTGCTACGTCAGCGTTTGGCATTGCAAGGCTATCAAGAGGCCGTGAATTTTGGATTTACTGATCTTGAAAGTGAGCAACGCCTTGCTGGTGCACAAGAACAAGACCTCATTAAAGTACTCAATCCAATCGCTAATCAGTATGGCGTGATGCGCAGCACTTTATGGGGTGGTTTATTAAACAATCTCAAGGCCAACTTAAATCGTGGCGCTGGTCGTGTAAGACTTTTTGAGCTTGGCCGTGTATTTAAGCGGGATTCCAGCGTTCAAGAAGAGCCTGGCAAGGTGGCTAGCTTTGTACAGCCCCAGAAGATGGGTGGCTTGGCTTACGGAGCGTTTGTACCAGAGCAATGGGCAAGTGCTAATCGAGTAGTGGATTTTTTTGATGTGAAGGGCGATTTAGAGCGAGCTCTGGATCCTTTGCATTTTGTTACCGAAGCTGCACAGCATCCCGCATTGCATCCCGGTCGTTCTGCTCAAGTCTTTCTTAAAACCAAAGCCAACAACATTGCAGTAGGCTGGATTGGTGAATTGCATCCAGGCTTACAACAGGCTTATGAGCTTCCACAGGCGCCAGTACTTTTTGAAATCGATTTAGAGCCGATCAGAGAGCTGGGCTTACCCCAGCCAGAAGAATTAAGTAAGTTTCCGGCAGTGCAACGCGATTTAGCTGTAGTTGTAAAGCAAGCTGTTTCAGCGCAATCGTTATTGGATGCGATGACAGCCTCTAAGCAAAATTTTGTCCGCACGATTGAGCTCTTTGATGAGTTCAAGCCAAAGGCTGGCTCAAGCAGCATGGCTGAAGATGAAAAGAGTTTGGCGTTCCGTGTGACCTTGTTAAATTCGCAAGAAACGCTACAGGATCCCCAAATTGATGCAGTTATGGCCGCTTTATTGGGCGCAGTCGAAAAAAAGTGCGTAGCTCGTCTGCGCTAGGTTTAGTATTACGAAAACATCAAATAAATTGTTATAAAAGAGACTGGCAATGAGCGAAATCAATACCAACGACACTGTTACCAAAAATGAATTATCAGAAGCGCTCTTTGATCAGGTAGGCTTAAATAAGCGTGAAGCAAAAGATATGATTGATGCTTTCTTTGATCGCATTGGTCAGTCCCTTGAATCTGGTGTTGAAGTAAAAATCTCCGGCTTTGGTAATTTCCAGTTGCGTAATAAATCGGCTCGTCCTGGCCGAAACCCAAAGACAGGCCAAATGATTCCAATAGCGGCAAGACGTGTAGTTACTTTTCACGCAAGTCAAAAGCTGAAAGATGTAGTGGAGTCACATGCTCGAGAAAACCGAGTTTGATGCCAGCTCGGCCTTACCGAGCTCTCAACTTCCCCCAATACCCGCTAAGCGCTATTTCACCATTGGTGAAGTGGCCGAGTTGTGTGGCGTCCGTTCCCATGTCCTGCGTTACTGGGAGCAGGAGTTTTCACAACTGAGCCCCCAAAAGCGTCGTGGCAATCGCCGCTACTACCAGCATCATGAAGTCGTATTGATTCGTAAGATTAGAGCGCTGCTTTATGAAGAGGGATTCACGATCAGCGGCGCCAGAAACCGTCTTGATGAAGTCCGCGGCGAACTGCGTTTGCGCGAAGAACTGCAAGCGGTTCTGCAGATTCTGTCTAAATAGTTACTGATACAATTTTGTCTTTCGTCGGGGCGTAGCGCAGCCTGGTAGCGTACATGCATGGGGTGCATGTGGTCGGAGGTTCAAATCCTCTCGCCCCGACCAAAAATACATATTAAAATCAATGACTTACAAATATGTTTTTAGTTTTGGTGGCGTTTTAGTGTCATTTTGATTCTCTTGCCCCCTTATTTCTTCCATTTTTTGAATTCTATTTACCTCTTCAACCTGCTTAATCTAGACGGGTTAAAAACTCTAATCTCGGCAAAACTCAGTTGTATTGGGGGCTCACTTATGACCGCATGTCTAAAGTTAGCAGTCATTCAAATAAAGCCTTTTTGTAGGGGGCTGTCAGGCAATTATCGGCCACTAGTAGCCCCTCGAGCAGAGGATTGAGAGGCTCTAATGGATGAGTTCAACCAAAAAGGTTATGAAGAAATGCTATATTTGAAATCATATTTCAACCGAGCTCTTTTAAATTTGTCTTCGCCTAAATGAAAAAAATATTCCTACTTCTGTTTTTATTAATAACGATATCTTTTTCAGCAATTCATGCTGCAGAAATTAAAGTGGCAGCGGTTGAATTTAATCCGGTCGAGCAGAATCTTCAGGGCAACATTGATGCAATAGTGGCTAAAGTAACTGCTGCCTCTCAGAATGGTGCTCAATTAATCGTTTTGCCCGAGGTTGCTGCAACTGGTTGGATTATCGCTAGCAAAAATGACTCGGATACTATTCCAGGAAAAGCTACTGCTGCGATGGAAAAGATAACGAAAAAATATAATAACTATGTTGTAGTTGGTTTATATGAAAACGATCCTATAACTGGATTAACGCACAATGCAGCCGCTCTGATCGGGCCTAAGGGCTATATTGGCAAGTATCGAAAAAATCAAATTCCAGAGGGGGACTTTAATACTGCTGCGCCAGGTAATTTAGGTTTCCCAGTATTTGATACTGACATTGGCAGAATAGGAATCCTCATTTGTTTTGATGACAGTCGGCTGCAGTCTTTATTGATTCCAAGTCTACGAGGCGCAGACATTTTAGCGATGCCGATTGGCTCAGATACTACGCCTAAGTTTGAAAAAATGAGTAATGGTAACCATTCAACGATTGCAAATATAGCCACCTTATCCCCTTGGATTGGAATCAATACGGTTGCAACTAATCAAGCTGGTTTAGTGAAGATCCCGAAACTTAATTTTGTTGATCAGTTTACCGGCGGATCTTCCATATGGAGCGCCACCGGTAAACAACTTGCTAGCTCGAAGGCGGGTACATGGACAAAGCCTGAAGAGCCAACCATCATTTATGCCAAGATAGATACCAGCAAGAAAAGTGAACAAAAAGAATTTTGGTTAAAACATCGTCGCCCAGAACTATATGGCATCTATAACTTATACAAGGCACCTGTCGATCCTGTTGCCAACAATACGCAAAATCAGATCGCAGCGCTTTTGTTGCAATATGAGTCAATTAATGGCGATGTAGATGCTAATGCAAAAAAAGTAGATAGCTTAATCAAGGCCAATCCCAATGGATTTAATCTCGCGGTATTACCGTTCAATTCATTTCTGGGCAAGGTGACTTTAGATAAAAATAATATCGCCAAATATGCTGAGACTCTTGATGGTAAGAGCGCCTCCCTGGCATCTACGTTAGCTAAAAATTACAGCACCTATCTTTTGTTTTCAATGCCTGAAGTTAATAATGGCAAGTACTATGAAACTGCAGTCTTGTTTGATTTCAACGGAAAGCAAGCTGGTATTTATCGCAAGTCCCATCTGAACGATAGCGAAAGGCAGTGGGCCATAGCTGGTAATGATTTACCAGTATTTAATACCAATGATTTGGGTAGGTTAGCAGTAATGCTAAATGATGAAGTGCGCATTCCTGAGCTAACTGAAATCTATGCCTTAAATCGAGCGGATCTGATTTTGATTCCAGCAATGTATGACGGAAAAAGCTATGGCGGAGAGGTTAATATTCCTAAAGGCTTGGTGCCTGAGGCCAGTAACCGTGGCATGTACATGTGGTATGACATCGCTAAATATTCTCAGGCTTACACATTAGTAGCTAATTATTTACCAAAAGAAACCAATGGTTTTAATGCGAGTGCCTTGTACTCATTAGTACCAGAGGGTGGTTACTATCCACCAAATATCGCCCCTAATAAAGAGGCTGCCTATCAGGTCTCATTTACAACACATTTACAAAACAATTTATGGATTGACCAGCAAAAGTTAGTGGTGGGTAGACGCTATGAACTTGCGGTACCTCTAACTTTAGATTCCCAAGGAGCGTGTCTTAAAGAGTGGCGAAAAGATTCCACCAATAGAGAAGCATGCCCTAAAGTAGCTAGCGGAAAATAAATCCAGAGACCGACAACACATTTGCTTAGACACCGAGCAGACCACCCGCAGACCCAATCTTTATAGGGGTCTGTCATGGGCTTCCGCCCTCATAATCCTTTGGTCCTAGATTCAAGTCCTGATGGGACAACAAAGAAACGCTTAAACTATCCTCAGTTGTTTTTTATTTGCGACCATCTCTTATGGGTCGGAAACTGTCCAATGGGGTGAGTGGACCCAGATATCTCAAATCGGTCAAAAGGAGTCAGGAAGGATTCAAACTCGCGGCCAACAGATTTATCTCTTACTGAAGTAGCTTCTATCGAGCTGATTAGGTAGATTACGAAAAATGCCTTCTACATCACAAAATCAGGCAATTGACGTGGATAATCCACTAAGATTTAGGTATGAATGACCGGAGAAATTAATGAATTCAATTTACAACCGCATGGTTTTAGCTAATAAAGTGTCGATAAAAACACTATTTGTAATTTTTGCCGTTCTTATTGCTGCCCTGGTGATAAGCGCTTGCGATAAAAAGTCATTTAAGGCCGAGGTTAAGTATGCGCAGGTTGGGGATGTCAAATTGGCTTATTACACCCGCGGAGAGGGCCCACCACTACTGATGATCAACGGCTTTCTTTCCACAATGTCTTTGTGGGATCCTGCTCTTTTAGCGGAGTTATCAAAAAATAACCAACTTATTATTTTTGATAACCGGGGTGTAGGCTTATCCACCGATACAGCTGAAAACAACACGACCATGGAACAAATGGCTGATGATGCTGCGGGCTTGGCCAAAGAACTGGGTTTCAAAAAGGTCAATATACTTGGTTGGTCAATGGGCGCTCGGATTGCGCAACAGTTTTTAATTAGGCATCCAGATGTGATTAATAAAGCGGTTTTAGCTGCCGCTAATCCGGGCGGTAGTTTTCAGATACCTGCCTCAGAGGACGTCGAGAGTAAATTGAATAACCCCAACATTCCGGAGATGGAAAAGTTGGGTTTAGTTTTTACAGACAATGCAGTAGGAAAATTGGCTGCCACTGAAGTTTTGGGGCGCATCAAATTAGCAGTAGAAAATGGAGTGCTGCCGAATGACTTTAAGGTCTCCAAAGAAACAACCGTGCGTCAAGATCGGGCGCGCACCACTTTATGGAGTAGCAACCAGAGCAATTTCGAAGATCTTAAAAATATTAAAACCCCAGTATTAATCACTGATGGCCGTTACGATGTAATTGATATTCCAAAAAACTCACAGTTAATTGCTAGTCAGATACCGTATTCTTGGCTGGCATATTACGACGGAGGTCATGCGTTCTTGTTTCAGCAATACGGACGCTTTGCAGAAACTGTAAATGCATTTTTAAAATGAATTAGGTTTCGCGCCGTATTAAGTGCAACCTTCGGGTGGTTTTTTTGCTGACGGACTCTTATGGGTTGGACTCTGCTATCTAGATTGAATTGGTATGAATGGCTACTTTATAACCTAAAGCAGTTTAACGGAAGCATGGTCTTCGGATGCTTCAATCTATAATTTGGATGTTGGTTTGGAATTGAAGGCATTAAATGCAATCCATAATTCTGGTGGCGTTTTGGTGGCGGTCGTGTGCCAATTTATGACGAATCATGATGAGCGACATCGGCTGCAAGCCTTATAGAACTTAGTCATGGGCTATCATGATCGGTCGTCGAATAGGTTCAAATCCTCTCGCCCCGACCACGAATTCCTGCCTCACTCCAACATTCACGTCTTAGTGATTCTCAATTCAGTAGCCGTGAGCCTGTTTTAATTCCTGATTTACTTAAAAATTCACCATAATCGATTATATTAATTATAAATATTATGTAGATTAAGCATTATTTATTCTATTAAAGCCTTGAAATTAAAGGTTAATATGAATATATTGCTAGATTAATAAATCTATATATAATTAGCCTATTAATAGTATTAAAGCTATTTCAAATAACCTATTATTCGGAGAAAAAAATATCAATGCCTTCTTATAAAGACCTATTAGCTCAGCGCGAGCAGTTAGATAAACAGATTAAAGAAGCAATTGCCCTTGAAAAGGCTGACGGCATCGCTAAGGCTAAAGCCATCATTGAGCACTATGGCTTAAGTGCATCCGATCTATTCAGCCGTAAAGCCGGCGGTAAAAGTGCAGGTGGTAAGGTAGCCCCTAAATACCGTAACCCATCCACAGGCGAGACTTGGACAGGTCGCGGTAAGGCTCCGAAGTGGATTGATGGTAAAGATCGCAGTAATTACCTGATCTAATCTAGATTCACCCAGTTTGAGTAATAAGGCCGCATTTGCGGCCTTATTGCATTGATGCCCTAGGATTAGCTTAGACCGTGGCTTATGCGCATTTTTTGGATAATGCCTCTATAAAGATGGGCTCTAGCAGTTCATGCCAGCCGCCCTGAGGCCAAGATTGATCGGTCTCTGGATTGGTCGCTGGGTAGGGAATAATGAGTGGGTTGAGCTCAATTAAGTCATTTTCCAACGCTTCTTCGAGATTTTCACCAAGCGCTAGCCTTTTTCCGTGATTCTCATCGGCGAGGGCCAAAACTCCTGGGTGGAGTTTGATAAAACCTTCATCTACTAGGATAGGAATCTTCTGTGTGTCCCTGTTTTTGCTCAGATAATGGATTAAATGTACTTGTTCCACAGGCGGAATGAGGGCATCTAAAAAGATCAAATCTGGAGCGATTGAGACAGCCTTCATGAGTCCTTCTAGGCTATCTACGGATACTTCCATTTCTACCTTCAGTTGCCAATCTTGAATGGATTCCAGAAGGTCCTGACTGTTTTCTGATCTACGGAATATGCCCATTGCAATACAGTGTTGGCTGGTTTTTTGGCGCATTGCACGTTTACGCCGCTGTAATTGCTGGTCTAAAGAGCTGGCAAGAATTCTTCTGTGCCCGCCACGGGTTTTCCAGGCAACCAATTCGCCCAATTCCACCATTTTTTGTACAGTGCCCAGTGACACCTGCAAAATCTTGGCGCTCTGCCTAGTGCTGAGATATTCCATTTCCGGAGTAACAGTTTTCATATTTCCCTTAATTTCATTAATTCACTTGAAGATTTAGAGAATAAAAATCAACTCCAGCAGAATCTGCCAGTAAATCTTTAAAGCCCGGTAGGAAAGTTCTTATTCATTTCCTGCGAATAGGGAAATACCCCTGAAACCCGTCAAATCAGGGAAAGCCCTTTATGGATCAATGGTTAATCGTGTTAAATTACTGTCGTAGTACCAGTATTTGCATAGAGCAATTCGTGAAGCGGTACAGCCGTGTAGCGGATGGTTATAACCACAGTTTTTATTCGGGAAACCCGATGAAAGGTGAGCATCATGATGCAGGAATCAAGAGATAACTCCTATCTCTTTGGCGGTAACGCACCCTACGTAGAGGAACTCTACGAATCCTACTTGCAGGATCCCGGCTCTGTTGCGGATCACTGGCGAGCCTATTTTGATAACGTGAAACAAGTCCCGGCGGTCGACGGCTCTTCTCGAAACGACATTGCCCATGCGCCAATTGTTGCTTCCTTTGCAGAGCGTGCCAAGCAAGGTCCAATCAGAACAATTTCTGATTCAGCTGACTCCGTGATGGGGCGTAAACGCGTTGCAGTTCAGCAATTAATTGCCGCATACCGAAATGTGGGTAATCGCTGGGCCAATATTGATCCCTTGAAGCGCACTGAGCGCCAAGATATTCCGGAATTAGATCCCGCCTTTTATGGCTTTAGTGATGGCGATATGGATATCGTCTTCAACACCAGCAATACATTCTTCGGCAAAACCGAAATGACTCTGCGTGATTTATTGCAGGCATTACGCGAGACTTACTGCGGCACGATTGGTGTCGAGTACATGTTTATTGCCGATCAAAAAATCAAGAAGTGGTGGCAAGAAAAGTTAGAGTCGATTCGCTCGACCCCACAATTCAATGTGGAAGAGAAACGTCAAATCCTTGATCGCGTTACTGCAGCCGAAGGCTTAGAGCGCTATCTTCAAGCGAAGTATGTTGGTCAGAAGCGCTTCTCATTAGAGGGTGGCGAGAGCTTTATCGCTTGTATGGATGAGCTCATTCGCGGTGCTGGCAGCATGGGCGTTCAAGAGATCGTGATTGGTATGGCCCACCGCGGCCGTCTCAACGTGCTCGTCAATACCTTGGGCAAAATGCCTAAGGACTTGTTTGCCGAGTTTGAGCATAAGGGCCCAGAGACTTTACCTGCGGGTGATGTGAAATATCACCAAGGTTTCTCAAGCGATATCTCTACCCCAGGTGGCCCAGTTCATTTATCACTTGCCTTTAACCCATCGCACTTAGAAATCGTGAACCCAGTAGTGGAGGGTTCTGCGCGCGCTCGTATGGAGCGTCGTGGTGACTTGTTGGGCGAACAAGTGATGCCAGTATTAGTGCATGGTGATGCGGCGATTGCTGGTCAAGGCGTCATGCAAGAGACTTTGATGATGTCTGAGGTCCGGGGTTATTCCACTGGCGGTACTGTTCACATCGTTATTAATAACCAAATTGGTTTTACCACTTCAGATCCGCGCGATTTGCGTTCTAGCTTGTACTGTACTGACATCATGAAAGTGGTGGATGCCCCGGTATTGCATGTAAATGGTGATGATCCTGAAGCAGTAGTGTTGGCTACGAAGCTAGCCCTTGAGTTCCGCATGAAGTTCCATAAGGATGTAGCGATCGATATCGTTTGCTTCCGTAAATTGGGTCATAACGAGCAAGACACTCCAGCGATGACGCAGCCTTTGATGTACAAAATCATTGCTGCACACCCTGGAACACGTAAGGTCTATGCAGATAAGTTAGAGGCTCAAGGGGCATTGCCTGCTGGGACTGGCGATTTGATGGTAAAAGAGTACCGCTCCGCCATGGATGAAGGTAAGCAAACTTCTGATCCAGTCCTGAGTAACTTTAAAGGCAAATTTGCAGTGGATTGGGCGCCATTCTTAAATAAGAAGTGGACCGATGAGGCTGACACCGCTATTCCATTGACAGAGTGGAAGCGTTTGGCTGAAAAGATTTCAACTATTCCAGAGAACTTCAAGGCACATCCCTTAGTCGCCAAGGTTTATAACGACCGCGCTGCAATGGGTCGTGGTGAAGTTAATGTTGACTGGGGTATGGGCGAACATATGGCTTTTGCCTCCTTGGTTGCCAGTGGCTACCCAGTTCGCTTATCTGGTGAAGACAGTGGCCGTGGAACCTTTACTCACCGCCATGCGGTATTGCATGAGCAAGATCGTGAGAAGTGGGATACCGGTACTTATATTGCACTTCAGCATGTCACTAAAGATCAAGCCCCGTTTGTGGTGATTGACTCGATTCTTTCAGAAGAGGCAGTGCTTGGCTTTGAGTATGGCTATGCCGCTGCTGAGCCAAACACCCTGACAATTTGGGAAGCCCAGTTCGGCGACTTTGCCAATGGTGCTCAAGTAGTGATCGACCAATTCATCGCCTCAGGCGAAGTGAAGTGGGGTCGTGCAAATGGCTTGGTCATGATGTTGCCTCATGGTTATGAAGGTCAAGGTCCTGAGCATTCCTCTGCACGCCTAGAGCGATTCATGCAATTGTGTGCTGATACCAATATGCAAGTGATTCAGCCAACGACAGCGTCACAGATCTTCCACGTATTGCGCCGTCAAATGATTCGTCAGTTCCGCAAGCCGCTGATCTTGATGACTCCAAAATCATTGCTTCGCAATAAAGAAGCAGCATCTCCTTTATCGGAATTTACTAAGGGTGGCTTCCACACGGTATTGGGTGAGCGTGATGAGGCGATCGATCCAAAACTGGTAACCCGTTTGATTATCTGTTCTGGTAAGGTTTATTACGACTTGGCTAAACAGCGTACTGAGAAGAAAATCACAGATGCGGCCATCATTCGTCTAGAGCAGCTTTATCCATTCCCGCATAAAGCATTGACTGCTGAGTTAAAGAAATATCCAAAACTAGAAGAGGTGGTGTGGTGTCAAGACGAGCCACAAAACCAAGGTGCATGGTTCTTCGTGCAACACAATATTTTGGAAAACATGTCTGATGGTATGAAGTTGGCTTATGCAGGCCGTCCTGCATCCGCTTCACCTGCTTGTGGTTACGCACATCTCCATCAAGAACAGCAGAAGGCTTTATTAAATGCGGCATTTGCCAAACTTAAAGGTTACGTGATTACGAAATAATCGTTTTCATCACTCAACATATACATCACTAGGATTAATCATGGCTATTTTCGAAGTTAAAGTTCCACAACTCTCTGAATCTGTTGCTGAAGCAACTTTATTGCAATGGAAAAAGAAGGTCGGCGATGCCGTTGCTCAAGACGAAATCTTGATCGAAATTGAAACCGACAAGGTAGTTCTGGAAGTGCCAGCACCTTCAGCCGGCGTTCTCACTGAAATCGTAGTTGGCGATGGTGGCACAGTTGTTGCTGAGCAGTTGATCGCCAAGATCGATAGTACTGCGGTAGCTTCGGCTCCCGCTGCTGCTCCAGCAAAAGCTGCCGCACCTGCTGCTGCCCCAGTGGCCGCAGCTCCAGCAAAATCATCAGCAGCCGCAGCAGCACCTTCCGCCGCTAAGATTTTGGCTGAAAACAATATCAGTGCTGGCCAGGTTTCTGGTTCTGGACGTGATGGTCGCATTACCAAAGGGGATGCTCTGAATGCAGCCGCTGGCGGGACAAAGTCTGCAGCTATTCCAAGTGCGCCAATTCCGATGGGTGACCGTCCTGAAGAGCGTGTACCAATGAGCCGCTTGCGTGCTCGTATTGCTGAGCGTTTGCTTGAGTCACAAGCAAATAACGCCATTTTGACAACCTTCAATGAAGTCAATATGGCACCAGTGATCGCAATGCGCAATAAGTACAAAGATCAATTTGAAAAAGTTCACGGTGTGAAGTTAGGCTTTATGTCTTTCTTTGTGAAAGCAGCTACCCACGCTTTAAAGAAATTCCCACTGCTAAATGCCTCTGTTGATGGTAACGACATCGTTTATCACGGCTACTTTGATATTGGTATTGCCGTAAGTTCACCACGTGGCTTGGTTGTACCTATTTTGCGTGATGTTGATCAAATGAATTTGGCTGACATCGAAAAGAAAATTGCTGAGTTTGGCGCTAAGGCGCGTGATGGTAAGTTATCTATTGAAGAGCTGACCGGCGGTACATTCTCCATTTCTAATGGTGGTGTCTTCGGTTCCATGCTCTCCACACCAATCATCAATCCTCCGCAATCTGCGATCTTGGGTATTCATGCCACTAAGGACCGTGCTGTAGTTGAGAATGGTCAAGTGGTTGTACGCCCAATCAACTATCTAGCCCTCTCTTATGATCACCGCATCATTGATGGTCGCGAGGCAGTGCTTGGTTTGGTTGCTATGAAGGATGCGTTGGAAGATCCTTCACGCCTTCTCCTTGATTTGTAAGAAGGGAAGATCATGAGCCAAGCTTTTGATGTACTCGTAATCGGTGGTGGCCCCGGTGGCTATATTGCCGCCATTCGCGCAGCACAACTCGGTTTCAAAGTTGCCTGTGCTGAATCCAATAGCTATGATGATCCTAATGGTGAGCCACGCTTAGGTGGAACCTGCTTGAATGTGGGTTGCATTCCCTCTAAGGCCTTGCTAGCCTCTTCTGAAGAATTTGAGAAGATTGGCCACCATGCTGCTGATCATGGTATCAAGGTGGGTTCTGTCAGTATCGATTCTGCAAAGATGGTGGCACGTAAGGACGATATTGTTACAAAGATGACTGGCGGTATTCAGTTTCTGTTCCGCAAGAACAAAATCACTTTACTCAAGGGTCATGCCTCTTTTGAAGGTAAAGGTGCTGATGGCTATCAGGTCAAAATTGACGGTAAAGATAAAGAAACCGTTACAGCGAAGAACGTCATCATTGCAACAGGCTCTAAAGCACGTCATTTGCCTGGCTTAGCGGTTGACAACGTGTTGATCTGCGATAACGAAGGTGCTTTGAAGTTTGATTCCGTGCCTAAGAAATTAGGCGTCATCGGTGCTGGTGTTATTGGTTTGGAGCTTGGCTCCGTATGGCGTCGTCTTGGCTCAGAAGTCACTGTGCTTGAAGCATTGCCATCATTCTTGGCGGCCTGCGATGTGAGCATTGCTAAAGAAGCCCAAAAGCTCTTCACTAAGCAGGGTTTAAACATCAATATGGGTGTGAAAATCGGCGATGTGAAAGCAGATAAGAAAGGTGTAGTTGTTAATTACACCGACAGCGCTGGTAAAGCTGCCAAATTAGAATGCGATCGTTTGATCGTTTCTGTTGGCCGTGTACCCAATACCGATAAATTAGGATTAGACAAGATTGGCCTCAAAGTTGATGAGCGTGGTTTCATTCCCATTGATGATCATACCTGTGCGACTTCGGCCCCTGGTGTTTACGCTGTAGGTGACGTGGTGCGTGGACCCATGTTGGCTCACAAAGCAGAAGACGAAGGTGTTCTGGTTGCTGAAGTGATTGCAGGTCAAAAGCCGCATATCGATTACAACTGCATTCCATGGGTAATCTATACCGATCCTGAAATTGCTTGGGTTGGTAAAACTGAGCAGGCTTTGAAAGAAGCTGGCATTGCTTACAAGGTTGGTCAATTCCCATTCGCAGCTAACGGCCGCGCATTAGGAATGGGGCGTTCTGATGGTTTCATCAAAGTATTGGCTGATGCAAAGACCGATGAAATCCTCGGTGTTCACATCATTGGACCGAATGCCTCTGACTTAATTGCAGAAGCTGCTGTAGCAATGGAGTTCAAAGCAGCCGCAGAAGATATTGCTCGTATCTGTCATCCGCATCCAAGCTTGTCAGAAGTGATGCGTGAAGCTGCATTAGCGACGGATCAACGCGCATTAAATATGTAATTGAAAACCATTGAGTTTTACCAACAAGAATTAAAGACGCGCGGGTATCACACCGATCCCGCGCAGCTTCGCGCTGTAGAGCGTCTCCAGCAGTGCGAAGATGAGTGGATCGCCTATAAAGAGATCCGTAGTAATAACCTCAAGAAAAAGCTTTTTAAACCTAAGCTACCCCGTGGTATCTATCTATGGGGTGGAGTAGGGCGTGGCAAGTCTTTCTTGATGGACTGCTTTTATGCGGCATCCCCTTTAGAAAAAAAGATTCGGATTCATTTTCATGAGTTTATGCGTGAGGTGCATCGTGAGCTCCACGAGCTCTCGGGTTTATCAGACCCGCTAGATGAGCTTGCTAAGCGGATTTCGAATCGCTATCGCCTTATTTGTTTCGATGAGTTTCATATCAACGATATTGCTGATGCAATGATTCTGTATCGCTTGTTGAGTGCGCTATTTGAAGATCGTGTGCAATTTGTGATGACGTCTAACTACCGTCCCGATCAGCTCTATCCCAATGGCCTGCATCGCGACCGCTTAATTCCGGCGATCAAATTGCTGGAAGAAAAACTCGATGTTTTAAATGTGGATGCAGGCAATGACTATCGCCGTGTACAGATGGCGCAAGTCGAAGCCTATCTCACCCCAGTGAATCAGCAGTCTGAGGATCGTTTGCTGCAGATGTTTCAAACGCTCATTGGTAATCAACAAGAGACTGAAAGACCTGTTTTGAATATTGAATCTCGTGAGCTGCGCCCACTCCATATGGCTGATGGTGTAGTGTGGTTTGATTTTCAAACCCTGTGTTGTGGACCGCGTTCCCAAAATGACTATTTAGAGATCGCCAAACAATTTCACACGGTCATTCTTTCTGGGGTACCGTACATGCCACCGAAAATGACGAATGAAGCACGCCGCTTTATTTGGCTCATTGACGTTTTATACGACCATAAGGTCAAACTCATCATCTCGGCAGAGGTACCGGCTCCGGATCTCTATACCGAGGGCCAAATTACCGCTGAATTCTCCAGAACCGTGTCCCGCCTCATTGAGATGCAGTCTCGCGACTACCTGGACGCACCGCGCCGGGTAATTGATACCAGCTTGACCTAAAATAGGGTCATGAGTAGCTTTTCCCCCATAAATGCCGATTTGCATTGCCATTCAGTGATTTCTGATGGCACCCTGACACCTGAGATGCTTGCCGAGCGCGCTAAAGCGAATGGTGTGCATTTATGGGCGTTGACGGATCACGATGAGTTAGGTGGTCAGAACCGTGCTAGAGCTGCAGCCAATGCATTAAAACTAGATTACTTGGCGGGCGTTGAGATTTCTGTCACTTGGATGGGTGAGACCATTCACATTGTTGGGTTAGGGATTGATGATCAACATGCGGGAATTATCGAAGGCTTACGAATGACGCGCGATGGTCGGGGTAATCGCGCCAAGCTGATTGCCGAGCAGCTATTAAAGGTCGGTATACCAGGAGCATATGAAGGCGCACTTCATCACGCTGGTAATCATGATCTGATTTCAAGAACCCACTTTGCGCGTTTTTTAGTGGAGGCGGGTGTTTGCAAAGATACCCAACAAGTATTTAAAAATTATTTGGTTGAAGATAAACCAGGCTATGTGCCACATATGTGGGCCAATCTGGATAATGCAGTTGCTTGGATTAAGGCGGCTGGTGGCGTTGCGGTGATTGCTCATCCGGGTCGCTATAGTCGACTTAATGCTATGCAGATGGATGAGCTTTACAAACACTTTAAGGATATCGGCGGCCTAGCCATTGAAGTCATCACTGGTAGCCATACTCCGGATCAATATCAAGCCTTTGGAAAGATTGCCCAGCAATATGGTTTCTTGGCTTCCCGCGGTTCTGATTTTCACAGTCCTGATGAGAGCCATATCGATTTAGGTAACTTACCCCTTTTACCGGACCACCTCACACCCGTGTGGTCCGCATTTCACTAATTCATGACAAAGACAAAGAATAAAGATGTTTGCTGAACGCGTTCTCTCCGGTATGCGACCTACTGGTAATTTGCACCTTGGCCACTACCATGGTGTGCTCAAGAACTGGGTGCGCTTGCAGTCTGAGTATCCCTGCTTCTTTTTTGTTGCTGACTGGCATGCGCTCACGACTCACTATGAAACTCCTGAGGTGATTGAACAATCCGTTTGGGATATGGTGATTGATTGGTTGGCAGCAGGCGTTGACCCTAATCAGGCAACCTTATTTATTCAAAGTAAAGTTCCTGAGCATGCAGAGCTATTCCTGTTACTCTCCATGGGAACCCCATTGGGCTGGCTTGAGCGGGTGCCTACCTATAAAGATCAAATTGAAAAATTAAAAGAGAAAGATCTGCAAACCTACGGATTTTTGGGGTACCCCTTGCTACAGGCTGCTGATATTTTGATGTACCGCGCTCAATTTGTTCCTGTTGGCGAAGACCAAGTTCCCCACGTTGAGATGACAAGAGAAGTGGCGCGTCGTTTCAACTATTTATATGGTCGTGAACCTGGTTTTGAAGAAAAGGCCTTAGAGGCGGTGAAGAAGTTAGGTAGCAAACGCGCCAAAATGTATGCAGAGTTACGCATTGCCTATCAAGAGCGTGGCGATGATGAAGCACTAGAGCAGGCTAAAGCCTTGCTGCAAGAAGCGCAAAGTTTGTCGATGGCTGATCGAGAAAGACTATTTGGTTTCTTAGAGGGTGCTCGCAAAATTATTCTTCCTGAGCCACAAGCTTTGCTGACTGCAGCAGCTCGTATGCCTGGTATCGATGGCCAAAAGATGTCTAAATCTTATGGCAATACGATTAGCATTCGCGAAGAACCTGAAGAGGTGATTAAAAAGATCCGCACCATGCCTACAGATCCTGCTCGAGTACGTAGAACCGATGCTGGTGATCCTGCACGTTGTCCGGTTTGGCAGTTGCATACCGTCTATTCAGATGAAGAAGTAAAGCAATGGGTTGAGAAGGGCTGTAAATCTGCGGGTATTGGCTGCCTTGAGTGCAAGCAACCCGTGATTGATGCGATTTTGTTAGAGCAACAGCCGATGTTTGAGCGTGCCCAAAAGTATTTGGATGATCCTAGCTTATTACGCTCCATCATTGCTGATGGCTGTGATCAAGCGCGCAAGGTTGCCCAAGAAACAATGCGTGAGGTCCGTGAAGCAATGGGCCTTGCATACGACTAAGGCTGTAGACTTGCCCATTTCACACGAAGCAATTTTGGACGCCTCTGCGTGGGTGCAACGTTTTGCTGCTCTTATTCCAAAAAACGGGGAAGTTTTAGATCTGGCTTGTGGATCTGGGCGACATTCTAAATTTTTGGCTGATCTGGGATATTCAGTGTTGGCAGTGGACCAAGATATTTCTGCCGTCTCTGATTTAAAGTTGGCTGCTGTTACCCCGAAATGCCTAAATCTTGAGCAAGATATCTGGCCACTAACTGAAATCCAATTTAGTGGAATTGTGGTGACAAACTACTTGTATCGGCCCCATCTGGACCAGTTGCCTGCAATTCTCGAAAAGGATGGAGTTTTGATCTATGAAACCTTCGCCCATGGGAACGCGGAATTTGGCAAACCCTCAAACCCCAATTTCCTCTTAAATTCAGGGGAATTACTGTCTTTTGCACACCGTCATGGCCTGCACGTCATAGCGTATGAGGATATTTATGTGGATCAGCCCAAAGCAGCCATGGTTCAGCGCCTTTGTGCTGTAAAAGGGGCGTTAAAAGGCCACATTCCGTTACAATTTCAAGCTTAAGACAGTCAAAATCGGTATATATACGTTGGCAAATACAGTTCAATCTCCAGGCGGTAAAAAGACCATTTCTGGCAGCATGCCAGCTATTGTTACGCCAATGCATGAAGACGGTAGCTTAGATTACCCAGCTTTGCGACACTTGCTTGATTGGCACGTCGCTGAGGGTTCCGACGGAATCGTGATTGTCGGTACCAGTGGAGAATCTCCAACTGTTTCTGTAGAAGAGCACTGTGAATTAATTCGGGTTGCAGTCGAGCATATCGCGGGCCGCATTCCAGTAATTGCTGGAACCGGTGGAAACTCCACTACAGAAGCAATTGAATTAACCCAGTTTGCTAAAAATGTTGGTGCTGATGCGAGCTTGCAAGTTGTGCCTTACTACAACAAGCCAAGCCAAGAGGGCATGTATGCCCACTTTAAGAAAATTGCAGAGTCCGTCGATCTACCAGTAATTTTGTACAACGTCCCCGGCCGTACCGTAGCAGATTTGGCTGGTGAGACCGTAGTGCGATTGGCTGGCGTGCCAGGCATCATCGGTATTAAAGATGCTACCGGTAGTCTGGAGCGCGGTACCTTGTTAATTGCGGATCTACAACGTGTTGGCCATCGTGATTTCTCGGTATTTTCTGGTGATGACCTAACTGCAGCAATGCTGATGCTCATGGGTGGCAAGGGAAATATATCCGTCACTGCCAATGTGGCTCCACGCCTGATGCATGAGCTATGTGTTGCAGCGATGTCAGACGATGTGAAAAAAACACGTGAGATTCAATACAAATTATTAGCAGTGCATAAAGCAATGTTTATAGAGGCAAATCCCATCCCAGTGAAATGGGCCCTACATGAAATGGGTAAGATCACTGCGGGCATTCGCTTGCCGTTAACCCCTTTGAGCGCTACTTTACGTGAGCCCTTGAAGGCAGCATTAAAACAGGCTAACTTGATATGATGAATTTGATGCAAATCCTTCGCCGCTATTTAGCGATTCTTGGTCTGATGATGACCATTGTTGCTGGATTAACTGCCTGTAAATCAGTTACTAGCAACGACACTGTGGATTACAAAGCTAACGGAGCAGTCCGTGGACCCAATTTGTCTTACCCACCAGATTTGATCACTGCTCAAGCAGATCGTCGTTACATTGTTCAAGATGGCACTGCCACGATGTCAGAGTACAACGCAGCCTTGAAAAAATCTGTCCAAATGCGCAGCAATGTGATGACCGGTATTCCGGGTATGCGGATTGCGCGTGATGGTGAGCGTCGCTGGTTGGTTGTTGATAAACCAGCAACAGAACTCTACCCACAAGTAAAAGATTTCTGGCAAGAAAATGGTTTTCTATTAGTGGTGGATTCTCCATCGACAGGCATTATGGAAACTGACTGGGCAGAAAACCGCGGCAAGATTCCACAAGACTGGCTTCGCTCCACAATAGGCGGCGCCTTAGATTCAGTCTACGACACTGGTGAGCGCGATAAATACAAAACACGCTTAGAGGCTCCAAAACCGAACGAGACTGAGATTTATATTACGCAAAAGGGTGCGCTAGAGAAGTGCGTAACTGATACCACTGGCTCATGCCTTTACACCATTTGGACGAGTCGTCCTAATGATCCAGAATTAGAAGCGGTCTTCTTGGCTCGTTTGATGGAGCGCCTTGGTATGACTCAAGAGCAAGCCAAGGCAATGGTGGCTACTCCTCTGGGTCCAAAGACTCCAAAAGCAAAATTAGTTGAAGAGGGTACTAATACCGCATTCATCGAGTTGGGCGCAGGTTTTGATCGTTCTTGGCGTGATGTCGGCTTGGCCCTGGATCGTTCCAACTTCACGGTTGAAGATCGTAACCGCTCTGCTGGTGTTTACTACGTGCGTTACGTAAACTCAAAGAATATCGAAGAGTCTAAAGGCTTCTTCTCTAATCTGTTTAGTAGTAAAGACGACTCAAAGCTGAAGGCTAAGAAATATCAAGTGGTTGTTAAGAGCACAGGTGAAAATTCAGCAAGCGTTTATGTGCAAGATGCTGATGGCAAGCCAGAGAATACTCCTGCTGGCATCCAATTACTCACTTTGCTGACGGATCAGCTAACCAAGTAAATTGACTCACAAATTCTGGGAGCAATAAAAAAGCCGCTGTGAAGCGGCTTTTTTTCTTCAAGAAGAAGATTACTTCTTAGCGTCAGCAGCAGGAGCAGCTGGTGCAGCAGGAGCAGCAGCAGGAGCTTCAGCAGCAGGAGCAGCAGGAGCAGCAGCAGGAGCTTCAGCAGGTTTTGCTTCTTCTTTTTTACCGCAAGCGGCCAAAGCGATAGCGAACATTGCAACGAGTACGAGTGACTTCTTCATTTGTAATTTCCTCTTAAAAATTAAACAACAATTACCGGTAATTGTGTCGAAAATTCCAAGGGATTATCCCTAGGTGATTTCCAGTATTTATTATAGCCATGTCTATATTTCATCCTCAAAAACAAGCCAGCCCGCGAGGTAGGCTTCGTAGAGGCTACCCCCTGAAGAGCCCTTAAGGTTCGGATTTAAAAGCGATTTTTCGGCCGATAGAGTTTGCCAGGCGCGTGCCACATCATTGGCTTGGCCGCGACTCACATTCTCCCCATTGCAAAACACGGTTTTTCCCAGGCTAAGGATGCGAGTCTGGGGGCTGCTCACCAGTCTAGTTGAAGCTAAATGACGGGCAAATTTTGCAGGACTTAATGGCTTGTTTGGGCCATTAAAAAAAGCCTGTTGTTTTGGCTCGGATAGATAGGCAGTGATCCCCGGTAAAAAACGATCTACCTGATCTAATTTCAACTGTTTGAGTTTGACTGCAATTTGCGCAATAAGTTCTTCGGGCAATTGCTCAGCATGAGTAGTTGCTTTCTGTCTTGGGTCTGCAAATTTTTTCTCTAACTCTGGAATATCTTCCAGGGATTCTGCCAAACGCCACAATCCCTCTTGAAGTAATTCTTTGTAACTGGGTGAGCGAAATCCAACTGACCAGGTTTGGCATCCTGCATCTAAAGCAATGCCATCATGCGCAATATGGGGCGGTAGATACAGCATATCTCCTGGCTCTAATACCCAGTCATGTTCTGCCTGAAAGTTCTGCAAAATTTTCAGAGGCAAGTTTGGCTCGAGGCTTAAATCTTTTTGCTCTGATACGCGCCATCTTCTTCGACCTGCCATCTGAATTAAAAACACATCATAGGAATCAAAATGAGGTCCAACACCACCACCAATTCCGGCAATGCTGATCATCAAATCATCTAGGCGGGCATCGGGGATAAAGCGAAACCAAGACAGAATCCTGGCTGCGTCAGGGTGGTGAGCCTCCATGCCCTGAAGAAGCAGTGTCCAGTTTGGTTTGCTGGTTGATGGGATCGTTTTTTTGCTAAATGGCCCTGTTTCAAAGCTCCATGGCTTCGCTTGAATTAATCTGGATTCAACTTGCTCCTGATTGGCTAGTTTGTAAAGTTCTGCGGCCGAAATGGGGCTGTCTAGAGTTTCATGATTCTGGCTTGCCAGTGCAAATGCAGGGATGGCACCACGGACTAAGAGGGGCTTTTTATGCCAATACCGATCCATGAATGCCTGAGGGCTAATTCCGCCAAATAGGGCCCATGGCTCATTTAGGGGCAGGTTTTTCGGTGCCCGCGGGGGCTGATAGGGCTTGCTCAAGTAAAATGCAGTCATAAGTAAAAGCTGAATATAAACTCATTAAAAACATATGTTCGACAGAATTCGCATGAAGATTGAAAAAAACACCATCGTATCCCTGCGTTACAAGCTAACCGATGCCCAAAACAATGTGATCGAAGAGCCTGATTCTCCGATGGTATACCTGCACGGTGGCTATGAGGGTACTTTCCCGAAAATTGAAACCCTTTTGGATGGTCAAGATATTGGTTATGAAGCTACGATTCAACTCGAGCCCAGCGAGGCTTTTGGTGAGTATGATCCAGAGCTCTTGAAGATCGAGCCCCGTACACGCTTTCCAGAACCACTTGAAGTGGGCATGCAATTTGAAGGTGTTCCCGACGCTGATGCGGAAGAAGACTCCGATGCACACGATGAATCAGACTCCGATGACGAACCTTTGATTTATACCGTTACCGATGTTGCAGACAATCAAGTAGTACTTGATGGCAACCATCCCTTAGCAGGTATGGCGCTGCGTTTCTGGGTGCAGGTAGAGGATGTTCGTGCGGCTACAGATGAAGAGATTGCGAACCGTCACCCAGCCGGTGGTGAGGGCTTTACTTTTGGTATGCCGAACGATGATGCTGACGAGGATGAATTCCCTGGAACTGCCTTAGGCGCAAGTACGCATAATCCCCGCACACTGCACTAAATCAAAGTTATTCTTTAAGCCATTCTTTAATGGCATCGAGGTCCCGCTTGGTATCGCTTTGACCAGGAGCCTGTGCTGGCGCGTTACTGAGCTTAGCCAAGGCTTTTTCAAGAGCCGCAATCTTGGCTTCTTGCTCAATGGTGGCATCAATCAAACCCTTGAGTGCCATGGATACGGGGTCATCCACATTTGGTGTGACACCATAAGCAGAAAAATATTCTTTGGTTTTGCTATCAGGACTTTGTGGTAAATCTGGATGCAAGACGCGCGCCGGTATACCAACAGCAGTAGCGCCTGCCGGAATTTCTTTTAACACCACAGCGTTTGAACCAATACGTGCGCCATCACCCACAGTAAAACCGCCGAGTACTTTTGCACCTGCACTCACAACGACACCTTTACCCAGAGTTGGGTGGCGCTTAACGCCCTTATAAAGTGATGTGCCACCGAGAGTGACGCCTTGGTAGATGGTGCAGTCATCACCGATTTCAGCAGTCTCGCCAATCACAATTCCAAGACCATGATCTAAAAATACGCGACGACCAATCTTGGCCCCCGGATGAATTTCAATGCCGGTAATAAAACGCGCAAACATGGAAGAGACCCGTGCAATCCATTTTAGGTCCAGATTCCACAAGAAGTGCGCGATACGATGAAAGAACACCGCATGCAGACCTTGGTAGCAAGTAATCACCTCGAGACGGTTTCTGGCAGCAGGGTCTCTGGCAATAATGGAGTCGACTTGGTCGAATAGGGAATTAAACATATTTTGATTTTAACGGGATGCGCTTATTTTCTCAGGAGCATCTGTTTTGCGATCCCACGCAGTAGATCAATTTCTTCTTTGTGCAGGCGGCTACGGGCAAATAAGGCCTGTAAGCGGGGCATGAGTTTCTTGGGGTTGGCCGGATCAAGATAGCCAATAGCCTCTAAACCTGCTTGCCAATGGTCTAGCATTGCCGCAACCGCAGCTGGGTCTGCCAAGTCCGCCTGACTCTCTCGATCGCATAAAAGGGATGGGGTGCTAGATTGGCTATGCAAAGTGTGTCTGAGTGTGTAAGCGCAGACCATGAGGGCTTGGGCTAAATTCAGGGAGGGGTATTCAGGATTGGCATCTAGCCAAACACGATGGGTGCACAAAGCTAGATGATCGTTATCTAAACCAGTTCTCTCTGGACCAAAGAGAAGAGCCACTTTTCTATCAAGCGCAATGTTTTCTTGGATTAGACCCAGGGCTGATTGCCAATCGAGGGCTGGAGGACCAAATTCGCGATCGCGACTTGTGAGGCCAAGAACGAGTGAGCAACCTTGTACGGCCGCCTCTAGGGAAGTGGATTCTTGTGCATGCTCCAGAATATCTCCCGCGCCACTAGCCAAGGCAATCGCATCGGACTCTTGAGCAATACCTTTGGTTTTGGGATTGATCAGGTGGAGGGCGCCAAATCCCATTGTCTTTAATGCACGTGCAGCTGAACCCACATTTCCGGGGTGACTGGTTTCAACCAGAACCCAGCGCAGTAATTGGGATTTCTCAGTATTCATGGGCTCGTTAATGGGTTCAAATAGGTATCGCGAGGGTGGGGCGTGCTAATCGTTTAGAATCAGGGTATTAGCTTCGTATTGTCATGCAGTTTGAACAATATTACAGGCTCGTTCTTATTTAATTTGTCCACCAATACTATGCATCCCATGTTAAATGTGGCCGTCAAGGCTGCCCGTCGTGCTGGAACCGTGATTAACCGAGCTTCTCTTAATTTGGAGCGCTTGCAAGTTGATCGTAAGCAACACAATGATTTTGTCACCGAGGTGGACAAAGCCGCAGAAGCGGCCATCATCGAAACTCTCAGTGAGGCCTATCCAACCCATGGATTTTTGGCCGAAGAAACAGGTGAGCACAATGCTGATGCTGAGAATGTTTGGATCATTGATCCATTGGATGGCACAACCAATTTCATTCATGGCTTTCCGCAATATGCAGTCTCGATTGCATTGTCAGTTAATGGCGTGATTCAACAAGCAGTAGTCTATGACCCCACACGTGATGAGCTATTCACTGCAACCCGTGGTGCAGGCGCATATTTGGACCGTCGTCGTCTCCGCGTTGCCACACAAGATCGTTTGGCGAATGCTTTGATTGGCACTGGCTTTCCGTACCGTGAAGATCAAGATCTCGAAAAGTACCTGAAGATATTTGCAGAGATGACGCGTCAATGTGCTGGCTTACGCCGCCCTGGTGCCGCTTCCTTAGACTTGGCCTATGTGGCAGCAGGTCGCTACGATGGTTTCTTTGAGAGCGATCTTAAGCCTTGGGACATGGCAGCAGGCGCCCTGATCATCACTGAATCTGGTGGCCTGATCGGTAACTACCGTGGTGAAGAGGGCTATCTGAAGAGCGGTGAAGTCATGGCAGCAAACCCACGCATCTTTGCCCAGATGGTGCAAAGCCTATCGAAGTATTCAAAGGCTTAATCAGACAACCTGCGGCTTGTTCAGGCTTTGATTAAGTCAACGTAGCGCACACCTTGGGAGTCGATCTGCAAAGCGCTAGCGCGCGGTGCAGTGCTCTCTGGGTGATCTAAATCCCAGTCAGATAACACCCAACGTTGCCACGCTTGCTCACCCAAGTGCTCATGATGATGGGCAGGCAAATGGGTATGACCATGAATCAATTGATTGCCAGAGTGTTGTTTTAGCAATTCAGCGCAAGCTTGTAAGGTCACATTTGTACGAATGCGATTCCTTTGGCTTGAGGCGCTGGCTGCACGTTGGTATTTTGTGTAGCTGTTACTGCGTAGATGATCGGCAATCGAGCGTCGCAAACCCAGTGGTAGTTTTAGGAATAATTTTTGCAGCCAAGGCTTTCTGACCCAACGACGAAATACTTGGTAACCAATATCTGCGGTACACAGTGAGTCACCATGAGCAATCACATATTTCTGATTAGCAATATCAATCACTGAGGGATCGGACAACAAAGTCATACCCGTATTTTTTAAGAAAGTACTGCCAATCAAAAAGTCGCGATTACCGTGGACGTAATAGATTTTGGTTTTGGTAGCTAGGTTTGCCAGCGCACGTTTCACTTCTTGCTGAAATGGTGAGTTGATAAATGCATCATCACCTACCCAATATTCAAACAAGTCACCCAAAATAAAGACAGACTCTGCCTGAGGCGCTTGTTTTTCACAGAAGTCAAAAAAGCGTTGCGCCGTCAAGGGCATTGACGGCGTCAGGTGGATATCCGAAATGAGCAGGGCGCTCGCGTATTGCGGGATCATTCCTCGAGAACGGTCGCTTTCTCAATCACTACGTCTTCAGCTGGAACGTCTTGGTGAAATCCTGAGCTGCTAGTTTTGACTTTACGGATTGCATCCACAACATCCATACCATCAACTACTTTGCCAAAGACAGCATATCCCCAGCCTTGCGCATTTTGAGCGGTGTGATTTAAAAAGTCGTTGTCATTTACGTTGATGAAAAATTGTGCGGTTGCAGAGTGTGGGTCGCTGGTACGAGCCATGGCTACGGTGTAACGATCATTCTTCAAGCCATTATTAGCTTCATTTTCAATTTCAGCGCCAGTCGGTTTTTGTTTCATGCCCGCAGTCATACCACCACCTTGAATCATGAAGTTATTGATCACGCGGTGAAAGATGGTGCCATCGTAATGACCACTCTTAACGTATTGCAAGAAATTCGCAACGCTCTTTGGAGCTTTTACTGCGTCTAAGCTTAATGTGATGTCGCCATGATTGGTTTTTAGCAATACTTTAGTCATTATTTGGATCTACTTTCTGGAGGGTTAGTGGATGGAATGGTGGAAGGTGTCTTATTCGTTTTACTAATCAGGTTCATTAAAGCCTTGGCTCTATTGGTATAGAGGCGTTGATTCAGCTGAGTAGACTCGGCTGCGTTTTCATAAGCTTGTGAGCCAAGGCGAACATAAATCTCGCCCAAATTTGCTGAGGCAATTGCATAGCTTGGGCGCAGCTTTAAGGCGAGTTCTAAATAGTCTCTCGCTTCAATCCATTTATCTTGACTTGCTGAAATGGCAGCAAGGTTGTTATAGGGCTCCGGCAACTCCGGAAACTGCTGGGTAATTTCAATGAGCGTCTTTTTGGCCTGATTCAGATCCCCCATCTCAATTTGGATGCGGGCCTTTAAAAAACGCAGCTGAACATTTTTGGGTGATTTCTTGATATGGCTATTGATTAGCGTGATGGCTTCTGGAAACTGGCGCGCCTTGACCAATTTCTCGACATCCGATGGCACTGCATTTTTAGTGACGGGATCTGGTTCAATAATTAGGAATGATAAAAATGGCAAGGCTACCGTTTCAGAGAGTTCTGGGTTCTGGGGATCAAAGGGTGTATCCGTCGATAGTCTAGGCGGATCATTTGGGCTATAGCTTCCTAAATAGGGGCTATTAGGACCGCATTTCAGTTCCTGTGTAGTAGTTGCCTTAATTTCTGCGTTAGCAAGCTGTTGACCGGGGGTACTGCAGCCCGCAATAAATAGCAGGGCAGCAAGACCAGTCATGATCTTTAGGAGGACAAGGCGAGGCGCTGGGATGGTTGCGGGCATAGGGGAAGGGGTATAAAACTGGCTCATTCGATATACTCAGCGCTCAGTCTAACAAATTGGCGCTACTTGCCCAACCTTTATAGCCCTATGCTGCAAATCTATAACACCCTTTCCCGTTCAAAACAGGTCTTTAAGCCCATAGTGCCTGGGAAGGTGAAGATGTATGTCTGCGGAATGACGGTTTACGACTTCTGCCACATAGGCCATGCCAGGGTCATGATCGTGTTTGATATGGTGGTTCGCTGGTTGCGTGCCAGTGGCTATGAGGTGCAGTATGTGCGCAATATTACCGATATCGACGACAAGATTATTAACAGAGCGGTTGAAAATGGTGAACCTATTTCAGCTTTGACCAATCGCTTTATTGCTGCCATGCATGCCGACTCAGATGCATTGGGCTTGATGCATCCCGATCAAGAGCCTCGGGCTACAGATTACATCCAGCAAATGCAAGGCATGATTGGCAAGCTGATTGAACATGAATTGGCTTATCAAGTCGATGATGGCGATGTCAATTTCGCAGTGCGCTTGTTACCTCGTTATGGACAACTCTCTGGAAAATCTTTGGATGAGCTCAATGCGGGAGAGCGCGTAGCCATTATCGGTGGCAAACGTGACCCTTTGGATTTTGTCTTGTGGAAAAGTGCCAAGCCTGAAGAGCCTGCCGATACCCGATGGGCATCACCATGGGGCGTAGGTCGTCCAGGCTGGCATATAGAGTGCTCAGCCATGTCATGCGATTTGCTAGGCGATCATTTTGATATTCATGGTGGCGGTGCAGATTTGCAATTTCCCCATCATGAGAACGAGATTGCTCAAAGTGAGGGCGCCTTATACGGTCAACAGCGCAAAGAGGACGATGCTCCCTTTGTGAACTACTGGATGCACAACGGACATATTCGGGTCAATGAAGAAAAGATGTCAAAGTCTTTGGGCAATTTTTTCTTGATTCGGGATGTGCTCAAAAGCTTTGATGCAGAAGTTATCCGCTTTTTTATGCTGAAAGCGCATTACCGTAGTCCTATTAATTACAGCGATGCCCAGCTAGAAGAGGCTCGCTCTGGTTTGGTAAGGCTTTACACGGCACTGGCTCATGCACCGAGCCAAGTGATGACACTTGATCCACAGAATCCTTGGGCCCAGCGTTTTGCGCAGGCAATGAATGATGATTTCAATACTCCAGAGGCAATTGCAGTCCTCTTTGAGTTGGCTAGTGAAGTAAACCGTGCACAAGGTGATAACAAACAACAGCTCGCTGGCGTCCTGAAGTCTCTTGGCGGCATTTTAAATTTCTTGCAGCGTGACCCTACTCAATTTTTGCAATCAGACATCAAAGATGAGGGCGGCTTAAGCGCTACTCAAATTGAGGAGCAGATTTCCCAGCGGGTTGCTGCTAAACAAGCAAAAGACTTTGCTCAAGCTGACTTGATACGTAAAACCTTGTTAGAACAAGGCGTGGTATTGGAAGACAAGCCAGGTGGTGTGACTGAATGGCGAAGAGCGTAGTGGCGGCCGTAAAAGAAAAGCCTCTCTTTGAAGCAGTCGCTCCAGATTACTGGGAACAGGCTTGTCGCGAGCTCATGAAACAAGATCGCATTCTTAAAAAATTGATTCCAAAATACGGCTCTGGATTTTTAGTCACTCGTGGCGATGCATTCACAACATTAGCGCGTGCCATTGTGGGGCAGCAAATTTCAGTAGCAGCTGCCCAAGCCGTTTGGGATAGGGTGGTGATTGCAAGTAAGAAAAAAATTCATCCTAAAAATATCCTCGCCTTAACTGTTGAAGAATTACGTGCGGCGGGTTTATCTGGTCGTAAGGTGGAATACATCCGTGATTTGGCGGACCATTTCGATTCTGGCCGCTTGCATGCCAATCAGTGGAAAGACATGGATGATGAGAGCGTGATTAAGGAGTTAAGCGATATTCGGGGAATTGGACGCTGGACAGCCGAAATGTTCTTGATTTTCAACATGGTGCGCCCAAATATCCTCCCTCTGGATGACGTGGGCCTCATCAAGGCGATTTCCCTCAATTACTTTAGTGGAGAGCCTGTCAGTCGCCATGAAGCCCGTGAGGTGGCTGCTAATTGGGCCCCGTGGCGAACGGTTGCCACCTGGTATATGTGGAGAAGTATCGACCCCATACCGGTTGAATATTAAAATCAGGCTATGAAAACGACTTTCCTAGATTTTGAGCAACAAATCGCCGAACTAGAAACGAAGATCGAAGAGCTCCGTTTTGTACAAGACGAGTCATCGGTGGATATTTCTGATGAGATCAAAACGCTTTCTGAAAAAAGTCAGCAGCTTACCAAAGACGTTTATGACAATCTCACGCCTTGGCAAGTTTCACAAGTAGCACGTCATCCACAACGTCCTTACACCTTAGATTATGTGAATGCCTTGTTTACTGATTTCCATGAATTGCATGGGGATCGTACTTTTGCAGATGATCAATCGATTATTGGTGGACTAGCACGATTTGATGGCCAGGCTTGTATGGTGATCGGTCACCAAAAGGGCCGCGATACCAAAGAGCGTGCACTGCGCAATTTCGGCATGAGTCGTCCTGAGGGTTATCGTAAGGCCATGCGCCTGATGCGCCTTGCAGAAAAATTTAGTATCCCCGTATTTACCTTTGTAGATACACCGGGAGCATTTCCTGGGATTGATGCAGAAGAGCGCAATCAGTCTGAAGCGATTGGTCGGAACCTTTATGTGCAAGCAGAGTTGGAAGTGCCCATCATTGCCACGATTATTGGTGAAGGAGGCTCTGGCGGAGCCCTAGCAATTGCGATGGGTGATGTTGTATTGATGCTCCAGAACTCCACCTACTCGGTGATTTCCCCTGAAGGTTGCGCGTCGATCTTGTGGAAGACCGCAGATAAAGCTTCTGAAGCTGCTGAACAACTGGGCTTGACTGCCCAAAGAATTAAAGCCTTGGGCTTAATTGATAAGATCGTGCCAGAGCCAGTTGGCGGAGCCCATCGTGACTACGACACCATGATGGCAAACATGCGCAAAGCATTGAGTGAGTCACTGAAAACCTTTGATAGCATGAAAGTAGATGCACTACTTGAACGTCGTCATGAGCGCCTTATGAGTTATGGCAAGTTCAAGGAAATCACAGCCAAGTCCTAAGACAGTAAAGCGAATTGCGGTTGCCTTGAGTGGCGGCCTCGATTCGGTTGTGCTGCTTGATACAGTTTGCAAAGCGCAGACTAAAAACAAATCAACAGAGATTTACGCTTTTCATATTCATCATGGCTTACAAAAACAAGCAGATGAATGGCTGATCTTTTGTGAAAAGCTTGCAAGTAAATACAAGATTCATTTTGACTTCCGATTGCTGCATCTTGCTGGCAATGCAGAGCAGGGCAATATCGAAGCAAGGGCACGAGCCGGGCGCTACGAAGCCCTGACCGATCTGTGTTTGGAATATGGCATTGAGGACCTGCTCTTAGCGCATCATCAAAATGATCAAGCAGAAACGGTGCTCCTGCAACTTCTACGAGGCTCGGGAGTGGCTGGCTTAGCGGGCATGCCCTCAGATCGAGAGCTCATCAGCCCAGAGGGCAAGATCACCTTATGGCGACCTCTTTTAAATCAAAGCAGAAACGAGCTAGAGGCTTACGCTAAAGAGCACAAACTCAAATGGGTAGAAGATCCTAGCAATCGCAATTCTCAATTTCGTCGCAATGCGATTCGTAAATCCATTATTCCTGCATTGGAAAAATTACAACCAGAAGCCATTGCTAATCTGGCACGCAGCGCAAATTTACTTGGTGAAGCGCAAACCTTACTGGATCGATTGGCCACGCAAGATGGCAAAACGATTCTGCATAAAAATAGACTTCAACTTAACCCACTGCTTGCGCTAGCGAAACAGGACTTGCCAGCAGCGAATAATGTCTTGAGATATTGGTTAAAAATCAACGCGCTTGCCATGCCATCACAAGAGCGTCTCTGTGCATGGTGGCGTGATTTAGAAACTGTGCAGCCTAGTGCTCAGCTAGAGTGGGTGCACGATGAGAAGATCATTCGTTTGTGGCGGGGCGTTTTACAGATTGAAGATCTCAAAGCCGGTGAGTGGGTGTTCAAGGCGATTTCTGCCAGAAGCAAGTCTGCTGGCTTGCCAGCTCAATGGGTCATGGATGCGCAGAAAAATGGGCTAATTACGCAAGTAGAGCGATCTGGTGCAGAGAGAATTCAGATCAAGCCCAGTACCCCACGCAAGACCCTCAAGAATCTCTTTCAGGAGGGGAATGTTCCTCCGTGGGAGCGCCAAGCGCCACTACTGTATATCGATGGCGATCTGATTGCCGTGGCAGGGGTGGGCTTGAGTTATCCGCATCTCGTGCATTCTGGCCCTAGGCTGCTACCCGAGTGGCGCCAGAAGGCTTAAAAGGTTTAAAACCCTGTAAAATAAGCCCTTTTTGATCCTCGGGAAATTGATTTCCTGCTACAGATAGAGAAATAGACGCTTTTATGGCTTTGATTGTTCATAAATATGGTGGCACCTCCATGGGCTCAACAGAGCGCATTGCGAATGTCGCCAAACGGGTTGCCAAGTGGATGCGCGCCGGACACCAGGTGGTGGTCGTGCCTTCTGCAATGTCCGGTGAGACCAATCGCTTGCTCGGTTTAGCTAAAGAGATTAATCCCGATGCTAATCCACGTGAGTTAGATCAAATTGCTTCAACCGGAGAGCAGGTTAGCTCTGGCTTATTGGCATTGGCTTTAATGCGCGAAGGTATTGATGCGGTCAGCTACGCCGGTTGGCAAGTGACTGTGCATACAGACTCTGCCTTTACTAAAGCCCGTATTAAAAGTATTGATGACAAAAAAATTCTGGCTGACTTAAAAGCGGGTAAAGCAGTCGTCGTGACCGGATTTCAAGGAGTTGATCCCGATGGGAACATCACCACCTTGGGTCGTGGCGGTTCAGATACTTCCGCAGTAGCAATGGCTGCTGCTCTCAAAGCAGACGAGTGCTTGATCTATACCGACGTTGATGGCGTATACACAACTGACCCACGGGTTTGCGAGGATGCTCGTCGTCTCGATAAGATTACTTTTGAAGAGATGCTAGAAATGGCTAGCTTAGGCTCAAAGGTATTACAGATTCGCTCTGTGGAGTTTGCTGGTAAGTACAAAGTTAAAACCCGGGTTCTGTCTTCGCTGACAGACCCTTTGATGCCCTTAGACATTGAGATGAAGTCGGGCACCTTGATTACATTTGAAGAGGACAGCACTATGGAAGCCGCAGTTATTTCCGGCATCGCCTTTGCGCGTGATGAAGCGAAGATTACCGTTTTGGGGGTTCCTGATCGCCCAGGTATTGCTTATCAAATCTTAGGCCCAATCGCCGATGCGAACATTGATGTAGACATCATTATTCAGAATCAATCGGTTGACGGTAAGACCGACTTCACCTTTACTGTGCCACGTGCTGATTATCAAAAAGCATTGGATTTACTCAAGAACACAGTGCAAGCACACATCGAAGCAAAAGAAATCTCAGGCGATCCCAAGGTCTCTAAAGTTTCCGTTGTAGGCGTAGGTATGCGCTCTCATGTTGGCGTAGCTAGCAAAATGTTCCGTACCTTATCGGAAGAGGGCATCAATATCCTCATGATCTCTACGAGTGAAATCAAGATTTCAGTTGTGATTGACGAGAAGTACATGGAGCTAGCAGTAAGAGCCTTACATAAAGCATTTGAGCTAGACCAGAAGTAACAAAAAACACAGTTAAACGAGACTAAAGCCCCAAATAGGCCTTAATCCGTTAAACTGTGGGGCGTTGTAAATAGTAAGAAATACGGAGACGTGGCCGAGCTGGTCGAAGGCACTCCCCTGCTAAGGGAGCATCGGGGCTAAAACTCTGATCGGAGGTTCGAATCCTCTCGTCTCCGCCAAGTCAATAGGCGGAATAAGGGTTTGTAGAGATACAACACCCTTGTTACCAAAAGCGTTACCAAAGCCATCCTACGGGGTGGCTTTTCTTTTGGCTCTGTGTTGCCATTTTCGGCTAATAGCGGTCTTTAGGGCCGAAAAGATAGCTTTCTTTTATGAGATAGCAGATATCTTCTTAAAAGCAATAAAAGTTGTGTATATTGATTTTGTTCCAGAAGCCAAATACTGCATTTTTAGAGTATTTGGTAATCAAATAAACCAATAACACTCTAAAAATTATGACAACAACTATTAAATGCTTGATGGTAACCGGCGCTCTAATCAGCGCAGCGGCTGCAGTTGCGCAACCTGCACCACAATCCACGGCGACCTTGTATGAAAACGTGCGCGTGTTTGATGGCGTGTCTGAAAAACTGACAGCTCCTACAAACGTTTTGGTTGTTAATAACCTAGTAAAAACTATTTCTAGTAAGCCAATTCAGATCCCTGCTGGTACAACAGCAACTGTGATTGCTGGTGGTGGCCGTACTTTAATGCCAGGATTAAGTGATGCCCATACCCATATTTGGTTGACTCCTCCAATGGAGACCCTTCTTAAGGGTGATGTTAAACAGCTCAATGCAATAGCGTATGAGACCGCTAAAGAAATGCTATTAAATGGCTGGACAACCGTACGAGATATGGCGGGGCCGGTATTTCAATTGAAGAGCGACATCGACGCTGGGAAAGTTTTGGGCCCTCGGATTTATCCAAGCGGCACCATGATTACCCAAACATCAGGGCACGGTGATTTTAGTTTTCCTGAGGAACTGCCACGTAGCTTTGGTGGCGGCCTATCTATTGGTGAGAAGCTACGTGTTTCATCTGTTGTTGATGGACGCGCTCAAGTGCTGACTGCCACAAGATTTAATTTACGCAATGGCGCATCCCAAATTAAATTAGCTACTAGTGGTGGTGTTTCTTCAGCTGATGACACTCCAACTGTACAAGAATTTACCTCTGACGAAATTAAGGCGGCAGTTGAAGCAGCCTCTGATTTTGGTACTTATGTTTCAGTTCATGCCTATAACACCACTTCAATTCGTCGCTCGGTTGAGGCGGGCGTGAAGGTAATTGAGCATGGTCAATTGCTTGATGAGCCAACTGTTAAGTACTTAAAAAACAAAGACGTATGGTTGAGCACCCAAAACTTTGAAGAGTTTCATCCGCCATACACTCCATTTCAGATCTACAAAGAACATCAGGTTGTAATGGGTGAAAACAACGTATTCAAATGGGCACTGCAGAACAACGTTAAATTAGCTTGGGGTACAGATTTCTTCTTCCAGCCTGATGGAGTGGTTCAGAACATCCAGTTGGCCAAAATGACTAAATGGATGACGCCAGCTCGCGCTCTGAAGATGGTGACCCATGACAATGCGCAGATGTTTGCTTTATCTGGTCCTCGCAACCCATACACAGAAGGAAAATTGGGCGTAGTTAAAGAGGGTGCTTACGCGGATTTGCTTTTAGTGGATGGTGACCCAACGCAAAACCTAGAGATCGTTGCAGATCCCGCTAAAAACTTCCGAGTAATTATGAAAGATGGCAAGATCTTTAAAAATACTCTGTGATCTATAGTTGCTTGGCTGCCTTATGAATAGAACCCGCTTCGGCGGGTTTTTTGTTTGCAAAAGGCGGCTATGGACAGAGAACAGTCTAATTAGTGAGATTGCCTTAGTGTCTCAAGTCGGCAAATAACAGGCTCTCATTAGTTGTGATGGGGCGTTTTTCGCCAAAGTTAATGGTGCTTCAAGGGTTGATAGAGATACAACACTTTTGCTACCAAAAGCGTTACCAAAGCCACCCTAAGGGGTGGCTTTTTCATGATGTGATCAATTAATTAAATCAACAGATTATTGAGAGGTTATAAAACTTTTCCACTCTTAAACTTCTGATTTAGCCATGTACTTTTATTGGGGGGCCAATCCTTATATTAATTAGGTCCAGACACCATAATTTGCCTCAAAAGAGCGCAATTAGGTTTATTAAGATGAATTTGCCTGCTTTGGTCAATCTCTGTGTAGCTCGACTTTGGTATATTCACACTTATTGTTCGTGCTCCCTAGAAGACCCCATAAATGATCGAAACGAGATTAAGCATAATTAGTGCATCATTATTTTCAATAGCTGCATTATTTGCTGCTATTAATCCTGTTCATGCGAATGATGGACTTACCCCTATTCGTAAGGTTTCAGATGCATGGAGTTTTGAACTTACCCCATATCTATGGGCGCCAAGTATTAACTCTACGCTCAATTACAAAGATAAATACCTTCAGACTGCAAATCTAAATACGAATAATATTATTGCTAACCTGAAGTCTGGCGCAATGATTGCCGGTGAGATTCATTATGGCAACTGGGGTGTAATGGCAGATGTGGTCTCTGCAACTTTGCAAAAAACTTCTAGTACAACAGTTACACCGCAAGCTCCATATACTTATCAGCTAGCTACCAAAGCAACACTTCAACAGACCATCCTCACGGGCGCCGCTACATATAATTTGCTGAATAACCAAGATGCTAATGTGGATGGTTTGTTGGGCGTCCGTTGGGTTGGAGTAACAGCCACTTTGAATGTTGCGGTAGATGGTGTTTCGCCGCCCTTAAATGGTGAGTCAAAGACCATGAGCACTGCCGATCCAATTGTGGGTTTCAAGGGTCGTTACCGTATTGCTAATTCTTCCTGGTATGTCCCTTTCTATGCCGATATTGGTAGTGGTGGTGGCACAACTAATGTGACATGGCAGGCTATGCTTGGTATCGGAAAAACAGTGGATAAAGGGATTGATGTTTCATTGATTTATCGTGGTTTGTACTATGACATGGATAGCACAAAGACGAATGGTCAGGGCCTGCTTCAAAAGACAACTTTCCAGGGTCCGCAATTGTCGGCAACTTTCAACTTCTAATGCTTAGTGTACCAACTTAAATCTTATGGGTTGTGGCTAATATGACCTTTCAAAATCCACTGCCACTATTGATATTTTATGCGAACCATATTTTTGGTGAAAAGATTGATGTTTTTATAATTACAGCAATTTTAATTTTTTCTCTGCATAGTTTTTTTATTCTTTTGGTTGCTAATAGGTTTCAATATTTCGTCAATTCATCTTCTGATTCTTCGGGGAAATATTTCAGATTTATCGTCTACACGATTGCAATGCTTTTTATTATGATGTCTCACTTGATGGATCTGCTTTATTTTTCCTATGTCATGGACTGTATGAAAGTATTTTCAGATCCACTAACTGCCTTCTATTTTGTGGGAGAGATGTATACCACTCTTGGTTACGGAAACTATCAGCTTGGCCCTGAGTGGCGCGGACTACCCTTTGTTATCGGATTTACTGGGCTTTTCTCAGCCTCAATTTCAGGGGCTGGATTGTTTACTATGCTCCAATACTTGGGAAAGTCCCCATTTAATAAATCTCAGTAATGGCAGCCTGATGATGAAATGGGTTGGAATATTTTTTAGCCAGCCGATACTTAATCTCCCTAGAGAGAAAACTATGACGCAAAGGCAGCCACAAATCAGCTCACTTTGAGTAGCGGCAAAACTGTCAAAATTATTTAATATGTAATTTCCTGATGCTAGTATATTTATTCTTTTAATCCACATCAATTCAATTATGAAAACTTTCAAATCCTTTGGTAGTCTACTATTAGCCTCCTCTTTGATCTTCTCCTCTATAGGAAATGCGGTTGCTTGCACTTCTTTGATGATGACGGATCTTAACGGCAATGCTTACCATGGTCGAACCTTGGAATTTAGTTCGATTATCCCAACGGCGATGACCTATTTTCCCGCTGGTACAAAAATTGAGTCTGTTACACCCTCAGGCAAGCAGGGTAAGACGTTTAATACCAAGTATGCGATTTTAGGAATGACCGCCCAAGCTCTTCCTACATCCAAGCAGGTAACTTTTGCTGATGGCATGAATGATCATGGCCTCAGTTTTAAAGTCAATTGGTTAAATTCAACCACTGGAATCCCTGTTACCGCGGAAGACTCCAAACTGTTATCTATTACTGATTTCGGATCATGGACCTTGGGTAATTTTAAAAATGTAGCGGAATTAAAAGCAGCTCTTGAATCCAAAGAAACAGAATTTTGGTTGCCAGTTATAAAAGACTTTAGCCCCAATCCATTTCCTCAACACTATAACTTTGTGGATAAAACAGGAGGTAACCTAGTTATAGAGTTCACCAATAATAAGATGAATGTGTATGACAATCCTGTTGGGGTAATGACAAATGGACCTGATTTCCCATGGCATTTACAAAATCTGAACAACTATACGTTTACAAACGTAGATAAAAATACCGGTCAGTTAGGTAAGATGCCATTGGCAACTCAAGATTCTGGGATTGCTCTGACTGCATTGCCATCTGCACAAACATCACAAGGTCGTTTTGTAAAAGCAGCTTTCTATGTGAATTATGTTCGAAAAGGGAAGACTCCTGATGAAGCAATGAATCTTCTGGCCCACGTCATGAATAACTTTGATCGTCCATATGATTTAACTATTGATGGGGCTGGTGGCTCAGGTGACGGAATACGTGGCAAAGGTTTTTCAAGTGAAGTTACCTTGTGGACTACGATGAGTGATTTAAATCGTAATCAATATTATGTACGCAGTATTAATGCCATGAATTTTGCTGTGGTTGATATGAATAAGCTTAAGAGCATTAAGCAAATTAAGTCAATCTCAAGCTACGATGTAGATAAAGCAGGTGCTGATCTATTTGTTGTATTAAATCAGTAAATACGTTGATGAGTGAGAATAAAGCCACCTTCGGGTGGCTTTTGTTTGGATGTCTCCAATGGGTCGTTAGCGGACATTGCGGAGGTATTTTCAGACTGGCCTGCAACAGTGACTTACTATGCTAACTGTATGGGGCTTAAGTAAACGCATAATGAAGCAGTAAATGAGATATCTATAAACATAAATTGTTATTAAATGTTCATAAGATTGACATACATCACTCTAAATTCGTTTAGTAGATATACCGCATCAATTTCCTCAGCCTTTAAATTGTCATATTTAAGATAGAACATTAAGTATCCGCAATTTTTAGGTGCAATGATGCTTAAAGGCAAAAAAGGTATTGTATTTGGCGTAGCCAATGATAAAAGTATTGCGTATGCCGTTGCTAAAAAGCTCCGTGAGGATGGGGCATTGGTTCTTGCATCTTGCCTTAACCAAAAAGCCTATGAGCTAGTTTCTCCCAGTTTATTGAGTCTGGATATTCCTGTTCAACCTTGCAATGTTGAGGATCATGAGCAGTTAAAAGAATTTGTTAGAGATGCTGCCGAGCGTTTTGGAGATTTTGACTTTATTGTGCATTCCATTGCATGGGCGCCATTAGAAGATTTGCATGGCAAAGTAATTGATAGCTCAAGTTCAGGATTCTCCAGGGCAATGGCAATCTCATGCCATTCATTTGCTGTAATTGCCCATCTTTGTGTGCCGCACATGAGCTATGGCGGCAGTATGGTGACGATGAGTTACATTGGTGCTGATGAGGCCGTTCCGCATTATGGATTAATGGGCCCCGTTAAGGCTGCTCTAGAATCCTTGGTCAGATATATGGCGCTCGAATTAGGCCCGCAAAATATTCGCGTTCATGCAGTATCTCCTGGCCCGATCATGACCCGCGCAGCTTCTGGTATTGAGGAGTTTGACACATTGATGAAGCGAGCAATTGAGAGAGCTCCATTATCTCGCCTAGTCACTACAGATGAGGTTGCCACTTTAACGGCCTTCTTATGTGATGACGGTTCAAGCGGTATGACAGGTCAAACCATTTACGTAGATGGCGGCTGCCATGCGGTGGCATAAGCATGCTTCCCCAAACTTCTCTAGAGGATGCCAGGCTTGATGATGATATTCATCAGTTAAATGTAGAGATAGTGAGGCTTGCATACTTTTTGAATATTGACATTAAAAACGAAGCAGTAGTTGAAAGGCTTCTAGAAAATAATTTGCCAAATGATCATGAGCATTTTTACAAATTAGCCACTCTTAAGGGGTTAATCTTGCTTAGAGGGCATATTCACCAATTAAGACAAGAGCATGGCGTTCCTGATGGTAAGAGCCCTTTAGAAGAGGAGATCTTTCAGAGGCTCAATTTAGGCCATTATGAAAATGAGTGTTAATTTGTTATGAAAAAAGCAATTGCAGTTGAAACAGCTGTTGAAATGATTCCTCATGGAGCATCATTAATGATTGGCGGATTCATGGGAATAGGATCTCCACATCGCATGATTGATGCCTTAGTCGCAGCGGGTACTTCCGATTTAACTATCATCGCTAACGATACCGGCAAGCCAAACTACGGTATTGGAAAGCTCATCTCTAGTGGGCAAGTTAAGCATGTGATCGCTAGTCATATTGGCTTAAATCCAGAAACCCAAGCCAAGATGTTTAGTAAAGAGCTCACAGTAGATCTTGTGCCTCAAGGCAATTTAGCAGAGCGGATACGAGCGGCAGGATATGGTCTTGGCGGTGTATTGGTTCAAACAGGTATCGGAACCTTGGTTGAGGAGGGTAAGCGAGTTATTGAAATCAATGGCGAAAATTGGCTTTTAGAGCTTCCCATTGCTGCTGATTTTGCGCTCATACATGCTCATCAAGCAGACTATCTTGGCAATCTGGCGTATCAGCTAACAGCAACTAATTTCAATCCAGTAATGGCAATGGCTGCAAAAGTGGTGATATGCGAAACCAATGAGATTGTTCCGGTTGGAATGATTTCCCCTAATGACGTTATTACTCCAGGGGCAATTGTGACTGAGCTCATTTCTATGCCACATAGGCATCACTAAGAGATCTATTCATGAAAAGTACTCTTACTCCAAATGAAGTTATTGCACGGCGTGTTGCGCAAGAGTTTGCTGAGGGCATGCTCGTCAATCTTGGCATTGGATTACCAACGCAAGTTGCCAACTACCTTCCTAAAAACATGACAGTCTTTTTGCAGTCAGAAAACGGTCTCATTGGCCTTGGTGCTAGACCGCCAGAAGGCATGGAGGATGATGACTTAACCGATGCAGGCGGCACGCCAGTAATGGCAATACCAGGAGCAGCCAGAATAGACTCCGTGTTTTCTTTTGGACTGATTCGTGGAGGGCATCTAGACATCACGGTGCTTGGTGGATTGCAGGTTGACGCAGAAGGACGGCTAGCTAATTGGATGATTCCAGGCAAGATGGCTCCAGGAATGGGCGGGGCAATGGATCTGGTATCTGGTGCAAAAAAAGTGATTATCGCTATGCAGCACACAGCCAAAGGCGTTCATAAAATTGTTGAGAAATGCAGTTTACCCTTAACTGCTACGCGTCCAGTCAGTTTGATTGTGACTGAATTGGCAGTGATTGAGCCGACACCGGCCGGGTTAATTCTTAAGGAGTTGGCGCCGGACGTAACGATAGATGAGGTCATTGCAGCAACAGGGGCGCAATTAATTATTTCCGATGATATTCATGAGATGAATTTTCTGGAGATTTAAATAAATGGAATTAACCTCAAATAATGAAGCTCTAAATTCACGGTTTATAAAAAAATGGACGCTTGCTCATGGTGGCGAGTACGATATCAGGCTCATTTCTATACATGATCGCAATGCAGTTCTCGATTTATTTGAGCATTTATCTGCTCAAAGCCGATTTTTTAGATATGCACATGCTATGTCGACCTTGCCCGAGCAACTGCTAGATCAAATCATTCATGCAAGCACACCCAATGACTTCGCGTTGGGAGCCTATATAAAAAATCCAGACTGGCCAATAGAACGCTTGGTTGGAATTTCTCGATATGTGCGCGATACAAATAGCACCAGAGCAGAATTTTCTCTGTCTGTAAGTGATGATTATCACCATGAGGGTATCGGCTCACACCTAATGCAGGGGATTTTAGATTGCGCAAGATTAAATGGTTTATCAGAGATTTATGGGTATGTTCTAAAAGAAAATCACGATATGTTGGTATTAATGCGCCATCTAGGCTATGAATTGCATACCGATGAAGATGATATGAAGATGTACATCGCCATAAATCAAACAATTTAAGTAGTACCCACAGACAGTGTCACAAAAGCTACATGAATCTGACACTATATAAATCTAAAGTGAAAAATTCAATTCGAATTTTCGAGTAAATGAGAGGCAGTTATGTTTGATTTTAGCCAATACAATCCCATCAATTCTTATAGAAATATTCTGCAAAAGAGTATGCGCTCCGCCGAATTATCTCGTCAAGATCAAAAACAATCCCTACATAAAATCTCAGAGTTGACATCAATTCATAGTCAAAAACTGCAACAGGTTGCCCTCTCAGAATCTAAAAAGATTGAAAAGTTGCTCGAGGAAACAAAAGAAAGGGTAAGTTCATTGATGACTTCAGAGCCACGCGCTCTTTGGGGGATGTGGCAGGAGTATTTAACTGACTCTACACAACGTAGTGCTTTGGTTTTTGAGACTTTGCGCAAGCGTGGGAATGTATACCTCGATCACGTAGAGTCGGGTATGCCGCCAGTCTTAGATTTTGCTTATGAAGTCATTATTGATGGCAAAGAATTAAGTTCGCCAGTAAATTATTTATTACTCAAAATAACGCCTCCAGCAGGGGTCGTCATTGATGAGAAGCGTGCACCAGTCATGATTATTGATCCTAGAGCAGGTCATGGCGCAGGTATCGGAGGATTTAAACCAGACAGCCAAGTAGGCGAGGCTTTTGCCGATGGCCATCAAGTTTATTTCGTTGCATTTAGACCGATGCCTGAGCCAACTCAAACGATTGCAGATGTCCGTGATGCCGAAATTATCTTCTTAAAACATATTATTGAGCAGCATCCGCATTCACCTAAGCCTATTGTGATTGGTAATTGTCAAGGCGGTTGGGCGGCAATGTTGATAGCAGCGGCCGTTCCTGATTTGATGGGCCCAATTGTTCTAAATGGTTCACCGATGTCCTATTGGGCGGGTAAGGTTGGTGATAATCCCATGCGCTATACAGGAGGAATGCGTGGCGGAGCAATGTCTGCATTAATGTTGGCTGATATTGGGAATGGTTTATTTGATGGCGCTAATTTGGTAGCCAATTTTGAATCTTTAAATCCTGCAAACAGTTTCTTTGGTAAGTATTACAAGCTGTATTCGAATGTGGATTCAGAAGCTCAGCGCTTCCTGGACTTTGAAAAATGGTGGGGCGGCTACTGCTTCATGACTGAAGCTGAAATGCGTTGGATTTTAGATAATCTGTTTATCGGGAATAAATTAGCAACCGGCGATGCAGTTCTAGGTATGGAGCGTGTAGATCTTAAGGCAATAAAATCACCTATTATTGTGTTCGCTTCCCATGGCGATAACATCACGCCTCCACAGCAGGCTCTCAATTGGATTCCTGATCTGTACGCAAGTGTTGAAGAGGTTAAGGCGCGTGGTCAAAGAATCGTCTATATGCTTCATGACTCCATTGGTCACTTGGGCATTTTTGTTTCTAGTCAAATAGCCGGACGAGAGCACGTAGCCATTACCGACACCGTTCGTGCCATTGAAGCTTTATCACCCGGACTTTATGAAATGAAGTTAGATGATGAAGAGGATCGAGTACATATTCGGTTTGAGCCCCGCGGAATGGGGGATATCCTTGCTTTGGGTGATGGCAGAGATGATGAGCAGTTATTTACTGAAGTAGCTCAAATGTCAAATATCAATACTGAGCTATACGATCGTTTTGTGCGTCCAGCAATTCAGAATATGGCCACCCCAGAAACTGCGGAGCTTATTCGTGAGTCTCATCCCCTGAGAACGCAACGTGTTATTTTCTCTGATAAGAACCCAATCATGCCCATGCTTGATAAGGCGGCAGAGTCGATTGTTCGGGAGCGAAAGCCTGCAAGTATAGATAATCCATTCATCATGGCTGAAAAGGTGGCTAGTGAACTCATCGAAACTCAGTTAAATCTGTATCGCAATATGCGTGACTCAATGACAGAAACAAGCTTCTTTTCTATTTATTCTTCGCCAATGATTAAGGCCTTTATTAGCCCTAAAGATTCTGGCATGCCGAAACGCACCACTGTGGATGTCCGCCAGATGCCTGAAGTCCAACATGCATTGGAGAATGTTGATAAAGGCGGCTTGGCTGAAGGGGTAGTTCGCATATTGCATCTATTAAATGATGCCCGTGGATATGTTCGTAGAACACGTTTAGAGCGCGAACTGATTGCTTTGGGCCACTCTAAATTATTCCCTGATATGGATCATGAAGATATTGTCAAAATAGTCCACCAACAAGCACTGATCGTAGATTTTGAGCCAAAGTTGGCAATGTATACACTCCCAGTTTTGCTCAATACACAAACTGCGAAAAAAAAGGCGCTGAAATTAGTAATGGATATTGCTGGCCCACGAGACACAATGCATCCATTTGCATTAAAAATGTACGGACAAATTGAAGAGTTGCTTCAACATAAGACTGTACCTTCTGAATCTACAGTTGTGAATAATGAAGAGGGCCCTTTGCAAGATGATGCCAGGGCTGAATAATCATGAATGCACCGGTGAATGGATTAAAAAATCGCACATGGGATGAGCTTAAAGTAGGGGATACTGCCTCAATTGAAAAGCTGGTGACATCGCGTGACTTATTTTTGTTTGCTCATGCTTCGGGCAATCTTAATCCGTTGAATATTCCTCATCTTGATCTAGAAAATGAGGTAGGTACCTCAGCAGTTGCTCCATCCATGTGGCTTGGTTCACTGATTTCTAGTGTCTTAGGCAACATTCTTCCGGGGCCTGGCACCCTTTACCGCTCTCAGGATTTTGAGTTTATGGGAAGAGCCCATGTAGGTGATCTCTTAAAAATTACGGTAACTTTGCTGGAAAAGAGTAATAGTCCAAGTGTGATGTTTGGCACCACTGTGATGGGACAAAATGGTGATTGCATTGCATCTGGTAAGGCTATTGTTGATGCGCCATTACAGAATATCTATTTAAATCCTACTGAATTACCAGGCTTGTTAATGGATCAACATGATCATTTCGATAAATTGATTTCAGAGGCTAAAAAATTAGAGCCTATGCTGACTGCGGTAGTTTGCCCAGACGATTCAACTTCTTTAATGGGCGCTGTTTTAGCTATGAAGGAGGGGTTAATAAGCCCTATTTTGATTGGCGCACGTAATCAAATTCAAAAAGCTGCCGATGAAGCTCATTTTGATATCAGTAATATAGAACTAATTGATATTGCCGACCATAAATCAGCGGCTGCAAAAGCTGTTGAGTTAGTTCATCAACAAAAAGCATCAGCAATTATGAAAGGCAATTTACATTCAGATGAATTGCTGACGCAGGTGGTGAAGAAAGACGGGGGATTACGAACCCCGAGGCGGATATCACACGTTTTTGTCTTAAACGTAGCTAGTTTAGAGCAGCCATTATTCATCACTGATGCGGCCATCAATATTGCGCCTGACCTTCCAACTAAAGTAGACATCATTCAAAATGCCATTGATCTGGCAAGGGCCTGCGGCATTAAATTGCCCTATGTTGCTGTTCTTTCTGCGGTGGAGACCGTCAGCTTTAATATTCCCTCATCCATGGATGCTGCTATCTTGGCCAAAATGGCTGATCGTGGGCAGATTACTGGCGGCTTAGTTGATGGACCTCTGGCTATGGATAACGCCATAGATGTGGGTGCAGCGAAGACCAAGCATTTAACTTCACCGGTAGCTGGGAAGGCGCAAATATTGGTCGTGCCTAACTTGGAGGCAGGCAATATGCTAGCTAAGCAATTGACATTTGTCTCTCATGCGCAGCCTGCTGGATTGGTGCTTGGTGCACAAGTACCCATCATGTTAACAAGTCGTGCTGACAATGAGCGTGCCAGACTCGCCTCTTGCGCTTTAGCTCAGCTGTACCATGCATTTCTTAAAAATGGATATTCCACCTTTACCCTTTAGCATTGCTAACTAATTAGTTTCTAAATTATGGACAATGAAAAGAATTTACGTGGTCAAGCAATACTTACTATCAATGCAGGCTCCTCATCTATCAAATTTTCGGTATTCTTACTACCTCAGCTAAACCAGATTTTGGTAGGTCAGATAGACGATATTGGTGGAGATGCTCGCTTTACGGTAAGGTGGCATTCAGACAACAATCAAGTTAGTCTCAATTGGCCTAATGCTACCCCACCAAAAAATCATCGCGAAGCTTTATCCGAGTTGATTAATTGGTTACATCGCACTGCCAATGAAATTGAAATTATTGCAGTGGGCCATCGTGTTGTTCATGGGGGCCAAAAATATAGCGCTCCAGTTATTGTTACTGAAAAAGTCATGAAGGACTTAGAGGCGCTGGTGATTCTTGCTCCGCTTCATGAGCCCCATAATCTTGCTGGAATTAGAGCTGCTCAAGAAAGTTTTGGAGCCATTCCTCAAATTGCTTGTTTTGATACAGCGTTTCATCGTACACATTCATTTGTGGAGGATTGTTATGCTATCCCGCGATATTTTTATGACCAAGGCGTTTGTCGTTATGGCTTTCATGGCCTATCGTATGAATATATAGCAGAGCAACTAATGACGAAGTTTCCCGGCGAGTCCGGTGGTAAGGTAATCATTGCTCATTTAGGGAACGGTGCCTCAATGACTGCATTAAAAGGCGGTGTTTCTATTGCTTCTACAATGGGGTTTTCCTCATTAGACGGATTGCCTATGGGCACACGCTGTGGAGAAATTGATCCAGGCGTATTGCTGTATATGATGCAACGTGAAGGTTTAAGTGCAAATGAGATATCAGAGATCCTTTATAAAGAATCTGGGCTAAAGGGATTATCAGGAGGTCTTTCGAATGATATGCGTACCCTCGAGGCATCCGCTCTTCCCGAGGCAAAAGAAGCTATTGATTATTATGTTAGGGAGGTAAAGCGTGAAATTGGCGCACTAACAGCACTAATGGCAGGCTTGGATGTCATCGTCTTTACCGGTGGAATTGGCTCAAACTCAGTAATGATTCGAGAAAGAGTCTTAAGTGAAATGTCTTGGATTGGCATTGATTTGGATAGGGAGTCTAACCGCAATGGAGGGACAATTATTTCTTCAAAGGCGTCCAGGGTCCTTTGCTTGAGAATTAATACTGACGAAGAACGCGTTATAGCAAGACATGCATTTGAATTAACTAAGAAGATGTGTGGTGTTTAGTTATTTTAAAAAAACAATTTACACAGTGAATGGTTGCTTTATGAGTTTATATAATGACATCTTGAAAAAGTTAAGAAAAACCGGAGTCTTAGATCTTATGGAATATAGAAAACTTTCCAGAAAAGAGATTGATGAGCTGGGTGATCATATCCGATATTGGTGTACCTATGGAGACGGGAAGTTAGAAAAATTAGGTAAAGATAAAAAGGCAAAATAGGTATGTCTAAATCATTATTCCTCCTGTGACATGCGAAAGCTGTCACGGGTGGGTTAATGATTCAGGACATCGATAGGCCTTTGTCGGATAAGGGCATTAGAGATGCAAATAAGTTAGCCAATAAGCTAGTCAAAAAAAGCATATCCTTTGATTTAATACTTCTAAGCCCAGCAGTTCGTACTATCACTACAGCACAGATTATTTCAAATGGCTTGCGCTCATCGCATTCCCATTTGGTAACAAATGATGACTTATATGGCGCCGAAACCATGATGCTTCTGAAAATTATTTCATCTGTCTCAAAGAAAATAGATTCGTTAATGATTGTTGGGCACAACCCAGGGCTTATGAATCTGGCATCATTCATGGCTGGTGAACCAATTGCCATGTCTACTTGCTCGCTAGTTAAATTTACATTCGACTTTAAAGATTGGCATGATATTTTTACTCAAAGAGCAGCCAAATTAAGTTTATTAAATTAGTGGCTAACTATGACAGTTGAAAATACCAATGAGTTCGAAATCAAACTCCTTTTCCCCGGAGATCAACTAGAGGCCATTGAAAAGCTGATTATTTCCAATGGCGGCATCCGTCGACAGCATTTGCAAGCTGCCTATATTGACACTTCAGATTTCGCATTAACTCGAGCAGGCTTTGCATTTCGTCTGCGAAAAGAAGGTCGTCAATGGATTCAAACACTAAAAGCTTCCACTCGAAACCCTCTGGAGCGCCTTGAGGATAATGTGACATTGTCGGCCGTGGGCAAAGAGATGCCGGAGTGGAATCTAGATCTTCATCAAAATCACGAAGCAGGCCAACTTTTGCGCAAAAAATGCCCAAATTTGAAGCCAGATGATTTACGAGTGAGTTATCAAACAGATATTTGGCGTAGAAAAGCGCTTATAAACACTCAGCTTGGGTCTCTGGAGTACGCATTAGATAGTGGCTTTATTTATTCTCAATTAAATGATTGTGTGTCCAGCATCAAAGTGCTGGAATTAGAAATTGAGCTCAAAGCGGGTGAGCCTCTCGATGTTCTTTCCCATGCAAAAAATTTGATCAAGAATCATGGCGCTTATATCGATACCCGAAGCAAATCCGAGCGTGGATTTTTGTTGGCCAATGGTTTGCAGGCTAGTCCTGCAATGAGGGCCAAAGCAATATCCCTAAATAAGGCGAAGAATGCACAAGAAATTATTGCCTGCTTAATTGACTCGTGTCTGCAGCAAGTCTTGGCAAACCAGAGCGCACTAAATGCTGAGTTAGATCAGTATTCAGAATACCTACATCAACTGAGGGTTGGATTGCGCCGACTAAAGGTGCTCTTCAAGTATTTAGCCAGACATGATATTCATTTAGGGGATGAGGGGCTTGAGGCTTTCAAGAGAGCTTTCGATCAGCTGGGAGGCTATAGAGACAGTGATTATGTGACAGGCACGTTAAATCCAATTCTTTTATCCCTCGGAGGTCCTGAAATTAAGCTTGCCAGCATCAAGGAATTACCAAACCCTTGTTTTATTACAAAAAATAGTGAGTTTCAATTGATGTTGGTAGATGTAATGTCGATTAGCTATCTTGGCGCATCCATAAGTGCTGATCCAGAAGATAGAAGGGGCGATAAAGAGCAAGTAAGGCTGGTCAGAAAAACGATCAATAAACTATTGGATGGTGGATTTTCTTTTGTGGCTGATAGGGCATCGCGATTTTCTGAATTGCAAGACGATCAAATTCATTCTGTCAGAAAAAAGATGAAATTTATACGCTACTCCCTAGAATTTTTTAGGGACTATTGCAATAAGAGCAAGTACGCAAAGTTTAATAAATCAATAGCGGATGCGCTGGAATATTTTGGATTATTTAATGATATGTGTGTAGCAATTTCACGCATTGAGGCTCTTACGCAAGATGATCCTAATATGCTATTTGCACTCGGTTGGCTAAAGGCTGAGCGTCAACGAGTTAGATCGCTATGTGGAAAAAGTCTTAAGAAGCTTGTACGTATGGATCCAGCTTGGGGGCTTAAGACGCTGAATACCTAAATATGGCGATAACGAGTAGTCACAGTTGTAGATAACTTAATGACAAACGCTTCTGAATTAAAACAATGTCATAAGCGCAGAAGCAGCCATTTCCAATCAAACCAAAGTTAGCTGATGCAGGCGCAAGCTTTATACCGCCTCATTAACGGTGTTTTAACTATTTAATTTCACAATTTGGTGCACTTTAAGTAATTCTGTCATGAACACTCTATACATTGAAAGCAAAGAAGTCTATTGGTCAGAGAAATATTGATGGTTATGATTTTATGAAGAAGAACATTTTGGATGTTTTGAGGGAGATTAAAGCGGGGGTAATTAAATCTATTCAATTGAATGGCCAAAAACCTGTTACCACTATTGCTCAAGACGCTCATGATGTTGAGATATGCGTTCACGAACCTGCTATCGAGTTTGTGCCCATTGAGGATAATCCTGTAATAAGCTGTCAGCCATTAAGAATGGCGGCTAGCACTCCGCCGGAGACTAGATTCTTTACGATTGAGGATCCGGAATATCCTCGAAAAATTGCCTATACCGTATCGGGTGATATGGATGGAGATAATATTTTAATTTGTCTCCCTGGATTACTCGAGACCAAAGAGTCGTTTATGGTCATTCATGCTTATTTTCTTAAATTTGAAAATTGTAAAGTCATTAGTGTCGATTTTTTGGGCAGAGGTGAGTCTGATTACATTAAGGAGCATGGCGATTACAAAATGTCACTATATCTATCCGATGTAAGTAAGTTAATTCAAGGCGCTATTTTGAATGAGGGTAGGTCGAAAAAAAAGATTACTGCCCTTGGTACCAGTATGGGCGGGATCTTAGCTATGTACCTTACCAAAATATTGAACAAAAAGATTGATGGAATCATCTTGAATGATATTGCGCTGACAGTTAATTGGACATCCCTATACGCTCTGTATAAATCGATGAAAAATGATCTGGGCTTCAAGGAGGTGCGGGCACTAGCGAAAGATTTAAGCGTTGATCAAAAAGCCATTTCTGATGTTCAGCTTCCAGGGCATTTTGATCTTTCATACAAAGCAGATGTTTGGGGTATGAACTTTCATGAGGCCTTAGAGGGCTTTAAAGGAAAAGTGGGCTTGATTTATGGTGCAGAGTCCAAGATTTGTACTAAGCAGCGCGTAGAAGGTGCCAAGAGCTTTATCCCACAGATAGAAACTCTTAAAGTTCCGAATGCAGGGCATCCAGCGCCATTTAATCTTTTAGTCTGCGACTTTATCCAATCTCAGATAGGCGTTTAATCCTCCGGCATCCTATCTAATTTATAAACACCATTTTTTAATTCAGAAATGGTTTTGCCCATTTCTGAGAGCATCATTCTCTGCCTTTTTTCAATTAGTAGTTTTTTGACTTTGAATTCTTCGCTGCATTCAAAGTCAGGGTCGTTTAGTTCTTTTTCCTTGGGTGGTTTCATGCAAATAATCCTTAAAAAGCTCAGCCGAAGCTAAGATAAGTCGTCATGACAAGGCGCATTTCTTATGGGCAGCAATTCAATCATCCGTCTTAAATATTGCGAATTGATGAAATGCATATGAATTTTTTTGAGTATTTACCCTCAAATACAAATCTCTAGGACCCGAGTTTGTATGCGATCAGGGTTGGCTAATAACAAGAATTTTTCTGGCACTAAATCTGGTGAGTTTTAGCTCTTTTGCCATTCCTCCGCCATTTTTTGTATCCATAATGTGCTTACCATCTCGCTTACCAGTAAAACATGGATTTTAGAGTGTTTGAATGGATTCCTTAGGAGTAGTGTCTACCTTCAGGGATATATAGATAAAGGGTTTAATGGGTATTGGTAGACTTGGTAGGAGGGGCAAAACCTAGATCTCGTCTCCGCCACTATTTCGCTTAAACCAACACTTGAAAAACCATCTTATTTAGGTGGTTTTTTCATTTCTGAGCCCATAAATCCCCATTTTTGACCCTTTTATTGCTGTTTTTGGCTATTTGTTGCATTGCCGCAAATAAATGTTGCAGCACAACATATTTCTTTATACAATGGTGCATCGCAACAAATTTTGTACCTCTACTTAAATAAAGGAATCATCATGTTTCAAAATCAATTAAACGATCAAATCGCTCAAGCTCAAGCTAAAGCTGTTGAAAACGCTAAACATTTGGCTCAAGTAGCTGTTGAAAGCGCACAAGAGTTGGCAGAAATCAACCAAGCTGCTGCTAAAGATGCTTTGGCTGCTGCTCAAGATGCAAGCACACAATTGTTAGCTATCAAAGATCCACAGCAATTGACTAAGTTGGCTCAGCCAGAAGTTGCTCAAGAAGCTGCTAAGTACGCTGCTGCTTACCAAGCTAAAGTAAACAAAGTAGTTCGCAATGGCAATAAAGAAGTTGCTCAAGTAGTTGACTCATCTATTGATGATGCACGTGACGACTTAGTGAAGTTCGTTAACGAAGCTACTAAAACAGCTCCTGCTGGTGCTGAAGCTTTTGTATCTGCATTCAAAACTGCATTCGATGCTTCTATTCAACAATTTGACCAAGTTCGCGCAACTGCATCTGATGCATTCGTAAACTTTGAAAAGAGTGTTGATGCTGCATTGTCAAACATTCAAGGTCAATACGCTGCTAAGTCTTCTAAGAAGGCTCCAAAGTTAGCTGCTGAATAAGCTAGTTCGACCGGTATTACCAAAGCCGCCTCCGGGCGGCTTTTTTCATTTCTATTCCCGCTAATTCTCTAATTTCTTGGCCTTAGCCAGATCTAGGGTTATTCCTAATACTATACTTTACAACTTCACAACTTCACAACTTCTGTGGTATAGTCTTTTTACTGGGGGAAGAAATGAAAAGACAAGTACCAAAAACACATCAAGCCTTAGACTGGGTAGGGAAGGGCATGAGTCCTGCTCAGGCAGCAAGAAAGATGGAGATTTCAGAATCCAGTGTGTATGCCGCTCTCAGAAAATCGCGAGCAAAAGAAGTCGGATGCTGTCCAACCTGTGGTCACAAAATTAGGAATTAAGATGAAAAAGTACATATTGGCTGTTGTATCAATTTCTGTTGCAGCAATTGCGTACGCAAATACCGTGACGGATTCTTCTGCACTCGTAAATCAGCAGTGCAAGATTTCTGCTGAGGCGGTATCAACTCTCAAGGGATTGCGTTATGGCAACACTTCAATTCGCAAGGATGTAGCAAGCCTGATTAATCATCATTTAAAGACTCAAGAGAATCGTGACTTGGCGCAAAAGACCTTGAATATGATGGTGGATGACAAAACGACCGACGTTGCTTCTCTAGAGAATAAGTACTGCTCTTGACGTTTTCTTGGTATTCGTGAGGTGACTCTGACTGCACAGTGCCCTGATTGCGGTAATGCGCGTGGATTGTTCAATCAATGCCCGCATTGTGGCTCTGAGATTCAGCCCGATCTCAGTACGGATGTTGTCGAAATCAATATTAAACAGGGTGCCCCAACGGTAGAGGAGGCTCTAGAGCTCTTAACCGAGCACCTACGTCAATGCTCAGAACTTGGTATTAAGGCGATCGTCCTTATTCATGGTTATGGATCGAGTGGAGAGGGTGGCCGGATTAAATGGGCTATTCAGGATGCCCTGGAGAGTAATCGCTATGCAGACCGCGTAACAGAGTATTTCTTTGGGGAGAGGGTGGCTTATGGCACTGACTCCTATCATGTGCTCCTCAAGCGCCGACCTGGCCTAAAACAATACCTCAAGCGCTTCAAGGAGGGTAATGCCGGAATGACTGTTTTATTGTTAGGCACGTCACATAGAAATGCTTAGAATAGGTATATCTCCATTCAATGAGTATCCAAATGAGTGCTAAAAAGCCAGAACATCACGTAACAGAAGAAGCGGTAAGTCCCGCTGCAGATCAACTGATTGTTGAATTTAAATCCCTCATGGCTGATGCAGAAGCTCTGATACATGCAACTGAGGGTCATGCTGATGGCGCACTTGGTTCCATTCGATCGAAAGCACTAGAGACCCTTGCTAACGCTAAAGAGAGTCTCTCAGGTATTGAAGGTCAATTAAGCGATAAGGCTAAAGAAGCAGCAGCTAGCGCAGATGATTTTGTACACCGTAAGCCCTGGGAGGCAGTTGGGGTTGCTGCAGGGCTAGGTCTATTAATTGGCCTGCTGATTCATCGTCGCTAAACCAATATGTCCCAAGAAAACCTACTTTCATCTATTAAGAATCTTGCGGCCACTGGCGCATCCATTGCCCAGACTCGACTCGAGCTGCTATCTGTTGATGTGCAAATTGCCCGAAACAAATTCATTAGCCTGTTGGTGATGATTGTGTGCGCTTTATTCTTCCTTTTCTTCGGCTTAGTCATGCTGGCGCTATTTATCGTAATCTACAGTTGGGAGTCTGATCGAATGACTGCCCTCGGCTTGCTTACTGGCGCCTTTATATCCATCGGACTGATCTTGGCAGCCTTAATTACACAATCTTTGCGCACGATGCCCAAGTTATTTGAAGCCTCTATTGCTGAATTGGCTAAGGATCGTGAGGCTCTCTCAAAATGAGTGAGCAGTTAAAAGCGCTAGAGTTGCGTCGCCACCAGCTGATGCTGCAGGCTAATAAAGAGCGTAAGGAATTTGGTGAACACTTTGAGCCCTGGGAAAAGCCGCTCTCATGGGCCGATAAGGGCGTTGATGCCATTCAATTTCTGAAAAGTAATCCGATTCTTTGGACTAGTGCATTTGCAGCGCTGGCCCATTACAAACCCAAGTTGGCTGGCAAGGTAATCGCAGTGGGTTGGGGTGCAGTCAAACTGCTCAAGGGTGCAAAGAAGCTTATTTAAGTTCAGCAGGGATCATTCTGTTAACTTGTCAGCACCGATTTGTTACTGATGCCATTTTGGTCAAGTAGTTGTTTCCCATTTAAAAAGCTAATTTCAAGCAAGGTAATTGCGCCACCAACTTGAAATCCTGCGCTACGTAATAACTTATCTGCTGCAATGATCGTGCCACCTGTGGCCAGAACATCATCAATAATTAAGACTTTTGCATTAGCAGGCAGGGTAGATTGCTGAATTTCTAGCGAATCAGAACCATACTCCAGGCCATAGAATTCTTTATGGCTTGCCAGGGGGAGCTTATTGGGTTTTCTGGCTAGAGCCAAGCCTTTGTTGGTGACATGCGCTAAGGCTGAGCCAAAAATAAAGCCACGGGATTCAATACCCAAAATATGGGTGTAATCAAAGCCTTGTGCAAGCCCCGCCATTTGGGCAATCGCATTTTGGAAAGCTGCTGGATTAGCTAATAAGGGGGAGATATCTCGAAACATAATTCCCGGTTTTGGGAAGTCGGGCACTCCGGGTAGATAATCTAATAAATTCATGAATGGCAGATATGAAAACAGAATTACTTATTATCACAGCATTAGAATCCGAGCTCAACTCGGATGCTCTTCCAGCAGGCCTGGAGATTATTTACTCTGGAGTTGGAAAAATTAATGCGGCATTGATGACCGCTAAGGCGATTCATCAATTTAATCCAAGCAAAATCATTAATTTTGGTACTGTCGGAAAGATTAACCCCCAGCTCGATGATTTGGTCGGCATTGGAAAGGTCATTCAACGTGACATGATGGCAGAACCTCTAGCGCCGCGTGGGGAAACACCATTCTGTAATCGACCTTCAGAATACCTTTCTACTGGAGAGTATGTATGTGGATCGGGCGACAGCTTTGTTACAGGCAAAGATCCTTGGTTACTTAGCCAGGGAGTGGATGTGGTGGACATGGAGTTATTTGCGATAGCCTACGTTGCCAATCACCACCAGATTCCATGGCACTCCTATAAATATATTTCTGATGATGCGAATGAGAACTCAGGTGATGTCTGGCATCAAAAGGTAAATCACGGTCAAGAATTATTCTTAAATCAACTCAAGCAAATGTTAAGTTAAGAAGCGAATGGCTGAGATATCTAAGCCCTGGTTAAAGCACTACCCAGAAGGCGTTCCACATGAGATCGCACCGCTAGAACATACTTCGCTGATAGACTTCCTCGATCAATGTCTTGAGCATTTTAGTAAACGCAAAGCCGTTGAGGCGATGGGTAAGTTTTTCTCATACCGAGAGCTCGATAAACTTTCAAAAGACTTTGCCTCATATCTGCAAACGCTTCACCTAGAAAAGGGTGCAAGGGTGGCATTAATGTATCCCAATGTCATTGAGTATCTGGTTGCCATGATTGGCACACTGCGGGCAGGTTATGTAGTCGTGAATATCAACCCGCTGTACACGGCACGAGAACTCGAAGCTCAGCTAGAAGATAGTGGGGCAGCAGTTCTAGTAATGATGGAGAACTTTGCGCACGTTTATCAACAAATCAAGCCATTAGCTTGCATTCAGAAGGTGATTGTCAGTAGCCCAGGGGACTTAATGGGTTTCAAAGGGCATTTGATTAATTGGATTGCAAGAGACATCAAGAAGCTGATTCCCCCTTGGGAATTTACGCATATTGCATTTAAAGAGGCTCTCAAAACCGGCAGCCAGCATCATTTCATACGGCCCTCTATTGACTTAGATGACATTGCCTTTTTGCAATACACCGGAGGCACGACAGGCACTTCAAAGGGTGCCATCTTGCTTCACAGAAATGTTTTATCCAATGTGATGCAGATAGAGGTTTGGCTTGATCCAGCACTTAAACAAAAACCAGAACAACAGTTAGTCTTTCTGTGTGCATTACCGATGACCCATATTTTTGCGCTTACTGCATGCGCTATGCTGGGTATTACTAAAGGTGGCTTGCTGGTTTTAGTGCCTAATCCACGCGACATTACTGGCTTTATCAAATTGCTCATCAAGCATCCGAATATTAATATCTTCCCCGGTGTCAATACACTATTTCATGCGTTGATACATCGGCCAGAGTTTAAGAAGGTCAAGCTACCCCATCTATTAGTGACGATCGGTGGTGGTATGGCGGTGCATCAAAAAACAGCTGATCATTGGCAGGCTCTAACAGGAGTACCCATTGCACAAGGCTATGGCCTCTCAGAAACCTCTCCTGTAGTGTGTGTGAACACGCCTTTGGAAAAGCATTTCACAGGGCATATTGGCATGCCCTTACCCAGTACACAGCTTGCCATTTTGGATGATGACGGAGTTGAGCTCCCACAAGGCACTCCCGGTGAAATTGCCATTAAGGGTCCTCAAGTCATGGCAGGCTATTGGAATAAGCCCGATGAGACTAAGCACTGTATGACAGTAGATGGTTTCTTTAAGTCTGGTGATATTGGACTCATTAGCCCTGAAGGCTACGTCGAAATTGTTGATCGTAAGAAAGACATGATTGTGGTGGCTGGATATAAGGTGTTTCCAAACGATGTAGAAGATCACCTAGTACAAATGAATGGCATTAAAGAGTGCGCTGTGATCGGCGTACCGCATCGCAAATTGGGCGAGATTGTCAAAGCTTATGTGGTGAGAGATAACCACCATCTGACGGAAGCCGATATCTTGCAATACTGCAAAGAGCATATGACGAGCTACAAACGACCCAGAAAAGTGGTCTTCATTAATGAGCTACCAAAATCCATCGTGGGTAAGATCTTGCGCCGAGAGCTTAGAGATCAATAAGTCGTATTCTTAATCCCAACGATATTGCCAAGATACGCCAAGTGCGTTGTAGCTAGTATTGGTATTTGAGTAAACCCCAGTGCTGCCGGTTAAGCGAATTGAGTTATGTTGATTAATGGGATAGGAGAAGGTGCTCCCAAAGCGCCAGTTTTCTTGTGCGCTTCCTGCTGGTAAACCATTGACATATTTTTGCCCCCCAAAGAAGTAGGTGGCATCGCCAGAAATCCAAGCGGTATTGGGAAAGTAATAAATCACATGGGTTTCAGTGGAATAGACTGGATTCTGGGAAAGAGTGTTGCTCCCCAGATAGTTTGTATTGCTCGTAAAAATGGAAGCCATGCCGGCTAATTCAAAACGCCATGGACCGACTGCTTGTGATGCTCCAATTCCAGGCTGTATGACAGAACGATTTCCACCAACATTGACTATCTGATTATTGTTGTACTTCCCCCAAGGAATCGTTGCCGCCAAACTAGCGCCAATAATGAGGTCTTGTTGATAGTTTTTAAAATCATTGAGTGAGAGCGCGGGTGCACCATATAAATTGACTGAGGCCTTGATGACGGGGTCTGAAAGGCCTTCGGCAGATGCATTGATTGCTTGGCCACTGATAGTACCGGTACCCGATAACTCTGAGTAGGGGAGTACGAGGCTCAATCTTCCTGATTGACCGGCAACGTCAATCACATGGGTAAGACTAACTGCTTCAGTGGTTAATGTATAGGAGCCGCTTTTTGCTTGGGCAATGCCGCCAGTGATAAAGCTCATTCCAATGGGAGCATTGGAATACGCACGCGCTTCGATTTCTTGAGCCTGGGAGGAGGTGGATGCCAATCCAAAGACGCAGACCCAGAAAAGATTTCTGAGCAACACGCTAAGACTGTGCCCCCTAAAAAAACTAATGCTCAACAGATTTCTTTTTACCAAACAAAATGCTCACGGTTGCATTCGAACCTAGAGCCATCTTCATGCCGATGAAAACCAAATATGGCCATACGATCAGCCAATAGACAATAGACATGGCCAATACTTTTAAAGGGTTTCTTTCTCCAAATGCGGAGAGAGAATTAAAAAAGCTCTTACCATGAAATAGACCCTCAACACCAGCTTCAACATAGTTCAGAGCGAGTACCACAATGATGTACAGAAGCGACTCGTAAAATAGCGACTTAATAATGCCATTCGATTTAGTAATGTTGATTGGAAATATGGCTTGTGCAATCAACATAAATTTGGCACAGAGGCCAGCTTTAATCATTGCAATGCCAAAAATGGAGAGTGGTATCGGGCGCTCATCTAGCGTTGTAGCGCCTAAGAAAGCAAGTGCACAAAACCAGGCACCGAAATATAAGGTGAGCGCTAAAGCCTGCTTTGCTTCATTCTCAATCTTCTGTTTGAAGCCTTCAGAATGGCCTGGAGCAGTGCTAGGTGTATTCATGATTAGGCGTTACAGCAAGATTCGCCGCTAGAGCAGGAGGAGCTTACTTCAATAGGAGCAGGCTCTTGGGTGTAGCGTGCAATAAAGGCATGTTTGCTTCTTAATGGGAGCTTGATCCACACAAAGTGACCAGATCCCGGTGCAACATCAATCGGCTCACCATTGAGATTCCACATGGCGTCTAAAACAATATCTTGATTTCCTTGTGGTTCGATGATTTCGAGTTTGTCACCAATCGCAAAGCGATTTTTGACATCAACTTTGACGCGACCTGTAGCATCAACTTCCAGAGTCTCGCCAACATAGAGGCTTCTACCGGAGAGAGAGTGGCCTCTCATATAGAGCTGGTAATCCTTATCGTGGTGACGCTCATAAAAACCATCGGTGTAACCACGATTAGCTAGACCTTCAAGGTTACCAAGCAGGGTGGTATTAAACGGTTTGCCAGCAACCGCATCATCAATCGCTGAGCGATACGCTTGGCATGTACGAGAGACGTAATAAGGTGACTTGGTGCGACCCTCAATCTTGAAAGAGTCCACACCCATTTTGGTGAGTCGCTCGATATGTTCCACCGCACGCAAATCTTTTGAGTTCATGATGTAAGTGCCATGCTCATCTTCTTCCATTGGCATCAATTCATCAGGCCTTCTGGCTTCTTGTAGGAGAACGACATCACCATTGCTATTTTGCTGCCCAGGCTTCACCTTGTAGTCCCAGCGACAGGCATTAGTGCAAGCACCTTGGTTGGAGTCGCGATGCGACATATAGCCCGATAAGAGGCAGCGGCCAGAGTAGGCAATACATAAGGCACCATGCACAAATACCTCAAGTTCCATCTCAGGGCAGTCTTGACGAACTTCTTCGATCTCATCAAAAGAAAGCTCACGCGACAAGATGACGCGACTAATTCCAACTGAGCGCCAGAACTTAGCAGATGCACCATTGACAGTATTTGCTTGTACCGATAAATGAACAGGCATATCAGGCCAAGCTTCTCTCGCCATCATGATCAAACCAGGATCAGACATGATGAGCGCATCGGGTTTTAGGGCAACGACTGGCGACATATCCTTGATATAGGTGCGCGTCTTTGCGCCATGCGGCAATAAGTTAGAAACTAGGTAAAACTTTTTTCCCAATTCATGGGCGGTATCGATGCCTTGTTTGAGCACTTCGATCTTGCCAAAGTCATTATTACGAACCCGCAAGGAATAACGTGGCTGACCAGCATAAATTGCATCTGCTCCGAATTCAAAAGCGGTGCGCAGCATAGCTAGGCTGCCGGCCGGTGCTAAAAGTTCTGGCGTCTTATTCATGGGCTCTATTTTAGTGTGGGGAGGCACTTTCGGGTTGACTTCAAGTATCAAAGTGTCACAAAAAGAAAAAACCACCTAAAAAGGTGGTTTTCAATGTTTGGCTCCTCGACCTGGGCTCGAACCAGGGACCTACGGATTAACAGTCCGGCGCTCTACCGACTGAGCTATCGAGGAATAAGCCGATATTATAGCAAGATGCGCTCACCTCATCCCACATCCGTACAGATCCCCAAAGTACTGACTATTGCTGGCTCGGACAGTGGCGGCGGGGCAGGCTTACAGGCTGACCTCAAGGTCATTACAGCTCTAGGCGGATTTGGCATGTCGGTGATTACTGCCATTACGGCACAAAATACGCTGGGCGTGACACGGATTCAGGATGTGGATTTGGATGTCGTTGAAGCACAAATGGATGCGGTTCTATTGGACATCGGCGCAGATATTGTCAAGATTGGGATGTTGGCTAGCCCAGAAATCGTGCGCACTGTCGCTCAATCTTTACGTCGCCATGGCATCAAACGCATTGTGCTTGACCCTGTATTGCGCGCTACTTCAGGTGCAAGTTTGGGTGGTGATGACACGGCACAGGCGATGATTGCTGAGTTATTTCCGATGGCAACACTGATCACTCCCAATATGGATGAGGCTGCTTTGTTATTAGGTCACGATATTACTGGAGCGAATGATTTCCAATTGGCCGCACAAGAATTACTCGAGATGGGGCCACAAGCGGTATTGATCAAAGGCGGACATTTGGATGCAACGCATACTCAAATCACGGATTTTCTGTTGTGGAAAACGCTTGAAGATGGACTCGAAGTCATTCAATCGAAGGCGTTCAAACACGATCGCGTTGATACACTCAATACCCATGGCACAGGTTGTTCTCTAGCTTCAGCGATTGCAACCTATTTAGCTGACGGTCATGATTTGAGTCATGCAGTGGCAAAGGCGATAGCTTATGTGGAAGCAGGTTTGGAGGCAGGTCGTTTCTTAAGTATTGGCGAGGGTCCAGGACCCCTGTGGCATATGCACGATTTCTACCCAACAGCCATGCCTGGAGAACCCAAGTCTTAGTTGCGCATTAATTCTTGTAAGTGTTTGACTGCCGCTTTTGGATCTTTAGCTTCAGTGATTGCTCTGACCACTGCGATAGAGCCAACCCCACTTTTGGCTACTGCACGAATACTATCTTGATCAATGCCACCGATGGCAACCAGTGGATAGTGGCTCATAAGTTTGGCATATTGATATAAACGACCCAAGCCTTGTGGGGCAGTAGCCATCTTCTTCAAATTCGTAGGGAAGATTGCGCCCATGGCAATATAGCTCGGGCAAAAACGGTCGGCATAAGTCATCTCAGCATAACCATGCGTGCTCAAGCCTAGCCTTAATCCTGCAGACCGAATTTCTGCAAGGTCAGCTGTCGCTAAATCTTCTTGACCTAAGTGAACGCCGTAGGCTCCAGCATCAATCGCTTCATCCCAATAGTCATTGATGAATAGCAGGGTCTTGCTTCCCTCAACGGCTTTCACCGCTTCCCGAATTTGCTTGCGGATTTTGGATTTGTCATCTGACTTATAGCGTAACTGTACAGTTGGTAGTTCTGCTTCGACCATGCGCTTGACCCAATCTGCATCAGGCATCACACCATACAAGCCTAAACGCTTGGGGCATTCTGCAAAGGCATTGGGGTTCATATTGCGAGTCCATGGCAGTAAATCAAAATGCTCTGGACGATTAGGCCACTTCAGAGCATTAAATCCACCATCACCTTGGGCCATACGTGACCAAGCTTTACCTAGGGTCTTTGCATCAGATTCAATAAACCCCATCTCAATGGCAGCCAGGGCACCAGCGAGCTCGTAATGATCGGCTGCTGCTTCATTATCAATTCTTGGGGGTGGTCTATCTAGAGTAAACCGAGGAATCGGCAGACATAAATCATCATTGCGATGGGCAGCAACAATTTGATCGGCAAGATCGCGAATGAGGCTCATGAGATCAATCTACTGAATGGGGTGAAGTCTGATGCCAAAACGGCGTTCCTACCAGAGGAGTGCTAGCTTGAGCAGACGCTTGTGGTTTCATGGCGCCAGATAGATATGCTGCTCTACCTGCATCAACCGCCATTGCAAACGCTTTTGCCATTACTACAGGATCATCTGCCAGAGCCACAGCCGTATTTAATAAGACGCCATCAAAGCCCCATTCCATGACTGCACAGGCGTGTGATGGCAGTCCTAGACCAGCATCTACAAGTAGCGGAACTCCAAGACGATCGCGCAAGAGTTTCATAGCATAGGGATTCAAAGGCCCTTGGCCAGTACCTATGGGTGCGGCCCATGGCATCACTGCCTGACATCCCACATCGACTAAGCGCTGGCACAAAATAAGATCTTCAGTGCAATAAGGCAAAACCTTAAAACCATCTTTAATTAAAGTCTCCGCAGTTTGGACTAAGCGTAAAGTATCTGGTTGTAAGGTGTAATCGTCACCAATCAGCTCTAACTTAATCCAATCGGTCTCAAATACTTCACGGGCCATCTGCGCCGTTGTAATCACTTCTTGAGGGCTGTGACAACCTGCAGTATTAGGCAAAACAGGTACGGCCATCTTTTTCAAGAGATCCCAAAAGCCACTGTGTGCCTCAGTTGTAGAGCTACCTTGCCGACGCAAGCTCACGGTAATCATCGCTGGATTGGATGCTGAGACAGCGTTCTCCAATACTTGCGGTGAAGGGTAGCGGGACGTACCCAGCAACAAACGACTCGCAAAGCGCTCGCCGTAAAGAATCAAGGAGTCAGTCTCATTGAGATGATTGGATAAAGTTGCTGTCATCAATTAACCACCAGTAACCGGGGCGATGACTTCAATGTGATCATTCTCATTGAGTGCAAATTCTGCATGCTGAGTCTTGGGAACAAAATGTAAATTGACGGCCACGGCATAGGGTGGCTTAGCATCAATAAGCGCCAAGGCATCTGAGATCATGCTTCTTTGAGGAAGTTCATATTCCGTTTGATTGACGATTACACGCATACAGCCACTTTCTCTTGCTTGGATTGATAAATCACGCGCAAACCCAACTCTGTTGCGGTATGGCTATCACCCAAAGCAAGAAGCTCTAAGGTGCAATCTAAGATGGCTGGCGAAATCATAAAACCATGACGATATAAGCCGTTGATCATGATCAAATCAGCAAGCCCTGTATCTTTACGAGATTGAATCTCTGGAAGATTATTTTTCAAGGTGGGGCGGCATTGAGTCGCCATCTCTAAAATGCGGGCTTCAGCAAATCCACTGTGAACGGTATAGACAGCGCTGAGTAATTCCATGGCTGAGCGCACACTCATCTCTGAACGATCATCAGACTCGATTTCAGTAGCCCCAACGACATAAATATCATTTTCCTTGGGGGCGATATAGATAGGGTAGCGCGGGTGGATAAGGCGGGTTGGCCTTCTCAACTTGACCTCGGGAGCATGCAAGCGAATCACTTCACCCCGTACCCCTCTCAGACTATTGCTTGAATTTACCCAGGCTTCTTTTGCACCTGTGCCGCGACAATCAATCACGGCTCGAAATGAAATATCTTTGCGCAGATCTTCTGGATCAATAGTGGTATTCCAATGGCACTGAACATGCAAATTTTCTAACTCAATGCGTAGTGCATTTAATAGCTGTCGATTATCGAGTTGACCTTCATCAGGTAAATACAATCCCTGTTTAAATCGATTGGCAACACCAGGCTCAAGATTATGGACTGCAGCAGCATCCAGTTTTACGACTGACTTTAGTTGTGCATTGTTGCGACAATTTTTTTCAAGATGGGCCGTAAATCGCTCAGCCTCACTGGCATCTTGATGGTGCCAGAGGATTAATGTGCCGTCTTGTTGAAAAAATACGGGAGTTGAGAGCTGTTCAATCAATTCTTTCCAGCGCGGCAGACTATGAATCCCCATGCGCACTACAGAATCTTCGGTAATTGCCGATTCTGCCAGCGGAGCCAGCATGGCTGCGGCAATACGAGCAGCTGACCCGCTCGCATCGCTACTACCTTGCTCAAAAAGATCAATCTGAGCACCTTTCTGAGCAAGAGCAACTGCCAGTAGACGGCCCATTAGACCGCCACCGACAATGGCGTACTTGCTGTTCGAAAAGGTTGCGCTATTCACAATCAATACCAACTCGTTTATTGATAAATCTCGCTGCCACGCTTACGAAACTCGATAGACTTTTCTTCCATCGCCTTCACCACTTCTTTCGGATTACCATCCGCATCTAAAGTTGCAGCATAGTCACGCACTTCTTGGGTGATCTTCATCGAGCAGAACTTCGGTCCGCACATTGAGCAGAAGTGCGCAATCTTGGCGCCTTCCGCTGGCAAAGTAGCGTCGTGATATTCCCGGGCACGTTCAGGATCTAAGCCCAAATTAAATTGGTCTTCCCAGCGGAACTCAAAACGGGCTTTGGAAAGAGCGTTATCACGTACCTGTGCACCCGGCAAACCTTTGGCCAAGTCAGCGCCATGCGCTGCAATCTTGTAAGTAATGATGCCTTCACGGACGTCTTCCTTGTCCGGCAAACCCAAATGTTCCTTAGGGGTGACATAGCACAGCATGGCAGTGCCATACCAACCAATTTGGGCTGCACCAATACCGCTGGTAATGTGATCGTAACCAGGGGCAATGTCTGTAATCAATGGTCCAAGGGTATAAAAGGGAGCTTCCAAACAATGCTTGAGCTCTTCAGTCATATTCTCTTCAATACGCTGCATAGGAACGTGACCAGGACCTTCAATCATCACCTGAACATCGTGTTTCCAAGCTTTAGCAGTCAATTCACCTAAGGTGTGGAGTTCACCAAATTGAGCGGCATCATTCGAATCGGCAATACATCCTGGACGCAATCCATCACCTAAGCTGAAGGACACGTCGTAGGCTTTCATGATCTCGCAGATTTCATCAAACTTGGTGTAGAGGAAGTTTTCCTTATGGTGCGCTAAACACCATTTGGCCATGATGGACCCACCACGAGAAACAATCCCGGTGATGCGATCTGCAGTCAGTGGCACATAGCGCAATAGGACGCCTGCGTGAATGGTGAAATAATCCACACCTTGTTCGGCTTGCTCTACTAATGTATCGCGGAACATTTCCCAAGTCAGGTCTTCGGCAATACCACCAGTTTTATCCAATGCTTGATAAATCGGAACAGTACCAATTGGAACTGGTGAATTACGAATAATCCACTCACGGGTTTCATGAATATGTTTACCAGTAGAAAGATCCATGATGGTATCTGCACCCCAACGAATCGACCACACCATCTTTTCCACTTCCTCATTAATCGAGGAGGTAACAGCAGAGTTACCCAGATTGCCGTTGATCTTTACGCGGAAGTTACGACCAATAATCATCGGCTCTAATTCTGGGTGATTAATATTGGCAGGAATAATGGCGCGTCCTGCAGCAATTTCAGAGCGTACAAATTCACCAGTAACCTGCTCTGGTAGGTTGGCGCCATAGGACTTGCCGGGATGTTGCTTGAGGAGCTGTTTGTAAGCAGGGTCTTTACGCAGTTGCTCAAGGCCCATGGATTCACGTAGGGCAACGTATTCCATTTCTGGAGTCACAATGCCTTTGCGGGCGTAGTACATTTGACTGACATTGTTGCCCGCTTTAGCCACTCGCGGTGCACTAATATGGGCAAAGCGGAGATTCTGGGTGGCTTCATCTTTAGATCGTGCAACGCCATACTCAGAGCTAGGGCCTGCAAGTTGCACCGTATCGTTGCGTTCTGCAATCCAAGCATCCCGTAATCTTGGCAAACCTTTTTCAAGATTGATCACAATTTCAGGATCACTGTAAGGACCTGACGTGTCATAGACCGGCACAGGGGGATTGGGCATCAACTCCTCACCAACGCGCGTTGGCAATTGCTCAATCATGCGTACCGGTGCTTTGATATCAGGACGTGAACCTTGTAAATAGGTTTTAGTCGAAGCGGGGTAGGCGAACTTTTGACCAAAGTCGCGCTCCAAACTTTTTAAGCTTGGAATTTCATGTTTGACATTTTTATTTGTAGGGTTGCTATTGCTCATGTCCATCTCCGAAAGTTTTAGATGGACGAAACCGGGTGTCGGTCTGATGTAACTCCCCACGCCAGCATTACCTGGATCGGGTTAGAGGGTCTTTCTCAGCGCCTCCAAGCAGCTTCTGCTCAAAAGGGCACCCCTGTTTCATCCTTAATAAGGATTTAACCACGAATTCTGAATTTGGCGCATGACTTCGATCAAGCAGGGCAAAGCGCCTCAGGAAGAGTCAATATACCTATTTATTGCGCCGCAAAATAAAATCAGCAGTCACAAAAGCGGCATCGCTAGTAAATTCATCGGCCAAAATGCGGGCAGCAGCCTCAGCAAAAGAGATTTCAATAAAGCCGCTGACCTCACCATCATGATTGGTTGGGACAAAATTCTCTGGCAATTCTAGGTCGTAAACAAACAATTGCTCATCATGAAAGCCTCGACCAGGGATTGGTCTTCGCATATGAATTTTGCCCACTGGCTCAACTTGCTCAGCAATATGCAATGGCACTCCTGCCTCTTCCCATAATTCACGTTTCGCACAAACCCATGGGGTTTCATCAGCCGAGATACCGCCAGCTGCAACATTGTCTAGTTGCCCTGGATCAGTCGACTTCGACTCACTACGCCGTCCCAACCAAATGGAGTCAGACTTGGTATAGCCGTTAATGTGCGTTGCCATACTCCGAAATCCAAATGTGCGAAAGGCTGCACGCTCCAGATGGAAGAGTTGATGTCCGTTTTGATCAAGCCAAGCAAATTCTTCGTTGCGCCATCCCGGAATGTAACCGCCTAAACGCATTCTCTCGGCCAATTGATGCAAGCTGATTGAGAGATCATTTGGGCCACTCCCTTCAACCGTCATGCGATCGTTACCTATCGAAATGTGTGCAATCGGGTCATTGCGTAAGGATTCTTGCAGATAGGGAATAAATTCTGGATTTAAGTGACCAATGAGCAGGTCGACCTCGGTACCGCGCGAAAGGTAGAAGGGTAAAAATTCCGATGGGGCAGAGCGAGCCGTGTTTTGGAGCATTTCCTCTAGGGCTGCGAGTGTGCTGGTTGAGAGGCTGGTCATGTGCGCAAGTTTAAGTGAACTTGCTGAACTTAGGGTTTTTGTCAATGATTTCCGACAGAAAATTTCAAGAAGCCATTAAATAAAAATTGCTACGCATCTGCAGCAATTAAAAACACAATTCTTGCTAATTATTTAAGCAAGCCAGGTCACTCCATACAAATCTACGACTTACGAAAACTTTTAAGGATTTATCCACATTGCCTGTGGATAAGTTTTGGTGATTTTGTGGTCCCGCCGACAGGAATCGAACCTGTATCCCACGCTTAGGAGGCATGTGCACTATCCATTGTGCTACGGCGAGTCTAAATAAAAATAAAAGTGTGTTAAAGAAAATGTACAAGCACTACCAACCGCATAATGCCCACACTTGATTGGTAATCGCCAGCATCATATCTGGTGCATAGTACGCAGAAAATATCAGCAGCAAGACGAATAAGGCAAAACTATAAAACACCCAGCGCCATAAAGAAAAGCTTTTTCTCATGCGTGGACTGTTCTCGTGATGGCGCGCTCTTGAACGGGTAGGTTTACCAAGAATGCAAAGACGCCAAGGCCAATAGCAATTTCCCAAACGATCAAATAGGAGCCAGTACGATCAAATAGGTAACCCCCCAAAAATGCACCACAGAAGCTACCCAGTTGATGCGAAAAGAATATTAAGCCCGAAAGCATCGTGAGGTACTTCACACCAAAGATTTGCGCCACAATGCCGTTTGTTAGGGGAATGGTAGAAAGCCATAGAAAGCCCATGATGGCGGCAAACACATAGGTGCTTAATGGGCTAGGTGGCAGCCAAATAAATGCAGCAATCGCTATAGAGCGGCCAATATATATCCCTGACAGTAAATAGCGTTTTGGAAAGCGCTGACCAAAGATGCCCGCGCTGTAGGTGCCAAAGATATTGAACAAACCAATTAAGGCAAGTGCAGTTGTTGCTACAGCAGGCGCACCCACAGCTGGGTAGTTCGCTGAAAGATCTTTGAGATAGGGAGCTAAATGTACGGCAATGAATACCACCTGAAAGCCACATACAAAATATCCTAAAGTGAGTAGACGAAAACTGGGGTTGCGCAATGCCTCTGCTAAGGCCTGCTGTATTGTTTGATCACCAAGTTGATGGTTGTGGACAAAGTTTTTCTCCCGCAACATAAATGCAGTGGGAATCATGAGACTTGCCATCAGCGCTAATAACAATAGTGCGTCTTGAGCACCAAAGTTACTCAGTAAACCTTGCTCAGCTGGAATCATTAAGAATTGACCAAATGAACCTGCGGCCGCTGCAATGCCCATAGCCCAAACGCGTTTATCAGCTGAAACATTGCGACCCAAAATTCCATAAACAACACTGTAAGTGGTGGCGGTTTGGGCTAATCCAATCAGCAAGCCACCGGCAAGCGTAAAGTTCAAGGCGTCAGTAGAGATTGCCATGCCAGCTAAGCCCAGCGCATAGAGAACACCACCAGCCACCATGATTTTGAAAGCGCCATAGCGATCTGCCAAGGCGCCGGTGATTGGTTGAACTGCTCCCCAAATCAGGTTTTGCAGTGCAATGGTGAGCGCAAAGGTTTCTCGACCCCAGCCGTTGGTCATCGTAATGGGCAAATTAAATAGGCCAAAACCATGGCGTATACCCATCGATAGCGTCACCATCAAGCCGCCATAAATGAGGACTTGTTTCATGGACAGGGATGGTTTTGAGATTGAGTTAGTCATGTTCTAAATCACCCCTTTCGCACGCAATGCATCAATTGCATCACGATCTAGATTGAGGTGATCCATCAAGATTTCCTCGGTGTGCTGTCCAAGCAATGGTGGTGCTAAGCGGACTTCCGTTGGTGTTTTAGAGAATTTCATCGGACTGGTAACCAACTTCAGATCCCCAATGGTTGGATGCATCACCTGTTGCAGAATATTTCTGGCAAGAATTTGTTCGTTTTCAAATACTTCTTTGACATTATTAATGGGGCCACAAGGAACCTTGGCTTGTTCCAATATAGAAATCCATTGGGCTTTAGTTTTTTGGCGAGTCATCTGCTCAAGCAAGGGGACGAGTTGATGGCGATGTTGCACCCGTAGCGGATTTGTGATGAAGAGAGGGTCTTCTGCTAAGTGCGCTTGGCCACCAACAGTCACAAATTGACGGTATTGGCTATCGTTGCCTGCTGCCACAATGATCCAACCATCAGACGTTGGAAAAGTTTGATAGGGAACAATGACAGGAGATGTATTGCCTAAGCGCTTCGGTAGTTGATCTGCAGTCAGGTATGCGCTGGCTACGTTCGCCATCATGGCTACCTGGGTATCGAGCAAAGCCATATCGATAGATTGACCTTCTCCCGTGTGATCGCGATGCACTATGGCTGCAAGAATCGCGGTAGTAGCATACATTCCTGTAAACAGATCGGCGATAGCAACACCAGATTTTTGTGGACTACTGCCAGGAATATCTTCAGCTTCTCCGGTAATGCTCATGATGCCGCCCATACCCTGAGTGATGAAGTCGTATCCAGGACGTTGTGCATACGGTCCGGTTTGACCAAAACCGGTAATTGAGCAAAAGATTAGATTGGGTTTAATCTTTTTGAGACTTTCATAGTCCAAGCCATACTTTACTAAGTCACCAACCTTAAAGTTTTCCAGCACAACGTCAGACTCAAGCACTAGTTGACGAATAATTTCTTGACCTTCGGTAGAACTGATATCTAAGGTGATAGATCGTTTATTACGATTGCTCGAAATAAAGTAGGTAGATTCGGTAGTCTCCTGACCGCTGTCATTTTTAGCAAAAGGAGGTCCCCAGCTACGTGTTTCATCTCCGCTGCCTGGGCGTTCGACTTTAATGACGTCAGCACCCAAATCAGCCAAATTTTGTCCACACCACGGCCCCGCAAGTACCCGGCTTAGGTCTAAAACACGAATATGACTTAAGGCTCCCATGACCTGATTTTGGCATGGATGGCAGGGGATTACGTGAAATTTCGGCTTAGACTTCAGACATGGCTACAATTTCCGCGCATGGCTACTCGTAAAACTTCCGAATACAGTGAATCGTCAATTCAGGTCTTAAAAGGCCTAGAACCAGTCCGTCAACGGCCTGGGATGTACACCCGAACTGATAACCCCTTACATATCATCCAAGAGGTCTTGGATAACGCTTCGGATGAAGCATTGGGTGGTTTTGGTAAGCACATCACTGTCACGATGCATGCTGATGGCAGTGTTAGCGTAGAAGATGATGGCCGCGGTATTCCAGTGGGAATGCACCCGACTGAAAAACTACCCGTAGTGGAGATTGTGTTTACCCAGCTTCATGCTGGCGGTAAGTTTGAAAAAGGCAGTGGTGGAGCTTATGCCTTTTCAGGTGGTTTGCATGGTGTTGGTGTCTCCGTCACTAATGCATTGTCGAAACGATTAGAAGTGACTGTCTGGCGCGATGGTCAAGTTTCAACCCTGACATTTGCAGATGGCAAAGTCATTGAAAAACTCAAGTCTTCTGCCTCTGGCAAAGACGATAAGTCACACGGTACGCGAGTACGTGCGTGGCCAGATGGCAAGTATTTTGATAGCGCCTCTATTCCAATGCCGGAATTGATTCGTCTATTACGCTCCAAGGCAGTTTTATTGCCAGGCGTCAAAGTCACCCTGATCCAAGAAAAAACTGGTGATAGTCAAACTTGGCAATATGCCCAAGGTTTGCGTGGCTATTTGAATGAAGCCATTGCACAAGCGGGCCATGGCCCCGAAGTCATTCCCCCATTTGAGGGTGAGCAATATGCCAGCGGGACTGGCGATGATGATTCTTTTGCGGAAGGCGAAGGCGCTGCATGGGTAGTGTGCTGGACTGAAGATGGTGCACCCGTCCGTGAAAGTTACGTCAATTTGATCCCAACACCAGCTGGCGGTACTCATGAGAGCGGATTACGCGAAGGCCTCTTTAATGCCGTGAAAAGCTTTATTGAAATGCACGCCTTACAACCGAAGGGTGTGAAGTTAATGCCGGAAGATGTTTTTGCAAGAGCATCCTTTATTTTGTCGGCGAAAGTGTTGGATCCGCAATTTCAGGGGCAGATTAAAGAGCGCTTAAATTCTCGTGATGCTGTGCGCTTAGTTTCCGGCTATGCAAAATCTGCTCTAGAGCTGTGGCTAAATCAACATGTCGATTACGGTCGCAAGTTAGCAGATCTCGTGATCAAGCAAGCCCAAGCACGAACCAGGGCAGGGCAAAAAGTTGAGAAGAAGAAGTCTTCTGGCGTAGCTGTGCTGCCCGGCAAACTCACTGATTGTGAAAGCCAAGATATCTCGATGAATGAGATTTTCTTAGTGGAGGGTGATTCTGCGGGTGGTTCAGCCAAAATGGGGCGCAATAAGGAGTACCAGGCAATCTTGCCATTGCGCGGCAAGGTGCTCAATACTTGGGAAGCCGAGCGAGATCGCCTCTTTGCGAACAATGAAGTCCATGATATTGCCGTTGCCATTGGCGTTGATCCCCATGGTCTCAATGATGATCCTGACCTCTCAAACTTGCGTTACGGCAAGGTGTGCATTCTTTCTGATGCGGACGTTGATGGCGCCCATATTCAGGTACTCCTCCTCACGCTGTTCTATAAGCATTTCCCAAAATTAATTGATTTGGGTCACGTCTATATTTCAAGACCACCACTCTTTCGGGTAGATGCACCTGCACGCGGTAAAAAGCCAGCACAGAAGATCTATGCGCTGGACGCTAGTGAATTGCAAGCGATTGAAGATAAGCTACGCAAAGATGGCGTGAAAGAGTCTGCCTGGCAAATTTCTCGTTTCAAAGGTTTGGGCGAGATGAGTGCTGAACAATTATGGGACACCACATTAAACCCCGATACCCGTCGTCTCTTGCCAGTTACTTTAGGCTCTTGGACCGAGGATGAGACTTTTAAAACGATGGACATGCTAATGGGCAAATCCGAATCTAGTGCAAGACGCGATTGGCTTGAAGAGCGCGGCAATGAAGTCGAGGCAGATATTTAATGGCAATCAAGAAAACCCCCGGCAAGAATCTCACCACAGAACAAGCCGATTTATTCTCCAGTCCCATTGAAATGGATATTGTTGAAGTGCAAGAGGCGCCTTCAAGCAAAATATCCTCCGATTCAAAAGGCGGCAATGGTCCTAAAGATCCCCATGATCCAAAGACCATGGATCTGAATGAAGATAACAAAGATAGTTTGACGCTAGCGGTCTATGCTGAGCGCGCATATTTAGATTACGCCATTAGCGTTGTTAAAGGCCGTGCTCTGCCTGAGGTTGCCGATGGTCAAAAGCCAGTTCAGCGCCGCATTTTGTTCTCGATGAGTGAGATGGGTTTGCGTGCTGACGCTAAACCGGTCAAGAGTGCGCGAGTCGTTGGAGATGTACTCGGTAAGTTTCATCCGCACGGCGACCAATCCGCATACGATGCATTAGTTCGTTTAGCCCAAAGCTTCTCATTGCGTTATCCACTCATTGATGGCCAAGGAAACTTTGGATCGCGTGATGGTGATGGTGCGGCAGCAATGCGCTACACCGAAGCTCGCCTAACCAAAATTGCAGGTTTGCTGTTAAGTGAAATTGACGAAGGAACAGTGGATTTCGCCGCAAACTACGACGGTTCTTTCCAAGAACCCAAGTTATTGCCAGCACGATTGCCATTTGTTTTACTCAATGGTGCCTCTGGTATTGCAGTGGGTATGGCTACAGAGATTCCATCCCATAACCTTCGTGAAGTTGCCTCTGCTGCGATTGCCTTAATGAAGTCGCCTAAGTTATCTACAGCGGATTTGCTACCCATCATGCCTGGGCCAGATTATCCAGGCGGTGGACAGATTATTTCCTCAGGCGCTGAGATTGCACAGATCTATGAGACAGGTCGTGGCAGCATTAAAGTGCGCGCCCGTTGGTCAGTGGAAGAGTTGGCCCGAGGTCAATGGCAAATAGTAGTAAACGAATTACCACCAGCCACTTCATCGCAGCGGGTTCTGCAAGAGATTGAGGAAATTACCAATCCAAAAGTGAAGGTTGGTAAAAAAACCCTGACTCCGGAACAAAACAATCTCAAGTCGACTATTTTGAATGTGCTTGATGGCGTTCGCGATGAATCTAGCAAGGATGCAGCGGTTCGTTTGGTATTTGAGCCCAAGAGTAAAAATATTGATGTGAATGAGTTTGTCAACCTCTTATTGGCCCATACCTCACTGGAATGCAATGCGCCAATGAATTTGGTGATGATTGGTAACGATGGTCGCCCGCGACAAAAGGGTCTCAAAGAGATTTTGACTGAGTGGGTAGAGTTCAGGGTTGCTACTGTCACGCGTCGTACCCAATACCGTTTGGGTAAAGTCAAAGACCGCATGCATATTTTAGAAGGGCGTTTAACCGTGCTTCTGAATATTGATAAGGTCATCAAGATCATCCGTAATAGTGATGAGCCCAAAGCTGATCTGATCAAAGAATTTAAACTGAGTGATCGTCAGGCAGAAGACATCTTGGATATTCGCTTGCGTCAGCTGGCCCGTCTTGAAGGTATCAAGATTGAGCAAGAGCTGAAAGAGCTGAAGGCTGAACGTGATGATTTAGAAGGCCTCTTGCAAAGCGACGCAGTACTGCGCAAGCGTATTGTGAAAGAGATTGAATCTGATATGAAGGATTTTGGTGATGAGCGCCGGACCCTCATTCAGGAAGATAAGCGTGCTGTTGCAGAAACCAAAGTCATCGATGAGCCCGTCACAGTGATCGTTTCGCAAAAAGGCTGGGTTCGTGTGCGCCAGGGTCATGAGCACGATCAGACGCAATTCGCCTTTAAAGCTGGTGATGCCATGTATGCCACCTTCGAGGTCCGCACGGTAGATGTCATACAGGGCTTTGGTAGTGATGGTCGTGTGTATACCGTCCCTGTGAGCGAGCTCCCTGGAGCCCGCGGTGATGGTTCGCCATTAACGAGTTTCGTGAACTTAGCCCCTGGCTCACAAATGGTTGCTTACTATGCTGGTCAGATGGATGACTTGGTTTTGTTATCGACTAAAGCGGGTTACGGATTCCTGGCCAATGTCGCAGATATGAGTACCCGCAATAAGGCCGGTAAATCATTCATCAGCGTTGATGCCAAGCATCCAGGTGATGCACCACTGGGTGCCGCCAAGGTGCAAGTGGGTATGAAACAAGTCGCTTGTTTATCTGCGGCGTCTAAATTACTCGTCTTCCCATTGGATGAACTCAAACGTTTACCAACTGGTGGTAAAGGAGTGATTTTGATGGGGCTGGACGATCAAGAATCTCTAGCAAGCGCGATTGCAGTTGGCCCAGATGGCGCTACTTATTCTGGTGCTGGACGCGCTGGTAAACCCACTGAATTAAGCCTGGATGCTAAGACGCTGAAATCGTTTGCTGGTAATCGAGCTCGTAAAGGACACTTTGTTGAGCCGCGTCTCAAAGACGGCAAACTCACAGCCAACTAAGTTTTCTGAGGAACGCTGATGCCGTATTTCACGGCAATGACTTCTGCCAGAATCGATACAGCGATTTCTGGTGGAGTGAGAGCGCCAATATAAAGTCCAACCGGGCCATACAGTCGATCAAGCTGTTCTGGTGAAAGGTCAAACTCTAAAAGACGCTCTTTGCGTTTTTGAGTATTCTTGCGACTCCCTAAGGCGCCGACATAAAAGGCCGGTGAACGTAGGGCCTCCAGTAAAGCCATATCGTCCAGCTTGGGATCATGGGTTAATGCCACGATAGCCGTATGAGAATCTACCCCGATCTCTAGCAATACATCATCTGGCATCCCCTTGATAAAAGTGACGTCACTGCGATTGAGTCCTTCGGCATATTCTTCACGTGGATCAATCACGACGACATCAAAGTCTGATGCAAGCGCAAAATCTGCGGTGTACTGTGACAGTTGCCCGGCGCCAATAATCACCATGCGCCAGCGTGGTCCATAGCTAGTGGTAATCTCATTTTCAGTGCAGATAAATTCATCATGGCGTGATCCGCTCTCGAGAGTGGATTTACCGGTACTTAAATTGACGGTGCGACGGGTGATTTGATGCGCAGATATTTGCTCAAGCAATTTCTCTAAAACAGCCAGCTCTGGTTTTGGTTCGACAAGAAGGCGGAGAGTTCCACCACACGGTAAGCCAAAGCGTGCTGCTTCTTGTTGACTCACGCCGTAGACCACCATCTCAGGAACATCGCGATTCAAAATTTCCGATTGCACGCGACGGATTAAGTCATCCTCCACGCATCCTCCAGAAACGGAGCCTGCTACTTGTCCATCTTCGCGAATAGCTAACCATGAGCCAACGGGGCGGGGTGCCGATCCCCAAGTTTGGACAATGGTCGCAATGGCTACCGGGTGTCCAGACTTAAGCCAAGAGACGGCGGATTGGAGAACGCTAAGGTCGGTGCTATTCATGCAAAAGTTCGTCTTTTATTGTTTATTGTTCTAGATTCCTATTTATTATCACTCTAATGACTTCTTTGGGTAAGCCAACTCACTCTGTTCCATTGCGTTTAGCTGTTCTCCTTCTGGCAGCGGGAGAGGGAAGTCGCCTGGGTTCGATACCCAAAGGATTGCTGAAAAAAGATGGTCAATCCTTATTGAGGCGCTTCTTTCAGGCCATCAAACCATTTTCCCCTGCTGAGTTTTTGGTAATTACAGGATTTCATGCACCAGCTATTGAATCGGAGTTGGCCTTACTCCAGAATGAAATGAATCTTCATGCATCGGTCATTCGCAATTCACATCCACAGCAAGGCCAATCATCTTCGGTCCGCTTGGGTATTGAATCCCTTCGTGGCGACTACGATGCTTTGCTGATTGCCCTATCTGATCAGCCTGAAATTTCTCATACTGATATCACTGCATTACTGAATCAATTTGAAGGCCGTGATGTAGGGAGCGAAATTATTTTGCCGATTGTCGACGGGCAACGTGGCAACCCAGTATTGTTTTCTAGGAAAGCAATTGGGGAGATATTGGCCGAACCAGGCATGGTCTGCCGAGTCTATATGGATGCACATCCAGAACTAGTTCAAGCCTTTGAAACTCATCGAGCGGCTTATATTTTGGATGTCGATTCAGAGGCCGACATCCAAAAACTGAACTTACAGTGCCCTTAAATTTCTGCGATTAATTCAATTTCAACACAGGCACCAAGGGGAATTTGGGCTACCCCAAATGCACTCCGAGCATGTTTGCCTGCATCGCCAAATACTTCAAAGAGCAATTCTGAGCAGCCATTGATGACTAAATGTTGTTCTGTGTAATCAGCGGTAGAGTTCACTAAGCCCATGACTTTGACAATGCGCTTAACTTTATCCAATGATCCCAAGTGATTTTGCAAGGTAGCCATCAAATCAATCGCAATGGATCTCGCGGCAGATTTGCCCGTTTCGGTATCCATATTCTCTCCAAGTTTTCCAACCCATACCTTGCCATCTTTCTTGGCGATATGACCAGACAGAAAAACAGTGTTCCCAGAAGTTGCGGCCATGACGTAGGCAGCAGCAGGAGGGCCTGGAGGGGGTAAGTCAATTCCCAGGGATTTGAGGCGGTCAAGAATGGCGTTGCTCATGATTTTGTGTCCAGATTGGGTAGATCTTGAATCTTACTGGGAAGCGGTTTTCTTCTCTATTTTTTTAGTGTTTTCTTGGATTTTTGCCCCAGAAATCCCTAAAGAATGGTGAAGGAACGGTCTCTCCGCTATACTCTTGCAAATTGATTTAAATCAAACTCATTAATAATGATTTCTATGAAAAAACTAACAATTCTTCCTCGATTGCTTATTGCTGGTTTGGCTTTTGCTGCTGTTGCTGCTCAAGCTGATGAGGTGAAGGGCAGTGCTGCTGCTGGTAATGCCAAGGTTTGGCTTTGCACTGGTTGCCACTCCATTCCAGACTATCGTGCTGACTATCCTTTGGTTTACAGAGTGCCAATGCTCGGCGGACAAAACGCTGGTTACATTGCTACAGCATTGGCTGAATACAAGAAGGGTGAGAGAAAACATCCAACGATGCGTTCCATCGCTGCAAGCTTGTCAGACCAAGACATGGCTGATATCGGCGAATACTATGCTGCGCAAACTGCCAGCTCACCTAACAACCCATTGAAGTGATATTTAGAGGCATTTTTATGAAAGTCGCACTAGTTACTGCAGTATTGCTATCGAGCATTGGTTTGACGAATGTTGCCATTGCTGCCAATGCAGATAAAGGTCAAGCCCTAGTTGAGAAAGCCAATTGTGCTTCTTGTCATGGCGCTGGTCTGAATGCACCAATTTTGCCTATCTACCCTAAGCTTGCAGGTCAGTATCCAGATTACCTGTATTACGCCCTGAAGGCTTATAAGGTTGGAAATGCCAACGCTCAATTTGGTCGCAATAATGCGGTAATGGGCTCCCAGGTACAGGCATTCTCTGATGCGGACATGCAAGATATCGCCGCATATATTTCTTCGTTGCCGGGAAATTTCGTGATTAAGAAATAAGCACGACAAACCATCTTGATTCAAAGGCTTAGATTAATACTCTAAGCCTTTGTTTTTTATAGGTTTAATACCTTATCGTAAAGCCTCTAGGCCTCTGGAAAAGTGCTTCCGCATGGCGGCTTCCGCTGCTAACTCATCACGCTTGAGGATGGCCCTGAGAATCTCACGATGCTCTAGCAGTGAGCTTTGCAGTCTTCCAGTACTCGTTAATGAGTCTTTCCGATGGAGTTTGAGGACTTTTCGTAAGTCTGCAATCACGCCATTCATCCAGCGATTACCTGCAATTTCTTGGATTAACTCATGAAATTTGCCATTAATTTCAAAAAATTGCTCGATATCACGGTCAGCAGCTGCCTTTTCAAGACGATGGTGCAAATGATCGAGTAGGTTGAGCTGATCCTCGCTAGCTTTTGTAGCAGCCTCGCGCGCGGTTTGACACTCTAAAAGCGATAGGACAGTGAAAATTTGCTCCAGATCCTCTCGATTGACTTCAGTAACGTAGGCTCCACGACGCATCTTCATCGTGATCAAGCCTTCAGAAGCTAGTACCTTAATGGCTTCTCGCATGGGTGTACGGCTAATGCCAAACTGCTCAGCCAAAGCTTGCTCATCTAGCCAACTGCCTGGAGCTAGCTGTTTGCTAAAGATTTGCTCCCGTAGCCGGTCAGCCACATCTTCATAAAGGGGTCTGTTAATAAGTTTTGTATTCATAATTATGAATACATGATAGCTAGACAAATGAGCAATAGTCAAGCAAAATTGCGAAATTCGCTAGGAATGCAACAACCCACACCAGGAGTGTTTTGTGAGTTCAGATAACAACAGTTCATCAAAAAATCCATGGCCTGCAGTACCAGATAGCAATTTGGAAGCCTGGAAAAAATCTGCGCAGAAATCTGCGCCCAATGGTGATGTCAACAGCTTAGGCTGGAACACCCCAGATGGCATCCAGCTGAAAGCCTTGTATACGTCGGCTGATACTGAGGGTCTGAATTACACGGATACATTGCCAGGATTTGAGCCGTTTGTGCGCGGCCCACAGGCGACGATGTATTCAGTGCGCCCTTGGACGATTCGTCAGTACGCAGGTTTTTCAACGGCACAAGAATCCAATGCGTTTTATCGCAAAGCGCTAGCAGCTGGTGGTCAAGGTGTTTCCGTCGCATTTGACTTAGCAACACATCGCGGCTACGACTCTGATCATCCTCGTGTAACGGGTGATGTGGGTAAAGCAGGTGTAGCGATTGATTCAGTAGAAGACATGAAAATTCTGTTTGATGGCATTCCATTGGACAAAGTTTCTGTTTCTATGACCATGAATGGTGCGGTACTTCCAGTGCTCGCAGGTTACATCGTTGCAGGTGAAGAGCAGGGTGTGAAGCAGGAGCAACTTTCAGGAACTATTCAGAACGATATTCTGAAAGAGTTCATGGTGCGTAATACCTATATTTACCCGCCAGAGCCCTCAATGCGCATTATTGGCGACATCATTGAGTACACCGCAAAACACATGCCCAAATTCAACTCGATTTCGATTTCGGGTTACCACATGCAAGAGGCTGGTGCTAACCAAGTATTGGAATTGGCTTTCACCTTGGCTGATGGTAAGGAGTATGTAAAAACTGCTTTAGCTAAAGGATTGGATGTCGATGGCTTTGCTGGTCGCTTGTCGTTCTTCTTTGCGATTGGTATGAACTTCTATTTAGAGGTCGCAAAATTACGGGCCGCCAGATTATTGTGGTGGCGCATCATGAAGTCATTTGAGCCAAAGAACCCAAAATCGTTGATGTTGCGTACCCATTGCCAAACATCTGGTTGGTCACTAACGGAGCAAGATCCCTATAACAACGTGGTGAGAACAACCGTCGAGGCGATGGCTGCAGTATTTGGTGGCACACAGTCATTACATACGAATTCATTTGATGAGGCAATTGCTTTACCTTCGGAATTCTCTAGCCGCATTGCACGAAATACTCAATTAATTCTTCAAGAAGAAACCCATATCACGAGTGTTATCGATCCTTGGGCTGGTTCTTACATGATGGAGAACCTGACACAGGAAATGGCTGATAAAGCTTGGGAAATCATTCAAGAAGTCGATGCAATGGGCGGCATGACTAAGGCGGTTGAAAGCGGTTGGGCCAAATTGAAGATTGAGGCTGCTGCTGCTGAAAAACAAGCCAAGATCGATTCGGGCTCCGATGTCATTGTGGGTGTCAATAAATACAAACTCGCAAAAGAAGATCTGGTCGATGTCTTGATGATCGATAACGATCGCGTCCGTGACGGACAGGTTGCTCTACTTCAAGAGATCAGAGCAAAACGAGATACTAAAAAAGTAGAAGCCGCATTAGATGCACTCACCAAAGCAGCCGAGAGCAATACCGGCAATCTGTTGGAATTAGCCGTGCATGCGATTCGCTTGCGTGCCACGGTTGGTGAGGTTTCTGATGCATTAGAAAAAGTTTACGGGCGCCATCGCGCCGATACTCAAAAGGTGACCGGTGTGTATGCAGCTGCCTATGACTCAGCCGAAGGTTGGGAAAAACTCAAAGAAGAAATTGCGGACTTCGCAAAAGACTTTGGTCGACGCCCACGCGTGATGATTGCCAAGTTAGGTCAAGATGGTCATGACCGAGGCGCTAAAGTCGTAGCAACTGCTTATGCGGACTTAGGCTTTGACGTAGACATTGGACCTTTGTTCCAAACCCCCGAAGAGTGCGCACGCCAAGCTATTGAAAATGACGTGCATGCATTAGGGGTTTCAACTTTGGCTGCAGGCCATAAAACTTTAGTGCCTGCCATCATTGCGGAATTGAAGAAACAGGGATCAGATGACATCATTGTGTTCGTTGGTGGTGTGATTCCACGACAAGACTACGAGTTTCTCTATGAGGCTGGAGTCAAAGGAATCTATGGCCCAGGCACACCGATTCCGGCTTCTGCCAAGGATGTGCTTGAGCAAATCCGCAAATCTGTAAAACCAACTTAATTGCAGATTGCAAAGCATGCTGGAAGCTGCTGACCAGGATTTAGTCAAAGATCTTACGGGTGCACCATCGCCTCAACAGCGTCGTGCATTAGCGAAGATCATTACCTTGCTGGAATCCACTCGGCTAGATCATCGCAAGCGTGCAGACGACGTTCTCAATACCTTGCTGCCAAAGACAGGAAAATCATTTCGCCTTGGGATTTCTGGAGTGCCGGGTGTTGGTAAATCCACGCTCATTGAAACTCTTGGTTTGTATCTCATTGAAAAGGGTCATCGTGTTGCTGTCATGGCAATTGACCCATCTTCAAGTCTTTCTGGCGGCTCAATCTTGGGTGATAAAACCCGCATGGAGCGACTCTCAGTCTTAGAAGATGCATTTATTCGACCTAGTCCCTCTTCCGGCACCCTAGGTGGCGTTGCCGAAAAAACTCGCGAAGCGATGCTAGTTGCGGAAGCTGCAGGTTTTGACATCATCATCGTCGAGACTGTTGGCGTGGGTCAAAGTGAAATTGCTGTGGCTGGTATGACCGACATGTTCCTTTTATTGCAATTGCCTAATGCAGGCGATGATCTTCAAGCGATTAAAAAAGGCGTTATGGAAATTGCAGATCTGATTGCAATTAACAAGGTCGACATTGATCCAGATGCAGCGATGCGAGCGCAATTATTTATTACTAGCTCACTCCGCTTACTGGGCTTTCAAGGCAATCCAGACCATGCTTCCCATCACCAAGAATTTTGGCATCCTACCGTCATTACCCTCAGCGCCCTCGAAGGCAAGGGCGTACCTGAGCTGTGGGACAAGGTGAGCCATTTTGAAAAATTACAAAGAGCGAATGGCAAGTTTGAGAGTCGTCGCAAGCAACAAGCTGGTGCATGGATGTGGGATCGCATTGATGCAGGATTAAAAACAGCGTTTCGAAATAATCCAGCAGTCCAAGAGTTATTACCAATCTTAAGTGCACAAGTAAATCAAGGAACTATGGCAGCTTCAGTGGCAGCAAGACGCCTATTGGAGTCCATGGGACATGAATTTTTCTAAGGAGTAGGAAATGAAGGACATCATTCAACAACTAGAAGCTAAGCGCGAACTTGCCCGATTAGGTGGTGGGCAAAAGCGCATTGCGGCTCAACACTCGAAAGGCAAATTGACAGCCCGTGAGCGCATTGAGTTGTTGCTAGATGCTGGCACATTTGAAGAGTGGGATATGTTTGTAGAGCATCGCTGCCACGACTTTGGGATGGCTGAGCAAACTGTTCCAGGTGATGGCGTTGTGACTGGTTATGGAATGATCAACGGCCGCTTGGTGTTTGTGTTCTCCCAGGACTTTACTGTGTTGGGTGGCTCACTATCAGAAGCCCATGCAGAAAAGATCTGCAAAATCATGGATCAGGCCCTAAAGGTCGGCGCTCCAGTTATTGGATTAAATGACTCTGGTGGTGCTCGTATTCAAGAGGGTGTTGCATCTTTGGGCGGCTATGCAGAAATTTTCCAACGTAACGTGACTGCCTCTGGCGTGATCCCACAGATTTCCTTAATCATGGGACCATCTGCGGGTGGTGCTGTCTATTCACCAGCGTTAACCGACTTCATCTTCATGGTCAAAGATAGCTCCTATATGTTCGTGACTGGTCCAGAGGTTGTCAAAACAGTGACTCATGAAGACGTTACTGCTGAGGAGTTAGGTGGTGCAGTAACGCACTCCACCGTTTCCGGAGTCTGTGATTTAGCGTTTGAGAACGATGTTGATGCCATCATGATGCTGCGTCGCTTCTTTAATTACCTACCGCTTTCGAACCGCGAGAAACCACCGCTCATCAAAGGTGCTAATCGCACAGAAGAACCCGATTTCTCTTTAGATACCTTAGTGCCATCCAACCCAAATCAGCCTTATGACATGAAAGAGTTGATTGAAAAGATTGTGGACGATGGTGAGTTTTTTGAATTGCAGCCTGACTATGCCAAGAATATTGTGATTGGCTTTGCTCGGATGGAAGGTCGCTCCATTGGTATTGTGGCGAACCAACCATTGGTGTTAGCTGGTTGCTTAGATATTAAGGCCTCCATTAAGGCAGCCCGTTTTGTGCGTTTTTGCGATGCTTTCAATATTCCCGTAGTGACTTTGGTTGACGTTCCAGGATTTATGCCAGGAACTGCTCAAGAGTACGGCGGCATTATTAAACATGGCGCTAAGTTGTTATATGCCTATGCCGATTGCACAGTACCGAAGGTCACTTTGATCACTCGTAAAGCGTATGGTGGTGCCTATGATGTGATGGCATCTAAGCATCTTCGAGGAGATGTGAACTTTGCCTGGCCTTCAGCTGAGATTGCCGTGATGGGTCCTAAAGGAGCAGTGGAAATTATCTTCCGCGAAGAAAAATCTGATCCTGAAAAAATTACTGCCCGTGAAGCAGAGTACAAATCTAAGTTTGCGAATCCATTTGTAGCAGGGCGTCGTGGTTACATTGATGATGTCATCTTGCCGCATGAAACACGTAAACGCATTGCCCGCTCATTGGCAATGTTGAAAGACAAAGACTTGAAGAATCCTGCCCGTAAACACGGCAATATTCCTCTGTAAAGGCGCAAACCCATAATGACTACCACTATGTTTAAGAAAATACTCATTGCTAACCGCGGCGAGATTGCTTGCCGTGTTATGAAAACCGCTAAAAAGATGGGCATCAAGACGGTTGCTGTTTATTCCGAGGCGGACAAAGAAGCGCGTCACGTACAAATGGCTGATGAGGCTGTTTGCATTGGGCCGGCGCCATCACGGGAATCCTACTTGGTGATGGATCGGATTATTCAAGCTTGTAAAGACACCGGGGCTCAAGCAGTCCACCCTGGATATGGCTTTTTATCTGAAAACGAGCAGTTTGCAAAACGCTGTGAAGAAGAGGGCATTGTCTTTATTGGTCCTAAATATCAGTCGATTGCAGCCATGGGCGACAAAATTGCTTCTAAGAAATTGGCATTAGAGGCAAAAGTGAATACGATTCCTGGCCATAACGAGGCGATCGCTACAACTGAAGAAGCTGTGAAGATTGCTCAAGGCATTGGCTATCCCGTCATGATCAAAGCTTCTGCTGGCGGCGGCGGTAAAGGTTTGCGGGTTGCATTTAATGATAAGGAAGCTGCAGAAGGATTTGTAGCTTGTAAAACAGAAGCTATGAATAGCTTTGGTGATGACCGCATCTTCATCGAAAAGTTTGTTGAAGGCCCACGCCATATTGAAATTCAGGTGTTAGGTGACTCACATGGCAATGTGGTGTACCTCAATGAACGGGATTGCTCGATCCAACGTCGCCATCAAAAGGTGATTGAAGAGGCACCATCCCCATTTATCGATCCCGCCACCCGCAAAGCCATGGGTGAACAAGCAGTTGCCTTGGCAAAAGCTGTGAATTATCAATCTGCGGGCACTGTTGAATTCGTTGTGGGCAAAGATAAGTCCTTCTACTTCCTCGAGATGAATACCCGCTTACAAGTTGAGCATCCAGTAACTGAATCCATTACAGGTTTAGATTTAGTTGAGCAAATGATTCGCGTTGCGGCTGGCGAAAAACTGGCCTTTAAGCAATCTGATGTGAAGCTGGATGGATGGTCCATGGAGTGCCGTATTAATGCGGATGATCCCTTCCGCAACTTCTTGCCATCAACCGGGCGTTTAGTGAAGTATCGCCCTCCAGAGTCTGTTGATGGTGTACGCGTTGACACTGGCGTCTATGAGGGCGGGGAGATTCCGATGTATTACGACTCCATGATTGCCAAATTGATCGTGCATGGTAAGGATCGCTCTGAGGCAATTGAAAAAATGCGCTCAGCATTAAATGATTTTGTAATTCGCGGTATTCATTCGAATATTCCGTTTCAGGCAGCGTTGTTGCAGCACCCCCGATTCGTCAATGGCGATTTCACTACGGGATTTATTGCTGAAGAATACCCAGAGGGCTTTAAAAAGGATTCAGTTCAACCTGTAGATCCAAAACGTCTCGCTGCTTTAGCGGCATTCATGCGTTATCGCTACCTTGAGCACATCAAGATGATTGATGGTCAATTGGCTGGTCATGAGATGGTGATTGCTAAGAAGTTTGTAGTGGTTACGGGTAAAAAATCGGGCTCTATGAATGACCCCTATGAAGTGCCGGTGCGTATTGAGCTCAAGGATGGCATTTACTCTGTATACATTGACGAAGCAGATGGCGTAAGCCGTTATGACATTGAGAGCAATTGGCGCCCCGGTCAAATTTGCTTGCATGCCACGATTAATCGCAGCAGCAAAGTGACAGCCCAAGTTGAACGAAAAGGCGTGAAGTTCTATTTGGTTCTCGATGGCGCGCAATATGAGTGTATGGTTCTAAGCCCGTTGGGTGCAGAGTTACAACGCCGTATGCCAGTTAAATTGCCACCAGATACCTCAAAATTAGTGATGTCACCAATGCCAGGATTACTTACTAAGATTGCGGTAAAGGTGGGCGAAGCGGTGACTGCTGGGCAAAAATTGGCATCCATCGAGGCAATGAAGATGGAAAACACCTTATCAGCAATACAAGATGGGGTTGTTGCAGAAATTTGTGCCAATGAGGGCGATAGTCTGGCGGTAGATCAATTGATCATTCGCTTCGAATAATTAAAAGGGTTAAAGATGTCTGCTAAGCCATTTAAGATTTTAGGAATTCAGCAAATCGCTATTGGTGGGGAGAGTAAAGAGCGTCTCAAAACGCTTTGGGTTGATCTCTTAGGCTTTGAATATAAAAGTACCTTCGTTTCTGAACGCGAAAACGTGGATGAAGATATCTGTGCAATTGGTAAAGGGGTTCATGAGATTGAGCTTGATTTAATGCAACCCTTTGATATTGAAAAAAAGCCTGCAGTTCACCAAACCCCCTTAAATCACATAGGCTTATGGGTGGATGATCTTCCCAAGGCGGTAGAGTGGCTAGCAGCTAATGGTTTGCGCTTTGCCCCTGGCGGTATACGCAAGGGTGCTGCTGGCTTTGATATCACTTTTGTACACCCCAAAGGCAACGATGAGTTCCCAATTAGCGGCGAGGGCGTACTAATCGAGCTTGTTCAGGCGCCAGCGGAAGTCATTGCACAATTGAGTTCATAATTTGGACTTGTAAATCACCAAATAAGGCTTAAAGTGGCAAATATACTGGCCATCGACACCTCAACAGCATGGTGTTCGGTGGCTTTATCTTTAGATGGGCAAGCTCCTATACTGCGACACGAATCCGTGTCTGCAGGCGCTAGCCAACTCATCTTGCCTTGGGTTGAGGAGCTCCTTCATTCTTCAAATTCCTCCTTAAAAGCGCTTGATGCGATTGCAGTTGGCATTGGCCCCGGCGCATTTACGGGTGTCAGACTGGCCGTTGCCACAGCACAAGGCCTAGGAATTTCTCATGCCTTAGCCATACTCCCCGTGATCAGTCTAGATGCGATTGCAGCACAGTTGGTCAGGACTACGACCTTTAAAAAACGGGCAGTAAATTATTTTGCAATTGCTATTGATGCACGTATGGATGAAATCTATTGGGCTAAGTATGAGCGACCCGTCAACGATTCTGACTTAGCAAAACGGCTCGGCGATATTCACTTGTGTAAGCCAGAGGATATCGATCTACATGAGATTCATTTTTTAGCTGGTAGCGCTCTCGATGCTTACGGTTCAAGAATATTTACCAATGCACCAGCCCCATTTTCTGAGACAGCGCTTGATCGTGAAATTCAATTGAGCGCATTAGGCCTGCTAGATTGTGGGCAGCAGATGCTACTTAATGGACGACAGTGTGATGTGCGTGATCTTGAGCCTTTGTATGTGCGAGATAAAGTAGCTTTCACTACCTTAGAGCGCCAAGCGGCAGTTAAACCATGAATGAGGGCGTTGCTGAACTATCCTTTATGCCAATGCAGGCACAAGATTTAGATGCAGTTTTAGCAATCGAATCTGTCTCGCATATCCATCCTTGGACTCAAGGCAACTTTGCGGATTCATTAGCTGCTGGTCATTGGGCCTATTGCATACGACCAGAACTTGCACAAGCGATCCAGGGGTCTTATCTTGACCCAGAAATTCTTTGGGCCTACTGCATCTTATTTCCTGCTGTCGATGAATTACATCTGCTCAACATTACAGTCTCACCCAAATTGCGCCAATTCGGCCTGGGTTCGAGAATCATGGCTGCTATTGAAGGTGTGGCCGCCCAGCAAAACTTTCCGAGAATCATTTTGGAGGTAAGGCCCTCCAACATCGCAGCTGTCTCGCTTTATCAAAAATTGGGTTACGAGCAAATTGGACTTAGAAAGGGCTACTATCCCGCCGATAGCCAAACTGGCAGCCGAGAAGATGCCTTGGTGATGGCTAAATCGATTAAGCTAGATCTATGAACAATACAAATTCTGCCTTTCTGAAAGAAATGGGTATTAGTGAATGGGTTTCCAGAGATGGTGGCCATGAGCAGCCACAGGCTGAGATTGCACAAGTTTCTGAGAGCGCCCCTCGGTCCCATTGGTGGTTTTTTGGTAGCAAACCTCAAGGCGAAGCAGAAATCTTGTTCCAGAATATCCTGCGTGTTTTAGCATTAAATACGCAGGAATGGTCCTGGAAAAATCCTGCGGACAAGGTCAGTGAGCTATCCGCTCCCGACAATGGTTTACCTTTAGTAGCAATTGCATTTGGTGGTCCAGCAGCTCAAAAAATCACTGGTGAGCGAGATCCATTGCCACAATTGCGTGAGACTGTTTTAGCGCTCAATAACGGGGCTGATGACGAGATTCCGGTTATTGCAACGCTGGATTTGAACCAGCTGGTTTCACAGCCCAAAGATAAGGCACTGCTTTGGCAGGATCTTCTGCTCGCTAAATCAGTGCTGCAGAATATCTAATAAAGCCTTAGAAGATTAATGTTTATGCTCGCCGATAAGGTGCATAGAGTCATACTGAGCTTGATTTCTAGCGTGGCGCTTAATGACAAGCCACATGAGTACGCTGACAACTAAGCCAAAACCAATAATGACAAACGGTACTGGAATATCGAGCCAAATTAATAGAGAGTACATTGCCAACATCATCAAGACAGAGATATTCTCATTAAAGTTTTGTACGGCAATCGAATGACCTGCAGACATGAGTACATGACCGCGATGTTGTAAAAGGGCATTCATAGGCACTACAAAGTAGCCTGCCAACCAACCTACTGCAACTAACAAGAAGTAAGCGGGCAATAAATTCAAATTGACTTTTAGTGCACCAATGGTAAACAGCGTTGTATCGGGGAGCATGTCTGAGTTATACAAAGCCATCACGCAAACTAAGAGACCCATTGCAATACCGTACGGCAAAACATTGAGTGACTTACGCAAAGGTACACGCCAGGCAGCCCAAACTGCGCCACCTGCAACACCCACAGCAGAGATTGCTTGCAAAATTGCGCCTTGGGAGAGGTTCATGTGCAAAGCTACTTGAGCCCACTTAATGACAATAAATTGCAAGGTAGCACCAGCGCCCCAGAATAAGGTGGTGACAGCCAATGAGATCTGGCCAAGGCGATCATCCCAAAGTGTTTTAAAGCAAACTGAAAAGTCTTTAATGAGTTCGATAGGATTTGCTCGTTGGGCAACATAGCGAGCTCCGGTATCTGGGATCTTCAAGTTAATCAGTGCGGCAACAACATAAATTCCCATGATGATCAGGATGGCAGATTCGGCAGGGGTATCAATGCCTGTATCAAGGGTTGGAAAGTCAATCGATAACAGGCTTTGAGAAACTGTACTGCTGATTAAAACGCCACCTAAAACGGTGCCTAAAATGATTGAGCCTACAGTGAGACCCTCAATCCAACCATTCGCGGCAACCAATTTTTCAGGTGGAAGCAATTCAGTCAAAATGCCGTACTTTGCAGGTGAATAAGCAGCGGCCCCCAAACCGACAATGGCATAAGCCAATAATGGGTGGCTACCAAAGAGCATGACCACACAACCAACAAATTTAATCGTGTTGGTGATGAACATGACATTACCCTTAGGGCGGGAATCGGCAAAGGCGCCTACAAAAGCGGCAAGTACTACATAGGACAATACGAAGAATAATTTGAGTAAAGGGGTCATCCAGGCCGGAGCGTGGAGCTGGGCCAATAGGGCAATAGCTGCAATCAGCAGGGCGTTATCAGCAAGCGACGAAAAAAATTGCGCCGCCATAATGATGTAAAAGCTACGGTTCATTCGTACAATCTAGTCATTCATTCAATTAAAACACGAAAGGGGAGGTGAAGATGGCCAGTACAGCTAATAGCTTGATAAATAGGCCCATTTTGGCATCTATTCACACCGAGGCCTTTCGGCATAATTTAAGCAGAGTTCGGGAGTTAGCTCCAGAGTCCAAGATTTGGTCGGTGATTAAATCGAGGGCCTATGGCCATTCTTTTGAGGCGGCATTGCAGGGACTAGATTCCACCGATGGCTTTGCCCTACTCAATATTCAAAATGCAGTGCGTTTGCGTGAATCTGGCTGGCAGGGTCGTATTTTGCTTTTAGAGGGCTTATTTCATGAAAAGGAATTGGCGCTTGCTGAAAAGCTGGCCTGTGATCTAGTGGTTCATTGCGAAGCTCAAGTGCGTTGGTTGGAAGAATATCAAGGCCATAAACCTTTTAATGTTTTCCTAAAAATGAATAGCGGCATGAACCGACTGGGCTTTAAACCTGCTGCGTATCGAGTTGTATTTCATCGGCTTCACGCCATTGGATGCAAGATGCATCACATGACCCATTTTGCCAATGCCGACCAGATTGATCGTCAACCAACCGTAGATGGACAGTTAGAAGTTTTTAATAAAGCGATTGAGGGTTTAGAGGCCCCAACATCCTTAGCTAATTCAGCAGCGATTCTTTGGCATCGCAATGCCTTGGGCGATTGGGTCAGACCTGGAATCATGCTCTACGGCGCTTCACCCACAGGTTTGCATGCCGATATTGAACATTCTCATCTCCAGGCGGTAATGCACTTACATAGTGAAATTATTGACATTCAGGATCTGCAAAAAGGTGATCGTGTGGGTTATGGTGGTCGATATGAAGCTCCAGAACCGATGAAAGTTGGCGTGATCGCATGTGGCTATGCCGATGGTTATCCTCGTCATGCAAAGGATGGCACCCCAGTTTGGGTGAGTGATGGTACTCAGAATGGTGGGGTGATTTGTCCCATTGTTGGTCGTGTATCAATGGATATGCTCACCATTGATTTGCGCAATGCACCCTTTGCTCAGATCAGCAGCCGCGTTGAACTATGGGGGAATCAAGTCCCAGTGGATGACGTTGCTCAGATGAGTGACACCATTGGCTATGAGTTACTTTGCGCTGTAGCGCCCAGAGTCCCCATCATCATTAAATAAATTAAATACCATTAGACAAATAAAAACCCCATTCAATTTGAATGGGGTTTTTATTTTGATGAGTAACTGTGTTACTTATTCCAGAACTGCCACCATCTGCGTTCTTTCTTGACACGCTGTCCAGTCTCTAGCATTTGGCTATCTGGGAAGTTGAGCTTAAAGACTCGGAGAGTGTCGTTGGCCAAATCCGTCATGCCCAATTTTTCATAGGACTTGTACAAAATATAGAGGGCTTCTTCAACTGCTGGTGCACGATCGTAATCACGGATAACGAGCTGCGCACGGTTCGCTGAAGCTAGATAAGCCCCGCGTTGATAGTAGTAGCGTGCCACGATGACATCAGCCTCAGCCAGTGAATTCACAATGTAGCGCATCCGATCTAAGGAGTCAGGAGCGTATTTACTATCTGGGAAGCGCTCCACTACTACCTTAAAGGATTCAAAGGCATCTTTAGCGGCTTGCGGGTCACGCTCACTTAAGTCTTGGCCAGTAAATTTACCCAGCCAGCCCAAGTCATCGTTAAAGGTAATCAAGCCTTTAAGGTAATAGGCGTAATCTAAATTGGGACTGCCTTGATGCAATTTAATAAAGCGATCGATGGCTACCAATGCTTGAGCTTGCTCTTGTGCTTTCCAATAGCAATAAGCAGCATTGATTTGCGCTTGTTGCGAGTAAGGACCAAATGGGAAACGGGCTTCGAGCTTATCGAAGTATTTACCGCATTTAGCAAAGTCGGCTTCGTTTAATTTATCGGTCGCTTCAGAGTAGAGCTTGGTTTCTGACCAGATATCGGTATCGTCTTTTTGGCCATCGCTCCCAGCACAGCCAGTGAGCAGCACTAATACAGCGATCGCAGCGAAAAGGAGGGCGCCCAGACTAAAACGGGGAAAAGTCGCTTGCTTTTTTAGAATTGATGGACCAGCAAGCCTTAAACTGGCATCTGATAGTGCGTCGGACAAAACTGAAAGGCTCTTTAAGCGTGGCATTGCCGCAAACTCCTAATTCGAATCCTGTCGATTATATCGATGAAGAGGATTTCATATCCCTAGAAATACCTTTGGAGATGGCGGGTGAACGCCTTGACAAGGTTTTGGCAGGGTCTTTACCGGATTACTCCCGTAATCGTCTCAAGTCTTGGGTCGAGGCAGGGGCAGTCATGGTTGATGGAAAAGTCACAAAAGCCCGGTATTTACTGCGCGGAGGTGAAAGCATCAAGGTATTTCCTCAAGAAATGCCTGAGCAATTTGCTTTCAGCCCAGAAAATATCCCACTAGACGTCGTTTATGAAGATGAGTCGATCATTGTGATCAATAAGCCACCTGGTCTTGTGGTCCATCCTGCAGCTGGCAATTGGACCGGAACGCTACTAAATGGACTCTTATTTCGTTATCCAGAACTAAAGACCTTGCCTAGAGCTGGCATTGTCCATCGTTTAGATAAAGACACTTCAGGATTAATGGTGGTCGCGCGGACTGCCTTGGCCCAAACTTCATTAGTTAGGCAGCTTCAGGAAAGAACGGTTGGGCGTCGCTATTTGGCTTGGGTATGGGGGGATGCTCCAAGTCAGGGCAAAGTCTTAGCTTCCGTAGGTAGAGATCAGCGTGATCGCCTCAGAATGGCGGCAGGGAGTGCACAGGGAAAACCGGCAGCTACGCTATACCGTCGTCTTGCAAAAGGGCTTTTTCAGGAACAGCCAGTGGCACTGCTGGAGTGCCGCTTAGAAACAGGCCGCACCCATCAAATCCGAGTCCACTTGGAATCTTTAGGTTTCCCATTGCTAGGTGATCCCGTTTATCGTAAAAAGACACCTGGAGCTGCTAAGTTATTGACATTTGAGCGACAGGCCTTACATGCTTTTGCTTTGAGTTTGCAGCACCCCGTATCACTAGAGTGGATGACTTGGTTTCGAATGCCCCCTCAAGATTTAATGGATTTGTTGCCGCAAGTCACCATGAGTACAGATGATTTGCCTAAAGAAGAAGCTTTACTCGCATCTTTGCAGAACGAACACAAAGCATGAGTTTTATCAAACCACAATGGCCAGCACCAGCCAATATTCAAACACTAGTAAGCACCAGAAGTGGTGGCATTAGTAATGCGCCCTATGAAACCCTCAATTTGGGTACGCATGTTGGGGATCAGCCCGCAAGAGTGTTGGGGAATCGTCAAATCCTCAGAAAGCATTTACCCCAAGAGCCACTTTGGTTAAATCAAACTCATAGCACCGCAGTCAGTACACCCAGTAGTCGAGCTCAATCACCTAATCAGCCTTTTGAGGCGGATGCCGCAGTAACGAATATTCCGGATGAAGTGCTGGTGATTATGACGGCTGACTGCTTACCTGTTTTGTTCACGAATGCGAATGGATCCATGATTGGTGCTGCTCACGCAGGCTGGCGAGGCTTGCTAGAAGGCGTCTTAGAAGAAACCGTTGGCGCAATGCTCAATCTTGAAATGGGTTCTCGCCCTCAAGATTTAGTGGCATGGCTGGGACCTGCAATTGGCCCTGAATCCTTTGAAGTGGGAGTAGAGGTGCTTGAGCGCTTTCAGTCAACTGGGCTACATGATGTCACCCAGTCTTTTATGCCAATTGAAAATAAGCCTGATCAGTATTTGGCGAACATCTATCAACTGGCACGAGATCGTCTAGAAGCTTTAGGTGTGAACGCAATCTTTGGCGGTGATTTATGCACCGTGAAGGACCAGGAACGTTTTTTCTCTTATCGCCGGGATGGAGTAACAGGTCGTTTTGCATCCCTGATCTGGATTACTCAATAAGCAATGTCTTCGGGTAATCACTAGCATATTCTGAAGGCTAGGGTTATTGCGTATAACGTTATCAGCACTATAGCTCGAGAATGTCCTTAATTAATTGAAGAGACTACTATGTTTGCAGGCATGAATACGGGTGCAACGCCATCTTTGGCGGCGCACCATATGGCACTGATTCCTCAAGAGCGTTTAGCGGAAATCCAAAAGGAATATTTCGCAGAACTAGCGCATATCGCTACCAATCCAGAAGCCATCGAAGTCAAAGACCGGCGTTTTGCTGGGAAAGCTTGGCATACTTCTTGGAGCAAGGTGATTGCAGCTACTTACTTGCTCAATTCAAAGCATTTGTTGTCTTTGGCAAAAGCGGTAGAAACCGATGAAAAGACAAAGCAGAAGATTTTGTTCACCACTGAACAGATGATTGATGCACTCTCACCATCAAACTTTATTGCAACAAACCCAGAAGTTCTTGAAAACATTATTAGCACCCAAGGACAATCCATCCAAAAAGGGATTGTGAATTTGCTGGCTGATATGAAAAAGGGTAAGGTCTCACAAACCGATGAAAGCGCTTTTGAAGTTGGTAAAAATATTGCGACAACGGAAGGCTACGTAGTCTTCCGGAACGAGTTGTTCGAGCTCATTCAGTACACGCCACTGACAGATACAGTCTTCGAGCGCCCCTATTTAATGGTGCCCCCTTGTATTAATAAGTATTACATTTTGGATTTGCAACCAGACAATTCTGTAGTGCGTCATATGGTTGCCCAAGGCCATACTGTGTTCTTGGTTTCTTGGAAGAATCCCGATGCATCCATGGCGCAGGTTAGCTGGGAAGATTATGTTGGTGATGGCGTCATTAAAGCGATTGAGGTAGTTCAAGAAATCAGCAAAGCAAAGCAAATTAATCTTTTAGGATTCTGTGTAGGCGGGACTCTCACTGCCTCTGCTCTTGCTGTGCTGGCAGCACGCAATGAACATCCAGCGGCAAGCCTTACCTTATTCACGACTTTATTAGACTTCACTAATACCGGTATCTTAGATGTCTTCATCGATGAAGGCATGGTCGAGATGCGTGAAAACACTATTGGTGGAAAAAACGGTAAGTGCGGCATGATGTCCGGCCTAGACCTCGGTAATACGTTTTCATTCTTACGCCCCAATGATTTGGTTTGGAACTATGTAGTCGAAAATTATCTGAAGGGTAATTCTCCTCCGCCATTTGATTTGCTTTACTGGAACGGTGACTCAACCAATCTTCCTGGCAATATGTACTGCTGGTACCTACGCCATACCTATTTACAGAATGACTTGGTCAAACCAGGAAAGCTCACGCTTTGTGGGGAAAAGATTGACCTTGGCAAAATAAAATGTCCAGCCTATTTATATGCCTCTCATGAAGACCATATCGTTCCTTGGCAATCGGCTTATGAGTCTACAAAGATTCTGAAAGGTAAAAATCGTTTCGTGCTGGGTGCCTCAGGACACATTGCTGGAGTGATTAATCCGCCAGCAAAGAACAAGCGTTATTACTTTGAAAATAATAAGCTTGCGGAAACCGCAGAAGCTTGGCTTGAAGGCGCAAAACAAATACCAGGCAGTTGGTGGCCTAACTACACCAAATGGCTTGAGCAATTTGGTGGAGAGCGCAAACCAGCCAGTACGACATTTGGTAGCGCGAAATACAAAAAGTTGGAAGCAGCGCCTGGCGTATACGTGAAAGAAAAAGCAGCGCCAGGAATTTAATTACAGATACAACTAACGAAGCTTATTTAAAGGGGAAACGAATGTCTCAAAAAGTCGCATACGTAACTGGTGGTATGGGTGGTATCGGTACCGCTATTTGCCAACGCTTGGCAAAAGATGGCTTCAAGGTGATCGCTGGCTGTGGTCCGAACTCACCGCGCAAGGATCGTTGGATTGGAGAGCAAAAGGCTTTGGGTTATGACTTTATTGCTTCCGAAGGCAATGTTTCTGATTGGGACAGTACTGTTGCGGCCTTTGAGAAGGTGAAAGCTGAAGTTGGACGTGTAGATGTACTGGTGAATAACGCTGGTATTACTCGCGACAGTGTATTTCGCAAAATGACTCCAGATGCTTGGAAGGCTGTGATCGACACTAACTTAAATTCCTTATTTAATGTCACCAAGCAGGTAATTGACGGTATGGTGGATAACAACTGGGGCCGCATCATCAATATTTCCTCTGTGAATGGTCAAAAAGGTCAGTTCGGTCAAGCAAACTATTCCACTGCAAAAGCCGGTTTGCACGGCTTTACGATGGCATTAGCTCAAGAAGTGGCCACCAAGGGCGTGACGGTGAACACGGTTTCTCCTGGCTACATCGGTACGGATATGGTGAGAGCGATTCGAGAGGATGTGCTTGAAAAGATTGTTGCTGGTATACCTGTGAAACGTTTGGGTACACCCGAAGAGATCGCTTCTATTTGTTGTTGGATTGCCTCCGAAGATGGTGGCTATGCAACTGGAGCTGACTTCTCGTTAAACGGTGGTATCCATACGGGTTAATGCTGCACCGCAATATTTGCTGGGTACATGAAACACGCGACACAACGTATTTACCTTTCTAGCAAACTAGAGATAAACTACGTTGATGTTGCGTTGCAGTAAAGAGTAAGGAAAATAATGGTTACCCGTACAAAGCGAGCCGGTCAAGATCGACTCATCAAGAAGTATCCGAATCGTCGTCTGTATGACACGCAAACAAGCACCTATGTGACTCTGTCTGACATCAAAGGCTTAGTCATGGCCAATGAAGTCTTTAAGGTGGTTGATGCAAAGACCGATGAGGATTTGACACGCAACATCTTGCTCCAAATTATTCTTGAGGAAGAGGCTGGCGGTGCCCCAGTATTTTCCTCCCAAATGCTTTCTCAAATCATTCGCTTCTATGGCAACTCCATGCAGGGCTTGATGGGTAACTATCTTGAGAAGACCATGCAATCTTTTGTTGATATCCACAATAAATTGGGCGATCAAACAAAGGGTCTTGGTGCTGGCAGCACACCAGAAGCTTGGTCACAAATGCTGAATCTTCAAAATCCTCTCATGCAAGGCTTGATGGGAAATTACATGGAGCAAAGCAAGGACCTATTTGTGAAGATGCAAGAGCAGATGCAAGGCTCACATAATATGTTCGGCTCATTTCCATTTACACCGCAGCCCAATAAAACCGACAAAGAGTAGTTGTGGCTGGAAAAATCGGATTTGTCTCCTTAGGGTGCCCTAAGGCCTTAGTAGATTCCGAACTCATTCTCACGCAATTGAGTGCGGAAGGTTACGAAACTGCAAAAGATTATTCTGGCGCAGATTTGGTTGTGGTGAACACTTGTGGCTTTATCGACTCCGCTGTAGAAGAAAGCCTCTCAGCCATTGGTGAGGCACTCGCTGAAAATGGCAAGGTGATTGTGACGGGTTGTTTAGGTGCTCGCAAGAATGCTGATGGTAGCGACCTCATTCAAAGCATTCATCCCAAAGTACTCGCCGTTACAGGCCCACATGCTACTGATGAAGTCATGCAAGCAATTCACTTGCACTTGCCTAAACCTCACGACCCCTTTACTGATTTGCTGCCGCCCACGGGTGTCAAACTGACGCCTAAGCATTACGCTTATCTGAAAATTTCTGAGGGTTGCAACCATCGCTGTACTTTCTGCATTATTCCAAACATGCGGGGTGATCTTGTATCTCGGCCTATTGGTGAAGTCTTATTAGAGGCAAAACGATTATTTGAGTCTGGTGTAAAAGAGCTATTAGTCGTATCTCAAGACACTAGTGCTTATGGCGTAGACATCCAATACCGTACTGGGTTTTGGGATGGCAAGCCTGTGAAGACTCGGATGTTTGATTTGGTAAATGCCTTAAATCAAATCGCCCGCGAGCATCAAGCATGGGTGAGGTTGCACTATGTCTATCCCTATCCTCATGTCGATGACATCCTGCCTTTGATGGCTGAGTTTTCTGAGTATGGTTATGGGGTCTTGCCTTATTTGGATATTCCCCTGCAGCATGCACATCCAGACGTTCTCAAAAGAATGAAACGTCCTGCCAGTGGTGAAAAAAATCTTGAGCGGATTTTGGCTTGGCGTGCCGCCTGTCCAGACTTAGTCATCCGCAGTACTTTTATTGCCGGTTTTCCGGGTGAGACTCAAGAAGAGTTTGAATATTTACTCAACTTTTTAGATGAAGCGCAAATTGATCGAGCAGGTTGCTTTGCCTACTCACCAGTTGAGGGTGCCACCGCAAATCAATTAGAGAGCCCCGTTCCTGAGCAGTTACGTGAAGAACGCCGTGCTCAATTTATGGCAAAAGCTGAAGAAATCTCGATTAAACGATTATCCAAAAAGGTTGGAAAACGCATTCAGGTTTTGATCGATAAAGTAGATGAGTCCGGCGGAATTGGCAGAAGCATTGGGGATGCCCCCGAAATTGATGGTTTAGTGCGGGTTTTACTCCCAAATAAGCCTTCAAAACGCTATCGAACTGGAGAAATCATCCGTGCAACGGTGATTGGCTCCCAAGGGCATGACCTAATAGCCGAAACTTGACTTATGCAATAAAAATGGAAGTCGTATGATTAAACAGGCCTAATTTGGGCTTAGCTAAGGGGATTGATATGAGTCGTGATGTCGTTGTCTTAAGTGCAGTTCGTTCCGCAATTGGTACCTTTAATGGGTCCCTCAGTAGCTTTGAGCCTTCTGAGCTTGGTGGCATTGTCATGAAAGAAGCGGTGGCTCGCTCAGGTGTAGATCCTGCGCTGATTAATTATGTGACTGTTGGCAATACGATCCCAACAGATAGCCGTTATGCCTATGTAGCACGCGTTGCTGCAATTCAGGCTGGCTTGCCAATGGAATCTGTAGCAATGGCTTTGAATCGTTTGTGTAGCTCTGGTTTGCAAGCCATTGTGACAACTGCACAGCAAATCATGCTCGGTGATTGTGATTATGGTGTCGGCGGTGGCGTTGAAGTAATGTCACGCGGCATGTATGGATCTCCTGCAATGCGCAGTGGTGCACGTATGGGCGATACCAAAATGATTGACTTAATGGTGGGCGTGTTGACTGACCCATTTGGTGTTGGTCACATGGGAGTTACTGCGGAAAACTTGGTTGAGAAGTGGAAGTTAACCCGTGAAGAGCAAGATGCTTTAGCGGTTGAGTCACATCGCCGCGCTGCTAATGCGATTAAGGAAGGTCGCTTTAAGTCACAAATCGTTCCAATTACCGTCAAGACTCGTAAGGGCGATGTGGTGTTTGATACGGATGAGCATTGCAAGCCAGATACCACCATGGAAACTTTGGGCAAGATGAAAGCCGTTTTCAAAAAAGAGGGCGGCTCAGTGACTGCAGGTAACGCCTCTGGTATTAATGATGGCGCAGCATTCTTTGTATTGGCTGATGCAGAAACTGCGAAGAAGGCTGGTCATAAACCAATCGCTCGCTTAGTTTCATACGCAGTAGCTGGTGTACCGAATCACATCATGGGCGAAGGTCCAATTCCTGCGACTAAATTGGCTTTAGAACGTGCTGGCTTGAAGTTGGAACAAATGGATGTGATTGAGTCTAACGAAGCCTTTGCTGCACAAGCCTTAGCAGTGACTAAAGGTTTGGGTTTAGATCCAGCAAAAACCAACGTGAATGGTGGTGCAATTGCTTTGGGCCATCCAATTGGATGCTCAGGTGCTGCGATTGCAACTAAAGCCGTGCACGAACTCCAACGCGTTCAAGGTAAATACGCTTTGGTAACAATGTGTATTGGTGGCGGACAAGGTATTGCAACTATTTTTGAGCGCCTCTAACTAGAACAGCATTAAGGCAGCATCCAAGCCGACGTGGTCAAAAGCTGCGTCGGCTTTTTCTTTCACGATTGGTTTTGCTTGGTAGGCAACGCTAATCCCTGAACCATTCATCATCAATAAATCATTGGCTCCATCGCCCATGGCAATCGCATTGGCTTTAGAGCATCCTAATTCAAGACAGGCTTGATCGAGATAGGCTGCTTTTGCGGCACCATCCACAATCTCGCCCAGCACTTTGCCGGTTAACTTGCCATCAATGATTTCTAGAGTGTTGGCTTGAGCTTGGTGAAAACCAAGTTGCTTGCGTAATTTTTCTGTGAAAAAGGTAAATCCACCAGAAACGAGCAAGGTATAGAGCCCGCGCGCATTAGCACCAGTCAGAAGCTCGGTAGCGCCAGGATTGGCCTGCAATCTTTCGCGATAAACAGCCTCAAGGCAATCAGCTGATACACCTTCAAGCAGACCAACACGTCGACGCAAACTTTCTTTAAAGTCTTTAATTTCACCGCGCATCGTCGCTTCAGTGATTTGCGCTACTGCAGATTTTTTGCCGGTAAAGTCTGCGATTTCATCAATACACTCAATATTGATGAGTGTGGAATCCATATCCATTGCAAGCACTTGAATATCAGCAGGGTACTTACTTAAAAAACATAGATCCGTATTAAATCTTGCTGCAATGCTGCGCAGCGCTTCTCTTTGTGGAACTTCCAGGAGATCCCGGCATTCCCAGCGCTCCATAAAATAGGGGCCACTGGAAATCTCTCCACCCAAGGTATGAAAGCTTTTGCCATATTGAATGGCCTGGTCTTTGATTTCAAAGACCAGCTTCTCCGCAATGGGGGCTCTTGAGAGGGCTACGATTGTGAGCTGAGGCATAGCATCAATCATAATAGGGAATGCTAAGAGGCTTTCGCAGGGCTGAGCATGGCAGATTCATTTAGGCGACGCAGTACTAGGCGAATAGCATCTAAGCGCTGCTCCAGCTTTTCAAATTCTCGATCTTTTTGAGGCAGGATCTTCAGCTTATCTTGCCCGTTGAGCTGAATATGCTTCGAACTCTGAATTAATTGAATAATTTTGAGTGGATCAATTGGCGGATTTGGAATGAATTGAATCTGAATGGAGACCGAAGAGGCATCAATCTTCTTAATACCAAAGCCCGCCATTTCGAGGCGCAGGCGATGGGTCTCATAGAAAGATTTCGCTTGATCTGGCAAGTCGCCGAAACGATCAACCAATTCTTCCCGTAAGCCCATTAATTCTGAAAAGTCATTGCATCCCGCAAAGCGTTTGTAGAGTGAGAGTCGTTCATGTACGTCAGGGCAATAATCCTCCGGAAGGAGTGCGGGGACGCCCAAATTCACATCGGTCGTTGCTTGGAGAGGCGAGAGCAAATCTGGCTCTTTGCCGCTGCGTAGTGCTTTGACTGCGCGATTAAGCATTTCCGTATATAACTGAAATCCAATTTCATGGATCTCACCAGATTGTTTATCGCCCAATACCTCTCCAGCACCACGAATCTCTAAATCGTGCATCGCCAAGTAAAAACCAGAGCCCAGTTCTTCCATGGCTTGAATCGCGTTTAAGCGCAATTGAGCTTGCTTGCTTAAGGCCTGAGGATCTGGAACGAGGAGATAAGCGTACGCTTGGTGATGGGAGCGTCCAACCCGTCCGCGTAATTGATGGAGCTGTGCCAGACCAAATTTATCGGCACGATGCATGATGATCGTATTAGCAGTTGGTACATCAATACCGGTTTCAATAATCGTCGTGCAGAGCAAGATATTTGTCCGTTGTGTAACAAAATCACGCATGACAGATTCCAACTCGCGTTCATGCATTTGGCCATGGGCAACGCTAATGCGGGCCTCGGGTATCAGTTCTTGAAGTGCATGTTTACGGTTCTGAATGGTTTCTACTTCATTGTGTAGAAAATAGACTTGGCCGCCACGTTTGATTTCTCGCAACACGGCTTCTCGGATCACGCCGTCACCTTCGCGTCGTACAAAGGTCTTAATAGCAAGGCGCTTCTGTGGCGCTGTGGCGATGATGGAGAACTCGCGTAAGCCCTCCATGGCCATGCCGAGGGTTCTGGGGATTGGCGTAGCGGTAAGAGTAAGGATATCAACTTCCGCTCTTAGTGCCTTCAAGGCATCTTTTTGACGAACACCAAAGCGATGTTCTTCATCAACAATAACTAAGCCCAGATTGGCGAACTGAGTTTCTTTAGATAGTAATTTATGGGTGCCGATAATAATATCAGCCTCACCTTTAGCGATTGCTTCAAGAGCAGCATTGATTTCTTTGCTCGTTTTAAAGCGTGAGAGCTCAACGATGCGAACGGGCCAATCGGCAAAGCGATCTTTCCAGGTGGCGACGTGTTGTTCAGCCAGCAAGGTGGTAGGAGCCAAAATAGCGACTTGTTTGCCACCCATTACCGCAACAAAACTTGCTCTCAACGCAACTTCTGTTTTGCCAAAGCCAACGTCGCCACAGACCAAGCGATCCATTGGCGTACCACTAGTCATATCGCCAATAACTGCTGCAATAGCATTCGCTTGATCCGGCGTTTCTTCGAAGCCAAAGCTTTCCGCAAAAGCAGCGTAATCATGCGCTGAAAATTCAAAGGCATGACCTTTCCGAATTGCGCGTGCTGCATAGAGACCCAATAGCTCTGCAGCTGTATCGCGAATCTGTTGAGCAGCCTTGCGTTTGGCTTTATCCCACTGGCCCGATCCTAGCTGATGCAATGGGGCAGAATCAGGGTCTGAACCTGCATAGCGTGTCACCATTTGTAATTGCTGCACGGGAACGTATAAGGTTGCATCCCCGGCATATTGAAGATGTAAAAACTCTTCAAATATCGGCTCTTCCTTAGGTGGAGCCAAATTCAGAAGCACTAAACCTTGATAACGGCCAATGCCATGTTCGGCATGTACAACTGGATCCCCGATCTTTAGTTCCGAGAGGTCCTTAAAGAGCATGTCGGGATCGGTATTCTCTGTCCCTTTAGTTTTGCGTCTTTGCCGAGCCGTTGAGGTAAATAATTCTGCCTCGGTAACGATAATGAGATTATGGGCGGGCCAAGCAAAACCATTAAATAGGGGTGCTGTTGTCAGGCCAAAGCGAGAGTCACTCTTAATGAAATCAGCAATGCTCTCAAAATTGGCTGGCTTTAATGGATAAAGCGCTTTGCCATCTTGGCCGGTAACAAAATTGCTTTCTTCTAGCAATTGGCGAATGGATTCTTTGCGTCCAGCACTATCAGTGCAAATGAGAAGGCGGTAGCTTGTATTGGCGAGCAAAGAACGCAAGCGTGACAATGGATCGGCATCTCGCCTGTGGACTGCAATATCGGGGACGGGTAAAAATTCCGAGCTATCAGAGAATTCTTTTTCTAAAGCTAAACGGGCATGGGGTTTAATGCTGGTAAAGAACTCATCGACGTTGAGAAATAGTTCTTGAGGCGGAAGAACTGGTCGATCCAGATCATGCTTAAGAAATTCGTAGCGTGAGAGCGTGTCTTTCCAAAAACTCCGAATGGATTCTTCAATATCGCCTGTGCTCACAATCCAAACAGGATCACCCGATCTAGGGAAATAATCGAAGACACTTGACTGTTCTGAAAAGAACATCGGCAGGTATGACTCAATACCGGCGCTAGGTATGCCAAGATTGGCATCTTTATAAATAGAACATCGGGTGGGATCGCCTTCAAAAACTTCTCGCCACCGACCCCTAAAAGCAGTGCGTGCTTCATCATTGAATGGAAATTCATGACCCGGGAGGAGGCGTACCTCTTTCACTGGGTAAAGGCTGCGCTGCGTATCCGGATCAAATGACCGAATTTGTTCTATCTCATCACCAAATAAATCTAGGCGGTAGGGCAGGCTAGACCCCATAGGAAACAAATCAATTAAGCCGCCGCGAATGCTGTATTCACCGGGGCGCATGACAGCACTCACGGGGTCATATCCTGCTTGCTGAAGTTGGAGCTTCAGGGCTGCTTCATTAAGCTTATCGCCTTGGCGGAAGAAAAATGTATGTCCGGATAGAAAGCTAGGTGGTCCCAGTCGTTGCAATGCAGTGCTGACAGGTACTAAAACAATATCGCAGCTGCCATTGAGTAATTCATATAGAGTCGCTAATCGTTCAGATACCAAATCTTGGTGTGGTGAAAAATGATCGTAGGGGAGAATTTCCCAATCGGGCAGAAGACGGGTTTTGAGTAAGGGTGCAAAAGCCGGAATCTCTTCGAGCAGTCTTTGGGCCTCTTGCGCTTGAGCACAAAAGATCACCATGACAGAAAAATCTTTACGGTAACGTAGGGCGGTTTCGGCAATGAGGGCTGCATCTGCAGACCCAACCAGCCCTGAAAAGGTAAAGCGCTGCCCAGCCCGTGGAGCGGGTATGGGGGGTACGAGATTTAATGCATCAGACATCTGCGCTCATTATAGAATCAGGCATGAGCTCAGGAAATCAATCTTTGAAGAAATGCCATGCTCTCCTGCCTACTGCGGGAACGGGATCTCGTCTTGGCGGTGAATTGCCTAAGCAATTCCAGGAATTGGCGGGAAAACCGATGCTCGCCTATGCGCTTGATGCATTTCTCCAATCGCCACATATTGAGTCGATTTGGATTGGGGTTTCGCCTGCATTTATCGACAATCCTATTCTGAAGACTTTTAACAGTAGCGCTAAGCCGATCCATTTTTTTCCTACGGGTGGACCGACTAGGCAGGAAACCGTCAGAAATACTCTGGCTGCTTTGCTCAAAAATGGCATTGCAGCCGATGACTGGGTTCTAGTACATGATGCTGCAAGGCCAGGTATTACACCGGCTCTCATTGAGAAATTAATTCTTGCGGTGCAAGCTTCTGACATTGGTGGCTTATTAGCAATGCGTTTGGCTGACACTTTGAAGCAAGCAGATTTAGATTCTGTGATTGCTGGCAACATCCCCCACGTTGAAAAAACGATTCCACGTGAACATCTTTGGCAAGCGCAAACTCCCCAGATGTTTGGTCTTGCCAAGTTGCACTCAGCCCTAGAGAATGCTATTCGATTGGAGGCCGACGTCACAGATGAAGCCAGTGCCATGGAGTTATCTGGTGTGAAGCCTTTCCTAATCGAGGGTGCTACGCGTAACTTTAAGGTTACGCATCCCGCGGATTGGGAATTGATGCAATTGCTATTACGTACTAGTGCTAAGTAAAGATACTAAAGATACCTATGACACAAACTCATTCTCACGTTCCACAATTTCGTATTGGCCAGGGGTATGACGTTCATGCATTGGTGGCAGAACGCAAACTCATTTTGGGTGGTGTTCACGTGCCTTACGAAAAGGGTTTACTAGGGCACTCTGATGCAGACGCATTACTGCATGCACTAACTGATGCATTGTTAGGCGCTGCTGGCTTAAATGACATTGGTCAATTATTTCCCGATACCGATCCAGAGTTCAAAGACATGGATAGTCGAATATTGCTTCGGGCAGCTCTGCAAAAGGTTCAAGCTGCTGGATTCCAAGTCGGTAATGTAGACGCCACCATCATCTGTCAAAAGCCGAAATTGGCTGGATTTTTGCCCGAAATGGTCAGAAATATCGCCGCCGACCTCTTGGTAACACCAAGCCACGTGAATCTAAAAGCCAAAACCAATGAATCCCTGGGCCATTTAGGTAGGGGTGAGGGCATTGCAGTGCATGCCGTAGCTTTGCTCTACAAGGCCTAAAAGCGCCTCAAAACCCCAAGCATTGTAGAATTACTGTCTTTAGAGTGAAGTTTAAGCTTGGCAGTGTTTGCGGATATTCGCGAGGATGGCGAAATTGGTAGACGCACCAGGTTTAGGTCCTGACGCCAGAAATGGTGTGGGGGTTCGAGTCCCCCTCCTCGCACCACAAGATTGCTACTTGGCTTGGACTTCACATATCCTGATTTCAATTAAGAGACGAGAGTAGCTGTGCAGATAGAAAATTTAGGTTCCTTAGACCGCAAAATGACTTTGGAATTCGCGCGCGCCGATTTGGCAAAAGAGCGTGAAGCCCGTTTGGCAAAAGTTGCTAAGACCATGAAGATGGCCGGCTTCCGTCCTGGCAAGGTGCCTAAAAATATCGTTGAGAAACAATATGGCATGCAAGTAGACTTCGAACTTCAGTTCGATAAAGCCTCAGAGTTGTTTTATGAGCAAAGCAAAAAAGAAGGCATCGCATTAGCAGGCCAGCCACGTCTCGAGCCAAAGAGCGAACTAGATGCAGACAAGATTGTGTTTGACGCTTTCTTTGAAGTGTTGCCAGAAGTCAAGTTGGGTGATTTCTCAAAAGCAGAAGTGACTCAATACACGACAGAAATTGGCGATGCTGAAATCGACCGTGCCATTGATGTATTGCGTAAACAGCAGGTTCACTATCACCCACGTGGTGAGGCCGGCCATCATGGCGATGGTGGCGCTAACACTGCTGCACAAAACGGCGATCAGGTGATCATTGATTTTGTTGGCAAGATTGATGGCGTTGAATTTACAGGCGGGAAAGCAGAGAACTTTGAGTATGTATTGGGCGAAGGTCGTATGTTGCCAGAGTTCGAGGCGGCTACTTTAGGTCTCAAAGCAGGCGAGAGCAAATCATTCCCATTAAGTTTTCCTGCCGATTACCACGGTAAAGATGTTGCAGGTAAAACTGCTGAGTTCACTATTACCGTAAAGTCTGTCAATTGGCCGCACATGCCAGTTGTGGATGATGCATTTGCTTTATCCATGGGCGTTACTGAAGGTGGCGTTGCAAAGATGCGCGCTGAAGTAAAAGAGAATTTAGATCGCGAAGTGAAACGTCGCATTACTTCTTTGTTAAAAAATGATGTAATGGAAAAGCTCAATACATTATGTGAGCTTGATGTTCCTAAGTCACTAGTAGCCTCTGAGCAAGAACGTTTGGTTGAGGGTGCTCGTCAAGACCTCATGCAACGTGGCGTACCCAATGCAAAAGATGCTCCAATTCCTGCGGAGTTATTTGCTGAGCAGGCCTTAAAGCGGGTTCGCTTAGGTTTGATTTTGGGTGATTTAGTGAAGAAGCAAAATTTGGCTGCTACTGCAGATCAAATTAAGGCTGAAATCGATGAACAGGCAGCCACTTATGAAGACCCTAAAGAAGTCGTTCGTTGGTTCTACAGCAATCCAAGCCGTCTCAAGGATATTGAGAATTTAGTACTTGAGGACAATGTGATTAAGCATTTCACCTCACTGGCTAAAGTAAACGACAAAGCTGTGACCTTCGAAGAGCTAAGCAAGCTAAACTAAGATCACTATCAATTCATCAAGAAAAGGGCCTTGCGCAATGAGTCAGAACCATTTTCAGTCTGAAGACCTAGAGCCAAAAGGTTTAGGTTTGGTCCCAATGGTGATTGAAACCTCTGGTAGAGGTGAGCGTGCTTACGATATCTATTCTCGACTTTTAAGAGAACGCGTAGTTTTCTTGGTTGGCGAAGTAAACGATCAAACTGCCAACTTGGTGATTGCACAGTTGCTTTTCTTGGAGAGCGAAAATCCTGATAAAGAAATTTCTCTCTACATCAACTCACCTGGTGGTTCAGTGTCTGCTGGTTTAGCCATTTACGACACTATGCAATTCATCAAGCCACATGTCAGCACCTTGTGTATGGGCATGTCTGCAAGTATGGGTGCATTCTTGTTATGTGCTGGCGAAAAAGGGAAGCGCTACGCCTTGCCAAATTCTCGTGTGATGATTCATCAGCCATTAGGTGGTGCACGTGGTCAAGCATCGGATATCGAAATCCAGGCAAGAGAAATTTTGTACCTCCGCGAGCGCCTGAATAAGATCTTGGCCGATCGCACTGGCCAGTCTATCGAAACGATTGCCAAAGACACTGATCGCGATAACTTCATGTCTGCAGACCAAGCTCGTGAATATGGCTTAATCGATAAAGTTATTGATAAGCGTCCTTAAGACAAGTCGAGATCATTTTGAGCGATAACAATACCAACGCCACATCCGAAAAAGTGTTGTATTGCTCTTTCTGCGGCAAAAGTCAGCATGAAGTGAAGAAGCTGATTGCTGGTCCATCTGTTTTCATTTGTGATGAGTGCATCGACCTTTGCACTGACATTATTCAAGAAGAAATTGCTAAGCTGCCAAAAGGAGAGGGCGACGATGCTTTGCCAACTCCCCACCAAATCCGTGAGAATTTGGATCAGTACGTCATTGGTCAGGATCATGCCAAGAAGACTCTAGCAGTGGCGGTTTACAACCACTACAAACGCTTGCAATACCTACCTAAGCCTAAAAAAGAGAAGGTAGATAAAGATGGCAAGCCAGTAGAGACGGCTGACAAGAAAGAATCAAAGTTGCCTGCGAAGGCGATGGTTGATGGTGTGGAGTTAGCCAAAAGTAATATTTTACTTATCGGCCCAACCGGTTCAGGAAAGACGCTTTTAGCGCAGACTCTAGCGCGTATGCTGGATGTTCCATTTGTAATGGCTGATGCAACCACGCTAACTGAAGCTGGCTATGTTGGTGAAGATGTAGAAAATATCATTCAGAAGTTATTGCAAGCGTGTGATTACAACGTTGAAAAAGCGCAGCGCGGTATTGTTTACATTGATGAGATTGATAAGATCTCGCGTAAATCTGACAATCCTTCCATCACACGCGATGTCTCGGGTGAGGGTGTACAGCAAGCACTGCTGAAACTCGTTGAAGGTACTATGGCTTCTGTACCTCCTCAGGGCGGTCGCAAGCATCCCAATCAGGATTTTTTACAGGTTGATACAACTAATATCCTGTTCATTTGTGGTGGCGCATTTGATGGTCTAGAAAAAGTCATTCAACAGCGCACTGCTAAGACTGGAATCGGATTTAATGCTTCAGTTCCCGGCAAAGATGATCGTGGTGTCAGTGATCTGTTAATCGAAGTTGAGCCAGAAGATTTGATTAAATTTGGCTTAATTCCAGAGTTGATTGGCCGTTTGCCGGTAGTGGCAACCTTGGCCCAGTTAGATGAAGAGGCTTTAATTCAAATTCTGACTGAGCCTAAGAATGCGCTGGTCAAACAATATCAAGCCTTACTGACGATGGAAGGGGCTGAGCTAGAGGTTCGTCATGCTGCCCTGGCCGCCATCGCCAAGAAGGCGATTGCCCGTAAAACCGGTGCCCGTGGTCTCAGATCTATCCTTGAGGGCTCCCTCATGGACGTGATGTATGACCTCCCATCTCTGCAAAATGTTCAGAAGGTAGTGATCGATGACAGTAGCATTGCTGAAGGCGGAAAACCCTTGCTAGTCTATAAACAAGATCTAGAACATGCAGATTTGAGCAAAAAAGCCTGATTTCATTGGTTTTTTGTTAATTTAGGGGCATTTTTGCCCCTTTTTTGTACTTTCCCCCCTTGAATTTTTCAAAATGCTACACATATAGGTAGTATGCTACTTATGAATAATGTCTCTATTTAGTGGTTTGTTATATCTAGAGACTTTTGAGGATTGATTACTTTGGAGGATTTGCCTTATGCCTGGCCACTTATTACTACCCTCTGAACCCATTCAACTACCTTTACTCCCTTTGCGGGATGTAGTTGTGTTCCCTCATATGGTGATCCCTTTATTTGTAGGCCGCCCTAAATCGATTAAAGCGCTTGAAGCTGCGATGGAAACTGGCAAGAATGTATTGCTAGTCGCTCAAAAAACTGCCGCTAAGGATGAGCCAGGCATTGAAGACTTGTACGAAGTTGGTTGTATTGCCAACATTTTGCAAATGCTCAAACTTCCTGATGGCACAGTCAAAGTTTTAGTTGAAGGTGTGCAGCGTGCTGAAGTGAGTCAAATTGAAGACAGCATGGGCTACTTCAATTGCGAAGCTACGCCGACTGCCATGGATTCAATCGATGCTCATGAGACAGAGGCTTTGCGCCGTGCCATCATGGCTCAGTTTGATCAATACGTTAAATTAAATAAAAAAGTTCCACAAGAAATATTGTCTTCATTGGGTGGTATCGATGACCCAAGCCGTTTGGCTGATACCATCTGCGCGCATTTGCCAGTCAAGCTAGAGCAGAAACAACGTTTGCTTGAAATGAATGATGTTGTACAGCGCTTGGAAAGTTTACTTGCTGATCTTGAAAGCGAAATTGATATTTTGCAAGTAGAGAAACGTATTCGTGGTCGCGTTAAACGTCAGATGGAAAAGAGTCAGCGCGAGTACTACCTGAACGAGCAAGTCAAAGCTATCCAAAAGGAATTGGGCGAGGGTGAAGAGGGCGCCGATCTTGAGGAGCTGGAGAAGCGTATCAAGAGTGCGCGTATGCCTAAAGAGGCTCTCAAGAAAGCCGAGTCCGAGTTGAAGAAACTGAAGCTGATGTCGCCAATGTCTGCTGAAGCAACGGTGATTCGTAACTTCATTGATACCTTAGTCAATCTTCCTTGGAAGAAAAAAACCAAGATCAATAATGATCTCACCAATGCCGAGAAAGTGTTGGATGAGGATCACTACGGTCTAGATAAAGTCAAAGAACGCATTTTGGAATATCTCGCTGTTCAACAACGAGTAGATCGTGTAAAGGCGCCGATTCTTTGTTTAGTTGGCCCTCCCGGTGTTGGCAAAACCTCTTTAGGTCAATCCATTGCGCGGGCCACCAATCGTAAGTTTGTGCGCATGGCTTTGGGTGGTGTGCGTGACGAGTCTGAGATTCGTGGTCACCGCCGTACCTATATTGGATCCATGCCAGGCAAGATTTTGACTAGCTTGACAAAAGTTGGCGTACGTAATCCTTTGTTCCTGTTGGACGAAGTGGACAAGATGGGTATGGACTTCCGCGGTGATCCTGCCAGTGCATTACTGGAGGTATTGGATCCTGAGCAAAACCACACTTTCCAGGATCACTATGTTGAAGTCGACTTTGATCTCTCGGATGTGATGTTTGTTGCCACTTCAAATTCCTTGAATATTCCCGGCCCACTCCTGGATCGTCTTGAGATTATCCGTTTGGCTGGATATACCGAAGATGAGAAGACTAGTATTGCTGTCAATTATTTAATTCCTAAACAAATCAAAAATAATGGCTTGCAAAAAGGTGAGCTCAAGATTGAAGAGGGTGCGGTCCGCAATATCATTCGCTACTACACCCGTGAGGCTGGTGTTCGCTCTTTAGAAAGAGAAATCAGCAAGATCTGCCGTAAAGTAGTCAAACTCTTGCTCTTGAAGAAAGAGTCTGCACCTGTTGTGGTGAGCGCTGACAATCTTGATAAGTTTTTATCCGTACGCATGTACGACTTTGGTTTGGCTGGTAAAGAGAATCAAGTTGGACAGGTAACTGGTTTGGCTTGGACCGAAGTTGGCGGCGATCTTCTGACAATTGAAGCAGCGGTTATGCCTGGAAAAGGTGTTATTACCCGCACTGGCTCGATCGGTGATGTTATGAAAGAGTCTGTTGAGGCTGCACGCACCGTGGTTCGCTCCAGAGCTAGTCGTTTAGGCATCACGGATGAAGCATTTGAGAAGAAGGATATCCACCTTCACTTCCCTGATGGTGCTACACCAAAAGATGGTCCTTCCGCGGGCATTGCCATTACTACTGCGCTCGTATCAGTCTTTACTGGCATTCCGATTCGCTCTGATGTTGCGATGACCGGTGAGATTACTTTGCGCGGAGAGGTTTTACCAATCGGCGGTCTAAAAGAAAAGCTACTCGCTGCTCATCGTGGTGGTATCAAGCTTGCTTTGATTCCAGAAGAGAACGTCAAGGATCTGATTGATATTCCCGATAACGTCAAGAATGCCATTGAGATTGTTCCAGTGCGTTGGATTGATAAGGTATTGGAGCTTGCCCTCGAGAGAATGCCGCAAGCCTTACCGGAACCAACTCCCGAAGAGCTGGCCAAAAAGGCTTCTGAGGCTAGTAATGTGAAGGAAAAAGCGGCTTCTGCAGAGGTTCTGAAGCACTAATAAAAGAGGGCATTTCCATCATTTTTGGCCGCTTAAAAGGGCTAGATTTGATGGAAAACCGTTATTTTTCGGGCTTTTAAGGTACAATCTCAGCTGTAATATTTTGGGGCGCTTAGCTCAGTTGGTAGAGCGTCTGCCTTACACGCAGAATGTCGGGAGTTCGAGCCTCTCAGCGCCCACCAAAATTTTTACGCATTCCTTTGCCTGTTTCAAGGCGTTCAAGCCCTCAGATCCTGCCGCCTAGTACACTCACATGGTTGAAATTTATTACTAGCGATCTAATTCATGTTTGATATTGTCCGTAAGCACCAAAAGCTTTTGCAGCTCGTATTGATGCTGTTCATTGTTCCGTCGTTTGCCATGTTCGGAATCTCCAGCTATTCCAGCTTTATGGACAAAGAAACGGACCTAGTTAAAGTAGATGGTCGGCCAATTACCGCGCAAGAAGTTGACAATGCAGCGAAGCGTCAAGCAGAGCGTGTTGGTGGTAATCCCCAAATCGCCCAAAGCCTCCAATTTCGGCAGGCAATCTTAAATGAGTTATTGCAACAACGTATTCTAGGTTTTGCCGTGAATCAATTGCGTCTGCAGGTCGGCAAGGAAGCTTTGATAAAGAGCTTGCAAAACATTCCGCAAATTCGGGCTTTGTATAGACCTGATGGCAGCTTTGATGATGCCCGCTTTAAACAACTCTTGGCAAGCAATGGCTTAAATGAAGAGCAGTTTTATGCCAGCCAAGCGTTTGATATCAAGATTGGTCAGCTGGTCAATTCAGTAGCGCGCACTGAACTTCCCAATCCAAAGTTATCCGAAATTATTTCTACTTTGTATGAAACTGAGCGCCAGGTACAAACATTGTCGTTTGAGGCCAAGAATTACTTATCTAAGGTGAATCCAACGCCAGAGGAGTTACAGGCTTTTTATACCGCCAATACCAAACTCTTTGAAAGCCCTGAATATATCGATATTGAGTACATCGTTCTCAGGGCTGACCCCAAAGAAGATGCAAAGGTCTTTAGTGAGAAAGCAGATCAATTTGCTAACCTGACCTATGACCAGGCTGATAGCCTTAAACCTGCGGCTGATAAGTTGAAGCTGGGCATTCAAACCCAAAATGGGATTACCCGCTCTGGCGCAGCTGGCCTTTCTAAAGACCATCCTCTAGCTAATCCTAAAGTGGTACAAGCTTTATTTGGCGATGATGCCGTTAAAAATAAACGCAATATTGAAGCGATCCAAGTATCACCAGGTGTTTTGGTCTCGGCTAGAGTAGTTGTTTTCCATCCTGCCCAAACTTTGCCATACAAAGAGGTTGCTGCAGAAGTGAAGCGTCAAGTTAGTCAACGTGCTGCGGAAAAACTTGCTGTTGCATCAGCAGCAGAGCGTTATGCTCAGTTGCAAAAGGATCCCAAGAACGCAACTGGTTTTGCTAATCCAATTTGGGTGTCTCGCAATAAACCTGCAAACTTAGTTGGCGCTGCATTAGATGATGTCATGTCGGCAAATCCTGATCAATTACCTGCATATGTTTCAGTCAATACACCTGGTGTTGGTACAACCTTGTATCGCGTAGATCAAGTTCGTCAACCCGCTGGTGCAGATGCAAAGGTGCACAAAGCTCAAGCCCAGCAAATTCAAGCCCTTGCTGCTCAGGCTGAGTTTGCAGGTTTCATGGCTTACTGGCGCGATACCGCTAAAGTAAAGACAATCAATCCATTAAGGCCGCCATCCACTGGGGCGGGTAGCTAAAACTTTAGCGTTGATGGAGCAGTGATTGATATGGGGCCATTGCGCCCCATACGTTTTTGTAGAGCAGGATCTGGGCTTTTTCATTCGGGTGAATATTGTCTGCCTGAAATAAATCCCTTTGTGTCGCAACCCCAGCCAAAAAGAATGGAATAAGTTCAATATTTTCTTGAGCGGCTAAACGCGGATAAATATCTTTAAATTTCCTTGCATAGTCTTGTCCATAATTTGGTGGTATTTGCATCCCAAATAACATAACCCGTGCGCCAGATAATTTACTAAGCGCTATCATTTTACGAAGATTCGACTCGGTCTGAGTAATGGAGAGCCCGCGTAATGCATCATTTGCCCCCAATTCAATCATGACAATGCCCGGCTTCTCTTGAGTCAATAATTTGGGAAGCCTACTTAGGCCTCCGGCAGTAGTCTCGCCACTAATGCTGGCATTAAAGATGCTCCACGGGCTGCCTTGATCTTGTAGCTGACGCTCTAATATTTTTGCCCAACCAGATCCTCTTTGCAGGCCATATTCGGCTGAGAGGCTATCTCCCATCAGCAATATCGTAGGATTTGCCTTTGCCAGTGTGATGAAAGAAATTAACAGGCAAAATAAGGCCATTGCTATGACATTTTTCACTAGGGTCGACTGAATATTTTGATTCATCTAATACATTGCCTTCAGGCTAGTGTGCTGCCTTATATCGGTTTAACTCCATGGACATTCCAATGAGTGTGCTTAATGCCCATCAATTAAATAAAACGGTCACAGCGAGTGATGGTGTCTTATCTATTTTGCACGACATTTCCTTTTCAATTGAGCAGGGCGAAAGCGTGGCAATTACTGGTAGTTCTGGATCCGGTAAGAGTACTTTATTGAGTCTGTTAGCAGGGCTCGACCTCCCAAGTTCTGGATCCGTCTCTTTGATGGGCCAGGACTTATCTAATCTTAATGAGGATGGCAGGGCAAGCTTAAGGGCCAAGCATGTAGGTTTTGTATTTCAATCTTTCCAGTTGCTATCCCATTTAACAGCCTTAGAGAACGTCATGCTGCCTGCGGAGCTTGCTGGGCTTGCCAATGCAAAACAGGGGGCTCAGTCCTGGCTCGACCGAGTGGGATTGTCAGCACGTTTAAAACACTTTCCTAAAACACTGTCCGGTGGTGAGCAACAGCGTGTGGCTTTGGCTCGTGCATTTATGACAAAACCAGCCATCCTTTTTGCTGACGAACCCACGGGTAGCCTAGACGAGGCTAGTGGAAAACAGGTCATCGAGCTGCTTTTTGAGCTAAATGAAGCCAATCATTCGACCTTAATTTTGGTCACCCACGACCCAGCCTTGGCCAGCCGGTGCCAACGTCAATTACAGCTTCAAGGCGGCAGATTACTGTAGGTAAAACCTTATAATCTAGGGATGTCTTTTTTCCAATTTTTACCCGGCGCCGATGCGCTTTCCCCATTCCGCCAACAGCGCCTTTTAGCCACTTTATCCTCTCAAGGTATTGAGCTGGAGTCCATTGAAGCGCGGTATCTACATTTCATATGGTCCGAGGAATCACTTAAGCCCCAGACTCAGGATGTTTTGGCCAGCTTGCTGACCTACGGGGAGCCTTTTATCTCCAAGATTGCATCTGGTAAATCTTGGTTTGGAAAAAGATCCGAACAAGATCAAGCAGCGATTGTGATTCCACGCTTCGGAACCGTTTCACCTTGGGCTAGTAAAGCAACTGATATTGCCCAGCAATGCGGCATTCCTGTTTTACGTATTGAGCGCGGTGTGGAGTTTTTCTGGAAAAGTAAAAAAGCTTTAAGTGCAGATCAAGAGCAAGTAGTAATTGCTGCAATTCATGATCGCATGACAGAGACAGTCATAGAGTCAACCGATGAGGCCAATGCCCTCTATCAAACCTTAGCGGATCGTCCTTTAAGCCGTATTCCAGTACTGACCGAGGGGCGGACTGCCTTGGATAAGGCCAATCAAAGCTTAGGTTTGGCTCTATCTGATGATGAGATTGATTATCTGACTGAAAACTTTATTCGTCTTCAGCGAAATCCAAGCGATGTTGAGCTCATGATGTTTGCGCAGGCCAATAGTGAGCATTGCCGTCACAAGATATTTAATTCCAGCTGGACCATTGACGGTGACGATCAAGAACGCTCATTGTTTGCCATGATTCGTAACACCCATCAGCTTCAACCTGAGGGAACTATTGTTGCGTATTCAGATAACTCCGCGGTGATGGTAGGTTGTGAAGCAGAGACTTGGGTTCCTCAAGGCGAGAATCACCGTTACGAAAAAGATACTCGTTTAGTTCATACCTTGATGAAGGTGGAGACCCATAACCATCCAACCGCGATAGCGCCATTTCCTGGCGCTTCTACAGGCGCTGGAGGCGAGATTCGGGATGAAGGTGCCACTGGTGTGGGCGGCCGTCCTAAAGCAGGCTTAACAGGCTTTTCTGTATCAAATCTCAATATTCCGGGTACCGATTTACCTTGGGAAGCGGAGAAGTATGGAAAACCTGATCGGATAGCAACCCCTTTGCAAATCATGATTGAAGGCCCCCTTGGTGGAGCAGCCTTTAACAATGAGTTTGGCCGCCCAATTCTTGGCGGGTACTTTCGCGTCTTTGAGCAAACCTTAGATGGCACACGTCGTGGTTATCACAAGCCTATTATGATTGCCGGCGGTATTGGCAGTATTGATTCGACTCATACTGAAAAGAAGTCTATTCAAGCAGGTCATTTACTAATTCAACTCGGCGGCCCTGGAATGCGTATTGGTATGGGCGGTGCAACTGGTAGCTCTGTTGCTACTGGGACCAATACAGCGGATCTGGATTTTGATTCTGTGCAACGGGGTAACCCAGAAATGGAGCGTCGTGCTCAAGAGGTTATCAACGCTTGTCGTGCAATGGGGGACAATAACCCGATTGTTTCGATCCATGATGTTGGTGCGGGCGGTCTATCGAATGCATTCCCTGAACTAGCAGATGGTGCTGGCTTAGGCGCCAAATTTAAATTACGTAATGTTCCACTTGAAGAGAGTGGCATGAGTCCAGCTGAGATTTGGTGTAATGAATCTCAAGAACGCTATGTACTTGCAATAGATGCAAAGGACTTGGATTTATTTAAAGCCCTATGTGAGCGCGAACGCTGCCCATTTGCAGTAGTGGGTGAAGCTACCGCTGAGCGTCAATTGCAGCTTAGCGATTCAAAACAAGCGGCAGATTCTGATGAGTCTATGCCAATCGATATGCCAATGGAGGTATTGCTTGGTAAGCCTCCTCGTATGCATCGCGATGTGCAACGCGTAGCACAACAATTTACAGAATTAAATGTTACCGATGCTGATCTGGCTAATTCCATTGCCTGGGTTTTACAGCAACCAACGGTTGCAAGCAAATCATTCTTAATTACGATTGGTGATCGAACAGTTGGTGGCTTAAATGCACGCGATCAATTTGTTGGTCCTTGGCAAGTGCCAGTGGCCGACTGTGCCGTTACTCTGATGGACTATAAAGGCTATCGCGGTGAAGCCATGAGCATGGGGGAGCGAACCCCAGTAGCAGTGATTGATGCTCCTGCAGCAGCGCGCATGGCTGTGGGTGAGGCCATTACTAATATCCTCGCTGCAGATATACGTCGCCTAGAAGATGTGAAATTGTCTGCCAACTGGATGGCTGCCTGTGGTGCCCCAGGTGAAGATGCAAAACTCTACGACTCAGTAAAAACAGTTGGCATGGAATTATGTCCTGCGCTTGGTATTTCGATACCGGTGGGTAAAGATTCATTGTCAATGTCGACAGCTTGGCAGGATGGCAATGATTCTAAGAAGGTAGTTGCCCCAGTGTCCTTAATCATTTCAGCCTTTGCTGGAGTGCAGGATGCACGTAAAACCTTAACTCCTGAATTAAAGCTCGCAGATCAGAGTGGTGTACTGGATACTGAATTGATCCTGATTGATCTAGGACGCGGCAAGAATCGAATGGCTGGCAGTATTTTGGCGCAAGTTCTAAACCAGTCCGGCAAAGACGCTCCCAATTTAGATCATCCGGAAGATTTGAAGAATTTAGCTGCAGCGATTATTGAACTGCGCAAAGAGGACAAGCTTTTGGCCTACCACGATCGCTCCGACGGTGGATTGTTGGCCTGTGTTGCAGAAATGGCCTTTGCGTCGCACTCCGGTGTCTCTATCAATGTAGACATGATTGCAGTAGATGCTGGGCAAGAACCCGATCATGGCGATGCTAAGAATTGGGCGCAACAAGTATCAGGACGTCGTCACGAACAAACTATGCGTGCCTTATTTAATGAAGAACTTGGTGCCGTCATTCAGGTGCGTCGGGAAGATCGTGATGCAGTGTTTGCGGTACTGCGTAAACTGGGTCTAAGTGCCTTTAGCCATGTAATTGGTAAACCGAATAAGAATGGTCGGATTGAGATCTGGCGTGATGCTAAAAATATCTTTGCGGAACCTCGTGAAATTTTGCAAAAGATGTGGACCAATACAAGCTACCAAATTGCACGCTTACGAGACAATCCTGCCTGTGCCGACAGTGAATTTGCTCTCTTAGACAATATTGCTGATACTGGCATCTTTCCAAAGCTGACCTTTGATGTATCTGAGGATATCGCCGCCCCATATATTCAGAAGAATGCCCGTCCTAAAGTGGCTATCTTGCGAGAGCAGGGTGTGAACTCTCATGTAGAGATGGCCTATGCCGTAAATTGGGCGGGATTTGATAGCTATGACGTGCATATGTCAGATCTTCTGACTGGTAAGGCCAAGCTAGAGGACTTTAGGGGTTTGATAGCTTGCGGCGGTTTTAGTTATGGTGACGTTCTCGGTGCAGGTGAAGGCTGGGCAAAAACCATTTTGTTTAATCAGCAGCTACGCGATCAATTCTCCACATTCTTCAATCGCCAAGATAGCTTTGCTCTGGGTGTTTGCAATGGTTGCCAAATGATGAGTAATCTCGCTGGAATTATTCCGGGCGCTCAAACTTGGCCAAAATTTACCCGCAATCAATCAGAACAATATGAAGCGCGTTTGGTCATGGCTGAAGTACTCGCCTCACCATCGATTTTCACTCAAGGTATGGAGGGTAGTCAGTTGCCTATCGCAATTGCACACGGCGAGGGCTTTGCAAATTTCAGTCATCAAGGTGACCTTGAGCAATTAAAAAAGCAGGGACTAGCCAGCTTACGTTTTGTTGATCATCTGGGCAATCCGACCGAAACTTACCCCCTAAATCCCAATGGATCTCCTGGCGGTCTAACTGGAGTTACCACGCCAGACGGTCGCTTTACCGTGATGATGCCCCATCCAGAGCGCGTATTTCGTGCTGTGCAGATGAGTTGGTGTCCACCGGAATGGTTGAAAACACCGGATGGTGCAAGCCCATGGATGCGTTTATTCCGTAATGCTCGCCATTGGGCGAATTAATCGCATGTTGCAACAAGAGATGGAGCCGGTCACTTTTTCAGAAAGCGGTGGGATTCGTTATCTACATTTCGGTAGTGAATTAATTCAAGGGGCGATGCGTATTCGTGACCCCAATGAAATTTATCTCGAATATAACCAACAAATGATGGCCTGGCTCCTGTTCTTGGAGACAAAACCAGGCATGCGAGTAGCACAACTAGGGCTTGGTACAGGTGCCCTCACCAAATTTACCCACCAATATTGCCCAGCAGTGAAATCCACGGTGGTGGAATTAAATCCTGCTGTCATTGTTTCTGCCAGAACCATGTTTTCTGTTCCTGATGATGATCGTAGACTTGAAACTCTTCAGGCTGATGCAAAACAATTTGTAAAAAATCGTCAGTATCGCAATGCATTTGATGCTGTGCAGGTTGATCTCTATGACGCCATCTGTGATGGCCCTGCAGCAAGTACCTTGGAGTTCTATAAGGGCTGTTATGAGATTCTTAGAAGCCCGGGAGTCTTGACGGTTAATTTGTTTTCTCGGCACAAAAGCTTTGACATCAATCTTCAGAATATCTGCGAGGCTTTTGATAATCGCGTGCTCCTGTTTCCAGAATCACACGATTGCAACGTTGTTGCCATCGCCTTTAAGGGGCCTCATCTCGAGGCGGAGTGGCGGGACGTCTCTGCTCGCGCGAAGTTAATCAGAGAGCAGACTGATTTGCCAACTAATAAATGGGTAGCAGGCATTAGTCGTGAAAACGCACGACAAGAATCTAAATTGTCTATCTAGTTATAGATAATAAAAAAGGCGATCCGAAGACCGCCTTTAGCTCAACTAAGAGAATTCTCTTACACAGTCACAGTATCAGCGACATCGCTAAATGATTTGATTTTGTCAAAGTTCATATAGCGATACACTTCAGCAGACTTCGCATTCAGTGACTCTACTTGCTCGAGGTATTCCTTCGGAGTAGGCAAGCGACCCAAGAGTGCAGCGACTGAAGCCAACTCAGCAGAAGCCAAGTACACCCGAGTATCAATACCTAAACGATTTGGGAAGTTGCGTGTAGAGGTGGATACTGCAGTAGAACCTTTGCGGATCTGCGCTTGGTTACCCATACAGAGTGAGCAGCCCGGTGTTTCCATACGTGCACCAGTGCGACCCAAAATGCCGTAGTAGCCTTCTTCTGTCAGAATCATTTGATCCATCTTGGTTGGAGGTGCGATCCACAAACGGGTAGGGATATCTGACTTACCTTCAAGCACCTTACCAGCAGCACGGAAGTGACCGATATTTGTCATACAGGAGCCAATGAAAACCTCATCAATTTTGTCGCCAGCAACTTCTGAGAGGAACTTCACATCATCTGGATCGTTAGGGCAGGCCAAGATTGGCTCTTTAATATCGCTCATATCGATTTCGATGATTTCAGCGTAATCTGCATTCGCATCCGCCTTGAGTAACTCAGGTTTAGCAATCCAAGCCTCCATGGCCTTAATACGGCGACCTAAAGTACGCTTATCTTCATAACCATTAGCAATCATCCACTTCATGAGGGTGATATTGGATCGCATGTATTCAATGATCGGCTCTTTGTTCAACTGAATAGCGCAACCACCAGCAGAACGTTCAGCAGATGCATCCGATAGCTCAAATGCTTGCTCAACTTTCAACTCTGGCAGACCTTCAATTTCTAATATACGTCCAGAGAAAATGTTTTTCTTGCCTTGCTTTTCAACAGTGAGCAGACCCTTTTTGATTGCATACAAAGGAATCGCATTAACCAGGTCACGCAAAGTGATGCCAGGCTGCATTTTTCCTTTGAAGCGCACCAAGACAGACTCAGGCATGTCTAAAGGCATCACGCCTGTTGCAGCAGCAAATGCAACTAAGCCAGAACCCGCAGGAAATGAAATCCCAATTGGGAAGCGAGTATGGCTATCACCGCCTGTGCCACAGGTGTCAGGAAGCAATAAGCGATTCAACCAGCTGTGGATCACACCGTCACCTGGACGCAATGCAACACCGCCACGATTTGTCATGAAGGCTGGCAATTCATGGTGGGTGCGAATATCTACTGGCTTTGGGTAAGCAGAGGTATGGCAGAAAGACTGCATAACGAGGTCTGCAGAAAAGCCTAAACAAGCCAAATCTTTTAACTCATCACGTGTCATTGGACCAGTTGTATCTTGAGATCCAACAGTAGTCATATGTGGCTCGCAATAAGTGCCGGGGCGAACACCTTGGCCTTCTGGCAAACCACAGGCACGACCAACCATCTTCTGTGCCAAGCTAAAGCCCTTCTTGTTATCAGGCGGGCTAACTGGTACACGGAATACGGTAGAGGTTGGCAAGCCAAGGGCTGCACGTGCTTTAGCAGTTAAACCACGACCAACGATCAAAGGAATACGACCGCCAGCGCGAACTTCATCCAAAATCACTGGAGACTTTAGAGAGAAGGAGGTAATTTCTTTGCCATCTTTAAATGCCTTGCCTTCATAAGGGCGCAACTCAATTACATCGCCCATATTCATTTGGTTTACATCAAGCTCAATTGGTAGAGCACCAGCATCTTCCATAGTATTGAAGAAAATTGGAGCAATTTTGGTGCCCAAGCAAACGCCGCCATAGCGCTTATTAGGAACGAATGGAATATCTTCACCAGTCCACCACAACACGGAGTTCGTTGCTGATTTTCTTGAAGAGCCTGTACCGACAACGTCTCCAACGTAAGCAATTTGGTTGCCTTTTTTCTGTAACTCGGCGATTTGCTTCATAGGGCCGCGCGCACCCGGCTCATCTGGATCGATGCCAGGACGGGGATTCTTGAGCATGACAGTTGCATGCAAAGGAATGTCTGGACGACTCCAAGCATCAGGGGCTGGAGACAAGTCATCTGTATTTGTCTCGCCTGTTACTTTGAATACTGTTAACTTCATACTTTCTGGAACAGCCGGACGGCTAGTAAACCATTCTGCATCCGCCCAACTCTGTAATACAGACTTTGCGTTTGCATTGCCTTTTTCAGCCATTTCTTGAACGTCATGGAAGTAGTCAAACATCAGCAGGGTTTTCTTCAAAGCTTCTGCTGCAGCAGAACCGCACTCGGTATCGCTCAATAGTTCAACGAGTGGCTTAATGTTGTAACCACCCAGCATGGTTCCCAATAACTCAGTGGCTTTAACGCGGGAAATTAATGGGGATTTTTCTGTGCCCTTGGCAACTGCATCCAAGAATTCCGCTTTTACCTTGGCAGCCTCATCAACACCTGCAGGTACGCGGTTGGTGATGAGTTCAACCAGTTCAGCTTCTTTGCCGGCTGGCGGGTTTACTAGCAGTTTTACTAGTTCAGCAGTTTGATCTTTGCTTAATGGGAGGGCTGGAATACCGAGAGCGGCGCGTTCAGCAACTTGGGCGTTATAGGCTTCTAACATGATGTTTCCTATGAGGTAAAAGTGGTCAATAGATAGGCCAAAAGGGAATTCTCTCCCGTTTTGATGATTATAGTTGGTAAATCAAGTCTTATATAAGAGTTTAAACCCTATAAATTTGGGTTGAAAAGGGATAAAAAGCAGGTATTTAGACCACTTGCTCCTCTTTTAAGGCCCAAACTAAGGCCAGCACCCAACCGATTAAAGACCAGCCTAAAAACAGATTTAAGGCAAATATTGCCCCTGTATTAGCCCGTTTCTTATTGAAAGCAATCGCAAATGGGAGGAAATAGAGGAGGGAAAGGACACTAATAAGGATGGCAAAGAGGAGGCGCATGGGATTATTTTGTATCTAAAGAGTACATATTTGAAGGATAAGCTATAGATATAAGCGGATATGAAATTTTCTAGATATCGATCGCTATCGTTATAATTACTTTTTCCAACAGAGCTTAAGCGATGACTAAATACGTTTTTGTCACTGGTGGTGTGGTTTCTTCTTTAGGGAAAGGAATCGCAGCTGCCTCGCTTGCCGCGATTCTTGAATCCCGCGGCCTGAAAGTCACCCTCCTAAAATTAGACCCATACATCAACGTTGATCCAGGAACAATGAGTCCGCTTCAGCATGGCGAAGTCTTCGTCACTGAAGACGGAGCAGAAACCGATTTGGACTTGGGTCACTATGAGCGCTTCGTATCCGCAAAGATGCGTAAGAGCAATAACTTCACTACAGGCCAGATTTATGAGTCTGTTATTAGTAAAGAGCGTCGCGGTGAATACCTCGGAAAAACTGTTCAAGTTATTCCACACATTACAAATGAAATTCAAGCTTTTGTTGAGCGTGGCGCAAAAGCAAGTCATGACGGCCAAGCCGATGTAGCTATTTGTGAGATTGGTGGGACCGTTGGCGATATTGAATCCCTCCCATTCCTAGAGGCCGCAAGGCAGATGAGCCTGCGCTTGCCGGTTCACAGCTGTGCTTTTGTGCACTTAACCTTAGTGCCTTATATCAGCAGTGCCGGTGAATTAAAGACTAAGCCAACTCAACACTCTGTCCAAAAATTGCGTGAGATTGGCATCATGCCGACGGTTTTACTATGTCGCGCTGATCGTCCTATCCCTGAAGATGAACGTGCCAAAATTTCCTTGTTCTCCAATGTGCGTGAAGAGGCTGTGATATCCGTTTGGGATGTCGACACGATCTATAAGATTCCAGAAATGTTGCATGCCCAAGGCATGGATGATTTGATTTGCCGAGAGCTCGATTTAAAAGCCAAGCCAGCGGATCTTGCGGTATGGGCACATCTTGTTTATGAGATGGCTAACCCACAGCATGAAGTGACTATTGGTATGGTTGGCAAATATGTGGAGCTGACTGAATCCTATAAGTCTTTGATTGAAGCCTTGCGCCATGCTGGCATCCATACTCACACTAAAGTGAACATTAATTACATTGATTCAGAAGTAATTGAAAAAGATGGTGTGGATTGCTTAAAAGAACTGGATGCGATTTTAGTTCCTGGGGGCTTTGGTAAGCGCGGGACAGAAGGTAAGATTTCAGCGATTCGCTATGCACGTGAGAATAATGTTCCCTATCTCGGGATTTGCTTAGGCATGCAGTTAGCTGTCATTGAATTTGCTCGACACGTTGCCAATATTGCTCAGGCTAATAGTACCGAGTTTGATCCCTCTGCTGAACATCCAGTGGTTGCACTGATTACAGAATGGATGGATAGAGAAGGGCGTGTTGAGAAACGCACCAATGAATCTGATCTTGGTGGCACCATGCGTTTGGGCTCACAACGCTGCCCAGTCGAGGCGGGTACCTTGGCACATCGCATCTATGGTGCAGAAGTAAATGAACGTCATCGTCACCGCTATGAAGTGAACAATACGTATGTTCCGAAGCTAGAGCAGGCTGGCATGGTGATTTCAGCTAGAACCCCCAATGAGTCATTGCCTGAAATGATGGAATTACCTGAAGCTATACATCCTTGGTTCTTCGGCGTGCAATTCCACCCAGAATTCACATCAACACCACGCGATGGACACCCTTTGTTCTCAGCCTTTATCAGCGCCGCTTTGGAACATCAACAAGCCGCTTTAAAACAGCCTGCTTAAGGGAGAATTGATGAGCACATTTAAGTTATGTGGTTTCGATGTAGGACTACAACATCGCTTTTTCTTGATTGCTGGCACTTGTGTCATCGAGTCTGAACAATCAGCCATTGATGTCGCTGGTCAATTAAAAGAAATGACTAGCGCACTGAATATCCCATTTATTTATAAATCCTCATTTGATAAAGCCAATCGCTCCTCTGGTACTTCATACCGTGGCCTTGGGATGGAAAAAGGCTTGGAGATTTTGGCTAAGGTTAAAAAAGAACTTGCTGTATCCATTCTCACGGATGTACACGACATAAGTGAGATTGCAGAAGTTGCTAAAGTGGTTGACGTAATTCAGACCCCAGCTTTTTTATGCAGACAAACGGACTTTATTCGCGCCTGTGCGCAGAGCGGTAAGCCAGTGAATTTCAAAAAGGGCCAGTTTCTCTCACCGCACGAAATGCTCAATGTAATAGAAAAAGCGCGTGCTGCTGCAAAAGAAGTAAACCTGCCTGATCAATTTATGGTGTGCGAGCGTGGCGCTTCATTTGGTTATAACAATCTTGTCTCAGATATGCGCAGCCTTGCTATCCTGCGAGAGTCAGGTGCGCCAGTAGTATTTGATGCTACCCATTCTGTTCAGTTACCCGGTGGTCAAGGTACAGCCAGTGGCGGCCAAAGAGAATTTGTACCAGTCTTAGCCAGGGCGGCTGTGGCGGTTGGAGTGAGTGGCCTTTTTATGGAAACCCATCCAGACCCAGCTAAAGCATTATCTGACGGACCTAATGCAGTGCCATTGCATCGCATGAAAGATTTATTAGAGTCGCTGGTTTCTATTGATACCGTGATTAAATCAAGCGGATCATTTTTAGAAGATAGCTTTAAATAACCCATTACATATTGTTTTAAGGAGAGGTGCATGAGCGCCATTGTTGACATCATCGGTAGAGAAGTTTTGGATTCACGCGGTAACCCGACAGTGGAATGCGATGTTTTATTAGAGTCTGGTGTGATGGGGAGAGCAGCAGTACCTTCCGGCGCCTCTACCGGATCTCGTGAAGCAATTGAATTACGTGATGGCGACAAGTCTCGCTATTTAGGTAAAGGCGTTTTAAAAGCCGTTCAAAATATCAATGTAGAAATTGCAGAAACTATTTTGGGTCTAGATGCTAGTGAGCAGGCTTTCTTAGATCACACCCTGATTGAGCTAGATGGCACTCATAACAAAGCGCGACTTGGTGCCAATGCCACTCTGGCAGTTTCCATGGCAGTGGCAAGAGCGGCTGCTGAAGAGGCAGGCTTACCACTGTACCGATATTTTGGTGGCTCAGGCGGTATGCAATTACCAGTCCCCATGATGAATATCGTCAACGGTGGAGCGCATGCTAACAACAGTCTTGATATTCAAGAATTTATGATCATGCCTGTTGGTGCAGAAAATTTCCGAGATGCGCTACGCTGTGGCGCTGAGATTTTCCATGAACTCAAAAAGATTTTGGCTGCGCAAGGTATACCCACGACCGTTGGTGATGAGGGTGGCTTTGCTCCAAACTTTAAGAGCAATCATGAGTGTCTGCAAACTATCATGAAAGCCATTGAGGGCGCAGGATATCAAGCAGGTGAGGACGTCTTACTTGCTTTGGATTGTGCCGCTAGTGAATTTTATAAAGATGGTAAGTACCATTTATCGGGTGAAGGCCTCCAACTTTCTTCTAGCGAGTTCGCGGACTATCTGGGTAACTTGGCAGACCAATTCCCGATCGTCTCTATTGAAGATGGTATGCACGAAGGTGATTGGGATGGATGGGCAGACATTACTCGCAAGCTTGGTAAGAAAATTCAACTGGTAGGTGACGATCTTTTTGTTACCAATACGCGCATTCTTAAAGAAGGTATCGAAAAAGGGATTGCCAATTCGATCTTAATTAAGATCAATCAAATTGGTACTCTGACAGAGACCTTTGCTGCCATTGAGATGGCTAAGCGTGCTAACTACACCTCGGTTATTTCTCATCGCTCTGGTGAAACTGAAGACAGTACTATTGCTGATATCGCGGTGGGTACAAACGCAGGTCAAATCAAGACAGGTTCGCTGTCACGCTCTGATCGAATTGCCAAGTACAACCAGCTCCTGCGTATCGAAGAAGATTTAGGTGATGTTGCAAGCTATCCAGGCAAGTCTGTTTTTTATAACCTAAAGCGCTAAGCACTTTTCAATATGCGTATTGTTATCTACTCTATGCTGGTATTACTCATCGTAATCCAGTACCCACTGTGGTTGGGTAAGGGTGGATGGCTTAAGGTATACGAGATGGAAAAGCAGGTTGAGCTGCAACAAGCAAAAAATAGTTTGCTGGCACTGCGTAACGCCAAACTTGCTGGGGATGTAAAAGATTTAAAGGATGGCACGCGGGCTATCGAAGAACGTGCAAGAGCCGAGCATGGCCTGATTAAAGAGGGTGAATTTTTTGTCCAGATTCTTCCTGCTGATAAGGCTTCTGCAGTTCCTATCGATGACGGCCTTAAGTCTGCATCAAATCCAAAGCAATAAGACTCAAACCCTAGTGGCCACTAGATGGTGGCCTGGTGGCATCACTGAGTAAGCTAGTTTTAAACACTTGCAGGCAATCTACTGCATCAAAGCGGTAAGGCTTTGCACAAAACTCACAGATTGTCTCAACACAGCCTTGCTCAGCCAGAATGCTTTTTACCTCTTCCTCGCCAAGCATACGCAATACGTCAGCAACTTTCGTGCGTGAGCAACGACAAGAGAATCGAATTTGGCGAGGTGGAAAACTTCTAACGCCATTTTCGGCTGACTCTTCTAGAAACAAGCGACGGAGAATCACATCGGGTGTTAAGGTGAGCAGTTCCTCATCAGTAATGGTTTCGCCCAATGTTTGAATACGAGACCAACCTTCGGCTGCCGATTGTGGGTCAAGATGCGCATGACCACCAGAGTCTGGGAGTCTTTGCAACAGTAAGCCGCCAACATGACTATCGTTTGAAGCTAGCCAAATGCGGGTCTCTAACTGCTCAGAATTCTGCATATACAGCCCAATGGCCTCTGCAGCACTGGAAACAGGCGTGATTAAGCCATTACGCTCATCTTGAAGGGCCACGATGCCTTGATAGGGGGCTTGCCCTGGTTCCCGATCAGAGGGATCCAAGGTGATAACCAGTCTGCCAGAGTGACTCGCATCCAGAAGCTCCCCAAGGCTTGCCTGATCTGAAATTTCGCTTGGATCGACCGAGAGCTTTACCGTGGCACGCATAGATAAGTCTGACTTGCATTCCACCACCAGCAATTGAATAGGACCCTTACTTTGAGCTTGAATAATGAGGGTGCCATCAAACTTGAGGCTAGCGCTCAGAAGGGTGGCTGCACCAACAAAATCACCCAGGATGCGACGAACTGCAGGAGGGTCATCACGACGCTCTAAGACAGCCTGCCAAGCGGTACTAATGGACACGATTTCCCCACGTACTGGGGCGCCATCACAGACAAAAACAAGTAATTCATTCATATTGCAAAGTATCCACGTTTTTCTATTTTGCCGTCAATCTGCGCGACCTGAGATAATGCCATTTATGCATATTCGTACTCGTTTTGCCCCCAGTCCCACGGGCTTTATTCATTTGGGAAATCTGCGTAGCGCGCTCTACCCATGGGCTTTTGCACGCCATAATCAAGGCGACTTTATTTTGCGCATTGAAGATACTGATCAGGAGCGCTCTACTCAAGAAGCGGTAGATGTCATTATTGAAGGCATGTCTTGGTTGGGTCTCGATATTGACGAGGGTCCGATCTATCAAATGCAGCGCATTGATCGCTACCGTGAGCTTGTTAAACAACTTTTGGACTCTGGTTTGGCTTATCCCTGCTACATGAGCGAGGATGAACTCAATCGCTTGCGCGATCAACAGATGGCCAATAAAGAGAAGCCACGCTACAACGGACTTTGGAGACCAGAGCCTGGCAAAACTTTGCCGCCTATTCCTGAGGGCGTAGATCCGGTAATTCGTTTTAAAAATCCACTTGGTGGTTCAGTGATTTGGGATGATGCCGTCAAAGGCAAAATTGAAATCAGCAATGATGAGCTGGACGATCTGGTGATAGCGCGTCCCGATGGAACACCGACTTATAACTTTTGCGTAGTCGTTGACGACCTCGATATGAAGATTACCCATGTGATTCGGGGTGACGATCACGTGAATAACACACCAAGACAGATCAACATCCTTAAGGCTCTCGGCGGAACGCCTCCTATATACGCCCACTTGCCAACAGTATTGAATGACTCCGGCGAGAAAATGAGCAAGCGCAATGGTGCGATGAGTGTTCGAGACTATCAAAAAGCGGGTTACTTACCAGAAGCCATTTTGAATTATTTGGCACGTCTTGGTTGGTCCCACGGGGATGCAGAAGTATTTACTAAGCAGCAATTTGTAGATTGGTTTGACTTAGAGAGCTTAGGCCGTTCGCCTGCACAACACAATCCTGAAAAGTTGCTTTGGTTAAATCACCAATATATTCAACAAGCAGATCCAAAGGTATTGGCTGAAGCAACTAAACCCTTTGCGCATCAAATTGGCATCGATACTGAAAGTGGACCCGACTTTGTTCAAGTAGTGGGTTTGCTGAAAGATCGGGCCAATACATTGATCGAGATTGCTGAAGGCGCCAAACTATTTTACTTGCCAGCTCCCAATCATTCTATTCAGGAGATTGAGAAAAATATTCCTGCAGACATCATTCCAGCACTGAAAGATTTCATAGAGGTTTTAGCGCAAACAGAGCCTTCCAAAGAGGCTTATGGAGCTGCCTTTAAGCAAGTTCTTGCAAAGCACGGCATCAAAATGCCAGCCCTGGCAATGCCAGTTCGATACGCTTTATTCGCCACCACTCAAACCCCTGCAATTGATTCTGTCTTGCTTGTCTTGGGACGTGATGAAGCAATTAAAAGGCTCTCCAAGGTAGTCCAGTAGGCAATTTGCGTATCAGGCCAAAAATAGGCTAAAATCTTGGATTGTTTTGAGTGTCTTGCGGTTTTATTGTGGGATTTCGGGGGTATAGCTCAGCTGGGAGAGCGCTTGCATGGCATGCAAGAGGTCAGCGGTTCGATCCCGCTTATCTCCACCAAGCATTCAAAATAGCCGTATTTTTAGTAGTCCATGTCCCCATCGTCTAGAGGCCTAGGACATCACCCTTTCACGGTGAGTACGGGGGTTCGAATCCCCCTGGGGACGCCAAATTTTTGGTAGTTGTACTAAGCAGTTGTTGTAATTTGGAGCGGTAGTTCAGTTGGTTAGAATATCTGCCTGTCACGCAGAGGGTCGCGGGTTCGAGTCCCGTCCGTTCCGCCAAGACATTTAAAAGCCCCTTATTGAAGGGGCTTTTTTATTTCATGGATCTGTCTTATTTGTAGTGAGGTTTAGGTGCTTGTTTATAAAGCGGCATCACAGCCGGCATGAGTTCTGTTAACTGTTCAATTCTCGTTTCACCGGAGGGATGGGTCGACAGAAACTCTGGGGGATTCTTTCCTTCTGTGGCTTTGAGCATTTTCTTCCAAACACTAATGGCTGCCTCGGGGTTGTATCCTGCTCTTGCTGCCAGTTCAAGACCGATAGCATCTGCTTCAGATTCATTTTGTCTGGAGTTGGGTAGCACTAGTGCGTATTGGGCAACTTGATTAGCCGCACCCGCTATAGCCCCATAACCGGTGGCTGAGACAACATTAAGGGCTACATTTTGAGCTACTGCTTGCGAAATTCTTTCTCTGCCGTGTTCACGCAAGGCATGGGCAATCTCATGTCCCATGATGGCAGCAATCTCATCATCAGTTAAATTGAGCTGTTCAATCAAACCAGTATAAAAAGTGATCTTTCCACCTGGAGCACAAGTCGCATTTAGTACCGGAGCATTAATCAAGCTAAGCTGCCAATTCCATTGGCGAGTGTCATCGCGAAATATTTCCGTTTGAATAATCAAGCGATTAGAAATATATTTCAAGCGATCATACGTGGGCCCAGTTGTAATGAGAATATTCTTTTCTCGCGCCTTTTGGTTTTGTTCGTTAAAGCTTGAGGCCGATATGCGGTCTACCTCGGCAGAGGAAACCAGCATGAACTGTGATCGATTGACACCTACCGCCCCCGATCTTGTGGTGTTAGCACAAGCCAGGAGTAGGGTGCAAAGAGCTATGAGAAATGCTAAGCGAATACTAAAAAACTGAAATTGCATTCACCAATCATTATTTCTTGGGTGTTGTGATGGATGCCGCCATTGCGTCATAGTAGATGACTTTTACCTGCTCACCAACGTTAACGTCTTTTAACAGCTCAGGATTCTTAACAGTCACTGTGGTTACTTTGCCGCTTGGTCCCTTCACTGAAACCAGCTTCTTTTCACGATCCACAGAAATAATGTCGGCAATGATAGTTGTCTTATTAGCAATCTTTTCAGATGGCATTTCATTGGCTTTTGATTGAGTTACTGTGCTGGTCTCAACTTTGCTGCGAATGCCATCACTTTTGGTTTTGATTAGCTCGATCGCTACAGCCAATTCATAGGTGACATTCACACGATCACCTTTTTTGATTTGATCAAAATTCGTAATTTCAGGTCCAGCAACAAACTTAGAAGTACCTTCTTTGTTTTTAAAGGTTAGGGTTCTGGTTTTCTTGTCAATCTTAACCACTTCGCCTTCATAAAGCTGATAGCGGTTTTCTACAGCAGCGGCATCAATCACCATCGGTTTTTGTGATGCAGAATCGGCTGGGGTAGTTTGGGCAAAAGCCAATAATGGAGCGGCTAATACAGCTGCCAAAACCATGGAAACGGGGGTTAATTTGATATTCATTATTTTCCTTAATTAATCATCAATCCTATCTGTGATATTAGCTCACTTTTATTAATTTTCATCCCAAAAGGGGGCGTTTGGCGCCAAGGACGCATCTCCCCATCTTTGTTAAGATCACCACTTAAATTCAAAACCCAATAAGAGTAATAAATGCCTAAATTTGCAGCCAATCTGACCATGCTTTTTAATGAAGTACCGTTTTTAGATCGTTTTGAACGGGCCTCTAGGGCTGGATTCAAGGCTGTGGAATTTTTGTTCCCCTATGCGTTTTCACCCATAGAAATCAAGGAAAAATTAGAGCGATTCCAACTAAGTCTAGTTCTTCATAACCTACCTGCAGGTGATTGGGATGCTGGCGAGCGGGGCATTGCTTGCCTTCCAGATCGTGTGGAAGAGTTTCGGGCGGGTGTAAGTAAGGCAATTGAATATGCCAAAGTTTTAAACGTTCCTCAACTGAATTGCTTGGCTGGAAAAATCCCAGCAGGCATTGATGATCATTTACTACATCAAACTTTTGTGGATAACCTCAAGTACGCAGCTACTGAGTTGCATAAAGAACATCTCAAATTACTCATCGAGCCCATCAATAACTTTGATATTCCCGGGTTCTTCTTATCCAAAACTCAGCAGGCAATTGATGTTTTAGATGAAGTCGGTGCAGAGAATGCATTTGTTCAATACGATATTTACCATGCGCAACGCATGGAAGGCGAGCTTGCCAATACCATTCAAAAATATCTCAATCGAATCGCTCATATTCAACTGGCTGATAATCCAGGGCGTCATGAGCCAGGCACTGGTGAAATTCACTATCCCTATATATTTCAACTGTTAGACAAAATTGGCTATCAGGGCTGGATTGGCTGTGAATACAAGCCAGCAAGTGCTACTGAGGTTGGGCTGGGCTGGCTTGAAGAATATCAATCATAAAAATTCATATAAAGACATGGAGACAAAATGACTGCAACATTAAAACTCGGGTTTGTTGGACTTGGCATCATGGGGGCACCGATGGCTGGCCATCTGGTGAAGGCAGGTCACGAAGTATTTATTCATACTCGTAGCAAAGTGCCTGCTGACCTTGCTAACTCATCTGCTATTCAATGCGGTAGCCCTCAAGAAGTAGCTGAAAAAGCGGACATCATTTTCACGATGGTTCCAGATACTCCTGATGTTGAAAAAGTATTATTCGGAGAGCGGGGTATAGCATCTGGTCTTTCAAAGGGAAAAATTGTGGTCGATATGAGCTCAATTTCTCCAATAGCAACGAAAGAATTTGCTAAGAAAATCAATGCTCTTGCTTGCGATTATTTAGATGCCCCAGTATCCGGCGGTGAAGTTGGCGCTAAAAACGCCACACTCTCGATTATGGTGGGTGGCGATGACTCTGTATTTGAGCGAGTCAAGCCTATTTTTGAGTTGATGGGCAAGAATATCAACCTGGTAGGCGGAAATGGAGATGGTCAAACAGCTAAAGTTGCCAACCAAATCATCGTAGCACTCAATATCGAAGCGGTGGCTGAAGCGCTCTTATTTGCCGCAAAGGCAGGAGCCGATCCTGCTAAGGTACGTCAAGCTTTAATGGGCGGATTTGCCAGCTCTAAGATTTTGGAAGTGCATGGCGAGAGAATGGTCAAGCGCACCTTTGATCCTGGTTTTCGGATTGAGCTGCATCAAAAAGATTTAAATCTTGCACTTAACAGTGCTCGAGCATTAGGGGTGTCATTACCCAATACTGCTACCGCTCAAGAGCTATTTAATTCGTGCTCGGCACACGGAGGAAAAGCCTGGGATCACTCCGCCATGGTCAAGGCTTTGGAAAAACTGGCTAATTTTGAAATTGGTCAAAAGGCTTAAGGGATTATGACTGCAAGCTTACTAGTCTATTTACATGGTTTTAGATCTTCACCGAGATCGAGTAAAGCGGTAATGACAGGCGAGGCTATTAAAGCTTTGTCGAGTCCTGAAAATCCAATTGAATGGTATTGCCCACAATTACTTGCTTCACCCAAAGCAAGTATGGATATGGTTATGCAACATATTGATGCTTCTCATGCAGATAGAGTTGTGGTTATTGGCTCATCCTTGGGTGGTTTTTATGCAAACTTTCTGGCTGAAAAATACGGGTGTAAAGCAGTAGTACTCAACCCTGCGGTTCGTGCTGCCCGTGAACTTGCACCACATGTTGGCTTGATGACCGCTTACGATAGTGATGAGCCTTTCGATTTCAGGCCAGAATATATAGAAGAGTTAAAAGCCCTACAAATTGAACGGATTTCTGATCCCAGTCGCTACTTCTTGATTGCCGCAAAAGGCGATGAACTGTTGGACTGGAAAGAAATGGCCGAGTTTTATCCAGGTGCCTATCAATTGGTCTTGGAAGGCAGTGATCATGGAATCGCAGACTACCCAGACCATCTTCCCAAGGTATTGGACTTTATCGCTGCTTAGATGATTGATTGACACAAACTTCTTCTGTAATATTAGTCAAACGATCGATGGCTTTGCCTAGGTCTAGAAAGGAGAGTTTGTGCTGAGCATCTTGAAATTAGACGCTGGTGGGATTCCCCAGGGTTGGGTGAATGCTGAAGAAGCAACAAAACATTACGCCGACAAGAGTGTTATTTGGACGCTAGGCGATCCTATCAAAAAAATGCGTGGCGGTATTTCTAGAGAAAGTGGTTTGCAATCAGTCATTGAGTTGCACTCAATCATTGCGATTAAAGGCAGTGCCAAAATTAATCTCTTTGATGTTGTTCCAGTCATCACTAAGCACAAACTTTTTAAACGAGACCGTGGTCTCTGCGCCTATTGCGGTGATGCGATCTATGAATCTCAAGCTGAAGCTGAACACATCATTCCCAATAGCCGTGGTGGTAAGTATTCTTGGATGAATTTAGTCATTTCTTGCAGACCCTGTAATCAACGCAAAGGTAATCGCACCCCTGAACAAGCAGGCATGGGTTTACTCTACACGCCATACCTTCCAAGCCTATATGAAGACATGATTCTAAAAGGGCGCAATATTCTTGCGGACCAGATGGATTTTCTGGCGGCTAACCTCCCAAAAAATAGTCGCTTACTTGAGGGCTATCTCTGAGTTTTTGGCAAACTCAACTAGAGCAATCGAACGCTGGTAAGTTTGTAGCAAGCAAATCTTGGCGCCTTCTGTTCATTGCGCTGGCGCTATCTGTGCTGGGACATCTACTACTGTTCTTTGGTCTGCCGCTTTTCCCATTTGGTTCTTCGGGTGATATACCAGATGACCTCATCATTCGAACTGAGCTCAAGCTTGAGCCTCCCAAAAAAATTCAGATGGCTAAGGCGCCAAAAAAGAAGCTTATTGCCGACGCATCTTCAAAGGGTAAATTAGAAGATCAAAAACTCATTGGTGAGCAGGGTGGCGCAGTTAATCAATCTGGTACGGCTTTTAAGCTGCCAGAGTCTGGAATCCTATATTACGATGCCTACCTTGATGGACAACCCATCCAAACCGGGGAAATTGATTGGATTGTTGAGGGTAATAGCTATCGCCTCTATATCAATATCCCTTACGCGTTTGTGGGCCCCTTTGTTTTTGAATCCAGGGGCACTGTAGATGCTTATGGCATTGCACCATCGATATATTGGTCGCAACGGGGAACAAAGCCGCCACGCTACTCACGCTTCGATCGTGATGACAAAGGGGAAGGGCAGATGTTCTTTTCAGAAAAACCTGAATTTACACCCACGATTTTGCCCGGTACTCAAGATCGTTTTAGCCTGATGTTTCAGTTTGCATCTTTGTTAAATGGCGATAGCAAGATTGATGAATCCGGCAGCATTAAAGCCATTCCAGTTGTGGATTACAACACTTTAGAAATGTGGCAATTTAAAAGTTATGGTGAGACTATTTCTGATGCGATACCGAGTTTAGGTAATGCAGTGAATCGCCATTACGCCTTAATGCAGCGTGAAAGTGATCCTTATAAGCGGCAAATTGATATTTGGTTAGCCAAAGATTTGGAATGGCTTCCAGGCAGAATCAAATCTCAAGATACAAACGGCAGGGTAGTGGAGTTAATCTTTAAGCAAAAAAGCCCTGTACCGCAAACAATGAAGCCTTAAAAGCCCGTTCCTGATTTTGGGTTTTGACTTGGACGATTTAACAATGCGCCCATCATGGAGTACAAGGCCGCTCCAGACATGGATACAGCAAATATCCCAGTAAAGGAAATGATGATCGGCAGTATTCTCCAGTGCTCTGATAGTTTGTAATCTCCATAACCAACGGTTGTATACATTTCGCCAGCAAAGTAAAACGTTTGGGGATTTGTTGGAAAAACTTTCAATCCAACACAGATATATGTCCACATCACTATCTCACTTAGGTGACTTGCAATTACCAATAGGATGGCGATGAAATATGCAATAAAGCTTCCCCCAGCAACCTTTTTCTTTATCAAGAATTGGTTAATGAAGTGATATGCACCAGCTATAGCTAATACAGCAAAGCCATGAACCGCGAGCATGCCACAGGCAAAAATAACCAATTCCCATATCTTGCCGTTGCCCATATCAATATTGATTTGATGAAATAGGGTGGCAAAACTCGGGAGGTCCGCGTTGCGAAATAAATCCAAAAGGAGCATGGCTAATTACCGAATTTCAATAGACTTGGAATACTAAGAGGACTTAGGGCTCTTTGCCGTTTGTCCAAAAGTTGACATTAGTAGTGTATAGAGTGCCGCCCCTGAAATGGCTATCGCAAATAAGCCTGAAAAAGAGATCAGAATCGGCAAAATTCTCCAACGCTCTCCAATATTGTAGATAGGGTCGTTGTGATCTAAGTTGGTATACATTTCTCCAGTAAAGTAAAAGGTCTTGATAACGCCTGGGAAGACATTGACGCTTACTATTGCATAGGTCCAGATGAATATATCTACTAAGTGGCTTAGCAATATGAGAAGTACCACAATAAAATAAATCAGGATATCGATATTTTTGGTTTTTTCACTTCCATATTTTTTGTTGAAGGCGCTCAAACAACCCATGACAAACAAGACCAACAGACCATGTATCAGCACAACCATTACCGAAACAAAGCTCATCAGCCGGATGCCAAAGTCTGTTAAACCATTCGTAATCTCATAAAACACTGTCAATACATTAGGAAGGGAGTGTAGGTATTCAATCAATTGCTTATCTCTGTTCTGATCAATTTAGTGATTCTATATCTTGTTTGACATAATAATGATTATACGCAAGTAGTCATATCAGGGCTTCGGGAGTTTAGCCTTAGGATCCCTGACATACGGCTTCTTATAAAGCTTTATCCAACGAGACCTCAGCCCATCTCCGATCCAAGGCTTCTCATAAATATCGGCAATATCAATCGCAGTAAAACCAAGTGAATTGCGCAATTGAATATCAGCGCCTTTATCAAGCAATAATTTAACCATCTGCTCATTACCAGACTGAACAGCCATCATTAAAGGCGTGGTGTCATTGAGGCTTCTAGAGTCAACTATGGCACCTTCAGATAGCAAAAATTCGGCTACAGATACTTGGCCTCTTGCGCTGGCGTAATGAAGCGGCGTCCATGCGATATGGTCAATTGCAGCATGGTTTTTCTCTACCAACCTCTTCACTAGGGGTAAGTTTCCTTGGATTGAGGCAATCATTAACGGGGTTTCACCGTTCTTATTCGATAAATCCACATCAATATTCTGATTGTTTAAGAGTACATCTATAACCTTATCGGAGTTGTCTTTAATGGCTAGAAGCAGCATGGGGTTGCCATTAGAGTCTACGGCATTTGGAGTGACACCTTTTGCTAGCAATGATCTAACCTCAGAAGCATTGTCGAATTTTGCAGCTTTTACAAAGTCATTTATCTGGTCTGCGGTTTGGCTTAAAGCAGCCTGGCTAAGGGCTAAAAAGACAGATACGGTAAGAAATTTATTCAATTGAATTCTCATAAGTATGCTTTATCTACTTGAAAACATTGATAAAAATTCTCAGATGTCTGCTTGGCCAAGGAGTCAATAGAGACACCCTTGAGTTCCGCAATAAATTCACCGACCTTGGCAACCCAGGCAGGCTCATTTATCTTGCCCCGATAAGGAATGGGCGCCAAATATGGTGAATCGGTTTCAATCAACATCCGGTCCAGAGGCACCTGCTTACAGGTCTCTTGCAAATCCTTGGCACTCTTAAAGGTCACAATTCCTGAAAAGGAGATATAAAACCCCAAATTCATTGCCTCCTTGGCAACAGCTAGGCTTTCAGTAAAGCAGTGCATAACCCCACCTATTTGCTCAGCCCCCTCTTCCTTTAGGATGCGAATAGTGTCTTCTGATGCCGAACGTGTGTGGATGATTAATGGCTTTTGTGACTGAATGGCGGCCTTGATATGGGTTCTGAAACGCTGTCTTTGCCATTCCATTGATTCATAGCTGCGATCACCCATTCGGTAGTAATCGAGACCCGTCTCTCCAATGGCAATGATTTTGGAGTGTTTTGAGGCCGTATCAACAAGGAACTCGAGGCTTGGTTCATGGGTATCTTCGTAATCCGGATGCACACCAACCGATGCATATAAATGCTCATGATCTTCAGCAAGCTTTAAAACATTGGGGAAGTTAGGCAAATTCACTGACACACACAAAGCCTTATTAACCTGGGCGTCTTCCATATTCTGGAGCACCTCAGGGAGACGCGACTGGAATTCTGGGAAATCGAGATGGCAATGAGAGTCGATAAACATAAGCCCCCATTTTAGACTGCTCTAAGCCAAATCAGGCCTCAAAGATTTGTTGGTATTGAGAAAGCAGCGCTTCAAGCTGTACTCGGTTAGCCAGTGGATGATTTTCATGCCGGCGGGCTTGCAGAAGAGATTTCCAAAAAAGATGCAATTTTGGAATCTTGGTAGATTGGGCTAAGCCTTGAATGGTAGAAAGATGCCTCGGGTAATAACGAGGTGAAGCCCCTTGTGCAACTGACTGCAAATCGGAGACCCAGCGTTGCATGGCAGCTAGCAAATAAGCATATTGAGCTTTATGGGTTTTTTCAGCTGTATCTAGCCAATTGATGCGACCACCTTGCGACATTGCCTGAAGTAAATAGCGTGTTGCCTGAATTGAAATACTCAACTCATCTTTATCGTCTTGATGATGTCTGGCAAGCAATGATTCCAAAACAGCATACGGTGCCCCGCCCTGCTCATCGTAGATCGAATCAATATCACTATCGTTCACCTTCAAACCCTTGACCCCTGCTAACTGAGAGCGCAACCACGACAATCCAATTTCACGATCAGGCCGAGGGGCAGTCAATAAGCGACAGCGGGAACGTATTGTAGGCAGAACGCGATCGACACGATCGGCCAATAGGATAAAAATGGTATTGGCAGGCGGCTCTTCTAAGGACTTCAATAATGTATTGGCAGAATCGGCACGCAGCATTTCAAGGGGGTAAATGAGGATGACTCTATTGCCGCCTCTATGAGAGCCAATGGAGAGGCTTTCAATAGCACTTCGAGTTTCTTCAATGGAAATCACTTTCTTTTCTTTTTTCTCACTAGGTTCACCATCCGAATCCTCCCGCGCAGCCTTAGTCTTTTTGGGTGGCTCATCACTTTCGTAGTTGGCAAAAGGTAAGAATTTTCGGTGAGTTTCGGGCACAAGCGCGATAAAGTCTGGATGATTGCCGGTATTAAACCAATGACAAGCTTCGCATTGCATGCAAGGACGCGCAGCAATATCTTTACTCTCACATAAAAGCGCTTTAGCTAACTCTAGAGCAAAGGTAAATTTACCGATACCGGATTGACCATGCAGCAAGATCGCATTGGGGATATTGTCAAAATCCATGCCATCCCATAATGGTCGCAGCCAAGGTGCCACTTGTTTTTTCCCAGAAAGGGATGAATCCAGCATTTAGATTTCCAATTCCAGATTCTGCAAGCCACTCCAAATGACCTCTGGAGTTTGAGTGGCATCAACCAAATGAAAGCGATTAGGATCTGCTTTAGCACGACGTAAATACTCTTGGCGAACTTTCTCAAAAAAATTCAAATCCATCTTTTCAAATTTATCTGGTGCGCGTACTTTGGATCGACGAGCTTCTGCAACTTCACCTGGCAAGTCGAATAGAATCGTTAAATTGGGTTGAAGCAATTGGCCAAGAGCTCGCCCTTGCACCCAGCGCTCAAGATCATTTAACTTTTCAAGGCTCAGCCCACGGCCTCCACCCTGATAAGCAAAGCTAGCATCTGTGAATCGATCAGAAATAACAATCTTTCCAGCAATCAGGGCCGGCTCAATAATCTGAGCGATGTGCTCGCGCCGCGCTGCAAACATCAGTAATGCTTCAGTTTCTAAATTCATGGGGGCATCTAGTAACAAAGCTCTTAATTGCTCACCCAATGGAGTTCCGCCAGGCTCTCGAGTCATTACCACCTCACGCTTTGGATAGCGCTCTTGGATTAATTTTTGAAAGGACTCTATATGAGTGCTCTTGCCTGCACCGTCAATGCCTTCAAAACTGATGAAAAATCCTGGATACATTGATGTCATAGTGCTTATTGAGAATGGAGTTTGCGTTGGTATTGGTCTACAGCTGCCTCATGCTCTTTGAGGTTATGAGAAAAGTGACTACTGCCATCTCCCTTAGCAACAAAATAGATTGCATTGCTTTTAGCCGGATGTGCGGCGGCTAGCAAGGATTCCTTACTAGGCATCGCTATTGGAGTTGGTGGTAGACCCTTGCGCATATACGTATTGTAGGCAGTGTCCTTACGTAGATCTGCTTTACGTAAATTTCCGTTAAATTGGGGGCCAATTCCATAAATGACAGTGGGATCAGTTTGCAAGAGCATTCCACGGTTAAGTCGATTCGTAAACACTGCAGACACCAAAGCCCTATCGCTGGATCGGCCTGTTTCTTTTTCGATGATGGAGGCCAGAATAAGGAGTTCATAAGGTGTTTTTAGGGGGGAATTTGTCTCCCTCTGAGGCCAGATAGTAGTTAATTGTTTTTGCATGGCTTGAGAGGCTCTGCGATAAATGACGATATCAGACTCATCAGGATCAAATATATAGGTATCTGGCAGAAATAAGCCTTCGTCACTTGGGTAATTTAAGTTGAGGGTTTGTAGGAGCGCTTTTGAGCTCATCCCTTTAGTCTGATGTATTAATTCTGGGTGAGCGTCTATCAGTGTACGCAACTGCCAGATCGTCATACCTGGAATAATTGCAATACTTTCTTTTACCCGATCGCCACGGGCAATCTGCAACAGAATATTTCCTAAACTAGCTCTTGTGGCTAAGAGATAGGTTCCCGGTTTAAGCCTAGCGCCAATAAAAAGCGCTCTAGCACTCAACTGAAATATTACTGAAGGTGTCGATAAGCCCTGCTCACTAAGTTGTGCGGCTATACTTGCAAGACCCGATTGTGCTTGGATTTTGACTTTATAAACTGCAGGATCATTAGTATTGGGGGTGCTCGGCACTACTGGCCATAAAAAGATTGCGCCATAAAGAATCGCTAATCCAGCGATGCCAGCATAGATCCACGTTTTGATAGTAGAGCCAGATGGACTTTTGCTGGAGAAAAGGCCGTTCCTCTGATTTTTTCTTCTCATCAGGCTATGATAAAAGGGTCATGATAACAGCCACCCAAAACTCCCAAATATCAGGGTCTTTGCCCTCCTCCCTAACTACCCTGCCTCAATGGGGGCTGATATTTGTGGAGGGGGCAGATGCAGCTAGCTTTCTTCAGTCCCAATTGAGTAATTCAGTTTTAGGGCTTAAGCCTACCAAGCCCACTGATATTGCCCAGTCTCACGAATCCGTCAGACTCGTTGGCTACTGCAATCCCAAAGGCAGATTATTAGCTAGCGCGTGGCTCGGACTATTCCCATCAGGCGATGATTTTGTTGATCGATTCGCTTTATTCATCTCCAAAGACTTGGCCGCTGCTACTGCAAAAAGATTGGCGATGTATGTATTGCGCTCTAAGGTTGCGGTTGTAGATGCTTCCTCCAGCTGGAATGTGTCTGGATTTTATGGATCCCCGATAGAAATAGCAGCACTACAGAACAAGGCTGAACAAGTTACCCTACGGATTCCAGATGTGCTGCTTGACCAGCAAAGCTATGGACGAGTTTTGATCGCTCAGCCAAATCTGAATCTAGATCAAAACGCTAGCGCCAATGATTCTGCATGGAACTATCTCGAGGTGATGAGCGCTATCCCACGTATTGTTTTGGCTACTCAAGAACAGTTTGTGCCGCAAATGATTAATTTTGAATCCGTAGCCGGAGTGGATTTCAAAAAAGGTTGTTACCCAGGTCAAGAAATCGTCGCACGCAGTCAATATCGCGGCGTTATTAAAAGGCGCTTGCAATTGGCGCATATCAACCAAGATATAGGGGTTACATCTATTGAGCCTGGGACAGAGCTTTTTCTCGCTCAAGAGCCTGATCAGCCTGCTGGTATGGTGGTTTTATCGGCAAACAATCCTTTTGATCCAGGAAGAATCGACTTCCAAATCGAGTGCAAGCTAGATGCGCTCGAAACTGGGGAAATTCACCTAGGAAGTACGAATGGACCTGTGTTAAAAATAGATGCATTGCCCTACCCTTTAATAGAAATATAGAGCTCCTTACTCCAAAACCAATATGTGCCTCATCCTTTTTGCCTGGAAATCTCATCCTGACTACCCCTTGGTGGTTGCAGCGAATCGTGATGAATTTTACGAGCGCGATACAGAAGGCATTGCTTGGTGGGATGAACACCCCCATCTATTAGCGGGTAGAGACCGCGCTGATGTTTTGGGTAGTCCTGGAACTTGGCTGGGCTTTACCAAGAGCGGTAAGTTTGCTGCACTAACCAACGTTAGAGCGCCTAGTGAAAAAAATCCAGATTCTCGAACTCGTGGCGAACTCTCTCTCATGTATCTCGCTGGTCAAGCTGCACCAGCGGAATTTATCCAAGAAAATGCCAAGCGCTTTCAGAACTACAACGGCTTTAATCTGCTGATGGCAGATCTGAGTAATCCAGAGAATGCGCAGATGCACTGGGTAAGCAATCGCATGATGCTGGGTCAGAATATTCGACCTCGTAAAGTCTTCCCCCATCAGCCTTTAGAAGCCGGTGTCTACGGGCTTTCGAATGCCATGTTAGATACCCCGTGGCCTAAGGTAAATCATCGCGTAGCCGCTTTTGCGCAGACCTTAGCAATGGATAGCGGACAACTCAAAAATGCAGATCAATATTTAAAGTTATTAGCAGATACCCACCATGCGAGCGATCATGAATTGCCGAATACTGGCGTTACTCGTGAATGGGAAAAAGCGTTGTCGCCAGCGTTTATTAAAACTGCTTCTTACGGAACCCGTTCAAGCACCATCCTCAGGGTTCGTAAGGATGGTCAATTTGAAATGGTTGAACGCCGCTTTGATGCTACTGGCACTGTGGGTCATGATGTGATTACAGGCGCCCTCACTACAGCCCCAGGCTCAAACTTATCAGTTTAGGTTTAATCGTTCTGTTCGCTGCGTAAATCGTCATTAATCACGCGCTCACCATCAGCATTGCGACTGGCTAGACGTTTAAGGTACTTAAATGTACCGGTTGCCATACAGCAAACTTCACCTTGATCGTTATAGAGCTTTGCTTCGCAGAAAGCCATGGTTGCTGTGCTTCTGACGGTATCTGCTTTAACACGCAGTACACCGTTGGCAGCCTGCATAAAATTATTCTTCAACTCAATGGTAACAACACTACGGTCCGCTGGATCTCCTGATCTAGCGGCCACTGCCATCGCTACATCCATCAGAGTCAATAAAACGCCGCCATGGGCAACCGCCCAAGTATTGGTATGTTCTGGCTTTAAGGCTAAGAGAATCTCACCCTTACCCATTTCAGCGCTAAGACAACGCACACCTAAGAGCTTTAAGAACGGAACGTTTAACTCTTCGCCTAAATTAGCCAACTGAGTCTGGGGATTGATCTGCACTTGTTTATTCATAGGGTTATTTTAGTAGCTTGTACCAAATTTTGGAAATCCACCTAGAATAGTTAGCATGGCCTTTCCATTACTCGGCGATGACGCCACTCATGCAGTACAACCGACCCCTATTCCCGATCCCTATTGGGTTGCATTTTCTACTTCGGCAGCAAAGTTGATCGATCTCCCACTGGGCTCAAATGATCTTCCAAAAGACTCTGCCTGGTTAGACCTTCTAGCTGGAAATACCCTGGTAACGGATGCCCATAGTTTCCCAAACCCCATTGCTACCGTGTATAGCGGGCACCAGTTTGGCGTTTGGGCAGGTCAACTTGGTGATGGTAGAGCAATTCTTCTGGGGGAAATTTCTGGACAAGAGCTCCAACTTAAAGGCGCGGGCAAAACACGGTATTCCCGTATGGGTGATGGTAGAGCAGTCTTACGTTCATCTATCCGCGAATTTTTATGTAGTGAAGCAATGCATGCTCTAGGCATTCCTACCAGTAGAGCCCTCGCAGTCGTAGGTTCTGATTTACCGGTACGTCGCGAAACAATGGAAACTGCAGCGGTATGCGCAAGATTAGCGCCGAGCTTTATCCGTATTGGTCACTTTGAGCACTACGCATCGACCAATAATATTGTGCGCCTTCAGGAGCTAGCTGATGAGTTAATCAAAGGTCATTATCAAAATGCTAGCAATCACAAAATTTCCTACTTAGAATTATTTAGACAAATCTGCGCACGCAATGCGAAGCTTGTTGCTCAATGGCAGGCAGTAGGTTTTTGTCATGGTGTTCTCAATAGCGACAATATTAGCGTCCTAGGCCTAACGATTGACTATGGTCCTTTTGGTTTTTTAGATCAGTTTCAGATTGACTTCATCTGTAACCATAGCGATCAAGCAGGACGATATGCCTATCACCGCCAACCGCAAATCATGCATTGGAATATGGCTTGTCTAGCAAGCGCCTTCATCCCCCTTCTAGCACTAGAACATTCAGAAGATGGGGCTCAGACCCTACTCAGTGAGGCATTAAGCGAATTTGCAGTGATATATGGACAGACATGGCAGGCGCTTTTTAGGGAGAAGTTGGGGCTTTTGACCACCCAAGAAGGTGATACTGACTTAATTGAAAGACTCCTCCAGGCCATGCATGACTCCAAGGTGGACTTCACAAATCTATTTCGCGGACTTTCTTCTGTAAGTGCTCGTAACACATCACAAGATGTCATTTTGCGAGACCATTTCATCGACCGTCAAGCAATTGATCAGTGGTTTAGTGATTACATTGCTCGTCTCAATGCAGAGTCCAGCGATGATATTGAGCGTAAGAAAAGAATGGATTCAGTAAATCCAAAATATATTCTGCGCAATTACCTTGCTCAAAAAGCGATCGATAAAGCTCAAGCAAAGGATTTCAGCGAGATAGCAAGCTTATTGAAAGTTCTGGAAAATCCATTCGCCGAACAAGATCAGTATGCAGCCTATGCATTACCACCATCACCAGATTGGCAGTCGGTTGAGATCAGCTGTTCATCATAAAATTATTCTATCTATTGAGCTTAAATCCTATGAAAAAAACAAATCAAGAGTACAAAGAAACATTAAGCGATATTGAATATCGCGTAACGAGAGAAGCTGCCACAGAGAGCCCCTTTTCTGGAAAATATTGGGACCACTGGGATCAAGGCCGCTATACCTGTGTTTGCTGTGGAACCCCCCTCTTTCTTTCTGATACTAAGTTTGATGCCGGATGTGGATGGCCGAGCTATAACCAGCCCGAACAAGAATCTGCGATTAAAGAAATTAAAGATACTAGCCATGGCATGATCCGGACTGAAGTGAGATGCGCCAATTGTGATGCCCATCTCGGACACGTGTTTGATGACGGCCCTCAGCCTACGGGTTTGCGCTATTGCATTAACTCAGCTTCCTTGACATTTGAGCCTAGTGGCAATGCCAAGCCAAGCGATCCGAGTAAATCAGATATCTAAAATAAATAGCTGGATAATGCTCAGATGAAATTTTTATTCGACCTATTCCCCATCATTCTGTTCTTCATCGCCTTTAAATTAGGTGATATCTACACAGCAACTATTGTTGCCATGGTTGCAACCATTGGTCAAATTCTCTGGGTTTACTATCGTCATCGCAAGATTGATGCAATGCAGTGGGTCAGTCTAGGCATGATTTTGGTATTTGGAAGTCTAACTATCTTCCTGCATGACAAAACGTTTATACAGTTAAAACCAACAGCGCTTTATTGGCTGTTTGCTGGAGCTTTATTCGTAAGTGCCCAATTTTTTAATAAGAATTGGATCCAAGTATTGATGGGCAAGCAAGTTACTCTCAAGCCCGCTAGCGCAAGTTCCATTTGGCATCGCTTAAATATGGCATGGGCAGCCTTCTTTTTCTTGATGGGTGCCCTCAACTTATACATTGCCTTTGAATACTCTGAAGAGACTTGGGTGAACTTTAAATTATTTGGGAGCACAGGATTGCTTGTGATTTTTGTCATCATCCAGGGCGTTTGGTTGGCACGACATATGGAGCATCCTACTCAATGAGTATTAATCAGGAGCGAATAAAGCGCTTTGAGCAAGATCTTCGCCAGGCCTTTGCTGTTGAGCTTCTCAATATAGAAGATGAGAGTCATCTCCATGCGGGCCATGCTGGAGCTGCTAGCGGTGGTGGACATTTCAAACTCACCATTGTTGCGCCTGAGTTTGCTGGCCTTAATTTAGTAGCGCGGCATCGCTCTATATATCAGGCCCTAGACTCCCATATTCCAACAGAAATTCATGCCCTGACTATTACAGCCCTGACTCCAGCAGAATATCAAGCTTGATTCCTCAATCTCTTTACATTACTGACCACCTTTAATCACTTTCAAAACTATGTTTAGCCCACGTAAAATATCAGTTATTAGCACTCTTATCGTCGCTCTCTTTTCGGCCAATGTTATGGCGCAAAATGCCGCCATTGTGAATGGAAAAGCGATTCCAAAAGCGCAGCTAGATAAGTTGGTCCAAAAATCTGGACAAGCTGATAATCTTCAAGTTCGTGATCAAGCACGGGAAATGCTGGTAACCCGCGAGTTAATTTTGCAAGAGGCCAATAATCGCGGCGTGATCCAAAAAGAATCTGTACGTGACCAGCTAGAACAAGCCCGTATCGGAGTGCTAGTAGCTGCAGTATTTGAAGATTATGTAGAAAAGGAAGGCGTTGCTGAGGCCGACCTCAAGGCTGCGTATGAAACTGTCAAGAATCAATATGTTGGCAAGGAATACCATGTTGAGCACATCTTGGTAGAGAAAGAATCAGATGCAAAAGCCATCATTATTCAACTGAAGTCCGGTGCCAATTTCGAAGACATTGCCAAAGCGAAGTCAAAAGACCCTGGCTCTGCTAAAAATGGTGGTGATCTTGGTTGGGTATCAGATAAAGCATTGGTTCCGGAGTTCTCAAAAGCCATGGTTCAATTAAAGAACGGTCAAACAACGGATAAACCCGTTAAATCTCAATTTGGATACCATGTCATCAAAGTTGTTGATTCTCGTGACGTGAAGGCGCCAAGTTATGAAGATATGAAAGATCAGTTAAAACAGATGATCATGGCCGATCAAAATTGGCAAAAAGCGAAGTTCACTGAAATGATGCAAAAACTTCGTGCCAAAGCAAAAGTTCAATAAAACCAATTAACTCTTTTGGTGATGACGGGGCTTGAGTTTTTGAATCGCCATCCCCGCTAAACCGCAAGCAAAGGCTGACATCACAAACACGTCTCGCGGCTGAGACAAGTCCCAAATCCAGCCAGCACATAAACCGCCGATCGTTCCGCCCAGGCCATACGATACGGTTGCCATTAAAGCCTGACCTCGAGCTTGTAGTGGGCCAGTAAACCAGCGCTGCAGCAATTTGGTAGCAGCACTATGGTGGGCAGCAAAGGTTCCCGCATGAAGTACTTGTGCAAAGATCAATACTGAGGTGATTGGTAGAAATGCAATCAAAATAAAGCGTACTACGCCAACCCCAAATGCGCCTTGCAAAACGACTTCTGGATCTAAACGACTCAATACTTTACTTTGGAAATAGAAGAAGATCACTTCTGCAAATACACCTAATGCCCAAAACAGACCAATTTGAAACTTGTTGTAGCCCAAGTTAGCAAGGTATAAAGAATAAAAAACGTATAAGGCGGCATGAGCAAAAACCATAAAGAAGCCAGATATTAAGAACCACCTGACGTCTGGATTTTTAAGAACTCCCCAAAACTCCCCCTTCACCATCACCCGTCGTTCCATTTTGGGTTCGTGCAACAAGAAGGTAACCAAAGCTAGCGCCAGCAAAACAATCGTACCAATCACTGGATATAGTTCAATAGATTTGCGCTGAAATAACTCGCCTGCCGCTAGCACCATAAAGATAAAACCAATGGATCCCCATAGTCGTAAACGACCATAGCGCTTATCAAATGAATTATCTTTAAATAGAGCATGCACTGTAGCGGACTCACCAAGTGGCATCAGACTGCTCAAGATAGTGTGCAGTACAAACATCCAGATGAAGAAGCTGAGGTAGCTGTGAAGAAAATAAATTGCTAGGAAGACAATTGAGGCCAAACAGGCGCAAAAGCGGATGATGCCAACCCGATTAGATAGGAAATCAGAAAGCCAACCCCAGGAAAAAGGGCCTATGATTCGAGTGATCTGCAGCATGGACATCAATACCGCAATCTCAATAACGCTAAAGCCCCGATCCAGGAAAAATAAGCTGGCGTATGGTGACACTAAGCCAACATAGGCAAAATATAAAAAGAAAAAGGACCCGAAGGCCCAGCGCAGAGAAGCCGTCATTGAAGTGAGAAGATCAATCCAATGTTGAACCTGGACGGGCTGCTGGAATCGGCTTAACCGGTAGTGAAACATCCGCGCATTGAGCACGGTGACGCAGCGCATGATCCATCACCACCAGCGCCAACATGGCTTCAGCTATCGGTGTCGCGCGGATACCAACGCAAGGATCATGACGACCTTTAGTTTGAACTGTGATCGGATTGCCATTCAGATCAACAGACTGTTTTGGACTCATGATGCTGGATGTGGGCTTAATGGCGATTGAAACTCGCAAGTCTTGACCAGTACTGATACCACCTAAGGTGCCGCCAGCATTGTTGCTCGCAAAGCCATCGGGATGCAATTCATCGCCATGCTCACTGCCTCGCTGTGCAACAGATGCAAAGCCAGAGCCAATTTCAACACCCTTGACTGCGTTGATACCCATCATGGCATGGGCAATATCGGCATCTAATTTATCAAATAGGGGCTCACCTAAGCCAATAGGAACATTGCGAGCACGCACCTCTATCCGCGCACCGCAGGAGTCCCCTGCTTTGCGTAACTCATCCATATAACTTTCTAGCTGTGGAATGATCTGTGCATTGGCGGCAAAGAATGGATTTTGATCAACCTGGGCAAGATCTTCAAATGGAATCTGAACTTCCCCGAGTTGGCTCATATAGCCGTAAAACTCGGTACCGAATTGTTCACGCAACCACTTCTTGGCGATAGCTGCTGCAGCCACGACTGGTGCCGTTAGCCTTGCAGATGAGCGACCACCACCACGTGGGTCACGAAAACCATATTTAAAGTGATAAGCGTAGTCAGCATGTCCAGGGCGAAAGGTCTGCAAGATATCGCCGTAATCTTGACTGCGTTGATCAGTATTGCGAATCAATAGGCCAATCGGCGCACCCGTAGTCTTGCCTTCAAAAACGCCAGACAAAATTTCTACCTTGTCTTCTTCGCTACGCTGAGTGACATGTCTTGATGTCCCTGGCTTGCGACGATCCAGATCAATCTGCAAATCTGCTTCTGAAAGCAACATCCCTGGAGGGCAGCCATCTACAACAGCCCCAATGGCGGGGCCGTGAGATTCACCAAAAGTGGTAACAGTAAAAAGGAGGCCTAAAGTATTTCCTGACATATCGACATTATGTCATCTGTCTGCGCTACAGGGGGCAGAACTGCCGTTTGAAGACTAGTTTGCAGTCTTTTCGGTATCTTCTGGCCAGTCGCGAATATAGGCCTTGAGCATGGTATTTTCAAAATCTTGGGCTTCAACCACCGATTTAGCCACGTCATAAAATGAAATCACGCCCATCAACATTTTGTGATCAACTACCGGCAAATAACGAGCATGATCGACCAACATCATGCGGCGGACATCATCAATCTCGGTTTCCATATTGCAGGTCAAAGGGTTTTGATTCATCACAGTACGAACCTGGAGGCCATCCAATTTTCCCTGATGTTTTGCTAATGCAGCAATCACTTCCCGGAAAGTCAAAATCCCCACTAATTTGTCGTACTCCATCACGACCAAAGAACCAATGTCATGCTCGCTCATGACTAATACTGCTGTTTGAAGAGCAGTCTCTGGGGCAACAGTAAATAAGGTGCTGCCCTTCACACGCAAAATGTCACGAACTTTCATTTGGTCTCCAAAACAATCGAATCAATCTATCTATTACTTCAATATATCCCCAAGCAAGCGGGGAATCAAGGCTTAAAAACCCCCTTTTAGTAACGAATAACCCTAATTACCCCACTGCGGATGCCAGGTAGATTTGCCACCAGAATTGCCCCGGCAAGGGTAATCCACCAAGTCATATAGATCCACAAGAGTCCCAAGGGGAAAATGGCGAAAGCTCCATATACCGTTTTATAGAAGGCAGTGTGCGTAAGAAAGATGGCATAACCAAACTTCATGATTTCAAAACTCAATGCTGCAATCAATGCACCCACAAAAGCATCCGACCAAAGAACATTGGAATACGGCAGAATTTTATAAACCACAGCGTATACACCCACTGCAAGAAAAATTGGCGCTACGGTTGCGGTGAAACGGAAACCAAACGATACCGCTGCAATCCAACCTTCAGAGGCACTAAACAAAATGCCGCTTAAATAAATTCCTAAACCCAGGAGCACTGGGCCTAAAAAAGTCGCACAGCTGTAGATGATGATCTTTTTAAGTAGGGGGCGATTTTTCTCAACCTTAAATATTTGGTTAAAGGCGCCCTCAATCACAGATAAAGTCATGATGGTAGTAATCACTAAACCAATCAAGCCAACATAAGTTAGACCACGTGCCTTAGAAGAAAACTGATCAAGATAAATAAAGACTTGTTGATTAATGCCACCAGGCATGTAGGTATCTAACAACCATGACCTAAATGCATTTTTCACTTGAATCACGCTGGGTAGATAGCCAATGAGAATCGTCGCAATGGTTAACATCGGCACTAAGGCCAAGGTGGTTGTAAATGCCAGGCTAGCTGCAATTTGATTGAGATTGAGGCCGCGATTGCGCTCCAAGAGCTCTTTAACCAGAGCAAGCCATAATTGAGGATTACGAATGAGGCGCATCGCCGTATCATAAGAGAAGAATATGAGCCAACACGATATTTTAGTTTTGTACTACTCCCGCTATGGGGCAACCAAAGAGTTGGCGCGCCTTATTGCCGAGGGCATTGAGAGTGTTCCCGGAGTAAATGCCCGACTGAGAACGGTCCCACCGGTTTCCACTGTCTGTGAATCAACAGAGCCAGCGGTACCTAGCGCTGGCGCACCCTATGTGGAATATGCTGACCTTCAGGACTGTATCGGCCTCGCCTTAGGCTCCCCTACCCGTTTTGGGAATATGGCGGCCCCCATGAAATACTTTTGGGATGGCAGCTCCTCGGAGTGGCTTAACGGTGCGCTGATTGGTAAACCTGCATGCGTCTTCACAAGCACTGGCAGCATGCATGGTGGCCAAGAAAGCACCCTCCTGACGATGATGATTCCACTACTTCACCACGGCATGTTCATTGTTGGCCTTCCGTATAGTGAACCCGATTTAATGACTTCAAATACCGGTGGGAGCCCCTATGGCGTTAGTCACTTAGCCCATGCTGACGGTAAGGCGCCAATCAGCCCTGAAGAGCAGCGCTTGGCCATAGCGCAAGGCAAGCGTTTGGCGCAAACCGCACTCAAGCTCTTAAAGTGACCCCTATGCTCAAGAAAATACTGGAAAAGAATCCCTACCAACTGCTGGCTACGGCTGCCTTTATAGATTTATTCATCCTCTGTGTTTGTTGGGAATGGTTTATTTCCCCACTGCGCCCGGGTGGCTCTTGGTTGATCCTAAAGGGAATTCCCCTCCTATTTGCCATCCCCGGCATTTGGAAAGGCAGGGTCTATACGATGCAATGGGCTTCAATGCTCATTCTCTTATACATCACAGAAGGTCTAGTTCGCATATTGGAGACCGGCCTCAATTTCTGGATGGCGGTCTTGGAAATCATCCTAGCAAGCACCGCATTTGTTTGCCTTCTCATCTACCTCAAGCCCATCAAAAAAGAGGCTAAAAGTTTGGCAAAAATGAAGGCTCATCAAGAGTAAATGGGCCTAAATTGGCCCATAGCCTCAGTTTGACCCTATTTTTGTAATTATTTTGACATTCCTGTCATCTCTACCGAAATCTGGTGCGTTGTATGCACATGGAGGCGACAAATATGTCAACAAGACTCAAACGTTGGGCCCGTGCAATTCAAGAAATCGACTTGTCCAAAAGGACGCCTGAGGTCGCGATTGGCTATCTAGATAGCAAATATCGTGATATTGCTTGGCGCTACATCCGCATTCTCGGCTTTGAGCGCACGATTAGCTTCATGGCCAGCAATAACTTTCATCCAGAATAAACTTGAATAAATATCCCTAAATAATTGAATTATTTAGGGATTTTGTTTTTCTATGCGTGCTTTGGGGTTCTAAATACCCAAAATACAAGCAGCAATAAGGATAAGAATGCGCATCCACCTGAAAACAGGAATGCCGCAGTTGGACTGTAGGCCTCATATAAGACCCCAAAAATGGAGGACGCTGGGAGCAACATGATGCCCGAGCACATATTGAACCAGCCAAATGCCCTCCCCGTCAGCCCTGGGGGCGCCAAATCAGCCACCAAAGCCTTTTCAACACCCTCTGTGCCTGCTTTAAAAAGGCCATAGAGCACAAATAGACCGCAAAGCCAACCCAGCGTCAGGCCTGAGTAACCCATTCCGACATAAATCAGGGCATAGATCGCCCAAGCGCAAGCAATAAAGTACTTACGGCTAAATCGATCAGATAGAGCAGATAAAGGGGTTCCGAATACAGCGGTGATCAGTGAGATTCCAGCCCAAAGCAAGGGGATTTCTTCTTGAGGCACCCCGAGTTCTCGAGCACGTAATAGCAAAAACATATCTGAGGAGTTGCTTAAGGCAAATAATCCGACCACCAAAATATAGCGCTTGAATTGGGGTGGAAATCCTGCAAGTGACCAAACAAATTTGGTGGGCGCAATGCTGGAGATATTCCGTGGAGGCTCTTTGAGGCATAAAGCCAAAACGACTGTGATCGCACCGGGAATAATTGCCCACATAAATATCTCTCGCAGCGGCATCTGAATTGCGAGCAAATAAGCTGCTAAAAGTGGGCCAATCACTGCGCCGAGATTATCCATTGAGCGATGCAGGCCAAACGTGATACCGCGTTGATTAGCAGGAACGCTTTCTGCTAATAGCGTATCTCTTGGCGAACTTCTGAGTCCTTTGCCAAGACGGTCAGCAAATCGAATGCACAAGACCCCGAACCAAGAGCCAACAAATGCAATCAAAGGCCTGCCAATAGCAGCCACCGAATAGCCAAACACAATCCAAGGTTTGGTTTTATTGGTTTTATTGACAATGACACCCGAAACCAATTTAAACAGACTCGATGTTGCTTCAGCCACCCCTTCAATTAAGCCAATTGCCTTTGGCCCCGCCATCAATACTGAGGCCAAGTACAGTGGCATTAAGGGATACAGCATTTCACTGGCGGAATCATTGACTAAGCTAATAAGGCCAATCAGCCAGACGCTACGAGGTAATGAAGCAAGGGTTTTAAGCATAAGCATCCAATTTATCATTAATTTTTACGTCAAATACATTTATGACAATAGGCTCTCATCAGGAAAAAGCTTGATACAGAGGCCAATAAATCGTAGGATGAGTCAAGCATCGGCAAACTCAATCACAGGAAAAAATCATGAGTCAAAAGAAATTAGTAAAACAGTTAATGAAAAAACTGGATAAGTTAGAGTCCGATCGCGAAAAATTAATCGATAAGCTGGCTAAGGCACTCGATAAGCTAGAGAAAAAAGAGGCCACTAAAAAGCCAGTTGCAACAAAACCAGCAAGCAAGAAAACAGCAGCGAAAAAGACTGCAGCAAAGAAAGCGCCGAGAAAAAAGCTTGCCACCAAAAAGACGGCTAGAAAGAAGACTGCTGCAAGCCCTGCTTCTGGAACTGAAGCCTAAGTCGTGAGTAAGGACTCCAAAGATAACCATCAAGCAGAATACGACGCCCAACTTCGCCTACTGCAGATTGAGTTAGTTAAGCTCCAGCGTCAGATTATTGCGGGTGGTTTACGCCTTCTGGTTATTCTGGAAGGCCGAGATACAGCTGGTAAAGATGGCACGATCAAGGTCATCACCGAGCATTTAAGTCCCCGTGAAACCCACATCGTTGCATTGAGCAAGCCCTCCTCTCGTGAAGAAGGCGAATGGTATTTTCAGCGCTACGTAGCGGAGTTGCCTTCTGCTGGTGAGTTCAATATCTTTAATCGCAGCTGGTACAACCGCGCAGGTGTTGAGAAGGTAATGGGTTTTTGCACTGATGCACAGTACAAGCAGTTCATGGGTTCTGTAAATGAATTTGAGAGCTTGCTGGTTGACTCTGGTATTCAGATCATTAAGTACTACCTTGATATTGATAAAACAGAGCAAGCCGAGCGTTTAGAAAGTAGAAAGACTGATCCCCTCAAGCAATGGAAAATTAGTCCTATTGATGAGCAAGCTCAGAAGAAATGGACCGACTACAGCATTGCTCGTGATCTGATGCTATTGCAAACGAGTAGTATTGAAGCGCCTTGGACTGTTGTGAATGCAAACAGCAAAAAACATACGCACCTCAATTTAATTGCTGACCTCTTATCTAGAGCGAGCTACCCAGGTAAAGATGAAAAGGTTCTGCAGATTGATCCGGAAATTGTGATGCACTGCCCACCACTAGGTAAAAAAGCAGCAAAGGTAGCGCCTTAATCAAGCAAAGAACTTGCGGGCTTCATTTAGCAATTCTTCAGGGAGTTCTTCAGGGATATAGTGGCCACATGGAAGCGCTTTACCAGATACCTCATCTGCGACAGCCTTCCAGTCTGCTAGCGGATGAAAACATTGGTTTACTAAACCATGCTCACCCCAGAGAACCCGTAAGGGCATTGTTAATTTCTGACCTGTCGCTCTATCAGCGCGGTCGTGAACTAAATCGATCGAAGCAGCTGCGCGGTAGTCTTCACACATGGCGTGCATGCTCTGGGGGTTACTGGCCCCAGCAAGATATTCAGCCCAACGCGCTGGTGAGAAGATGCCTGTTCCAGCATAACGACCCATATGGTTTTTTAGCCAGAACTCAGGATTGGCTGCAATCATGGTTTCAGGGGTTGGCTCATCCTGAATCAAAAAGAACCAATGCCAGTAGCCTTTAGCAAAGGCCATCGTGGTATTTTCATACATGCACAGTGTGGGCGAGATATCGAGCAGCATTAAACGCAAAACACTCTCTGGATAATCCATGGCCAAACGGTGAGAAACCCTGCCACCGCGATCATGCCCTAATAGGAAATATTGCTCGTAACCTAAAGATTGCATGAGAGCATGCTGATCTGCTGCCATCGCTCGCTTTGAATAAGTCGAATGATCTGGTTTACCGTGAGGCTTCGACGACTGCCCATAACCACGCAGATCTGAGGCAATCACGGTGTAGTTTTTGGCTAGGGCCGGAGCTATCGTCTCCCATATTGCCTTAGTCTGTGGAAAACCATGTAACAACAATAATGGTGGGCCGCTACCCCCAAATTGGTATGAAATTTCAATGGGGCCATCCTCTGCAGGTATGGCAATACTATTTTGCTCAAAGCCTGAGATCAAACAGTTTGTAGTTGTCATGCTGCCATTATGACGCAATAAACTGGCAGTAAATATATGCCTACTGCTTAAGCAAAGCTGGAATGCACATCACTTGGTTGCCCAGAAAACTCAACAGCCATAAATGGCAATGCATTATGCTCGTGCAATACTCGGTTAACCAACTCTAAAACAATTGTAGAGAGTTGATCAGCAGATTGGTCTGAGCGATAGAAGACTTGAACATGCATCTCGACACCACGCGATTCAATTTCCTCGCAAACAATCCGAATTGGCCTTGAGTGATCTACAAATGGGTTATTTCCCAATAAATCAGCAAGAGCAAATGTAATCATTTCATTGATTTGCTTTAAGTTAGCCCGAGGACTAATTTCAAAAGGAATCTCTAATCTCTCGTAGCCACCATTACTAGAGGCATTTGAAACTGTTTGTTGAATCAAAATCGAATTTGGGATGAAGTGAACCAAGCCATCCCTAGAGTGAATGCGAACATTTCGCCAGCCTAACTCTTCAACCATTCCATCAATATTATGATCCTTAGCGTTGATATGCACCCAATCACCGGGCTTAATAGCACCCTCTAATCCAATGGTAATGCCACCCAAGGCATCCAAAATGAGTTCTCTTAAAGCAAGTCCTACAACAGTGAGAATTACAGAAGAGGCGGCCAGAACTGGCAGAATATCTCGATTGAGCACATCTGTGTAGTAGAAGCCAAAGAATGTGGAATAAATTAAGGATGACACCAGAATCTTTAGGGAGCCTTGAATTGCCGTCTTCTTTGACTTTTGTTTATCGATTGCCCAGCTAATAATCAGGTTCAAAGTTGCTGCAATAGCAAAGTAATAGCATGCTGAAAAAGCATTTTGCAAGGTCAGCAGTAAAACCGAGTTCGTTTTATCTAAAATAGGGCTAAAGAATAATCCTACTTCAGAAAAGAAAACAGCCATGAATGCACACTCTAGCGTAATGAGTCTAGATAACTTCTTTCTTTCCACAAACAGACTGCTGCAAATTTTGGGGAATAAAGCACAGAGTGCGAACAAGGCGGCAATGGCAAAAGAAATGCGCCAATCCATTTTGCTACCTACATATGAGCTCAATAGAACATCTTTTTTGCGCAGACTATAGGCAGCTTTAAATTCAGAGAAATTTCGTTCACCAGAATCTGCTACAGGATTACCTAATGAATTAACAAGGTCGTTTTCGATTGCAAAGCTTACCCCTTCAGCCCGGTAATCCATTTCGGGGGCCAATACCTCAGCTTTATTCATGTGCTTGATAATTGAAGCACTATTGCCTGTATTAACCTCATCGATCACAAAACGCAATTTAGATGAATCTAAACTTTTGTGGCGGAATGCTACGGAAAGCGGTAATTGTCCTAGGGCCAGATCTTTTGCAAGTGCCTCAAATTTAAAGACGCCACGATAGCGAAACAATCTGTATTTTTCGTACTTCGTGTCAGATGACTCTAGTACTGTGAAAGAGGGGTTGTCCGTAAATAATGCCGGGAAGAATATATCATCTGCGTCGATCGCTTGACTACCGCGGAACCAAATATCCATCTCCGCAGTGAATGTCCTCTTCTCCAAATTAATAAAGCTAATCTCTTTCGGAATAAGACCAGTAAAGATAATTGGCACTAAGTCATAAACTTTGTTTTCAAGTTGGATTTGATTATCAGCCACTTTATCAGTGAAGTTAAAACGTGCAGCATCCGTTCCATACTGAAGCATGTAAGGAATCTGTTTACCATTTTTAAATGCTACTAATGTAGGGGGTACATCACGTTCATGATTTTGGTCTAAGCGGATCTGCCCAGTAAATGCACCGGCTTTTACACTATTGCTGTTAAGTGATAAAAGATAGGTTTGGAAATTTTTGCGTAATTCTTCCGGTGGAAGTTTTTTCCACTCTGGGGTTTCCATCTTTAGTTTCTCAATGAAGTTACTGAGAAGATACCCGGAATCGTAACCGTATGCATAAGCCCATGAAGGATCGGAGCGATTTTTCTTTTGGTAAGTGCCAATCAATTCCCTTGCATGTTCATCTGCCATGCTAGGTAAAAATGGGGTAACACTCATTAGGCCATTAGTGTAATAGCCTGGCGCTAACTGTTCTTTTGGAAATTTTTCAAATTGACTTGGAAACGTTGGGAGACTCGCGCCACCAAAGCCTATCAATTGACCGCTGTAGCCACTATCTTTGAGGGCTTTAACCAATTCAATAGCGTCGGCTGTCGGCAATGAAAAAGCAACATAACTATATGCTGAAACGGCTTTTACTAATTCAGAGACTTTAGCTGCATCAGCGTTCTTTGGCCAGGTCTTTAGACTAAATTTATCGCTCGAATTTTTTCCATACACTTTTTGAAAGCCTGCCGCGTAACCATTGGTGTTATCGCCCTCATAGGAGATAAAAACAATGGAATTTGCTAGCTTTGCCTTCAGGAGTAAGTTGCTAACAAACTCCGCTTGACGTTGTTGACTTGGTTGTAAGGCAAAGATCCATTTTTCATCACGATGACTGATGGGTGAGCTAATCGGCACCAGTCCTGGAACCATCCCCTCCTCAAGCGAACTTGTGTAATCCTGGTACCCAGAAGCTTGCGTCGGCCCAATCACAGCCAAGGTGCTAAAACCAGAAGCCGCACCATCAGCTAATGCAGCTACTGCGTTAGCATTACCTCGGTCATCTCGAATAACCAAGCGGACATCATTTAATATGTTCCCTGCAGCCGCCGCATCCTTGAAGCCTTGAGCCAAATCCTGGCCGATCATACGCGTAGGACCAGAGAAGTCTGCAATCGCTACAACATCAAGAAGTTCGGCTTTATTTTCTGATTGGGAGTTTATGAACTCTGCAATTTGAGTACCAGGTGGTAAGTCATAGTAATAGGTAGCACCTAAGGCAACCGCGATTACCAATGACCCAATCAATACAATTTTGAAAGCAAGAAGCTTATTGAACTTGTTTAGCTTATCGGCAAAAGGACTTTTCAGCGGTGGAATGCTGTTCTTGAACTCAATAACCTTATTCCAGGTTATTTTAAGGCGCTCAAATAAAATCATAACGGCTATCGCAATAGTAATAATTAGGCAATTTGCCGTGTAAAAACCCCAAAATTTTTGCCTTAAATTCCGTTTTAAAGTAAATTTTGATGTATTGCATTTAACTCATCTTGGAGACGGATCTTATCGAGTCTATCAAATGAGATAGCTGCCAAAATATCGATTCTGTTCTGAAGACCATTAAATAGGGATACGTAGGCAGCCTTAATTTTCATATTGCTATTGCACTGAGTCAATGCAGGATCTGGAAAATCCCAATGTGCTGTAACTGGGCTGCCCGGCCAAACTGGTGCATCTTCTCCACCAACTTTATCAGACAAAGAAATAACAAAATCCATCTTAGGTGCATCTGGAGCTGAGTAAACATCCATGCTCTTAGATTTCAATTCCTCGCCCTGGTAATTCAATTCATTAATTAACTCAACGGCAAATGGATTTAACGAGTTGCCAGGAGTCAACCCTGCTGAAAAACCTTCAAATTTATTGCTTAAGTGCATAGAGGCTAGAGCTTGTGCCATGATTGAACGGGCACTGTTGTGGTGGCACAAAAATAAAACTTTGTATTTTTTCATATAGGATATCAATCAAAACCATTAAATTGCGCCGCATTTTTGGAAAAAGCGCAAAGCACATCCAAAAAATGTCAATGTAGTCTATTGCCAAGAGATGACAGATATGTGACATCTAAATACGAAGATTTTCTGCGTCTAAAGGAGGATTTGCCCTAAAAAGGATGTATTGAGCTAAAGAAAGAAGCTTAGATAGAAACGCCGAAAGTAAGTACGTTTCTACCGTTCTTATATTGATAATTCAAACGGTTTGATAAACCCCTGATAATGGACAAACCCAATCCACCGGGTTCAGCATCCTCTAAAGATGAAGGCCTAGGCTTTGCTGGAGCATTGACAGGATCAAAGGCCTTGCCCGAGTCGCTAACCGTAATTTCGGCAGTGCCTTGAGTGCTTGTAAATGCAAGCTCTACTGGCGTCTCGATAGCAGATGTGCCACCATGCATCACGATATTCATCAGAACCTCATCAAGGCACTGATCCAAAACAATGGCTTTATTTTGAGGGACTTCAAATTGACTTGCTACCTGATGTAGCCACTCTGCTGCAGTTCTGACTTCAGAGCGCTCTGCATTAATAACTAAAGTAGCCATAGCGGGCTCAATCATTATTAATAAATTTACCCAGTAAATGCCGCTTCAGCAAGCTCTAAGCTGGTAAAAAGCGGTACTAAGGTACTAATACCAGTGGATTCAAGAGTTCCGCTAACGTGCTCGTTATCACCAGTGATTAGAACCATCTTTCCACCCTTGCCTTGCAATGATTTGGCATTCTGGATAACGAGTCGTATACCAATAGATGATAGAAAGCTAACTTGTGACAAATCTACCATAACGAAAGGTTTAGCACCAGAGGACATGGCTGCAAAACGAGTGGCAATCTCGTCTGAACCAGCACTATCAAGACGTCCATCTATCAGGATTAATCTATATGCTTCTGTGTCTTTGAAATCGATCGGCATGGTGTAATTGGGTAAAAAAATAAAGGGCTTGGAATTATTAGTGCATATAATACATGAATTCCACGTCCGTTGTGCAGTGATGCCAATAAAAACTTAAAGAGACATTTTGCAGATCCTATAAATGACTTCAACTCCAAGTCGAGCTAATAGACGAGAGTCCAGCTCTAGCCTCTCTATCCGACAATTATTTGGTACATACCTGGCTGTTGCCCTGCTGATGGCTTTGTACGAAGCAGCAAAAGAAGCCTACTTTAAAGGCCAACTAACTCCATGGGAATCACACACCATCACGGTGTTTGTTACAGCAACCTTTGCAACGATTACTGCTTTCTTTATTCGATCCAGAACAAATAAATTAAATATTGCAATAAAAGAAGCTCATGCCCAGGCTGCCGATGTCATTGATCAAATGTTCGATGCTGTCATCATCATCGATAAACAAGGATTGGTAGTTACGTTTAACCCTGCAGCAGAGATCATTTTTGAAATACCAGCATCTAAAGCGATTGGTAAAAACTTCACCATCTTGCTTGATGATCGGTTTTCGATTGAATATGAAGAACGTATCAAAAACTATTCCAGCGATAAAAATTCTCCGGTTTTAAATAGCAGCAAAAGAGAAGTATTTGGCAGACGCGCCTCTGGAGAGGTTTTCCCAATGGAGCTCATGGTTAGCAGCATGGTCATTAAAGGCCGGCTAATGTTTTTAGGGGTTGCAAGAGATGCTACCGAGTCCAAAAGGGCAGAATCTGAACTGGCTCGTTTAAGAGAAATTGAGCAACAAATCCATGACAATCTAAGGCATGAAGTATCGATAGCCGCAACAATACAGATGAGCATGATTCCACGCGGTGAAAGTCTCTACCCAGATTTGAATCACATCAAAGCTTATGGCATTACAAAACCCGCCAAAGAAATGGGTGGGGATTTCTTTGATGCTTTTTCGATCGATGAAAATCATATCGCTTTAGCAATCGGTGATGTGTCAGGAAAAGGCGTCCCAGCCGCTCTCTTTATGATTAAGGTCATGACATTGCTGCGTACTAGCATCACAAAACCCAGCGGGTTGATGGAATCAATGTTAGATGTTAATAAATCTCTCTGCTACAACAATGACAGCGATATGTTTGTCACAATGTTCGTAGCCATTATGAATATCCATACTGGTGAATTACACTACTTTAATGCTGGGCATGACAACCCACTAATTGCGGGCAAGAATCAAGAATTCAGCATGTTAAGAGGCCCTAGAAATATGATCCTAGGCATCCATGTGGCCAGTCAATACAACATTGGAAGTGCTAAATTGGAGCCAGGCGACTCCTTGGTTTTATTTACCGATGGCGTGACTGAAGCAGAGGATGAGCAAGGGCAGCTTTACTCCATTGAACGCGCGAAAAAATTACTTTCATCTGGTAATAGGATGAGCAGCAAAGCTATGGTTGATCACTTGCTGCGAGATATTGAAGTGCATGTCAATTCAATTTCTCAATCGGATGACATTACCGTCTTAGCACTCCAATACCACTAGCCCTACTCAGTGTTGGCTAAAGCCTGTATTTCTGCAACAGTGACATAGCCATTGCCGGCAGAGTCAATATATGAAAAATGATCATATATACGCGGCATGCAACCCTTTGCCTCTTCTTTGGTCAACTTACCATCATGATTCTTATCGCACTTGGCAAAGCGTTGTTTTATTTCTTGATCTTTCGTGGTGTTATCCGCAAACGCTGAGCTCGTACTCATCAAAACAATGGATGCAAACAATACTGCAATCTGTGATGTCATTGTGCGCATAATTAACCTTGCTTATTTTTTCATCGGGGTTGGGTCAGCAGCAGTTTCCAAAGCAGCTAAAACTGCCTTTTTTGCCATTGCTACAAAAGAATCCACTGATCCAGAGCCAGTTCTAAATGATTCACCTTGAACAATAACTAATCCCTCACCTAGCAACTCTTTAGATTGGCTATCGGTAATTTTGCTCTCGATCAATAAGGCTGGAGTTTTAGAATTCACACCACCTGCATAGGCAGCAGCATTAACTGCCAGGCCAATTGGGGTGAAGTTCCACGGTTGTAGGCTATCAGCTGAACTCTCTGCTCCAGTAATGCCAACAGATACTCGTGCAACACCTGGTCCAGGTGCAGTAACTATCTTAATATTGCCACGGGCGTTGACAGCATTCACCATGGAGTCTTGTAATGCAATTTGTGCTTGGCTAATCGATTCAGAACTCACTTGTGCAGTAGCACTTTGATTTAAGAAAATAGGATCCAAAATCACAGCTTTATATTGATTAGGATTTACCCCAGAAATGCGATATCTCCAAATACGTGTATCTGAGAGGCTAGTAGCCATTGGAATTAAGACGTTGTAGTTAGGTAGAAAACCTGACCTTGGCATGGCTTCAGTAGCCAACTTTGGAGCATTGCTACAAGCCATCAAAGTCACCGCAGAAATGGATGCTGCTAAAAGATTCAGTTTTTTCATGTCGCTTCCTAAAAGCCAAGTTAAGGACCAAGTTAGTGCATTGGATAAATATATGTCAGGACATCATAACGAACAATTATTAATCTAAGGGAGGACAAGGCATCATGCCGCCCGTTTTTTGATGTAGCTTAGGTTTACAGTCCGTTTGTACGGTGGGTGTCGCAGTTGGAGATGCTTTAGAAGCAGGAGTGGAGCCGACTTGATTACTCGCGCCAGTAGGAGTTGTTGTTTCAATGGCGCTTGAGGCAACGGGTGCAGACTTGGGTTTTCGTGGCTCTTCTAAACCAGCGGCCACATAGAAGGCTCTATCAGTCCCTGGGCAAGGCATCACTGCTCCAGTTTTAGGATTAACAACGTCCTTGCATTGTGGATTAGCCTCAAGCCTAGCCTCTAGTTTTGCAACAGTGCAGGCTGACAATGCCAGCGCAAGAAGACAAGAAATGGTAGATAAAAAGATAGTCTTATTCATTGAGGCATTCTAAGACAAAGAAAATGCCAATGATGAGGATATTCAGAATTTGGCCTGCCCAGCACGATTCGAACGTGCGACCTACGCCTTAGAAGCTGTAAAAATGAGCTAAAACAACTAGTTAAACAATGGTTTAAGCCTGGCTAAAAAAGGTGTTCAGTACGCACCGAGATCTGTGGTTCGGGGTGGAATACCTTGGATCCGGCTTGGCATCTACAGGCGGTTGAATGGTCGGATATCTATTTTGTCGGGTAAACCTATAAAACACATTACCGGATTACTCCAATACGACTGCGAGAGTCTCGAGTATCAATGATGGTAATAAAACCAGTTACGGGGTCAATAGTCTCACTATAGATACCCTTAATAAGATTTATGTTTGCTGGCTTTGTTAAGTCGTATCCAGATTGCTGAACTAACGCTTGTTGCTGAGCCTGTAACTCCTGCTGCTTGAGTTTGATACAACTAGGTGCAGCGGCTGAATACTTACTGGTACATTTAATAGCAAGTGCATCGTCATGCATGCCAGCCTGATCAAATGATCTTGCAGCTTCAAATGTCATGCATTCTGTTGCTTCCCATGAGGACCCAGCACTAAAACCAAATAAAACAGCAGAGCCGCCGATAGACGATGACCCCATGCAAGGAGCGGTTGGAAAATTGGATGGAGCCACTGCTGTAGCTACTGGAATTTTGGGAGCTGTATAGTTTGATGTGATCGTGGTGTTACCTGAAGTATTTCCGCTTGAGGATGCTCCCCCACTAGTTGCATTTGATACTCCACCTGCTGATGTCGATGCACCAGTGGATAAACTTCCTACTGAGCCACCTTGAGATGTTGATGCTCCAGTGGTTGCGCTAGAAGTACCGCCAAGGCCACCTGCCCCACCTTGGGATGTTGAAGCGCCAGTCGATAGACTTCCAACACTAGATACCGAGTTACTAATTGGAGATGAGGTAATTGCACCACCCGTAGTTCCTCCATCAGTACTCACTGAAACTTGAGCTAATGGCTGACTGAATACGAATACCATCAAACTTGCCAATGCAAGTTTTTTAAACATAATTGAAAATTTCTTAAGGGGGAGAGACCTACTCTAATTCGCTAGAGAGGGCGACTGTTACGCTGGATGGAAAAAGTCAAGTGCTGTAACAGTTATCAGCCTTGGTATGGGTGAACAGTACTCCATAAAAGCAGCAATAGATAGCAATCATTTAATAAGTTGATCTAAAGTGCTAATGCACAGCTGAATAGGTCTTTTATATTTGATAGAGTGTCCACTTCTGGCCGATTTGAGACTTTAAGGCCAACTCTTACTATCAGTCACTTCTCGACCCAAAGGAGACTTTGGCGGACATAACCTTCGCTAGGAGGACTTTTAAATCGCTTGGCGCGAGTTCGAATCTCTCCAGACTCGCCAGTTATACAAAATTCCTGAAGCGAGGTAAGTTAGTTCGCCAAAATAATTTCAGGTGGCTTCCACTCCCCCTCACCTGGCGGCAAGATGGATGGAGGAGTCTCTTTTGGCCAGTAAAGTCGCATAACAATATAGGTTGGACCATTGGGTGCTGGCAGCCAATTTGCTTCTTTCGACTTACCTGGCGATTTATTTTGAATGTAGATCGTCACCGATCCATCGGCATTCTTCTTTAACCCCGGTAACATTGGTGAGTTAATCAGATAGCGATTGATTGGATTTTCGATTAAGAGTTGCGTCTTGCTATCGTAGATCGTGATAGACCAAAATGCATTCACCGGTGGAAGTTGATCATTTGCAAAAGTGAGCATGTAATTGTGCTTGCTACCATCTAGCATTTCTCCTTGGCTATCCATCCGAGTCAATGGATACATGGCTTCAACTGAATCGTTTGCATAGATGCCGGCTTTTGCAACAGCAGCTCGTTTTAGCCAATCCCCATTGAAGAAAGCACGATCCCCACCAGCTAGGCCACCCACTCTCCACCCATTAAAGTCTTTACCTCCATTTGCAGCCATTTTTTCAATCTTCTCCTCACCTTCCTTCATGGCTAAAAGGATTGCAGCTTTGTGTTCGGCCGAGAGGTCTTTGAACTCAAACTTTCTGCCGGGTCCGATACCAATAATTGCTAATTTTTCGCGGATAGCATTTTCCTCAGGACCGGCTGGCGCGTACTGAAGCGCAAAGCTTAAATATTCGAAGAAATTGGTTTTCACCATCTCTTTATTGATCTTCGGAAAATCAATTTCTGGGACAGCAGCTGGAGCAGGTTGCTTGAGATAAGCCGAAAGTGGTTGCGCTTTATATCCACTTTGTACCTTAACTACATTGGGCATATCAGCTGCATTGAAAAGTTGAGTACGATAAATTGCTGCAGAAAATTGGGTGGATGATCGAAATACTTGTTTAATGCCCTGAGGTGTTTCGCCCTGCCAATCAGGCCCAACTACCATATAGTTGCCAGCCTCATTGCCCGTAGCACGGCTACCGATATAACCATAATTAAACGTATTACCATCACATAGCATCACTGCGTAATAACGCTTTTTATCTACTGCAGGCACTGATAACACCATTGGCTCTGATCTCAAATCCATAAACACAATCGAATAAGGAGTATCGCTATTGGGTGAAACTACTGTTGTATCTTTATAGGTAAAGACACGCGCCTCATTATTGATTTTATTAAAGGGAGCTTTGAACTGTCCTGAATCGCGATCAATCGCGTAGTCATACATGACTGCATAGTTCATGACGATGGGAAGTCCGTAGATGAATCCTTCTTCTGCAATCGCCTTAGTCTCTTCAAGGCTTGGTACAGGAATGCCCGCTACGGTATCTTTCTTTTCCGCTTGAGAAACGGCATCGTTCTTATTGCCGCATCCAACACTCATTACCGCCACGATGGCCACAATGATTAATCCAACAAAAGCTGAAATTTGGCGATTTTTCATGATGCCATCCCTCTTTTTCTCAAGCAGTCTATATTGATACCCCTACGCAAGGAGCGTCACCCACCCTATCAAGTGGTGGGTAAACGCGGATAAAACCTAAATCGCTGCCGCCGGTCAGTAAGACACTACTTTTTAGCGCTGGCGCCAGCGTTGTACTGGTAGTTACCTTCAAGTTGATCGAGAACGATGGTGTTAGGCGTGTTGGAATCAGCAGTCGACGTCAGAGTCATGTCCTTATCTAACTTGCGCGATCTAAATTTCCATCCCTCCGGTAAGTTCAAGCGCTTGCCAAGGGTAGGCAGGCTTTCGATAGTGTTCTTGGGATCAATCTTCAAAGACAAACTGAACATGGTGTACACAGCGCCCTCTGGAGTGACCAACTCATAAACTGTTTCGCCTGCATTGAAGAAAAAGGTATTGGTTCGCTTAGACACTAGCACCTTATAGGATGGCAGGGTTCCGGTGACGGCCTTGCTCAGGTCAGGAGTTTCGAAGAGGCCAAGCACGCGCAAGGGGATTGTGGAGATCACTCTCTCCTTGCAACCATCCCAGGCTGTGCCTGTGATGCTGTTCGCTACGAGACGGCGAGGACCATTGAAGAGGACTCCATCGCTCCCGTATTTCTTTTTCAATTCATCTGCATTCAACGCACGGAAGCGAGCGTCCATTACGTCATTAGGTGCCTCAAGGTCCTTGCCAAGAGAATTGTAGTAGTAGCCGATCCCACTGCCGTTAGCCTGGCGATTCATAAATAGAATTTCGTAGAATGCTTTGCCGCGCCAGTTTTCAATCTTGATTGGACAGGGATCTGTTAGGGCAACTTTCTGTTCAGCCATGGCCGGTGTCATGCCAACTAGCAGCATTAGCGCCAGTGCAGCTAATTTCAAAATCATGTCTGTAATTATCTTCATTTCACTCTCCTGCAAGAAGGTCGTAATATGTTCGAGATGATGAGTACATATTACTCAAAATTAGAAATAAATCTACCCTTTAAATCCCAATTGACTTAGCGAAAGAGGTGGTACAAAAAAAATAATGATGGTCACTTAATGGCCGATCTCTGCCGCCCAGTCATGACCAACTAGCCAGTTTTGAATGTCCGCATGGCATCCTATAAGAGCCATCCAACCGTTACTTAACCGGACACATCCGAGTCGGGTCGAACCGACACTCGATCGCCAGGGTCAAAATTCTATTCATCCCACTCTGTCGCTGAGTTGCTGATAGTCAACGGATCCCTCACGCTGGACTCAAGGCCACCCATACGCTAGCAAAGCTAGATCATGATCAGCCACAATCGAGCCAATGAAACAGTCTTAACCAGTCTGAGACACTATTAAATTAGAAGATTTTGGCCTGCCCAGCACGATTCGAACGTGCGACCTACGCCTTAGAAGGGCGTTGCTCTATCCAGCTGAGCTATGGGCAGTTATATGCTGGGTGTAACTAGAACAATAAGGAAAGTGGTCGGAGTACAAGGATTCGAACCTTGGACCCCCTGCTCCCAAAGCAGGTGCGCTACCAGGCTGCGCTACACTCCGACGGAATCGATATTCTACACCGAGAGGCCTATTTGGGGCAAATTCACGGTGTTTTGGGGTATTGCCGCCAGTTTTAGAATACTTTGTTGACTATAGAAATTGATGGGCTATCAAGCCAATCAGTCCTGAACCCAAGATGACGAGAGCGGGATTGATCTTAGTTCTCAGAATGCAATACAGGCTTAGCAATGCCAAGATGATTGTGGTCTCGTCAAAGATTGACGCTTTTGCAACGGCATATACACCTGAAGACATCAAGCCAATCGAGATGGGCTCCAAAGCATTTTGAATTGAGCGTCTCCAAGGACTCTCACCAAAATGTACCCACAAGCGCCCTGCATAGAAGCAAAAAATACTGGAAGGCAGGAAAAAGGAAAGTAAGACAACGCCTGCACCTAGCATCCCAGCAATTTGGAAGCCAATCACCAACACCATCAACATATTGGGCCCAGGTGCTACTTGGCCCATACTATAAATTTGGACAAACTGAGTATGCGTAATATGAAATTGTTGCGCTAATAGGGTTTGCATTTCAGGCAATACTGCTGTTCCCCCTCCGACCGCTAAGAGGGACAGAAGACTGAAAGTCATGGTTAAGTTAAACAATTGACTCATGATGATTTGCTGGGGCGATACAGATAAATTGCAATGGGTGCCATGATCAGCAACACGAGTGGCAAGCTCAACTTAGCAACACTCATCAAGGCAAAGGTAGCCGCAATAATGGCAACAGATTTGATCTTTTTCCAATGATCGCCACCAATGCGATAGGTAATGGCAGTCAATAGGCCACAGGCGCCAGCAGCAATACCCATCAGAATAATATTTGCCAATGGGTGATCTGCATTACTTGCATAGAGGATGCCTAGTGCCATTACAAAAACTGAGCCAGGCAAGATTAAGCCGAGTGTTGCGCTGATTGCACCAGAAACTCCGCGCAGATGATCGCCAACAAGAACTGCTAGATTAACGGAATTGAGTCCAGGCATTGTTTGGCTAATAGCCAAGAACGCCATAAACTCATCGGGATTGAGCCACTTGGTTCTATCTACTAACAGAATGCGTTCGTAAGCAATAATGCCGCCACCGAAACTGATGGCCCCAATTTGTAAGAAGTTAATAAATATCTTCAATAAGGATGGGGCCTGAGCTTGAGTAGCAACAGAATCCTGAGCGCTAATCATTCAGGCTTTCCATAAATTAAGGCCGTCTTGGTGCTACCACTTGCCAGCCAGCTATCAAGCTCAAGTTGCAATGCCTTGAAAAACTTGTCAGCGCGCTGATGTGCTTTATCTAGTGCGCGATTTTGATTATTGACGCGATAGGAAAAAGCCAGCTCACCAATAATAGGCTCTCCAACACTTTTCATCCAAATAGCGATCTCACAATGGGCTTGAACACCATCGCCAAAGACCAAGTTACCAAGAGGTAGGCAAGCTTCGAGGATCTTATTGGTTGCACCACCAACAATACGTAATGGCGCAGTCTTATCAATATCTAATGTAGCTAGTCCGGGAAAAAATTTACTGGTACTGATGACAGAGCGCTCAAACAAATCATCTAATGGCACAGCATCCAGAATCGAGTTATTGGAAAAGAGTTGACGTCTACTCCCTACTTTATCTCCACGCAAAATCTCTTCTTTTAAGCGAATACGATGTTTAATTTTTTTAATGGGGGCTGGATCAAAATCGGATGATTTTGCAATGTCTTCAGATCTGCACTTGAGAGTCACTTCACAGTAATCATCGACCCACACATTTTGACGAGATTCTCGTACACGCAAAATGATGTTGTTTTGTCTAAAGTCTTGTCCTGGGGTATCGAAAAAATAAATATTTCGCAAGCCCGTTGTTGCGTTGTCCAAATGATAGAAGTTGACCTTGCTCTTGTCGCAAAAGGCCAATATTTGATTACTTAATTTCGTGATATTGCTAAAGCGGTCAAGGCCATTAGGCTTGATTAACAACTTGAATTCACGATTGGTGACGGATGGATGTAGTTTCATCAAATAATCTCTCTTTCAAACGAGAGATTATCACTATCACCAATGCTTAGTAAATTTCTGGAACGTACATCTCTGGTGGGACTGGCCCACGTAGGTAGTCAGGGTTATGCACACGCGCTGGCAAGGTAATTTCAGGGTGTGGGATCTCTTGATAAGGAATCTGGTTAAGCAAGTGACTAATGCAATTTAAACGGGCTTTTTTCTTATCATTTGCAGCTACTACCCACCATGGCGCTTCTGGAATATGGGTATGTTCGAGCATCGTCTCTTTGGCCTTGGTGTAGGCTTCCCACAAACGACGTGACTCCAAATCCATTGGGCTCAATTTCCATTGTTTCAATGGATCATGAATCCGCATCATGAAACGGTTGTATTGCTCTTCATCAGAGATGGAGAACCAATATTTAATCAGGATGGTTCCGGAATTGATAATCATGCGCTCTAAGTCGGGCACCGTTCTCAAGAACTCCATGTACTCTTCATCGGTACAAAATCCCATGACTTTTTCAACGCCAGCACGGTTGTACCAACTGCGGTCAAATAGAACAATCTCTCCGCCGGCTGGAAGATGGGTTATGTAGCGTTGAAAATACCACTGCGTTTTTTCACGTTCGTTTGGCGCTGGCAAAGCAACTACCTTACACACACGAGGATTAAGGCGCTGGGTAATACGCTTGATCGCACCACCCTTGCCAGCTGAATCTCGGCCTTCAAAGATGACAGCTACTTTTACTTTATTGGCAACAACCCAGTCTTGCAGTTTGACTAGCTCGCCCTGCAAGCGAAATAGTTCACGGAAATAGGTATTACGGGGTACAGAAGAATTGCTATCACCATCCGCAGAAAGGCGATCATCATCCATTTCCATCTCGAGCTCTTCATCCATGCTATCCAGAATTTCTTCTTGAGCACGTTGATACCAGTCAGCCATCTCTTTATGCGTTGAACTCATGCGTTACCCCATTTAATGATCTATCTTTTTAGAGTATAGATATGTCACATATATTACAAATTCTCTAATTGCAGTTCTGGCTCAGGTAGCCAGCAATTTCCTCTTGGGAGTGCTGTGATAACCACTTACGATCCTGCATTTGATCAGGACTCCCTACTGCAGGTGGAAAAAACTGCAATTCCACCTTTAGATTGCGATTTTTCAAGATGCTGGCCATAGAACCCAGTAAGCCCATGTCACCCACAAATGCTGGCACTTCAGAGTGCTCACCGCTAACTCGATCAAAGTAGGCTAAGGCCAGGGTGCATATCGGAACTTGCGCCAAGACGGCAGCCTCAAATAAATTAGGCTTAAACGTTTGAACAGTCTTGCCAATCGTTGAGGTTCCTTCAGGAAAGATGCAGATGGATTGCTCTTTTAGGGCTGTTACCATTTCTCCAACCACTTGCCGTGCATGTCTAGAACTATCGCGTCTAATAAAAACAGTACCCAGCTGTTTTGCCATCCAACCAAAAATAGGCCACTTTTCTACTTCAGACTTCGCTACGAACCGGATCGGTTTAAATGAATTAATGACATGAATATCCATCCATGACACATGATTCGATGCTAATAAGTATGAAGTTTGCGGCAATGCCTGTGCATTGCTGACTTGCAATTGAATGCCAAATATTTTTAGTAAGCGTTTAGACCATCTTTGAATATGGGATTTTTTTCTGCTGGGACTAACAAATGGAAATAAGATGAAGAGCGTCAGCACCCCTCTCAAAACGTGTAGCCAAACTAAAAACCATGAAAGGATGTAAAGCCATATTGGCGTCTTTACATGGTGGATATGATGGGGAGATGTCATAAATACTATTAATAATGAATATATTGAATGATAAAGGCATCGTCATAAAAATGTCTTAAAAATGTCATGAAGCTTTCATAGAGGCTAGGCCTAATACAAACTCATGATGCATTACAGAGCTATCTGGATTTCAGACGTACACCTCGGAACATCAGGGTGTCAGGCAAACTACCTCCTCGATTTTCTAAAACACAACGAAGCGGATAAGTTCTATCTCGTGGGTGACATTATCGATGGGTGGCGACTCAAAAAATCATTCTACTGGCCACAAGCCCACAACGACGTTGTACAAAAGCTTCTGCGTAAAGCCCGTAAGGGTACTGAGGTGATCTATGTACCCGGTAACCATGATGAGAGTGCACGCCAGTTCTTTGGAATGTCTTTTGGTGATGTGAAAGTCGTTGAGGAATGCATTCACACAACGGTTGATGGCAAAAAATTGTGGGTTACCCACGGCGATCTATTTGATGGTGTGATGCAATACGCCAAGTGGCTAGCGTATGTTGGCGATACCCTCTACTCTTTCATCCTCTACATCAATCGTTATTTCAATATGTTGCGGGTCAAGATGGGTCTGCAGTATTGGTCCCTATCACAGTACCTTAAGCATCAAGTAAAGAACGCGGTGAGTTATATCGCTGACTTTGAACACATCATGGCCAGAGAAGCTCGCCTGCGCGGCTGCGATGGTGTCGTTTGTGGTCATATTCATAAAGCTGAGATTCGTGAAATCGACGGCTTACTCTATTGCAATGATGGCGATTGGGTTGAAAGCCTGACAGCCTTAGTTGAAACCCATACTGGCGAACTCAAAATTGTTCATTGGCCCTTTATTAAGGGTGAGCCCGTGGAAACTCCGGAAATTGAATTCCAACCTGCTATTCAACCACTCGTTCAAGAGGCTGCACTATGAAAATTATGATCATCACCGATGCATGGGATCCACAGGTAAATGGTGTTGTCCGCACTTTAAAACAAACACGCGCTGAACTCATTGCCATGGGTCATGAAGTAGAGATGATCACTCCAAATGGTTTTAAATCGATTCCTTGCCCTACTTATCCCGATATCGCCCTGTCCTTATTTCCTGGTAAAGAAGTAGCGCGTCGCATTAAAGAATTCGCACCCGATGCCATGCATATTGCTACAGAAGGCCCCCTAGGCTTATCTGCACGCTCTTATGCCGTGAGAAACAATCTGCCCTTCTCTACTGCGTATCACACCCGCTTCCCTGAATATGTAAAAGCGCGTACCGGCATTCCCCTTGCCATTACTTATGCATTCTTGCGCTGGTTCCATGGCCCATCCATGGCAGTCATGGCTCCAACCATTGTGGTGAAGAATGACTTAGAGAAATATGGCCTGACCAATGTAGTCTTGTGGTCACGCGGTGTGGATTTGGATATCTTCAAGATGCAAGAGTCCAAAGTCCTAAATACTGCACACCCTATCTTCTTATATGTTGGTCGCGTCGCAGTAGAAAAGAATATCAATGCCTTCTTGGAGATTGATCTGCCAGGATCAAAATGGGTGGTTGGTGATGGCCCAGCCATGGCCGGCATCAAAGAAAAGTATCCAGACATTAACTACCTAGGCGTTCTTCAGCAGCATGAACTCGCCAAAGTCTACGCTGCCGCTGATGTATTTGTATTCCCAAGCAAAACCGATACTTTTGGCCTCGTTTTGCTCGAAGCCATGGCCTGCGGTACTCCGGTTGCAGCCTATCCAGTGACTGGCCCTATTGACGTTTTGGGCAACTCTACTGCCGGCGCCATGAACGAAGATCTGCGTGAAGCTTGCATTACCGCCCTCAAGATTCCTCGTGAAGAGGCTCGTGCGCACGCAGAAAAATTCTCATGGAGAGCAGCTTCAGAACAGTTTGTGCAACATCTCAAACCCGTTCCATCTCCAGATGTGCATGTAACGGCACTCGCTTAAGAAGGCCCTGATTGAATACCCAGTACAACATCAATCAAAATCCTTACAAAGGAAATCGGGGATTAACCAGGGCTTGGCATGCAGCCAAAAACTCTTGGTGCGGTTTGGTTTACGCATTTTTAGAAGAAAGCGCCTTTAGGCAAGAATTAACCTTGTGCGTCTTACTAACGCCAGTGGCTTTTTTGCTTCCAACGACTTTGCTGGAAAAAGCCCTACTGATTTCCTCTTTAATTATGGTTTTGGTGGTGGAATTATTGAATTCTAGTGTGGAGGCGGCAATTGATCGGATCTCCTTCGAGCACCATGATTTATCCAAAAGAGCCAAGGATTTTGGCTCGGCGGCGGTCATGTTAGCCCTCATCATCGCGCTTTTGATGTGGTCTGCGGTGTGTATTCCGATTGTCTTAAAACTGTAATAAATGCCCTCTACGATCTCATAAACAAACACCAAGGCTTACTATGTCCGACATCCCGAACCCAATTGGCGCCTTCGAGATTTTCTCTCTCAGAAAAGAGAAAAAACCCAGAATTTCTAAACTGAATCCTATCAAGAAGCTTTCTAAGAAGTTAACTAAAAAGCTTTTTGGTAAAAAGTTTGCGACCAAAGCCCGCTCTGAATTAACTGCTGTTGAGGTAGCTCCGGTTGTTAGTCAAACAAGCAAAGCAAAACGCCCTGCCTTTCAGATTGAATGGGCGAGCACTCCAAGCGGCATTAAAGAAGCGCAAAGATTGCGCTATAAGGTATTTGCTGAAGAAATGGGTGCAAACCTGTCGCAAAATGCTGAGGGTTTAGACATCGATGAGTTTGATGCCTATTGCGATCACTTATTGATTCGTGATCAAGATACATTAAAAGTGGTTGGTACTTACCGCGTATTGCCGCCACACAAAGCCCAAGAAATTGGTCGCCTCTACTCAGATGCAGAATTTGATCTAAGCCGTTTAGACCACTTGCGTCCAAAGTTGGTTGAGTTAGGTAGATCTTGTGTTCATAAGGACTATCGCTCAGGCGCCGTGATTATGGCCTTGTGGAGTGGCTTAGCCCAATATATGCAGAAGAATGGCTATGAAATCATGCTCGGATGCGCCAGCATTCCGATGGCTGATGGTGGTCACTTTGCAGCCAGTCTCTATAACTCCTTAGATAGCAGCCAAATGGCCCCTACTGAGTTCCATGCCTTCCCACGTTTACCGCTACCTCTGGATAAGCTCAATGGTGGCTTAGATGTAGAAGCCCCACCCTTGATCAAGGGTTACCTAAAGCTTGGCGCTAAGATTTGTAGTGCCCCAGCCTGGGATCCTGATTTCAATACAGCTGACTTGTTAACCATGTTGCGCTTATCTGAAATCAATCCACGCTACGCAAAACACTTCCTAGGGTTGTAATTCTGCTTTCTTAAACAGGCTCTGAGTGATCGGAGCCTGTTACTTCAGATTGATTTCGTAGGTGCGGCCAATCCGGTTCCATTCGGCAGCTTCTTTTAGCAAACTAAATTCGGTCAATGGATGGGTGACAGCCCAATCTCTTGAGAGACTCACCTGGTAAGCGCCATCTTGTTCAGAAACCCTTACTTCCGGCAGATCCTCATCACTTCTACCGCGGCAAAGAACCTGAGCTAAGCGCAGGCAAAACAACATGCGCCAATCATGAAAACCAGTATTGTTTGCCAACTTGCCCAATTTGCCGGTATGCCCAATTAGTAGGGCTGCGAGGCGAGCCTGATCATTCTTAGAAAAACCAGGCATATCTGCATTACCAGCGATATAAGCTGAATGCTTGTGATAGCCATTGTGCGAGATGGATAGACCAATCTCATGCAGATTTGCAGCCCATTGCAATAAAGCAATGTTGTCTTCCCTGCTTTCCACTTCAGGCTTAGGGAGTTGTTTCAAGAAAGCTGCCGCCAATTTTCCAACACGCGTTGCTTGCTCACGATCTGCAGCATAGCGTTGCATAAACTGCTCAACAGTGACGTAGCGCATATCGTGATGTTGTGAGCGTCCTAGCAAGTCATAAAGCACACCGGTGCGTAATGCTGCATCGGTGACTTCCATCTCCTCGATACCCAGCTCATCAAAGACGGCCAACATAATAGCCAAACCACCTGGCCATACAGCCCTTCTATCATCCTTGAGACCCAATAACTCCACTTGGCTTACGTGCTCATATTTGAGTAGGTGTTTTTTCATGGCGCGCAAGCCTTCACGCGTAATCAGACCGCTGGTCGTATTGACGCGTCCCATCGTCAAGCCATCACCATGTCCATTGAAATCATTCTCGGCGATGAGTTCGGCAAGGGCCCGTGCTGTACCAGAAGAACCTACGGCCTGCTTCCAGCCGCTCTTGAGATAAGCACCAGAGATCACCTGAATCTCGCGTCTAGCGGCTAGCTCTGCCTCCTTAAATGCATGCGCATCCACATTCCCTTTAGGAAAAAAACGCATGCTATGGGAAACGCACCCGATATATAAACTTTCCATCAACTGCGGCTCATAGCCTTTACCGATGATGAACTCTGTGGAGCCACCACCAATGTCGACAACAAGGCGGTTACCTTGCACTGCTGGAACTTCATGGGCGGCGCCGATATAAATAAGACGCGCTTCCTCAACGCCCGCAATCACTTCTATCGGAAAGCCTAAGGCTTCTTGCGCTTCATCAACAAATAGTTGTGCATTTTTAGCAACCCTCAATGTATTCGTTGCAACAGCACGGACATTCGCTGGATCAAATCCACGGATGCGTTCGCCAAACCGTCGAATAGCAGTCAATCCCCGTTGATAGGCGTCATTACCTAATAATTTGTTTTCAGTTAAGCCTGCAGCGAGACGGACGGATTCACGCAAAGTATCAATCGGACGAAGTTGAGTGCCCGAAGGAGTGTTGACTGCCTGAGCCACCAACATACGAAAGCTATTTGAGCCCAAATCCACCGCAGCGACTAGGTCGTCAGATTGAATTACAGAATCGCTTGATTGAGTTGCCAAAATATTCCCTGAAATATGCTTACGCTTAGCAAATATGTCTATTTTATGAAAAAACGATGACATATTAGTGAAATTACAGCGTAATCTACAAGGTATATGGCTAGGCGGCTAGGTTTTGTTCAGCGTTTGAGCAATCAACATCGCCAAAGCTGCAAAAAATACAGCAATCGCCAGACTTTGTCTTCAAGATATTGCTGCAGGCACAGCAGCGATAGAGATGCTGAGAAGATCCACGGGGTAGCTCTAGCCTCTCTGAGGCTTGGCAATACGGACAGGTAATCGTGGAATGTTGATTTTCTAATGTGATATTCACATCCGCATTCTGACCTGCAGATATTTCAAGAATATGTCAGCACACCAAAACTATTTACTGCCAAGACCTAAGCTCTTCACCATCACTTTAAAGACTTCAGTGTTATCCATGAAACCTTTAAATTTTTCTGAGCCTGGCCCCATAGCGTTAAGCACAGCATCATCAGCGCTATGCACACCTACATCCTGACTTGACGGAAGATTGCCACCAACATGAATGGCATCCTCTTGCAACTGAAGGTATTTTGGATTGGCCACAAACTTGCCATCCTCACCTTTAATAGCAGGGACAAAAGTGCCATCTAATTTTGGATGCATCGTTTCATAATGGTCAGGATAGCTGCTGTAGAAAAAAGCCAAACGATTTGAAACGTCTACTTGGTTGGGATAGCCCTGAACATCTGCCTTTGGGTAGTTCGGAAAACCCGCCTCAGCATAGATACCCACCTTTTCACGCAAGGGACCCGGCTTTTCATCATGGACCACACCGCTGATAGAGCCGCTATGGGTATGATCAGGTGTCACGATGATTAAGGTATCGGGATGAGTTTTTGCAAAGTCTTTAGCAACCTGAACGGCATTGCTCAACATGATGGTGTCAAACGCAGCCCTCTCCCAGTCTAAGGGGTGATTGAATTTGTCAATCAAGGCCGCTTCTACCATTAAGAAAAATCCATTGGGATTTCTGGACAGCACTTCAATGGCGGATTGAGTCATCTCCGTGAGATCAGGTTGGTTTGGATACTGAGAGACGGTATTCTTTTTTAAGAAGAAACGGTCGAGAGATCCATCCATATTGTCTGGATGAAAGACGCCAAACAATTTTTGAGTTTTTTTATCCTGCGCAGCCGCGAGCAACTCTTGCTTAGTGAAAACATTTTGGTAGCCGTCAACCTTAAAGGTCTCCACTAAGTTTTTCTCATCCTTACGTTTTGATCCCTTGGAGGATTGCGGATAAAAATACGCTGAGCCACCACCCAAAATCACTTCTGCCTTGCTAGCCAATAATTGATCTGCAATATATTGCTTATCGGCACGGCGCCGAGTATGAGCAACCATGGCACCAGGGGTTGCATCCTCTAATTCCGCATCAGAGACAATGCCAACAGCCATTTTGGTATTACGCTTTACTAATTCGGAAATCGTTTCTACTTTTGGGTGCGAAAGATTATCGTCGGCTCTAGAGACATATACTCCCATGGCATTGACTGCGGTCTTATGACCCGTGGTGTAAGCACTCATGGAATTAGCTGAGTCCGTAATCAATGAATCCGAGCCAGAGGTCCCAATCATGGCAGTGCTTGGCATATCATCAAAAGCCAATCTACCTTGATACTTGCCTTGCACAATGCCTTTTGAAAGAACACGCGCTGCTGTTCTATTGGCAATTGTCATGCCATCACCAATGAAGAGAATCACATTCTTCACGCGGCGTGGGCCACTTGCATAGACATCCCAAGCTACTTGAATCTGCTCCCGACCGGCGCGGGCTACTAGGACATACTTTCCAGCCTTGGTAATTTTTACATCTCGATAAATCAGTGAACTTCCTTTGCCGTTTTCATTGGCAATAAATTGCGGCTTGCTAGTAACGAGTTTGCCTATAGGCGCGCCATTGACTTCGATCACCAGATCTTCTGGTTGAACTACATTGTTGAGCTCTACCTTGATATCAAAATGAGATCCAGCAAGAATAGAGGCGCTGTCAATCGGATAGACTGCCGCTGCAAAAATAGTGCCGCCAAAGGTGAAAGCAAAAAGAAATAAACTGGTTTTACAAAGCTGATGAATATTCATATTCGAAAAAAGCGCTTAAGTGAGGTCAAACTACAATATCAACAAAGAAGATGTCATCCTTGTGACAAGCAAATACCCAACTACTCTAGCTAGAGGGCAGATTTTCGCTTGGCAACTTTCAGTTTGCCTTTTTTGACTGCTTTGCAAAAGAGTTCATAGTCATCTTGATTTTGTTTTGCATAAGATCTAGCAAATGCATAAAGCGCTTTATTAAGCTCCTCAGATCTGCCGCAATAGCCAGCAATCACAGCAGCATCACCTGAGCGAGCATGGCCTAAAGCAAGGGCCCAGCCAAATAATTTGGCGTAATCTGGGAAGTTCTTCAAGGACACGCCCCCCGCCCCGATGTTGATACCGCCTTTCATATCCCGTAGCTGGCGTAAGTAAAAGCCTTGACTTTTGTTGATGTCAAATTGGACAGCACCGTAATTGAGGAAGATGTCAGGGGCACCTTGTAGCAATCGCTGGCCAGCTACCACACGCCGACCCATGTCGCGATAAATGGATTCTCCCAAATAAGGTGTTAGAACAGACTTCTGGGCTTCTTTGTATTGAAGAAATAGTGGATCGTTTGCACTATCACCCTCAAAATACAGAACCATACAGTTGGTGCCGACACTACCGACACCAACAACTTTGCGAGCATAGTCTTTCAAGTAGTAACGCTCAAACAAGACTTGTCGATCTGCAAGCAAGGTACTGGAATAGTTGAGTAAGGCTTTATCAATCAATGATTCCAAAGGAACGCCGAAGGCTTGTTTCTTAAAGTGCTCAATCAGTGGTGGTCGATTGATAATTTTACGGTCCTTACCTACCAGCGTTGTTAAGCTTTGCAAGACCTGTATATTTCCTTGGCCTTTGGTTTCTTTTAAATACGCATCTAATGTCTTCTGATGTTCTTTATTGAAGTGCCTGCGGATATCCTTCTCACCAATAAATACCTCGGCTAGATCTAGGTAAGGCATCTTGGCATACTCTTCCATCCGCTTTTGATATTCAGAAGTGATGCGATAAACCAATTCTTTGCTCGTTGCCTTACTACCCCCGATGCTTTCAGAGGCAATGACTGCACTAGCAACGAGTCGCTTAATGTCCCACTCCCAGCTACCAGGCAAGGTTTCATCAAAGTCGTTTATACCAAAGACCAAGCGGTGCTCAGCAGTGCCAAATAAACCAAAATTAGATACATGCATATCACCACATAATTGCACCGTAATATTCGTAGTTGGTTGATTGGCTAAGTCTTGAGCCATGATGGCAGCTCCACCACGATAAAAGGTAAACGGCGATTGCACCATGCGCTCGTACCGAATCGGGATAAGCGATTCAATCCGCTGCTTGGCTTGATTTTCTAAAATGGTGATGGGGTCAACGCGATATTTAGGTGGTGTGTATATCCCCTGCTCTGCAAAGCTGACTTTTTTGCGCAAGGCTTTGCCATCAGCCATGCGCTTCTCAATACTGGGTCGTGGGTTCTTAAACGACTCTACAGAATGCAGTACGGCATATTGGGGTTTTTTGACTGAAGACATGGGGTTTCTCGACTGGTACTTTAATCTACCAATCTTAATCCCTCTATTACAGAACTGCCTCAGTTACGAGTTGATATAGCTGAGCTTTTCTTGAATATTGGCAGGCAAAGTTGCAAACCAGACACCATCATGGCCAACGGCAGGCAATATTTGACCGTATTCGATCATTTGATTGGGTGAGAGCTCATCGATATAGGCCCAGATTTGATTGCTGGCCAATTTGGTCGTACTTTGAATGGCAATCTCAATCTCGACTAATAGTTGCTTCTTTATTTGCTCGCTTCTTCCCGCACGAATTTGTCCATTAACAAAAATGTGAGCATCTTCGAGCAATACACCCCCAATGAAGCAATCATGAATATCTAATTCTTTAAAGATGACTTGCGCAAAGTATGCCTCTGCACCAGTAACCTCTGCATGAATTTTGGTAATTGCTTGGGCGATCGTATATTTTTGATGTGTTGAAAGATTCAAGCCTGCGTAATACACACTATAGGTAGCCATATGCTTCCTTCAACAATTCAATTATTTATTCAACTTGTGGTGGATTGCGTGCAACTCATCTTTGATCTGCAAGTCATCTAATTTATCTATCGGCAGATCAAGTAAGAGCTCGATACGGTTACGTAAACCCATTTCTACTTTTCTGAATGCTGCCCACATCGCCTCATCACCCTCGGTGACAGCAGCGGGATCCATAAAACCCCAGTGAGCAGTAGCAGGATGACCCGGCCAGTAAGGACATTCCTCGCCGGCAGCAGAATCACATACAGTAATGATGAAATCCATCACTGGAGCGCCTGCGAGACCAAATTCATCCCAGCTTTTGCTACGCAACATTTCGAGTGGATACCCCATCTCTTTGGCTAGCTCTCTAGCAATGGGATGAACCTCACCGCGAGGTGTAGAGCCAGCTGAATAGCCAATAAATCGGCCGTGACTTAGCGTAGTTGCTAGCGCCTCACCAAGAATCGATCTGGCAGAATTGCCTGTGCAAAGAAACAGAATATTGTATGGACGAGTCATATGAATTGGGTATTAAATATTTATATTAAATGATCTCGTCAAGTCGTAAAGAATATTTTTTATCGACTACAAAGGGATTGAGATTGCGATCAATCCCAGGCTTTAGATTGTCTTTGGCGCGATCCTGGGATTCCGTAGTGGGCTTTGCTCCTACTTCATTGCGAAATACATTAGCTAGGTATTGGCTTAGATTGACGTCCATAGCTCCCTTGGATGCTGAAATGGTTGAATATTCCACCATCCTAGGGAGGATTTATTTCAATTTTATTAAGGGGTAAAGGAGTGCCGTAAGACCGAGGATCCCGCGGTCTGAATGCCAATTTCGCCCATCTTACCTAAGCAGCAATGCTGCATAGGTAAGAATCATTAACTGCCTAGGCGGTGTGAGAGATATCGTTTAGCGTAGGCCTTGCGAGCCTCGTACCATGCGTCCCAAATCGATAAGAGTACTTTTTTCATGACAAACCCCCCATAACAACAGATTGATCTGGACGTCCTCATCATGTAAAGACGCCGCCATAACTTCATGTGGAGTGTTATCTATTGCCATGACATAGGAAAGACGGTTTTATGACCAATTGATGTAGCTCGGATACACTGGATCTATTAGCTATCCCATAGTGACTAAAGGAAAACCCATGTGTGACTGGACTGTTTGCAGCACGATTGTCTTACGACTCGCTCTAGCCCTATTGGTTGGCATCATCCTGGGTTTAAATCGCTGGATGCACCATAAGGCTGCTGGTATACGGACCCACTCTTTGGTGGCAATTGGCTCAGCATGCGCAGTGATGCTGATCAGTGACTTCGTTCAAGATGACGCTCAGGCTGTTAGCCGCGTTCTTCAGGGTCTTATTACTGGTCTTGGCTTTTTAGGCGCTGGCGTCATTATTCGTGAGCAGCATGCCCAAAAGGTCCATGGTCTGACTACCGCAGCTAGCCTGTGGGCAACTGCCCTGATTGGGGCGGCTTTTGGTGCCGGGCAATTTGCCTTGGGCTTATTAACGCTAGGTGCGATATTGCTCACCTTAGTCCTTGGAGGCCCCCTAGAGAGGCTGATTGCAAGGCTGAATGGGGTCAAAAGAAGCTCAGAAATTTCAGGGGATCCGGACTAATCCCCCCCCTGAAATACCCAAAAAATGGGTTTTGTAATATTAATTTGATAGGATGAGTCATCCAAACAGTGAAAAACTAAGCTTATGAGCGATTATCGATACGAAGATGCAGTAAAACAACTGCAAGAAACAGGCGCCATTGGTCTCGTTGATCTTAAAAGCCTGCCCCATGAAGATCTCGTTGAGTTATTTGAAGAGATCAAGGTTTGGTGCTTATATGCCAGCGGTAAGGCTGAAAAGCTTCCAAAAGAGTCCAAAAAGAAGAAAAAGAAGAAAAAAGACTAGTTTTTCGACTATCCGCCCTATTTGGCTTATTCAGATAGGCGCTCTTTCGGAAAACGCAGCATAAAAGTGCTCCCCCTGCCTGGAGTACTCTCAATAATGAGTTGGGCTTGATGACGGCTTGCAATGTGCTTCACGATTGCCAGTCCTAGGCCTGTACCACCAGTATCGCGAGAGCGGCTCCTATCTACCCGATAAAAACGCTCAGTCAATCTTGAAATATGTTCAGAAGCAATGCCAGGGCCGGTATCGCTTACAGAGAATTCGCCTTGGTCTTGCGCAATCATTTTCCATTTCACGTGAATAGAGCCTGAATCTGGGGTATAGCGAATCGCATTGGATACGAGATTACTAAATGCAGAAAGAATTTCGCGTTCATCACCCAGGATATTGACAGCGGCTGCATTCTCAAAACTAAAAACATGCTTGCCTTGTGAGAGTGCTTCGGCATCATTTCGAAGATAAGCCATGACCGTTTCAAGATTGACTCGGGTGCTGACAGCAGGCAGTGCATTTGCCTCGAGGTTGGCTAGAGTTAGTAAATCCTCAACCAAACCCTTCATGCGCTGTGCTTGAGACATCATCATTTCAAAGTATTGATCTCGTTGTTCCCTCTCAAGATCTAAAGACTGGACCGTCTCTAGAAAGCCCATCAATACTGTAATTGGGGTTCTCATTTCGTGGGAGACATTGGCCACGAAGTCACGACGCATCGCATCTGCTTTCTGCAAATCGGTCACGTTTTGCACAAGCAATAGGTGGCGATTTTGACCAAATGGAAATACTTGTAGCATTAAACTGAGGCTACTGTCAGGGCCCATGCGCTCCATGAGCAAAGGTTCTTCAAAATCACGTTTATTTAAATATTGAACAAATTCTGGTCGACGGATTAAGAAATTAATGCGTTGCAATACATCTCTTTTGAAAATTAAACCAAAAAAACGCTCTGCAATTGCATTGCACCATTCAATCTGATCATCTTCATCCAACATCACAATACCGTTAGGTGATGCTTGAAACGCTTCAATGAAGTGATTGTGCTGTTGCTCAATGCTGCGCATTTTTTCTTTTAAGTTTTTCACTAAACGCTGCAACTTGAAAAAAACTTCTTCCCAAAATCCACCAGGAAGCGGCATGAGCTCTACTGAATCTGATTGCACGTATTTACCCAGGCGCGCCAGATTGATGTAGGAATAAATCAATGGAATGGATAAGAATCCAAGACCGACAAAAATAGCCCAAGTTGGCCCAAATTGCTCTAAGGATAAAAAGGCGGCTATCAGTGCTAAAGAAACTAAGAACAGGATGCGGGCTAAGGCAGAAATCATGGTGCAATCTTAGCCCATCTCAAGACTGCGCTAGAAATTGCATAAACAGGCAGCAAAGCCCTTTTTAACTCTCGCTTGGGGTTTTGGTGATCCGGTAACCGCTGCCTCTAACTGTCTCGATATAGTGATCACAATTAACCGGGGTCAAGGCTGCACGTAAGCGCTTGATATGGACATCTACCGTCCGCTCTTCGATATAGACCTCGTTACCCCAGACGTTATCGAGCAGATTGGTTCTAGAATGAACTCGCTCTGGGTTCGACATAAAAAATTGGAGTAAGCGGTATTCAGTGGGTCCAAGGGATACCGGCTTCGGATCGCTATCTGGCCAGATTGCCAAAACACGATGGGAGCTTGGGTCCAATTTCAAAGGTCCAATTGTTAGGGGTCCAGTGTCCTCCACTGGAGTCTGGCGACGTAACAAAGCCTTGACCCGGGCAATCAGCTCTTTCGGTGAAAAAGGCTTAGTGACATAGTCATCAGCACCAGAATCTAGACCCAAGACCTTATCTGCTTCTTCGCTTTTAGCGGTCAGCATCAAAATGGGTAGGCCTCTAGTCCGATCATTGGCACGTAGCTCTTTAGCAAATTGCACGCCAGATTTTCCGGGAAGCATCCAGTCCAAAATAATTAAGCTGGGCAAACGATCTTTCATCAAACTGATCGCAATATCAGTTTGCATGGCCTTTTCAACCTCATAACCAGCATGAGTGAGATTGATAGCAATCAGCTCAGCGATTGATGGCTCATCTTCAACTATTAGTATGCGGTGAGTCATTTGGAGATAAATTGTTAAGGCTTATTGGCTTCGCGCACTAAATCTTCGTGGGGAATGTGACGGACATCAGAGCCCTTTGCAATATAGATCACAAATTCTGCGATGTTCTTTGCATGGTCACCAATACGCTCGATCGCCTTAGCAATGCTCAACATATCGAGGCCAGTGCTGATCATATGGGGATCTTCCGCCATATAGGACATCAATTTGCGAACAAACCCTCTGAATTCATCATCGATTTGACGATCCTCAGCAACCACTTCAGCAGCCGCAATAGTATCGAGACGCGCAAAGGAATCTAAGCTACGACGCAAGGAGTTAATCGCCATCTGACCAGATAAACGAATTTCTGCAACGTTAATGTTGTGTGGTGCACCAGACTGAATCAAGTTACGAGTGCTCTTAGCAACACGCTCAGCCTCATCACCAGCACGCTCCAGATTGGTAATAGCTTTGGATACTGCCATCACCAGGCGCAAGTCACGTGCCGTTGGTTGGCGTTTCGCAATAACTTCTGTACAAGCTAAATCAATTTGAATTTCAAGATCATTCACCAACTTTTCATTCTCGATGACGACATTACAAGTATCGAGATCCATTTGTGTAAACGCACGCATGGCTGTTGAGATCTGTGACTCAACCAATCCACCCATTTCAAGCAAGCGGCTTGAAAGTGCATTTAAATCAGCATCAAATTGTGATGACAGGTGTTTATCAGGCATTTAATGTCTCCAATTAACCGAAACGGCCAGTAATATAGTCTTCTGTTTCTTTACGCTTAGGCTTGATAAAGATTTCATCCGTTTTACCATACTCCACCAAGTTACCGAGGTACATATAGGCGGTGTAATCAGAAACGCGGGCAGCCTGCTGCATATTGTGGGTAACAATCGCAATGGTGTATTCGTGCTTGAGCTCATTGATGAGTTCTTCAATTTTGCCAGTAGAAATTGGATCTAATGCTGAAGTAGGCTCATCCAACAAAATCACTGAGGGCTTCACAGCTACACCACGAGCAATACACAGACGTTGTTGTTGACCGCCTGATAGTGACAAACCACTCTGATTCAATTTGTCTTTTGCTTCAGTCCAGAGAGCCGCTTTGTTCAAGGCCCATTCAACACGCTCGTCCATCTCGGAACGGGAGAGTTTTTCATACAAACGCACACCGAAGGCAATGTTTTCATAAATGGACATTGGGAACGGGGTTGGTTTTTGGAAAACCATACCAATACGGGAACGCAGCAAATTCAAGTCTTGACCTGGGGCTAGGATGTTTTGACCATAAAAATTGATCTCACCTTCAGCGCGCTGACCTGGATAGAGGTCATACATACGGTTTAGGGTACGCAATAAGGTGGATTTACCGCAACCCGATGGCCCAATAAATGCTGTCACTTTACCCTGCTCAATATCCAAGTTAATACCTTTTAAGCCTTGGAATCCACCGTAGTAGAAATTGAGATTACGAACTTCAATCGCATTGATAGCGGCCTGCTCTGAATGTTGATTTGTTGTTTCCACTTTACCCCCTTGACTATCAATCGTATTTAAGTCAAACATTGTTTTCATATTGCTCATCATCCTTGAACCTTCTCACGGAATACGACGCGCGCCAAAATATTTAAGCCGAGAACGGCAAATGTAATTAGTAATGCTCCGCCCCATGCTAGTTCTACCCAGTTGTCATAGGGGCTCATTGCAAATTGGAAAATCACCACTGGCAAGTTCGCCATAGGTGCATTCATATTGGTGGAGAAGAACTGGTTATTCAAAGCCGTGAACAGCAATGGTGCAGTTTCACCACTGACGCGAGCAAGTGCCAATAAGATACCGGTCATCACTCCGCTTTGTGCAGCGCGCAGGGTAATCTTGAAAGCCACTTTCCACTTCGGCGTTCCCAATGCATAAGCTGCTTCACGCAAACTTCCCGGCACCAAGCGCAACATATTTTCAGTTGTGCGAACAACGACAGGAATAGCAATCAAGGCTAGAGCTACAGTACCGGCCCATCCAGAAAAGTGTCTTGCTTGTGCGACGATAAATGCGTAAACGAACAAGCCAATCACAATAGAGGGGGCTGAGAGCATGATGTCTGTAACAAAACGGGTCACCGAAGCAACGCGGCTACGATCGCCATACTCTGATAAATAAAGTCCCGCCAATACACCGACAGGCGTACTGATAAAGGTACAGCAACCCACTAGCAGTAAGCTGCCAACGATTGCATTTGCTAAGCCACCGCCATCAGAGCCTGGGGCTGGGGTGCTTGCTGTAAACAAAGACCAATCCAGAGCTGAGAATCCTTTAAATAAGAGAACGCCCAAAATCCAGAATAGAAAAATCATACCTAGGAGCATTGCCCCCATAGATAAAGTGAGTCCAATCTTATTAGCGCGTTTACGCTTTGCGAAGATTGCTGGGTTGATATTTGAAGTATTGTTCATGTTTTCATCCCTTGCTTCTTCTCCATATTGTTGAGCATCCACTTAGCGCATGCCAACACAATGAAAGTAATGATGAAGAGCGCTAAACCCAGCGCGTAGAGTGAAGAAAGGTGATTGCCAGCTTCCGCTTCACCAAATTCGTTTGCCAAAGTTGATGCAATGGATGTGCCTGGTGCAAATAATGAGGCGGATAGACGATGCGCATTACCGATCACGAAAGTAACGGCCATAGTTTCACCGAGCGCTCTACCAAGGCCCAACATCACACCACCGATAACACCAGCTTTGGTGTAAGGAAGTACAACGTTCTTAACCACTTCCCAAGTTGTGCAACCAATACCGTAGGCAGACTCTTTAAGAACCGGTGGAACGATTTCAAATACGTCACGCATTACAGACGCGATAAAAGGCAGAATCATCATGGCGAGGATTAAGCCAGCACACAAAATACCAATACCGTTGTAAGCACCTGAGAACAGAATGCCCAATCCAGGAATTTGTCCTAATGTTTCAGCAAGTGCAGGCTGGATATATTCTGCAAATAATGGAGCAAAAATAAATAAACCAAACATACCGTAAATAATAGAAGGCACCGCTGCCAGCAACTCAACTGCTGTACCGAGGGGTCTACGCAATGGACCTGGACAGAGTTCTGTTAAAAATACTGCGATACCAAAGCTCAATGGCACTGCAATCAACAAAGCAATGATTGAGGTCACTACAGTACCGTAGATCGCAATCAAGCCACCAAACTCACCATTCACAATATCCCACTCTTGGGTGAAGAAGAATGCTGGGCCGAAGGTGTGCAATGCAGGCCATGCATTGATTACGAGTGAAATCAAAATGCCCATCAATGCGATTAACACAGATAGAGCAAAGAATTGGGTAATGCCATGAAACAGGAAGTCTTGGACTCGCTGTAATTTAGCAATTCTCAGGGCCTGAGGAGTAGGCGCTGAATGTGACTGCGTGATATCCATCATAGATTAGCTTATTTAAATATTGAAACAGCCCCACAAGGGTGTGGAGCTGTTTATTGATCAATGATTAAAGATTAATCATCCAACCTTACTTAGTAATAACTTTAGTGAATACATTCTTGCGAATAAAGTCAGTTGTTGCGTCAGGCATTGGAACATAGTCCAAATCTTCGGCCATTTTCTTGCCGTCTTTGAATGCAAATTCAAAGAACTTGATCACTTCAGCAGCAGTTGCTTTGTTTTCTGGCTTCTTGTATAGCAAGATGAAAGAAGCGCCAGTGATTGGCCAAGACTTAGCACCAGAGGCATTGGTGATGAATGTGCCCATACCAGGAATCTTTGACCAATCTGTACCAGCAGCGGCAGCAGCGAAAGTAGCATCATCTGGAGCCACAAAATTACCGTCTTTGTTTTTCAAAGAGATGAAAGTCATTTTGTTTTTCTTAGCATATGCGTACTCAACATAACCGATTGCATTTTTAACGCGCGTTACGTTAGCAGCTACACCTTCATTACCCTTGCCACCAACAGTGGAAGCAGCAGGCCACTTCACGTTCGCACCAGAACCAACTGCATCTTTAAACAAAACGCTAGTTTTGGCCAAGTAGTCAGTAAAAATTGCTGTTGTGCCAGAGCCGTCAGCACGGGTTACAACAGTGATTGGGCCAGAAGGGATCTTCACGCCTGGATTCATGATGGCGATACGCTTGTCACCCCAATCAGAAATAACACCCTGGAAAATATCAGCCAATGTAGGGCCATCTAATTTGATTTCACCTGGCTTAACACCATCAACGTTAATCACTGGAACAACACCACCGATAATTGCAGGAAATTGAACCAGGCCATCCGCTTCGAGATCATCAAACTTCACTGGATTATCAGTTGCACCGAAATCTACAGTTTTTGCTTTAATTTGTTTAATACCGCCAGAGGAGCCAATAGATTGGTAATTCAAATTAGAGCCAGACTTTGCTTTGAAAGCCTCAGCCCATTTTGCATAAATTGGGTAAGGAAATGTTGCACCGGCACCGGTCATATCTACTGCAAATGCAGCCGGAGCAAGCGAGATAGCGCTAATAACTAGAGCTTTCTTCAAAAAAGATTTCATGAAAAATTGTCCTTGGATGAAAATTTCGCAACATTGCGATACATGGACAATACGATTTCACTATGACTATTTAGTGACACTAGGCCTATTTTAGATATTTATCTATATAAATCAATGACTTAAATAGTTTTCTATGACTAAAATTTAGATAATTCTTTTGAGCTTTAAGCCTGCATAAACTGCTGCACCAGCGATTGCCATGAGAACCATGATCTCATAAAAAGACCCTTTTAGACCCGGAAGATCTTCCATATTCATGCCCATGACTCCAGTAATCAAAGTCATCGGTAAGAAGATCACGGTCATGACAGACAAGACCTGCAAGTTTCTAGCATTGAATTCTGCAACGTGGGCAGCCTGTTCATCTTGAAGAACCTTGGCACGATCGTATAAGCCGTTAATTTCTTGAACTAGATATGTTAAAAGATCAACATCGTCCTGCAGCCTGCCCTTGTCATCATCCGAAAACCAATACGGTAAACGCTTGAGCAATCTATGTAAGGCAATGAGCTCTGGAGAAAAATGTCTACGTAAGCGGCTGCACTGTATACGAATTCTGCCTATGCTCTCATGCTCCGGGAATTCCCTGCCCTTGAGCAAGTTTTCCTCTAAATCATCCATATTGGCTGATAAGTAAACCAATAAAGAACGCAATTGTTCTGCCCGCAAATCTAATAGTTCGTGAAACAGTTCAATAGCCGAAGTTGGGTTGAGTTGACCGTTTCTCAGGTCAAAGCGGAGCTTATCGGTAGTTCTTAAGGGGTTATTCCGTAGAGAAATCATCAATCGTGGCGTGATGATGGCCCATAGGGTTCCCAAAGTAGCGTCCGCACTCTCATCACCGAACTCTTGGTGAAAGTCATTCATCACCATCAACAAACAATCGTCTAGCTTTTCAATCCGCTCTATACGGGATAAATTTTCACCCTCATTAATCAGGTCAACGACTCGCTCTGGAACCAGAGTGGTTTTCTCTAACCAGCGTTGAACTTGGGTATTGGATAGATTGAGATGCAGCCAAACGGAGAAGTTTGGATCATTTAACGTAGCTTCGATTTCAAATAAAGGAATCTCATAACCATTCCCCGTAGCTGGCATGGCCCAGGCAAAAACTACTCCTGCAATCGGGAAGGTGGATGGTGTTTGCGTGATTTCCATGCTCAGATTGTAAAACAGGTGTTTCGCTGATTTGAATGGGTATACGCAATTGTCACAATCTAGAGAGAGAATGACATTAAGGTTCGCAACGATTTACACAAGGTGGAGGTCTCATGAACTATCAGATAATTCCCTTAGAAATGGGCTCCATAGTGGAGCGCCACGTTTTCAAACGTGAAAACAAAGAAATCAAGTGTGGCATGGTGTGGAAGTTAGGTTCAGTGCTCACCAATATCAAGCCAAAGTTTACGAAAGCATATGATCCGGATGTTGGAATCTGCATTCAGGACATTCCCGGTGGAACAATCGGCGAAACTTATGGCGGTGAAAAAGTCATCTATTTTTCTGATAGCGTTCTAGAAGATGAACAAGACGAACTCACGGATATTTTTTACGGCATCTCCAAGAAATACTCTAAAGGGTATGCTGATGTATTCCAAGACCTCGGCTGGACTGAGGTGAGTGCAGAATCCTATATATTCGGAGAGTTGGAAGTTAAAGAGCTCAGCAATGCACTAAATGACTATAAATGAATATTCGACGCCATAAACTGATCTTTCTTAGCCTGATCTTTGGATATGCCTGCACTAGCTTTGCCCAAAGCTTTAAGTTTGTGGCCATTGGGGATATGCCATACAACCCACCCAAAGACTATGTACGTTACGAAAGATTGATTACTGAAATCAATCGACTAAAACCCAGTTTCACCCTCTTTATTGGTGATACGAAATCAGGGTCATCCAATTGCAGCGATGAATTTAACCAGCTTGTTAAAAATTACTTCAATCAATTTAATGGGCCCCTAATCTATAGCGTTGGTGACAACGAATGGACAGATTGCCACAGACCACTTGCGGGCTCATATGAGCCACTAGAGCGCTTAGCAAGGCTACGTCAGACATTCTTTCAAAATAAGATGAGTCTTGGCAAGCAAGCATTGCAACTCAGCAGGCAATCTGACCTTGATCCGCAATACAGCAAGTTTGTTGAAAATTCATCATTCGTAAAAAATGGTGTGCTCTTCGTTAACCTACATATTCCCGGATCAAATAATAATTTTGAACGCGATGAGGCTGCAAAAGCAGAGTATCGCGAACGCAATCAAGCCAATCTGAGCTGGATCAAACGAGCATTTGATCTCGCCTCAACCAAACAATATGTCGGCTTAGTCATTTTCTATCAAGCTGATATGTTCTATACCGGCAAAGAGCCAATAGATCCTGAAAGTGGCTATCGCGATACTCTACTCAGCTTAAGTAAGCATGCAGAAGAATTGAAAAAGCCAATACTGCTGATCCACGGTGATAGCCATCGACTCATCATTGATCAACCTTTAAAAACCCCTGATCAGAAACATGCTCTCGAAAATGTGCTGCGACTCCAAGTGATGGGTGCGGAACTCATTCAAGGTGTTGAAATTGAAGTAGACCCAAAGTCAGAGCAACCATTTAGCTTCACACCTATTCTGCTCAAGCAGAATATGCTTCACCCTAGCCCTTAACACCCATTTCATCTTGAATGAAGGAGCACACCTTCAGATTGAATGGCGCTGGATGTCCAGCTTCAGGAACTTCGCAAGTATTGAGATTACGTAATAGCGCGATTGCCTCCTTAACGCGCCGTTTAGTACAGATCTTTGATTCACCTCCATAAATCAGTCCGACCTTGCCTTTATAACCTTCAAGAACATCATGGAAGTTCATACCCCAAACATCTGCGCGATAAGAAAGATCAAAATGGGTGGGTAATTGCACATCCGCGATCGCCCGTTGGTCAACGCTCAGTTCATGCGCCAAATCACGTATCTCTGCGTACCCCGCTTCATTGTGCATAGACTTATATAGAGAATACAGAGATGTCCAATTGACCGTAAGCGCGATGTCGTTCAGGATAATTTCATAAATCTTGCTTTTAAAGCGCTGAGCCAAATACATGGCGAGCACACCGCCCATACTTGTTCCCAAAATAGTCAAGCGAACTTTTTTATCGCCCTTCACAAAAATTTTGGATTCTAAAAACTGGATGATGTCTGTTAAGTAAATCGACATTTTGTATTGCTCATGCGCAGCAAGGACATCAGATTCACCGCGTCCAGAGAAGTCGATACTAATCACTTTACATTCAGAAAACCGTAAAAAATAGGCGTGCAGTACGTTAAAAGAGCGCTTCGTTTCGAGGAGCCCAGGCAAACATAACAACACCTTGTTTGCATCTAGGTTTCCAGAAACAGTATAGGCAATACGTCTGGATGAACCTTCAGATTGTGTTACAAAAAATTCAGTAGTGGGCAATACTGGAGACCAATGTGGGTCTGCAATGGGTTGATCTTCCTCTATATCTATCTGAGGTTCCACTGGTGGAAGATTGATCTCAGTGATGATACTGTTGTCTACCGGGATATAAGACTCTTTCGGTACTTCTATAGCGCGCTGTGCTTGACCACTCAATAAATGTTTAAAAAAATCGTAAAGATGTTTGAGCATTAGGCTTCAGTGTTTAAAAAAATAGCAGTAAGGCTGACAAGACCACTATATGCCTAATTGATGACAGTATGGTAATTAAAGAGGGATCGCTCAACCTCAATACTCATTAATTGATAAAGGTGAATTTAGTTGACTTTTCAGTCATTACTTTGGCCCAATCTTTAAAACCAAAATTAACTTTCATTAAAGCGCAGGTTGGCATCGCAACTGATTCGCCAGCAAGGTGTGTTGCAAGATCAATCAAGCTAGGGTTGTGACCAACAATCATCAGCTCGTCGTACTTCTTACTGGCCCGAGAAATGTATTCAAGCAAAGTATTGGAATCAGCTCCATATAGGAGAGGATCAATTAAAAAATTGCTTCCCTTCATATTCAAATGGTTAATGATGATTTGAGCTGTGGTGATTGCACGAATTGCTGGACTGGTAACAATGAGATCGAAATGAGCGCCCTTTTTATGCAACTTATTACTGAGCTTACTAGCGTCCTTTAGTCCGCTCTCCGATAAAGGTCTATCCTGATCAGGTAGATCAATACCGCCAGTGATTGCTTTGGCATGTCGTAACAAAAATAAAGTTTTGGTACCCATCGTTTAGCATGCCAATCATTAGTGGAATGAGAGGAAATCTATTTTTCTTTCTTCTCTTTGCCAAGCTTTTCAAGCTTGCCATTGCCGTAGGTACACCAGTAACGAATGTCATCCCCCAGCGTATCAATTTCTTTTCGTGAGAGCTGACGATATTCAGTCAAGTCGAGCATCCCTGTTTTGCGTAACTTCTTCAAAATGTCGTTATATAAACTCATATTGCTTACCCTAGATTTATTTAGAAAGTGAATCCCCCAGTATTCGGGTTCAGTAAGCCTCTAATTGACGACTTTAGGCAGAAATCGTGACAGATTAATGACTATAAGGAAATCGGACTCTAAATGCAATTGTGAGTCGCTATATACAAGCCTGCATCCTCCTCATCGGTCTGAAGCGAGAAATCTAGATGTCGCATCAGGGCAAGCATGTCATGATTCTCTTTAACAACATAGCCATAAATTTCTGTTAAACCATTCAACTTGGCAGAATGCATGATGGCATGCATTAAATGGGAACCAATACCCTCATGGTGATAATCATCGCTTACCGATAATGAGAATTCCCCTTTTGTAGCATTGAGTTCTTGAATATACCTAGCGATTCCCACTAGACTTTCTGGTTGATTTTCTTTTTTAACAATTGCAACTAATGCAAAATTATCAGGCGAGCTTGCATGAATAATTTGAATTAACAACTCCTCTGGTAGTGTCGACATAGCATGGGCATAGCGAAAATATCGACTCTTTGAAGATAAGTGGTCAAAAAGATCCAATACTGAATCGCGATCATCCAAGGAGATTGGCCTAATTAAACATATACCTCCATGGGTCAAAGGCCATTTTTCCATAAGTGCTGCATCCATTACTTATTGCCTTGTAATTCGTTCATAAAAATAAAATGAAATTCATCTAAATACGACTTTTCATGGCTACATACTCGCCTACTCTATTCATACTACCCCCATCGCATATCAATTTCAAAGATGACAAATAGATGTCAGTTTCATGACAAGTAATAAGGATTCTGCAGTGCTGATATCCCTATTAATAAATTGTCATATTTGCTTGCTAATCTAAAGATCTACTTATGGGATATGAAGTGGAATTCTGCCGTTACTACATGCGAACAGTTTGTGCTAACAGCCCATAGGTAACCAATTTCTAATGTTCTCGAGGTCTTTATGAGTAAAGAACACCACGACAATGCGCAAGTAGAGCAAAAAGTGGATTCCCAATGGGATTCCAAATCTCTTGTGCAAAAAAGATTAATCTGGCAACACTTAGCTCAAAAGAAGATTAAGAAAGCCCTTCGATCAAAGCTTTGGCCCGGTAAGGCGCGTGACTAAAGTTTGGAAAAGTCAGGCGGTCGGTACTAAATCTGCAATGCTCTTAGCTGAACTCATTGCCAATTGGGCATCTTGAGTCTCTACCATGATGCGTAACAAGGGTTCAGTCCCCGATGCCCGAATTAATACTCGACCGATATTCTGTAGGCTCGATTCTACTGTAGCAATTTGCTGCAATAGTTGCGAATCTAGCTTCCAATCGTATCCTGGTTTGAACTTCACATTGAGCAGAACCTGTGGGAAGACATTTACCTTATCTAGTAATTGCGCGAGGCTCTTTTTGTTTTGGCTCATAGCCGCCAAGATTTGTAAAGCCGCAATCGTGCCATCACCAGTAGAGTGCTGATCTAGGCAAAGCAAATGACCAGAACCTTCTCCGCCAATGATCCAGCCCTTTTGCTTTAAAAGCTCTAAGACATAGCGATCGCCAACATTGGCACGCTCAAATCCAATACCAAGATCTTTAATAGCATTTTCCACAGCCAAGTTCGTCATCAAGGTGCCAACTGCACCACCGATTTTTTGGCCTCTATCAAGACGATCTTTAGCGAGAACATAAAGCAGTTCATCGCCATTAAATAAACGTCCACTGGCATCTACCATTTGCAAACGGTCGGCATCCCCATCTAATGCAATTCCAAGATCAGCATTCTCTTCTTTTACTTTAGCAATCAGTGCTGCCGGCGCTGTTGCACCGCAGCCGTCATTGATATTTCTGCCATCGGGTTGGACACCAATCGAAATGACTTCTGCCCCCAACTCATGAAACACATGTGGCGCAGTGTGATACGCGGCACCATTGGCGCAATCTACAACTAGCTTGAGACCCTTAAGATTAAGATCTCCTGGGAAGGTTGATTTACAAAACTCGATATAGCGACCAGCTGCATCATCCAGTCGATACGCTTTGCCTAACTCCTCAGCACTGACACAACCCATGGGTTTCTCTAGTTCAGCTTCAATAGCTAGCTCAAAATCATCATCGAGCTTATCGCCATTGGAAGAGAAAAACTTGATGCCATTGTCCTGGTAAGGATTGTGTGATGCTGAAATCACTACCCCTGCAGTTAAGCGAAGTGCCTTAGTAAGGTAAGCAACTCCCGGTGTAGGCATCGGTCCGCACAGCATCACATCAACACCAGCAGCTGCAAATCCTGCCTCCAATGCGGCCTCTAATAGGTATCCTGAGATGCGGGTATCTTTGCCAATAAGCACTTTGCAACGCTCGCCAGCTTTAGCATTACGCGACAACACAATACCTGCGGCATAACCTAAGCGGGTCATAAATTCAGGAACGATGGGAAACTTCCCAACTTCACCCCGAATGCCATCCGTACCAAAGTATTGTTTTTTCATAATGATGATTATAAAACTCTGCTGCCTGGGTTCAATCAGCCTGCACAGCCTCCCATAGTTTTAGAGAATCTACCGTTTCAGGGACATCATGAACACGGATAATTTTGGCACCTCGATCCGCCGCCATAATGGCTGCGGCAACACTGGGAGCTAGTCGGTCTTGGGTATCTTTCCCAGTTAATTTACCGATCATTGATTTACGTGAGATACCCGCCAATACCGGGAAACCCAATTTAGAAAATGCAGCAAAGCGAGCCAACATCTCCAGATTGTGATCAAGACGCTTTCCAAAACCAAATCCTGGATCTAGAGCAATGCGATTGGGGGCAATTCCGTTGTCAATCAATAACTGTGCCCGCTCTTTTAAGAAGAGCGAGACTTCTTCAATCACATTCGAATATTCTGGATTAAATTGCATCGTAAGCGGATCGCGTTGCATGTGCATTAGCACCACTCCACAATCTTGGTTAGCGGCTACTGCCTCAACAGCACCATCTTGTCTCAGAGCCCAAATATCATTCACACAATCAACGCCTGCTTTAAGCGCCTGGCGCATTGTTTCTGCTTTATAGGTATCAATGGATAGTGGCTTGCCACAATCTCTGAGCCCTTCAATGACAGGCATCACTCGATCTAACTCTTCTTGCAAGCTGACAGGTTCAGCACCTGGACGAGTGGATTCACCACCAATATCAATGAGATCAACGCCATCGGCAATCATGCGCTCAGCTTGAGCAATTGCATCAGTTGCAGACCTGTATTTACCGCCATCAGAAAATGAATCTGGAGTCGCGTTCAAAATGCCCATCACGATGGGACGCTTACGGTTGGCCAGATCAAAAAGAAAACGCCCACAACGCCATGTTGTGGGCACTTCTTGCATGCCTTGCTGGATCATGACACTCCGTGGCGCTTAGGCCGTAGCAGGTGCACTGCCAGCAGCTGGGCCAGTAGTACCAGCAGAATTACCAAACTGGGTTGCTGGTGGTGGCTTAGGTGTACGCGGTGGACGACCTTCCATAATGTCGTTGATCTGCTCCGCATCAATGGTTTCCCATTCAAGCAATGCAGCAACCATCGCTTCAACCTTGTCGCGGTTTTGCTCCAAGATAGACTTTGCTAAAGCATATTGGCTATCAATCAACATCCGAATTTCGGCATCAACTTTTTGCTGAGTTAATTCAGAGACAGTTTTGGTGCTGTTACGGCCAAAAATGCTTTCTGATTCTGTATCAACGTATACCATGGTACCGAGACTGTCGCTCATTCCATAGCGTGTCACCATGTCGCGCGCCATTTTGGTAGCACGCTCAAAGTCATTTGAGGCACCTGTACTCATTGAGTGCAAGAACACTTCTTCAGCAGCACGACCGCCAAACAGAATTGCTAACTCTTCCAACATGCGATCTTTATAAAGATTCACACGATCGAATTCTGGTAATTGCCAAGTTACACCCAATGCCATACCGCGAGGCATGATGGTGACTTTATGTACTGGGTCAGCTTTAGGAAGAACCTTGGCCACGACAGCGTGTCCAGACTCATGGTAGGCGGTGTTACGACGTTCTTCTTCACGCATTACAGCAGACTTACGCTCAGGACCCATATAGATCTTGTCCTTAGCATCTTCAAAGTCTTTCATATCGACTGCACGCTTATTACGGCGGGCTGCAAATAATGCAGATTCATTTACGAGGTTTGCCAAATCGGCACCAGAAAATCCTGGGGTGCCACGTGCCAATACTGCAGCATTCACATCTGGATCAATCGGAACTTTGCGCATATGTACTTGCAGAATCTGTTCGCGACCACGGATGTCAGGCAAGCCAACGTGCACTTGTCTATCAAAACGTCCTGGGCGCAATAGTGCTTTATCTAGCACATCGGAGCGATTGGTTGCAGCAACCACGATCACGCCACTATTGCTCTCAAAGCCATCCATCTCCACTAACATTTGATTGAGAGTTTGTTCACGCTCATCATTACCGCCGCCCATACCGGCACCACGATGACGGCCAACAGCATCGATCTCATCAATAAAGATGATGCAAGGAGAATTTTTCTTGGCGTTTTCAAACATATCACGCACACGAGATGCACCTACGCCCACAAACATCTCTACGAAATCAGAGCCGGAGATTGAAAAGAATGGAACCTTCGCTTCGCCTGCAATCGCACGCGCCAAAAGAGTCTTACCTGTACCTGGAGGGCCTACAAGCAATACGCCATGAGGAATACGTCCGCCAAGTTTTTGGAACTTCTGGGGATCTTTTAAGAAATCGACTAACTCATAAACTTCTTCTTTTGCCTCATCGCAGCCTGCAACATCAGCAAAGGTCACGGTATTACTGTTCTCATCAATGAGACGGGCTTTGGATTTGCCAAAGGAGAATGCTCCGCCTTTGCCGCCACCTTGCATTTGGCGCATCATGAAAAACCAGAAACCAATGATCAATAAAGTGGGTCCAAGGTAGTACAAAGCAGAAACCAACATATTGGGTTCATCTTCTGCTTTACCGGTTACCTGTACACCGTATTTCATCAAGGCACCAACCATCCAGATATCGCCTGGAGAGATGATGGAGTATTTACTGCCATCAGCAGGAGTGACCTGCAAAGTACGACCCTGCACATCAACACGCTTCACTTTGCCTGCTTTGGCGTCATCCATAAATTGCGAATATGTGACTTGAGTCTGGTCCTTGGGCTTATCGAACTGCTTAAAAACAGTGAAAAGCACTAAGCCCACGATGAGCCACACGCCGATTTTTTGGAACATATTGCTGTTCAAATTGATTCCTTTTCTGGATTCATCCAGGTGTTAAAGCGGATTGCTATCTCTAAGTATTTGATTCTACTACCACCCTTTTTCAAGAGCGAATGGCATATTTATTTCATAAACCCCTATTTCTAGAGGGTATTAAGGTGATTTTGGTAAATTTTTTGCCAGTTTTTGCTTATTTAGGTGGCTTGAGATTCCTACCCAACAAGAAAATCTCTGAAGAACGGGCTCTAGAAGCTTTTGGCTTACGTGAGGCAACGGTTTTAAAGACCTTTTTGAAGGACTCCACAATCTGGCTATAACCACTGCCGTTGAAGCACTTAATCAATAATGCGCCTTCTGGCTTCAGGTGGGCTTGCGCAAACTCGAGAGCAATTTCAGCAAGAAAAGCCATTCTGGCAGCATCAGCAACGCCAACGCCTGATAAGTTAGGGGCCATATCCGAAAGTACCAAATCTACCTTGCCATCGGCATCCTTCGGAAGTAAAGCTTCTAATGCAGCGAGCCCCTCCTCTTCCCGAAAGTCCCCTTGAATAAAACTGACATCAGCAATGTCTTCCATCGGCAGAATATCAATAGCAATAATTTGCCCATCTGGCTTACCAGACTCAATCTTCGGATTATGTTTACCGAGCTCAGTTAAGCGATTACGAGCGTATTGAGACCAGCTTCCAGGGGCACTCCCAAGGTCAACAATGGTCATGCCCGCTTGTATGAGATGGTCTTGCTCATCAATTTCGCTAAGCTTATAAACTGCACGTGCGCGATAGCCCTCTTTCTGGGCCATCTTCACATAAGGATCGGTTAGGTGATCCTGCAACCAACTTTTATTAAATTTATTCTTTGCCACAACTTACCCACTTTCGCCCTACATTTTCCTAGTTTCTGCGTCCTAAAGCAAAAGGAATTGACATAAAACAGCTCAAATCCCTTGTAAATAGGCGTATTTAGTCATCAATGCTCTATCATCAAGCCCATGACTGCACTTACCATTACCCCCGCACAAAGAAAATCCCTTAAAGCTGATGCCCATGATCTCAGCCCTGTTGTCATGGTTGGCGGAGATGGCTTAACACCAGCCGTAATTAAAGAGGCAAAACTCGCAATCAATCACCATGGTCTCATTAAGATTCGGGTCTTCGGCGATGACCGTGAAGCACGCATTGCAATTTATGAAGAGCTCTGCGACAAGCTAGATGCTGCTCCAGTACAGCACATTGGTAAGTTGCTAGTACTGTGGAAACCAAAAGATATGGTCGATGCAGCGTTTGCCAATTTAGATCGCTCAAAAAAACAAACCAAAAAATCCTTACAAGCACCACGCACCAAGCGCCAGCCTAATCGTGCTCCAGCGAAGTCTGGTGTGAGAACTAGCACTTCAGATAGATCTGAGCGTCGCTCTGCTTCTAATAAAGCACCATTTGCACGCGCTGCTGCTGTGAAATCGGCTACACCGAAGAAACGCGTTTTACGCTCAGAGGCTGCAGAATCTAAGATTGGTTGGTCATCCCCCGGCTATCGTAAGGCTGCTGCTGCACCAGCACCCATTAAACGCAAGAAGGTGCGCATGGCAAGCAATAAGAAGAAATCACTTGGCTCCTAATGAGCTTTGAAGTGAAGTGAAAAACGCCGCTAGTCGGCGTTTTTTATTGCACTGGCTTTCCAAATTAAAGCTATTCCCAGAAAGGCTTCGATTAAATAGATAGTGCTTGATACGCCATGCAATCTTGAAAATAAAATGGCATTGCTAGACTCCCGAACAGATAAGCCTAGATACAAAGCTTGATCACGCAAAGAATTCATCCAAGGGATCAGAATGAAGGCGGCAGCAACTGCACAGGCAAGCATGCCCAACAGAATCCAGCGAATTACACGAAATCGATTTAAGCCCTGTCGCACTAAATAATTCGCCATGACCATGAGGAAGGTGCTGAGAAAGACTCCAAGATAGGCTTGAGTCTTAAAAAGACTCGCAGCTACAAAGCCGGCAACTTGTCGATCCCCTAAAGATGAAAACAGAATTGGAACCACTAAAAAGCCAATGGCAATGAAGCTACCAACCCAAAGCCCAGAAATACACTGAAATACTCGCTGGGTACGCTGGTACAGCATTAGATGTAGCGTACCGCCAGGATTTCGACTTCGCGATTACCACCAGGTGCTTGAACTGCTACTACATCGCCCTCTTCTTTGCCAATCAAGGCGCGAGCAATGGGGGAACTAATGGAGATTTTGCTTGAAGCAATATCGGCCTCGTCATCACCTACGATTTGATAGGTGAGCTTGGTACCATCCTCGAGATCTTCTAGATCAACCGTTGCACCAAATACAATGCGGCCAGAAACATCAAGGCTAGCAGGATCAATGATTTGCGCAGCAGACAATTTACCTTCTAGCTCTTGAATGCGTCCTTCAATGAAGCCCTGTTTTTCTTTAGCAGCATCATACTCTGCGTTCTCGGAGAGATCGCCCTGGGCGCGCGCCTCAGAGATAGCATTGATCACTGCTGGACGCTCAACATGCTTTAAACGATGCAGCTCCTCTTTGAGAAGTTCTGCACCGCGTTTGGTAATGGGAATTGTGCTCATACAACTAACCTAACTTAATTACTTGCGCTAAATGCGCGAACAAAAGGTAATTTTAGATTAAATGAGCGCCCGATGTAAGGTTTGCAGTGAATAAACCTCTAAAGACTCTTTGCTGCCATTTTGAGAAGCCAGTAATCCATCCATGACCGCACGTGCTGCACTAATGGTTGTGTAATAAGTTACGCCATTAGCCTGGGCACTAGTCCGGATAGATCGAGAATCTGCAATCGCAGTACGGGTTTCATCCACAGTCGTAAATACCAAGGAAATTTCACCATTTTTAATGAAATCTACAATGTGTGGACGACCATCTTTGACCTTATTCACTAGGCGAACCGGTAAACCGGCTGCCTCAATTGCTGCAGCAGTACCCTTGGTTGCCACCATCGGAAAGCCCAATTGGTGCAAGAGTTTTGCCACTTCAATAGCCTTAGGCTTATCGCTATCTTTCACGGTCAAGAGTACTGTTCCACTTTTAGGTAGTTTGATGCCGGCACCCAATTGTGATTTGAATAGCGCTTCACCAAAGGTTTTACCAACACCCATCACTTCGCCAGTTGAGCGCATCTCTGGTCCCAAGATTGGATCAATGCCTGGGAACTTATTAAATGGAAATACCGCTTCTTTTACAGAGAAATAAGGCGGCTTCACTTCAAGCTGGATACCTTGCTGTGCAAGTGTTTGGCCAACCATGCAACGCGCTGCAATCTTTGCAAGCTGTAAACCCGTCGCTTTAGAAACGAATGGCACGGTGCGGGATGCACGGGGATTAACCTCCAGAACGTAGATGACATCTTTACCATCGACATTCTGGATAGCAAACTGCACATTCATCAAGCCAATAACATTCAGTCCTTTAGCCATCGCAGCAGTTTGGCGCTTGATCTCTTCTACGGTTTCATCCGATAAGGAATACGGCGGCAATGAACAGGCAGAGTCACCAGAGTGAACCCCAGCTTGCTCAATATGCTCCATCACACCACCAATAAATACTTTGCTGCCATCGCTGATGCAATCCACATCGCACTCAATCGCATCGTTCAAGAAACGATCTAGCAGTACAGGTGAATCATGTGACACTTTGACCGCTTCACGCATATAACGTTCAAGGTCACGACCATCATGCACAATTTCCATGGCGCGACCACCCAATACATAGGAAGGACGCACGACTAATGGGTAGCCAATCTCTTCAGCAAGCTTGAGAGCTTCATCTTCAGCGCGGGCAGTTCTGTTTGGTGGCTGACGTAGACCGAGGTCTTGCAAGAGTTTTTGGAAACGCTCGCGATCTTCCGCTGCGTCAATCATGTCTGGTGAAGTACCGATAATTGGCACGCCATTGCGCTCTAAATCTAAAGCAAGTTTCAACGGTGTTTGACCACCGTATTGAACGATCACGCCCTTGGGCTTTTCCTTCGCCACAATTTCCAAAACATCTTCGAGCGTCAGCGGCTCAAAATAAAGACGATCAGATGTATCGTAATCGGTAGAAACAGTTTCAGGATTACAGTTCACCATGATGGTTTCGTAACCATCATCACGCATTGCGAGAGCAGCGTGAACACAGCAATAATCGAACTCAATCCCTTGACCAATACGGTTAGGACCACCGCCCAAGACCATGATCTTCTCTTTATTGGTCGGACGGGATTCACATTCGCCATGTTCAGCCTCATAGGTTGAATACATATAGGCGGTATTGGTAGAGAATTCAGCAGCGCAGGTGTCGACCCGTTTGTAAACTGGGGTGACTTTTAAGCGATGGCGTGCAGCTCGTACAGAAGATGCATCAACACCAAGCAATTTAGCCAAACGGCGATCCGAGAAACCTTTTTGCTTCACAAAGCGCAACTCTTGAGCAGAAAGACTATCAATCTTACGTTGCTTAAGCTCAGATTCAATGGTGATCAACTCTTCAATTTGTTCTAAGAACCAGGGATCGACCTTGGTCTCGTTATAAATTTCATCTAAACCCATGCCCATACGGAAGGCATCTGCTAAGTACCAAATACGGTCTGGGCCTGGTTCATTGATCTCGTTAATGATGTCGTCGAGGTCGGTTGAGACTTCATCTAAACCATCAACGCCAACCTCTAAGCCGCGCAATGCCTTTTGGAATGACTCTTGGAAAGTGCGGCCGATAGCCATCACTTCGCCAACAGATTTCATTTGTGTTGTTAAACGAGAATCCGCTTGTGGAAACTTTTCAAAGGCAAAGCGTGGAATCTTAGTCACCACGTAGTCGATTGAAGGCTCAAACGATGCAGGCGTTGCCCCACCAGTGATGTCATTCTTAAGTTCATCTAAGGTGTAGCCCACAGCCAGCTTAGCTGCAATCTTAGCAATAGGGAAACCAGTTGCTTTGGAGGCTAATGCTGATGAACGGGATACACGAGGGTTCATTTCAATCACGATCATGCGGCCATCTACTGGATTGATCGAGAACTGTACGTTAGATCCACCAGTGTCAACACCAATTTCACGAAGAACAGCAATCGATGCATTCCGCATGATTTGATATTCTTTATCGGTCAAAGTTTGCGCAGGCGCTACTGTAATCGAGTCGCCAGTGTGCACCCCCATTGGATCTAAGTTTTCGATCGAGCAAACAATGATGCAGTTGTCATTGCGATCACGTACTACTTCCATCTCAAACTCTTTCCAACCCAAAAGAGACTCTTCAATCAAGAGTTCGCGGGTTGGAGATAAATCCAGACCTCGTTTACAGATTTCTTCAAACTCTTCGCGGTTATATGCAATACCGCCGCCAGATCCACCCATGGTGAAAGAAGGTCGAATAACGACTGGGAAACCAGAGCTACCAGTCTCTTGCTGAATACGTTGCTGCACTTCATGGGCCTCGTCCATAGAATGTGCAATTCCTGACTTTGCAGAACCCAAACCAATCTTGGTCATCGCATCTTTAAATTTCTGACGATCTTCTGCTTTATCAATGGCCTCTGGTGATGCCCCAATCAACTCGCAGCCATATTTTTCAAGAACACCATGACGATGTAAATCTAGGGCGCAGTTCAAGGCGGTTTGTCCACCCATCGTTGGCAAAATCGCATCCGGTTTTTCTGCAGCAATAATGCGCTCAACGACTTCCCAGGTAATCGGCTCGATGTAAGTGACATCAGCCATTTCTGGGTCGGTCATGATGGTTGCAGGATTACTGTTGACCAAGATCACTTTGTAACCTTCATCACGCAATGCTTTACATGCTTGCGCGCCAGAGTAGTCAAACTCACAAGCTTGTCCAATCACAATTGGACCAGCCCCAATAATCAGAATGCTCTTAATGTCGCTACGCTTAGGCATTATTTGCCCTCCTTCTTGCTGGCAGCATTCATGAGCTCCACAAAACGATCAAATAAATAGGCGATGTCATGAGGTCCTGGAGAAGCCTCTGGGTGCCCTTGGAAACACAGTGCTGGCTTGTCATTCCAAGCCAAACCTTGCAAGGAGCCATCGAATAAGGAAACATGAGTTACGCGAATATTGCTGGGTAATGTATTTGCATCAACCGCAAAACCATGATTTTGCGATGTAATCGCCACACGCCCTGTATCTAAATCTTTCACTGGATGATTTGCACCATGGTGACCAAACTTCATTTTTAGAGTTTTGGCGCCAGCAGCAAGACCCATGATTTGGTGACCCAAGCAAATGCCAAATGTTGGCACACCCTTTTCAATAATCTCTTTTGCAGCAGCAATGGCGTAATCACAAGGACCAGGATCTCCAGGGCCGTTTGAGAAAAATACGCCATCCGGATTCATGGCTAACACTTCTGCAGCGCTAGTTTGAGCAGGTACTACAGTGAGCTCACAACCACGCTCTGTGAGCATGCGCAAAATGTTGCGTTTCACACCAAAGTCATAGGCAACTACTTTTTTAATTGACTTAGATCTGTCTAAAGTTCTGTATGCAGGTTTGCCATCAGGACCATGTAAATCCCATTCAGCCTCGCGCCATTCATAAGGGGCTTTAGTGGTAACCACTTTGGCCAGGTCTAAACCGGCCATACCTGGAAAAGCTTTAGCCAATTCCAAGGCTTGTTTACCGAGTGTTGCAAGGTCATCACCATTTTTTCCAGCAACAATAGCGCCTGATTGGGCGCCGGTATCGCGCAAGATGCGGGTTAATTTACGAGTATCGATTCCCGCAATACCGACTACACCAGATTTTGTGAGGTAATCATCGAGCGTCCCCTCTGCGCGGAAATTGGAGATGCGTTTAGGCAGGTCCTTAATGACTAGTCCCGCTGCATGAATTTGATCAGACTCTGCGTCTTGAGGATTGACACCTACATTGCCAATATGGGGATAAGTTAAGGTCACAATTTGACGGCAATAACTTGGGTCGGTGATGATTTCTTGATAACCGGTTAAGGCGGTGTTGAACACGACTTCGCCAGCAGTTTCACCTGCTGCGCCAATGCTGTAACCGGGAAATAATGTGCCGTCGGCTAGGGCCAACACGGCGGGAGGAAAAGAAGGAAGCAAGGGTGACAAACCATCTCCAGTCCCTGCTCCATCCGACGCTCAAAACCCCCAAAAAGACCAACCCGGGGTTTATTTATGCGGGAGGTGAGTGTCTTTAAGCGCTAGGGTATTTAATTAGTTTCGAACCCTGTAATCATACCATTTTCATGCCCCAAATGCTGAGAAACCTTGCTCTACAGGCTTCTAGAGGGGATAGCCTCCTCTGACGACAAGCCAGGAGGAGGCATTTCTGAGGGGCTTTAAACCTGAGCACCATGTTCGATGATGGTTTTAATTTGCGCCAATACAGCCTGGTCTTCCATAGTGCTGATATCTCCAGGATCACGACCTTCAGCAACAGCTTGCAAAGCACGACGTACGATCTTGCCTGAACGCGTCTTAGGTAATGCGGTAACTATATAGACCCGACCAGGACGAGCAATAGCACCCAGTTGGCTATCTACTGTCTTCATACACTCTTTTTCTAAGTTGTCTGCTTTGCTTGCATCCTTTGGAATAACAAATGCAATTGCTGCCTGACCTTTGAGTTTGTCTTCGATGCCTACTACCGCTACCTCAGAAACATTTGGATGACTCGAGATACTTTCTTCAATCTCCCGTGTTCCAAGGCGGTGTCCTGCAACGTTAATCACGTCGTCAGTACGACCCAAAATAAAGAAGTACCCATCTTGATCCTTAATACCCCAGTCAAATGTAGAGTAGATCAACTTCCCTGGAATAGTTTCCCAGTAAGTGCTGATAAAACGTTTGTCGTCACCCCAAATAGTTTGCATACAACCAGGAGGCAAAGGGCCTTCAATGGCAATGACCCCTTTTTGATCAGGGCCCAATTCAGCTGAAGTAGCATCATCAAGCAACTTCATGTTGTAACCAAAAGATGGCACCCCAGGAGAGCCAAACTTGTGTGGCATGACCTCTACACCACGTTGGATAGCCAAAATTGGCCAGCCAGTTTCTGTCTGCCAATAGTTATCAACAACCGGCTTCTTAATCGCATCATGAATCCAACTCGCAGTTGGCTCATCTAGAGGTTCACCTGCTAAGAACAGTAAGCGCAAAGAGGAAAGATCATATTTCGTTAAGAAAGCAGGATCTTGTTTTTTAAGAACACGGACTGCAGTAGGAGCAGAAAACATCACCGAGACTTTGTATTTTTCAACCAGCTCCCACCAAATGCCTGCATCAGGACGCAAGGGCGTACCTTCATACATGATGGTCGCCATACCAGTCAGTAGCGGCGCATAAATAATGTAGCTATGACCAACTACCCAGCCAATATCCGAAGTGCAGAACATGGTTTCACCAGCATTGCCAGTAAAGATGTGTTTCATGGTGGAGGCAAGTGCAACTGCATAGCCACCGGTATCGCGCTGAACACCCTTCGGCTTGCCGGTGGTGCCCGAGGTATACAGAATGTATGAGGGATGGGTTGCATCCACCCACTCAATCGGCACAATATCGTTCAAATGTTTTTGACGCTCAGTGGCGTAATCCAAATCTCGCCCTGCCACTGTCGTAAATTCAGTTAAGCCGCGATTCACTATCAGAACCTTCTCTGGCTTATAGCTAGCCAAAGTAATTGCCTCATCTAGGAGAGGCTTATAGGGAACCGCTTTACCGCCACGAGCGCCCGCTTCTGCAGTCACAATCATTTTTGGTTTGGCATCATCAATTCTGGAAGCCAAGCTATGGGAAGCAAAGCCACCAAATACAACTGAGTGAATTGCACCAATACGCGCACAAGCAAGCATTGCGAAACAAGCTTCTGCAATCATGGGCATGTAGATGAGGACACGATCACCCTTTTGAATGCCATTGGCTTTATAGATGGCTGCCATCCGATTCACTTCTTCGTACAGCTCTTGATAGGTATAGGCCTTCTCAATATTGGTTTCTGTAGAAACCGCAACTAAGGCAATTTGATTCGGGCGCTCTTTTGCATGACGATCGACCGCGTTGTAGCAAAGATTGGTGAGGCCGCCCTCAAACCATTTTGCAAATGGAGGATTGTCGTAATTGAGAACTTTATTAAATGGCTTTTCCCAGTGAATTAATTTTGCCTGCTCACCCCAGAAACCATCTGGATCTTTAATGGAGCGTTCATGCTGTGCTTTATAGGACATGGTCAACCTAATAAAAAGTTACTGAAATTACGGGTTTTTGGCGGCTCCTTTATTGCTTGAAGCGGCTGAATTACCATTTTTCGCAGATTTTGCAAGTCCTGTCGATGCGGATTTATGCTGAGATGCAGCATTATTTGCAGAAGAATTACCCTTAGCAGCAAGCTTGGGGGCTACACATTTGCTATTTTTGCTGGCCTTAGCCCCCTTAACTGGTTTGGGGCATTTGGGCGCTGGTGGAGGTGGCTTCTCCAAGCTGAGGCTGGCATTGTCAGCCATGGCACTCGGAACATCGCCAGCACGATGACTGGTTTTAGGTATCAAAACTGTGGAGCCTGACTTAATTCGCATTCCCTTGGGTATGCCGTTAATCTGCCGCAAAGTATCTACGTCCACACCTAAAGTTTTGGCTGCCTGGTCAACAGATTCTGTTTTAACTACCTTGACGGCCGTCCATGATGAAAGTGGCTTAGTGTAGTTTTTCAGGTTTGCTTGAAAAATTTCCGCATGAGCAAAAGGCAGGAGAATTTGCTGATTGGCATTGCTCAATATCACCGGCTTATTAAATGAGGGGTTCAAACTCTGAAATTCATCCGGGGGAATTTCTGCTAGTTTGATTACCAAGGCAACATCGATGTCATTGCCCACATCTACGGCTACAAAGTATGGGTGATTCTCGAGCTCTGGCAGCACAATTCCATAAGCCTGGGGATCAAGAACGATTTGGCGATAGGCCATCAACTTGGGAACGTAATTACGTGTTTCACGAGGCAAAGTCAGACTCTCATAATCAGTTGGTAATCCAGCAGCGATATTGCGTTTTTGTGCTTTGACTATATTGCCAGCGCCCCAGTTGTAAGCCGCTAGAGCAAGCTCCCAGCTACCAAACTGGTTATTTAAGCGCTGTAAGTAATCAAGCGCTGCGTCAGTGGATTGCACAACATCGCGACGTTCATCCCGAAACACATTTTGGGTCAACCGAAAGTCTTTGCCCGTTGCTGGCATAAATTGCCACAAGCCTACTGCTTTGGCATTCGATTTCGCAGTCGTTACAAAAGCACTTTCAACAAATGGTAGGAGCGCAATCTCTGTCGGCATATTCCGTGCGTTTACTTCTTGGACGATATAAAAGAGATAACGTGAAGAGCGTGTCATAGAGCGGTTAACGTAATCTGGTCGAGAGCTTAACCATCTCACCTGCTCTATCTCCAGCGGTGTATTCATCGGCTCCATCTGAAAGCCATCGCGTATGCGGATCCATAAGTTATCCGAGGGAGCGTAGATCTTGCTGACGGATTGATTCTTGAGGTTTACACGGATAGCCCTAGAAGCTTTAGAGTTGGCTTTGGCAGGTGTATCTGAAGACCAGTCGCCAGTACTTGCACAACCTGAAAGTAGCGCAATGATCAACATTGCGACAGCAAGAAGGCGCATTAAAACCGGTCTTTCCAAGCCCTAATCACTGCCAATACATGGGCAGGAGTGGGCAAATCGTTTTCGCCGGAAACTTCTTTTGCCTTGGCAATCACATCTGCTTGATCGCAGCGCATAAAAGGGTTCACTTGCAATTCCTGGCCAATTGTTGTTGGTAGTGTTGGTAAGTGTTGAGCGCGCAGGGCTTTTGCTTCATCAGCCCACGAGAGAAGATTCAGATTATTTGGCTCAACTGCTAAAGCAAACCGGATATTAGATAAGGTGTACTCATGGGTACAGAACACCAGAGTATTTTTGGGTAACGCTGCAAACTTTGCCAACGATTGAGACATCTGAGTAGGCGTACCCTCAAACAGCCGACCACAACCGGATGCAAATAAGGTATCGCCACAAAAGAGCATCGGCTCAAGCACGTTGGCCTGAATGTTTGCAAAATACGCGATATGACTTAATGTATGTCCAGGAACCTCAAATACTTTGAGGCTGATGCGTGGCACAGCAATTTCAATCTTGTCGCCTTCCATTGCGACTTCGGTTCGCCCAGGAATATCGTTACCAGCAGGTCCGTATACCGGAATAGACGCTCCAAAACGGTCCAATAGATTCAGAATACCGCCAGTATGGTCTGCATGGTGATGGGTGATCAAAAGACCAGTCAGGGTGAGCTGATTTTGCAAAAGATACTCAATGACTGGGGAGGCATCGCCTGGATCGACGACCAAGGCAGAGTGTCCATCGTGGATGCACCAGATGTAGTTGTCATCAAAAGCCGGGATGGGCCAAACTTGCAATAAAGTATTCTTATCCATAGACCGATGATACCAACCCCACCTATCCCCTCGCAGATGCCTACGCCCCCATGGAGTTCATGGGAGAAATGGCTGGAATCCCCACCAGGACGCTATGTGCTGGGTTGGGAGCAAAAATGCTGCGATCAAATCGTAGCAGATGTTTTTGGCTTTCATGCGGTGCAAATTGGTATGCCCCAAATCAATACCTTAAACGAAAACCGTATGCCTCTCCAAGCGCTTTTAATGCATACGCAAGATAGTCACCAATACGCCGCTCGTTTTAATTGGCATCTCATTGAAGGCAATTACGAAGAACTTCCTTTTGCAAGCGAAAGTTTGGATTTAGTGGTGCTTCCTCACGTTCTCGAGTTTGCCGCCGATCCCCATCAAATCCTGCGTGAAGTCGATCGTGTCTTGCGTCCTGAAGGAAGGTTGATCATTTCTGGATTTAATCCGGCCAGCTTGTGGGGTGCTCGTCAATACTTAAGCAGACTGATTGGTAATCCTTACCTTCCTCGAGATGGTCAATTCATTAGCCTCATCCGCGTAAAAGACTGGCTACAACTCCTCAATTTCTCTTTAGACCGGGGTCATTTTGGTTGTTACAAGTTTCCCCTCCAAGGCCAATCCTCTATGGCCCGAATGGATTTCCTAGAATCCATGGGCAATCGTTGGTGGCCAATATTTGGCGCAGTATTCTTGCTCTCTGCCATTAAACGTCAGCAAGGTATGCGCTTGGTTGGTCAAATAGCGCCGGTTCGCATCCCCGCCATTCAACAACTCAGCCCAGCGGCAGAACGTCAGCAACTTAAAAAAGTGCATGACACAGTAAATTAAGACATGACTCAACATCAATCTAGCCAAACTCCCCATATCGTCATTTATACGGATGGTGCCTGCAAAGGTAACCCAGGACCCGGTGGTTGGGGCGCAGTCTTGCGTTCGGGGGCTCATGAAAAACATCTTCATGGCGGAGAAAAACTCACCACTAATAATCGCATGGAGATTAGCGCAGTGATATTTGCCTTGCGCGCACTAAAGCAACGTAGCACCGTTGAGTTATGGACTGACTCTCAATATGTCCAAAAAGGGGTCACGGAGTGGCTTGAGGGCTGGAAAAAACGTGGCTGGAAAACGGCCAGCAAAAATCCCGTGAAAAACGCGGATCTATGGCAGGAATTGGACGCCCTGCTACCCAACCATGATATTTCCTGGCACTGGGTTCGGGGCCATAACGGTCATCCGGGCAATGAGCTAGCCGACCTCTTAGCCAATAAAGGGGTTGAGGAGTTTCTAGGCTAGTGACTATAGAGCCCTAAGGGCGCTATTTTGACGCTCTTGTGAGAGAATGAGCAGGATAAAAATGCCTCAAAACAGCACTAGAAACGTACCAGCAACCCATAAAACCTAGAAAACGAGACTGTGTCAAAAATCGAATCCTCTCTCGACCAATTGTTTGCCAAATTAGTGCAGATCAAAAATATTGGTAAAGCGCGTCTATGCACACTGTGGAAACAGTACTCTCCGCATCTCAGTAAATTAAAAACGATTGATTACGCGACCGCAAAAAGCTTTGTCATTCAATTTAAGTGGCGCATTTTGCTAGTACTGATCGTTTTATATGTGGGCGGCAAAACATATGACTATTTTTTTCCCTCTTCCAATAAGTCTGGTGGTCCAGTCACGGTAAGCTCCATCTTAGTTGAGAAAAGAGATGTGCCATTGATCATTGACGCCACTGGCACTATCGTCTCAGCAAGCATTGTGGATATTCGCCCAATGGTGACAAATACCGTTGCCAAAATTGAAGTGAAAGATGGTCAAGAAGTTAAAGCGGGTGATCTCCTATTTACGCTAGATGATCGCAACGACAAAGCCAATTACGAAAAGCTCAAAGCTCTGGCTGATGATGCTCAAAAGCAATATCTGCGCGCCAAAGAATTGGTTGCCAAGAACTTTATCTCTAAAGCAGGTCTCGAAACCACCCTCGCCAATGCCAAGGCTGCCCAGGCCGCAGCAAGGGCCGCTGAAGTGCAGCTGTCGTTTGATTACATCCGTTCTCCGATTGATGGACGTGCCGGCATTGTCAATGTGTTCCCTGGATCATTAGTTCAAGCGAGCAACGTTGTATCAACTGCAACCAACTCCACTGCCACCTCTAGTGTTGGCTCGATGGTGACCATTACCCAGTTAAACCCAATCAACGTGCAATTCGTGATTCCGGAGAAAGATATTCCGATCATGCTCGAGAACCAGCTCGATGGCGATGCAATGGCTGTAAAAGTGACTGTTGGTGAAAGCGGTCAAAAGACCTATAACGGCAAAGTCCTTGTGATCGATAACCAAGTCGATCCTTCTATTGCCGCAGTCCGTGTCAAAGCACAAATCCCTAATGACGATAAAACCCTTCTCCCAGGTCAATTTGCCCGCGTCTCTTTAATTGCAAATACCTTGAAAGATGCCTTATCCATTCCATCGCAAGCGGTAGTCATTAATCCACGAGGTAAGTTGGTTTATGTCATCGATCAGGATGGTAAAGCAGTCTCCAAGCCAGTGAAGGTGGTGTATGAGTACCAAGGGTCTTCTGTTGTCACTGGTATAGAAGCTGGCGATAGAGTGGTAGTCGAAGGTAAGCAGAACTTACGCCCTGGCAGCAAAGTTCGTGAAGCAAAATCCGGTACGCCTTTAACCCCTAGCTCCACTCAAAAATGACACTCTCAGAGTTATGCATACGACGCCCCGTCATGACGGTGTTGCTGTCGGTCGCAACGGTGATTGCAGGTGCAGTAGCCTATATCAATATTCCTGTAGCTGCCCTTCCTAGCTTTAATACACCGGTAATTTCGGTGAGCGCTTCATTGCCAGGCGCCTCTCCAGAGAATATGGCTGCTTCGGTAGCACTGCCGCTTGAAAAAGAATTCTCAACGATTGATGGCATCTCCGTCATTAGCTCTACAAACTCTTTGGGTAGCACTAGCATTACTCTAGAGTTCAATAACGACCGCGATATCGACAAAGCAGCAGTCGATGTTCAAGCAGCACTCTTGCGAGCGCAGAAACGTTTACCGATTGAAATGACGGTACCTCCCTCCTATCGCAAGATTAATCCCGCAGATACCCCGGTTTTAGTAGTGCGCATGAGCTCACCCTCTATCAGCCTCTCTGAAATCAATCAATATGCAGAAAACTTAGTTTCCCCCAATTTATCCACCATTAGTGGTGTAGCCCAAGTTCTCGTTTATGGTGCAAAACGCTACGCAGTTCGTATTCAAGTCCATCCAGATGCTTTAGCCAATCGGAATCTAACGATTGATGACATTGCGGTTGCTGTAAACAAGGCGAACTCCAACAGTCCAGTGGGCGTATTGGATGGTCCCCGCCAGTCCATAACGATTTATGCCAATCCCCAGTTAGTACAAGCCCAAGAGTTTGGCAATCTCATCATCAGCCAAAAAAATGGTTTACCGATTTACCTCAGAGATGTTGCTGAGGTCATTGAATCCTATGAGGATGTTAAAACTTTAGCTAGCTCCAATGGTGAACGCTCTATTGCGGTAGCGGTTTTGCGTCAACCAGGAGCAAACACTGTTGAAGTAGTTAATGCTGTGAAGCAACTCTTGCCACAGCTACAAAAACAAATGCCTGAGTCAATCAAACTCACCTTACTAAATGATCGCTCTATTTCTATCATTGAAGCGATTCATGACGTTAATGTGACCCTTGCGCTCACAGTTTTATTAGTGGTCTTGGTGATCTTTTTATTCTTAAAGCATCTTGCTGCAACGATTATTCCTTCGATTAGCTTGCCGATATCCTTAATTGGCGCATTTTTCTTGTTGTACTTTCTCGGCTACAGCTTAGACAATATCTCGTTGTTAGGCATCACGCTGGCAGTAGGCTTGGTGGTCGACGATGCGATTGTGGTTCTTGAAAACATCATGCGCTATGTTGAACAAGGCATGGATCCACTGAAGGCATCGCTAAAAGGTAGCAAAGAGGTTGGCTTTACCATCATCTCAATCTCCCTCTCTTTGGTGGCTGTGTTCATTCCGCTTTTCTTTATGCCAGGACCGATTGGACTCTTGTTTAGAGAATTTGCTGTTGTGGTATCTCTCTCTATTTTGGTTTCTGCAGTGGCATCACTCACAATTGTTCCCATGTTGTGTAGCCGCTTCTTACCAAAGCCAGGTACGCATCCTAAAGAATATGCTATCAACCGAAAGTTTGATCGTGCATTTGATTGGATGCTGAAAACCTATATTCATTACCTGGACCTGGCACTCAAAAATCGTAAATGGGTCTTATGGGGTGCGATCTCCACCTTTGTGATCACAGTTATATTGTTTGTAAACAGTCCTAAGGGCTTTTTTCCGGAAGAAGACATTGGTCAAATCCAGGCTACAACAGAAGCCTCAGAAGATATCTCCTTTAAGGCCATGCTGGCATTGCAAGATCAAGCTGCCGAACTCGTCAATACCGATCCAAATGTAGAAAACTCGATCTCTGTCATTGGTGGCGGTGCAAGCTCAGGCTACAACACGGGGCGAATATTTATCATCCTAAAACCTAAGGGTGAGCGCCAAAAAATGGCTCAGGTAATGGAAGGCCTGCGTAACAAGTTCAAAGAAATTCCAGGTCTACAGGTGTATATGCGTCCTGTGCAGAACTTACAACTAGGCGGCAAGAGCAGTAAGAGTCGTTATCAATTTACCCTGCAAAGCGTGGGCTTTGAAGGGGTAAACGAATGGGCAGATAAGCTCATGCAAAAAATGCGCACTGACCCAATGTTTAGAGACGTTACGAGTGACTCTCAGCTTAAGGGCTTAAACATCAAAATTAATATTGATCGAGAAAAAGCAGCTAGTGCTGGTGTGAGTATTGCTGATATTCGGACAGCGCTCTACTCTGCCTATGGAGAAAAACAGGTTTCAACCATCTATACGCCTGTGAATACCTATTACGTCATCCTAGAAGCTGCTCCAGAAGATCGTCAATATGAAGCAGATCTCAATAAGATCTTTGTTCGTGGTCGTGCGACTGACAAGCTCATTCCGCTCTCTAGTCTAGCGAGCTACACTAGGACTGTAGGACCTACCGCTGTGAACCATCAAGGGCAAATTCCGGCAGTGACCATCTCATTCAATCTAGCGCCTGATATTTTCCTGGGTGATGCAACCAAGAAAATCGAGGAATACACTAAATTAATTGACTTACCAGCCTCCATCATCACGAGTTATGGTGGTGATGCAGCGGTCTTTAAGAGCAATCAGTCTGGTCAGTTAATTTTGATCTTCTCTGCTCTTGGCGTGATCTACATTTTGCTAGGTGTTTTGTATGAGAGCTATATTCACCCATTAACTATTCTGGCTGGCTTACCCTCTGCAGCTATTGGTGCAATTTTGGCGCTACGCATATTCGGGTTTGAGCTAACCATCATTGCTTCGATTGGCATCCTATTGCTCATTGGTATTGTGAAGAAGAATGCGATTTTGATGATTGACTTTGCATTAGAAGCGCAGCGTACACAAGGTCTTTCACCAGAAAAAGCGATTCGAGAAGCCTGTATTTTGCGTTTCCGCCCAATTATGATGACTACCTTTGCAGCGCTGATGGGCGCCATTCCTATTGCATTTGGACTGGGTGCTGGTGCTGAGTTGCGCCAACCATTGGGCATTAGCGTTGCAGGCGGACTCATCTTCTCGCAATTTGTAACACTCATCATTACTCCTGTGATCTACCTGTATCTCGATAAATATGCAGGTACCGGCCCCATGGAAATTCCAGCATCTGTTCTTGAGGGAACCTAATGCGCCAAGTCATTCTCGATACTGAAACTACTGGACTGAATCCCGCTACTGGCGATCGCATTATTGAAATTGGTTGCGTGGAAATGGTTGGGCGTCGCCTCACAGATCGGACTTTTCATTACTATATTAATCCAGAGCGCGATATTGATGCGGGTGCTTTTGCAGTACACGGACTATCCAGAGAGTTTTTATCGGATAAACCAGTCTTTGGAAATATTGTTGAACAGTTAATTGAATTTGTAGATGGCGCTGAAATTGTCATTCATAACGCGGCCTTTGACTTGGGCTTCCTTGACAATGAATTTGCTCTGCTCAAGCGCCCGCCTTTTCGGAATCTTGCCTCCAAAATTACCGATACCTTGCTAGATGCACGGCAGATGTTTCCAGGTAAGCGCAATTCTTTAGATGCCCTATGTGAGCGTTTTTCCATTAGCAATCAACATCGCACCTTGCACGGCGCGCTCTTAGACGCTCAGCTTCTTGCTGAAGTTTATGTAGCAATGACAAGGGGTCAAGAAGATCTCTCTATTGACTTAATTGATTACACCGTTGGCGCAGATGCCTCTGGTCATACCAAGCCATTGCCAACTGATCTAAAAGTCATGACGGCTAGTGATGATGAGCTAGAGCAACATGAGAAGATCCTTGCCGAAATAGCCAAGGCAAGCAAAAAGGACCCCGTTTGGAGTCCTTTGAATACCGCTAGCTAGGAAGGCTGGCCATTTAGATCGCAGCAGCAATCGCCTTACCTAAATCATCCGTCTTGGCATTGCCACCCAAATCTGGGGTTAATGGAGCTTGTCCTGGGCCTGAGGCAAGTACTTTCTCGATGGCTGTAAAAATTGCCTTGCCTGCCTCTGGATAACCAAGATGATCTAGCATCATCGCCCCACTCCAAATTTGGCCAATGGGATTAGCAATCATCTTGCCGTAAATATCCGGTGCGGAACCATGAACTGGCTCAAACAATGATGGGAACTTCCCTTCTGGGTTAATACTTCCGGATGGTGCCACTGCAATCGTACCAGTGCATGCTGGACCCAAGTCCGACAGAATGTCGCCAAAAAGATTGCTAGCAACCACTACATCGAAGCGATCTGGATTCATGACAAAGTGAGCGGCCAAAATATCAATGTGATATTTATCGGTTCGCACATCAGAAAATTTCTTTGACATCGCCTCAACACGCTCATCCCAATATGGCATTGTTATTGCAATACCATTTGATTTGGTTGCTGATGTGAGATGCTTCTTTGGACGGCTTTGAGCTAAATCAAAGGCGTATTTCAGGATTCGGTCGACGCCGTGTCTGGTAAATACAGACTCCTGGACAACAAACTCACGGTCTGTGTCTGGGAACATCTTGCCGCCAACGCTGGAGTATTCGCCTTCGGTATTTTCACGTACCACGAAAAAATCGATATCTCCAGGCTTACGATTGGCTAGTGGGCAAGGTACACCAGGTAATAGGCGTACAGGACGTAAGTTGACATATTGGTCAAAGCCACGGCGGAACTGAATCAAGCTACCCCAAAGCGATACATGATCAGGCAAGATATTGGGCATACCCACTGCGCCAAAAAAGATGGCATCGTACTTCATCAAAGTATCAAACCAATCATCCGGCATCATCTTGCCATGTTTTAAATAGTAGTCGCAGCTTGCAAAATCAAAATGATCGAACTGTATACCTAAATTAAATTTGCGATTGGCTGCCTCTAGTGCGCGGACACCCTCAGGCATCACTTCTTTTCCGATACCATCGCCTGGAATAACGGCAATTTTTGGATTCTTAAAGATTTTTTTTGCGTTCATAGTTTTATGTCTCGAAAAAATAATGTTTCTAATTAAATGTATTAACTAATCGCTCGACGAATATCATCTGTAGTTTTGCTGCCCTTGCCAACAGACTCACTATCGTGATTGCTCGTATTTTCAATAGTCTCCAGCGCCGCCTCTTCCATCCTAATATTATCCTTCGGACAAATCGGCGCGCCATAACTCGCCCACTTCTTTAGTAAAGTGACCTCATAACCACATTGACCGCACTTAGCTTTACTTCTGCTTGCATTGCTCGGTCTTGGTGGAGGAAAAACAATAGCCTGATGTGGATAAGGACCCAGCTCCTGACTAATCATCATCAGCTTCACAGTCAATTCTTCGGTAGCATGCGCCATCCTAGCTGGCCCCTCAAGGCCGACTGTTTGTGCAATCCCCTTGAAATCCTCTCCATGACCACTAAAGCAGTCATCTACAGCATGGCAGAGTTCATGCACCAAGGTATCCAATAATTGAACGGGATCATCTAACTTAGGAGAAATAAAAATCTCATTCACCCCTCCGCCTGAACGCTCACGAGGCCAACATTGACCTAAGGTCGTGCGAGGACTGCTGGAGGCAGGAAACCCGCAAGAGACTCTCACTGGCGGTATGGCGTACCCTGCTTTAGAAAACACGGGTTCAAGATGCTTAACAGCATCCTCAAGCCATGCTTCTCGTACTGAATGTTGCTTCATATTGTGTTAACTATCTAATCGAAAAAACGTAAATATCGATGATACGACAGCGACTCCTGGGCTTTGCTTGACCAGAACTTAATCCAAAGTGATGTGCGCGGCTTTGATTGCTTTGCTCCAATAGGGCAACTCTTTCTTTAGTAAAGCATCTGTTGCTGTGGGATTGAGATAGCGTAGTTCCACGCCAGCAGCATCTGCACGCTCCTTCACTTCTGGGAGCCCCAAACTTTGCTTCACGGAGTCCGTTAACTTGGCAATAACCCGGGCTGGAGTTCCTGCGGGGGCATACAAAGCTACCCAGGACTCCAATTGAAATGTGGGTAAACCAGCCTCTATGGTAGTGGGTACATTTGGCATGCCTGGATGACGAGTTTTACCAGTAACAGCTAAACCTTTGAGTTTGCCGCTTTGGATATGCTGCATCAGCGAAGGTGGCGTGGAGATAAATACTTGAACTTGACCAGCAAGGACATCCTGGATCGCTGCACCAGATCCTTTGTATGGCACATGGACCATATCAACCCCAGTGGTTTGTTTAAAGATTTCAGTACCAACATGGGAGACAGAACCATTACCTTGGGACGCGTAATTTAACTTGCCGGGATTGGCTTTTGCGTAAGCAATAAACTCAGTTAGGTTATTGACTGGCACGGATGGATGCACTGCAATCACATTCGTAGAGACTGTTAATAAAGCCACTGGTGAAAAATCTTTAATTGGATCCCAGGGCAATTTATCCATTAATGCTGGATTACCTACGTGATAGCCAGAATAGGAAATCAACAAGGTATAGCCATCTGGCTTGGCTTTAGCAACATACTGATAAGCAGTATTTCCACTAGCACCAGGTTTATTGTCCACAATCACGGGCTGCCCAATCACACGACTGAATGGTTCACTTAAGAGTCGCGCAGAAGTATCTACCAGGCCCCCAGGAGGATTGGGAACCACCAAGGTAATCGGACGATCCGGAAAGGTTTGCGCCATACCCAGCTGAGCTGCAAGCGTTACAGTAAGCGCTACTAAGGTATTGCGAAATAAACATGGGTATGTCATTGATGTCTCCACAAGTCTTTTTATCGTTGCCCAACCTTCACGCTACCAAACACAGCCTGAGCTTCTCGCGGTAAACAACGCCAATAGCGCTCATTGGCCACGACCTTGCCATCCAAGGCTGCAGCAGCTTCCCAAGCCCAGCGGGGTTTATATAAAAATGCTCTAGCCAGGGCAATTAAATCTGCATCCCCATCTTGCAAAATTGCTTCTGCCTCATGTGGATCAGTAATGAGACCTACCGTCATCGTTGGTAAGCCAGATTGCTCTTTGACAACTTTTGCAAAAGGAACCTGATATCGAGGGCCTAACTGAATGCTTTGTTTTGGTGAAATGCCGCCTGAAGAAATATGCACAAAATTGCAACCCAAGGGTTTTAATTGCTGGGCAAAATTGGCTGTCTCTTCTGGAGTCCATCCACCTTCTAACCAATCACTAGCTGAAATCCGAATACCCAATACCCCTTGATAAGCAGCCCTCACAGCGGCAAATAATTCCAAAGGAAACCGAATGCGGTTTTCAAAAGAGCCTCCGTATTCATCCTGACGTTGGTTGGAGATGGGCGATAAAAATTGATGTAAGAGGTAGCCGTGGGCGCCATGCAGTTCAATACCATCTACGCCGATACGCTGAGCTCGCTCTGCTGCCATCACAAAATCAGCAATAAGCTGTTTGAGTTCTGCCTTAGAAAGTTCATGCGGCAAACGTTCGCCTTCAAGTTGAGCAATTGCTGAGGGTGCGACCATTTGCCAACCGCCTTGATCCTGTGCAAGGAGTTGTCCGCCATTCCAGGGAGTAGCACTCGAAGCTTTGCGCCCTGCATGCGCTAATTGAATGAAGACTGGTGTTGCAGGTGCCAACGCTCTCGCACGACCCAACTTATCTTTCAATGCAGCCTCAGTGCGATCATCCCAAAGCCCCAGACAGGCTGGAGTAATTCTGCCCTCTGGGGTCACTCCGGTAGCTTCAATAATGAACAGGCCAGCGCCACCATTCAGTAAATTACCCCAGTGCATGAGATGCCAGTCCGTTGCCTCGCCATTGACGGCGGAATATTGGCACATGGGAGCCACCACAATCCGATTAGCCAACTCCAGGGGGCCACGTAGGGAATTAAGGGTGTAACTTGAAAACAGGAGACTCATGGGGTGCCTTATAAAGCCAAAAAGGGTCAAAATAGACGAAAATTACCGTAAAGCGATAGAATACTTAAAAAGCAGAATATACGAGACAGTGAAGTCCTGCCGGCTAAATTGCCCCAGGGCTTTATTTATCCAAAAACCCCTAAATTACCCTAAATAAGAGACTATGAACGCACCTCAAGCCTTTGAATCCACCGTAGATGTCGGCCACTATATTGGCGGCAACATCGTTAACCCCAAGGATGGGCGCTTTGCTGACGTATACAACCCCACCAAAGGAATAGTAGCCCGTAAAGTGGCTCTGGCTAGCCGTGCTGAAGTCGATGCTGTTGTTGCTGTTGCTCAAAAGGCTTTCGAGTCCTGGAGTCAGACCAGCCCACTACGTCGCGCACGCATTCTCTTTAAGTACCTTGAATTACTGAACGCCAATCGCGATGAATTGGCTGCCATGATTACTGCAGAGCATGGGAAGGTTTTTACCGATGCTCAAGGTGAAGTCACTCGTGGAATTGAGATTTTAGAATTTGCTACTGGCATCCCTGAATTACTGAAAGGCGACTACAGCGAGCAAGTTTCAACAGGTATCGATAACTGGGTTATGCGCCAACCGCTTGGAGTGGTGGCTGGCATCACTCCATTTAACTTTCCAGTCATGGTTCCAATGTGGATGTTCCCTGTAGCAATTGCTTGTGGTAACACCTTTATCCTCAAACCAAGCCCAACAGACCCATCTGCATCTCTTTTCATGGCCAAGCTCTTGAAAGAGGCTGGTTTACCAGATGGCGTATTTAACGTTGTTCAAGGCGATAAAGAAGCAGTAGATGCTTTGATTGAAAACCCAGATGTGAAAGCGGTCAGCTTTGTTGGCTCGACTCCAATCGCTAACTATATTTATGAGCGCTGCGCTCACTTTGGTAAGCGTTCCCAGGCATTGGGTGGCGCTAAGAACCACATGGTCATCATGCCTGATGCCGATATTGATAAAGCAATCGATGCATTAATCGGCGCTGCTTACGGCTCAGCTGGAGAGCGTTGCATGGCAATTTCAGTAGCAGTATTGGTAGGAGATGTTGCCGAAAAAATCATGCCAAAACTGATTGAACGCACCAAGACCCTCAAGGTTAAGGATGGTATGGAGCTTGATGCTGAGATGGGCCCGATCGTTTCCAAAGCTGCGCTTGAGCGCATTACTGGCTACATTGAGAGTGGCTTAGCTTCTGGAGCAAAGCTCTTAGTGGATGGCCGTGGCTTGAAAGTACCGGGCAATGAGAACGGCTTCTTTATCGGTGGCACTCTGTTTGATAACGTCAAGCCTGATATGAAAATTTACCTTGAAGAAATCTTCGGGCCTGTTCTGTCATGCTTGCGTGTGGCTAACTTTACCGACGCCCTGAATCTCGTCAATTCTTGTGAGTTTGGCAATGGTGTTGCCTGCTTTACTAGTGATGGGAATATTGCCCGAGAATTTGCTCGTCGTGTTCAAGTGGGCATGGTTGGCATTAACGTTCCTATTCCGGTCCCGATGGCTTGGCATGGCTTTGGCGGTTGGAAGAAATCCATCTTTGGCGACATGCATGCTTATGGCAAAGAAGGTGTTCGCTTCTACACCAAACAAAAGAGTGTGATGCAGCGCTGGCCTGAGAGCATTGCCAAGGGTGCTGAGTTTGTGATGCCTACCTCAAAATAAACTCTAGACTTTAGAGTCAAAAAAATAGCGATCTCCGGATCGCTATTTTTTTATCTTGCTTACTCTGACTACTGAAGCGTATTTTTAAGAACCGGAATCATGGGCATGGCCAATACGTCAATGCCCTCTTCCCGCAAAGCCTCTGCCTCATCAAGAGTAGTCTGCCCCCGAATGCTACGCTCTGGGGACTCTTTATAGTGAATCTTTCTAGCTTCTTCTGCAAATGAAGCGCCAACATCCTCTGAACGACCCATCAACTCCCTCATGCCTTTTAGAAACGCTGCCTGCACCTGAGCTTCAAGATGAGTATGGTCAGCACCAGTTAGGGCCACCACTTCACCGCTTAAGTGACCGGTATCAGCTTGGGCAACCGTTAACTCAGTAGAGGATGATTTAGCAATATGGGGAGCAGAAGGCATGCGGGTGATTTCAGTACTATCGCACACTGGGCACGCAAGCATTCCTTTGCCCTGCTGGGCAACACAATCTTCTTCAGAGGCAAACCACCCTTCAAAATGATGATCCAAAGGGCAAGCGAGGTTATAAACTTTCATAAAACCTATATAGGGGCAAAAGTACTAAATTCAATACCCCCATTTTAATCGGGTTTATAGCTCAGCTATTCAATTGGGCTTGGGCTCACTAAGCCACGGCGGTAGCGGTCAAGCCAGTACACTGAAATCGTCGTTTTGACGTCTGTAATCTCCCCAGACTCCACCCACTCAATGAGCCTCTCTAAAGGTGCTGCAAAGACGTCTAAAAACTCCTCTTCATCTAATTTGCTAGCCCCAGGCACTAAACCTTCAGCCAGATAGATATCAATAAATTCAGTGGAATACGAGATGACTGGATGGATGCGACGGATAAAGCTCCACTTTTTTGCTGAGTAACCCGTTTCTTCTTCTAGCTCACGCTTCGCACAAAACAATGGTGCTTCATTAGGATCCAATTTACCTGCCGGAATCTCAATACAAGTTTTGGCAATGGGATAGCGATATTGGCGTTCTAAAAGAACTCGGCCATCGTCCAAGACCGCAACAATTGCAACAGCTCCCGGATGCGTTAGATACTCCCGAATAGCCTCCTGACCATCCGGCAATGAAACAGTGTCACGCTTCATTTGCAAAAAGATACCGCCGTAGATATCCTCCCCAGAAATACGATCTTCGCGTAAGTGCTGGTCGCCGCCTGGTAAGTCTTCAAATGATTTTTCAGTCATAGCTAGATACCTTCATGCAAAAGAGTTTCCCCATCATACAAAACTTCAATGTCCATTGCGTGTGCCACAAACAATAAAGGCTCCAGTCAGGAGCCTTTATTGGTCAATTAAATGAATCTTAGGACCCTAATAGAGTCCGACGCATTGCATCCAAACATAAACCCATCAAGCTAGAAGGCACTATGCCAAGCACTAGTACCAAGATTGCATTCAATCCCAATATTCCTCTAGCGGCTCCTGATCCACTGACGGTCACCTCATGCTCAGGCTCATCAAAGTACATGACCTTCACGACGCGCAAGTAATAAAACGCACCAATTAAAGAGGCAATCACCGCAATAATTGCCAAGAAGGTGTGTTCAGCATCAACTAAGGCCTCAAGAACTCCAAGCTTAGCTGCAAAACCAACGGTTGGCGGAATGCCTGCCAAGGAGAACATCATGACGAGCCCAATGAACGCGTACCAAGGATGCTTCTTATTCAAACCCTTTAGACCATCTAAAGTTTCGCAGTCATAGCCTTTGCGAGACAAAGCCATTAATAAGCCGAAAGTTCCGAGTGTTGTTAATACATAAGTAATCACATAAAACAATGAGGCGCTAAATGCATGCTCATCGAATACAGACAACATGCCCAAGAGTACAAAGCCCATTTGCGCAATAGCTGAATAGGCCAACATACGCTTTACATTGGTTTGGGCAATCGCTGTAACGTTACCAACCACCAGCGAGAGGACAGCCAGCAGCACTAGCATTGGTTGCCAATCACCTAAGAGAGGTAATAAGGTATTGACCAATAAGCGGAACAATAATGCGAATGCAGCAAGCTTGGGAGCGGCAGCAATCATCAGGGTGACGGCCGTTGGTGCGCCTTGATAAACATCCGGCACCCACATGTGAAATGGCACAACACCAAGCTTAAAGGCTAAGCCAGCTACGATGAATACCAAACCAAAAGCCATGACTAGATGGTTAATTCGGGGATCAGCTACAGTTTTAAAGATTTCAATCAAATCAAGTGAGCCAGTCACACCATATAGCATCGACATGCCATAGAGCAAAAAGCCAGAAGCTAATGCTCCCAAGATGAAATACTTAATACCGGCTTCAACACTCTTCTCCTGAGTGTGACGCATTGCTACTAGCGCATAGGTTGGCAGTGCCATTAACTCCAAACCGAGATACAGAGTCAATAGATTGGCACCAGAAATCAATACAAATTGTCCAAGCAGTGCCAACAATGCCAGCGCAATAAAGTCAGGGCGGAATAAAGCTCGATCTGTGAGATATTGCTTTGAGTAAATCAAAGTAACCAAGACCGCTCCACAGGAGCAGGCTTTTAGTAAATTGGATAGTGGATCTGATTGAAATAGGTCATTCATTGCAACCAGGGTTGGATCACCTAAGCGGCCAACAAAAGCAAAAATCAAGAAAGCGAGCAGAATGATCGAGAAGAAATAAAAGAATCCAACGCCACGTGGGGTATGGAAAATATCTTGCTCAACTCCAGGAGTAGAGGCCACTCTCTCTGGAACAAAAACGCTTACCACCAACAATAAACAAGTGGCAACCAGTAAAACAAGTTCCGGCATGATGGCGTATAGGTCGAATGCTTGCATTTGCGTTTACTCAGAGTTTGCTTACAGCAACATGCTGTAGCAGATTAATTACGGCTGGATGAATGATGTCAGTAAATGGCTTTGGATAGATACCCATTCCCAGTACGCAGATGGTCAACACTGTCATCATGAAATATTCACGTGCATTGAGATCTTTTAATGCCTCAACGTGTGCATTATTGACGGCACCAAAGAACACGCGTTTTACCATCCAGAGTGAGTAAGCTGCACCGAGGATCAAGGCAGTAGCAGCCAAGATACCAATGACAAAGTCATAGTCAACTGCAGCCAAGATCACCATAAACTCCCCCACGAAACCAGAAGTTGCAGGTAAACCGCAGTTAGCCATTGCCATCAATACCGCAAAAGCGGTAAATGCTGGCATACGATGCACAACACCACCGTAATCTGCGATTTGGCGTGTATGCATCCGATCATATAAAACACCGATCGAGAGGAACATAGCACCAGCTACGAAGCCATGAGAAATCATTTGCACAATGCCGCCCTCAATACCAAGCGGGCTAAAGAGGAAGAAGCCGAGCGTTACAAAACCCATATGAGCAACAGATGAGTAAGCAACCAACTTCTTCATATCTTTTTGCACTAGCGCTACTGCGCCAACATAAATCACTGCTACCAAAGAAAGGAAGATGACAAAAGGTCCAAGGTATTGGCTAGCATCTGGGGCAATTGGTAATGAGAAACGCAAGAAGCCATAAGCTCCTAGTTTGAGCATGATGGCCGCCAAAACTACTGAGCCACCCGTTGGGGCCTCAACGTGAACGTCTGGCAACCAAGTATGCAAGGGCCACATAGGCACCTTCACAGCAAAGGCCATAAAGAATGCTGCAAATAAGAGAATTTGTTCAACAATATCTAAGCGAGCATTTTGCCAAGCCAAGATATCGAAGGTATTCGTGACGTTGTAAAGGTAAAGCATTGCAATCAAGGTCAACAATGAACCTAACAAGGTATACAAGAAGAACTTGAAGGCGGCATAAATACGATTATGTCCACCCCAAACACCAATAATGATGTACATCGGAATCAAGGTTGCTTCAAAGAATACGTAGAACAACAAGGCGTCTAGCGCACAAAATACCCCGATCATCAATCCCGAGAGAATCATGAAGGAAGCTAGGTATTGCGAAACCTTTTTATCAATAACTTCCCAGGCGGCAATCACTACAAAAATATTAATGAAGGCAGTTAAAACAATGAACCACACTGAAATGCCGTCAATACCAAGATAGTAATTAATGTCGTAACGCGGAATCCAGCTGAGCTTCTCTACAAACTGCATTCCTGGATTAGCAATATCAAAATGAATAACTAGGGGTAAGGTAGAAATAAACCCAAGGATTGCGCCGATCAGCGCTAACCAGCGAACGCCTGCAGATGGCTTCTCTGACCCATAAAACAAAATAATGAGTCCGAAAACAATCGGGGTCCAGATGGCGTAAGAAAGAGTCATAGTGGCTACTTAAGTAACAAAGGCCTAGCGAACAAAAGGCAGGTAAGCATACAAAACCCAAGCTAGCAATACTGCTAAGCCTGCAATCATTGCAAAGGCGTAGTGATAGAGATAACCGGATTGCAAATGGCGGATGACGCCGGCAAAACGCCCTACAGTGTGTGCGCTGCCATTAACAAAGAAACCATCAATCACCTTCTGGTCACCGCGGTGCCATAAGATGCCGCCTATCCAAATGAGGCCTTTCGCAAATACTGCTTGATTGAAATCATCAAGATAGTATTTGTTATCAAATAGCTTCTTAATTGGTGCAAATGCTTCGGCTACCTTAGCGGGTAATTTAGGAGCCCATAGGTAACCGATGGCTGCAGTCAATACGCCAAGGACTACGAGGAGCAGAACTGGGGAAGTAAAGGCATGAATTGCCATAGCAATCGGACCATGGAACTCTTCTTCAAGCTCTTTCATGACTGGATGACGTGCAAGATCAATAAAGATTGAGTCACCAAAATACGTCCCAAATAACAACGGCGTAATCGTATAAAAACCAATAATGACGGATGGGATAGCTAAGAGGATTAATGGCAAGGTCACTACCAAGGGAGACTCATGGGGTTTCTCGCCGGGTGCCAAACCATGATGTGCGTGATCATCACCCTGCTCTGCATGCTCATGATGGTCATGTGCATGCGCATCAGCGTGACCCCAGCGCGCTTTACCGTGGAAGACCCAGAAGTACAAACGGAATGAATAGAGTGCCGTAACAAAGACGCTCGCCATTACTGCGAAATAGGCAAAACCAGATCCTGGAATATGGCTAGCAGCAACTGCTTCAATGATGGAGTCTTTGGAATAGAAACCAGAGAAGAATGGTGTACCGATCAAAGCGAGATTACCTAGCAGCATCATGAGACAGGTAATTGGCATGTACTTCCACAGGCCACCCATTTTGCGCATATCTTGCTCATGGTGCATCCCTAAAATCACGCTACCAGCAGCAAGGAATAACAACGCCTTGAAGAACGCATGGGTCATCAGGTGGAAAATAGCAACTGGATACGCTGACACACCTAGAGCGATCGTCATGTAACCCAACTGAGACAGGGTGGAATATGCAACAACGCGCTTGATGTCATTTTGGACAATGCCCAAGAAGCCCATGAAAAGCGCTGTAATCGAGCCAATCACCAAGATAAAGCTCAAGGCCACATCAGAGAGCTCAAATAATGGTGACATCCGTGACACCATGAAGATACCAGCAGTAACCATGGTGGCTGCGTGAATCAATGCGGAAATCGGGGTTGGACCTTCCATTGAGTCTGGCAACCAAACATGCAATGGAAACTGAGCTGATTTACCCATCGCGCCGATGAATAAGCAAATACAAATTACAGTGATTAAATTCCAGCTAGTGCCTGGTAATGTTTGCGCTGCCAAAGCGGTATTTTGAGAAAAAATAACGTCGTATTGCATTGAGCCGGTGCTTGCTAGCAATAAGCCAATACCAAGAATGAAGCCAAAGTCACCAACGCGATTGACTAAGAATGCTTTCATATTGGCAAAGACAGCAGACTGGCGCTCAAAATAGAAACCAATCAAGAGATAGGACACAACGCCCACTGCTTCCCAACCAAAGAAGAGTTGGAGCAAGTTATTACTCATCACAAGCATTAACATCGCAAAGGTAAATAAAGAGATATAGGAGAAAAAGCGGTTATAGCCCTCTTCACCATGCATGTAGCCAATCGTATAAATGTGGACCATGAGCGACACAAAAGTCACTACGCACATCATGGTGGCTGTTAATGGATCAATTAAGAAACCAATGTCTAAATTGAGCTCACCCAATTGCATCCAACGATAAACGGTGCCATTGAAGTAAAAACCATCCATTACCTGGGACAACACATTGCAGGACAGTGCAAATGCAATAGTCACACCTAAGATGGTGACAAATTGACAGGCGCCATGACCAATGCGGTTACCGCCTAACTTGGTACCAAAAAAACCAGCGATTATCGAGCCAATGAGTGGCGCCAGCGGAATTGCGCAAAGAACAGGAATATTTAAGGTCAATTGCATGACTAGCCTTTTAGGTGGTCAAGATTGTCAGCATCAATGGTGTCGAGCTTACGGAACAGCACAACCAAGATTGCCAAACCAATAGCTGCTTCAGCAGCTGCCACAGTCAGAATGAAAAATACGAATACTTGACCCGCCATATCTCCTAAGTAATGAGAGAAGGCAACAAAATTCATGTTTACAGCAAGGAGCATCAACTCAATTGCCATCAGCAAGACGATGACATTTTTACGGTTTAAGAAAATACCAACGACGCTGATAGCAAATAGGATTGCACCAAGCACCAAATAGTGAGCTAGAGTGATATTCATTTCTTTTCTCCTCTAGCATCTTGTTTCGCAGCCATATCTGAACCCATTTTGACAATGCGCATACGATCAGCAGCAACGACATTGACCTGCTCATGAATATTTTGCGTTTTAGAGTCTTTGCGATTGCGTAATGTTAGTGCTACTGCCGCAATAATGGCTACCAAGAGGATCACGCCAGCAACCTCAAAGGCATAAACATAATCCACAAAAATTAATCTACCCAAAGCGAGCGTATTGTTAGCAGCGATCTCTTCAGGCATCGCCTGAACCGGCACATTTGTACCGATGAAGCTGCGAATGATCACAATCGACAACTCCAGCACAATCACTGCGCCCATTAGGAAGGCAACTGGTAAAAACTTTTTGAAATCACGGCGTAAATGTTCGATATCGAGATCTAACATCATCACCACAAACAAGAAGAGCACCATCACGGCACCAACATAAACCAGAATGAGGGCCAAACTCAAGAACTCGGCCTTGAGCAACATCCACAAGCCAGAAGCGCAGAAGAATGACAGGACTAAGAACAAGGCTGCGTGCACTGGATTGCGAGCTGTGATCACACGAACTGCCGAAATGACGAGCAAACCCGCAAATCCGTAGAAGAAAACAGAAAATAATAAGGATGGATCGAATGTCATAGTCATCTTTGCTCTATCCGCTTAGCGATAAGGTGCATCTGCTGCACGGTTAGCGGCAATATCTTTTTCGTACTTGTCGCCAACAGCTAAAAGCATGTCTTTGGTGAAATACAAGTCACCACGTTTGTCGCCAAAGTATTCAAAAATATTGGTTTCGACAATAGCGTCAACTGGGCATGCCTCTTCACAGAACCCGCAGAAAATACATTTGGTTAGGTCGATGTCATAACGGGTGGTACGACGAGTACCATCATCACGCTCTGCCGTTTCAATGGTGATGGCATAAGCAGGACATACTGCTTCACAGAGTTTGCAGCCAATGCAACGCTCTTCACCATTTTCATAGCGGCGTAATGCATGCAGACCGCGAAAGCGACTGGATAAAGGTGTCTTCTCTTCTGGATATTGAATCGTAATTTTTGGCTTAAAGAGATAACGACCAGTAATGGACATACCAGTCAAGATGTCTTTGAGCATCAAACTATCGAGGAATTGGGAAATTTTCTTAAACATGATTGATCACCTTATTTCCAGATATTCCATGGCGATACAACCCATGCACCGACAACCACCACCCAAAATACTGAAATGGGGATAAAAATCTTCCAGCCCAAACGCATAATTTGGTCATAGCGATAACGTGGCAATGTCGCCCGCAACCAAATAACGCAAGATAGGAGGAAAAAGGTTTTGCCAAATAACCAGAAGAATCCAGGAATATCGCGCAAAATCGGTAAATCAACAATTGGTAACCAACCACCTAAGAACATGATCGAAGCAACTGCCGCAATCAGAATCATGTTGGCGTATTCAGCTAAGAAGAACATCGCAAAAGACATGCCTGAATACTCAACCATGTGTCCAGCAACAATCTCAGATTCACCCTCTACTACGTCAAATGGATGACGGTTGGTTTCAGCTACGCCAGAGATAAAGTAAATCAGGAACATTGGCAATAATGGCAGCCAGTTCCATGAGAGGAAGTTCAGTCCAATGCTAGCAAAGTATCCCTGCTCTTGAGAGCCAACAATGCTACTTAAATTCAGAGAGCCGGATGTCAGCAATACACATACCAAAGCAAAGCCCATCGCGATTTCATAAGAGATCATTTGAGCAGATGCGCGCATTGCACCCAGAAATGGATATTTTGAGTTGGAGGACCAGCCCGCTAATATGACACCGTAGACACCAATCGACGAGATTGCCATGATGTATAGAAGACCCGCATTGACATCAGCAAGGACCATCTTGGCTTGGAAAGGAATCACAGCCCAAGCAGCAAATGCCGGCATGATCACCATAATCGGCGCAATGAAATAGAGAACCTTGCTAGCCTGAGTTGGCGCAATAATTTCTTTCATCAAGAGTTTTAAGGCATCCGCAATTGGCTGCAATAGGCCCAAAGGACCTACCCGGTTTGGTCCCAGACGGATATGCATCCAGCCGATCAGCTTTCTTTCCCAAAGGGTTAAGTAAGCAACACAGCCAAACATTGGCAAGACAATAATCACGATTCTCACTAGTGCCCAAACTAATGGCCAGAACGGCCCAAAAATCGCCGCGCCTTGAGTGGTGATGAGGTTCAAGAAATTATCCATCTCGCCCCTTACGCCTTGCTCACAGTTACTGGACCAAACATCGATCCCAATTTCGCACTCGCTATAGTGCCGGCAGAAATTCTGACGGCGCCTGAAGCAAGATTAACTTCTAATATCGCTGGCAGATCAACAGACTGACCTTCTTGAGTCACACGAACCGCGTCACCTTCTTTTAAGCCAAGCTCTGCAAATAATCCTGGATTCAAACCGACTTGGTTGCCACGCTTTGCATCACGAGTCAGCTGTAATGCTGGCGAGCGACGCACAATTTGATCGCCAGCATAAATATTCACATCAGCTAAGCGCTCCAGACCATTCAAAGCCAATGCATTGCTATTGGTAACGGAAGGATTTATCGCTTGATTACTTAAGCGAGTGCAATAATTTTCAGGAAGCGCTTCACCTAAAACTTCTTCGGGCAAGTTAAACAAGAAGCTATCTAGATTTAATAAACCACCAAGAACACGTAAAACTTTCCATGCTGGACGAGAGTCACCCAAAGGCTTGACTGAAGGCTGAACAGTCTGAGCTCTGCCCTCTGCGTTAACGAAAGTAGAAACAGTTTCTGTAAACGGTGTAATTGGCAGAATAACGTCAGCTACCTCAAGCAGATCGGCACTCTGATAAGCGCTCAATGCGATCACCGTATTGGCTTTTGCTAGGGCTGAACGTGCTTGCGTAGGGTTAGGCAAATCCGTATCAGGCTCAATATTCATGAGTAATACCGCCTTGCGATCACCAGAGAGAACGGATTGGACACCAGCACCATTTGCATTGACCAGTGAGGCGCCAACTGCATTTCCACCAACAGGCAAGAATCCTAAAGTAGCACCAGTCTGCTCTGCAATATATTGAGCCAAGACATGCAAGTCTGATGCCTGTGGATGGGCAATTGCAGCTGATCCAATGAATACAGCCTTGCTTGAGCCCGCAAGCAAACTATCTGCAATCTTTTGCGCTTGAGCTGAGACCGGGATATTCGGAGTGCCTGCTGGAGCGGAAACAGACTTCGCTTTCGCTACCGCTAAGGCTACTTCACTTAATGTATTGAGCCATGCGCTTGGTGCAGTAGCAATACTATTTGCTGGAATGAGCCAATCATCACCACCCGCATCAATACGCATGAGCTGTAAACCACGTTTCGCTGCGCTACGAATTCTTGCAGCCAGAACGGGTTGATCTTTACGTAAAAAGCTGCCAATGATCAAAGCACGATCAAGTTCACTGACTTTAGCAATTGGCATACCTAGCCACGGAGCGCTTGATGCCGACTGAATATCAGTTTGACGTAAACGGGTTTCAATTTGCTTGGAACCTAAGCCACGTATCATTTTTTGCAAAAGGTGCAATTCTTCAGTGCTAGAAATTGGATGGGCTAAAGCACCAATAGACTCCGGCCCACTTTCTGCAGCGATTGTCTTTAGTGAATGTGCAACATAATCAAGGGCTGACTGCCAGTCAGTCTCTAACCACTTGCCACCCTGCTTCACCATTGGCGTTGTTACACGATCAGCGCTATTTAAACCTTCATAAGAGAAGCGATCACGATCGCTAATCCAGCATTCATTAACGGCTTCATTTTCCAAGGCAACCACACGCATCACTTTGTTGGCCTTCGTTTGAACAGTTATGTTTGCACCCAAACTATCGTGTGGGCTAACTGAACGTTTGCGTGCCAACTCCCAAGTACGAGCACCATAGCGGAATGGTTTGCTGGTCAATGCACCAACAGGACAGATATCAATCATGTTTCCAGAAAGCTCGGAATCTACCGTTTGCCCAACAAAGGTTGTGATTTCTGAATGCTCACCACGATTGATCATACCCAGCTCCATCACACCAGCTACTTCTTGGCCGAATCGAACACAACGGGTGCAATGAATACAGCGGGTCATCTCCTGCATGGAGATCAATGGACCCACATTCTTATGAAACACCACACGCTTCTCTTCGTCATAGCGTGAGTTTGATTTTCCGTAACCCACTGCTAAGTCTTGTAACTGGCACTCTCCACCTTGATCGCAAATTGGGCAATCCAATGGATGGTTAATCAGCAAAAACTCCATTACGGAGCGCTGTGCTTCTACCGCTTTAGCTGAATGGGTGAACACCTTCATGCCTTGTGTCACAGGTGTTGCACAAGCCGGCAATGGTTTTGGTGCTTTTTCAACCTCGACCAGACACATACGGCAATTAGCAGCAATCGATAATTTCTTGTGGTAGCAGAAATGGGGGACGTAAGTACCGAGTTTGTTCGCGGCGTGCATCACCATCGAACCTTGCGGAACTTCTACCGTCTTACCATCTAATTCGATTTCTACCATGCTCACTTTAAGATGTCCCGTGCTCAATAACTTATAAAGGTTGTGCAGAATCTAAGCAGCGCTTATGTTCTACGTGATACGCAAATTCATCCATGTAATGCTTCAACATGCCACGTACTGGCATTGCAGCTGCATCACCTAAAGCACAAATCGTGCGACCTTGAATGTTTGCAGCGACGTCGTTGAGCAGATCCAAATCCTCAGGACGTCCTTGACCATGTTCAATACGGTGAACAATGCGCCATAACCAGCCGGTACCTTCTCGGCATGGGGTGCACTGGCCACAAGATTCTTCGTGATAGAAATACGATAGGCGCTCTAAGGCACGAACCATACAACGAGTGTCATTCATCACAATCACTGCGCCCGATCCCAACATGGATCCTGCTTTAGCAATGCTGTCGTAATCCATCGTCAGGTCCATCATCTGCGCAGCAGGAACTACTGGGGCTGACGATCCACCAGGTATAACCGCTTTCAATGCTTTGCCATCACGCATACCCCCTGCGAGCTTCAAGAGCTCAGCAAATGGCGTACCTAATGGAATCTCATAATTACCAGGATGAACAACATCACCTGATACAGAGAAAATCTTCGTACCACCATTATTAGGCTTACCAAGATCTAAGTAGGCCTGACCACCAATGGCCAAAATGAATGGCACAGCCGCAAATGTTTCGGTGTTATTGATTGTGGTTGGTTTGCCATACAAACCGAAGCTTGCTGGGAATGGTGGCTTGAAGCGTGGTTGGCCTTTTTTACCTTCTAAAGATTCCAGCAAGGCAGTTTCTTCACCACAAATATAAGCACCCCATCCTGGAGAGGCATGCAATTGGAAGGAGAAATCACTACTTAAAATTTTGTCGCCCAAGTAACCAGCAGCGCGCGCTTCTTCCAGGGCTTCTTCAAAGCGTGAATACACTTCCCAGATTTCGCCATGGATGTAGTTATAGCCAACAGTAATTCCCATGGTGTACGCACCAATGATCATGCCTTCAATCAAAGCATGCGGGTTGTAACGCATGATGTCGCGGTCTTTAAAAGTGCCTGGCTCACCTTCATCGCTATTACACACGAGATACTTTTGACCTGGAAATTGGCGTGGCATAAAGCTCCACTTCAACCCTGTTGGGAAGCCTGCACCCCCACGACCACGCAGTGATGAAGCTTTTAATTCCGCGATGATGGCATCAGGGGCTACCTTGTCATTGATGAGTCGACGAAGCTGTTGATAGCCGCCGCGACTTTCGTAATCTTTTAAACGCCAGTTGTTGCCATTCAATCCAGCCAGGATCAGTGGTTTAATGTGACGGTCGTGCAAGCTGGTCATGCTGCTTTCCCTTCTGCACGGAGCTCATTTAATAGAGCATCAATCTTTTCTTTGCTCATGAAGCTACACATCCGCTTGTCATTGACGAGCATTACTGGTGAATCGCCACAGGCGCCCATGCACTCACCCTCTTTTAAGGTAAATGTGCCACAAGGTGTGGTTTCATTAAAGCCAATACCTAAAGTATCTTTTAGATAGCTAGCCGCAGTTTCACCATGAGTTAACTGGCAAGGCAAGTTTGTACAAATCACCAGCTTGTACTTACCAATCGGCTTGGTGTTGTACATATTGTAGAAAGTAGCAACCTCTTCTACTGCAATTGTTGGCATATCTAAGATTTGAGCAACAGTCTCAATCACTTCAGGCGAGACCCAACCTAGTTCGGTTTGAGCAGCGATCAAGGAAGCCATCACAGCAGATTGCTTTTGCTTTGGGGGATATTTCGCGACGTTACGAGCAATATCTGCCAGCGTTTTATCGGATAGTTGAAGAGTACTTGTCATTAAATAATCCTTGGCACGCTGAATTAGCGGTCAATCTCCCCGAACACAATATCTTGGGTGCCAATAATGGTGACGGCATCAGCCAACATGTGGCCACGTGACATTTCATCCATGGCAGAAAGATGAACAAATCCTGGCGCACGAATCTTCATACGGTATGGCTTGTTTGCGCCATCAGAAATCAAATAGATACCAAACTCACCTTTTGGATGCTCAACTGCGGAGTAAGCCTCGCCATCTGGAACGTGAATACCTTCTGTAAACAATTTGAAGTGGTGAATCAATTCTTCCATATTGGTTTTCATATCCACACGCTTCGGTGGTGAAACCTTGTGGTTATCGCTCATCACTGGACCTGGGTTTGCTTTTAACCAAGCAATACATTGCTTGATGATGCGATTAGACTGGCGCATCTCTTCCATGCGAACCAAATAACGATCATAGGAATCACCGTTAACACCTACTGGAATATCAAAATCAAGACGGTCATAAACTTCGTATGGCTGCTTCTTACGCAAATCCCACTCGATACCAGAACCACGCAACATCGGACCAGTAAAGCCAAGTTGTAGTGCGCGCTCTGGAGTCACGATGCCGATGTTCACCAAGCGTTGCTTCCAAATTCGGTTGTCAGTCAGCAAATTGCAGTATTCATCAACATTCGCGTCAAAGCCATTAGCAAACTGCTCAATGAAGTCGAGCAAGGAACCGCTGCGGTTTTCATTGAGACGCTTTACAGCGGAAGCGCTACGAACTTTAGACTTACCAAACTGCGCCATTTGATCAGGCAAATCACGATAGACGCCGCCTGGACGGTAGTAAGCAGCATGCATACGTGCACCAGATACGGCCTCGTACATATCAAAAATATCTTCACGATCACGGAAGGCATACAAGAAAACCGCCATTGCACCAACGTCAAGACCGTGACAGCCAATCCATAACAAGTGATTCAATAAGCGCGTGAGCTCGTCATACATCACACGAATATATTGAGCACGCAATGGCACATCGACTTGCAATAATTTTTCGATTGCCAAAACATAAGCGTGCTCATTGGACATCATCGAGACGTAATCAAGACGATCCATATAAGGCACGTTCTGAATCCAGGTACGGGTTTCAGCCAATTTCTCTGTTGCACGGTGCAATAAGCCAATGTGCGGATCAGCACGCTGAATAACCTCACCATCAAGCTCGAGCACTAAACGCAATACTCCATGAGCCGCAGGATGTTGAGGACCGAAATTGAGGGTGTAGTTCTTAATTTGTGCCATGACTTAAACCGGACCTCCGTACTGCTCTTCGCGCACGATACGAGGGGTAATCTCGCGGGCTTCAATCGTGACCGGCTGATAGACAACGCGTTTAAGCTCTGGGTCATAACGCATTTCTACATTACCACTGATAGGGAAATCTTTTCGGAATGGATGACCAATAAAGCCATAGTCAGTCAAGATACGACGCAAATCATCATGACCCTCAAACAAGATGCCATACAGATCAAATGCTTCACGTTCAAACCAGTTTGCCGAACTCCAAACTGGAGTAATAGATGCAACTAATGGATAGCTATCGTCTGGCGCAAATACTCTAACGCGCAAACGCCAGTTGTGCTGCAAGGACAGCAAATGGCTCACAACACCAAAGCGCTGGCCACTCCAAGCACCATCACGGAAGTCTTGGTAATCCACGCCACACAAATCAATTAATTGTTCGAACGCAAGAGCAGGATCATCACGCAGCAACATGGCAGATTCAAAATAGGTATCTGCCTTCACAACTACAGTGACTTCACCCAAAGCAATCTCAATCGAAATGGCGCGCTGACCGAGAACCTTTTCAAGGTTGGCAGCCAATTGATTTAAACGTTCAGACATGTTTTAGGCCTTCCTTGCAATCGTGCTGGTGCGTGCGATCTTAGATTGCAACTGAATAATTCCATAGATCAAGGCCTCAGCAGTTGGAGGGCAACCAGGAACATAAATATCGACTGGCACGATGCGATCGCAACCGCGCACAACTGAATAAGAGTTATGGTAATAACCACCGCCATTGGCACAGGAGCCCATAGAGATTACCCAGCGTGGCTCAGGCATCTGGTCATAAACCTTACGGAGCGCTGGAGCCATCTTGTTACATAAAGTGCCGGCCACAATCATTAAGTCGGATTGACGTGGGGATGGACGGAAAACGACGCCAAAGCGGTCTAAGTCATAACGGGAGGCGCCCGCATGCATCATCTCCACCGCACAGCAAGCCAGACCAAAAGTCATTGGCCATAAAGAACCATTGCGAGTCCAGTTGATTAACTGGTCTGCAGTAGTAGTAACAAATCCTTCTTTGAGAACACCTTCTAATGCCATATCTATCACTCCCAGTCGAGAGCGCCCTTTTTCCAGATATACACAAATCCCACAATGAATTCCAAGAGGAAGATCACCATGGAGGCGTAGCCAAACCAACCAATATCACGCAGAGCCACACCCCAGGGAAATAGGAATGCGGTTTCTAGGTCAAACAGAATGAACAAAATGGCAATTAAGTAGTAGCGCACATCGAACTTCATACGCGCATCTTCGAACGCTTCAAAACCGCACTCATAGGGAGATAGTTTTTCAGCATCAGGCTTCGAAGGAGCTAGAATTTTTCCGAGGAACATGGGGACTAATCCCACCCCAATACCTACGAGGATAAACAGCAGAACAGGAAAGTAATTAGCGAGATTCAAAATGGTCCTGAGTTGTTTTTCTGGTAAATCGTCAAAACAGCAAATTATTAATTATTCCACTACCTACAACATTGATTTATAGCAAAAACTCCCTACAAATTCGTATTTTTGGTGCCGACGGCGAGACTCGAACTCGCACAGCCTAAGCCACTACCCCCTCAAGATAGCGTGTCTACCAATTTCACCACGTCGGCATCTTGCAAAACCTGTCAATTCTACTGCATTGCACCACTAAACTACGCCGTTTTTTGGACATCAAAATCCGTAAAAACCGACTTTTTTACTTAGGAACTGCAGGTTTTGTTGGGTCCTGCACTGGAGCGGCTGGAGCAGCTGGGGCTACCACTGGAGCTACGGTCCCAGAGAGGACGCCAGGACTGACTTCCTTTTTGTTGCCAAGCCAAGTAATTCCCAAAGTGCAAACAAAGAAGATGCCTGCAAAAATCGCGGTAGCGTGGGATAAAAAGTTAGCAGAACCACTCGCGCCAAATAAGCTGCCTGAAGCGCCAGAACCAAAAGCCGCACCCATATCTGCGCCCTTACCTTGCTGCAACAGCACTAGCAGAATCACAGCCAATGCTGAAATTATCTGCAACACGATCAATAAAGTCTTAAGCCATTCCACAATTCATCTCCAAATAAAAAATCTATGCCTGGCAAATGGCCAAAAATTCCTTGGGGTCCAATGAAGCACCCCCAACTAGTCCACCATCAATATCCGGCATTGCAAACAATTCAACGGCATTATCAGGCTTAACACTGCCGCCGTACAAAATTCCAACGTGAGAAGCAACATCCTCATCAAACTCAGCCAATTGCAGGCGAATTGCCCGATGCATATCTTGTGCCACTTGAGCGCTGGCAACCTTACCGGTACCAATTGCCCAAACAGGCTCATAGGCAATTAAGCAATCAGCCAATCGGTCTTGCAATACGCTCAATTGCTTTGCAACCTGTCCACAAACAACTTCAATCTCCCTGCCTGAATTTCGTTCATCAGCAGTTTCACCCACACAAATCACTGGGGTCATTCCACTATCTAATACTTGCAATGCTTTGGCGGCAATCAATTCATCTACTTCATGCTGCATCTGACGACGCTCTGAATGGCCAACAATGACATAAGTGCAACCCATCTGTTTCAGCATCGAGGCTGCCACTTCACCGGTATAAGCGCCAGAGATATGAGCAGACGCATCCTGTGCGCCAAGGCTCAGAAACGCTAAAGAACATTCCTTAATCAAGCTAGCACATTGCGCTAAATAGGGAAACGGTGGACAAACCGCAAACTTGCGTCCAGAAGGCATGCCACTTTCCATTCCGCGGGCAACGGTCTTGATCCAATCTTCATTACTAGCAAGATTGCCATTCATTTTCCAGTTGCCGATGACGATCAGTGGGCGCATGATGATGAGAATCTTCTAGACAGTGAGAATAATCTTGCCTACATGCTCAGAGGACTCCATCAAACGATGGGCATCTGCCGCCTGATCAAGCGTAAAAGTTTTGTAAATCACTGGCTTTAATTTGCCAGCATCTAGCAATGGCCAAATACGTGCATGCAACTGTTGCGTGATTTGCTTCTTGAATGAAACTGGACGTGGGCGCAAGGTCGAGCCAGTGATAGTTAAACGACGACGCAAAATTTGCCCCGTATTCACTTCCGCTTTTGAACCACCCATGATCGCAATGATCACAATACGGCCATCATCTGCCAAGCAATCAATCTCACGCTGTACATAGGCACCAGTCACCATATCGAGCACGACGTTGACGCCTTTACCATCAGTTGCTTTTTTAATTTCTTCTACAAAGTCTTGAGTCTTGTAGTTAATTGCTAAATCAGCGCCTAATTCAAGGCAAGCAGCGCACTTTTCATCGGTACCTGCTGTTACAAATACTTTATGACCTAAAGCCTTAGCAATCAAAATGGCTGTAACACCAATACCGCTAGATCCACCCTGAACCAGTAAGGTTTCACCCTCAGACAATTCACCACGCATGAAGACATTGCTCCAAACGGTATAAAAAGTTTCAGGTAATGATGCGGCCTCTTGATCTGTAAAACCTTTTGGATAAGGCAAGCACTGAGCAATGGGGGCTGTACACAATTCTGCATAGCCGCCACCTTGCACCAAGGCACATACCTTATCGCCAATTTTGAGACCAAAAAGATTATCAGCATGCGATAGATCACCACCAACGATCTCACCAGCCACTTCCAATCCTGGGATATCAGATGCACCTGCAGGCACTGGGTAATGGCCTTTACGCTGCAATACATCTGGGCGGTTAATGCCAGCTGCAATCACCTTAATGAGAACCTCGCCAGTTCCCGCAGCAGGAGCCACTGGATCTGGACGAGTGGCTGACACCAGCATTTCTGGTGCGCCAAATTCTTTGATTTCCATTACGCGCATAAGAGCTTCTCGCTTGTACTAGAGGATCAATGCTTAAGCTGTTTCGTCTGTAGCAGGAGCAACTTCAGCAACTGTCTCTGCATTTGCATCAGATGCACCAGCTAAAGGAGCAATTGTGCCACCCTCATCTGCCATCGCAGCTTTGAGAGACAAGCGCAAACGACCGCGCTCATCAGCAGCCAACAACTTCACACGAACCACTTGGCCTTCTGCCAAATAGTCTTTCACTTCTTTTACGCGCTCATTAGAGATTTCAGAGATGTGCAAGAGACCATCTTTGCCAGGAAGAATGTTTACCAAAGCACCGAATTCGAGCAACTTCACTACTGGACCTTCGTAGATTTTGCCAACTTCAGCTTCAGCAGTAATACCTTCGATGCGGGCCTTGGCTTCTGCCATACCTTCAGCACTGGTAGATGCAATGGTTACAGTACCGTCATCTTTGATATCGATGCTGCAACCCGTTTCTTTAGTCAAGGCTTGGATAGTTGCGCCGCCTTTACCAATCACTTCACGAATCTTATCTGGGTGAATCTTGAATGACACCATGCGTGGAGCATGAGCAGACAATTCGGTGCGAACTGAACCCATTGCTTCTTGCATTTTGCTCAAGATGTGCAAACGACCTTCTTTAGCTTGTGCCAAGGCCACTTGCATAATTTCTTTAGTAATGCCTTGAACCTTAATGTCCATCTGAAGTGCAGTAATACCATTCGCAGTACCCGCTACTTTAAAGTCCATATCGCCCAGGTGATCTTCGTCACCCAAGATATCAGTCAACACAGCAAAACGATTGCCGTCAAGGATCAAGCCCATTGCTACACCTGCAACGTGCGCTTTTACTGGAACACCAGCATCCATCATGGCTAAACAGCCACCACAAACAGAAGCCATTGAAGAAGATCCATTCGACTCAGTGATTTCTGAAACAACACGGATGCTGTATGCAAAATCTTCTGGGCTTGGCAGAACTGGAATCAATGCACGTTTAGCCAAACGACCGTGACCAATTTCACGGCGCTTAGGGCTGCCTACGCGGCCAGTTTCACCGGTAGCAAACGGAGGCATGTTGTAGTGGAACATGAAACGATCGCGGTACTCACCTTCGAGCGCATCGATGATTTGCTCATCACGGGCAGTACCCAAGGTCGCAACTACCAATGCTTGAGTTTCACCACGGGTAAACAATGCTGAGCCGTGGGTACGTGGCAATACGCCGTTACGAATTTCGATTGGACGAACAGTGCGTGTATCGCGGCCATCAATCCGTGGCTCACCATTCAAAATCTGGCTACGCACAATCTTCGCTTCGATTTCAAACATGATGTCGCTAACAGCAACAGCATCTACTTCACCTTCTTCAGATAATTTAGCCAAAACTTCTTTAGAAATTTCTTTGAGCTTGTCTGAACGAGCGCCCTTTTGACGAATCTGATATGCCTCACGCAATGGCGCTTCAGCCAAAGCAGTTACCTTAGCAATGAATGGCTCATCTTTAGGAGCAGCTTGCCAGTCCCATTCAGGTTTACCAGCTTCACGTACTAGATCATTAATCGCATTAATCGCTGTTTGCATTTGGTCGTGACCATACACAACTGCACCCAACATGACTTCTTCAGAAAGTTGATTGGCTTCAGATTCCACCATCAATACAGCAGCTTGTGTGCCAGCAACAATCAAATCGAGCTCGCTAGTAGCTTGTTCTGTACGGGTTGGGTTCAAAAGGTATTGACCATTTGCATAACCAACGCGCGCCGCGCCAACTGGACCAGCAAAAGGAATGCCAGAAACAGCCAAGGCTGCAGAAGCAGCAATCAATGCTGGAATATCAGCTGGGACGTCTGGGTTAATAGACAACACATGCACTACAACCTGCACTTCATTCAAGAAGCCCTCTGGGAACAAAGGACGTAATGGACGATCGATCAAACGGGAGATCAATGTCTCACCTTCAGATGGACGACCTTCACGGCGGAAGAAACCACCAGGGATCTTGCCTGCTGCGTATGTCTTTTCTAAATAATCCACTGTTAGTGGGAAAAAGGATTGGCCAGGCTTTGCTGACTTAGAGGCAACTACGGTGCCCATTACCACTGTGTCATCCACATTAACGATCACAGCGCCACCAGATTGGCGAGCAATCTCACCAGTTTCCATTGTTACTTGATGATTGCCCCATTGAAAACTCTTCACTGCTTTTTTAAACATTGTCATTCTGATCTTCTCCAAATTGTTCACACAAGACTCACATGAGGATTGCGCTTGTCGTGGGATAAAGCAGTGTCACGACAACACTGGAGCGTTTAAAGATTACAAGGGATGTCATTCCAGGGAGACTCTGATCAATACTCAGAAACTCATTGGAATGACACGATCCCCTACACAAATAATCTACAAGCGCCCAAAAAAACATGCCATCTGCTTAAGACTGATTCTGCGAAGAAACAACCCTAAGATAGATGGCATTGCATACCGATAAGAATTACTTACGGAGACCTAATTTCTCAATCAATGCGCGATAGCGATCCAAATCTTTGCCCTTGAGGTAATCCAAGAGGCGACGGCGACGTGAAACCATCTTCAACAAGCCACGACGGCTGTGATGATCTTTAGCGTTAGCCTTGAAATGGGGGGTTAATTCATTGATGCGGGCTGTAAGCAATGAAACTTGAACTTCAGGGCTACCCGTATCGTTTGCGCTGCGCGCGTTGTCTTTGACGATTTCCGCCGTTTTAATATCAGCAACTGCCATTTTTAATACTCCTAACTTGCGAACACATGAGCTTTCACCCAATTTGTGTCGTGCGATTAACAAAAATAAAACAAAAAAGCTTTATAAATCAAAGCCCTCGAATTGTAGCAGATGAGGACTGCAAACTAAGAGCCTACTTTGAAATATTGGTATGCTCTAGCAATCCATTGTAGTCAAATAAATAAAATATCCATATAAATCAATATCTTATGAAAATCTATCCAATTCTGCGTACTTTCCTCGCCTTGGTTATATTGGGTTTAGGCTTAAATCAAGCCACATATGCCCAATTCTCAAACCCTTTTAGCTCAGACAAAACGGTTGCCCAACAAAGGCAAGACATCCTCAAAAAGAATGACGAAATTCTGCAACATCTCTACAAGATGAGGCCAAAAGTAAAAGAGCTAATTGACCAGTCACCTGGATATGCCACCTTTAGTAACTTTGGTATGAAGATTTTGATTGCAGGTGGCGGCACTGGGACTGGAGTAGTGATTAATCAACGTACTAAAAAGCCGGTATTCATGGATATGGCTGAGGTTCAAGCGGGACTTGGCTTGGGAATTAAGTCATTCCAAAATATTTTTATCTTCCAAACCGAAGCTGCGCTCAATGACTTTGTTGACTCTGGCTGGACTTTTGGTGGACAGGTCACCGCTGCAGCTAAATACGATAAAAATGGTGATGCCTTTCAAGACGCTGTTAGCGTAGCGCCTGGTGTCTTGATGTATCAGCTCACTGATGCAGGCCTTGCTGCTGAGATCACTGGCAAGGGCACTAAATACTACAAAGATTCCGAACTAAATAAGTAAGCACTCAGATGACGCGAATAGCCGCGATAGCTTATGGCGTCATCTGTGCATTGAGCTTGGCTTGACTAGGATCATGCAATTTATTTAAGGCTGATAAATAGGCCTTAGCCGATGCAGCAATGATGTCAGGATCTGTGCCAACGCCATTCACAATGCGGCCTCCTTTTGCTAAACGCACTGTCACTTCACCTTGGGACTGCGTACCAGAGGTAATCGCGTTTACGGAATAGAGCAACTGCTCTGCCCCACTTTTGGCGATCTCTTCAATAGCATTCAAGCTTGCGTCTACTGGGCCATTACCTTCTGCTTCTGAGCTGACTTCTGTATTGCCCATCCGGAAAGTGACCCGTGACTTTGGACGCTCACCTGTTTCTGAGTGCTGACTCAAAGAAATGAAGTGGTAATGCTCACCCTCTTCTGCCGCTGCAGAATCAGACATGATGGCGATGATGTCTTCATCAAAGATTTCGGCTTTTTGATCTGCCAAGGCCTTGAATCTTGCAAATGCTTCATTTAACTCCGCCTCTGCCTCAACCGTAATACCCAACTCATGTAAACGTTGCTTGAAAGCATTACGCCCAGACAATTTACCCAAGACGATTTTGTTTGTAGACCAACCTACATCTTCAGCGCGCATAATTTCATAGGTTTCGCGGTTCTTCAAAATACCATCTTGATGGATGCCGGAAGCATGGGCAAAGGCATTAGCACCAACAACAGCCTTATTCGGTTGCACCACAAAGCCGGTTATTTGAGAAACCAATTTGGATGCTGGAACTATCTGCGTAGCGTCAATTCCGCAGACCATATCAAAATAATCCTTACGGGTACGCAAGGACATCACAATCTCTTCCAAGGCAGTGTTTCCAGCTCTTTCACCTAAACCGTTAATGGTGCACTCGATTTGACGAGCCCCGCCAATCTTCACGCCGGCCAAAGAATTTGCAACAGCCATACCTAAATCATTATGACAATGAACCGACCAAATGGCTTTATCAGAATTTGGCACGCTAGTCCGCAAAGTTTTTATGAACTCACCATACAACTCAGGCGTTGCATAGCCCACAGTGTCCGGAATATTGATCGTAGTGGCACCCTCCTTGATGACAGCTTCGACTACTCTGCATAAAAAATCCATCTCCGAGCGATAGCCATCTTCTGCAGAGAACTCAATATCTTCCGCCAAATTTCTGGCAAACCGAATGGAGCGCTTAGCTTGCTCCAAAACATCCTCTGGAGACATGCGCAATTTGACAGCCATATGCAAAGGACTAGTTGCCAAGAAAGCATGAATCCGTTTTGACTTAGCTGCCTTTAAGGCATCAGAGGCACGCGTAATATCTTTTTCATTTGCTCTGGCCAAAGAACACACAATCGAATCCTTCACTGCAGCAGCCACAGCAGAGATTGCCTGAAAATCACCTTCAGAGCTTGCCGCAAAGCCGGCTTCGATGACATCAACCTTAAGGCGCTCTAATTGGCGCGCAATGCGAACCTTCTCGTCTTTGGTCATTGAGGCGCCAGGGGACTGCTCGCCATCACGCAAGGTGGTATCAAAAATGATTACTTTATCGCTCATCATTACTCTCCGGTTCTAACTACAGTCTTTACTAATATTCAACTTGAATCTAAAAACAAAAAACCCCAGCAAATTGCTGGGGCTGGTATGTGGTGGTTAATGAATTATCTAGATTTCATCAACTCAGGCCTTACCCGCCCCAAGCTTTAGGCTTAGTGCTAGTAGAAGAAGGCTGGTTAAGGAAAAGTGCATCAACATGGAATTAATATACCCGAAAATTCCAAAATTAGCTAAAACGCTTACCGCTGAGTCGTTCCCAGCCCCAAATCACATAGCCGGAGATGGAATACACCACAAATAGACCAAAAAGGGTCAACGGCGGGTTTGAGGAGATCAAAACAAAAGTGAGGATCATTAAAACCATGACGCCAAACGGTACGCGATAGCGCACATCCAATGCTTTGCCGCTATAGAAACGGGCATTGGAGACCATGGTCAAGCCAGCGTAGACGGCTATGAAAAAGGTAACCCAAGGAATTGCTGTATCTCGGACGGGAATCTTGTTATCGTCAGCCAACCATATGAATCCGGCCATCAATGCGCCTGCGGCTGGACTAGGTAAGCCCTGAAAAAACTTTTTATCAACAACACCAGTATTTACATTGAAGCGGGCAAGCCTGAGTGCTGCGCCTGCGCAATAGGTAAAAGCAGCCAACCAACCCCACTTACCTAAATCTTTGAGAGCCCACTCATATGCAACGAGTGCTGGTGCCACTCCAAAGGACACCATATCCGCCAATGAGTCATATTGCTCACCAAATGCACTTTGGGTATTGGTCATGCGTGCTACACGGCCATCCATACCATCCAATACTAGAGACGCAAAGATTGCAATTGCCGCCACCTGAAACTGATCATTCATCGCGTTAACGATGGCAAAAAAACCACTAAAAAGTGCTGCAGTCGTAAACGCATTAGGCAGCAAGTAAATGCCTTTACCACGTGGACGAGGCTTATCGTGCACCTCTTCTACTTCATAATCAACACCATCCCCTAAAGCGTCTACCCAATCACCCTCAGACTTCAAAATGCGTTTATGTGAGAGGCGACTGCGATCTATACGGCCACGACGACGAAATGTACTCAAAGCGTATCCCGGTTAATCAATACAAATCAATCTAAGCCTGGCAGACGCGCCAAAGCCGTGTTTGTAGCAAATACTTTATCACCCACAGTAACGAGAGGTTCAGCAGTAAGAGGCAAGTAGACATCAACTCGTGAACCAAAGCGAATAAAGCCATAGCGCTCTCCGGCTTTAAGACGATCGCCCACATGGATGTAGCACAAGATGCGACGGGCAATTAAACCTGCAACTTGAACTAAGGTGACGATCTGGCCGTTAGCATCGATCACTACAGCATTGCGCTCATTTTCAGTAGAGGCTTTATCCAAATCGGCATTCACAAACTTGCCTGGAAAATATTGAATCTCTTTCACAAGGCCATTGATGGCACTGCGGTTAGAGTGCACGTTGAAGACATTCATAAACACACTGATTTTGAGTGCTTCACGTTCAGCATAAGGATCATGCGCTTTTTCAACTACGACAATGCGACCATCTGCTGGAGACAACACGAGATCACGACCCAGCGCAGGAATACGCTGAGGATCGCGAAAGAACTGTAGAACAAAAAAGAAGATGATCCAGAGCGGCCAAGACCAAGCAATACCGCCCAAAAAATGGACTAGCAAAGTCAGGGCCCCCACTAGTGCCAAATACGGCCAACCTTCTTTCGCAATAATGGGGTGCGGATACATCATCTTTGTTCTGAGCCTTTTTGGTTTACTACTTTCATTGGAATGCGGAGTGATCGGCTTAGTTCTTGGTTTGATCAACCAATTTATTCTTTGCAATCCAAGGCATCATGGCACGCAATTTTGCGCCAACAACTTCGATGTCATGCTCAGCATTCAAACGACGACGAGAAATCAATGTAGGAGCACCTGCCTTATTTTCTAGGATGAAGCTCTTTGCATATTCACCAGTCTGAATGTCTTTTAAGCACTGACGCATTGCGTTCTTCGTATCTTCAGTCACAACGCGTGGGCCAGTAACGTACTCACCATACTCTGCATTGTTTGAGATTGAGTAGTTCATATTGGCAATACCGCCCTCGTAGATCAAGTCAACGATCAACTTGAGCTCATGCAAGCACTCAAAATATGCCATCTCTGGTGCATAACCTGCTTCAACCAAAGTCTCAAAACCTGCTTTGATCAACTCTACGGCACCACCACAAAGAACAGCCTGCTCACCAAACAAGTCGGTTTCAGTTTCTTCACGGAAGTTGGTTTCGATAATGCCGGCACGACCGCCGCCATTGGCAGTAGCGTAGGACAAAGCTAAGTCACGGGCAGAGCCAGATTTATCCTGGTAAACAGCGATGAGGTGTGGAACACCGCCGCCTTGAGCGTAAGTGCCACGTACAGTGTGACCTGGCGCTTTCGGAGCAATCATGATTACATCCAAATCCGCACGTGGCTGAACTTGACCATAGTGAACATTGAAGCCGTGGGCAAAAGCCAAGGCAGCGCCTTGCTTAATATTGCCATGCACTTCTTTGTTGTAAACCTCAGCGATTTGCTCGTCTGGCAACAACATCATCACGATGTCAGCATCTTTTACGGCTTCAGCAACTTCTTTAACAGCCAAACCTGCATTCGCTGCTTTGCTCCAAGAGGCACCGTCTTTACGTAAACCAACGGTAACGTTAACGCCGGAGTCTTTGAGGTTCAATGCGTGTGCGTGTCCTTGTGAACCATAACCAATGATGGTGACTTTCTTGCCCTTAATGAGGGACAAATCAGCGTCTTTATCGTAAAAAACTTTCATGCTCTTTCCTTGTGTTGAAAATGTTGTGTTGCTTTATAAATCAGTTAAAAAATTAAACCTTCAAGATACGTTCACCGCGCCCGATACCAGAACCGCCAGAACGCACGGTCTCCAGAATCGATGCACGATCAATCGAATCAATAAATGCATCCAATTTAGCGCCATCCCCAGTGAGCTCGATGGTGTAGCTTTTATCAGTGACATCAATAATGCGGCCACGGAAAATATCGGTTGTGCGCTTGAGTTCTTCGCGCTCTTTACCTACGGCACGCACCTTAATCATCATGAGTTCACGCTCAATATGCGGTCCTTCACTTAAATCAAATACCTTCACCACCTCAACGAGGCGATTTAAGTGCTTGGTGATTTGCTCAATCACATCATCGGAGCCAAAAGTCACAATGGTCATCCGTGAAAGCGATGGATCTTCAGTAGGCGCAACGCTTAAGGTGTCAATGTTGTAGCCACGAGCAGAAAACAGCCCGACCACCCGTGACAAAGCACCGGGTTCGTTCTCAATCAATACAGAAATAATGTGTCGCATTAGAGATCCTCGCTACCCAAGAGCATTTCTGTAATGCCCTTACCTGCTTGAACCATTGGCCAAACGTTTTCTTCTGGGTCGGTCTGGAAATCCATAAATACCGTACGATCTTTTAAGCGAATTGCTTCTTTGAGTGCACCCTCAACATCAGACTTTTTCTCAATGCGCATACCAACGTGACCATAGGCCTCCGCCAACTTCACAAAGTCAGGCAAAGAATCCATGTAAGAGCTGGAATAACGCTTGTTATAGGTGAGCTCTTGCCATTGACGAACCATACCGAGATAACGGTTGTTCAAAGACACGATCTTCACAGGCGTGTTGTATTGCTTACAGGTAGACAACTCCTGAATACACATCTGGATGGAGCCTTCACCAGTAATCGCGAAGACATCCTGATCGGGGAAGGCTTTCTTAATGCCCATAGCATATGGCAAACCAACGCCCATGGTGCCTAAACCACCAGAATTAATCCAACGACGAGGCTTATCGAACTTATAGAACTGCGCAGCCCACATTTGGTGTTGGCCTACGTCAGAGGTAATGAAAGCATCGCCACCGGTGAGCTCCCACAATTTCTGGACCACATACTGTGGTTTCACAATTTGCGAAGCTTCGTCGTATTTGAGGCAGTCTTTCTTGCGCCATTCATTGATCTGATCCCACCAAGCAGCAAGCTTGTCGCCATTCTTGCGTGGACCAGCTGCTTTTAATTGCGCAGTCATCTCTTGCAATACTTCTTTGAGATTGCCAACAATCGGAACATCAACCTTCACGCGCTTGGAGATAACAGAAGGATCAATATCGATGTGAATGATTTTGCGGGGATGGCTTGCAAAGTGCTCGGTATTGCCAATCACGCGGTCGTCAAAACGCGCACCAATCGCAATCAACACATCACTATGTTGCATTGTCATATTGGCTTCGTAGGTACCGTGCATACCAAGCATACCCAAAAATTGTGGGCTTGATCCTGGGAATCCACCTAAACCCATCAAGGTATTGGTTACTGGATAGCCTAAGAGATCAGCGAACTCTTTCAACTCAGGCGCTGCATCTGCCAAGATCACACCACCACCAGCATAAATATATGGGCGCTCCGCTTCTTGTAACAAAGCAACAGCCTTACGAATTTGGCCGCTATGGCCCTTCACTACTGGGTTGTAAGAGCGCATCTCCAAAGTTTCTGGATATACAAAGGGCGCCTTGGCTGCTGAGACATCCTTGGGGATATCAATCAGGACAGGACCTGGACGGCCAGTTTGTGCAATGTGAAATGCCTTTTTCAAAACGAGTGGCAAATCTCTCACATCCTTCACGAGGAAGTTGTGCTTTACCACTGGGCGAGTAATACCAACGGTATCTGCCTCTTGGAAGGCATCTTCCCCAATTGCATAGGTTGGTACGTTACCGCTGATGATCACCATCGGGATTGAATCAGTGTAAGCAGTCGCAATTCCGGTAACTGCATTGGTTACACCCGGACCTGAGGTCACTAATGCAACGCCAACCTTACCAGTTGCACGTGCATAACCATCCGCCGCATGAATTGCTGCTTGTTCATGACGAACCAGAATATGTTCGAACTTATCTTGTTTAAAAATTTCATCGTAGATAAAGAGCACTGAACCACCTGGGTAACCCCAAACGTATTCAACACCTTCTTTGTGCAATGCATGCACGAGCATTTCAGCGCCAATCATTTCTGGGGGCGCTGCTACGGGATTTGTATTTGCTGAGTCTTTATTAGCTTTAGTAGCTAAAAATTCGGCGCTGCTTGTATTCATTTTCTTTCGTCCTTTGCAATTTTCGGCAAAAAATTGTTTGGTCTGTTCTGTCTCTTGCTTGTGGCCCGAGTTCGAACGGCGCTGCTACCGGAAAAACCACTTCGTAAATGAGAATCTAGGTAGTAAGCCCTATATTCTATAGCAATCCCCTAAAATAGCCCAATTCTTACTGATTCAGGTCTAATCCATTGCATGGCATCAGCCCAAGAACTATCTGATTTTCTGAGCAGTGTTGAACAGCGGGCTTTCAAGCAAGCGGTATATGCCGTGCGTGACGACGATGCCGCGCTAGATATTGTTCAAGATGCCATGATCAAGTTAGCCGAAAAATATGGTGATCGCCCTGCTGCTGAACTTCCACTAGTTTTCACTCGAATCTTACAAAATCGGATTCACGACTATTTTCGACGTCAAAAGGTCAGAAATACTTGGGTCACCCTGTTTTCCAATATGGGTAAAAAAACTGATGAAAACGAGGATTTTGACCCCTTAGAGTCACTTTCAGCCCCAGACGACAGTGAAATTCACCAAGACGGCTCCCAAAAAATGGAGCAAAGTCAGCTTTTACAGGCTTTGGAGTCAGAAATAGCTAAATTACCTGTACGTCAACGAGAAGCCTTCCTAATGCGTTATTGGGATGAGCTAAGTATTTCTGAGACTGCCAAAGCAATGAGTTGTAGCGAAGGTAGTGTCAAAACGCATTGTTCTAGAGCAACACAAACCTTAGCTAAAGCATTGAAATTAAAAGGAATTACGCTGTGAAACACTTTGAAGAGCAACTTACTGAGATCCAGGCTGACCAATTTGGTCGGGCTAGTGCCGCCCTGCTTAGCCATGGCGCCCAAAGCCTGCCTACTGGCATCAAAGAACGCCTCCATGCTGCTCGCATGAAAGCCCTTTCCGTCAGAAAAGCAGAAAAGGTGCGCGTCCAAACCAGAATCTTGGCTGGAGCTACCGGCAATTGGGGTTCACAGTCCAGCGGTCTATGGGATGCAATGAGTTGGGTAGCACCCCTCGCCGTTTTAGTCTTCGGACTCATTGGCATTGCTCAGTGGCAAGATAACTCTCGTATTAATGACATTGCTGAAGTCGATGCAGCCTTGCTGTCTGATGATGTCCCTCCAGATGCTTATGCTGATAGTGGTTTTATGGCCTTTTTAAAACACGGTCCACTATCTGATGCTGACGACAATGCTACAGATTCCCTATCCAGCAAATAATTAGTTATTTCATCAATGCCACTTCATTTGAAGTCTCTATTCGCTAGCCTCTCTAGCGCGCTAGTCATTGCGGTCTTTTGCTGCGGCATTACCCCTGCGATGGCCCAAACTGCTGGGAGTGCTGCTCATGGTAAATCTACCGCTATTCCAGAGAAAACACCTGACGGTACTTGGGAAAGTCTCAAGCCAGCACAACAACAGATTCTGAATCCGCTCAAAGACGACTGGGACTATATGTTGCCCGACAGTCGCAAAAAGTGGACTCAAGTAGCCAACATCTACCCAAAGATGAGCGAACAAGATCAACAACGCTTGCAGTCACGCATGGCTAGTTGGTCTAACCTATCGCAAAAAGAGCGTCGGATTGCACGTGAAAATTACCTCAGTAGCCTCAAGTTCCCAGCTGAGAAAAAAGCAGAGGCGTGGAGCGCCTATCAAAAACTCAGTGACGAGCAAAAGAAAAAATTAGCTGAAGTTGAAGCTAAGAAAAAACCGAAGGCGGTCAATGCTCCGACATTACAGCAGCATGCCATCAATCCACAGACAACCCCTCCCCCGCCTGCTCCTAAACCTAGAAGCATGACGACTGAGGGAGCTCCACCAGCCTCTGATACCGGCTCGGCTTACTAAGCCTGCTTGTATTCTGGGGGAGTACCATGACACCAACTGAACTCAAGGCTTTACCAGCACCCCATTTTTGGCGACGGGTATCGTGCTCCCTCTACGAGCAATTGGTTCTACTGGGTGTGATTTCCCTTACCTTTCTACTTCCCAATCTGGGCTTAGGCATTTTGTTTGGCGTCTCGCTGCCCAGCTGGCTTACCTTCTTATATCTCTACATCGTCCTCGGGATTTATTTTGTTTGGTACTGGACTAAATCTGGCCAAACACTGGCAATGCAAACCTGGCGCATTCGAATAATTGATCTTCAGGGTCACACCTTAAATAGACCTCAAGCCCTATGGCGCTATGTCTATAGCTCCCTGTGGATGATTCCTTGTATTGGATTGCAATGGGCATTGCATTTAGAGAAATGGCAAATCATTGAGATGCTATTTACGGTTGCACTGTTCTTATGGCCGCTCACTATCTACCTAGACCGTAGAGATTCAGCACATCGTCAAGCCTTGCCAGACCGCTTTGCCGGAACCCGTTTAGTTGAGTTACCAAAGAACCTAGTAACCCTCTCGTAGGCACTCCATCGCAGTAGCAGCCTGAATCTTTTGTCCGAAGCGATACCCTGCCAATAAACAAGCAAGCACCCCAAAGGTAATGCCCAGCGCAAGGGCTTGAAAAAAAGCATGAAATTCAATTTCTAGTACAAAGTGCCCCAAAGCCCAAGCGGCAATTCCAGAGAATAATCCGGCTAAGGCACCAGCGGTAATACCAATGACGAGCAATTCAAAACAAGCGATGCTTGCTAAGGTTTGACGTGAGGCTCCTATCGCTTTTAATACAGCGGCATTTCGATAGCGGTCATCTTGAGTAGCAGCCATTGCGGAAATTAAAACCAGGACTGCTGCTGCAATCGTAAAGCTAAACAGTAAACCCAAAGCGGCAGAGAGTTTATTGAGCACATCCTGAATTTGACGCAGGGATGTAGAAACATCAACTACCGTTAGATTCGGAAAAGATTGGCTTATCTGAAAATCCAATACTGCTTGATCGGGGGTCTGATAGTAAGATGTGATCCATGACTGTGGCAAAGCATTTAGTTGAGCAGGCGGCATGATAACGAAGAAATTCACGCGCATAGAACTCCAGTCCAATTTGCGTAATGAGGTAATGGGTGCGGTGATTTGTTCCCCAGCCACTTCAAAAGTGAGCTGATCACCCATCTTGAGATTGAGGGTCTTTGCAATACCCGTTTCCATCGAAATCTGTGGACTATCTCCAGAGATCCACTGCCCCGCAGTAATACGATTACCAGGAGGTAATTGCTCGGTATAGGATAAATTGAACTCCCGATCTACCAGCCGCTTTGCATTGTCTTCTTTAAAGTCTGCAGAAGAAACTTCGCGTTTATTAATGGCGATGAGACGGCCGCGCACCATGGGGTAGAAATCAGGCTTACTAATACCAGCCGCCACCAGTGATTGAGTAATTGCGGATTTCTGTTCGTCTTGCACATTAATCATAAATCGATTGGGTGCATCGGGAGGAATATTGCCCTGCCAAGCACTCAGTAGATCCTGTCGTAAGAGCAAGATCATTAAGAGCGCCATTAACGCGATACCCAAGGCGGTAATCTGCATGACTGCAAACCCCATTCTTCTGCTTTGCGCTGTAATAGCAAAATGGATTGAGAAGCGCTGCGTCTGGATACTTGCCAAGGCGTTTAATACCAAGTATGCGCAGCTTAGAAATACCAGAATTGCTCCGCCAAAACTGAATCCAGCCCAGAGAGCCAACTTCCAATCTTGCGCAGCGATGGCTACTAATGCAGCACAGGTGCCCAGACCACAAATGCCCACCCAAAATGAAGATGCATTGATGCTATTGAATTCTTTACGGATTAAACGTATCGGTGACACTTTTACCAGGGCCATTAAAGGCGGTCCTGCAAAGCCAAGCAACAAGAATAGTGCCAAGAGTGAACTCCACAGTACTGGCCACATGGAGATACCAGGCAGGTTCGTCAAAATCAAATTGCCCAGCAATGAAGTCAATATCAACTGAACAAGGTAGCCTAGAGCCGAGCCCAATCCAGCAGAGACAATCCCCAAAAACACAATATTCAAAACTTGTTTTTGAAGAATCCATCCTGAGGTAGCGCCAAAACATTTCAGAACGGCACAGCTGTCTGCTTGCTTGATGGCATAGCGACGTGCAGATAGCGCAATCGCTACGGATGCAACCATGGCTGTTAATACCGCGATCAAGGATAGAAAGCGCTCTGCCCGCTCTAGAGTTTTACGCAATACGGGCTGGGCATTATCAAGCGCCTCAATACGTATACCTCGCAAGTTTTGCGACTCAATGGCTGCTTTTGCCCATTGTTCATAAGCAGCGATTTGATCATCTCGACCCGCGAGCAATAATCGATAGGTCGCCCGACTTCCCGGACCAAGTAATTCTGTTGCAGATAAATCGGCTAAGGACATCATCACTCGAGGCGCAAAGTTCATAAAGCCAGCACCACGATCTAACTCACGCTCTAATACGCCTGCAATCACAAATGATTTTTGACCAAGCTGCATCTGATCACCCAGCGCTGCTTGCATGCTACCCAGCATGGCTGGATCAACCCATACGGATCCACTGGGTGGGCTAGAGATTAACGGTGTTAATGGAGAGCCGTCAGCAAGACCTTGAACTTGAAGTGCTCCGCGCAAGGGATATTGAGGACTCACTGCCTTCAGAGAGGCAAGCTTGCTCTGCTGCCCTACCGTAGCCATACTGGGGAAGACTACTGTTTGCGCTATCTGCAATTGCTTGCTGTGCGCCTGCTCAATGAATGTCTCTGGAATCGGTTGATCGGCAGCGATTAATAAATCGGCCGCCAATAACTGACGGGCATCGTACTGAAATGCCCTTTGCATGCGGTCAGCCAAAAAAGAAACACTGGATAAGGCTGCGACCGAGAGCGTGACTGCAAGTAATAAGCTGATTAACTCACTAGAGCGCAGCTCTTGTCTTAAACCTCTGCAGAAGCTTGATAGTGACTGTCTCACATTACTTGAACGAGAAAAATTTGCCAACCAAATACATTGGTTGGCATCGTATGAATTACCGAGAGATTACTTTGCAGGTGCCTGACCTAAAGGCGGCGGTAAATTACCAGCATATTTATACAGCTGGGTCTCATACTCTTTCAAGATCTCAGCCAAGGCTTGTTGTTGACCCAATACCAATGCTTCAGGGGTATTGTCTTTGAGAGCAATACGCTTGGTATAGCTATTAGCACCGATCAAGGGATTATTTTTACCGCCATATTCAACGGTTAAGAAAAATTCCATACTCACAACAGCCTCGGGCTTAACGCGATAGTCGCCATAGAAATCATTGACAGTGACCTGCAAGCTGTAGAAAGGAAAGAAGGCATTGCCTTGTCCAACCGCTGCTGAAAAAATATTGGCTTTGTTGAGCCACTGTCTCTCGGCGTTGCCAATCATCTCTGATGGGATCGCTGAATACACGTTATAGAAATCTTTTTCATAACGTTGATCACCTAAGCGATACACCAAAGACTTTCCATCAAATGGAGGTGCAACACTGACAGTGCCAATTTTTAACCAGAATGGGGTACGTGCTGTTAAAGGTGCTCCGGTGCGCTCGGGCATCACCATCCAGCTAGTTGGGGTCACCGGAGCGCGGGTTGGCAATGAGCATGCCATCAAGCCTGCAGAAAGGATGCCCCAGAATAAATATTTAATCATTTAGATGCTCCTGTCTGTCCTTGGGTACCGTTCGAAGGAAGTACGATCTTGGGAGGTGGCTCACCCCAAATCAAGCTTGCAGGTGACTGGCTAGCAATCCGGGTCAGTTCGTTGAGCTGCTCGCTGGTTTGCTTGAGGTTCTCGATCGTATATTGAGTATCGCCCTGCATACTGGTAATCGTTTGACGTAATGCCACCATCGAACCCACCAACTCTCGCATCAATACATTCAACTCATCATTATCAGTAACTTTCGCAAGGCGGCCGAGAATGACATTCATATTCTGAACAGAAACCGCTAAACCTTGATTACCCTTGCCATCTCCAGCCATGATGGTATTCAGATTAACTAGGAGTTGATCAAACTTTTGAGTGGTGCTATCAAGATCCATACCATTGAGTGTGGAAATAAACTTCTGGAGGCCAGAGAGAATTTCATCCGCCTGATTGGGCATTGAGGGAATCACTGGATACTCAGACTTCCAATTGAATACCAGCGCTGGCGTGAGGTTTGCGGGAGCCACGAAATCAAACTCGACATAGTTCACGCCCGTAATACCCATGGACTTTACCCTGGCGCGCAAATTATTCGCAACAAACTCTTGGATTTGGTCTGGGCTCACCTTATCACCATAAATTTGCATCCGCACAACGACGTATTGGCGACGCTCATTGAAAGGAACATCCCTTTCATAGATATCGCCCGATAAGCCAATCAAGGTAACCTGACCAATTTTGACGCCCCTAAAGCGCACATCCGCACCCGTATCTAAACCAGTAACCGATTGCTTGATATAGGTTTCCACCATGAAGGATTTTTGAAAGATTTTTCCCCCTCCAAAAATCAATATCACAGCAATCAGTACGGCAATTGCTGCGAGCACAAAAACACCTAAGCGAAAATAATTGGGATTTGAGTTAGCGCTCATGCTACGTCCTTGCTCATAATGCGATTAAAGAATTGATGCACCCTAGGATCCGTACTGGTATCCCGTAATACCTTAGGATCGCCTTCGGCAATAATGCCTTTAGCACCCTTGTCCAACATAATGACTTTGTCAGCAATCGCGTAAATACTGGCAAGCTCATGCGACACGATCACAAAAGTAATGCCTAAATTTTTAGATAGGTCCTGGATAGTGCTATCGAGATCAGCGGAGGTAATAGGATCTAAGCCTGCAGACGGTTCATCCAGAAAGAGGATTTTGGGATCTAATGCCATTGCCCGAGCAATTGCAGCCCGCTTTTGCATACCGCCACTAATCTCGCTCGGCATGTAGGATTCATAAGGTAGCAACCCTACGAGATCCAACTTGCAACGTGCCAATAAATCCATTTGGGTTTGGGTTAAATTGGTGTACTCCTGCATAAAGAGTGTCACATTATCCAAAAGATTCATGGAGCCAAACAATGCGCCTTGTTGATACATCACACCAAAACTGGTCATGATCTTCTGACGTGCAGCACCTTGGGCTTTAGTGATGTTTTGACCTTCGATCAAGACATCACCAGACAGGGGCTGATAGAGGCCAAAGAGGTTCTTTAATAAGCTTGATTTACCGCAACCTGAGCCACCCAAGATCACAAAGATTTCTCCGTTATTCACTGAGAAATTGAGATCCTTCATCAAAATATTTGAACCATAACCCACAGTAAGGTTTTGGACTTCAATGGCGTAGGTGGAATTATTTGGCGCGTCCATTAGAAGCCAGTCTTGTAAGAAATAAAGGCGAAAATACCGTCAACCAAAACAATCATCACGATACTGCTCACTACCGCACGCGTTGCGGAGATACCCACCGCAGCTGCGCCGGTGCCTGTCTGCATACCACGCAAGCAGCCCATTGCTGAAATGACAATACCAAACAGCGTGGCTTTAATAAGACCTGAACAGACATCTTCCACAGTCACTGCGGACAACATACCGTTATAGAAATTTACAAAAGGAATCCCGTAAATCAACATGGTGAACATGGAAGCAATTACGCTTACGATGTCGGCATACAAAGTCAAAATCGGTGCCACCAAAATGCCAGCCAGCACTCTTGGCACGACCAGAAAACGGATCGGGCTTAATCCTCCGGTTACCAAAGCATCAACCTCACTATTGACTGTCATGGTGCCAATCTCTGCCGCAAAAGCCGCAGAGGATCGACCAGCAAGCAAGATGGCGGTAATCAAAGGCCCCATCTCTCGCACAATTCCCAACGCGGCCAATGGGCCCACAAAGGAAACGGCGCCAAATTGCTGCATGCCGATAGCAGCCTGGAAAGAGAGAATCACGCCAATGAGGAAAGCAACCAGTCCCACAATTGGCAAGGCTGCAATACCTGCTTGAACAGCGGCATTGACGAAATCACCCCAACGCACATCGTTTGGGTGTCGCAAAGACCAAAAAAGATCTGCTGCAAGGTGACCAGTAAATGAGACCAAGCCCCGCGTGTCATCAATTAAGTTCTGCGCTGCCATGCCAGTACTCACCACAAAACTTCTTTGAGGTTTCACTACCGGTACCGGGAACAAATTCGCAATAGGATCAAACTCTTTTAGCAGAGGTTGATAACGAGGATCTAAACCGACAATCGAAAATGTTCCACCAGCAGCTTGCTGCATTTTTTCAAGATCGATCAGAAATGCAATACCGGCACCATCAAATGAAGAGATGGCTGTGGCATCAAAAATGAGATTGTGTTGACCAGCAGTCTTTAACCACGCATCTTGTTGTTGACGAATCTGGGTCCAGACACCTGCAAGGGTGTAGACATCCACTCTGCCGGTAATGACCACTTTTGCATTTTCAGAGTTGGACTGCTCCCACTTCGCTATCGAAGTTTTTTCAGTAGAAGAGTCAGGAGTCATTGGCATCATTAAACAAGTGGCTGGTCGTGGTTTTGATACTACAGGATTGTCACGGCATAGGCCTAAAGAAACGCCCTAGAAATAGTGCCTTAAAGCTCAAATTGAGAACCTTCCGAATATAAGGGATCTGCATGAAAGGCTAAAGAAAAACGAAAAGGGCCCAGTTTTTCAACTAGGCCCAGTATGGGATGGTGCGGCTGGCAGGAATTGAACCCACGACCCCTTGGTTCGTAGCCAAGTACTCTATCCAGCTGAGCTACAGCCGCAACATCCATAATTATGCCATGGAAGAGAAAAACTACATCACCCCTGCCGGCCACGAACGCATCAAAACCGAGCTTCTACAGCTCCTAAACCTTGATCGGCCTGAGATTGTGAAGGTGGTTCACTGGGCAGCCTCCAATGGCGATCGCTCAGAAAATGGCGACTACATTTATGGAAAAAAGCGCTTGCGGGAGATTGATCGCCGTATTCGCTTTCTAAACAAGCGCCTGGAATTCGCGGTGGTTGTCGATAATTCGGCCAGAAAATCGGGTGATGCTGATGCAGAGCAAGTCTTCTTTGGGGCTACAGTGAGTTATTCAGCACTCGAAGGACCGGAAGCCGGAAAAGAAACCACCATCACGATTGTGGGGGTTGACGAGGTAGATCTAGATAAGGGCCATGTCAGTTGGGTATCACCAATTGCTAAGGCACTCATCAAGTCTCGCTTGGGTGATTGTGTCGTGATCCAAACGCCGACTGGACCTAGTGAAATTGAAATCTTAGACGTGAAGTATCTTTAATCAGTCCGAATACGGGTGACACGTAATACGTCGTGATTGGTGCGCAAGCTGCGCATCACCTTAGAGAGATGCAGACGATCGTAGACCTGAATGGTGAAGCGAATCATCACAGAATCTTCTTTGAAGCGATCTTCCATTGATACATTCATGATGTTGGAATCTGCTGCTGTGACACTGCTCGCAACGCGAGCCAGTACACCCTTCCCTTGGCGAGTATCAATTGCTAAATCGACTTCGAATTCTCGATGAACATCCCTACTCCACTCAACCTCGACCCACTTCTCGCCATCTTTTGAAAGCATGCGCAAGGCAACTGGGCAATCATTGGTGTGCACCTGTAAGCCCTCACCCTTACCCAAATAGCCAATGATGTTGTCCCCGGGAATCGGATGACAGCAGGTCTGGAAGTGAATGGAATTACCTTCGCGCCCATCCACCAAAATCGCTTGACGTTGATGGTGATGCTGATGGACTTCGGGGGGCGATACCATCCAGTCTGCCGCGCCCAGACGCATCTGCTCTGTACCGCCCTCATCATCAATCAGAATTTTGAGGCGAATCGCCAACTCTTGTGGTGAACGACGCCCTAGGGCAATATTGACGCAGGCCTCCTCGCGGGTTTTATCCCCAGTCCAGTGCATGAGTTTTTCCCAAATATCGGGGGTCAGTAAGGCTGCATCGACCCCCTGCTGGCGCAAACTATTTGCTAATAAACGCTCGCCCAATTGCAGTGATTCTGAGTAATGCTTAGTCTTTAAGGAATGGCGAATCGATGCGCGTGCTTTACCGGTGCGCACAAAAGCTAACCAACCCGGATTCGGCTGGGAGTTTGCAGAGGTTACTACTTCAATAATGTCGCCATTTTTTAGCTCACTGCGCAATGGCAATTGCAAACCATTGATCTTGACGGCAACGCAGGTATTGCCCAGGTCGCTATGAATGGAGTATGCAAAATCTAAAGCGGTAGCGCCACGCGGTAATGCCCGAATTTGACCTTTAGGTGTAAAGACATAAACCGCATCTGGGAATAAATCAATCTTGACGTGCTCTAAAAACTCTTGAGAGTCACCACTACTATCCTGAATATCAATCAAGGACTGCAGCCATTGGTGAGCACGATTTTGGACTTCGCTCATATCTGGAGAGCCATCCTTATAGGCCCAGTGCGCTGCAACCCCAGCCTCCGCTACAGCATGCATGTCCTTGGTACGAATCTGAAACTCGACCGGCACACCTGAAGGCCCCAAGAGAGTCGTATGCAAGGATTGGTAGCCGTTGAGCTTTGGAATCGCAATGTAATCCTTAAACTTGCCAGGCATCGGCTTAAAGAGCGAATGCAAAATGCCCAGCGAGCGATAGCATTCATCAATGCTATGAACTGTCACCCGAAATGCGTACACATCTAAGACTTGCGAGAAACTCACACGCTTAGTCCGCATCTTGTTATAGATGCTGTAAAGGGTCTTCTCACGGCCACGCAAATCTGCATCGAGATTGGCTTTTGCAAAGGCCATCCGTGAAGCTTGCAAAATCTTCTCAATGATCTCTTTGCGATTACCGCGCGCCCGCTTTACTGCAGTCTCAATGACCCGAAACCGCATTGGCATGGAGTAACGAAAACTCAAGTCCTGCAAGTCGCGGTAAATAATGTTCAAGCCCAGGCGGTGAGCAATTGGGGCATAGATCTCGATTGTCTCGGCAGCTACCCTACGGCGTTTCTCCATCGGCACCGCATCGAGGGTGCGCATATTGTGCGTGCGGTCTGCTAGTTTGACGAGAATGACGCGGACATCGCGCGCCATCGCCATAAACATTTTGCGAAAGCTCTCAGCTTGCGCTTCAGCATGACTTTGAAACTCGAGCTTATCGAGTTTGGTGAGACCTTCAACTAGCTCAGCAACTTTAGCGCCAAACTTCTCAACCAAGTCTGCCTTGCTACAGCCGGTATCCTCAATCACGTCATGCAATAAGGCAGCCATGATGGAAGGTGCATCTAGACGCCAGGTAGCACAGAGCTCAGCAACCGCTACTGGATGGGTAATGTAAGGCTCGCCACTATGGCGGTACTGACCTAAGTGCGCAGTATCTGAAAACTGAAACGCTTTCTTGATCTGCGTAATCTCCTCAGGCTTGAGATATGTCAGCTTAGCCAGCAAACCTTCAATCGAGACAACTTGGTGCTTTAAGGGAAGATTGGGTGCTGAGGTAGGTCCAAATAAATGACGGCTCGACTGCGCGAGTAGACTCGCCAAAATCGATTTTTTACCACTGTCTTTGCTAGATTGAATTGCTGTATCTGAAGGTGTACTTAATAGATCAGCTTGACTTGCTACTACCGGAGTCTCTTTGGACGAGACCCCGCCTACTAATTCCGATGTTTTGCGAATGCCTAAAGGGAGCTCCACACCGGAACTCCTAAATTACAAAGGTACTTTGGTCAACATGTCACGGTCGGTAACGCCAGCAGCAACTTCACGTAATGCAACAACTGTGGCTTTGTCTCTGGACTCAACACGTGGGGAGTGACCTTGAACCAATTGGCGAGCGCGATAAGTCGCAGCCAAAACCAGTTCAAAACGATTGGGGATAGTTTTAAGGCAATCTTCTACAGTAATACGGGCCATCCTGAACTCACTTAAATTTAGCTTCAATACCTATAGGATAACTGATTAGACCCCGAGCCGCCTTAAAAGGGCTGGATTTCTGGCCATGCTGGGCCCAGAACGCAGGCGGCTAGCAGCCAAAATGTGCTTTAGATCCACCAGGGCCTGTTCAAAAGAATCATTGACCACGATATAGTCCGCCTCATGCGCATGTAATAACTCCACATGGGCTGCTGCCAGGCGCTTTTGAATGGTCGCCTCATCATCCTGACCACGATGACGCAAGCGTTGCTCTAAGGCTTCAATCGACGGGGGAAAAATGAAGATCCATTGGGCTGCAGGAATCAAGTTCCGAATTTGTTGCGCGCCCTGCCAGTCAATTTCCAATAAGACATCACTGCCCGCTTGCATTTGAGATTCGATCCACGGTTTCGAGGTGCCATAAAAATTGCCATGTACCTGCGCCCACTCTAAATAATGTCCTTGATCTCGTTCAGCCAGGAAGTCTTCTTGAGAGAGAAAGCGATAATCTTTGCCATCTACCTCTCCCGGTCTCGGTGCACGGGTTGTGATGGATAAAGACAACTTGATTCCGGCATCATCTTGCAGCAAAGCATTCACTAAAGAGGATTTGCCTGCACCGGATGGCGCAACAATCATCAACATGCTGCCTTGATAAGATGGGTTTTGACTAGCGCTTGTCATGGGAAGATTGTACGGACTATTCTAGGTTCTGAACTTGTTCACGCATCTGCTCAATAAAGAGCTTGAGCTCTAGGGCTGCTTGGGTACATTCTTCTGAGACTGACTTTGAACTCAGCGTATTGGCTTCCCGATTGAGCTCTTGCATCAGAAAATCTAAACGTTTACCCACTGGCCCTTTACCCGCCAATGCAGTATCGACTGCTTGTAGGTGTGTCTTGAGACGAGCGAACTCTTCGGCAACATCAATACGCACTGCATACAGAACTACCTCTTGACGAATGCGCTCCATCAACTCTGCGCCCGCTTTAGCCTGCTCTTGAGCAGCTAAGGCTTCAGACAAACGTTCTGTGAGCTTTTCTTGATACTGAGCCACATACTGTGGCACCTTAGGCTCAATGGTTTTCACAATCTCACGCATCTGAGTGGTGATATGGTTTAAGACGCCAACCAAGGCCTTGCCTTCAGCGTGACGACTTTCTAATAAGACGGCTAGAGCAGCCTTACCCGCTTCAATCGTGGCGGCCACCCAACCCTCTTCCTCACCGCGCGGTTCAGATACGATTCCAGGCCAGCGCAAAATCTCACCCATTCTTAATTCTGGAGCATTAGGAAAGCTCAATTGGGCTTTTTCTTGAAGTGTATAGAGGGCATCTAGACGATCTTGATTCAAAGTACCCAGGGAATGGGGATTGGCTGTCGCAGCACCGCTATTGTTATTGTTACTGCTATTGATACGCCAGGCAGCCCGAAACTCGACCTTGCCCCGCGATAGGCTTTGACTGACTAGCTCCCGTAAAGCAGGCTCAGCGCCCCGGCATTCATCCGGCAGGCGAAAGCCCAGATCCAGAAAGCGGCTATTCACAGCCCGACATTCCACCTGCAGATCAGCAACTACACCCGCTCCTAGGGAGACTTGGCGAGAAGCGCTGCCATAACCAGTCATGCTCGATATCATATGGACATTGTAGATTCTTTATAGCCCCCCAGACGAAATACAGGACAAATCCATGAGTAGCCCAAATTCAAGCACTGTCACCCGCCCAAGCGGCCGCAAACCGAAAGACTTGCGCCCCGTCACGATTACGCGCTCCTTTACCAAGCATGCGGAAGGCTCTGTTCTGATTGCCTTTGGCGACACTAAGGTGCTATGCACTGCCAGTATCTTGGATAAGGTACCCCCTCATAAAAGAGGCTCCGGAGAGGGTTGGGTTACCGCCGAGTACGGCATGCTCCCCCGCTCTACTCACACCCGCAGTGATCGTGAAGCTGCAAGAGGCAAACAGTCTGGTCGTACACAAGAAATCCAACGCCTCATTGGCCGCGCCATGCGTAGCATCTTTAATCTCGAAATTTTGGGTGAGCGCACCATTCATTTAGATTGTGATGTCTTGCAAGCAGATGGTGGCACTCGCACCGCTTCTATCACTGGCGCTTATGTTGCCGCTAGAGATGCTGTGAACCAACTACTCAAAAGTGGTGCCTTGGCACAAGACCCCATCATCGATAGCGTTGCAGCCATCTCCGTTGGGATTTATCAAGGGACTCCGGTACTCGATTTGGATTATCCAGAAGATTCTTCTTGCGACACTGATATGAATGTCGTGATGACTGGTAAAGGTGGAATGATTGAGGTGCAAGGCACCGCTGAAGGCGTTGCCTTCTCCAGGGCAGAGCTGACTGCCCTACTGGATTTGGCAGAGCATGGAATTACTGAACTTACTCAATTACAAATGGATGCTTTGCGCTAAGGCCTTATGCAAAAGCTTGTACTCGCCTCTAATAATGCTGGCAAGGTCAAAGAGTTTCAGGCGCTCTTGGCGCCCTTGAACTTTGAAGTTATTACTCAGGGATCTCTCAATATTTCTGCAGCAGAGGAACCACATCACACCTTTGTGGAGAATGCCTTAGCGAAAGCACGCCATGCCAGTGCTGCCAGTGGGCTCCCCGCTTTAGCAGATGATTCCGGAATATGCGTTCATGCATTAGATGGGCGCCCAGGCGTTCACTCTGCTCGCTTTGCTGGTGAACCCGCAAATGATGCTGCCAATAATCAAAAGCTCATTGCTGAGTTACGAAGCAAAACCGATCGCAGTGCCCACTATGTCTGCGCGCTTGTATTTGTCAAAAGCGCCGATGATCCACAGCCCCTCATTGTGGAAACGCAGTGGCATGGAGTGATTGTGGAAGAGCCAAAAGGCACTTACGGCTTTGGCTATGATCCTCACTTTTATATACCGGAACAGAATAAGACCGCTGCAGAACTTGATCCAACAGAAAAAAATGTCATCAGTCATCGCGGCCAAGCCTTGCGTCAACTGATTAAGCAATTGCAGACTCGTGCTTAATGGCTGCGCTCAATCAACCCTCCCTCGCTGCATTGCCACCCCTGGCTTTGTATATTCACTTTCCGTGGTGTGAAAAGAAATGTCCTTATTGCGACTTCAATTCTCATCAGATAAAAGAGGGCAAATCGGGATTTGATGAACAGCGCTATATCCAAGCCTTAATAAGCGATCTAGAAACGGAAATCCCGAATACCTGGGGACGCCAAGTCCACAGCATCTTTATTGGCGGGGGCACACCGAGTTTGCTCTCGGTGGCAGGTATGGATCAACTCCTTTGCGCAGTGCGTGCCCGGATGAACTTAGAACCCGGTGCTGAAATCACAATGGAGGCCAATCCCGGCTCTATTGAAGTTGAAAAACTGGCAGGCTTTGCTAAAGCAGGCATCAATCGCATTTCTTTAGGAATCCAGAGCTTTCAAGATGAGCAACTCAAAGCCTTAGGTCGTATCCACAATGGTGAGCAAGCCAAAGCAGCTGTACAGATCGCTTTGAATCACTTTAAATCCGTGAATCTAGATCTAATGTATGGCTTACCCAATCAAAGTCTCGAGTCAGCGAAAGCCGATTTAGAGACGGCTCTGTCATTTCAGACTCCCCATCTCTCTTTGTATAACCTTACTCTTGAGCCTAATACCTACTTTGCCAACTTTCCACCAAAGTTGCCAACTGATGATGAGATTGATGCCATCTTTGAGCAGAACTTAGAGCTACTGACTAAAGCGGGATACAAACGCTATGAAGTATCGGCCTATGCTCAGAAAGATCAAGAGTGCAAACACAATCTCAATTACTGGCGCTTTGGAGATTACATTGGGATTGGCGCAGGTGCTCATGGGAAAATTTCATATCCAGGAAAAATTACTCGGCAAGTGCGCGAGCGCCATCCTGAAACCTATATGCAAGCGATGGAAACTAAAGGCAATGCCTTGATTGAGCAAAGAGATATTGATGCTCAAGATCTCCCTTTTGAATTTATGCTCAACGCCCTGCGCTTGAGTGATGGTGTTGATACCAGCACTTTTAGTGAGCGCACCGGTTTACCACTCAGCGTGATTAGCAAAGGGCTTGATGAAGCCAGCAAAAAAGGTTTGCTAGATGAGAACCCCAGCAAACTCAAGCCAACCGCATTAGGCCTGCGCTATCTCAATAATCTGCAAGAAATGTTTTTAACTTAGCTGGTGAATCCGTAACGCGGGCTTACTTGCTAACTTGCTTGCTAACTTAATTGAAAACTCACTTGCCAGTCCAGACAGGTGGCTCACCCTTTAAAAATGCAGCCACGCCATTTTTAAAGTCATTGCTACCATACGTTTCACGTATCAGATCTTTGCAATCGGGTAATTGACTAATAATGATTCTGGCCATGGCGAGCTTGCTGGCTTTTTGTGTGATGGGGGCTAGTTTTGCTAAGCGCTGTGCCAAAGCATCAGCTTCGTTACCGAGCTGATCTGCTTCATAGGTCGCTAGCAAATAACCTTGTGTTTGCAATTCCTTCGCAGGAATCATTTCCGCTAACAGCAGCATACGCCGTACGATATTCATATTCAGATGCGCTACCAGCCAGGCAATATTGCCGGGATAGAGGCAATTGCCTAGGGTTCTAGCGATAGGAACGCCGAACTTGGCATCGGGTGTTGAAATCCGAAAGTCACAACAAGTGGCAATTGCTAAACCACCACCGACTGCCATGCCATCAATCACAGCAATGGTTGGCATGGGTAGCATCGCCAATGGATTTAAATAGTCATGAATTGCCTCTTCATAGCGAACGCCATCTTCACCATCTTTAAAGCTAGAGAATTGCGCAATATCGCTACCAGAGACAAACGATTTACCGCCTGCACCCCGAAAGATCGCCACCCGAATGTCCGGATTCTTAGCCAGATCCAAGCAAATGGATTTAAGACTTTCATACATACCAACCGTCATGGCATTACGTGCTGCCACATGATCAAAAGTAATGTGCGCAATCTGGCCGCGCACTTCAAGACTAACTTGAGCCACTGGGGATGCTGGTGTGTCCAAATCTTTTGATGTCATCAACTCTACTTATTCTGCTTTGATGTTCAAGCTCTTGACCAAACGCTGATACTTCGCCAGTTCTGCATTTAAGAACAAACTAAATGCTGCAGGCGTCGCAGGTCCTTCTGGTTGTAGACCCTGGGCATCTAGGGTCTTTTTGATTTGGGGATCAGCCATCGCCATTTTGACTGCATGGTCAATCTTATTCACCACCGCAGGATCCATACCCTTTGGCCCCATGACGGAATACCAATTGGTGACATCAAAACCCACAATCCCCACTTCGCCAAACGTAGGCACATTTGGCAGAATCGGCAAGCGTTTTGGTGTCGAGATTGCCAAGGCTTTTAAGCTTCCTTCTTTAATTTGCTGAAGGTTTGGTGGCAGAGTATCAAAATTCATCGTGATCTGACCACCCAGCAAATCAATAATGGCTTGACCGCTGCCTTTATAGGGAACGTGATTGAGTTGGATGCCAGCGATTTTGGCAAACAAGGCGCCTGCTAAATGTTGAGTGCTACCGATACCAGAAGAGCCATAAGTCATTTGACCAGGATTCGCTTTAGCCAATGCAATCAATTGCGCTACAGAGTTCACTGGTAGAGATGCTTTAACAACTAGTACATTGGGTACATAACCTAAATAGGTAATCGGTGTGAAATCTGTTGCAGGGTTGTATTGCACATTAGTCAATACAAAGGGTGCAATCGCATTAGAATTCGAGTGCCCAACTAACAAGGTATAGCCATCTGGATTGGCTTTAGCCACGAGGTCTGCACCAATAGTGCCTGCTGCACCAGACTTGTTCTCAACAATGATGCTTTGGCCCAAAATCTCGCCCATTTTGGGAGCGAGGGCGCGAGCCACAATATCAGTACCCCCGCCAGGTGCAAACCCCACGATTAAACGAATTGGTTTAGTGGGATACGCTTGTTGCGCGATTGACAAAAATGAGGTGCCAGCTAAGGCCAGCGCAATCAGTCCACGCAACATGAACTTAGGGGATTTGTGCAGCATACAGTCTCCAAATATTGTTTTAATTGTGTTTGATACTATTAGACATTCATTCTAAACATATAAAAACCATCGAGACAATGACGAAAACACCTATAAAAGAGGGTTCTAGACCCCTTCCCTTATCTGGGGTCCGAGTGCTGGATGTCAGCCAGGTGATGGCGGGTCCCTACTGCTGCATGCTGCTAGCGGACTTGGGTGCAGATGTCATCAAAATCGAGCCGCCCGGTACTGGTGATCAAACTCGGGGCGCTATGGGTTTCAAGATGAAAGGCTCTGACAGCATGGGCTTTTTAAATATGAACCGCAACAAGCGCAGCGTAACGCTCAACCTGAAAACCGAAGCCGGCAAGAAAGTCTTCTTTGAATTAGTAAAGACTGCGGACATCTTGGTTGAAAACTATCGTCCCGGTGTCATGAAAAAATTGGGAATTGATTATGCTTCCCTGCAATCAATTAATCCCGGCTTGGTCTACGCCAGCATTTCTGGATTTGGTCAAACGGGCCCCTGGGCTGATCGCCCTGGCTTTGATCTTATGGCACAAGCGATGTCAGGTGTGATGAGTGTGACTGGCTATCCTGATGGCCCGCCAGTTAAAGCAGGCGTTCCAGTAGCCGACATAGGTTGCGCGCTATTTGCAGTCTACGGAATTTTGTCTGCTTATATTGGCAAGACTAAAACTGGTGAAGGTCAATTTATTGATGCTTCTTTATTTGATTCTGCCTTGGCATTTTCCATTTGGGATACCGCACAGTACTGGGGTACTGGCGTTGAGCCCTATAAGCTGGGTACCGCAAACCACATGAGTGCACCTTACCAGGCCATGAAAGCCTCTGATGGTTACTTTGTGATGGGTGCTACCAATCAAAAGCTGTGGAAACTCCTGTGCGAAAAAATTGCGCGTCCTGAATTATTTGAAGATGCGCGCTTTAAAACCAATCCACTACGCTTAGCCAATCGTTTAGAACTTGCAGCTGAATTAGAAAAAACATTTACAAGCAAATCTTGCGAAGAATGGGTTAATGATCTTTTAGCAGCAGGTATCCCTGCGGGCCCGATTAATACTTATCCAGAAGCATTTGATAGCGATCACGGTCGTCATCGCAAGATGCGCATGGAGATTGATCATCCGATTGAAGGCAGTGTTCCCAATATTGGTTTTGCCGTCAAGCTGATGGGTACACCTCAGCAAGTTCGTAAGCATCCACCACTACTGGGCGAGCATACTAGTGAAGTATTGAGTGAACTCGGTATCGCAGGCGATGAACTCAAGGCTCTTGAGGCTGGCGGTGCGTTTGCACCGGAAAGACAATAATTAGAGCTGATGGCGGAAGAGGTGAGATTCGAACTCACGGAGGACTTTCATCCTCGCCAGTTTTCAAGACTGGTGCATTCAACCGCTCTGCCACTCTTCCATTTGTGTGAATCTCGGTTGGATCCAAGCCCTAGATTATAGAGAACTTTTGGTTTTCTCTTGCGAAATCCCAGTATTTTCAGTGTTTTACGGGTTTTGACATCCCTTCTTGATAAAATCCGCTCATGTCTTCTAGACCAGAAAATCTGTCCGATACCGCCCTTTTGAGCACCCATTCTGCGGTAGACATGGTGCTCGATACCGCTTACCAAAATATCAGTGCAGCGCAGTGGCAAGACCTATTCTCATTTGCGCGCAAATCCCAGTTAGAGCAATTTATTGCCGATCTGTTTGCAGGCAAGCATATTAATCAGAGTGAGGATCGCCCTGCACTACATTCTGCCCTACGCAATCTGTCTAAATCACCAGTAGTACTAGATGGCCAAGATGTCATGCCCGCTGTTACAGAGGTCTGGCGCCGTATACAGGCTCTTTGTAACCAATGGGTAGGCGTGACTGATGTAATCCATATTGGTATTGGTGGATCCGACTTCGGCCCCCGACTAGCCATTGAAGCTTTAGCCCATGTCCCTGGCATTGAGAGTCGCGGCATGCGCATGCACTTTTTAGCCAATATTGATACCGCTGAATTAGCACGCATTCTGGATCGTGCTCTGCCGCATAGCACCCGGGTCGTAATTGTTTCGAAGTCTTTTACCACCTTAGAAACTACGATGAATGCCAAGGCTGTAGTGTCTTGGCTCAAAGCTTCGGGCTGCACTAAGAGTCAAATTGCTAAATCCTTATTTGCAGTGACGGCAAATGTCCCTGCTGCTCAAGCATTTGGTGTTGAAGAAGATCATATTTTCCCGTTCTGGGATTGGGTTGGCGGCCGTTATTCAGTATGGTCTGCAGTTGGCTTACCCATTGCCTTGCAATACGGCTTTAAAACCTTTGAAGAATTTTTAGCGGGTGCCCATGCAATGGATTTGCATTTTAAGAATGCGCCACTCGAGCAAAATATTCCCGTCATCATGGCCTTGGCTTTATTGCATCAACAAGAAACTCATGACATCAAGGCTTATGCTGCCATTCCCTATGCTGATGCTCTGGACTGGTTTCCAAAATGGTTACAACAGTTAGATATGGAGAGCAATGGCAAGTCGGTTGATCGTAATGGCAAGCCGGTGAAACACTCTTCACCAGTAGTCTTTGGTAGTGCAGGCAGCAATGCCCAGCACTCCTACTTCCAACTTTTACACCAAGGTACTGATGTAGTGCCGATTGATTTCATTGCGGTTCGCAAGCCTATGAGTGATCGACCTGAGGCGCTTGCCCACCACCGCATTTTGCTATCAAACTGCTTAGCGCAGGCACAGGCATTGGCGCATGGTAAACAAGCAGACAACCCAAATGATGTGTATCCCGGTAATCGCCCTAGCAACCTACTGCTCTTACCAGAGCTCAATGCCTTCTATTTAGGTGCACTACTTGCTCTTTATGAAAACCGTACCGCTAGCTTGGGCGCAGTGTGGAATATCAATAGCTTTGATCAACCTGGCGTTGAATACGGCAAAGTACTTGCTAAACCCATCGAAAAAGCCCTGCTGGATGGCACGCCTGTTGTAGCAAATGACAATATTGATGCCGTCACAGCTGCGCGTATTAATTTATTGAACTCTTAGGATCCTCTGTGCAACTATCCCCCTCTATTTTCAAAGCCTATGACATTCGCGGGATTATTGATGAGACCTTAGATCCATCCATCGCCAAGTTTATTGGTCAGGCTTTTGGTACGGAGATGCGTGAGCTAGGTGAAACCGAGATTGTCATTGGTCGTGATGGTCGCCTATCTGGCCCCTCTTTAATAGAAGCTTTAACTGAAGGCTTACTCTCCACTGGAATTAACGTCATTGATTTAGGGATGGTTGCCACCCCGATGGTCTACTTTGCTGCCAATCAAGAAATCCACGGCAAGAAACCCAAGTCCGGGATCATGATTACAGGAAGTCATAACCCACCAAACTATAACGGCTTCAAGATGGTTCTGGGTGGCGCCGCTATCTATGGCGATCAAATCCAGGGATTACGTAAACGTATTGAAGCTAAGCAATTTTCCGAAGGCGAATCTAATAAATTTGGAACTCGCTCTACTTTTGATATCTTTCCGATGTATCTCCAGCATATCGTTGGCGATGTGAAGCTGGCTCGCCCCATGAAGATTGCTGTCGATTGTGGCAATGGTGTTGGTGGCGCTTTTGCTGGTCAATTATTTCGAGCGCTGGGCTGTGAAGTGCAAGAACTCTTTTGTGAAGTGGATGGTCATTTTCCAAACCACCATCCAGATCCTGCGCACATTGAAAACTTGCAAGATCTCATCAAAAACTTACAGACTACTGATAATGAGCTCGGCCTTGCCTTTGATGGCGATGCAGATCGCCTAGGCGTAGTAACTAAAGATGGTCAAGTAATCTTTCCTGATCGTCAAATGATGCTGTTTGCCAAAGATGTTCTTTCCAGAAATCCTGGTGGTCAAATTATTTATGATGTGAAATGCACTCGTAATCTAGCAACTTGGGTCAAACAACATGGCGGCGAGCCTTTGATGTGGAAAACAGGTCACTCTTTAGTGAAAGCCAAACTCAAAGAAACTGGTGCACCCCTTGCTGGGGAGATGTCTGGTCATATCTTCTTCAAAGACCGCTGGTTTGGCTTTGATGATGGTCTTTATACGGGCGCACGTCTTTTGGAGATTCTGTCTAAAGAGAAAGATCCAAACAAAACTCTCAATGACTTACCAAATGCTATTTGTACGCCAGAATTACAACTTACTTGCGCTGAAGGTGAGCCTTTTGCCTTACTAGAAACCATCAAAGCCAATGCGAAGTTTCCTACTTCCGAATCCATCAACACGATTGATGGTGTGCGTGTGGAATATGCCGATGGCTTCGGTTTGGCCCGGCCGTCAAACACAACACCAGTAGTGGTGATGCGCTTTGAGGCGGATAGTGAGGAAGCGATTAAACGTATTCAGGCAGAGTTTAAGACGGTATTGTTGGCTGCTAAGCCAGATGCGAAGTTACCGTTTTAATGAGCTATTGGCTAGCGGATCAAAAGGTATAACTGGCAGTAGCCCAAGCTCGGGGTTGTGTTGTGGTTCCGTCTGTATTAACGGGTTGACCAGTAGAGCTATAGAGTGGATTTTGGCCAACTTTCCAGGCAACCATTGCACCAATACCCCATCCTTCATAATCCCACTTCACCCCAAAACCAGCACCCATGAGTGAGTAGGTATTGTTGGCATTGGTTTGGCCTTGCCAGCCTGGATACAAATTCTTGTACTGTTGCACAACGCCAGCATCAAAGAAAGTGGATAAGGTGAACTTTTCATGTAATTGATGTCTCAGCTCAAGTGTAAAAATACCCCCTTGGGCCCCGCCAGACTGAGCAACTGGATAAGCGCGTACTCCATATGGTCCACCCAAATACAGTTGTTCCGCAGTGTTCAAGTTAACCGAAGAAAACTGTCCCGATACAGCAGCGTAGAGATTGGTTGTGCCATCTTCAACCAATTGCTGCGTCCGGTTCGCAGCAAAAGCAAGCTTTGTAAAGTTTGCTGGTGTGACTACACCATACTGGGTAGGCGTAGTGTTCGGAATGGAATACATCCCATAGTTAGCCTGACTAGTTGCCAAGATATCTAAATGCCCAAATATTAAAGAGACAGAACCACTGTTAACGGCTCCATGCCAAAAGCTATCGGCAATATTTCCGGAAAGACCTGCAGAAATATTATTGATGTTGTATGCACTAACAACTGAGTCAGTTAAGAAGTTGCGGTTGTTATAACTTTTAATGTCGTAGTTTAGTGAGCCATTTAAATTAGCGCCTTGACTACGAATCAAAGGATAGGCCGCACTCACACCGGTTGTCCATGCATCGCCTGCACCACCATTGGACGTATAGTTACTCACGTTCTTGTAATTTAGAAAAGTGCCTGCTAAACCCAAACGTAATCCATCTGGAGATACGGGGACGGAGATTGCGCCTTGTAAGTATTGCGATCCTTGTGAAGCAATCCCATTTAATGAGAATTGATCACCAATGCCAATGGGATTATTGATGTTGAGGGCAACCACTCCTTGGTTTGCACCAGTCGTCCTACTGCCGTAGTTATTTGCCTCCACCCTTCCCTGCACCAGCTCAGGTTGGGTTAATTGCAAACGCAGATCTGTATCCCCATCCTTTGCGCCAGGCTCTAATTGACTTGACACTATTACGCCAGGAGTTTCATTCAAAATGATTAGGGCGCGCTCAATGGAGGGCATGCTCAGTGGATCGCCCACTGGGTTGGCATAAGTAATGTATTCGGCGGCACGCTCTTTACTAAAACGCGTCGGTCCTTTGGGAGTCTCGACTACGACCTTACCCAGCTTTGCTTCGGTTACCAAAATCTTGACGACCCCACCAGCAATTTTTTGTGGGGGCAGAATTGCTTGAACGGTGTAGCCTTTTTTACGGTAATAATCTTGAATGGCATTGCAGGCATTTTGCAAATCATCAAAGCCAATATCTTTACCAAGCCATGGTTTAAGTACTGCCTGAATATCTGCCTCAGGCAGAAGCTTGACGCCCTCAAGCACGAAAGAGTTCACTGTAAAACGCACATCGCCTGCTTTGGCTTGTGTCGCCTTTTCTTGCTCCTTAGTAGTGGCTTCTGGAAGCGCTAATGGGGAAGGCAATGGCAATTGCTGCTCCAGCCCCCGCTGGAGAGCGCCGGCATCTACTTGAGCATGGGCCAAAGAAAATGCACCGATGAGGTGGCAAATAAAGGCCGCAGACAATAACCTGAGGAGGGTGGTGATTGGTGCTGCCATGGATTCAGAGACAATATTCAGAAAGGTTAAAAGTTGTGTCATTTTAGAGCTTTAAGGAGCTTTGCATCAAAACTGCCATACAGGTTAATATTTCGTATGAATTCAACTGTTAGCGCCCCCATCGCCTTTGACTACCCCCAGCAAGACTCGGCTGGGGTGACTTGCACCGCCCAAGCCTGGGCAAAGGTGCCGCCCCACCTTGCAGGATCTGAAAAATCTGTTGTCATTGCTCGGATTAAGCAACTATTGGTGGAAAAGGATGCGGCTTTGGTTGCCCACTACTATGTAGATGGCGACATTCAAGATCTCGCCATGGAGACAGGTGGTTTTGTTGCTGACTCCCTCGAGATGGCGCGCTTTGGTAAGAACCATCCTGCTAAGAATCTCATTGTTGCTGGCGTGCGCTTCATGGGTGAATCTGCCAAGATTCTGAGCCCAGAAAAACGCATCTTCATGCCAGATCTTGAGGCAACCTGTTCTTTGGATTTAGGTTGTGACGCCTCTGATTTTGCTGCTTTTAAAGCTTTGCATCCCGATCGCGTTGTCGTTGTTTATGCAAACACTTCTGCTGCTGTAAAAGCACAAGCGGACTGGATGGTGACGAGTTCATGTGCATTGGCAATTGTCCACCAATTAAAACTCGAAGGTAAAAAAATTCTGTGGGCTCCTGATCGCCACTTAGGTCGTTATATTCAAGAGCAAACTGGTGCGGATATGTTGTTGTGGAATGGCGCCTGCATTGTTCATGATGAATTTAAGGCTGCTGAATTAGAGGTGCTCAAAGCAGCCCACCCTAACGCCATGATCTTGGTTCACCCTGAATCACCACAAGCTGTTGTTGACCTGGCAGACGTTGTGGGGTCTACCTCCGCCATGATTAAGGCGGTTGTTGAAGGAACTGCTACTGAATATATTGTGGCAACCGATAATGGCATCTTGCACCGTATGCGCCAATTAGCACCACACAAGGTTTTGATAGAAGCACCGACTGCTGGTAATAGCGCCACCTGCAAGAGTTGTGCGCACTGTCCTTGGATGGCTATGAATGGCTTGCAAGGAATCTTGGATTGCCTTGAGAATGCCTCTGGTGAAATCTTCATCGATGAACCCATTCGTGCAAAAGCCTTAACGTGCATTGATCGCATGCTTGATTTCACTAAAAACCATCCTGATCTTCTCGCTAAAGCACAACATGGCTTTGTGAAAAATATTGGCGCTGCCTAACTGAAGTATTTTTGATTGAATCCCATGTTTGACCACAACGAAACTCTAGAGCAAGCGCGTCAACGCAATATTCATGATGCGCTCATGGAAGATATTGGCACTGGTGATTGGACTACCAAACTGGTTCCCAATAAACGTGTTCATGCACAATTGATCGTGCGCCAAGAGGCAGTATTGTGTGGGGTTGATTGGTTTGAGGGTACTCTCAAAAAACTTGATGCCAATGCTAAAGTCACTTGGCATTACATGGAAGGCAACCTCATGGCTGCAGACAGCAAAGTCTGTGATATTGAGGCAGATGCTCAAGCCCTACTCTCTGCAGAACGCACCTGTATTAATTTTTTGCAAACACTGTCTTGGACTGCCAGCATTACCCGGCAACACGTCGATGCGATTGCGAATGTCAGCCCCAATCCCAAGGGCTGTGCCGTACTAGATACCCGCAAGACTATTCCAGGTTTGCGCCAGGCACAAAAATATGCTGTTCGGGTTGGTGGTGGCCAGAACCAAAGGCTTGCTCTATGGCATGGCATTTTGATCAAAGAGAATCATATCGCTGCAGCGGGTAGCGTTACTGCTGCCCTGAAGAATGCTGCCGCTCTCAATGCTGGGGTAGATATTCAGATTGAAGTAGAAAACTTTGCAGAACTCGAAGAAGCTTTGGCTGCCGGCGCCAAAAGCATTTTGATTGATAACTTCAATACCGATCAAATGAAAGAGGCCGTTGCTTTGACAGCTGGCCGTGCGTTACTCGAAGCTTCTGGTGGCATTAATTTGGACCAAATGCGTGCGATTGCTACAACTGGTGTGGATCGCATCTCCCTTGGAAAGTTAACCAAGGATGTGCATGCGGTTGATTTCTCGATGCGCATCCTTTAAGGTTTTTCAGTAAATTCCCATCTAAATTACATACTTTCCTGCAGATTTAATGTATCCTATTGGCTACATTAATGAATGCTCGAAATCAGGAAAACCGAAGAATTTACAGTCTGGCTAGATTCCCTGAATGATTTGATGGGAAGAGCAAAAATTCAAGCCCGAATTAAACGTTTGTCCGAAGGAAATTCAGGAATTACAAAATCCGTTGGCAGTAAGGTCTTTGAGATGAAGATTGATTTTGGACCCGGCTACAGAATTTATTACACAAAACATGAGAATGTAATGTATCTATTACTTATCGGGGGCAATAAAAGAACTCAGGTTAAAGATATTCAGATTGCAAAATATTTAGCCAAAAACATATAGTGAATGAGATGAAAAAGACAATCACCAGCCCTTATGATGTAGCAGAACATCTACGTACCCCTAAAGAAATGGCTCTTTATCTGCAAGCATGCATTGAAGAATCCAATGGGGATGCAGCGTTTATAGCAAAAGCACTTGGCGATATAGCGCGCGCAAAAGGAATGGCTCAAGTAGCTAAGGAATCTGGGCTCTCAAGAGAAAGCCTATACAAAGCCTTGTCTGGGGATCGAATACCGGGGTTTGATACTGTATTGAAGGTACTTGCAGCTCTTGGTCTGAGCCTACATACAAAACCGACTAGCAAAGCTCGTGCTTAACTTTTCTTAAGCAAATCAGAGCCTTCTGCCTGAGGAGTCAAGATCGTTGGATACGAGACCGCCCAAGTTCCAGGGTAGTCGCGGCTGTAGTGCAATCCCCTGCTTTCTCTTCTCATCAGGGCTGACCTGACGATGAGTTCCGCACACTCTAGCAAGTTACGCAACTCAATCAGATCTCGCGTGACCTTAAAGTTGGCGTAATACTCTTGTACTTCATATCTGAGTAACTTGATTCTGTGGAGTGCCCGCTCTAGTCGGCGATTGGTTCTCACAATGCCAACGTAGTTCCACATCAAGGAACGCAACTCATCCCAGTTATGGGCAATCACCACTTGTTCATCCGCATCTTCTACTTGGCTCTCGTCCCAAAGCGGTAAATTAGGCATCATTGGCGCTTTGAGCTCTGAGATGTCTTCGGCTGCTGCCTTACCAATCACCACGCACTCCAATAAGGAGTTGCTGGCGAGTCGATTAGCGCCGTGTAAACCGGTGTAGGTTGCCTCACCAACTGCATAAAGACCTGGTAGATCGGCTCTACCTTTTAGATCGGTTACAACTCCACCGCAGGTGTAATGTGCCGCTGGAACAACAGGAATAGCCTCTTTGGTAATGTCCAGCCCAAGACTTAAGCAACGTGCATAAATCATGGGAAAATGTTCCTTGATAAATGCCTCACCGAGATGGGTCGCATCTAAGTGCACATAATCCAAACCATGCTTCTTCATCTCAAAGTCGATAGCACGGGCGACGATATCTCGTGGCGCTAGTTCATTGCGCTCATCATGCTCTGGCATAAAGCGAGTGCCATCTGGCAGCTTTAATAAACCACCCTCACCCCGCATGGCTTCAGTAATCAAGAAGGTACGATCACTAGGGTGATACAAACAAGTTGGGTGGAACTGAATAAATTCCATATTGCCAACCCGGCAACCTGCCCGCCAGGCCATCGCAATACCATCACCAGTAGCAGTATCTGGGTTACTGGTGTAGCGATAAACTTTGCCAACGCCGCCGGTCGCTAGTACCACTGACTTAGCTGGAATGGTTTCTACGCGATTGTTTTTGATATCTAGGGCGTACACACCATAGCAGCGGTTTGGCTTAGTGCGCTGTGTCTTTGCGTCGAGATGACGGTTGGTAATCAGATCGAGCGCAATCCAATGTTCCAGAATACGAATATTTTGATGTGCCTTAGCTTTATCCAGCAACACTTCATGAATTGCTTTACCAGTAGCATCGGCAGCATGGGCAATTCGGCGATGCGTATGTCCGCCCTCACGAGTGAGATGTAATCCCATTGGGCCAGTTTCATCGGCGGTAAAGGGAACGCCTTGGTCTACTAACCATTTAATCGCATCCGCACTTTCTTCAGCAATGTAACGTGCGGTCGATTCCACTACGAGGCCTGCACCGGCATCAATAGTGTCCGCTACATGAGAATCAATGCTGTCATGCTCTTTATCCACTACCCCAACAATACCGCCTTGAGCCCAAGCTGTTGCAGCCTCACCTAAACCGCGCTTTGCCATCAGAATCACTGGCTGAGTTTCAGCCATATGTAGGGCAACCGTTAGGCCAGCTAGACCTGCCCCAATGATGAGCACTGGTAACTCGGCTTGAGCCTGTGAGGGAGTGGGTTTTGAACTGGCCATAGAGGGTTCATTCTAAAGGGCAATTCAAATTAGTGAGGCCTAAGTAAAAAGGCTCCAAATTTGGAGTCTTTCTAGGATTGCTAGTTTGACGCTCAGACGTTTGAAGTCACTTTAGAGCCGCCAGGAGCATTCGTGCCATATCCCATAATCTTGGCTGCATCCCCGCCTTTGGCGAGCTTGACAGCGCAGTACTTAAATTCTGGGATCTTGCCAAATGGATCTAGGGCAGGATTGGTAATCAAGTTAGCCGCAGCTTCATAGTAAGCAAACGGAATAAAGATCACGCCTCTTGGTGTACCGTCATCCCTACGTACATGAATACCTACTTCGCCACGACGGGATTGAACGGTAATCACCTCACCAGCAGATACACCTAACTGGGTCATGTCTTCACCATTCATCGAGACGGTTGCCATTGGCTCGATGGCATCAAGCACCGTTGCGCGTCTCGTCATACTACCGGTATGCCAATGCTCTAACTGACGGCCCGTAATCAACACAAACGGGTATTCGGTATCAGGTCTTTCATTTGCGGGAATAATGTCAGCAGGAACCAGTTTGACCTTGCCATCTGGTGTCGCAAACTCATCATCAAATACGATTGGGCGTCCTGGATCTTCTGCTGACAAGCATGGGTATGTCACGCTCGATTCTTTTTCCAGACGTTCCCAAGTAATGCCCTGAATAGCTCCATGCATTGCTTGACGCATCTCGTCATAGACTTGCGCTACACCATCATCTGGCCCTTGATAGTTCCAGTTCAGACCCATCTGTTTGGCAATTTGCTGAATGATCCACAAGTCTGCCTTAGCGTCACCCGGAGGGTTGATTGCTTTCTTACCCATCTGCACCATACGGTCGGTATTACTTGCTGTACCCACCTTCTCTGGCCAGGCACTTGCTGGCAATACAACGTCTGCAAGTAAGGCGGTTTCGGTCATGAAGATGTCTTGCACTACAAGATGCTCAAGGGATGCCAAAGCATGACGTGCATGATTTAAATCAGGGTCACTCATCGCAGGGTTTTCACCTTCGACATACATGCCACGAATCTTATCTGGGTCACTGTCGGGTGCAGTGATCTTATGCATGATCTCCACAACGGTGTAGCCAGGCTTCTTATCGAGCGGTGTATTCCAGAACTTCTCAAACCACGCGTGCGCTTCTGGGTTATCAACGCGCTGATAGTTCGGGAACATCATCGGAATCAAACCAGCATCACTAGCGCCCTGCACATTATTTTGGCCACGCAGTGGGTGTAAGCCTGAGCCAGGCTTACCAATTTGACCAGTGATACTCACCAAAGCAATTAAGCAGCGGGCATTATCCGTACCATGAACGTGTTGGCTGACACCCATGCCCCACAAAATCATCGCTGACTTAGTAGTAGCAAATTCTCTGGCAACTTCACGCAAGGTCTCTGCCGGAATACCACAGATCGGCGCCATTGCTTCAGGGCTATAACCCTTGATATTTTCTTTTAAGGCTTCAAAGTTATTGGCGCGGTTCGCAATAAATTCTTGATCAGCCAAACCCTCTTCGATGATTGTATAGATCATGGCATTGAGCATTGCCACATCCGTATCAGGCTTGAACTGCATCGTGCGCCAGGCATGCTTACTGATTTCAGTCATGCGAGGATCACACAGCACAATCTTGGCGCCACGTTTTGCGGCGTTCTTAAACCAAGTAGCCGCTACAGGATGGTTTGCCGTTGGATTAGATCCAATCAAGAAAATCAAGCTGGAATGCTCAACGTCATTCACCTGATTACTTACAGCACCAGAGCCCACGCCTTCTAGCAATGCCGCAACAGAGGATGCATGGCACAGACGGGTGCAATGGTCCACATTATTGCTACCAAATCCTGTACGAACCAATTTTTGGAATAGATAGGCTTCTTCGTTACTGCCCTTTGCAGAACCAAAACCAGCCAAGACTTTTAGGCCATGCTGGTCTTTGAGTTTTTTGAGGCCGCCGCCTGCAAACTCAAGCGCTTCTTCCCAAGTAGCCTCACGGAAAATATCGGACCAGTCTTGCTTACCTTCCAGAATAGTTTCGTCCTTTGCTACACCCGCTTTACGAATTAAAGGCTTAGTTAAACGCTGTGGGTTGTGGATGTAATCCATACCAAAGCGACCTTTGACGCATAGGCGATTGTGATTGGCAGGGCCGTCACGGCCTTCTACGCTCACAATCTCTTCATCTTTAACGTTATATGTAATTTGGCAACCGACGCCACAGAATGGGCAAACAGAATCCACCTTACGATCTACTATCTGAGAGCCAATCAAACCCTTCGGCATCAATGCGCCGGTTGGGCAAGCTTGCACACACTCTCCACAGGCAACGCAAGTACTATCACCCATTGGATCGTTCAAGTCGAATACGATCTCACTGTGAGCACCACGCATAGCGTAGCCGATCACATCATTTACTTGCTCTTCACGGCAAGCACGTACACAGCGGTTGCACTGAATACAGGCATCGAGGTTTACAGCCATCGCTGGGTGGGAAATATCATTTGCCACTTTGTCACGACGCAAGGCTTTGAGCTCAGGACGAACAGTGACATCCATTTGTGCAGCCCAGGTACTGAGTTCGCCATGTTGATGTTGTTGCTCTTCTGCTGCGCTGTCACCAACCCATTTAAAGCCTTCGTCTGGCATATCGGAGAGCAGCATCTCCAGCACAAGTTTTTGACTCTTTAGTGCACGCTCACTATTGGCTTTGACTTCCATACCTGGCGTAGCACTTCTGCAGCAACTCGGAGCTAATGTGCGCTCGCCATTAATTTCGACAACGCAAGCACGGCAGTTACCATCAGGACGATAGCCATCTTTAAAGCAAAGATGTGGAATATCAATACCATGACGTTTAGCTGCCTTCAGAATCGTTTCGCCTTCATAGGAAACAATCGTCTTGCCGTCTAGCTTGAACTCAACAGTTTGTAGCTCGAGTTCTTTTGGATTGGTTGGTGCGTTCATGTTTGTCTCGTTATTCCCTTGTTATGCTACTTCTTGCGGGAAATATTTAGCAATGCAACGAATTGGATTTGGCGCAGCTTGGCCTAGACCGCAGATTGAAGCGTCTACCATCACAGTAGCTAAGTCTTCTAGTGTTTCTTTGTCCCAAGATGTGGCTTGCATGAGTTTGGCAGCTTTGCCGGTACCGACACGACATGGGGTGCATTGACCACAGCTCTCATGCTCAAAGAAATGCATGACGTTAAGAGCCATATCACGTGCTTTATCTTTGTCGCTAAAGACCATCACCGCAGCAGAGCCGATGAAACAACCGTAAGGCTGTAAGGTATCGAAGTCGAGTGGAATGTCGTTCATGGTGGCTGGCAAGATACCGCCGGATGCCCCACCAGGTAAGTAGCCATAGAACTGATGGCCATCTTGCATACCACCACAGTACTCGTCGATCAGCTCTTGAATGGTGATGCCTGCGGGCGCCAATTTGACACCAGGATTTTTTACGCGCCCACTCACGCTAAAGCTACGTAAACCTTTACGATCATGACGGCCAAAAGAGCTAAACCACTCTGGTCCACGCTGCACAATATCGCGCACCCAGTAGAGAGTTTCAAAGTTGTGCTCAAGCGTTGGTCGACCAAATAAACCCACTTGCGCAATATAAGGAGGACGCATACGAGGCTCGCCGCGCTTACCCTCAATACTTTCGATCATGGCAGATTCTTCGCCACAGATGTAAGCCCCCGCACCACGACGCAATTCAATCATCGGCAATGGGAACGGCGGATTAGCTTTGAGCTTGGCGATTTCTGCTTCGAGCAATTCACGGCAGCCGTGATACTCATCACGCAAATAGATATAGCAAGCATCAATGCCCACCACATTAGCTGCAATCAATAGACCCTCTAAAAAACGATGGGGATCACGCTCTAGGTAAGTGCGGTCTTTAAATGTGCCTGGCTCACCTTCGTCAATATTCACAGCCATTAACTTTGGTGCAACTTGATCTTTCACAATACGCCATTTGCGTCCTGCCGGAAAACCTGCACCACCCAGACCGCGCAAGCCAGAGCTTTCCATCGCCTTGATGATGCTCTCAGCATCTTGCTTGCCGTCATGAATCTCTTTTGCTAAAGCGTAACCACCTTTAGAGCGATAGATTTCATAACCAACGTAATCTGGGGAGACTGTTTGGTTTTGACCTTGAGGAGAAATGCCCTGCTCGGCTAAGGCTGCTGGCTCAAAATTGGCATCATCTTTTGCAATTGGGTGAGTCGTCAGTTTGTTCTTAACGGCGGCTACAACTTTATCTGGGGTGGCAAAGAGCACTGGGTACTGATGCACTACAGCTACAGGAGCCTGCTCGCAGCGTCCTACGCAGGGAGCTGCTTCAACTTTAATCTTGGAATTACCCAAAATGTCTGGCAATTTAGCCAAGAGATTTTGCGCGCCACCTAACTCACAAGCAATGCCATCGCAAACACGAATCAGAATATCGGCAACCGGATCATTACCGCGCACGACTTCAAAGTGGTGATAGAAGGTAGCAACTTCATAAACTTCTGCCATCGGCAAATTCATTTCTTTTGCCAAGGCAACTAAATGACGATCGTGCAAGGCACGGTACTCATCATTGAGCTTGTGTAGATTCTCAATCAATAAATCACGACGATGTGGTGCATGACCTATCAGTTGGCGCACTTCTGCAATGGAAGCATCGTCAGCCTGACGACCTTTTAACTTACTCTTACGACGAATGGTCTCCCTCAAATCGTCTGCTGTTGCAATAGCAACCGCTTTGACTTCTTGAGAAGGCTTTGGGTGATTCATAGTCTGTAGTCTCTATTTTTTATAGTTTTATTGCACTGCTATTTAGCGCCTTGGAACCGATGCGGCTAAAGCGCTAGATTAGTACATTAACCGCTTGATTTTGGGTTATTTTCCCCTTGAAGTCCTTGACGGCGCTCAAGGGAATGAACCTAGGGTTAACCCTAGGTTAAAGCATGGATGGATAAGGTCGGTCGCCAGGCGGGTTGGAGTAATCCAATTTCCGCTCATAAACCCGTGCTTTGTAGCACTCTTCATAACCCTTACTGCCGATCTGCCAGCCAATAGAAGTGCAGTCATCTTGAGCAGCCGACTCAATCGAGCCACAGCCAGAAACCATGAGGGTCAAAATGAAGGAAGAGAGGATAGATAGATTTCTTAAATTCATCCCTCAAGTCTACTTGATTCCGGACCCAAAATCGAGGATTGGATCAGGGGATCTCCAGGGAAATCTCTACTTGTGATTATTTCTGATTATCAGTAACAATGGATTGATTACTAGACACCTATAAAAGCGCGGGAGGCATTATGAAATCCTTAAAACAATCGATAGCAGCATTGAGCGTAACCAGTGCCCTGCTCTTTTGCGGGACCCCCGCCCTCGCTCAGAACTCAGATGGATTTGTGGATCTCATCGATGGCGTGAGTCTCAATGGCTGGAACATCATCGGCACTGCAAATTGGGTGATTGGTAAGGGCATGGTCGAAGGCAATAAACCCAACGGTTTTTTAGTGAGTACCAAGAACTATCAGAACTTCATTATCAAGGCTGAGTTTTGGGCGGAATCCAATACCAATAGCGGCATCTTTATCCGTTGCCAAGATCCCAACAAGGTGAATCAGTACACCTGCTATGAAATCAATATCTACGATACTCGCCCAGAGCAAGCCTATGCGACTGGTGCAATTGTGGATGTCGCCAAGGTCGACCCCGTTCCAAAAGCAGGAGGTCGCTGGAATACTATGGAGATCACTGCCAACGGCTCACATTTCAAAGTAGTGCTAAATGGTGCAGTAACCGTAGCTGATGCCCAAGACAGCAGATATCAGGATGGTCCGATTGCGCTGCAGTCCGCCGGTGGCGTTGTGAAGTTTCGCAAACTACAAATCAAGCCACTTTAATTGGCTGGCGGGAAACCCACTTTTTGCGGCCACATATTGGTAAAGACGTGGATGATGGGTTTCTCATAGACGCCAGCTTTAGTAAACGGCTCATCTTTTAACCATGCATCGACATCTGCCCTACTCGGAAAATCAATCGCCAATAGACTTCCAACAGTGGTTTTGCCGTCCTCTGATGTGAGGGGTCCTGCGAAAGCCATACGATCAGATAGCTGAGCCAAATATGCGCGATGCTCAGGTCTAACCTGCACACGAAGTTCTGCAGTTCCAGGACGATCCATTAACAAAATTGCAAAAATCATTTCATCTCCAATCATTGATCTGTTTTAGCAATATTACGCCAAATATCGTGGCTGTTGCTTTTCCCCATCAATCGTCATTATTTCCATGTGATTGATAGACATGTCAAATGAATTTGATCAGACTGCGCTCAACTTACAGATAAATGGAGCGACTGAGTTCATCACCACATCAATGAAATCGCTCTATGAGTCTTTGGGCCAAAAACCTAAACTCTTTGGAGGTAATGATGAAGATCCACCATTACGTAGCGGAAGATGATGAGTATTTTGATGAGTATGCCGATTCGCTGAAGTATCAGTTGCTAAAAGATCGCCTGATTTGGCAGCACCATACTCGCAAAGAAATCCATCTCGAGTACAAAATCTTTGATGATGATTGTGATTTCGACTACGCATAGTAGTCAGTAAGCTTGGTCAGCACAGCTTCAATCACACCACCCTGAGGTGGCTTGGCTAGGGCTTTTGCTCAATCAAACGCAAACCGCCCCAAAAAAAAGGTGTGTAGAAGTCTTTTTGGAGCCGACATATATCACTGTAGAATAAATCGACCAACAACCTACATCCATCAGAGACCAAATATGCTCGACGAAGAAAAGAAGAAACTGATTGAGGCCGAGGAGCGTTATCGACATGAAATCATCGCGAAGGTCCGCTCTGAGATGCAGTCTGCCGTTGACACTACCATTCGGATTGAAAGAAATCTCTGGGGGAAGCTGTATGAGCTGTTTAACAGCAATCTTGGCATGTGGCTCCTATCCTCCGTCTTCATCTCCGGTGGAGCCGCCCTGTATCAAAGTGCCCAACACCAATACGAGACCAAATTAGCGGTTCAAAAAGAGGTGCTCACTTGTGAGTTTGAGATCGCTAACCGCCTCAATGCCATGCGGTTTTTATTAAAAAGAGCAAAAACAGTTGGTGATGCACAGAATGCATTAACTCCTATTTCAAAGAGTTTTGGCGCTGTGAGTCCTGAGTACGAGCATGTCAATATTGCCGCCCTATTCTTTAAAGCATTCCAACTGACTGGCACGATTGATAGGCAGGTTGAAGATGGCGTTAAAGAACTGGAAGAAAAGAACCTTGAAATCCAAGCCAGCAATCCAAGTGCCATGTTTACTGAAGCTGACCGCAAAAGATTATTAGAGATCGTTCACACACTTTATACGTTTGAAAAAGAGCAAATTAATAATAGAAAAAGTTGAGTCGAGCGTATTGCTAGATTCCAGCAACAGACAATAAAAAAACCACCCGAAGGTGGTTTAGATACAGCTTGGCGGAAGGGGCGGGATTCGAACCCGCGGTAGGCTATTAACCTACGCACGCTTTCCAGGCGTGTGACTTAAACCGCTCATCCACCCTTCCGGAACCGCTAATTATACGATTCCTGAAGGATTTGGATTTAAAAGCGAGTTTAGGTAGTTATAGAGACTCTTTGAGTTGGTCCAAAATCGCTGGATTCTCTAGGGTAGAAGTGTCTTGAGTCACTTCTTCGCCTTTAGCAATCACACGCAAAAGACGACGCATGATCTTGCCTGAACGCGTCTTAGGCAAGTTATCACCAAAGCGCACATCCTTTGGTTTAGCAATTGGGCCGATCTCTTTGCCAACCCAGTTACGCAGTTCAGTAGCAAGCTTTTTCGCTTCTTCACCTGTTGGACGACCGCCCTTCAGCACAACGAATACGCAAATTGCTTCACCAGTGAGTTCGTCTGGACGACCGACTACTGCAGCTTCAGCAACCAATGGATTTGCCACTAAGCAAGATTCGATTTCCATGGTGCCCATACGGTGACCAGAAACGTTCAAGACGTCATCGATACGACCTGTAATTGTGAAGTAACCAGTATCTTTGTTACGAATTGCACCGTCACCCGCAAGATACAAAGTACCACCCAATTCTTCTGGGAAATAGGATTTCACAAAACGGTCTGGATCATTCCAAATCGTGCGAATCATAGAAGGCCATGGACGTTTCACAACCAAGATGCCACCGTTACCGTTAGGCACATCAACCCCTGCTTCATCCACAATCGCCGCCTGAATACCGGGCAATGGCAATGTGCATGATCCTGGAATCATGGGTGTTGCACCAGGCAACGGAGAAATCATGTGGCCACCAGTTTCGGTTTGCCAGAAAGTATCAGCAATTGGGCAACGTGAGCCACCCACATTCTCGTAGTACCACATCCAAGCCTCTGGATTAATTGGCTCGCCTACTGAACCTAAGAGGCGGAGCGAAGATAAGTCATAACTCTTTGGATGTACTGCTGCATCGTTGCTCGATGCTTTAATCAAAGAACGAATTGCAGTTGGTGCTGTGTAGAAAATCGTGGCTTTGTGTTTTTGAATCATTTCCCAGAAACGGCCTGCATTGGGATAGGTTGGAACACCTTCAAACACAATCTCCGTTGCACCCACTGCGAGTGGACCATACGTAATATAGGAGTGACCGGTTACCCAACCGATGTCTGCAGTACACCAGAACACATCATTTGGCTTAATGTCAAAGGTCCACTTCATTGTCAGAATCGCCCACAAGAGATAACCGCCAGTGGAATGTTGAACACCCTTTGGCTTACCAGTGGATCCTGATGTATACAAAATAAATAGTGGATGCTCAGCGCTAACCCACTCTGGCTCACACGTTGTTGACTCGTTAGCAACAATCTCTTGCATCCAAACGTCACGACCAGCAGTCATGGCAATATCAGCACCAGTGCGCTTGCTTACGATCACATGCTTTACTTTGCCGCATTCGCCGGTAGAGAGAGCTTCATCACAAATGGTTTTTAATGGCAATGCTTTGCCGCCACGGAACTGGCCATCAGCAGTAATGACTGCTACTGCACCAACGTCAACAATACGATCACGCAATGCTTGAGCTGAGAAGCCACCAAACACGACGGAGTGAATAGCGCCAATACGAGCACACGCTTGCATTGCAACAATGCCTTCGATCGTCATTGCCATATAAATGATGACGCTGTCACCAGACTTAATGCCCATTTTGCGCAGTGCGTTTGCCATTTTGCAAACACGCTCGAGCATCTCTTTATAGGAAACTTTAGTAACGGTGCCGTCATCGGCTTCAAAGATAATTGCTGTCTTATCGCCCAAGCCAGCTTCAACTTGACGATCTAAACAGTTATATGAAGCATTGGTTGTGCCATCTTCGAACCATTTATAAAAAGGCGCTTTAGATTCGTCTAAGACTTTAGTGAATGGCTTTTTCCAGAAGATATTTTCTTTAGCAAGACGACCCCAAAAACCGTCATAATCTTTTTCCGCCTCAGCGCATAGCTTGTTATAGGCATCCATCCCTGGAATGGCAGCATTCTTCACAAAATCTGCAGGTGGGTTAAAAATGCGGTTTTCTTGCATTAATGGTTCCATGCTTCACGGCCCTCTATCGAATAATAAATAATCTAGTAATAGCTACAAATAACAGGTAAAAATGCGAGAAAATATCGCAAAATGACAGTTTTCCACCCTCAAGACCTAAGAAGATAAGTGAAAACACTCGGGATTTGCTCTATGGCAAACCCTTAAAATAGGCCAAACCCTACTAATAATGTGGAAATAAGCAGAAAACCATGACAAATATCAAACAAAACGACCTCATTCAAAGCGTTGCCGATGCCTTTCAGTTCATTTCTTACTACCACCCTAAGGACTTTATTACTGCGATGGGTAAGGCCTATGAGCTCGAGCAAGGACATGGAGCTAAAGATGCCATCGCGCAAATCCTGACCAATAGCCGCATGTGTGCGGAAGGTCATCGTCCGATGTGTCAGGACACGGGTATTGCGGTGGTGTTTCTGAAAATTGGTATGAACGTGCAGTGGCCAGATGCCACTATGAGTGTTACCGACATGGTGAACGAGGGTGTGCGTCGTGCTTACCTCAATCCAGACAACATGCTGCGTGCCTCAGTCTTAGCTGATCCTGCAGGCAAACGAAAAAATACGGGCGATAACACCCCGGCAGTCATCCATTACGAAATCGTACCGGGTGATGATGTTGAAGTCATTTGCGCTGCTAAGGGTGGTGGCTCTGAAAACAAAGCCAAGATGGTCATGCTCAATCCTTCCGATTCGATTGTGGATTGGGTTCTCAAAACTGTACCAACCATGGGTGCTGGCTGGTGCCCTCCTGGCATCTTGGGTATCGGCATCGGTGGTACTCCAGAAAAAGCGATGTTGATGGCTAAAGAGTCCTTGATGGGTCCAGTGGATATTCAAGAGCTGATTGCACGTGGTGCTAAGACTCGTGCTGAAGAACTCCGCCTAGAAATCTATGACAAGGTCAATAAATTAGGCATTGGGGCACAAGGCTTGGGCGGCTTAACCACCGTACTCGATATCAAGATTATGGAATACCCAACGCATGCAGCATCCTTGCCGGTAGCGATGATTCCAAACTGCGCAGCAACCCGTCATGTGCATTTCCATTTACATGGTGATGGACCCGCAAAACTGGAGCAACCCTCTCTTGCTGATTGGCCAGATGTCACTTGGACACCGGATGTTAAACAATCCAAACGCATCAACTTAGACACCCTAACCGCCGCTGAGGTAGCGAGCTGGAAACCAGGTGAAACCTTATTGTTAAACGGCAAAATTTTGACTGGTCGTGATGCTGCTCATAAGCGCATTGCTGACATGCTGGCAAAAGGTGAAGAATTGCCGGTGAGCTTTAAAGATCGTGTTATTTACTACGTTGGACCAGTTGATCCAGTTCGCGAAGAGGCAGTTGGCCCAGCCGGACCTACGACTGCAACTCGTATGGATAAATTCACTGAGATGATGCTAGCTAAAACTGGTTTGATTTCGATGATTGGTAAAGCCGAACGTGGACCAGAAGCGATCGAAGCGATTAAGAAACATAAGTCCGCTTACCTTATGGCTGTAGGTGGAGCAGCTTACTTAGTTTCTAAAGCGATTCAGTCAGCAAAAGTGGTTGGTTTCGCTGACCTGGGCATGGAAGCCATTTACGAGTTCGATGTGAAGGATATGCCTGTCACGGTTGCCGTGAACTCTGAAGGTATTTCGATGCATAACGAGGGTCCGCGTGAGTGGCAAGCCAAGATTGCTGGTATTCCAGTGAAGATTGTCTAATTAGTTCGCTTCAGAATTCACTGGTTCCGCATTGTCACTAATAGGCGTTTTTGATTCTGGCGTTGGAGGCTTATCCATTTTGGATGAGGCTCTGCGTCAGCTTCCACAACACGACTACATCTATCTAGCAGATTCAGCAAATGCACCTTATGGCGAAAAGTCGAGTGACTGGATTGCAGCGCGTAGCTTGGTCTTATGCAAATACCTTGCCAGCCAAGGATGTGATGCGATTGTGGTGGCCTGCAACACTGCTACTGCACAAGCGATACAACAAATTCGCGCAGAGTTAGCGATTCCGATCATTGGTGTTGAACCAGGTATTAAGCCCGCAGCAATGCAATCGCAGAATGGCGTTGTCGGTGTACTAGCTACCGAGGCCACCCTTAATAGCGATAAATTCAATGCTTTATTAGCCACCCTTCCAAAGGATTGCCGCTTCGTAAAGCAATCTGGTGCAGGCCTCGTCCCTTTGATCGAAGCAGGTCAAGCAGATAGCGCACAAACTTTAGAGTTACTGGAACAGCATCTTGAGCCGATTTTGGAAGCTGGCGCAGACACCTTGGTACTCGGATGCACACACTACCCATTTCTCAAAAAAGCTATTCACCAACTCTTAGGGCAGCACATTACCCTGGTGGATACGAGTCATGCAGTAGTGAAGCAACTAGGACGACAACTGGATTCTTTGAATAAGAGTTCTGCTCATCAAGAGTACGGCTCAGTAGCATTCATTAGCAGCCAGGATGAGGAACGGCTCCTAGCAATGGCAAATGATCTGCTATCGCATGATCTCAAATCCCATCGCGTCAGTGCCGCATTGCTGGGCCAGGTTTCGTGAGCGCTATTCTTCAAAAGCTAGATGCTCATCTACCGTTCACAAAATCAGAACGGATCATCATTGCGATTGTGGTGTTGGCCCATCTCTTGCCAGCATTAGAGTTCCTACACTTCAGTAATCGCTCTGAAGTCAAAGATGATGATCGAGTTATGGCCAATCTCGTCAGCCCATCGCCTGCCCAAAGCCCCCAGGCAGCACCTACTCCAAAGACACCGCCGCCCAAACCAAAAGAAGAGCCGAAGAAGAAGGTTGAAGAAAAACCAACATCCAAACCTGTGCCAGCTCAACCCAAGGACACTTCAGCAGCGCAAAAGCAAGCAGAAAGCAAAAGCGACTCTCCCCCACCAAATGCAGCAGTCGCCCCCTCTACTGCAGGTGGGGCTAGTGGCACACCGATTCAGACCGACATTGGTAAACTGGAAGTGCTCTATCAACCGGATGCCGATGCTTACTATCCCTCGTTCTCGAAACGATCAGGCGAACAAGGTACTGCTGTAGTACGCTTGATCATTGACCAAACCGGTAGCGTTGAAGATGTCACCTTGTTGCAATCCAGTAGCTTTCCGCGTTTGGATCGTGCAGCCAGTGAAATTGGTAGACGTTATCGCTTTAAACCTTTTATAGTAAACGGCTCACCCCAAAGAATCTCCACCAATCTTTTAATCAAATTTAATCTTAAGTAAACCTGAACATGAATACACCATTTGGCATAGCAAATCTCTGGCTTGAAGGCGACTTCATTACCCGTTTTGTGGCAATTGCCTTACTCATTTGCTCGATTGTTACTTGGGTGATTTTGTTAAGCCGTTTTTGGGAATTGCGCAATTTACGCAAACTCAGGCCTGAGCTGGAGCAATTCTGGCGTGCCACTTCCTACGAACAAGGTTTGCAATTTTTTACGAATAGAGCCACCAATCCCTACTATCGGATTGCTGTAGAGGCAACTACTGCTTCTGCCCATCATCAAAGTCAGTCCAACAATCATCGCGAACTCCTGCAAACGCTGAATTACTCTGACTGGATGAGTAGAAGCCTTAAGAATACGATTGATAGTATTGCGGCAAGCTTTCAGAAGGGATTAACGTTCTTGGGCTCTACTGGAGCGATCGCTCCCTTTATCGGTTTATTCGGAACTGTATGGGGTATTTACCATGCCTTGATTGCAATTAGTAGCTCCGGTAGCGCCCAGCTGGACCAAGTAGCCGGCCCGATTGGTGAAGCCTTGATCATGACTGCCTTAGGTTTAGCGGTGGCGATTCCAGCAGTGTTGGCGTTCAATGCCATTAACCGCGCTAATAAGTTATTGGTCGCTGATCTCAACCGCTTTGGCAATGATTTACTTGCCTATTTTGTGACTGGTGCCCGCGTTAAATCCGGAGAATAAGTATGGCCTTTCATATTCACGACGACCAGAACGAGGACAGCATCATGTCCGAAATCAACATGACGCCCATGGTAGACGTCATGTTGGTTCTATTGATTATTTTCATTATTACCCTGCCCGTGATTCAGCAAGCAGTCAAAATTGAACTGCCCAAAGCCAACAGCGTGCGCAATGAAGTGAAGCCAGAGTCTGTGCAACTCACCATCGATGGCAAAGGCCAGATCTTTTGGAACAGTACCGCGATTGATTTAAAAACTTTCGATGGCTATGCAGAGAAAGCGGCTCAAAAAGAGCCGCAACCAGAGATTAACTTGCGTGCTGATAAATCCGTTAAGTATGAATACGTCGCTCAAGTACTTGCAGCTTCACGCCGCGCAGGCCTAACAAAGCTGGGGTTTGTAACAGAGCCTGATTGAGTTTTACTATTACTTGGACTGCTCTTTAGTTTTATAGGGCATCTTGCTCAGGAGGCAGACTTCTTCGCTCACATGCGTTCCATTTCCAAGACTTGCCCCCAAAATACCACCCTGAATTTTTTCTACCTTCCTTAGCTTACCGCTTATCGGATCTAAGGTAATCAGTGTAGACACTTTACCTGCCGGGTAAGCAACATTCATAATCTCTTCAGGCTCAAAGCTTGCCTCAATTGCAATCAGAATATTTGGCCTAGCCATGGTAATGCTCTTGACTTCTTGCTTGCCAAATTCGTCAGATTGATCAAGGTCGCGACCATCGAGAAATACCTTAGCCTTCTGAGTGCCTGAGGCTAAGGTGAGCTTCATTTCATATTCTTCTACATAGTCTTTTTCGGTGCGTTTGCACTGAAACTCAAGAACATCTACGCCCCATGCGGCAAGAGAGGAAACACTTAAGCAAACGCAGACGAAGGATTTTAGTAGAGTCATAAGTGAAGCAACTGAAATGCAGTAATTTCAATAGCGCCTAAATCAAAGGTGCTATGTAAATTTAGAAATGGTATTTGCAATATTGTTGATGTGGTCTGAAACACCAGATCCACTATCGTCAGCACTGGGAGTCGGAGGCTGATTATCACTGTCATCATCATCTTCACTTGCAGTGACAGCCATGACTTCCTCGGGAGCTTTGAACCATTTGAATATAACCAATAACACTGAAATCAGCGACATGACTAAACCAAAAAGGTTTTGAATCTGAGAAATCATTGCTGCAGTAATCAGGGGCTGCTTACTCGCAATGTATGCCTCAGTACCATCCGATATTGGAAAGCCAGACGGTGTCAACATCTTATCTTCTGAAATAGTGAAATTAAAACGAGAGGCTACTTGCGGGCTGTATAGGACTGGCAGTAAGGCAGCGATTGCCTTAGGATCCACGTTTTTATTGGCAAGAAGATTCAAATTAACACCTACCACCTGAATGTCTGTTGCGGGTATTGGTGGAGAAATTTGATACATATAGGCCAAGATCTTGGTATCTGCTACCCACCCCATCCGCAGTGCCAGGGATGGTGGAAAAGACATCTCTAAAAGCTGATACCCCCGTTTTTGAACCAAAAAGTCGACTATGGCTGATGGCGCATATGAAACTTGCACAACTACATCAGGGAGTCGTTCAGGCTTCATGCTGAGCAATTGCTCATCGCTAAAGTTGGTCTCAACATAGTCTACCTCGGGCATTAGGCCTGAGAAGCGCAGAATTTGATTAGAGACAATACTAGGGCCGCCATTCTTTTCACCAAGATTGACAGTCTTGCCGTGAATGTCATGAATGTTTTTGACGTCGCCCTTCACTAAGAACTGGATAAGTTGGGGTGCTATCGATGCGACTTGTCGGACATCATCGTAACCAACTGGATCAATACCTCCTTGGACAAATGCCAAGTCTAAAGTGCCACTATTCAAATCATTCAGCGCCTCAAAAGATCCCGCTGTTGGTGTAATCGTTAATGTGATATTCCTGCGGGCAGCTTCGTCTTGCAAAACTTTCGCTAACTGGTGACTCTTGGTAAGCATACCGCCGCCACTGATGCTTAACTCATAATTGCGTGGGTATAAGTCATAAGCAAATTTACCAGCCAATATTAGCAAGGCTCCAATCAGACCAAGCGCTAAACCCCTGCGAATGTGATGCTTGCTTCTCAGCCAATCAAGGGCTTTAAATAAATATTCCTCTACTTCGTTTGATGGAGTTGCCATGATTGTGATGCCCTATCTTGAGACCTGAGTTAAGCCATTCTTCACAAATATCTCTTGACCTGCTTCACTCATGCTGTAGTGGACAAAATCTTTAGCAATCTCGCTGGCAGAATTTTTGTTCACCAAGAACATATCTCTGCACAATGGGTAAAGCTTAAGTAGTAGGGTTTTGTCGCTAATTTCCACTCCATCAATCGCAACAGCCTTGACTTTATTGGTGAGATTTTTGATGGTGAGATATCCAATTCCATCGGGATCTTGAGCAACTGCTTCAGACAAGGCAACAGCGTTATCGGTAACTTTGGCATCCCGAGCAAATTTAGCCCCCCTCAGAATGACATCCTCGACAAATGCTCGCGTGCTTGATCCCTCGCTGCGGCTATACACATTAATTTTTTTATGTGGCCCGCCTAGTTGATCCCAATTTGTGATCACCCCTTCGAATATGCCATTTAGTTGCGCAAGAGAAATATTATTAATATTCATCTTCGGATGGACAACAATGGCTATACCCTCAATACCAATCAGGTGACTATGTATGTCGAGGTTGAATTCTTCAAAATTTAAATCCCGGGACATCATGGCTAAATCGATTCCGCCATTCTCCAAGGTCACGAGACCTACAAATGAGCCACCGCCCTCAAGACTTACTTTGACAAGAGGGTTCTTCTCAATAAACGGTGCAATCAGTAAAGCAATAAAACGGGTTACAGCTGTCGACCCAGAAATCATCAACTCTTTTTTTGCTCTAGCCAAAATATAAGGATAGGCAATCAGGCCGGCTAGCGCTGCTCCGCCAACACCAGCGCCAATTGCAATATTTCGGAGTAATTGACGGCGATTCATCATCATTTACCCGCTACTGGAACTAAGCCCAGCTCCTTAATCATGGCCTGCCCTTTGTTTACATCCAAACAATAGGCAATAAATTCTTTCACTTCTTTATGCGCATTAGGTGCTACCAAAAGCTGTAAGTCATTGCGAATAGGGTATTCATGTTGCTTGATGGCCTGATAAGTTGGCAAAACCCCATTGATTGCTAAAGTCTTTACTTTCTCTTTTCTTAAAAAAGTTGTTCCAACCCATCCAATGGCAAACGGATCGGTTGAGATCTCTTGCATCAAAGAATGGATTCCAGTGATCACCTTAGCCTTTAAGGTGATGTGATCATTACCAGTAACCTGCCGCTTCCAAGGCTCATAGGTGCCTAGTTGAGGATCATGACTAACGACATTGATAGGGCCAGAATATTTTCCTAAAGCATTCCAGTTGGTAATACTTCCAGTAAAAATGTCATGCAGCTGATCCAAAGTCAACTCATTGATCGGATTGGCTGGATTGACAATCGCGGCTAAACCATCGGTTGCAATTGTCACTTCTTCAATCTTGTATTTGTATTTATGTGCCCATACTTGAATATTAGGGGGCATTTGCCCAGAAGCCATACCAATATTGGTAGTGCCGTCCAAGGCAGATTTATAGCCCATGGCAGTTCCACCAGCGAGCAAAGGGATGCGAATATTGGGATGCTCATCCATATACCGCATGCCAATCTGTTGCATCAATTTCATCACTGTGGATGAGCCACGCATTTGAATGAAATGCAGATCTTTCAGATTCAAAGCATCACTGGACATCGTTAAGGCCCCAGAGAAGGAATCACGTGGACAATCGCCTCTGGAGTCACTTGACTCTCACCCACAAACAATCCCTCTAGGGCAATGACTAGGGTGAACAAAACTGCCACGCCAATAGTCACCCCGCCTACATAGGCCACCATTTTGGGTAAAGGGTTCTGTAGCCAACCAAAAATGATGAGCATAGCGACGGATATAGCTAATGCGTCCCATAAATACGATGGCACTTTGAGTCTGGCAGCAGACAAACGCGCTTCTCTCACATCTGATAATTGATTGAGGGTGGTGACAATTTCAACCCGCGCCATTTGTTGCACGGGATTTTTGGGATCCAAGAGTCGAATACCCTGGGTCAAATCTGTTAATACATTAGAGGCTTCTTCACTGCGCTCATTTTTAGCCATCAGTGGCCACTCATCAGTCACAACAGCCTGCGCATAATTTTTCAAATCACCTTGCAGCTCTGGAGCATGTTGCCCGTTAAAAGAGGCAAGCGAACGATTGAGCTTGAACATTAAAGCTGCTTCACGGGACACTAAATCTTCCACGTTCCGGTGATCGCCTTGAACGCGCACTAAAGAAAAGGCAATCAACAGTAAAGTTATGGAGGTGAATAATTTAAAGCCCTCTTCCGCGCCCTTAGCCAAATGCTCGTCAGGGTTAAGTTTATATTTCCAGCGGATGTAAAGAGGAATAGCGGTTGATAGTATTAAACCTATCACCATGATGCTGATCCCAATAACAATATTGGGCAGCGAGTGCAGAAAGCTCATCATTCTCTAGTAATCCCCAAGTCCATTAGTGGATGATAAATAAATTCAAAGTAGACATGAGATTCACTGACTCAAGACTTTCATAATAATTTTCAGTACTACGGGACCGACCCGCATTTGCTACACCAGAATTTCGTATCGATGGTACATCATCATAGGACTGAGCTAGGCTATCCCCACCCCGTATGACCGGTGCTGGCATCACTTCAGTGGCTACCCCAGGTGGAAACGCAGAAATATTTCCAGCAAAGGGATTTTGTCTCATCGCGGCAATCGCAGCAGGGTTATTGTTGACGGCATTGATACGATTGGCGTACTTACCCTCTCTTGGGGCATTCGGCTTGGTACCAGCCACAGGCTTATTTGAACCCTCTTTAGTTCCTGGCTTATCAGTGTTGCGTACGCCATTGGCGTATTTACTAACGTACTTGGTTGAGCCGGTAGTCGACTTAGTGCTGCCATCTTTACCATCCACCTTGTCCGTACCATCCTTATTGGAGCCATATTTTCTTGACTCAGAGTTGGTTCCGTCCTTGTTACTTGAACCCTCCTTATTTGCACTCTCTCGTGCTGAAGAAGAGGGACGTGCTGGTGGTGGATTGGCCGCAGCTGGAGGTGGAGCCTCAGCGGGTGCATTGGGCGCTGCTGGCGGAGTCAACTGGATACTGCCATCAGCCAAAACGCTCAAAGGTGCTGCTTTTGCTGGTGGTGCAGCCACCTCTCCTTTTGCAGCGGAAGGAGGGGCCTCTGGCGCCACAGGAGCTGCAGGGGCAACATTCGCCTCTTTAGTTGAAACTATATCTAATTTTGCTGGCGCTGGCTTTGCCACAGGAATACTAAATACTGCTGGTGGCGGAGCTGGAGGCGGTGGAGGTGGTGCAGTAACTACTGCGGGTGAAGTTGTGCCTGTTGCTGAGGTTCCTGTTGCTGAGGTGCCTGTTGCAGAGGTGCCTGTTGCAGAGGTGCCTGTTGCTGAGGTTCCTGTTGCTGAGGTGCCTGTTGCAGAGGTGCCTGTTGCAGAGGTGGCAGCACTAGCTGTGAGTGTGCCTTCATTTGCACTTACCTGTGAAGAGAAGCTAGTAATTTGTGATGATGAGATGGCTGAACTCATGATGATGGGGGTGATTGCCTGAGAATTAATGGTTTTACCCATGACACTGAAATAGCCAGAGCCACCAACATTAATAATGGTGTGCCCATCAACATTAGTAGAAAGCGTTGTTGTGTCACCTAACAATGCAATACCACCCACGGCACTACCGTTAGCATCAATCTGAGAATTACTGATAGTAAGGTTATTGGTAGCTGTTAACGCAATATCACCACCCACTCCACCTGCAGCTTGTGCAGCTTGAATGATTGCATTAGAAATTGATAGGTTCCCCGCCACTGTTGCCAGAATAATGGTGCCGCCACTTGTCAGGCTGGATGCGGAACCATTGGCCTGGATCATTAATTGCTGAGAAAGGGGGCTAGTCGAAGGCGGAAAGTAATCGATCGTTATTGCGTTTGCTGCAAGCAGTACAATTGTGCCGCCGTTACCACTAATAGTTCCGTTAGCCTGAATTAAGCCCTCTGAGTAAATAGAATCGTTTGCGGCGACCATAATTAAACCGCCCCCATGATCGCCATTGGCTTCCAATTTACTGCCTGCGCCAAGGTTGATGGTATTAGCTAGCAACTTCATATTGCCAGCGGTACCACCTACCACTGAACTGGTAGTGGAAAGTCCACCAGAAACGTAAATGGCTTGAGCTAGCAACTCAATCGCATAACCCAAGCTACCAGAGCTTGCTCCAAGTAGATCATTAAAAGCCCAAATCTTGCCTGAGATCCCCACGTTAATGGTTCCACCTTGAGCTTGTGCATATACAGCACCCGCCTGTATGGTGCTATTAATGTTAATAGTGCCGTTATCGGCGTAGAGGTATAGACTGGTTAAGGGATTGGATGAAAGTACATTGGCTAAAAAGCTGATTACCGCTGTGGAGCTCGATGCACAACTCCCGATAGGACCACACGCTGAGGTCATCGCATCTAAAGTCACATTGGTATTAGCCAGTGCATTAGTCAGCGCAATAGCTGCTGGTGCATCAATCACAATTGAAGTTGGATCGGTATACCAATTGCCATATTTGCCTTGAGGGGCTCTGGTATCAACCTCCAAACTCAGACCATAAATCACCCTACCCGCCGAGCTAGTTTCAATAAAACCACCATTACCGGATAACACACCGCCCATGGATTTGAGGATGCCAGCGACTGTGGTTTGCACTTGAGACCAAATTGCAATAACGCCACCGTTACCTGACTGGGTCGCTGACGCATCAATTAGTGCGCCCTCTTGGACAAGCACGGTTTGTGCGAGCTGATGATTGATTGCTGCTTGGCTTGCGTTAGCTTTAACACCGGCTTGAGTTGGAGAGTTGATTTGCATGCCGCCAGATACTTGGGTGTTCGCTAAGCCAACATTCACCTGTCCACCACCAGTTGCTCCGGTGGCTGTTGTCTTAGAGTTGGTCACCAGCGTAATGTCACTACCCACGAGATTAATTTGGCCGCCTTCTGCAGCCTTACTATTGGCGCTCAATTTGCCAGCTTGGTTCACGGTATTGGCAACCAGCTCTATAACACCGCCGTTATTGACGGCAGAGCTTGCTGATATACGGCCCGTATTTTTGATAACGCCGGCCATCAATTGGTTTGCCGCACCTGCTGCAAGTACAACCAGGCCGCCATTCACCTCAACGACTCGCTTATTTTCAATCAGGCCGTTATAGGTGGCAATATCTACCTTGATACTGACCAGTGAATTGCCCTTAAAGTCCAAGGTTACTTGCTCACCCGAAGCCATGGCAACGGTGCCCGAGCCCTTTTTGGCTAACAAGTAGCCTTCATTACGGACTTCAGGAGCAAGTAAGGCAATGTAACCACCCTCAACATTGGTTTTGATTTTGCCTTCGTTAATCACTGCCCCAGTGCCATTGCCTTTGAATGTCGACTTACCATCCATAAAATCTTTATCGGCGATATTCATGGTGCTGGCAACTACACCAGCGGCATTCACCTCTGCGCCCCTACCGAAAGTCACACCATTGGGATTAACAAATATCACTTGGCCATTTGCCTTGATTGCGCCATCGATCATCGATTGAGTAGCGCCAGTCACGCGATTGAGCGTCACCGCACTTGCATTGGGTTGATTGAAATTGACTGTCGCATTCTTGCCGACATTAAAACTATCCCAATTGATCACTGCACGTTGTGAACTCTGGTTCACATTCATCGTGGCAGTAGTTGGGGTTTGTGTTTGGGAAATCGTTGCGCTACCAGCAACCACTTGGCCGTTGGTCGGCAATGCAGTTGGTGCTGGTGCTAATGGGGCTGCCTGAATTACGCCAGGCAGGCAAGCCAGAAAAAAAGAAAGTGTTGATACCTGCTTAATCGCTGAGGAAAAAGTAAAGCACAACCCAGCAAGAGAACGACGGGATGAAATCCCCTTAGCAGTAGTCAAAATCATATAAAGAGTTGCTTACCCCCTGATTTTACGAAGATTTATCGTATAAATGGGGGCGGGAATGCCTAAAATCAAGGCAAAAAGCTGCAATTTAAGGGGAAATATGGTCTAAAGATGGTGCCCGAGGCCGGAATCGAACCGGCACGACTTTTTTGAGTCGGCAGATTTTAAATCTGCTGTGTCTACCGATTTCACCACTCGGGCTCGCACCAGCAGCAAAGCAGTGCTAATAAATCAAGACAAGGCAAATTTTAGCATGCGAGGACCAAAGGCCTCGGCAAGCCGCGCTTGAAAGGTTTCGGACTCCTGAAATCTAATGCCACTAAACTAGCGCTCATGAAATATCTTGGCAAATTGAGTGGCTTCGCAAGGCTAATGCGGCCGGTCTTTTTGATCCTCGGCATTGCCGTGATTACTTGTGTTGCAGTTGTTACGGTCTATTTAATTTCCGCCCACACTACCTCTTCCGGTAAAAGAAGCATCAAGAGCATTGGAGACTCAGTCACCATTACTTTTGACGAAGCTGATATTCCGCACATCAAAGCCAAGAGTCAAGCTGATGCTTTATTTGCATTAGGTTACTTACATGCTTCTGAACGCTCCTGGCAAATGGAAATCAATCGTCGTCTCGCTAGTGGCCGCCTCTCTGAAATTCTGGGAAGCGATACAGTGAAGATTGATCGCTTCATGCGCACTCTCGGTATTAAGCGTGCCGCTGAACAACAATTTGATCGTCACTCAGTAGGTACCAAGCGCTTGTTGCAAGCGTATGCAGATGGAGTGAATGCTGGCAATGCGCACTTAGGTTGGGCCCTACCAATAGAATATTTTTTAACAGGCTCTAAGCCTGGGCACTGGTCACCTACTGACAGCATCGCATGGATGTTGATGATGGACTTTGACCTTGGTGGAAATTGGAGCAAAGAGTTGCAGCGCTTAGAGCTTTCTCAATTTTTGACAACAAAACAAGTCTGGGATGTTCTGCCCCCTTATATCCAGGGTGAACCTGTTACCAACGTCGACTTTTCGAAGATGTATCGTGACTTAGGCGTCTATCCAGCAAGCGTCAAGGGTTCTAGCAGCCAGTCTCACAAACTACCCGCAAATGACCTGAGTGCGAATGATTTACCTGGTGGTAAAGATGGCATTGGCTCCAATAACTGGGCCTTAAGTGGAAAGCTCACAGCTAGCGGAAAACCTTTGTTGGCAAACGATCCTCATCTCGGTTTGTCGGCGCCGGCAATTTGGTATTTTGCTCATCTCGATGCGCCTGGCATGAATGTCATTGGAGGCACTCTCCCCGGTATACCAGCAATTATTTTAGGCCGCACCGATCAATTTGCATGGAGCTTTACGAATACCAATCCTGATGTGCAAGATTTATATATAGAGCGGATCGACTCACAAAACCCTGGAATGTATCAAGGGCCTCAAGGGCTTATGCCTTTTAAAGTTCGCCAAGAGATTATTGATGTGAAAGGTGAGCCCTCGATCACCTTTATCGTTAAAGAAACTCGGCATGGTCCTGTGATTTCGGATGCGTACGCCCGGGCTAAAAGATCGATCGATACCGATCGCTTTGCTTTAGCACTGCGCTGGAATGCACTAGACGTTGAGAACCATTCTATGGATGGCATCTTGGAAATGAATCGCTCTAAAGATTTAAATGCGTTCAAACAAGCCTTACGAAATATTTTTGCGCCCATGCAAAACATTGTGATGGCAGATATTGATGGCAATATTGCCTATCAAGCTGCTGGTGTAGCACCAAAGCGAACCCTGCATCAGGGGCTTTATGGTGTTGCACCTGCCCTGGGTTGGGACAAACAATATGATTGGACGGGCTATGTTCCTTATGATCAACTGCCTGCCAGCAATAATCCAGAGCAAGGCTGGATTGCCACAGCCAACCAAAGAATTATTGCCGCCAACGATCCCAATCCTTTAACTGCTGACTGGGACTTGCCCACTCGCTATAACCGCATCGTTGAACTGATTCAAGGAAAGTCTATGCATGATCTTGATTCAATGAAAGCCATGCAAGCTGATACCCTGTCCTTAGGCGCAACTCCACTATTAGACTTATTTAAATCCACCACTTCTTCACATCCTTTGGCGGCGCAAGCGCTAGCAGTTAGCAAGGATTTCAATGGCGACATGAAGATCGATAGCCCTGGTGCATTGATCTTTAATGTATGGGCGGATCAACTGACCCGCAATCTCTTTTCCAGACTCGGTTACTTATTTACTGACCAATATGGTGCACGAAGTTATCGCGCTGCATTAACTGAACAAGTTCAAAATCCCAATAGCCCGTGGTGCGATGACCCCAAAACACCTCAAGTAGAGTCTTGCCAAGATGCTTCGAACAATGCATTTGATAAAGCCCTTACTTATCTCAGTAAAGAATATGGCAGCAATCCCCAGCAATGGTCTTGGGGCAATGCGCATATTGCTGTCTCTGAACATCGACCACTAGGCAAAGTTCCTGTGCTTGGCAGATTCTTTAATATTCAAACCCCTTTTCCGGGTGACAGCTTTACTGTCAATGTAGGTCGATTGGAGTTAAATAATCCGAACAACCCTTATCAAACCTTACAAGCGCCCAGCATGCGTACGATCTATGACTTATCTGATCTAGAGAAGTCCCTCTTCATCTACCCTACCGGTCAATCTGGCTGGGTTCAGAGCAAGCTCTATCGCAATCTCAACTCACTGTGGGCAAAAAATGAATATTTGCCTTTACAAATGAAGCCCGCAAGCACCAAACGTCAGCTCGAACTCAATAGTCAATAAAAGTTCGTAAAATGAAAAAGAAGCTGTTTAGAATGCTTTATGAAGTTTGATTAATACACACTAGCCACTATTGAGGACATATCCCCATGAAAACCATTCGCTCACTCGCAACTGCTACCCTCGTTCTGGTAGCGATGTCTCCACTTAGCAATGCTTTTGCAGAATGGAAAGAGTTAGGCTCTAACGCAGTCATGGTGGTTTATGTCGATCTTGATACGATTCGAGATAGCGGTGAAAAAGCACAAATTATGTCCATGTTGGATTTCAAAAAGCCTGGAGTAAATCCAAATAACAAACAAACTGTTAATTCTATTGTTGGCCTCAATGAATACAACTGCCCTGAAATTAGTTATCGTCCAATCGCGTTTAACGAATTTTCTGGGAAAAAAGGCACAGGCAAAGTAGTGTCAGATAACAATACGCCGGATAGCCAGTTTGAACCCGTCATCAATGAATCATGGACAGCTGGAGTATTTAATGTTGTCTGCCAGAGACGATAGGCTTCACTCGAGGTTTTGGGTAGCACTTCTTACCTGCAGTAGCTTCCTTTGCATCCAGGGATGTGTTGCACCGATTGCTGCGGTGGGGGCTTCAGGCTCTGCAGCGGCGAGTTCAGTTGGCACTGCTGCTGCAGGCACTGCAGCAGCCTATCCTGTCACTGCAACCAGCCTAGCATCTAGCGCAGTAACCGGCAAGTCTCCTCTTGAACACGCTGCATCTGCTGCCACTAAAAAAGAATGTAACTTTTTAAATCCTTTGAGCTCCAAACCGATTTGCGTTGAAGTGACCGTACCGCCAATTACCGATAACAGCACACCACTATTAGGTCCAGCTGACTTATCCCCAGATCTAGCCAAGCAATAGAGACTTTTAGCCGTAAGAGACTAAAATTGCGCTTTACCCGATTATTACTGCTCTAGCTATGACCACAGAAAACTATTACCTCACCCTCACCTGCCCCAATAAGCCCGGCATTGTGGCCGCAGTGTCTACTTATATTTTTCAAGCTGGTGGCGATATTGAGGAAGCCCAGCAATTCGATGACAAAGCCTCAAAACGTTTCTTCATGCGCGTCAGCTTTAGCTGTCCTACCGATGCCAACACTTTGCGATCTGGTTTTGTAGAAATCGCTAAACGGTTTGAGCTCACTTGGGAATTGCGTGCAGTGAAAGATCTGAAGCGTGTTCTCATCATGGCTTCGAAACTTGATCATTGCTTAGTAGATTTACTGTATCGTTGGCGCATTGGTGAATTGCCGATGATTATCTGCGGGATTGTTTCCAATCATCCGCGTGAGGTTTATGCCAGCATCGACTTTGCAGACATTCCTTTTTACCATTTACCCGTTACCGCAGAAACTAAGCCCGCTCAAGAAGCAAAACTCCTAGAGATCGTTGCGCAATCTAAAGTGGACATGGTGATACTGGCCCGCTATATGCAAATTTTGTCAGATGACTTATCAAGCAAACTCTCTGGCCGCTGCATCAACGTACATCATTCATTCTTACCGAGCTTCAAAGGTGCCAAACCTTATCACCAGGCGCATGCCCGTGGCATTAAGCTGATTGGCGCTACTGCCCACTTTGTGACCAGTGATTTGGATGAAGGCCCAATCATTGAGCAAGACGTGACACGTGTGACGCATGGTGATACACCAGAGGATTTAGTGCGCAAAGGACGTGACTTGGAGCGTACTGTGCTTTCTCGCGCACTGCGGTACTACTTGCATGATCGTGTCCTAATTAACGGTGCTACATCAGTCGTCTTCTCCGACTAATCAGCTCTAGGGTCTAACGCCGGGGGCTTCTAGAGGCATTCCTCTGGCGCGCCACATCAGAAACAGCTCTAGCTGAGCCATTTCTGGAGAGCCATAGTCAAACTGTTGTGCACGAACGCCGCTCATGCAATTGCGTAAGCGTCGTTGTAAAGAACCTAAGGTTTGCCACTCTAAGCGATAAATCGGATAGGCATTGGGATGCCCCTGTGGAATTGGGCTACCACCAAGCTTTAAACCTGCTCGCTCCTCATGACACTGAGCGCACGATAAATTGAGTTGACCCATGCGTTCATTAAACCAACGGCGCCCTTGTTTTAGGTCTGGCTGATTCTGGGCGGTTTCTTTTACGGCAATCGGCATCCCTTTAGATTGAATCGCGATGTAAGCAGTTAGTGATAGCAGATCTTTACTCTCGTATAGAAACGCAGAAGCACCTTGCGCACCTACACGGCATTGATTTATTTGACCCTCTAAGGTTTGAAGTTTGTCTTTGATCATTTTTGGGTATTGGGCTGCAACGCCTCGCATGGATTTTTTAGCATCGCCATGACAACTACTGCAAGCAATATTCTTCTCCCCTGCTTTACTCTGCCAAAGACTCTCGCCTTCAGCAACCCAAAACATGGCTGGATTAAGAGAGGGATCGTCTTGCATCGCCTGATTTTCAGGGGACATCAATGCGTAGCTCGACTGTTTCTGGGCCTGAATCTCAACAGCCCTTGCATTTACTGATAGTAAGAGTGCGCTGCACATCAGACCAAGATACAGGCAGCGTTTTTTACTCACGATATCTTAGTTAACAGTAATGCTTGCTTGATTAATGGCCTCATAAGCATCGTCCCCGAGCCACTTAAACTCCAGAGTGCCCGACTCAACAGCAATCGTTGTAAAGATAATTAAAGGATTGGCACCAATACCTGGATAGAAGTCAGCCCTGAATACTTCTACATCGTTATAGCTGCACGTAAATACCCGAATGATGTCCCGAGGCACTAACTTACCGGACTCGGTGTACCGAAATCCAGACTCCATATCGTGCTGCGCAATTGCCCGAATCTCAATAATGGAGCCCTTTTTTGCAGTGCTGGGCATCGTAATAGAGGTGCGCGATGTTTTACTCATACCAACTCCGTGCAAGCAGAAAGCGTCACCAGGGTTTCTGCATAGCCTTGATAAAAACTGCCATTACTCATTTGGGCGATCGCCCAAACACGCTGACTATCAGCCAAGCGCACTCGGGTTGTAATGGTGGCCGTGCATGAGCGCGGCGTAAGGTAAGCAGTAAAGATATTGGGCAAAGGATTGCCCTCTGCAATCACATGAATCGCTTTGACATAATCATTTGCAGTCATCGGACTCTCAACGCTGACCTTAAGAACCACTAAATTACCGTTTTCAACCAGAGGTGGAATCACTAGGGTGACTCGCTGGTTCTCAACTTTGGCTCCGCCAGTAATCTTTTGAATAGCGGTAGCGGCATCTTCCTTTTTAGCAAAGACGATTGCTGGGCTTAAGCAGGCACCCAGCGTGAGTACGCCCAATCTTTGCATTTGGGATAGCCACGTGCGCCGAGTCATTTTAGGTAAAAAGGTCAATGCGATCTTCATGGTGAATTTTGTTTGTTAAGACTAGTTAAAAATGCCACAACATCCTCAATCTCTTGAACACTTAAGAGGGTTTGACCCACGAATTTAGGAGCAACTCGATTGAGATGTTGGGTTTTGTAATAGGACGGCATGATGGTATTCGGATTGAACTGACTAGGATCGACAAGACGGGCTCGCAGTTGAGGCGCACTCAAGCGTGCAACACTGACGCTTAACTCAGGAGCCAAATTTCCCTGAAAACGCTCCTCCGGAAAGGGCCCGCTATGGCACAAAAGACATAAACCGGTCTGCCGACTAGCAACAATTGCTCTGCCTCGAATGGGATCGCCTGGCTGCCCAGAGAGAGATTCATTGATTGAATCTCCAACTAATGTTTGAGCATTTACAAAGTTGAGGTTGAGGAAGGCTAGCAAAGCAAACGCTAGTCCATTCCTCATTCTCATCGGCACCAGTTCACTGAAATGCTTAAACCAGTTTGATGCCGCTATTTTTCAATGGCACAGTACGCAAACGTTTACCAGTTGCGCGATAAATTGCGTTTAGCACTGCTGGCGCTGCAACTGCAATCGTCGGTTCACCTACACCACCCCAGTCTTTACCACCACCTTGAATAATGATGGTTTCGACTTTTGGCATTTGGTACAAACGAATTGAACCAAAGGTATCAAAGTTCTTTTGTACTACTGCGCCATTTTCAATGGTGATTTCTTCTTCGAACAGTGCAGAGAGGCCATAGACAAAGGAGCCAGAAACCTGACGTTGTACTTGCGCTGGATTAACTACATAACCCGGATCAGTAGCAGCAACAAAGCGATGAATCTTCACTTCATTGCCATTCTTCACTGACAACTCACAGGCTGCAGCAACATAGCTTCCAAAGGATTTCATTTGTGCTACACCACGGAATACGCCTGGAGCAGCTGGTTTGTCCCAGCCAATTCCATCGGCAACCGCATTCAGAACGGCGACCGCACGAGGGTGTTTGCCCATATGCTGACGGCGGAACTCTACTGCGTCCACACCAACGGCTTCAGCCATCTCATCCATAAAGGTTTCAATAAAGACCGCATTTTGGTTTACGTTCACGCCACGCCAAAATCCTGGTGGGACATGGGTGTTACGCATCGCGTGATCAATGGTGATATTGGGGAAGCTGTAGGTGAAACCATGCTCGCCACTATCCTCAAGACCTTGGAATGCCAAAGGATCTTTACCTTTGTTCGCCTCAACGACAGCAGGACGAACTGCCGCCAAGATAGACTGGCCAGATAAGCGCATATTGACGCCAGTCACTTTCTTATTGCTATCAATAGCCGCCGTCAACTTACACATCATGACGGGATGGTAACGACCCTGGGTCATATCCTCTTCACGAGTCCAAATCAATTTAATATGGGTGCCTGGCATCTGCTTAGCAATATTGACTGCCTGAGTTGTGTAGTCCTGAAATGCGCCGCGACGACCAAAGCCACCACCGAGGTTGACTTTGTAAACGTTGCATTTGTCTGCGGGCAAACCAGAGGCAGCAATTACTGCTGCTAAAGAAGCTTCACCGTCTTGCGTTGGCACCCAGGCTTCACAAGAATCTGCAGTCCACTTTGCAGTGGCAGTTTGTGGCTCAAGCGTGGCGTGATTGAGGAAAGGATAAAAATACGTTGCTTCAAGCGTCCTCGATGCGCCAGCGATAGCTGACTTCACATCACCATTGGTGTTGTGCACAAAGGCATCATCCGCCCCAAATCCTTCTTCCAACATTTTCTTAATTGAGGCGCTAGAAACATTGGCATTTTTGCCGCTATCCCAAGTAATGTTCACTTGCTCTAAGGCGGTTTTGGCTTGCCAGAATGTATCAGCAACAACTGCTACTGCTGAATCACCAACTTGCACCACCTTCTTGACGCCCTTCATGCTCTGCGCTTTAGTAGCGTCGTAGCTTTTGACTTTGCCACCAAATACAGGCGACTCTTTAATCGTAGCCACCAACATGCCTGGGAATTTGAGGTCAATGGCATAAACCTGTTTGCCAGTAACTTTGTCAGATACACCATCAATACGATTGACTGGCTTGCCAATCAATTGCCAATCTTTTGGATCTTTCAGTGGAATCTCTTTGGGCACCTCAAGTTGAGATGCTGCAACAGAAACCTTACCGTAAGTCGTTTTACGTCCCGATGGGGTATGCGTGATCACGCTATTTTTAGCAACACACTCAGAAGCAGGCACGTTCCATTGGGAAGCGGCTGCCTCAACCAACATCATACGAGCGGCTGCACCGCCCTTGCGCACATACTGCTCTGAAGTACGAATACCGCGGCTACCGCCGGTGGAGTAACTACCCCAGACCTTATTGCGCTTGAGGTTCTCGCCTGGTGACGGATATTCGTATGTGACTTTTTTCCAGTCGCACTCGAGCTCTTCAGCAACCAACTGCGCAAGACCTGTGATGGTGCCCTGACCCATTTCTGAGCGAACGATACGAACAACAACATCATCATTCGGCTTGACGACAACCCACACACCAATTTCTGGGGTGGCGAGAGGCGCCATTGATGTTGTACCAGTGCCCATCGCTGCATGCGCTTCAGTCATCAAAGCAAAATCAAAGCCAATCACAAGGCCAGTGGCGATTGCACTAGAGCCAACAATAAATTGACGGCGGGAGGTATTTGTATTTGTAGTCATCTTGATCTCCTTATGCCTTGCTTACAGCATGAATAGCATCGCGTACTTGCTGGAAGGTGCCGCAACGGCAGATATTGGTAATCGCTTCATCAATCTGCGCATCACTAGGCTTTGGGTTATTACGCAGCAAGGCCGTTGTTGCCATCACCATGCCAGATTGGCAGTAGCCGCACTGTGGCACTTGGTTATCTACCCAGGCTTTTTGTACTTTAGAAAGTTGACCATTCTTTTCAAGACTTTCAATCGTCTCAATTTTTTTACCTTCAGCAGCAGCCACAGGCAAAGAACAGCTACGCATCGCTTGACCTTCGAAGAGCACAGTACAGGCGCCGCATGCACCAATACCGCAACCATATTTGGTACCAGTCAGACCAATTTGCTCGCGAATCACCCACAACAATGGGGTATCTGGATCGACGTCTACTTTGTATTTTTTGCCGTTGACATTTAACTCTGCCATGAGTGATCTCCTATTGATTTTTGGAATTGGAGATTCTTTCTTGCGAAATGGTCTCCTGTGTATTTTTTATACCCTACTTATGTTGTGCCTATATTAAACAAGAACCCATTTATTGCGATGCAACATAAATGCCAGCCTGTAAGATCAAGCCATGATCTCTGGTCTCGTTCAAATTCTTCTCTTTCAAAGCATTGGGGAGCTCGTCTCTAAGTTCCTCCTCCCCACTCTGCCTGGCCCTGTGATTGGCCTAGTACTTCTGGTTCTTTGGCTCGTTCTGCGCAAAGGCATCAATACAGAGTTAGCCTTGGTTGCCGACGCCTTTAGTCAGTACTTGGGTTTGTTATTTGTCCCCGCTGCAGTTGGTGTTGTACTCTTTTTGCCTGAACTGAAGGCAAATGCTCTGGCCATTGTGTGCGCCCTAGTTGGGAGCGTGATCTTAACAATAGGCTCGAGTGCTGTAGTCGTCCGTTTTTTGAGCAAGAAGGATGCTCATGACTGAAAAACACTCCATTGTGGAGATTTGGGTATACCTATCAGGCAGCCCACTCTTTGCACTCTTTCTGACCTTAGCTGCCTACCAATTGGGCTTAGCCATTTATAAGGCAAGCAAGCAAAATCCTTTAGCCAATCCGGTAGCCATTGCCATTATTTTGGTGGCCACCACGATTCAAGTCATTGAGATGCCCTACCCTACGTACTTTGAGGGTGCGCAGTTTATTCACTTCCTATTAGGATCGGCAACCGTGTCATTGGCTATTCCAATTTACCGCGGACTAGCAAGCCTCAAAGGTCGCTCTATTCCACTGATCGCCTCTTTACTGACTGGCGGTTTAATGTCAATCGTGAGTGCAGTCAGCATTGCAAAACTCTTGGGCGCTAACTCCAGTATTACTGGAGCGATGTATCCGAAATCCGTTACTGCGCCAATTGCAATGGGTATCGCTGAGCGTATCGGTGTGTCTCCTACTCTCACTGCGATCTTCGCAGTGTCCACCGGAATCTTGGGCGCAATTTTGGCGCCCTTTGTTCTCAATGCGCTCGGGATGAAAGCATGGTGGCAAAGAGGCTTTGCGATTGGTATCGGAGCGCATGGCATTGGAACTTCACGCGCCTTTAGCATTCATCCTGAGGCAGGAACTTATGCCAGTTTAGCCATGGGCATGAATGGTGTGATCAGTGCAGTTGCAATCCCGATCATTTATCACTTATTAAATCAGTAAACCTTAAGCAGCCAATAACTGCGGAATACGAGCATGCTTTACTTTAGGCTTAATCGTTTTTCTTGCCTTCCATAGATCATAGGCAGACTGTTGTGCGAGCCAAACGCTGGCACTGCCGCCATTCTTAACCCCAAGCCATGCCTCGATTCGTAAGGCCATTTCAGGAGAAATTGCAGCCCTAGCATTAAGAACACGCGATAAGGCTGGACGAGTAACCCCCAGCTGCTCTGCAGCAGTTGTCACAGTGATTCCGAGCGCAGGCAAGACATCATCTCGCAAGGTTAGCCCAGGGTGTGGGGGGTTATACATTTTTCTCATTTTTAGCATTAGTGATAGTCCTGATAATTTACCAAAACCGCATCTTCACCTTCAAATTTAAAAGTTAGTCTCCAATTTCCACTCACGACAATTGAAAAGTGACCAACTAATTTACCTTTAAGCACATGGAGCCGCCATCCTGGTAGATTCATATCCTCCCAAGAGCTTGCTTCATTCAATCTAGCCAATTGCCTAGATAAACGCGGGGCATGCATGCTTTGAATTCCTGCTTTATTCCCCGTTTCAAAAAATAACTGCAAACCTTTATGGTGGAATGATTTAATCATACCACATTGTATAGCATAGCGTTACACCAATAAAGAAAGAGTTAAGCCCCTAAATACAAAGGGTTAAGCTTCTATCATTCAACGGCGGAAACGTAAATCAAGAGCGGGGTAAGCAATTGAGATAAAAGCGTTTGATCTCTTGATCGCAACTCACATCCCGAGGCTCAATCGGTCTTTGTAATGAAATCCCCTCAATCGTTTTACAACGACTGAGTGCAACATACACCTGACCAGATGCAAATGCGCCTGAAGATAAATCCACTTTGACTTTATCGAGCGTCTTACCCTGACTCTTATGGATGGTGACAGCCCAAGCTAGCATTAAAGGGATCTGCACATAGGTACCAATGATGCTGGGTGAGATTTTTCCAGACATCATGTCATGATCGTAACGATAGGATTCCCATTGATGACCGGTTACTTCAACCGTATTGGAATAGGGTCCATTCTTGACCATCACCTTCACCTTATCAGGCAGTAATTCTCGTACGATACCGATCGTACCGTTGACCCAACGCTTCGGAAAACCTGGGTCCGTAGCTGTAAACATGACTTTTGCGCCAAGCTTAAGCGCAAGATTATTTGCTGAAGGTAAATTGCGTTCATCAACATTAAACTTACCAGTTGTTTTGCCGGTATAGACTTTGATATCGGCCTCGATTGCCCGCAAACCCGCCCCATTAATTTGATCTGCTCTTGCATTGGTAGTGGTGAGCGTAATGGTGTCCTCATCGACTACGTGATTGGGTCGATAACACTGAGCATTGAGGAGATCAATGGCCTCATCCACATCGTGATTGATTCGAATGCGATTCAAGAGTGCTGCAAAGTCAGCATCTTTTTGGCGAAAGATCTTGGAAAGCTCAACCATCGTGACTTCTTTGCGATGCAGTGCCATGGCACAGAAGAAATACGGGCCTTCATATCCCCTATCGGCTAAGACCTGCATATCGCTACTAGAGACCACTGGGGGTAACTGAAACAAATCCCCCACAAACATTACCTGAATACCGCCAAAAGGTTTACCTTTTTGGGGACCGTTCTCGCGCAAGAATAAATCCATCGCATCCACCACATCAGCACGCACCATCGAGATCTCATCAATGATGAGCAGACGAATATCTTTATAGAGTCGCTTATCGCGCAGTGGCTTGATGTCTTCTTCTGGAAAGATTAAACGGGGTGGAAGGCGAAAAAAGGAATGGATCGTAACCCCTTTAACCTGCAAGGCTGCTACGCCTGTAGGAGCAACGACAACGACATTACCTGGAATGGTTTCTCGTAGATAACCGATGAGGGTTGTTTTACCAGTCCCCGCTTTACCACTGACAAAGATATAGGGGTCATGCCTGTCAATCGCCTCAATCACCGCCTCGTAATCGGGGGTGATTTCTATTTCAGAAGAGACGGATTCAGCTGGAAGACTCATGGGCAGACAAACTATACCTTGAGTTCTCAAAACCCAAATGAAAGACTATAGAACAGAGATGGGTGCGACTTAGTGCAAACCCTTGAAGAAGAAACCCAAGATCTTTTTGGCTAAATTTTGGCTTTGCTCTCGCAAATCACCGATAGTAGAGTTATTAGCCATGGCAGCAGAATGCGCTTGACGTTTGGCAAGCAATTCGGAGATCTCATCAATCAATCTCAGATTAGATTCCAAGATGGGGGCAATATTTTCTTTTTTGATTTCAACCAATACGGCATCTACTTTTGCAAATACATCAGCAGAGCGAGGGGCGCCAGTTAATAGAGACATTTCGCCGACGCAGTCACCAGGCCATAGGGTTGCCACTGTGATGGCATTGCCATCTTTTCCGGGAACTTTGACCTCTAGCGAACCTTCAGAAACTAAGAACATGCTATCAGCCTGCTCTCCTTGACGAATCAATTGTTCACCTTTAAAACAATTAACGACTGCAGCCGTCTTGGATAATTGCATCGCCTCATTATGGCTCATTACCCTCAGAATACTGAACTCATAGATTTCATAAAAGCGATTAGAGGTTTTGGATTCGTACTTATCCAGGGTTTGCACTTCCATGGAATTACCAGTATTAATACCTGCCGCCGTCAGGAAACGCAGCGCTACTTTCATCATTCTTGAATTGGAATCAATTGGCTTTAAATATGGCTTGCACTCATAGGCCATTAAATAGGTAACGCCTCCAGACTCCAGCGATTTAATGCCGCAATACTGCCAGTTCATAAAATCAGAATCCGTATTAATGACTGATTCCAGCACCAGATTCAATACCCCAATGACTTTTTCAGAATGATTGAGGGCGTCAAGCTTGATTTCTAGTGTTCTTCTAGAGCCTCTGCCTTCTCCCTGCTTGCTTAAATTGATATAGCTCATGCCAATAAAACGGGTATTGGGAATTTTGACCAAATAATCAAAGCGATTACGTAAAGTAACCATTCTGCGATCAAACTGCACGACTTGAAAATATTGGGTGCTGCCGTTATCTGAGACTTCAATCCAATCGTTAATGGCAATCAGCCCATCCGTTTGAATCACGATACTATTCACCACATCAGAAATCATGTCCCTACAGACATAACCAATACTCAAGCCAATGGCGCCTGATGCTGCCAAAAGATTGCTTACTGAATGGTCATACAGCAAGATAAAGCCAGCCAAGCCAAACATGGCGTAGATCAAAATAGTGAAGCACTGCACTAAGATCGCAGGAATTTGTGATTTTTTGGAATGGTGGTTATAGCGAATAACAGACCTGCGCATCACTACATCGGCAGTAATGGCAAAAAGCACAAACTGAAAAATCGCGACAACATCAATGAGATTAAAAGGATGAGAGTCCGTGAAATCCGTAACAGCCCAACCCCAGATTGAGCCAGTATGAACATCTAACCAAGACAGCAAGAGCAAATTACATGCCAGTAACACCCAAACTAAGAGCTTTAGCAATAGTGTTTTTTTAATCAAACTCATGATCTTGAATTTTTAACCAAAGTTAACGTTGTCATATAAATACAAAAACGTAGTTAAAAAATCCCATTATTTTTCTCTTTATTGGGGAGTTTTTGTATACAAATGAATGGAATTTCTGCCATTCATCTTAGAGTGATACATTGCGGTATCGGCGCACTTAAATAAATCCTCTATCGAGTCGGCATCATTAGGGTAAATCGAGATCCCAATACTAATGGAGGTATTGATCGGTTCACCGGCAACTGATACACCCAATGCGATAGCTGACTGAATCTTTTTCGCGATTTCTAGAGCATCCTCTGCTGAACCAAGATCCTCCAGCAGAACTACAAACTCATCGCCACCCAAGCGGCCTAATGAGTCTGAGTCTCGAATGCAGGCCATCATGCGATTGCAGGCCGCCTTGAGAACCTCGTCGCCTGCGTGATGACCATATTGATCATTAATGCTCTTAAAATGATCAATATCAATGTAGAGCAAAGCAAAAAGAGTTTTCTCTCGGCGAGCCTTTAATATGGCTCGCTGTAAGCGATCAGCAAAGAGCGCCCTATTGGGCAGCCCAGTCAGGGTGTCATGGTGCGCTAAGTGCTGTACCTGAGATAGCGTTTCCCTCAAACGACGATTGAGGCGAAAAATATAGTACCCAATACCACCAACCACTAACAAGACGAATAATGTGCAGCCAAATGCGATATATAAAAGGGATAAATCTTTTTTGGGATTGGGGTCGTAAATAAATCCCTTTAAAGAAAAGTTTGGATCAAGTCCACCAGCTTCAATATAAATTGAAGCCGTATGCCGCCAGCGGGCTTGGTTCATAAAACCTACCGGCACAAGATCGGCTCGTATTAAGGGATTGAGTTTATCGCGCTCAAATAGAATTTTTTTATTTGTCTCTTCTGGGGCATATTTTTGAATAATTGCGGCCGCCTCATCAGGATGACTTAATATATATTCCCAACCCTGTAGGCTGGCAACCCGAAAACGCTCTGCTCTTTGGCCGTTTTTACTTAGCTCATCGCTAGTTGTAAATAGATTATCGCCGTACATATCAATGCCAATCGATCGAGGACTGTAGATATCGTAGGGAAATTTTGCTTGTGATAATCGATAGGGTTCATTACTAATATATCCTGAGATGGCACTTACAGAACCATCTATGAGCTTTTCAACCGTATCCATCCCAGGCGAGGAGTCAGTTAAATTCTTGAGATTGACTTTTTCACGCTTTAAATAAACCAGTAATTCATCTGACAAACGTCTTAATAAAATAGGCTTGCCACTTAGATCATGAATACTTTGATTATTAGTAAATCTCTTAGCGATAATTACATAAGGAGAGTGCTGGAAGATAGTAGCCATAACAACTACCGGTGCGCCCTCCTGCCTGGCTAAGAGCAAACCACTAGTACCTGTTCCATAATTTGCTCGACCAGAAACCACTTCGGTAACAACATCCTGACCGGCTTGCAAGGGCTTGATATCCACATCAAGACCGGCAGACTCGTAATAACCCATTTCTTTTGCTGCGTAATATCCGACAAATTGGTAGGCATGAGACCACTTGAGTTGAAGTACAATCTTTTCAAGCGCAAAAGCGGATGGTGAGAATAGCGCCAAACCCAATAGCATTATTGATGTGCACTTAAACAGCGAATTAAACAAGAGTCGAGTCACAAAAATGTTGGAAATGTGAATACTGCCGTATAGATAAGGCACTTTTTGATAGCGCCGACGAATCAACATCATTAAAAAAGTAAGAATTGAAAGAATAAATGGAATTAATATATATTAATTAGTAGATAAATACTAAATTCACCCAATCGGTGCATACCTATGGTTTAAAAGTACTAGTAATAGGTTTAAAACCAGTTAAACTGCGCGCATGCTTATGAATACTGACGCCAATACCAACTTGATTAAAGTTCAGGTCGTTGACCGTCAGCAGATTGCACTCTGGGGCATTGATCAACTCATCAAACAAGATGGTCGCTTTCAAGTATGCGCAACAGCTACCAATGCTGAAGATGCCCTAAAGCACGCTATCAACTCTAAACCCGATGTCATCGTCTTAGACCCTGAATTAGGCGACGAAGATGGTATTGGCCTCATCTCTACCCTAATCGATAAAACAAAAGCCAAGGTAATCGTCTATACCTCGACTCAAAATCCAACAGCTTTAGATCAATCGGTCGTTAAAGGTGCGCGTGGTGTGATCAATAAAACAGAGCCCGTGGATATTCTCTTAAAGGCCATTGAAAAGATACATATTGGCGAGCTCTGGCTTAATCGCAATGCCACCTCCCGTATCTTGTTGCAAATTGCCCAAGCGAACTCTCCTAAAGAATTGAGTCTTGAGCAGAAAAAATTGAAGACACTTACTTCCAAAGAAGAAAAAGTAACACGGGCTATTCAGCTTCATTCTGAAAAGACCTTGAAACAAATCTCTGAGAGCCTTCACATTAGCGAACATACGCTACGCAACCACCTAGCCTCGATCTACGACAAATTGGGTGTTCGTAACCGCATGGAGCTCTATGTTTTCTGTGGCAAGTTTCAAAAAACAGATAATCCAAACGCACATCCAAAGCGTCGCTCTACAGACGCTTAAGTGCTTCGCCATATTGAACTTTATTCCCTGCTCCTGGGGGTCTAATTTCATTAAGCTTTACCTACCCGTATAAGCCCCTGGGCAATTCGGTTGGTATCTACTACAGACTTTTTGACATGAGATCTTTATGATTTAACCATGTTAGGAAAAGTGTTTTTTACCAAAAATCGCTGATTGGTGAGATGAAATCAAAACCCATTCGCACCAGCGTCAGAAAGAAAACACGAGCAGTGAGGCATCCGGTCTCCTTCCCCATTTCGGTAGGCTTCTCTAAAGGGATCGTCAAAGATATTAGCACTACTGGAATTTACTTTGAGATTGATCAGAGCCAAAGTGTAGGATCTGATATCGATTTTGTATTAGATCTTGATACGCCTGGTGGCCCTATTCAAATTCAGTGTCACGGGACGGTGATCCGCATTGAAGAAATATCTGGCCGCATTGGTATTGGTGCAACGATTAATGAGACTATATTTAAAAACTAAAGGTGCATTGTCCTCTTAGTTCTTAAAGTAGATAGCAACTTTTTCAAAGTCATCTACTTCAAGACTTCCACCAAGCTGATTTAATTTTAAGTAGGCAACCAAATAGTTGTACTTTGTCTGCGCTAAATCGCGACGAGTATTAAATAAACCCTTCTCCGCCAGCAATACATCCACATTAATGCGCTCTCCTGCCAGCACACTCTTGCGCATTGACTTAACTAGCTGAGTTGCTGACTCTTGAGCAGTCGATAAAGCTTGGACCTTTTGCTTACCAGATACCACTAGGTCAAATTGCTTGCGAAGCTCAGTAACTACCTTGTCTTTAGTGACCTCATAATCTGCCTGGGCCTTTTCATAGTTAGCATAGGCTTGTGAACTGCGGGCATTGATCTCGCCACCACTAAAGATTGGTAAGCTCACTTGCACTCCCAGGTAACTTTGATTAGTGGTGTTATTAATACTGGTAACCGTATTAGATTGCTGCGTGGTTAGTGCGCCAACCAAGTTCACCACTGGATAATGACCTGCATGGTTTTTCCGATATTCTTGTTTGGCAATTTCCATATTGTTTGCGGCTGCTTTTAATTCTGCATTGCTTGCAAGTGCCTTATCTTTCCAGTCTTCAAACCGAATGGTAGGCATATTTAGGTATCGGAAATTGCCTGAAAGTTTATTTACCTTAGTAATATCCTCTACAGGTTCGCCAATAATGCTAACAAATTTGCGGCGCGCGTTCTCAACTGCATCCTTTGCATCTACTACTTTGGCATCCGCTACTTGATATGCAGCTTCTGCTTCCAACATATCAGTAATCGATGCTTCCCCACCCTGATTGAGTTTTTTTGCAGCCTTGTATTGCTCAAAGAAAGCATCTCTCTCTGCCACCTGAAATTGCAACTGATCTTGGGAAAAAAGAAGGTCCGTATAAGCCTGCAACACCCGAATCAACAAATCCTGGGTATTAAAAATAAATTTAGACTGACTAAAGTCAGCCTGAGCTACACCTTGGCGCCAGCGGGCAAAGGCTTCTAAGCTAAAGATAGGCTGAGTTAACTGCACATATGAATAATTACTTGGATAGCTCCAATTAGTCGATGTCTGTGGGCCACCGGTATACTGCGCACCCCACTGAGTTGCCCTATTCGCGCTTTGGTTATATTGCGCCGCTATCTTAGGCAATACTGCCGCTCTGCCAATTCCGTTATTTTCCATCCCCGCTTCGTAATCTTTACTAGCGGAACGATAGACCGGATCATTCTTTAGCGCCAACTCATAAGACTGCATAAGATCTAATGCAAATGCTGGCGACATTGCCAAGCCTGTAGTAAGTCCTGTAAAGAGGGTGATAGCAAGACGAAATAGCGTTCCTCTAAATGGAAAAACTGGGGATGGATTTTTTAATGCCATCATTAATCCTCGCGCATTGCTGAATGGGCTCTGTCAAAGACAGGCTTCATCAAGTAAGTCATCATGGATTGCTCACCAGTTTTCACAAAGAGTTCGACTGGCATACCAGGGCGAACCTTTAAGTCTTTTAATAATTTGGCACCTTGTGCTGTAGTAATCGCCTGTATCTTGTAATAGGGATTACCAGTTTTTTCATCAACAATGCGATCGGCACCTACCGAGATCAATACCCCAGGAATATGTGGGGTGCGATTAGTATTAAATGCGGTAAACATCATCTCCACAGGCAGATCGACGTGCACCTTATCCACCAAATGCACGGGTAGCTGCCCCTCCACAATCATGGCTTCATTTGTTGGTACTACTTCCATCAGTTTTTGCCCTGGGCTGACTACTCCACCCTTGGTAAAGATAGTGATATTGACGACCTGGCCGTTTACGGGGGATCTCAATTCGGTATTGGCCAAATCGTATTCATAGGGATTGAGCTTTTCTTGTTGCTCGCTCATTTGCTTCTTAGTACGAATGAGATTACCTTCGTCTTCTAAGATTGATGCCTTGAGTTGCAATTGCTGGCGTTCTAACTCCAACACTTTGTTCTTGGCCATATAGCCTTCAGCAGCGAGCTCACGCAAACCGACTAACTGTCTTTCCAATAAGGCGGATTGTTGTTTCTTCTGGGCAATCGCTTGTGACAAACCCTTGACTTGAGCATCCAAGCCATCAATAGTTTCTTTGGTGGCATTGGCTTGTGCTTTAGCGCTGATGGGATTGAGCTTAACCAGTACTTCACCCGCTTTGACCTGCTGACCTTCTTTGACAAAGATGTCATCGACTACTCCTGCAAATGCAGGTTGTATAGCCTTACGGTTACTGTCAGTAATGACATATCCAGATGCAGAAACACCCTTCTCTATCGGCGCTAGGAATGCCCATAAAAGTGCCCCACCAAATCCCCAAATCAGAATTTGCCAGCCCAACCAGGAGAAATACTTTTCATCCTTCTTACCAGTGCGCAAGTCATGCCACTCAACATAACCTTCTGATAGCTTGGTCATGGCAGTTGATACCGCTTGTTTGGTGATATTGGCTGCGTTACCAACTACCAATGCAGTGCTTGCTTTGAAGTCTTCGGTTTTAGATGAATTGGTTGCAGCAGTATTTGCTTGTTCCTGACTACTAGTAGAAACAGCTTGCTCAGCGCTATCTTTTTGCACAGGCTCGTTCATCACGCTGCCTCCGCTGGTTTTTCTGGTGTCGCTTCAACAATATCCACCATATCAACGGTTTCTTTAAGCACCCGTTTACGAGCAATGCGTTTACGCGGTTTGGGATCTGCAGTAGCTACTGAAGCGGCTGTAGCAGCAGTTGTAGGAGTAACAGCAGAATTGGAGGTAGCTACTTGTTCGCCAGGTCCGGCGGCTGTTCCAGGAGCTGTATTGGTAGGCTTGCCTTGCAAGGCTTGCATCACTTGTGCAGTTGGCCCAAACATACGGGCATTGCCATCTTGTAAGAGCAATAACTTATTTGTCACTTGTAGAATTGGAATGCGATGGGTAATGACAATGACTGAGGCCTTACGGGCTTGTAGTTCTTGAATGGCTCTCACTAACGCGGCTTCACCGACTTCATCCAAGTTTGAGTTGGGTTCATCTAAAACAACGAGATTCGGTTTGCCATAGAGTGCACGGGCTAATGCCAGACGTTGTTTCTGGCCACCAGACAATCCCATGCCACCATCACCAATACGGGTGTCATAGCCTTCCGGAAAATGCAAAATCATGTCGTGCACACCAGCAGACTGTGCCGCAGCAATGACATCTTCTGGTTGAAACTCTCTAAAGCGGGCAATGTTTTCACTAACAGTGCCTGGGAAGACTTCAATATCTTGGGGAACATAGCCCAAGGCCGGTCCTAGCTCATCTTTATTCCAGCGATAGACGTCAGCTCCATCTATCCGAGCGGCATTAGGGGTGGATGGCCAGATACCTACGGCTACTCTGGCTAAGGTGGATTTACCAGAAGCGCTGGGCCCAATGACACCCAGTACATCGCCTGGCTCAATCGCAAAATTGATGTTCTTGAGTACGGGTTTGGTAACACCTGGGGGAGCAGCGTACACCCCTTCCATGCTTAGATACCCCTTTGGCCTTGGCAAACTCATGCCAACAACACGGGGTGGATTATCAGCGAGGAGTTTTTTAAGGCGGTCATATGAGCTCACTACCCCACGCCACTGCTTCCAGGAGCCGATCACCATTTCTACAGGGGCGGTTGCCTTACCCAGCAATATGGTGGCGGCAATCATCATGCCGGGCGAGAGTTTGTTCTCCAGAACCAAAAAGGCTGCAAAACCTAATGCCAAAGATTGCATTAAGGTACGGAAGAACTTGGTCATTGCCCCCATCGTGGCAGCGCGTTGACTTGCCAGGGCTTGCATATGTAAGAACTTGCTATGCAAAGCAAACCAGCGATCACGCAGTGCTGGCAACATACCCATCGATTCCAAGACTTCTGCTTGGCGCAGATTATTGCTGGCGATATTGGAAGACTGAACCGATAAAGTACTCGCTTCTGATAAGGGTTCATGAGTAGCAGATTCGTTTACAAAGGCTAAGACAATCAGAATCAATACGCAGACTGAGGAAAATAATCCCAGCCAGCCATTAAACAGAAAGATCACTACTAAGTAGAACGGGAACCATGGCGCGTCAAAGAAAGCATACAGAGATGGACCGGTTACAAACTGACGAATAGTCGTTAAGTCGTTTAAAGCTTGACCTGCATTACCACCCTTGACCTTGAGATTTTGCTCAAAGGCAGCGGTATAGGTACGATGATTGAGTTCAGCATCGATTTTCTTGCCTACTTCAATTACGGTATGACTGCGAATGGCGTCCAAAGCTGCGTAGATCACATACAGCAATAAGATGATCAGGGACAACATCAAGAGCGTGAACTCGTTACGACTAGTTAGCACCCTGTCATAGACCTCCAGCATATAAATGGAGGGGACTAACAACAGCAAGTTCATGCAAGCAGTAAAAAACCCCACCGAGCGGAAGATCTTCTTGTAGCCATATAAGGCCACGAGAATCTCATTATCTGCTGGAGGGGGTTTAAGGAATTTTTGCATCTAGTTAAGAAGTCTTTTGAACATTGTAGACGCGGACTACGGAAATGGAAATGGTTAGCCGACTTTGTAAGAACAAAGCAGGCTAACCACCAAACAGACTACTTAAACAATAATTGGTGCGTGATCTGGTACTACTCCCACTACTGGAATATCTACTGTTGGCGCAGGGGCTGGGGCATCAGCTACAACCGGAGTATCAATAGTGACAACCGTGCCTGAGAATTGAGCGTCGTGAGCAATTCCAGTGCTGCCATCAACTTTTACATAGCTTGTCTGACCAAACACCAAGACATCACCATTCGCCAACAAGCCTATCTGACCATCTGACCTCAGGTTCAAGCTTGCTATACCGAGATCACCAAGAGATTTAAATTCTCCAAATTCAACCTGACCATTTGAGTTTGCATCTTGCCAGACTCCAAATGAGGAAAATTGTGTGTCTTTAGCATCCAAAACACCATCATTGTTGGAGTCATAAGATTTTGCCAAGCCCTGCAAGTCAGTCTCTCCATTTTGTGTAGAGAAGGCAATATTGAGTGATCCATCAGTTAATTGGAAAGCCAATAAACCATCCTGAGGAGCCACCCATGCTGTTGATGCAGAAGTGCCATCATGCAAGTAATCATATGTAACACCAGGCTTGCTTGACAGGTAATCGATTTGACCATCGCCATTCATATCCAGGGTAATTGGTGCCCACTTGCTTCCACTTACGGTAAATGTCTTAACACCCGATGAGTTTCCGGCATCATCAGCAATTTGGAAGGAGTAAGAAGCAGCGTCTCCAGTACCAAGCTTCCAAAACCACTTTCCTTCGGTTTGAAAATCTACTTGTGTGCTAGTAGCCACATGCCAACTATCGGCAGCGCCAATCTTGTACTCCAAATGGGTATCACCAGATAAGTTTCCTTTATTGCTGAAAATAGCACCAATCGGGGAGTCCTTTACGAAACTACCGTTTGTTATTGATGGCGCCGTTTGATCTAAAGTAAAGATAGTGCCTACTGAAGTAGAGCTGGCATTACCTGCCGCATCCGTCTGATGCACAGAATAGGTGTGCTGTCCTCCGGTGAGGTTGAAGCTAGAACCAATACCATTAGTCCAACTACCGGCATCCATCTTGTACTGCCAAGCTGCGCCACTCTCAATACCTAAGACATTGACGGTAGATATGTTTGTAATGCCATCAGAAGTATTAGTTCCAGTATCGGTAGCCAACGCTAGGCTTGGAGCTGCTGCTTGGGTATCTAATGTAAAGCTAAAGGCAGTTGCAGCTGAAGTATTGCCAGCTGCATCTACTTGGTGAACCTTAACGTTATTAAGGCCTTCTGCTGCGCTAAAGCTGCTGCTCCAAGTAGCGCCACTGTCTGTGCTGTACTCAACAGTTGCGCCAGATTCAGTACCGGTCACATCCAAAGTACCAACATTAGTAGTCTTGTCAGTGTTCGATTTTCCGCTATCAGATGTCAAAGCTACTGAAGGAGCTGCTGCTTGGGTATCTAATGTAAAGCTAAAGGCAGTTGCAGCTGAAGTATTGCCAGCTGCATCTACTTGGTGAACCTTAACGTTATTAAGGCCTTCTGCTGCGCTAAAGCTGCTGCTCCAAGTAGCGCCACTGTCTGTGCTGTACTCAACAGTTGCGCCAGATTCAGTACCGGTCACATCCAAAGTACCAACATTAGTAGTCTTGTCAGTGTTCGATTTTCCGCTATCAGATGTCAAAGCTACTGAAGGAGCTGCTGCTTGGGTATCTAATGTAAAGCTAAAGGCAGTTGCAGCTGAAGTATTGCCAGCTGCATCTACTTGGTGAACCTTAACGTTATTAAGGCCTTCTGCTGCGCTAAAGCTGCTGCTCCAAGTAGCGCCACTGTCTGTGCTGTACTCAACAGTTGCGCCAGATTCAGTACCGGTCACATCCAAAGTACCAACATTAGTAGTCTTGTCAGTGTTCGATTTTCCGCTATCAGATGTCAAAGCTACTGAAGGAGCTGCTGCTTGGGTATCTAATACAGTTGCAGTAGATTGCCCAGAACCATTGACAGAGTTACCAGCAGAATCTGTAGCGCTCACGCTTATAGTGATATTACCGTCAGCTAGACTAGATAGATCAACAGTACCATCACCATTGGCAGTAATGCTATTGACGGTAACTTCTTTGTTATAAATATCTTTAAAAGTAATGGTTGCAGTAGCATCGGCATCTAGACCTGCCAAGCTATAAGTTACGGCCGTTTTCTCACTATTGCTAGTGAGTTTATCTGCGACAGTAACCGCTAGATTTGCGCCTATGTCAGCAGAGGTATCTAATATTAGACTTGCATCGCCCCCAAGCGATGCAACATTGCCATTAGCAACTGAAAATAAACGAGCCATTGCGCCAGAGGATGTATTTCCCGCAACATCAACAGTGGTGATAGAAACACTTACTTCGCCATCAGCTAGTGTTGTTAGATCAATACTGCTTGACCCATTACCCGAGACATCCTTTTCAACTGTTGTTCCATTTTGATCAGTGAAGGTAATGTGAGCGGTTGAGCCAGTATCAAGACCTGTAACGGTGAATGGTGCAGATGCCTTATCCGATCCATTGATAACTGTTTTAGTCAAACTGGCTACAAGGTCATTACCTTCGTCAAGAATCGTATCGACTGTATAGGAAACATTAGAAGTAATCGTTCCAGTATTACCAGCGGCATCGTGAGCAACAACGCTAAAGGTGAGGTTGTGGAGGCCTTCTTTGATTGAGGCTTTATTAGAAGACTCTTTGTGATCATCATCTTTTTCAGTCTTTTCAATCTGGGCTTGCTTTGCTAAATCAGCCCCCTTGGCATTAATCGCAAAATAACCGTTACTGTCAACAGTACCACTATAAACAGTTCCATTTGCAGTAAATTTAACAACATCTCCAGCTTTAAATTCACCCCTTCCTTCAAGGGTTCCAGAAACTAAAACATCTTGGTTAACTTCTTTCGAATTAATGAATAAGTCCTTGGTTGACTCTGAACCAAATTTAATATTTTTGAACTGTGCATCTACAGAAACATCTACTGAGAAAGATTTGAGTTCGCTATTCACTACGGCCTCATTACCAGCAGCGTCGTGGGCTAGCATAGTTAGTGCAAGTGATTTTTCCCCAGCAATTTTAAAAAGATCAGCGCCCTTTACCTCAATTGCGAATCGACCGTCATCCTCAACTTTTGCTTTGTAAGCACTGCCGGAGATGCTGATAATATCTCCGCCTTTGAAATCGCCTGTTACCTTGCCTGATACAACAACTGACTCCTGTGACTCCTTGAGGTTAACAATATTGTCCGGACCTCCGATAGAGTTAATAGATATGGAAGTTTGAACAACTGTATCAACCTTGGCAGCAAAGCTAGAGCTGGCCAAAACTGCTGAGCTGGAAGCATCTGCTTTAATAAAGGCTTTAATTAATTCTGCACCTTGACCCAAAGATTCAACCTGCTCGCTGGATAGGGATATATTAAATTTTCCAGAGGAATCAACCTTACCACTCCACAAAATTGTGTTTCCCGATTCATCTGTAATGACTAGATAGGATCCAGCTGTAGCAGTACCTGAAATAGTACGATCGTTGATTGCTGATGAAAGAGTCTTATCAGAGCCTCCCACAGATGCAATTGAAACGGTATTTTTGATTGGTGCAGTTGCCATTTTTAAATCTCCTCAACTTTGTTCACTTGTTACTATTAATGGTTAAATATCTAAAGTGTTATCGGTTTAATGCCTGTAATTCTTGACTAATAATTTTGGTTCCAACTTTTACTCTGCCGTCTGCTTGCTCAACTCTGACTACTTGTGCCTCACATACCAACTTCATCTTGGCTCCTGCGGTGTCTAATTCCACCCAGAAGGAAATAATGGATCCTGGCTCTTGGTTGGCATCTAAATCTAGATAAATCCCTGTGGCACTGATATCCTGTGTAACACCTCTGATGTTTCCTGAGAGGTGCACAGGAAAAGAAGCCTTGACACGAGGAGCCCTGTCTCTCCTTGGGTTTTTTCTAAGCGGATTTACTTTGACCATGGAACAAAGAATAGATTTATTTGATCTATATCAAATGGGAGGGTGCTACTTTTCTACTAGTAGCTATGAGGGATTATTTTAGGTATCGTTTTTAGTACTAAAGAAGAGCCTCTATTAGTACAAATGAACTAGCCACCCTATCAGCTGACAGCTACTTGAGTGGGTACTCAGTTATTGGCATTGTCCAAGAGGTCAATCAGACAACTTTATTGCCTCCGCTCTACCCTCAATTGCAGATTGAAAATCGGGTTTTAGCGTGAGTGCATTATCAAATGAGGTGATTGCCTCTTTGTATTGCTTTAGATCCAATAAGGTGTAGCCACGATTATTATGCGCATCTATATAGTCCGACTTGATGGCAATGGCTCGATCAAAGTTTTTGAGCGCTAGATCTGCTTTTTTTAGACTCCTTAGCACAACGCCTCTGTTATTGAGGGCTGCTGCGTGGTTTGCATTTAAGTCTATAGCTCTGTCATAACTCTGAATGGCGGGTATAAATTCCCTTAACTCTACTAGTGCATTGCCTCGATTAAAAAAAGCCTCCACAAATCCCGGATTAATGGCAATCGCTTTACTATAGCTCTCTACCGCCTCCTTGAGCTGCTTTAAGCCTCTTAGCAAGATTCCACGATTGTTGAAGGCTTCTGCGTAATTTGGCTCAAGGCTCACGGCCAGGTCATATTGAGCCAAAGCCTCATTGCCTTTACCTAGGCTAGCTAGGGTATTGGCCATATTGTTATGCACTTGGGGGTTTTTAGGGTTTATCACCACCGCCTGCTCAAAGAACTGCATTGCCATATCAAAATTACCCATTTGGGCGGCAATAAGACCTAAAGAGTGAATCGCATCAAAGTACTGGGGCGATATTTGGAGGACTTCTTGGTATAGAGCCCACGCCTCTTGTAACTTTCCCTGCAGGTGGAGCTCAAGCGCTCTAGAGAAGATCTCAGCTACTCCGCCATCTTTCTTGGCTTGTTTATTGCTCTCGCCTTTTTTAAGCACTGCTTTCTTTTTGGGGGCTGCTTTGGGTTCAACAGATTTTTTTAGTACTTTTGTACTAACAGTAGATTTATCTTTCTTGCTAATCTCACCAGTTACAGCGGGCTTAGTAGCAGAAGTGGTCTTTTTGGGCATCTCAGGCTCGATGTGAAGTGAAAGTTTTAACAATGCAATGCTACTTATATGCTTCCAATATATCACCATGTATTTAGCATTTGTTAGATGTGTGTGCGCGTTTAACCCATTATTAATTTTGTTAGATGAATTAATTACATGAAGTTAACTGATATGATTTTTCTAAGTCATTCTGTGAATAACAATAATTACTAGAGACGCAAAATTCATGTTCAACAAATTTAAGGGAATTGCTGCGGGATTAAAAAAACGCATTCCTCGCATTAGCTTAGGCTTTGCGATTGTTGTGGTATTTGCAACTCAGGCTGGTGGATGGCTGCCACTGCCCTTTATGGATCGCTTAGATGGGATTATTTATGATGTCCGCCTGCGTTTAACCGCACCCGGTGGCGTTGATCCACGTGTAGTTATTGTTGATATAGATGAGAAAAGTTTGCGCGAGCGCGAAGCTGGCGGTGAAGGTCGCTGGCCATGGCCGCGCGATCGTTTGGCATTGCTGGTCAATAGACTCAATGATGACTACAACGTATCCCTTACAGGCTTTGATGTCATCTTCTCTGAAAGAGATGAATCCTCTGGTATTCGTACGATTGAGGGACTTGCCAATACTGAGTTTAAAAACGATGCCAGCTTTCAGTCAAAGTATTCACGCATCAAACCACTCTTAGATTTAGATGGGCAGTTTGCAGCAAGCTTTAAAGATCGCCTAGTGATTCTCGGGTATAGCTTTTTACTTCCCGGTGATAAAGATCAAAAAGGAGTGTTGCCACCCGATGTTCTAACTACTGCTCAGATTCCTTTGACGGTCGCTGACCCCTTGATGCGACAAGGATTTACAGGCAACCTAGCTCTTTTACAAAGTAACGCAACAGATGGTGGCCATATCAACCCCATCATCGACTCTGATGGCATTATTCGGCGCATTCCGATGTTAGTGATGCATGATGGTAAATATTACGAGTCTCTTGGTTTAGCAAGCGCTAGAGCATTACTAGGAAGTCTTCCTATAAAAACTCTAGATGCAGATGGGAAAGAATTTACCAATGCCCCCAATTATTTTGGTGCGATTGAATCCCTTGATGTTGGCGGTGCAATTCTTCCAGTAGATAGCCAACTTGCTAGCTTTATTCCTTATCGCGGACCTTATAAGAGTTTTGAATATATTTCTGCAAGTGATGTTCTCAATAAATCGGTTGCTAAAGAGAAGTTAGAAGGCAAGATTGTTTTAATCGGCACCACTGCTCCAGGATTGTTGGACTTAAGAGCAACTCCCGTCGGCAATGCCTATCCTGGTGTGGAGATTCATGCAAATATCATCACAGGTATTTTGGATGGCACTATCAAGCAAGTGCCTTTATGGACTAATGCTGCAAATTTAGCCTTAATTGCTTTACTCGGAATTGCACTTGCACTATTGCTGCCATGGCTTAGCCCTTTGTGGGGCACCGTTGCATCGGTTCTCGCGCTTGGATCCATGGTTGGGCTAAATCTTTTTGCCTACCAAAAAGGAATAGTTCTTCCCTTAGCCTCTCTATTAGCGGGCATCTTAGGTGTCTATCTCTTTAATATTGCCTACGGCTATTTTGTTGAGTCTAGAAGCAAACGTTTGATTACCGGTTTATTTGGGCAATATGTTCCACCCGAACTTGTTGATGAAATGGCAAAAGAGCCAGCCAATTTCAGCATGGAAGGAGAAAGTCGTGAACTCACTATTTTGTTTAGCGATGTGCGTGGCTTTACAACGATCTCCGAAAGTTTAGATGCCAAAACCCTTTCTGAATTTATTAATGCCTTCTTAACACCATTTACTAAAGTCATTTATAAAAATCGTGGCACGATTGATAAATACATGGGTGATTGCATCATGGCGTTTTGGGGTGCACCAATTAGTGATGAGGAGCATGCAAGACAAGGCGTCATCTCCGCCTTTGAAATGCTCACCGCCATGGAGGTACTCAATGCTGAATTTATTAAAAAGGGTTGGCCCCCCATTAAGGTGGGTATTGGCTTAAATTCTGGTCGTGTGAGTGTGGGCAATATGGGATCTGAAATCCGCCTTGCCTATACTGTGATGGGTGATGCCGTGAATCTAGCGTCACGCTTAGAGGGCATTACTAAAGAATATGGTGTGGCCATCATCATTGGCGATGAAACCCGAAAACACCTTCCTGACCTCATCGCCAGAGAACTAGATAAGGTAAAGGTGAAGGGCAAAGATATTGCTGTCACAATTTATGAGCCCTTAGGCTTCGCAGGAACGGTGGATCAATCCACATTAGCGGCATTAGCACTCTTTGAGCAAGCCTTGAAGGCCTATCGGGATCAATCCTGGGATAGCGCTCAGACTCAATTTGAGTTCTTATTAACCAATCACCCTGCAACTGGGGAAGTGCTTTATGAGCTCTATTTAGAGAGGATTTCCCTGCTGCGTGATAACCCGCCAGGAGATAACTGGGATGGTAGCTTCACCTTCACCAAAAAATAGCGGGCTGCGGGCTTAATAGCTAAAATACACCATGACCTGTACTTTAAGAGTTTTGGGCTGTAGCGGTGGCATTAGCGCAGACCTACGTACCACCTCCCTACTTCTCAATGAGAATATTCTCATTGATGCTGGCACTGGTGTTGGCGACCTTACCCTAGATCAATTACGAAAAATTGATCATGTATTTTTGACGCATAGTCATCTAGACCATATTTGCAGTATTCCATTTATTGCTGATGCCGTTGGGGGCTCAAGAGACAAGCCACTAAAAGTCTATGGCATCTACAAAACCATTCATGCTTTACAAGAACATATTTTTAATAATGTGATTTGGCCTGATTTCACAAAAATACCAAGTGCCAAGAACCCTTTTATTTCACTTCACTTACTTGAAATCGATGAGCCATTCAAAATGGATGGCATCTCTATTATCGCTTTACCGGTAGACCATAGCATTGCAGCCAATGCATATGCGATTAACTCTGGTAGCGGAACATTAGTCTTTAGTGGCGACACTGGTATGAGCGATGATTTGTGGAAAGCAATAAACCAACAAAAGCAAATCAAGCACATCATTATTGAAACTTCGTTCTCCGATCAAGAGGAAGAACTGGCGATAGTATCTGGTCACCTATCCCCTTCTTTATTAATGAAAGAATTAGATAAGCTTAATTCGAAGGCGTGTGATTCTAGCCTTCAAGTATGGGTTTGCCATTTAAAGCCTGATGGCGGAGATGCCATCATGCAAGAAATTGCCAGTCTATCTGAGTCACACAATATTAAGCCTCAGAAACTCACCAGAAATACCCTACTTCAGTTTTAAATCCTTCATCCCCTTTATTGCTAAAGGGGATGAATATTAACTTCTGAGATTAACCATGCCAGGTAATCTTATCGGCGTGGTTCACATCATGCACAACACCATCTGATGTAGTGATCTGCACATTGACATCGTTAACTTTAGTTGTCCCCTTGAAGAATTCCACAGTTTGAACGCCGTTAACCGTAGATTCTTGATGAGTAACGCCAGCATCCAGAACTTTTAAGGTCCAACCATCTCCAGAGACCGGTGTAGATCCTGTATCACCCAAGAATCCAGTAGCACTCTTAATATCTACTACATCTGTCCAAGAGGCCTGTGTTCCAGTAGCAGGATTACCCAACAGTGCTTGTGAATCAATCTCTGCATAATGCGAACCCGATACTCCTGCACCTGTATTAGCATTATTCACATCCATCAGATAGGTATTGGCACCAATCGTAATTGCCACTGAATCATGAGTAGAACTGCCGTCAGCAGAATCAATCTTCATTGTATTGATTAAGCTGGTGGCTGAAGTTAATAAGGCACCAAAATCCACCTTATCACCATCAGCACTGTTGAAGTCCGTAATTTTTTCAACTGCGCCTACGGTAGTTGTGAGGTCCGTAATCGCCGCATACTTAAATGTGTCTGCGCCAGTACCTCCAGTTAATGTATCTGCACCCGCTCCACCAGTAAGCGTATCGTTACCTGCATTACCAATCAGAATATTGGCGCCAGAGGTTCCTGTTATCGAGTCATTATGTGATGAGCCGATGAGATTTTCGATACTGGTGAAAGTATCTGAACCTGAGCCAGTAGTTTGTGCACCAGTTATCGACAAATTAACGGTAATGTCTGCTGTAGCACTTTCATAACTTACTGTGTCTGTACCTGAGTAACCTGTAAAGGTGTTGTTGCCACTGCTATCTGCCTGAAGGGTATCTGCACCAGATATATGACCACTAGTAAATAGCGTATTCAAGTTTGTAATTGGTGCAGCCGACGTAGTGCCTTGCACATCAATCAATACGTCATTTAGCAAATTATTAGCAGCAGTGTCAGCTGACGCAACTCGCTCATAAATATAGGTATGTCCGATACCGCCAATTGTTGCGTTAAATGCAAGAACGGTACCGGCAGATAATGAGACCTTACTCAGGAAATCTACAGCAGCAGCTACGTTTGCATTTGACGTTAGTGAAATTGCGCTTGAGCCACCAGATTTACCAAAAGTAGCCATGCCATTTGCGTCGATAGCATATTTAGTAACGGCACTGTTTGAAATGGTTAAGGTTGAAGTAGCTGACCCAGACGTACCCATGGAACGAGCGGCAGTTATAGAAGCTGGATTACCCGTTAAATCTAAGTAATCCTTTGTTAGATCAAGTCCGTTTATTACATCAAAACCAGTAAGTACGCCGCTATTTCCCGTTCCTGTCAATGACAGACTAGAGTCACCAGTTCGCTCAATAATAGTGTCTACGCCAGTATTGGCGGTAATAGTATCTGCCCCCGCTCCACCAATGACGGTATCGCCGCCTGTTCCCAACTTGATCGTATCTGCGCCACCAAATCCATAAATAGCATTGGAGACTGAAGTTGTACTGAGGTCTTGAGTATCTGCTCCAGTAGTTCCTAAAGACAAGCCAACAACGTTCGCAGCAAAAGCTGTGTTAGTCACCTGTAAGCTTCCGCTTAATAGGCTAAATTGTGCAGTTGGGTTTAAAACAGAAGAAATATCTGAGGTAATCACTGGATTATTGAAAGCCGAAGCAAATGTAGATCCCAAACTCAATGAATTTGAATCTGTGGCAACAACTTCAATACCAGAACCAGTAACAATCAGGTTATTGATAGTTGGAGTTGTAGAGATAGCTTCATCTGCACCATTGATCGTAAAGCTGACGATCTTGGTCGTGCCATCGGCACTGGTGACCGTAAATTGATCAGTCGCAGTTTGGCCGGCATTCAGATACTGGACGGCACTGTTTGCAACGGTATAGGTGTAAGTGCCACCGGCTGCTAATACCAGGCTACCTAATGGTGTGCCCACGTTGGCAACCGTTGTACTAAAGCTGCTTTGAGCGCTATCAGCATCGCTCACAGAGATCGAACCAGTTGCAGTCAGGTAGCCCGCAGAGACAGACACATCTTCAGTCACGCTTGTCACAGTTGGTGCACCGATCACGGCCGCATCGTTCGTACCAGCAATGGTGACGCTTACGACTTGGGTAGTGCCATCGGCTGCCTGGACAGTAATGCTGTCGGTGTAATTGGTACCAGCCACAAACTCATCGTGGGCGGTATTCATGGTGTAGGTCCAAGCACCATTGGTACCGATAGTGAACTTGCCATAACCATGATCACCAGCCACATTGCTCTGGGCGATAAACAGGTTGGCCGTGCCATCCACGTCCGTTGCAGTCAAAGTGCCAGAGGCAGACTGCACTGCATTGGTTTCAGTCAAGTTGGCAGTTGAGACGCCACCGATCACGGCCGCATCATTGCTACCGGCAATGGTGACGCTTACGACTTGGGTAGTGCCATCGGCTGCCTGGACAGTAATGCTGTCGTTTAATGTTGCGCCTTGAGCTAAAGCTTGAACAGTTGCATTGCTGTTATTGAGGGTATAAGTCCATACACCGCCTGTAGTAACAGCGTAAGTACCATAACCACCGGTAGAGGCTGTGCCCGAAGAGACTGCGGTAAATAAGTTTGCAGTACCGTCTACGTCAGTTGAAGTGAGTGTTCCGCTAGCTGTTGGTGTACCAACAGTTGCGTTATTAACACCCCCTGCTTCTGTTACAGAACCAGTGTTTGCTCCGCTGATCACGGCAGCGTCATTGGCGCCAACGATGCTGACGTTAAATGCTTGCGTTGTAGTTAAAGATCCATCACTTACAGATACCGTAAATGAATCTGTTGGAGTTGATGTAGCATCTAGTGCATTTACTTTCGCAGCATCTGGAATGTATAAATACTTACCGGTTGAGGATTGAATATATGTCGTTCCATAAGTGCCGGCCTTACTAACGTCATAAGTTACACCGCCAGAAACATAATTTCCGCCAGTTGTACCAGAACTTATGCCATATCGTAGAGTGGTTCCAGCATCAACGTCTGCACCAACAAGGGTTCCACTAATATTGGAGACTGCACCTAGCGAAGAACTAGTTGGGCTATCTTGTACAGAACCTGTGGTGATTGCACCTAATGTTGGAGCTTCATTAACATTAGAAATCGCTAATGTGACAGCCTTAATAGTGGTATTGCTAGCAGAATCGGAGGCAATCACATTAAAGCTATAGGTAGACTTCGCTTCGTAGTTTGGATTATCAATGATAGAAACTGCGCCAGTTGTAGCATTAACACTTAAGAAAGCAGCATCAGCACCACTCAGACTATAAGTAACCGCATTACCAGTAGCAGCATTAGAATCCGTAGCTATTGCAGTGTAAATAATCTGTCCAGCACCTGAATTTTCAGCAATTGTTGCGGCTGTTGCACTCGAGGTAATTGTTGGTGCAAGCGTATCCACAGTCACCGTATAAGCACCAGTTGCCACACTGGTATTACCAGCGGCATCAGTTGCTGTAGCGGTGTAGTTATGCACACCATCACTTACTGTACTTGGCAAGGTGAAGCTCCAAGTGCCATCTGCAGCAGCAACTGCAGATCCCTTAGATGTGCCATCTTGGTAAATCACTACTGTGCTACCTGCTTCAGCAGTGCCTTGTAATGTAGGAGTGCTGTCTTTAGTAATGTGATCACCGGCAGTGCCAGTGTCGTCTGCAAATGCCGTGATCGCTACTGCTGGTGCAGTATGGTCTACCGTAACAACATAGTTTGCTGTAGTGGTGCTATTACCCGCTGCATCAGTTGCAGTTGCAGTATATGTATAAACACCATCAGCCAAAGGAGAAGTATTAGATGTGGTGTAACTCCAATTGCCAGTAGAGCTATTAGCGGTGGTCGTGGCAACAACCACACCATTTTGCGATAGAACAACTGTGGCACCTTTTTCAGCGGTACCGCTGATAGTTGGAGTGGTATCACTAGTGAGGTAATCACCCTGAGTGCCAGTATCGGTTGCAAAACTCGTAATCGCCACTGCTGGTGGTGTGTGGTCTACCGTTAAACCGTAATTAGCGGTAGTTGCACTATTTCCAGCGGCATCTGTTGCTGTTGCGCTATAGGTATAAAGACCATCCACCAAGCTTGGAGCTGTATAGCTCCACTTACCAGAACCATCTGCAGTCATAGTCGCTACAACTACACCGTTTTGTGACAACACAACGGTAGCTCCTGCTTCAGCAGTGCCATTAATCGTTGGCGTGGTGTCATTGGTGCGGAAGTCACCAATAGTGCCAGAGTCAGTAGCAAAACCTGTAATCGCAACGGTGGTCTTGGTATCCACAGTCACCGTATAAGCACCAGTTGCCACACTGGTATTACCAGCGGCATCAGTTGCTGTAGCGGTGTAGTTATGCACACCATCACTTACTGTACTTGGCAAGGTGAAGCTCCAAGTGCCATCTGCAGCAGCAACTGCAGATCCCTTAGATGTGCCATCTTGGTAAATCACTACTGTGCTACCTGCTTCAGCAGTGCCTTGTAATGTAGGAGTGCTGTCTTTAGTAATGTGATCACCGGCAGTGCCAGTGTCGTCTGCAAATGCCGTGATCGCTACTGCTGGTGCAGTATGGTCTACCGTAACAACATAGTTTGCTGTAGTGGTGCTATTACCCGCTGCATCAGTTGCAGTTGCAGTATATGTATAAACACCATCAGCCAAAGGAGAAGTATTAGATGTGGTGTAACTCCAATTGCCAGTAGAGCTATTAGCGGTGGTCGTGGCAACAACCACACCATTTTGCGATAGAACAACTGTGGCACCTTTTTCAGCGGTACCGCTGATAGTTGGAGTGGTATCACTAGTGAGGTAATCACCCTGAGTGCCAGTATCGGTTGCAAAACTCGTAATCGCCACTGCTGGTGGTGTGTGGTCTACCGTTAAACCGTAATTAGCGGTAGTTGCACTATTTCCAGCGGCATCTGTTGCTGTTGCGCTATAGGTATAAAGACCATCCACCAAGCTTGGAGCTGTATAGCTCCACTTACCAGAACCATCTGCAGTCATAGTCGCTACAACTACACCGTTTTGTGACAACACAACGGTAGCTCCTGCTTCAGCAGTGCCATTAATCGTTGGCGTGGTGTCATTGGTGCGGAAGTCACCAATAGTGCCAGAGTCAGTAGCAAAACCTGTAATCGCAACGGTGGTCTTGGTATCCACAGTCACCGTATAAGCACCAGTTGCCACACTGGTATTACCAGCGGCATCAGTTGCTGTAGCGGTGTAGCTGTAATTACCGTCGGTTAAGGTACCCACCTGGTAGGTCCAATGACCTGTACCATCGACTACTGCAGTACCCAGCTTGGTCGCGCCTTGATATACCGTAATCAGGCTGCCAATTTCACCAACACCTTGCAATAAGGGAGTGCTGTCATTTGTAAGGTGATCGTTGATCGCGCCAGAATCGGTTACAAACCCAGTAATTGCCGTTGTATTAGGCGCTGCGATATCAATTATGAAATCCTGAGTACCAAGATTTGCAGTGCCAACTATCGAACCATCTACATTAAGTACGGTGGCAGTAGCGCTGACAGTTTGTGTGCCGCTTCCTAGCCCAGCTATATCTGACGAAGATAAGGTGTAAGTCCAATTTCCACTTGAATCTGCCACTACCGGTAAGTTGGTAATAGATCCAATGTTCAGAGTAATAATGCTATTGGCTGCCGCTACACCAGTAACGGCAACGCCACCTGCTGCTGCTTCGGCCGCATTAATATAATTGTTTCCAGAAATTGCACCATAGTGACTAGGTGTAACAACGGTAGCAGCCTGGGCATCAACCAACGCAGTAAGAGCAGCACCACTTGGCAGGGCACTTAAGCTTGTTCCATTTGTAACTGCACTAGCAATTTGTGTTGCCAAACTACCTTGAGCCGCACTACCTACCTGAATAACGCTAGTCAGAACATCAGAAATATTTCCGCTTGGATCGGCATTATTGATCGTGTTTGAAACAATGTTATTAGTGCTAACAATTAAATTGGATACGCTTGATGCAGCATTTGCAATTGTACTCAGCGCTGAGGCAGACACAGTCAATGTGCTGGCAGCGCTTGTCATTACAGTACCTAGCGTGGTTGCATTCGATAGGAATGAAGTTCCGCCAACTACTGGATCAGGAGCACTAGACAAAGCATTTGCAAATGATGTGAAGAGTGCATTAGCAGTATTAGCAGTACTAGCACCTGTTGCAGTTCCAACTAATGCAGCGGCCTGAACGATGGTGTTTTCAACCTGAACGCCTGCAGCAAATATTTTTGCCGCATTTGTATCGCCGGTTAGAGCAGCAGTTACAGGATCATAAGATGAGAGGTCAATACCAGCTGATAAGCCGAGCTGCTTAGCTAAGAGGGCTGATGCATCTTGAGCTGTTAGATTGCTATTGGCGACTAAATTGTTAATCAAAGTAGTAAGAGGAGTAACAACACTTGAGCCCCCTACCGCACTCATAGTGATTTTATTTGCAAGGCCAGTAGTGATATCAACACCACCAGTCATCACGAGATTACCCGTACCGCCAACCAAGGTAAATCCACCTGCTGCATCAGTAATGGCAAAAGCTTCACCAGCATTGAGAACACCGTCATTATTGGAGTCAGCAAATACGGTAGCTCCAACGATGTAGCCATCCTCTACGTGACCTGACGTATGGGTTGCATCCACTCCACCTACGGCAGTTTTCGCAAGATATTCAGCAGATTGCTTACCGTTTACATCGAAAGATAGCTCCTGGGAATATTTTTGCCCAGTTTTTGTATTGGTATAGCTAACTGTGAAAGTATCAGTGTGTGTATTAAAGTCACCGTGAGACTTCGTATAAGTTTGGAGCGCTTTATCTGTTAGGCTATATTTGAATTCGCCATCATCAGAAAGCGCTAATTTACCAATTAGATCATTACCAGCAATGCTATTAATGTGAATATTGCTACCTAGGGATAGATGACCCTCAGACTCAGCCTCTCCAGCACCAGTATGCTCTCCCTGGGTAACACGACCCATAGTTTTAGCGGTAACCGTCATGCTTTCAGTTTGGTGAACTCGTCCACCGTTACCATCGATAACATCATATTCAACGGTAATTGCTTTGCTGCTAGCGCCAGACATAGTTAACTTAGATGTATCAATATCTAACTGGCTGCCTGTAAGCTTGAATAAACCTAGTGGAATTGCAGTACTAATACCATCAATTTTATAGGTCACATTATCAAGACTGAGTTTTGAACCAGAATCAATATCGCCAGCATTAGCCAACAAATCAACGGACTTAAAGGCGCCAGTGATCAGTGATTCTTTAACGTTTGCAGTAACAGTGGGAGCATCATTTGAGCCGTAAATTGTGAAGCTAACGTCTTTGGTTGTCCCGTCTGTAGATCGAATGGTAAAAGTTTCAGTTCTTGAATCACCGACACCCATTGTTCTTACTTGGGCGTTATACACCTCATAGGAATAATGACCGTCAGCCTCCACTTTTAAGGAGCCAAGGTTACCCACCTTCGTATAAGTAGTGGCCTGGAATGAATTTTGTCCATCAACGTCAGCAATAGAAAGCTCACCTGCCGCTATTAGCTTAGACTTGGTGTTGTCCTGCGTAACTTCATGGGCCGTTGGACTGCCAATCACTGATGGGTGGTCTAGATTGGCAATATTGCCAAGTCTAGATAAGGTAGTTCTCTCGCTTAGGCTGAGTGACTCAGGAGTATCCGTTAGGCGTGCCTCACCTGCATTCTTAACCACATCATCGTCAATATGCGCTTCAATATTTCTGGCAGTATCAACAATTTTGTAGCTATGACCATTTAGATCGACATTGTGGGACTTAAGGCAGATAGCCTCATCAACCGTTAATTGATTCAAACGTGTTGCATCACTATCAACAACCTTAAGATTGGCGCCACTAAACCAATCATCGCCACGATGTGAATACAGATGATCTACAGTATCAGTTACCTCAAGCTTGTCTGTACCACATCCATGGTCATGGATGAATTTAGCATTCTCAGCATTTACAGTGCACTTATCTGAGATTTCGCTAAAGTCGCACTTACCTTTGAGGTTGTCATCGTTGGAGATGGCATGAATCTTGTCATTATCTAGCTTATCTGCGTAATAGACCTTTGAGCAATTCTTTATGGTGTCTGCATTGCATGAATTAATGTGTTCATAGGTATCATGAATTTCATAATCGCCTGGCTTATAGAGATTATGGAATTTGTCAGCATCTTCAGCACTTACACACCCCTTCTCTTGGCGACCTGAAATATTGATGGTTACCGTTGCACTATCGGTTGCATTATTGTTATCTTTAACCTGAACCGTATAGGTAATGCTTAATTTGTCATTACTTCCTAGGAATTCAAAATTCTCGTCATTAGCAGAGAATGTCCAATTGATCGATCCTGTCTTTCCGCCTTTACTATCAGCAGACTCAATAGCTTCAAAATTGATGCCTCCATTAGCAACGGCAGCATCTAGAATGGCGTGCAATCTTGCATTTTGAGCATCCGTGCAATTACGAATACCATCATCATGGGCATCAGGTGTTACCGACCAAGTAATTGCTGGGGACCCCACAACTGACACTGTGTGGGTATCAGATAAATCAACGTCGGTAAAACTTAAATTACCCGAAGTTCTATCAAAGTGGCAAACATGACCATGGCCATCATCATCTGCACGAGTTATAGATGAGGATGTAGTGACCAAGGAGATGACAGGCTCATCGTTAGTACCATTGATCACTACAGTGATCTCTTTGGTATCGGTTGTATTTGCAGTATCGGTTGCAGTTACGGTGTACGTGAGCGTGACAGATTCACCAGCAGCGAGGTAATCAAACGCCCCGCTATCGCTACCAAAACTCCACGCCAGATTGTGGGTTTCATTGGCATTGGCAGTCATGCCAGTTGGATTGGTCAAGCTTAATAAGCCATGTAATTCACTATTGCTTAAATCAAGGCCAGCAGTAGTACCAGTTGCAACCACAGTGCTGTTCACTTCTACTGAGACGGTATTGCTCAGATCCAGATCGGTCACTGTTAAGGTGCCGCCAGCACTTAAAACATCAAGGGCATTACCCTCGGTAAGGCTCGCACGAGCAGAGTCATCAGCCAGTGCGCCACCTTGTGTTGTCACTAAAGAGATGACTGGCACATCGTTAGTACCATTGATCACTACAGTGATCTCTTTGGTATCGGTTGTATTTGCAGTATCGGTTGCAGTTACGGTGTACGTGAGCGTGACAGATTCACCAGCAGCGAGGTAATCAAACGCCCCGCTATCGCTACCAAAACTCCACGCCAGATTGTGGGTTTCATTGGCATTGGCAGTCATGCCAGTTGGATTGGTCAAGCTTAATAAGCCATGTAATTCACTATTGCTTAAATCAAGGCCAGCAGTAGTACCAGTTGCAACCACAGTGCTGTTCACTTCTACTGAGACGGTATTGCTCAGATCCAGATCGGTCACTGTTAAGGTGCCGCCAGCACTTAAAACATCAAGGGCATTACCCTCGGTAAGGCTCGCACGAGCAGAGTCATCAGCCAGTGCGCCACCTTGTGTTGTCACTAAAGAGATGACTGGCACATCGTTAGTACCATTGATCACTACAGTGATCTCTTTGGTATCGGTTGTATTTGCAGTATCGGTTGCAGTTACGGTGTACGTGAGCGTGACAGATTCACCAGCAGCGAGGTAATCAAACGCCCCGCTATCGCTACCAAAACTCCAAGCGAGGTTATTTGTTGTACCTGCATTAGCAGCCATATCGGTTGCGCTGGTCAAGCTCAGTAAACCGTGCAATTGATCTTGGGTTAATGCCAGGCCAGTTGTTGTGCCATCGGTTACAACAGCAGTATCTACCGCGACTGTCACGGTATTGCTTAAATCTAAGTCGGTCACGGTTAACGTGCCACCTGTCGATAAAGGATCGCCCAGATTCGCTTCCGTTACGCTTTCACTTGCAGAGTCATCAGCCAGTGCGCCACCTTGTGTTGTCACTAAAGAGATGACTGGCACATCGTTGGTGCCAGTAATGGCGACGGTGACTGACTGAACTACGAAGGCTTTATTACTATCGGTGATTGTGATGTCATAAGTAACTGTCAGTTTTTCACCTTCCGCCAAGAACGCAAACTTGCTATCTTGAGCGTTAAAGTTCCAAGCGACTGTGCCAGTTCCAGTGTGCGTACTGTCAAAACTTTTAGTTGAATCAAGTTTGCCTGCGGCATTCAGCAATGTCTGAAGCTCAGTTGGAGCCTCGCTGGTGATGACATTCCCCTTCACATCAGTAATCGTAAATTTAGCGGGGCTAATAGATGCACCGTGAGTATTGCTTAAATCGAAGTCTGTGAATGTGATGTGCCCCTGCGCCTGATCCTGAACAGTTGGATCGGGTTGGCCAGCTTTAACAGCTTCGGTGAAGGCGAGATCATGGCCTGATGTATTTGCATCGCCAAGGTTACTTTCACTATCAATCTTGTTTGCAAAAATGAGGGGCGCATCATTAGTGCCCTGTACTGTGATGGTGACGTCTTGAGTAGCAATGCCTCCATTGCCGTCATTCACTTGTATGGTGTAAGTAAGGTTGAGAGTTTCGCCAGCGGCTAAAAAACTAAAGTTACTATCGGTGGCTAAATAGCTCCAGTTGATCTTACCGATACCTGTACCGCCATCAGTGCTGACTGTCGTATCAATGGTAGGGATTTCTGGAACGGTAAACGTCGCATCACTTAACGCTGATTTAAGTGCGTTGATTTCTGTGGCAGACATTTTGTTTAAATCTACCGATTGTTCTTTCGCATCTACATAAGAGATATGACTAGAGTTAAAAGTTACGCCATTAATTTCGTCTGTTAGCAGAGGACTAGAGGCTAATGTCACTGTATGCGTATCGAGTAAATCTAGATCAGAAAAGCTTACAACGCCATTAGCTGAATCAAGAGCCGTCAGGTTGGGTTGAAGATTCTGTGAATCAATGATTTGTTCAACAAAGGTTTTAGCAACATCCAAGGGGGCGTCTGTTGAACCAGCAACGTTAAAAACAGGGGCATCATTGGTACCCGTAATGGTGACTGTAAATTGCTGAACCTCAGATGTTTTCAAGGACCAAGTATTGGTGACGGCTGTATCGTAAGTTGCAGTCAGCGTCTGACCGGCAGCCAATCCATCAAAAACTTTATCTGCAACAATAAATTTCAGTTCTGCAGTAATAAGATTGCCGTTGAGAGGATTTAGCAAACCAGTGCGCGGATCAATGACATCCTTACTTTCAACTACTTGGTCTAAGGAGAATACTTGTTTGATCACCCCATCACCAGCAGGATCAGGCGTTAAGGCACTCTTTAGAGCAGCCATTTGGGCTACAGAAAAATTAGTGTCCCCAATCCCGCTAGAACTTAGCGAGCTCAGACTAACGGAAATAGATTGCTTGTCAACTGCATTGGGATCAAAGTAGTGAATCGACACTGCATTACCAATTGCCATAGTAGTATCGACAGGCAGAGTAGCTGGAGCATCAACTGTAGGAGTAAATTCGGTAACATTTTTTTCACCGGGTAATTCAGTGAGTGATGCTGCTGCGGTAGCAAGCAAGGTAGGCGCTGTTAAGACCTGGGGATCCTTGGAGGAATTAGAAACAGCTGTAGCGACAACTGGTGCATCAACAACCGTATTGGTGAGGGTGACATTATTTAGAGCGGTAACAGGAGTTGCGGTGGCATTAGCCGTTACGGTGGTTGGGCTAGCAGCAGTTGGTGCAATAGGAACAACAGTGGCTACAGGGATAGTGGCGGGGGATGCAGTAGGAGCAGCGGCAGACGGTGCTGCTGCTTGAGTATTACCAGTACTTGCTCCAGCATCTGCTGCTGTAGGGGTCGCATTTCCGGGGTTAGCAGCCCCATTTGTCATTCCAGCATCTACGGTGCCAGCAGAAGCTATTGCTGCTCCAGCACTATCTACGCCCGCACCTGTAATGCCTCCCTCAGCACTAGCTGCAATAGCCGCTGTGATTGCTGAATCACCACCAGTAGCCACCGGACTAGCGGAATTATTATTTGGATTACTAGTGGCATTTAAAAGACTGGGGCCATCTGGGGTTCCAACACTTTGTGAGGTGACTGCAACGTCTGCCCTTGCCTGTGCTGGGGCTTCAGGACCGGCCTGCTGCAAAGAGGTAATGTTATCAACGTGTTGCGCATCAAATGCCTGTTGACTTGAGGAGGTATTTGCTTCAGCCATAGCGTCTTCTTTTTAAAAAAGGAGTCAGGAAAAGATCCTGATAATGCATGACTGTATGCTGTACCACATAGCCTAACAATACTAACAATAGATATATAACTATAGTTATATATCTATTGTATTCCCTCACCGCTTAAAGACTGCCACTCCTTGAACAACGTTGTTACCAGTATTAATGTTGTATGAAAGTCCTGCAGCCTTTGCAGCAGTTGAAGTCGGGGACTGAGTGCCTCCACCATAAAAAGTAACATTTCCTGAGCCTGCGCATCCAGCAGCGCACATCGTTTGTGGTCCAGATACCTTTGTCAAATTAGTAGAAACATCGTTATAGGGGGCAGCTGCATTTAAATTACCCGTAAATGCCATGTTGTAAACGCCATATCCAGAGGATTGGTTGTTAAACATCGCTACATTGCCGTTAATTTTTGCAGTAGCGATATTGGCAGTTAAAGATCCATCATAGACAGCCCATGTACCCAGGGAGTTACCGACGGGAGTCGGCGTAGTAGCGCCAATCAGCTTGAAATTTAATACAGAGTTATTCACGGCGAATTCATTTCGTAAATTGGCCTCAGTCGTTCTATCTCCAACTATATAGTGAAAGCCATTACCTGCCGAGAGGTAAACCGGCCCCCCACTGTTGTAAAGGGCAATTTGTTGCACAGTACCATTAGCCCAACGGCCCCATGAGATGATGCCATCCACATTGCCCCCCTCCATCTGCTGGGCACTTCCAATAGAATAGATTTGCTGAGAATAGAAAGGGTCATTAACAGCAAATACACTTGGGTCCAGCTTAATTTGAGTAATGTATGCGCCCTGCCCTGAAGCTGGCAGGGGACTTGCAGACATTGCATTCAGCGTCCTAGGTTGTGCCTGACCCGTCACAAAGTTCGCATCCGGAATAATGTTATGAAGTGGAAGATGATCACTCCCTAAAACAGCAGGATTAGTTTCTGCCTTTTGCATGTAAAAGGCATAACCATCTGGAAGTGCACTACTGGTGGTAGCCTGGACTGGCAAACCATTACCTAAAGAGGGTAAGTTTAGAAGTGCTTTTGGAGTAAAAACGTTAACGGCTTGCTCAATTGCCGACGGAGGGCTGACATCAGCGCCGCCAGTCTCTGGTTGCGCAGAAGAAAGGGGCGCCGCCTCTTTGTCTGATGATTTTGTAGGCAGGCTGACCGAAGCTGCCAAACCAGGTAAGACTTTATTCTCAACCCTACCCTTAGATTTAACAGAACGTTGACCGGCGAGGTTGTCAGGCAAAAACTGAGGAGGGGCTAGTAAGAATTGAGGTTTTGAATTTCTGTCTGCGACGTGAACAAACTGATTTACGCCAACAGCTTCAGTGGTAGTTTGATTCTGAACCACAATTTTGCCTTCAAAAACACCTGCATATAGGCCATCTTTAACAGGAGTTTTATCCGGTGCAAAGCAGTTTCCCTCACACACATTGATATTAAATCCCGTACCCCGAATGCCTACGGTCGCCACTACTGCGTCAATTTTAAGATTATCTTTGTTTTCTTTGCCGATAACGCCAGAGACGGCTCTAACTCCACCCTTAACTAGGCTCAGATTCGCCTTTTCAGTACCATCAGCTTTGCCGTTGAAGTTGTAATCATTGATCTTGAATTCTGTCTGCGCTTTGAGGGCCAATATGGCGCCATCAGTCATTCTGAGCTGAGCATTGCTAGCGGGCCCAGTCACCAAGGTATCACCCACAAGAACGGCAGATCCCTTAGTTACTGGTACTTGTTGTCCACTGCGGCTTACCTTCACATCGCCAATCGCCATCAAAACACGGCCAGCCTCAGGCGCTGTCTGGGCTAAAACACCATTTGTCTGAACAGTTGCCAATACAAACACAATCAAAATAGATCTCATCAATAAACCTAGACCTATTTCAATAGCCTGTTGAAAATGAAAGTATTTTTTAGTTTGCATTGTTGGAATCCCAATCGTAGCGTAGTTTGATCGCCCCTGTCCACTGCTCGTAACCATATAACGGCAAGTTCGATAAATTGTTGAAATACGTCAGCTCTAGACGTGTTGATAAATTCTTATTGAGCTTATATTGCAGCATCAAATTTCCTGAATACAAACCATCGGTCCGAGGGGCCTGATACAACAGGTCATTAGCATCGTATTTACTTTGAGAATAACCGCCTCCTACCGTCACGGCAAGTTGAGGCATTGGTAAAAAAGTTGTTTGAATAGCCCCTCCATATATGCGCCTCCCCAAATCTGGCCTATCAGCGGTGCTATTTTGCTTAACCGTATTCAGTGAAACGTCTAAAACCGGCTTCCAAGCCGCTTTTGAAAATTCCTTTCGATAGCCCGTCGTCAAAATATTGACATTAGCGTTATAAGCGTTGTACTGGGTTGGGTACTGCAAGGTCGTTGTTCCGGCAGCTAGCATCACCGAATCCGTTGCACTAAATTGATGAGAGTATTCTGCACCACCACCATAGGTATTTGGTATTGGTGTTGCATCCATCTGAGCAATACTGGCAATTCCTGCAATTTTTAGGGAGTCGGAGCCATCCTTAAGGTTGACTCCAGTTGTTGCATTAGTCACATTGAGGTTATAGCCAGATACTTGAGAGTAGCGCTGAGAACTCACATTTGCATTGCCAAAAATTGCCACACTTGAGCTCAGGGGAAGATTGACAGCCCCTCCGATACTTTCAAAGCCAAATGCTGATTTAATAGGTGCTGCAGAATCGCCTAAAGCAACTGGTCCGATATAAGGAAGAATAATATTATTAACAGCCGCCGCCGCACTCACGTTAGTATTAATACCCAATCCTGCTTCAACGAATATGCTGTATGAAGCCTTATATATACCCTGTCTATCAGCGATTTCCTCCAGGTATTTATCAATAGTGGTAACAACAGGAGCGGGAGGATAATTTTTCTTTACTGCTAAAAACTCGGTCTTCGCCCGCTCATCCTCGCCTTGTGCAAAATATGCACGGCCTAACTCTAAGCGAACAAGATCATTATCGGGGTTATCTAGCAAGGCTCGCTCTAAAGCAAATACCCCTGTACTTGTATTACCAGAATCAACTGCAGCAACGCCAAAATAATAATCAAATAGAGGGTCTCCCATCAACTCCGGGTGCTTCACACCGAGCCCATAGGCTTGCTCGGCCTTCTTTTGCTCTATGAGAACCTTCATTTCATCGGCAACATCGGCATTACTAGTCGTACTAATGACTGCAGTAGCAAGAATCACACCATAAGTAGTGGGTCTAGCAAATGCGTATAGTCTTTGGAATGAAGCGCCCTCTAGGATAGGTCTGATCGAATGATCCCACTGACTATGATGCCTCTGAACATGGGCTTGACAGTCTTTTCTTATTTGAAGAAGGCTATTGTTCTGCCAATATTGTTTTAGTTTGGCAGCGGCTACATAGACCTCGAGAGCAAGTACGTTGATATGTTTGGTAAATAAGACAACTAAAGCCTCAAGCAGGCTTCTACACATATTCTGGAGTGCTGTGTCAACGACAATGCTTAAGGCTTTCCGATCCTGCAATACCCCGCAGGCAACGAAAAACATTTCATATAGATTCTCTTTGTTGAATTGGCTAAGGTCTATTTTTTTATAATACTTTTTTAGTTGACTCTTTAATCTTCGTTTGAGCTTTCGGGAGATTGGTTGGTATACATCCAATATGTGTCTGGTTACTGTGACAACCCCGTGACAAATGATGTCACTAGAACCCACTAAACCCTGAAGAATCAATAACGCTCCTTGATTCATACGGCGATCAAGATCATGCGCAGCAGCGCAAGCAAGCTTGATAGCCTTATCAGTGTTGAGAGATGTAATGGTTTTTTTGAACATATCTCAATTCAGAAACGGATCTTTTAATACTTGCTTATAGCAATTGATAAAAGCTGTGTGCTTTTGATCAAACTCGGCACAACGTGATGCCACTTTAAGAGTGCGGCGATGCAGTTCATCCTTATCCATGTGATAAGGACCCTGCATCTTTTCATAGAGCTCTGCTCGCACATCTAAGTATTTCGGCTCAAAGCCACTCAAACCATAAAAGACGATTTCTTCATTACTAAGGCGATAAACACCCTTGTATTGATGAGATTGCATCGCCTGAAATAATTCGGGAGGCATACCCATTTTCGCAAAGTACACCGGCACCGCTTTTTCAAAGCGCTCAAGCAATTCTCTGGCTTGAGGATTAGATTTAACATCTATCTCTTCCAAAATTTTGGCATTTTCATCTGATTTTGTAATGCGTCCACGATGAATCCCAACTGTGTATGCAGGCGCACCTCTGACCACTCCGCTTGCCAGAACAAAAATACAGGCACTCGCACATTGTCCCGTTACAAACACATGGGCTTTATTGGTACGCAGAATTTCCCCGATCTTCATGGCGGCAATACCATCACCACCAGGAGAATCGAGCAGCACAATCAATCCTGCCGGAATGGGATCTCCATTGACGTTTCCGATTGAATTGCGGATTGACTCTAAAACCTTTTTAGAAATCTGCCCCTTAATCGCCATCACAACAACACGACCTTCTTGTGTTGCTTGACCTGAGCTACTGGTAAGCTGCTTTGTAATGTTTTCTGCTGGGGCTACTGATGTTGTCTGCGCTGTCTGTGCTGTCTGTGCTGTTATGGTGAGTTGACCTCCACCCTGCACTTTTGCTTGAGCCAGATTGAGACTGGTCAACGATGCTAATAGGCTCGTTGCTATTAGTAGTGACTTCATTAAGCAGCCTCACTACCAGCAATCGCGATGCTCAAATGCTTAATCGCCTGGGCAGTCCCTAGATCTCTGAACTCAAAGCCGCCGCCCTGACTAGCCGCAATTAATCCTGAGCTAGTGAGTTCTTGGATGCACGCTTGAGCCTTGTGATGGGGCTCATTCATTTGCGTCAGGATATTGAGCAGTGGAGTTTCAGGCTCATTAGCAGCTCGCAGCATCAACTCTTTTGAGATGGGGCTTAGGCTATCGAGCATCGCTCTAAAGTCAACCTGAATACCCTCTGGCAAAGCATCAATTGCTGGCATCTGCAAGTTAAACACTCTGGAGAACGGTGCAGAGTTTGGTTTAGGCCCTAAAAGTCTCACGGCAATTTGTGAAGATCCATGATCTTGCAAGTTAGCAGCCACAATGAGGATCTGACGAGAAGCCAAGCGATCAATTCCCGCTTCGCCTATCGTGGATTTAAATGCTTCTAATGCTTTGAGGCCATATACCAAAATTGCCAATGGTCCCGCTTTGGCAATCTCAGAAACCAATCCTGCAATCCGCTCACCCTGTGATGGATAGATCTTTTCTGAGCGAGACACAAAATCACCGAACTGCAATTCAATTTGGGCAGCAAAACTAGCAAGCGCCCTGTCTCTGCGATAAGAGCCTGGAGTTCTCAATCTTAAGACTTGATAATTCTTACCGGCGACATAATTACCGATGGCATCAGTCAGGAGCGTTGCGGCAGCAGGTGGCCAAGACTCGACCGCCAACCATTGGGCAAGACCACTATCGATACCCTCGAAGGCATTACTCAAGAAAGGGAAACCACCCCAACGCAAGCTAGCATCTGGAAGCAGTGAAGAGCTTGGGCCAACGATGGCTATTGGACCAACATCCTTAACAACCACCTCTTTATTGCCTTCTTTGGATTTGATTTCCATCCAAGCGCTACTCATCGGCGCAATTTGCTTTGTCAGCAAATCAGAGAGTGGCATTTTGAGTGCTTTTGCGTGCCTGGCCAATATTGATGCTTTACGAAACGACTCTGCTCCAAAAAGTTCGGTGGCTTTTTCAGCGACTATTTCAGTATTCGAGGCAAGACCCACACCAATCAGTGGGGTTGCATTATTTCCTAGGTTACCCTCAAGATGCTGCTGGTAGTGACTTGCCCAACTTTGCAGATATTGCGCGAGATATACTGCGCGATCTGCATCATCCAGATGTGCCCTTGGGTGCCCAAACCACATCACTGAGCCGCCACCCGGCAAATAGGTCACTTGTCCATCAAGAGCATCTACCAAGCGTTCAATAATGCCCCTAAGCGCCTTCAGAAACCGATCCCTCATTGAGATCGCACTGGGATTGAGATCATTTAAATCAGAAATCGATACCGCTACTGAAGAAACTAAGCGCCAGGAATAACCCTCCGCTGACTTGCCGGTTGCTTTAGAGCTAACTTTAGTTGACTTGAGCTTCTGAACGCTGGATTTGCTGTCATCTTGGCCAGCCATAGCGGACTTCATAATCTGCGCGGCTGCAATCACTGCCTTTGCTCGGCTATTGACACCCAATTTTCTGAAGAGCACAAAGAGATGTTGCTTTACCGTTCCCGCTTCGATCTTTAGATCATCTGCAATCTCTTTATTACTCTTGCCCTCTATCAATAGATCAAGCAACTGTCTTTGTCGTGCAGACAAAGACAGTTGCTGTGCGGGTTCGCGCTTGATCGTAGTCATGAACAGAGTTGCTCTAGTCGTCTAATTTTTTCTTGAATTAACGCTCGCGCATACCTTGCTTGAAGGCAACATAGATTGGGCGTAACAAGTAACGTAAGACAGACTGGCGATCGGTCATGATGTCAGCCTGCACTGTCATGCCTGGGTCAATGCGTTTATCTTGATCATTACCAACATAGCTTTGTGGCAAGCTGACAATCACTTTGAAATAAGGCTGCTGTTTCTCATCCAATGTGCTAAATGAGGACACCATAGAAACTTTGCCCTCAATCGTGCCGTAGCGCATGAAGTCAAAAGTACCAATCTTCAAGCGAGCTGGTTGACCAATTTTGACAAAGCCGATATCCGTTGGGGATACGCGCACTTCAGCATGCATCTTGCCATCCAAAGGAATCACATTCATGAGCGTGGCACCTGGAGGAATCACACCACCAACAGTACGGAACTTCAAATCCTGTACCACGCCATCGACTGGAGATACGATATCTACGCGAGTTAAACGATCCTGCAATTTAGTCAATTGCTCTTCTGTTTGCGCCAACTCATTGGCGGCCACATTGAGCTCATCCATATTGGTCCGGCGATAACGTAGTAGCTCCGCTTGTGCGCCACTTAAATTACGCTGGGCATCCAAAGCTTGAACACGAGTATTAAGCTTTTCTCTTGCTAAGTCACCACGAATAGCGCTGACCTCAGAGAAAATCTTAATTTCATTTTGCAGTTGAGTAATCTGATCTTTTTGTGTCTTGAGCGTGAACTCTTGCTCTGCTACTAATTGTTTGTAATCTTCTGGTACTTTTGTAAAGTCAGCAGGTCTATCGCCTAGTAATGCGCGTAAACGCTCAACGCGGGTATAAAGACCCCAGTATTTAGCAGCCAAGGTTTGGTACTCAGCGCCAGCTTCAGTTGAGTTCAAGCGCATTAACACCTGACCCTCATGGACTGATTGACCATCTACCACATCAATGGAAGCGATACGACCGCCATCAACGTGTTGAATGACCTTAACCGCCTGAATTGGCATGATTTGACCTGGAGCGAGAGCCACCACATCCAAGGTTGCAAATAATGCCCATAAGAAAAAGACGCCTAGCGCATAGCAAACCAACTTCACGGTGGTTTTCATATACGCAGGTGGTGCCGCCTCTTCAAGCAAGATGGCCTTGGCAACATAGTTATCCGTACGATCCCCAAGGGTTAGCCGTGGCTGATCCTTTGACTCATCATCGGGCGGTAATGTTGGAAGTGTGCTCATAGGAAGTACTCTTATCTATTAAATGAAATGAATTAAGCTGCAGTTGGTTGTTTAAGTAATACATCAGGAGGCCCTGCAGCACGCAGATAACCTTTATCCATGACTAATAAAGTGTCAGCCAGACGAATGTGGCTTGGACGATGACTAATAAAGAGTACGGTAGCTTTGCCTTTAAGGGCTTTTAAGGTCTCCATAAACTTCTGATCACCGTAATCATCAAGGCCTGCACCTGGTTCATCAAAGAGCATGATGGGTGCACGTGTCAGGTACGCACGTGCCAGTGAAAGTTTTTGCTTCAAACTCGATGGCAATTCATTGGTGTTATCGCCAACGCGATACTCAATACCTTTTGGTAAGGCCATGATTTGTTCTAGAGCACCCGCCATATCTAGAGCCTGATAAACCTCATCATCGCTGGCATCTGGTCTTGCTAAGCGTAAGTTCTGTGCAATCGTTGCGCGGAATAGCTGCGTATCTTGCGGTGCATAGCCAATAGAGCGACGTAATTCCATTGGGTCTAATTGGCGCAGATCTACGTTATCAATCAGGATAGATCCAGCTTGTGGCTGATACATACCCAATACCAACTTGAGCAAAGTAGATTTACCACCGCCATTGGGGCCGCTAATCGCAATCAACTCGCCTGGGTTTACTCTAAACTCAACACCGATCAAAGCAGGGTCTACATTCATGGAGTAACGGAAAGAGACACGAGCAAACTCGATAGCGCCTTCCATGCCACGAGATACCAATGAAGTAGCAGTCTCTTGGCGCTCTCCCTGAATCTTCATCAAACTATCAATTTGACGTGTAGCACTTCTTACCCGCTCAATCCGCGTCATATTCGTAAAGATTGTTTGAATTGGGCTGAGCACGCGCCACATCAAGAGCATGGAAGCAATCAGAGCACCAGCGGTAACCGTTTGCATAATGACTGCCGGTACTGTTGCAGAAACGATCATCAAAGCAGACAGCATCATCACAAAATAGGAGATAGCTACCAATAGTGATGAAACTTGCTCTGCTTTATAAGATGCCATTGTGGCATTAGCTGAGATTTCTCTAAAGCGCTCTAACCATAGTTGCTGTGCACCACATTCACGAATGATGCGCATCTTGCCCACCATCTCCACGATGAATTCATTACGTTTCGTAACAGCTCTACTCACTGCTGCCACTCGATCATGAGTGACGCCTGAAAAAATCCAATAGAGCAAGGCATATACCACCACCATGATGGCGAAAATCACCAATGAGATCGGGTTCATGATGGAGAGCGCCACCAAAAATACCAAGGTTGCAGGTGACTCTAGGATGGTCGATGCTAAGGGTCCAGTAAAGAGATCACGAATGGCTTCAAAGCTTTGTAAGCGCGAGGTCTGCGAACCGACTGATGCTCTTTCGGTATAGACGGGTGACATCTTGAGCACTTGCTGCAATATCGTCGCACCAAAAAGATACTCAATACGGCCTGAAATATAGGCCAAGATTCTGGCGCGATGGCGCATAAAGTAATAACCGGCACCTAATCCAATAGCGGCACCAATGGTGAGATAAAACAAGGTATCGGTAGCGCCTGATGGAATCACGGTGCTGTAGACAACCGACAGAAATAATGGGCCTGACATCATGACCAAGCCTGATACCAAGGCAGATAAGGTAGCTTGACCTATCAATGGGCTAAAGCGCAAGAGCACGCGACCTACCCATGAACGGGTGTCGCTCACATTAATTTCGGCAATTTCGTAGAAGTAAGCACGGCCAGCAATATTGAGATCAGGCTCCATGCGCGCCTCACCTGTTGCAGAATCACCAATACGCATTTGCTTCCCGATACGGCCCATCGCAATAAAGGCTGGTCCACTATCAGGAACAAATAAACAAGGGAGCGAGCGCGGCTCGAGCATGCCTAAAGTGCATATCACTTCATTAGTTTTGTATCCCATCTGTGACATGGCATTGTGAAAGCTCGTTAAATCCAAGCTATCGGTGTAGTAAGGCAAAGACTCTGCTACTTCGCGTGCTGTGCCACGGGCATTCATTAACTTTAGTAAAAGTGCTAAACAACCTGATAGGTCTGTTTGTACCTTGAAATTATTGGCAACTGTTTCGTGTGTATGCTGCCAACGATTACTGTCAACTACACCACCTTTAAATGGTGAGTCAAAATATTCTGCATTCGGAATAGCGCGATAGTTTGCTGCAGCAGATCCCACCATGCCATCGACTTTGGAAGGGATTGCTTGAGCTGCACTTGCTTCACGAATCGAGCTCACCTTATTGGGCTCGACCTCATGCAAGTGTCCATCCTGCAAGAAGAGCGTGCGGTTTGCCAGACGCAGGAAGGATGGTCTTTGCGAAACCAATACTACGGTAACCTTGCCACGTACCGCCTCCATGAACTTCAAGAAAGTTGCGTCACCATCAGAGTCCATCACTGAGGTTGCATCGTCAAACAAGATGATGTTTGGCTGATTGGAAAGCGCCCGCACAATCGCAATACGCTGACGATAGCCAGGAGGCATTGCATCAGCTGCCGTATCTCCTACTGGAGAATCCCAACCACGGGGCATCTTCGCAACAAAGTCACCTAGACCCAACATCTTGGCAGTTTGCAAAGCACGGTCTACTCGACTTGGTTCAAATACGCTGACGTTGTCTAATAGCGAGCCTTCGAACATCAAGGCTTTCTGAGGTAGATAGGCTACGTGCTCACTGAGCTGCTCAAGCGGAATGTTTCTGAGGTCTTCGTTATCAATGCGTACTTCGCCTGTCGTTGGATGCAAGACACCAGCCATGAGCTGCAACAAAGTACTGCGTCCTGAACCTGAATCCCCTTTAATAGCAAGAAACTCACCAGGCTCTACTGTTAAAGATAAGCCGTCAAATAATTCGGTCTTACTACCCGGAAATTGGTAATGCACATTATCTAACTGCAACTTTGCAGATCGTAGTGGGCGATCAGCTACTAGAACTGCATTCTCTTCGGCTTGTGGTTTAGCTGGCAAGCCATTTTGAAGTAATGTCAGCGCTAAGTTATCGCGCAAAATCTCATCTTGTTGATATTTGGCCCACATACCGCCAAGGCGTTGCAAAGGTGCTAAAGCACGCATGCCTAACAAGATGCAAGCAGCCAATTCACCATTAGTCAGATGATGGCCAATAACCAACCATGCACCCAAGGCAACGATGAGCATGTTCATCATTGGCGAGAAGATGTTGCCAATACCTGCTGACATATCCAATGCATAAGTCACACGAGACATTAAACGGGCACAACTCTCTTGCAAGCGTTCATAGCGACGCAGCATCAATGACTCCATGGTCATGGATTTGAGTGTATGCACGTTGCTCAATGTTTCGTTTAAGAAATTGGCACGGCGTAAATCGCCCTGCTTCTGATCTTTAATCAAGATCGGATCATCGCGACCGTTTTTCCAGGTAATAAAGATGAAGACTGCGTAACCAGCAGTAAGCAGTAGACCTACCCAAGGGCTCAATATGAAGACGATCAATACATAAAGCAGAGTAAATGGTAAATCCATTAGCTGCTGAAAGGTTTGCCCCGAGTAGTGATACTTCAGAGAAGCAACTGACTTGTAGTCATCCATCACTGTTCCTGTACCCTTGCGCTCAAAGTCATGCAAAGGTTCAGCTAGAGCGCGCTCAGTAACAGCCAACATAGCCTTGTGTTCAAAACGAGCAGAAATCCAAGCCGTTGCATAAGAGCGCACCACACGCATCACAGATTCCAATGCAACCGCTATACCCACGGCAACCGCTATTAACGCCAAGGTATCCAAGGACTGATGGGGCAAGATGCGGTCATAGAGTTGCAGCATTAATAATGGGAAGGCCAATGCCAACAAATTGATCACAATGCTTGAAGCAATAATGGTGGTCTTTTCACCAGAAAATGGGGATAAATCGCCTACAGCGCGCTGCTCATTGGTAGGATTGCGGAACTGCTTGATACGCTCGCGCAATTTATCAATGTCTGCCCTAAAAGCATGCCATTCAACAGTGGCAGTTTCCACGAATTGTTGTTTGCGAGCCTTGAATAATGGGTACCAAAAACTGGGTTTTGCCTTTTGTACCCATTGAAGTGCAATTTCCTTGACATCGGCCCATGAGCTAATGGGATGCCCCTGAAAATTCTTACTGGAAGCACGAATACGCATCCATACAATGTCAAAGTCATAGCGCAATTGCTTATATAGCGCTTTACCCAAGCTTTGAAAAATGATCGTTAACCAACCCATGAAAGTTAAGATCTTTTTAAAACCTTTTTTTAGGACATTGACTACTCGCTCCATGATTTTGCTGATTTTGCTCATACCTTAGTTCGCCTTGGAGGATTTACTGTTGTGTTTTTTGTTGTGTTGCAGGTGCGTTTGGCGCTGCATCAGGGGTTTCCGGGGGAGTAACCGTATTAATGACATTAAATGGCTGCTCAGGAGATTGCAGCGGCTTCTGATTTAAAGAAACTCCGCCGGTACCCTCATACATTGGTTGCCCTGCTTTGTTGACACCTACTGCTGGCTTCTTATCAAATGCAGAATCGGCTTTGGCTGCTACCTCTCCCCAACGAGCATCTGCTGCTGGTAACTTACCGCCACCAATACAAGGATCGTTTTCGAGCTTGGTACCCCCGCCAATCGCTTTAAATAAACCAACCGAAGCTGCTAGCTGATCATTACGTGCGCCAATCGCTGCATCTTCAGCAGATAACACAGTGCGCTGAATTTCATAGAGCTGGACATAGTCCATGCCGCCCCGCTCAACCACTTTGGCGCTCATGGTGGCCAAAAGTTGCGCCCGAGTACGAGATTCATTCAATGCATCGTATTGCTTAGCAGTTAAGTTCACGCCTGCCAGCCCATCTTCTACATCACGCAATGATGCCAATACAGTATTAGCATAAGCCTCGAGTAATTCCACATTCTTGGCGCTCGCAACTTGAATCTCGGCACGACGTCTGCCGCCATCAAATACGTTTTGCACTAAGTTAGTTGAAATGTTGTAGAACAAACTCTGTGGCATGGTGAGCGTAGAGAGTAAGAAGCTGCCGTAACCGCCCGCACCAGTTAAGGAAAAAGTTGGCAATAAATTGGCTCGTGCTGAATACAAATCTGCCTTGGAAGCTTCAAGAGCGGCTTCAGCACGACGAATATCTGGCCTGCGACAGAGTAAATCAGAAGGCAGACCAGGCTCCACTGCAGGAACCTTAATATCTCTTAAGGATTTACCTTTAATCTTTAATGTCGATGGGGTTCTACCTACTAAAGCTGCCAAACGATTAAAAGCGCGCTCACGTTGAAGCTTAAGGTTAGTTACCAATGCATCGGTATTGGTTTGCAAAATTAATTGCTGGGACAAATCAATAATGGTGGCATCACCGCGATCCACTCTGCGTTGCAAGCCCTTACCAACCGTGCGGATGGCCTCTAAATTGCGCTCACCGACACTAATGCGCTCATCCAATGAAATCACCTGAAAGTACACAGTGGCAGTGTCGCCAACCAAACTCAATGCAACCGCTTGACGGTTGTACTCACTTGCTAATGCTTGAGAGAAGGCGGATTGAGTGTTGAAGCCTTTTTTACCCCAAAGATCTACTTCGTAGTTAGCAAGTAAGCCTACTTGCCATACTGGTTGACTACCCCACTGTGAAGTATTCGCAGCGTAGCCAGGCCCAAGTCCTGGTGCTTGATTCTTATACGCGCCAGTAGCGTCAATGGTTGGTGATTCGTTGGCTTTTACGACATCAGCCTGCGCTCTTGTTTGCGCAACTCTAGCGACAGCAATTCGTAAATCGTAGTTATTGGTTAATGCTGTATCGACTAAGCTATTGAGCTCTTCACTCTCGAACTCAGTCCACCATAATTCTTTTGGACGAGGTAACTGCGCCTCAACAGTGGGTGTTTTATAACTGCCTGGCATCCAACGAACATACTCAGGACCATTTGGAGCATCACCCTCATTCACAATTGGGGTCGAGCAACCAGACATCGTCAAAGAAAGACAGGCTAAATAGATTGCCAGTTGTTTCTTTTTCAAACTTTTGGAACGTAAAGGAAAGGTATCGACCACGGAAATAACTTAAGTTATATGAAGGAGGAGTCAGAATACCGACCGTATAACTTTTTTCCTATGGTAGTTATAGGTCTATTTATTTAGTATTAATCTACTAATTTGAGAGGTTCTTTACTACTAAATACAAATCTCTGCTTTTGTAGATAATGGATTCATTCAATTAAAAGATGCTTATATGACCGAAGAGACCATTAGCAAAGCACTCATGCAGCAACTCCTTAAGATTGGGTCGTCCTTAAGCAGCGAAAAGGATATAGACCAGCTTTTGGAGAACATTCTCCAGGCAGCCATGCAAATTACCAATGCGGATGCCGGCACTCTTTATAGAGTGGTGGATGAGAAGCTCTTGAAATTTGAGATCGTTCACACCAAAAGCAAGGGCGTTCACTTGGGTGGCAAAAGTAGTCATGAGATTAAGATACCGCCCCTTCCTTTATTTAAAGAAGATGGAAGTCCTGATCTAGGCAGAGTAGTTTGTTATGCCCATCACAAAGAACAAACTGTCAATATTGCTGACGCCTACAACGCAGAGGGATTTGATTTTACTGGTACTCACAAATTTGATAAGGCCAATGGTTATCGTTCTGTCTCGTTCTTAACGGTTCCGATGAAGAACCACGAATCAGAAATCATTGGTGTTCTGCAGCTCATTAATGCCACCGATTCCAATACCGGCAAAGTCATTCCCTTCTCAGCAGAAAGCCAAGAGATTGTTGAAGCGTTGAGTTCACAAGCCGCTGTAGCACTCACGAACCGAATGCTCATCTTGCATCTCGAAGAATTGTTTGAATCTTTCATTGGCTTGATTAACCACGCGATTGACGATAAGTCTCCCTACACTGGCGGCCATTGCAATCGGGTACCTGATCTCACCATGATGTTGGCCGATGCTGTCAATCGCTGTAATGCTGGACCGCTCAAGGAATTCACACTCAATGATAGCGATCGCCAAGAACTCAAGATTGCCGGTTTACTGCATGACTGCGGAAAAATTACGACTCCAGTACACGTGGTAGATAAGGCCACTAAGCTTGAAAAGATTTTTGATCGTATTCATTTGATTGAAGTTCGTGCAGAAGTAGTCTTACGTGATATTCAACTGGCTTTGGCGCAAAAGTTTATTACCGAAGAAGAAGCAGAACAACGCTGCTCCCAATTGATTGATGATTACAACTTCTTAAGTCACTGCAATATTGGTGGTGAATTCATGAAAGACCCAGACGTACAGCGTGTACATGACATTGCTAAACGCTATATCTGGCAAGATATTTCTGGCACTAATCACCCCTTCCTGAGCGATGAAGAAATTGGCAATTTGACTATTCGAGCTGGCACACTAAACAACGAAGAGCGTCAGATCATTAATCACCATATTGATCTCACAATCAGCATGCTTGAAAAGCTGCCATGGCCTAAACACCTTAGAAACGTTACTGAATACGCAGGTGGTCACCACGAAAAGATGGATGGTAAGGGCTATCCGAAGGGCTTAACGCGTGAGCAAATGTCAGTTCCAGCACGTTGCATGGGTATTGCGGATATTTTTGAGGCGTTGACCGCTAAAGATCGTCCCTATAAGAAGGGTAAGACACTCAGTGAGTCTCTAGAAATTCTCGGTAAGATGAAACTCGGTCAACACGTTGATCCAGATCTCTTCGATATCTTCATCTGGGAAAAGGTTTATGAAGAGTATGCCCTGAAGTTTTTAGATGAGAGTCAAATTGATGTGGTGGATGTTAGCAAGATCCCAGGCTATAACCCACCACCGCCTGACTATCAGTTCAGTCGGCAATAGTCTTTAGGTTATTCTTTTTTAATATAAGCGCGTATTGCTGACGCGCTTAATCTCGGCGACCGCCAATTGAGAAATGTCTCTCATTTTCTCGTGCTTATCTTGATTGAGATCGATAATCGATTCAACCTGAGCATAAGAAGATGTCACAAAGCGATCACCATTCTCTTGACTCTTTCTGAGTACACCAAATTCAATACGGCTGCGCTCATCATTGCTGAGTTTACTAATCAGATCCTTAGTAGCCCAAATGCTGCCGTGTCTTGCAAAGTCACTCAGACGAGATGCCTGGTTAATCGTATTGCCCAACACCGCAAACTCAATGTGGTTAGCCGACTGGAAGCTACCTAACCACTCTTGACCTTCATGCAAGCCAATGTTGAGCTGCAATTCTGTAAACCAGTTTTTCTTAAGCTGCCATTCAGCACTAATCTTGCGCATCGCTTGGCGTAATTCATCAGCACAAGCAACAGCGTTAAATAAATAATTGCTCTCTGCTTGCGGGAAAAAGTAATACACCACTCCATCACCCACGTGCTTGCCATGAGTACCGGTGTACTTGCGCAATATCGGCCCCATCGTCGCCCAGATCTGATTGATCAAGGCAAAATACTCATCCGGTGGCAACTCTGAGCAAATGCGGACAGAGTTCTGCAAGTCCGCTACTAAAACCGCTAAAGGCGTCATCACTGGCAAGCGTTTGCTCATCAATGACTGAATCACTTGATCCCGACGAGCTAAGAAATTGACAAGGTCATCGCCCCGCTCTTCTGCTGGGGCATGCACCACCAAGATGCCTTCGCGGAAATACACCGCGTAGACCCGATAGCAAACAATCTGACCGCGTGAATCTCTTTGAAAAAACTCAACTTCATTGACTGCTTGCTCTTGGGCTTGCTCTTCAGAAGAAAGGCCTTCTAATAGCGGCATCAGGTCTGGATCACTCTGCAGCACAAGCTTAGATAGCGACGCATAAGAAATACGTGAGCTAGCCAATTGCAATAACAAGCCCACTAAAGAGCGTTGATCTTCCATTGTCAAACATACTTCGGGTCTTGTCAGCAGGTTCAGCAAATTACGATCAGTACTTTTAGATGGTGCTGTTGCAAAACCAAAAACTGCTTTACGGGCTGGCTCATTAAACCAAGTAAGCTCAAAGTTGTAATTGAGCATGTAAGCAGGATGCGTCAGGGTATCAAGCGATATCGAGAGATTGCCCAATGAATCTGAGAAAGGTTTATTTGCATTATGAGTGCTGCGAACTGGATTGACCTGGTTGGATTTACCAATCGGCCGCATTGCCGGACGAGAGTTTGATGTCTCTAGTTGCAACTCTTGCACTTCTAGCAAAGCATCTGTTTGGGCTAGACGCTCGGCAACTTGAGCCATTGATAAGCCCTGGCTCTTCAATATTTGTACTGCCTGCACTCTTTCCAATGCGTCGTCCGGAAAAAAGCCCAATACTCTAGCCCCGCCCTCATCTGCGCTAGCAGATAGAGACTGCACAACCGGCTTGGGCAAGATGCCAAGCTGGATGTAGTTATTGAGGGTGGCACGTGATATCCCAGTTTGGTCTATCAATGCCTTGCTAGAGATCATTTATCTATCTGTCCAATAAAAATAAGTGGCCGGGAGATCATTTATACAGAAATTGAACACTTTTAGACAGTCTTTAGATGTATAAAAGTAGATAACTACTAGACAGTTAGTTGTCCAAACGCAACAAATGGGGATAATTTATAGAATTCTAAACTGTCTAAATTATATTTTAGACAGTTTATTGGCTACAGCAGGATGTTTTTAAATGCTTCTGGACTCAAGGGCCTACTGTATAGATAGCCTTGGGCATGGGTACAACCCAAATCCCTGAGTATTTGAGCTTGTTGCTCAGTCTCAACGCCCTCAGCAATAGACTCTAAATCTAAGCCTTTTGCCATAGCAATCATTGCGGATACTAAAGATGCGTCAAGACTATTAGGCGCTAAGGTTTTAATAAAATGGGAATCGATCTTCAAAAAATCAAAGTTAAAGTTTTTCAAAGATGCGAGCGATGAGTAACCGGTTCCAAAGTCATCCACACTAAATTTACAACCTGCCTCTTGCAGCATCGATATTTTGCGCAATACCCTTTGCGACTGAATCAACATCATCCGCTCAGTAATCTCCAGAACAATCTTGTCTGAAGAAATGCCAAATTCTTGCATCCAATCTAACCATTGCACTACCGAGTGATTGGATGAATGAAACTGCGCCGCAGAAACGTTTATCGCTATCGATGGCGCTTTATCAAGGCCAAGAGATTTCAGGAATATCAACACCTCTTTGAAAACCCAATTTCCAATGTCAACTATTAGACCCGACTCCTCGGCGATCTCGATAAATGCCGATGGCATCACTACTTCACCATTTGCTCGGTGCCATCTCAACAATGCCTCAGCATGAGCAATCACGCCTGTGTTTAAGTCATATATAGGCTGATATTCTAAGCGAAATTGCTTGTTCTCCATCGCAGTGCGTAGCTCTGAAATCACACTCGCACGGTAATTTGCATTGACTTGCAGGGCGCTTGTGAAATACTGGAAACCGTTTCTACCCTTTGACTTTGCTGAATACATTGCTTGGTCAGCGCCCAATAACAGCGCCTTCCCGTCATCGCCATCATTGGGGAACATCGAGATCCCAAGGCTAACGGTGACGTAAAGCATCTCTCCGTTAATTGAAATAGGCTCGCAGATATTTTTGATGATCTGACGAATAATGATGTCAGCCTTCTCGGGTCTATCGAGTTGGCCTAATAGGATTACAAACTCATCTCCACCTATGCGTGCCACAGTATCGGTATCACGCACCTCTGAACGCAAGCGCTGTGCCACTTCCTTTAATAGCTGATCACCAATATCATGCCCACGACTGTCATTCACATCTTTAAAGTTATCTAAATCAATATAGATAACCGCTAAGCTCGTTTGTGAGCGGGTTGACTGCTTGATTAATTGCTCCAGACGATCGAGCATCAGACGCCGGTTAGGCAGCCCCGTGAGCGGATCAAAATTCGCTTGTTGATTAATGAGCTCTCGCGCCTTGCGTTGATCCGTGACATCCGATACCAGAGCCACCCGCTGTAAGGGAGCGCCATCCTTATCAAAGGTTGAATAGATCGACAAGAAACGTAGCTCTTCGACGCCATCCCGCACCTTGATCCAAGCCTGCCCTTCCCAGCGCCCTGTAGCGTCAAGGGAAGTGAAGATATCGGAATATGAGCGAGCGCCGTGGCGCTTGACTAAGAAATCAGAAAACCCGTAACCCAGTAAATCATGCTCGGAGTATCCGGTCAATTCTCTAAAAGCGTCGTTGGCTAAAAGAATATTATTTTGCGCATCGCAAATAACTACCGCCTCACCCATCGCACGATACACGGCAGATGACACTTTGAGAACATCCTCCGCGCGCTTCTGCTCTGTAATATCAATGCCATAAATCACGATACGGTCTGAGGTATAAAAAGCGCCCCAAGAAATCAGTCTAGTAGAGCCGTCCTTACAAGTAGTTTGAGTTTGCATGGGAATAAATGGGGCGCCTGATTTAGCAGTCTCCTCGGCACGCTTAACCCATTCTTCTTCGATCTCTTGGCGATATTCTGCGTTTGGATAAGCCAAAGACCACCAGGCATTTGGCTCATGCAGATCCTCTGTTGTGTAGCCCAATGCTTTTGTGAAATACGGATTTACATAGTCGGTCACTTGAGTATTGAGGTTATGGGTGGCCATCAAGGCTGGCGTGTTGCCTACAATTTCTCTGAAGCGGGCCTCGGATTCCAAAATCAAATTGGAGGCCTCTGTGAGCTCACGATTCTTACGCTCAAAACTTTCAACCACTAGACCAACGGTGAGACCAATGATGCAGATAAATCCTAGATACGCCCAGATCACCATTGGGGCATGATTCGTCATTAATTGGCGGTTAAAAAATCCAGCCCCATCAAACGTACTCAGCACCGCCTGCACAAGAACAATACCGAAAAATAGCAAGGCGCCTTGACGACCGAATATCAGCCCGAAGAATGCCGCTAAAAAGATAACGCTAAATCCCCTGCCAGTAAAATCGACATACTCTTTGAGCCAACCCATGAATATCATTTGACCCAACAAGAAAGCAATCACTAAACAAATACAAAACTTAAGAATTTTTTCTTTGGGCCAATCCTGAATCCAGCGTTCAGAGAGTGTTAAAAGGATAGGCGCTATAAAGGCAAAGCCAAAAAAGTCCCCAATAAACCATTTGCGGTAAACCTCGCTCACCATTTCTGGTGCAAGCTCATTGCCCCACACTAAAAACGTGATGTTAATAGTGGTACTAATAAAGGCACCAATAAGGCTGGCGATTAACAAGCGCCCATAGTCGCCCAATGAATGAATATATTTATCAAATTTCAGGTAGCGCTGTAACACGAGGGCAGCAACGAAATAACCTAAAAGTGCACCCGTTGCCAACAGGAAGCCCATCAAGACATCATGACCACCGCCGATTTCACCGAGGACGATGCCGATAAATATAAATGGCCAATACTGCCAACCCAATAGAAGAATTATTCCTAGGCCAATACCAGCAGGCACCCAAATCACACTCTCGCCAATGACTCCAGAAAAGTACCTCAGCAAAAAGATCGCAATGACAGCTTGTGCGATTGCAGCGAGCACGGCATAAGCCACGCCCTTTTGGGTGTATGCCTGATGTGGTCGAAGAAACTGGGAAATGGTCAAGGATTTAACTAAAGTTATAGTAAATGAGTGTATGTAGTTAATATTGTCTCGCCCGACACTATAACTGAGTTATGTAATATTCCCCTTGTTAAATAACAACTTAGAAAGGGATTTATAGGTTTTATTGAATAAATTAGTATTTAAGTACTATTAATAGGATGGGATTTTAAGCCTATTGGTCTTTTACGCAGCGAAAGCCAATGTAAACCACACCTATATCCGCTGGCTTAGATTCCACATCAGACTCTTGCTGTCTATCTGGACCGTACCACCAAGAAGCACCGCGGGTAATGTATCCACTATTTCTCTCGGTAGCTGTCCACTCCCACACATTGCCACCCATGTCATACATGCCATTAACGCCCGGCTGAGTACTACCCACCAAAACATGACCCGTACCCCGGTTGAGTGCGCCTGCTGGCGCAAGCCCTTTGTAGTTGCCGCAGCCACTTAAGCAATGGGAGGGTGTTGGTGTGCTACCACCAGGAAATGGGTAACGCTGTCCTTTAATAAAGCCAGCCGGTGGATTGGATCGTTGCTCTAAGAAGGCAGCTGACGTCCACTCAGATTCAGTAGGTAAACGCTTGCCAAAATAGCGGCAAACACTCTCCGCTTCTGTTTGGTTGAGGTGTACAGCGGGTTCATCATCTTTCGCAGGAACACCATAAGGAGTTCTCCAAGTCCACCCTGGCTTTTGCACAAAACCACCTTCATAAGATAGACCGCCACCCTTCTTTTCAGCAGCACTGACAAAACCAGTAGAGGACGCAAAGGATTTGACATCGGCGATATTCATCTCGGTTTGATCCCATAGGAGATTGCCAATCTGAACTGCGGCAATGGATGAGCTGGGCGCACTTTGACTAGGCGCAGATCTGAGCATGAAATATAAAGCTACGATACTGAGGAAGACGCCAAAGAGAATTGTGGAAATATCAAATTTTTTCATGGCATTAAATCCCATAGAAAAAGCTCCCTAAAGGAGCTTTTGATGAATATTTTGGGGCGAACGACGGGGCTCGAACCCGCGACAACCAGAATCACAATCTGGGACTCTACCAACTGAGCTACGTCCGCCGTTGTAGAGGAAACATTATAGCTTTTAGCTCAAAAACCTGTCAAAAATGGCTTATTTGGCTACTTCTTCAGCAGCTTCATAGTCAAAAGCAGCCCAATCCCCAAGGGTTAGGCTGGCATCAATGAAGAAGTCTACGATCGCCGCTTTACTCTGTACTTTAGCGAGAGCGTGATGATCTGAGAGTCTTTGGCGCCAATATCTCGACCCCGCCCTACCATGCGCCAAACCTAAAATATGCCGGGTGAACGCGCCAATATAAAACGGCTTCTGTTTTGCTTGGCATTCATCAAACCAATTTAGAACCTGTTTAACCAATGCAATCTGAATTCTGTGCCACTCTGTTTCACTAAACAAATAGCCGGCTGCATCACCGTGAGTCTGAATCAAGTCATCCCAGCCTAGCAACATCGCCGGAAAATGATAAGCGGCTCTACCCACCATAAAGCCATCAAAGTCATCCCAGTGTCCAGCGATTTGCTCATTAGTCTCTAAGCCGCCATTAAGCAATACTTTGAGATGTGAAAATTGTTTTTGTGCATCAACCCTCAGTTGTGCAGCAACCTTATAATGTAGTGGTGGTTTACTGCGATTCTCTTTAGGAGATAAGCCCTTCAGCACAGCATTGCGCGCATGAATAGTCACCTGACTCGCACCTGCATCTGCTACTGCGAGAATAAAGTCGAGGGCAAATTGATAATCTTTCTCTGAAGAAGCAGCATCCATATTGTCTAGACCAAGACGGTGCTTTACCGAGATCGGAATATCCACCGCATTCTTCATTGCCCTGACACAGTCAGCAACTAAATTAGGCTCTGCCATAAGACAAGCACCAAAGGCACCCCGTTGTACCCGCTCTGAGGGACAACCGCAGTTCAGATCAATCTCGTCATAAGCCCACTTCTGTGCTAATTCTGCTGCCTTAGCCAAATCACTCGGCTCTGAACCACCCAATTGCAAAACGACTGGGTGCTGGTCTTGAGAATAATCCAAATGTCGTGGCACATCACCATGGATGAGTGCACCCGTTGTCACCATCTCGGTATACAGAGCTGCTTCCTTAGTAAGGGTGCGATGAAAGGATCGGCAATGACGATCCGTCCATTCCATCATGGGGGCAACGGCAAGACGCTTCTTTGTGGTATTGATCATGGACAGGGTTTTAATAGCTTCGCCTGTCATTTTAAATGGATACAAATAAATAAGGGCAACTTAGTCGCCCTTATTCTTAACGCGCACTGCTAAGTTCTGTTTACAGCTTGCTCAACTTTGCCTCTAACTCCACAGCAAGATCCAGAGCTCCCATATAGCCAGACTTGAGGTGTGCTGGTAAGTCGGGGTCGCCCACCATGGTGCCCAAGGTTTCAACCACGCTATAAATGATTCCTTTGGCAGCACCTGCAGCGATAGTGTTATTGGCTACTGCCTCATCAATGTGATTTACCGCATCCAGAAAATAGTCGTGACCTGGTAGACCATCTAGTCCTAATTCTTCTATCGTTTCTTTAGGCATCTTTATTCCTTAATTAAATTCTTAAAGCATCTGATCTACTTTATAGAAGAACTTGCGTGCGTGAGCAAGTATTTCTTTATCGCTAGGATGATCGACAGTTTCTACACCAACAATATTTTCCGCAATTTTAGGATCATGGTGATGGGCATGCTTAATGAGTTCGAGTTTGGCAGAGCCTGGTCCTAGAATCAGAATTTCCTTTGACTCATTGACTGCTTGAAGCACGGAATGAAGATACTTTGTATCCAAGGCTAATCTACCGCTGCCGACTTCATTGGCCTTGTGATGTAAATGGGAGTGGGAAGTTTTGCTTCTGATAATTTCAGCCTCACTAGCGTCCTGACTTAAAAACATGACGTGGGCTTCTTGGTGATCGATCCAAATAACTGCGTGATTTAATGACATATTCTTCCTATGATTAATAATGAGTCCTCCTTCAGGATACTCCTGGAAGGCTTCAGAATGATGTTTAAACCTTGATTCAGGTCAAAATCACAAGGTAGCATTTAATTCGTATACTCAAATTCTTGAGTTTTCAGTCATTTACCAAAAACACCTCATTTCTAGAGCAAATATGTCTATTTTCCCAATCCGCCTGAGCACCTTTGCCTTCAGTATTGTTGGCACCATTATTAGTGGATTTGCCCTCACTATGGGCGTCTCCGATTGGCCCCTGTTTTTGATATTTAGCTTCTTAACTGCTGTAGGTATTTATGACAGCCTACAGATAAAGCATGCTATTTTGCGCAACTACCCGATTCTGGGTCATATGCGTTTCTTGCTGGAATTTATTCGTCCAGAAATACGGCAATACTTTATCGAGGGCGATAACGATAAAACACCCTTCTCTCGAGAGCAGCGTACTTTAGTCTATTCCCGCTCTAAGGCAGTGGCCGATGAGATTCCCTTTGGCACTACTTTAGATGTGATGGCGCCAGGTTATCAGTGGATTAATCAATCGCTTGCACCAACCCATTTGCCTAGCCATGATTTCCGAATTGAGATTGGTGGTAAAGACTGTACGCAGAAATACTCAGCAAGTATTTTTAATATCTCGGCCATGAGCTTTGGCTCTTTGAGCGCTAACGCCATCTTGGCCCTGAACTTGGGTGCCAAGAAAGGTGGCTTTGCGCATGACACGGGGGAAGGCTCCATATCTCACTACCATCGTGTGCATGGTGGTGACCTGATTTGGGAAATCGGCTCTGGCTATTTTGGTTGTCGCAATCCAGACGGGACATTCAATGTCGATAAGTTCAAAGACAATGCCTTAGATGCTCAGGTGAAGATGATTGAGATTAAGCTGAGTCAAGGTGCTAAGCCCGGGCATGGTGGCATCCTGCCGGGACCTAAGGTGACCGCTGAGATTGCTGCTGCTCGCGGTGTTAAAGAAGGTGAAAGCTGTATCTCCCCATCCTCCCACAGTGCATTTTCAACACCAATTGAGATGATGCACTTTGTGCAACGCTTGCGCGATCTTTCAGGTGGTAAACCAGTGGGCTTTAAGTTATGTATTGGCCACCCTTGGGAATGGTTTGGCATTGTCAAAGCCATGTTAGAAACCAATATTCATCCTGACTTCATTGTGGTCGACGGGTCTGAAGGCGGTACCGGTGCCTCACCAGTAGAGTTCACTAACCACGTTGGTACACCGCTGCAAGATGGTTTGCGTTTAGTGCATAACACCCTAATGGGCGTGAATTTGCGCGATAAGATCAAAATTGGCTGCTCTGGAAAAATCATTAGCGCCTTCGATATGGCAGTGGCTTTTGCCTTGGGTGCTGACTGGTGCAATAGTGCCCGTGGCTTTATGTTCTCGGTAGGCTGCATTCAGGCGCAGGTCTGTAATACAGGCTTTTGCCCTACCGGTGTCACTACCCAAGACCCTGTTCGCCAAAAAGCGCTAGTGGTACCCGATAAATCTGAGCGCGTCTTTAACTTTCATAATGAAACCCTCAAGACTTTAAAAGAGTTAGTAGAGGCTGCTGGTTTAGATCATCCAAACGAGATTGATGCTTCTCATATTGTTCGACGCATTAGTAAAAATGAAGTGCGCCTTTTGTCTTTCTTGTTACCCGAAATGCCAGCAGGTCTTCTACTTAAAGACGATCATATTGATCAATCGCTCAACTTACCACGCGTGTTTGAGCTGTATTGGCATAAGGCACAAGCGAGCAGCTTCTCCGCTCACAAGCACGCCTAAGCTCTGGGTTAGCTCAGAACTCCAGTTTTTGTTGACTAGTAAAAGACCTCTGTTGCTGGGTAATGGGGTCTTTAAACGCGATCTCTTTTGCCAATAGCTGCAACGGCTTGGAAAAATCCAGCTCATACTCTTGATAGGGCGTGAGGATGGGGTAGATCTGATCATGCTTGATGGGTGCCCCTAAAGCATTGAGGTGGCAGCGTAACTGATGCTTCTTGCCGCTGCCGGGAATGAGTCGATACAAAGCCCATTCTGGTTTCGCTTGAATCAACTCAATCAAGGTATCACTATTCGGCTCACCGGGTACTTCCTGCATTTGCAAAAAATGTTCAGACTCTTCTAATCTACTGCGATACGTCATCGGGAGTTGCTTTGTCAATTCATCGGAGTAAGGGGCAATGGCTTCATACACCTTTGTGACCAGCCTGTCCCGAAATAGATTTTGATATTGCGCCCTCTCCGCTGGATTAACTGAGAACAGTACCAAGCCTGCCGTATCTCGGTCAATGCGATGTATCGGACTTAATGTCTGAATTCCTGTTGTCTTCTTGAGGCGATTGAGTAAGGTTTGATGCAAATAAAGGCCACTGGGCGTTACAGGCAAAAAATGGGGTTTATCTGCTACCAGAATATGGTCGTCTTGATACAGAATCTGCTCTTCAAACGGAATCTCTGGCTCTCGTGCCAAACGTCTAAAGTAAATGAGGTGAATATTGGCTTGGTATGGCTCACCTGCCTCCAAGGCACGCCCCTCATCATTCAATACTAGACCTTGCGCAAAGCGACTCTCCCACTCCTCTACTGCAATGTGAGGAAATTGCTTGATGAAGAATTGCAATACATTCGGATGAGACTGATCAGCGGGTAAAAATACCCGTGATGCTGAGACTCCTTCTGAATTGACTTTCACAGTGACTAGACGCTTTGACTTAGAGCTATGTATTTTAAGGGATTGAGCATATGCAATTCTGCAAGGATGAATAAAGCCGCCCGTAGGCGGCTTTATAGTCAGCAGAGTAAGCTGGTAAGAAACTTAGTCTGCGTAGATGCCCGCAGCTTTGATGATGGGTGACCACAAATCAATTTGTGCTTTGAGGTGCTTCTTCAAACCCTCTGGAGTGGCATTAGCTTGTGAAGGAATCTCTACACCCAACTCGGCCATGTGCTGTTTGTAGATTGGATCTTGAATAGCGCCTTGCAATGCTTTAGCCAATTTATCCATTTCTGCTTTTGGTGTGCCTTTAGGTGCATAGACCCCGTGCCATACCTTCACTTCAAAGTTCTTTAGACCCTGCTCATTGAGAGTCGGAATCTTATCAAAGGCCTTAATGCGCTGCATCGTCGTTGTGCCATAGGGCTTCACAGCATTTGTCGCGAGCTGGCCAGAGAGATTCGTCGTTTGATCACACATCAATTGCACTTGTCCGCCGATCAAGTCTGTTAGGGCTGGTGCTGTGCCTTTGTAAGGAACAGTCGTTAAGTCCAACTGAATGCGGCTCATGAAGAGCAAACCACACAGGTGACTGGCAGATCCAACACCAGCATTCGCATAAGCAATCTTACTAGCATTCGCTTTCATGTACGGCAAGAGTTCTTGATAGTTCTTTGGTGGCAAATCTTTATTGCCCACCAAAATCATCGGCACGTCTGCTACTTGACCGACATACTCATAATCAGTCATTGGATCAAAACCCAGGTTCTTATACAAAGCTGGCGCAGTTGACATGCCAATGTGGTGAATGAGCAATGTATAGCCATCATTTTTGGAGTTAATCACACGCTTTGCTGCAATCGTGCCACCAGCACCAGGGCTGTTATCCACAATCACTTGACCCTTGAGTTGCTTACCCATCGCGAGGGCTAATTCACGGGCAACTTTATCGGTCGGGCCACCTGCAGAAAATGGCACTACCAAGGTAATTGGACGATCACCCGGAAAGTCAGCCGCTTGAGCAGTGGTGATACCGAGTCCGGATACACATAGCGCCAACGCAGCAACACGGGAGATTAAGAGAGGTAATTTCATGGGTAGCTTCACCTTGAGTGATTAAAAATACAAAAGAGTAGTTTAGAGAATTTTTGCTCTTTATGTAAGTGAATTACAGGTAAATACGCAGAGAAACCTGTAAAAAAAGCCACCCGAAGGTGGCTTTGCTGGTCTAGCTAAAAACCTTACTCGCGTGAGGCCTTTTTGCGATCATGCTCTTTCAGGTAGCGCTTACGGACACGCACACTCTTCGGAGTGACTTCAACCAACTCATCGTCGCTGATGAATTCAACCGCGTATTCCAAAGTCAGATCAATTGGGGTAACCAAGCGAACTGCCTCATCGGTACCGGAAGAACGAACGTTGGTGAGCTGCTTACCTTTAATCGGATTCACAACCAAGTCATTATCGCGACTGTGGATACCAATAATCATGCCTTCATAAACTGGATCACCGTGTTTTACAAACATGCGGCCACGATCCTGCAATTTCCAAATTGCATAAGCAACCGCTTCGCCATCATCTTGGCTAATCAATACGCCGTTATGACGTTCACCCAAAATACCGTCTTTGGCAGGCGCATAAGAATCAAAGGTATGACTCATTAATCCATTACCACGGGTCATGGTCATAAAATCGCCCTGGAAGCCGATCAAGCCACGCGCTGGGATGCGGTACTCAAGACGGGTACGTCCTTTACCGTCACTCACCATATCCTGCAACTCACCCTTACGCTTGCCCAAGTCTTCCATCACAGCACCTTGAGTAGCATCTTCTACGTCAACCGTTAAGTTTTCGTAGGGTTCCATCTTCACGCCATTTTCTTCGTGGAAAACAACGCGTGGACGGGAAACTGCCATCTCATAGCCTTCACGACGCATTGTTTCTACCAAGATCGTGAGATGCAACTCACCGCGACCCGATACTTCAAAAACAGTATCGTCATCAGTCTCTCTGACACGCAAAGCCATATTGGACTTGAGTTCGCGATCTAAACGCTCACGGATCTGACGGCTAGTTACAAACTTACCTTCACGGCCAGCCAATGGGCTTGTGTTCACCATAAAGTTCATGGTTAAAGTTGGCTCATCAATCTTGAGCATTGGTAATGCGTCGGGTTTATCAACCGCACAAACAGTGGTACCAATTGCTAACTCTTCAATACCGTTGATCAAAGCGATATCGCCAGCAATGGCTTCTTCAACGACCTCGCGCTCCAATCCTTTGAACTTTAAAACCTGATTTACGCGGCCTTTAAATGGCACACCATCTGGGCCATTCATGCAAATGACTTCCATGCCAGACTTCACGCGACCGCGGTTTACACGACCAATACCAATTTTTCCAACATAACTGTTGTAGTCAATAGAAGAAATCTGGAACTGCAAAGGACCATCTGGATCATCATCACGGACAGGAACGTGTTCTAAGACAGCGTCAAATAATGGACGCATATCGCCTTCACGAACATCTTCCGTCATACCTGCATAGCCGTTCAAGCCGGAAGCATAAATGATTGGGAAATCTAACTGCTCTTCGGTAGCGCCGAGTTTGTCAAACAACTCAAAAGTAGCATTAATTACGTAATCAGTACGCGCACCTGGACGGTCGACTTTATTAATCACAACGATTGGCTTCAATCCGAGTGCCAAGGCTTTCTTAGTCACGAAACGGGTTTGTGGCATTGGGCCTTCAACCGCATCAACCAAGAGCAATACGCCATCAACCATGGAGAGCACACGCTCTACTTCACCACCGAAGTCGGCGTGTCCTGGGGTATCCACAATATTGATGTGTGTACCGTCATATTCCACAGCACAGTTTTTAGAAAGAATAGTGATGCCACGCTCTTTTTCCAAATCGTTTGAGTCCATGACGCGTTCGGTCATTTTTTCATTCGAGCGGAATGTACCAGATTGGCGTAAGAGTTGATCAACCAAAGTAGTTTTACCGTGGTCAACGTGGGCGATGATGGCGATATTACGAAGTGCGCGTTTAGTCATGTGAAGCTTTTGAAGTTAGGAATTGGGTTAATAGAAGGTTAGTAAATAAATAAGTCAGTTTGATTTAATGTATTGCTTTAATGCGCCTGAGAAATCAAACGCTTGGGGTGTAATACACCTGAGCGCCAATCTGCAGTGCCGATAAAGTTATGGGGAGCAGCGGTAGCGCGATAAATCCGCACTAAAGCCTCAATCGAAGGCAAATTCAGCGGTACGCGTTGGCCCATTTCGAGGCGCTTCGCTTGCTGCTCATCTACTGTTAAATGCGGTAGGGTCTGAAGCAAGGCATCGACCGGCAAAATATAGTTAGAGCTATCGTGCAATGCTTGTTGAATCGACTCTAGAGTGAAGGACTGCTCCAGGGTCAAGTGCCCTACTTCAGTTCTACGTAAACCGACCAAGTGGGCACCACAGCCCAGTGCATTGCCAATATCTTCTGCTAACACGCGAATATAAGTACCTTTACTACAAGACACTTCTAATGTCGCTTGTGGCCATTGAATATCAATCCACCGAATGTGATGAATCGTAATATCACGGGCAGTGCGCTCTAATTCAACACCTGCACGTGCGTACTCATACAAAGGCTTGCCATCACGCTTTAAAGCGGAATACATGGGTGGCACTTGTGAGATCGGGCCAGTAAATTTTGGGAGCAATGCATCGAGCGTCTGCTGGAGTTCCAGTTCGCTCGCAAAGATCGGCAAGGCAAACTCTTCAATAATTTGACCTTCAGCATCACCGGTATCAGTGCGTGCTCCAAATTTGACATTGGCGATGTAGGTTTTGTCTGCATCGAGCAAATCTTGTGAATATTTTGTAGCCTCACCCAGGCAAATCGGCAAAAGGCCTGTCGCCATCGGATCTAAGGTACCAGTATGGCCAGCTTTATCAGCATTAAAGGCACGTTTGACTGCGGTAACCGCACCCTGAGAACTCATGCCCGCAGGTTTATCCAACAACACCACACCATCGATCCGCGTAGCCATGAAATTATTGGCTCTCGTCTTTGTGATCGCTGCTGCGGTCACTATCCACAGCCTGATCGATCAGTCGAGACATTTCAATACCATGCTCAATAGAGTTGTCATAGTGGAAATGCAAAGTTGGAACTGTATGAATATGTAAACGCTTAAATAATAAAGAGTGTAAATACCCAGCTTTTTCTTGAAGTGCTTTTAATGCATGCTCAGGCTCTGCTCCCAAGACCGTAAAAAATACTTTGGCATGCGCTAAGTCGGGTGTGAGCTCAATACTTTGTAAAGTAATGAGGCCCAAACTAGGACTACGCAGTTCACGAGGGATAAGCTCGGCCAGGTCTCGCTGAATTTGATCGGCGAGACGCTGGTTACGATGCGGACTAGTCTTATGCATCTAGCTTAGAGTGAACGAGCTACTTCAGTGACTTCAAATACCTCAAGCTGATCGCCCTCTTTAATGTCGTTATAGCCTTTTAATGACAGACCACATTCAACACCGGCGCGAACTTCTTTGGCATCATCCTTAAAGCGCTTCAGTGAATCAAGTTCACCAGTCCAAACCACCACGTTGTCACGCAGGAGGCGAACGCTTGATGTGCGTTTAACCACACCATCCACCACCAAGCAACCTGCAATAGCGCCGACTTTAGAGACCAAGAAGACTTGACGGATTTCAACCATACCGGTGATTTCCTCTTTCTTGTCTGGTGTCAACATGCCGCTCAAAGCCAATTTCACTTCATCCACCGCGTCATAAATAATGTTGTGATAACGAATATCTACGCCATTGTTCTCTGCCAACTTGCGAGCTGCTGCATCTGCACGAGAATTAAAGCCGATGATGACTGCTTTAGAGGCTACCGCCAAGTTCACGTCGGTTTCGGTAATGCCACCCACAGCAGCGTGAACGATTTGCACCTTCACCTCTGGTGTAGAGAGCTTCATTAAGGATTGAGCCAAAGCTTCTTGGGAACCCTGAACGTCTGCCTTGATGATTAATGGCAAGAGTTTCGCTTCAATTGCACCCTCTTCCATGTTTTCCATCATGGTTTCGAGCTTGAATGCTTGTTGCTTAGCCAACTTCACATCGCGGAACTTACCTTGACGGAAGAGTGCAATCTCACGGGCTTTACGCTCATCAGGAACCACTTGAACAGACTCACCAGCAGCAGGCACTTCCGCTAAACCTTGAATCTCCACCGGGATAGATGGGCCAGCCTCATTACAAGGCTTACCGTTTTCATCCATCATTGCGCGTACACGACCGAAGGTAGAACCAGCCAAGAGCATGTCGCCACGTTTGAGCGTGCCAGATTGAACCAAGATAGTGGCCACTGGCCCCTTACCTTTGTCCAAACGCGCTTCAATCACGAGACCTTGTGCTGGAGCATCTTTAGCAGCTTTGAGCTCCAAAATCTCTGCTTGCAAGAGCACGTTCTCTAATAAAGCATCAATACCTTCGCCTGTTTTTGCAGACACGGGAATAAATGGCACATCGCCACCGTATTCCTCAGGAACAACCTGCTCTGCTACCAATTCGGTTTTAACGCGCTCAGAATTGGCTTCTGGTTTATCAATTTTGTTGATCGCCACAACCAAGGGAACGCCACCAGCAACTGCATGGTGAATCGCTTCTTTGGTTTGCGGCATCACGCCGTCATCTGCCGCCACCACCAAGATCACAATATCGGTTGCCTTGGCACCACGAGCACGCATCGCCGTAAAGGCTTCGTGACCCGGGGTATCCAAGAAAGTAATCATGCCGCGTGGTGTTTCCACATGGTATGCGCCAATGTGCTGGGTAATACCACCCGCTTCACCAGTGGCTACTTTTGCCGCACGAATCTTATCGAGCAAAGAAGTTTTACCGTGGTCAACGTGACCCATTACTGTGACCACTGGAGGACGTGGCAATAGTTCTGCATCATGCCCATCTGTACCAAGATCTAAATCAGGATCATCTAATTTCGCTGCATGAGCCTTATGACCCATCTCCTCCACAATGATCATGGCGGTATCTTGATCGAGTACTTGGTTGATGGTAACCATCTGACCCATACCCATTAATAACTTAATCACTTCCGCACTCTTCACTGCCATTGCATGAGCTAACTCTGCAACGGTAATGGTTTCTGGAACATGTACATCACGCACGACTGGCTCAGTAGGCACCTGGAAATTGGTGTCGACGTTCGCTTCAGCAATTTGGCGCTGCTTCTTGCGACCGCCGCCTGAGCGCCAACCACCAACACCACCAGATGAATCACCGCGAGTTTTCAGGCCGCCCGGTTTCTTGGCGCCCTCTTCTTGCCAAGTAGAAGATGTCTCAGAAGATTTAATGGTTTTACCGCCAACTTTCGCTGGAGATTTTTTCTTATCATCTGCACCCTCTGCTTTAGCAGGCTTGTGGAGAGTACCTTTTTTCGCTTCTTCAGCAGCAATTTCACTTGGTGCCTTGAGTACACGCGCTGGGGCACTCATCATGTCGCGAATAGCCAAAGCCTCAGCTTCAGCAGCAGCACGACGCACTCGAATTTCTGCTAATTCTTTTTCTTTGCTAGCGGCTAAATCTTTAGCCGCCTTATCGCTTTGGGCTTTTTTCTCAGCCGCAGCTGGAGCTTCATCACCCTTGGCATCTTTTTCAACAACAGGTTGGGCTACTTCTTTTTGACGCGCTTCTTCTGCCGCCTTCATTTCTGCTTCTTGACGAGCCAATAACTCAGCTTGACGGGTTGCTTCAGCTGCGCGCTTCTCTAATTCTTCCTCAGAAAGAATTGGCTTTGCTGGTGCTGCGGGGGTAGTTACTTTTTCTGCTACCTCTTCAACTGCAGGTGCTTTATCTCCCGCCTTGACCAACACGCGCTTTTTACGAACCTCAACTTGAACAGTGCGCGTACGCCCTGCAGAGTCTGCCTGACGAATCTCAGAATTCTCACGCTTAATTAAGGTGATTTTTTTACGAGCGCCAGCTTCAGCATTGCCGTGTGCTTTTTGCAAATGCTCGAGCAGGACTGTTTTGTCCTTCTCGGTGATGCTCTCGTCCTCAGAACTTTTATCGATACCAGCTGCCTTCAATTGCTCCAAGAGGTCAGCCGCGGTTCGTTTCAGTTCCTTGGCGAGTACTTTTACTGTTGTTGTTGCCATGCACTACTTCCTCTCATGAAGTAAACCAATGTTCGCGCGCTTTCATGATGAGCGTTTTCGCAGTTTCTTCGTCAATTTGTGTCGCCTCAACCAGCTCATCAACAGCCAGTTCAGCAAGGTCGTCACGGGTGTGGACTTGATTCTCAGCAAGCTTTGCAATCAACTCAGTAGTCATGCCTTCTAAAGAGCGCAAGTCTTGGGAAACTTCACCAATCCGCTCTTCTTTAGCTAACTCCATAGTCAATAGAGAATCACGAGCGCGGGTACGCAACTCGTTCACAGTATCTTCATCAAATGAATCAATCTCTAACATTTCAGACAATGGCACATAAGCCACTTCTTCCAAAGTGTTGAAACCTTCTTCAATCAAGATGTCTGCTACCTCTTGGTCAACGTCCAATTTGTCCATGAACAATTGACGCACAGAAGAGGCTTCTTTTTCAGTTTTCTCAGCAGACTCTTCAGGAGTCATGATGTTGATCTGCCAACCAGTCAAATCACTTGCCAAACGTACGTTTTGTCCGCTACGGCCAATGGCGATTGCCAAGTTTTCTTCATCAACCACCACATCCATCGCGTGACGCTCTTCGTCAACCACGATTGAAGAGACTTGCGCTGGAGCCAAAGCACCAATCACAAACTGGGCCGGATCTTCAGACCACAACACGATATCCACTGCTTCGCCAGCCACTTCGTTACGTACTGCAGTAACGCGTGTGCCACGAACACCAACGCAGGTGCCAATTGGGTCGATACGCTTGTCGTAAGTCACTACAGCAATCTTGGCGCGAATACCGGGGTCACGGGCTGCGCCCTTAATCTCTAACAAGCCTTGTTCCATCTCTGGAACTTCATTCTCAAATAACTTGATCAAGAACTCAGGGCAGGTACGGGAAAGTTCAATCTGGGGGCCACGAGCTTCACGATCCACTTTGAGGATGTAAGCACGCACACGGTCACCAGAACGTAAATTCTCTTTTGGAATCATTTGATCGCGACGCAACAATGCTTCAACACGGCCAGATTCAATAATCAAACCATTCTTATCAGCACGCTTTACGGTACCAGTCATGACTTTTTCGCCACGCTCTAGGTAGTCGTTCAAAATCTGCTCGCGCTCAGCATCACGAATGCGTTGCAAGATCACTTGCTTGGCAGCTTGTGCGCCGATACGGCCAAATGCCAAGGATTCAATTTGCTCTTCAATGTAGTCGCCGACTTCCATATCAGCCAATTGCTCTTGGGCTTCGAATTGCAAAATCTCTTTATCAGGCTCTTGGAGACCGGCTTCATTAGGAACCACCAACCAGCGACGGAAAGTTTCGTATTCGCCTGACTCACGGTCAATCGATACACGAATATCCACATCTTCATTGGGATAGCGCTTCTTTGTGGCCGATGCCAACGCCATTTCTAGCGCCTCGAACACAATAGCTTGATCAACGTTCTTTTCACGCGCTAGCGCGTCTGCCAACATGAGAACTTCTCGGCTCATGACTTTCTTCCTTTGAAATCAATAACAGGGACCAACCGAGTCTTATCGACCTCGGCTATAGAGAACTCCAATTGAGAGGGCTGACCATCAGCACCCTCGAACACCAAACCAAATTTCGCATCAGGTGAATTCAATTCACCAGTCAGCAAACCTTGCAACACACCACGAAAATTCTTACGGTTACCAACGGCAACACGTAGTTTTAAATCCACTTCCATTCCAGCAAAACGTTCAAAGTCTGCTGCACTCTTCACAGGGCGATCTAAGCCTGGTGAAGAAATCTCTAAGCGCTCGTAAGGGATGTTCTCAACCGGCAAGGTGTAGCTCAATTGATGGCTCACCTTCTCGCAGTCAAGCACCGTAATCAAGCGCTCGTAATCGGGGTTTTCAATCGTGACGCGCAGCAATCCTCCGGCTTCACGCTCGATATCTACTAGCGTGTAACCCAAGTTTTCCAGCTCTGCAGAAATGACCTGCTGATCTTTCACGACTACCCTTCATACCAAAATGACAAAAAAAAATGGGCTTTGAAGCCCATATTCTCGAAATTCAGAACAGGCCGACTTACGTTGATCGCAACATCAGTCGGTAACAACTAAAAACAGCAACACTCTGCTGTAAGACCAAAATTATAGCTGATTTTTGATCCCTTTCTCAGGGAAATCTATTAGAAATCAGAAGCTTTCGCCAGGATTGCGGGGTTTTCTGGGGCCCTTATTGAAGGGTTTGCGTCCTTTTGGAGCGCCCCGTTTTGGGCCATTTCCTGGGGTTTGAGGGCTTCCCGTCACAAAAGCAGACTGCCCATGATGGACTTTTTTACCTTTGTTACGGCCTTGACCGCCTTGACTACCTTGCCCGCCTTGACCGCCACCCTGTCCAGGGCGACCGCCTTGAGTACGACCACGGAATGGACCACGACCTTCAGCAGACCCGCCACCGCCAGGCTTTCCACCTCTACCTTGGTGAGTCATGCCGTTATGGCCACTCGCCAGCGTTAAGGCATCGCGTGAGCCCCAGTATGACACTGAGGTTTGCATGGGATCAGGCTGGAAATCAGCACCTTCTGGATTGCGACTTTGTCCACCAGCATTCGGGTTACGGCCTTTATCTTGCGGCTGTGGCATTTTTAGTCCTGCCGACTTCATCAGGTTATAGATACCGCCAGCTTCAATCTCTTCCCACTTGCCACGTCTTAAGCGCGGAGGCAATAAGAAAATGCCATATCGTGTTCGGATTAAGCGAGATACCGTATGACCAACTGCTTCAAACATGCGACGCACTTCACGATTACGACCTTCGGTTAAGGCAACGTGATACCAGCGGTTGGCGCCATCACCACCACCCATTGCCAGACGTAAGAATTTGGCTTGACCATCATCTAACTGAATACCGCTTTTGAGTTGCGCCGTATTGTCTTGACTCAACTCACCTAAGATACGCACTGCGTACTCACGCTCAACACCGTAGCGTGGATGCATTAAACGATTTGCTAACTCACCAGAGGTGGTAAACAACAAGAGTCCTTCAGTATTAAAGTCCAAGCGACCCACCGCGATCCAACGACCCTGCCGTGGTTTAGGCAAACGATCAAATACGGTTGGACGACCTTCGGGATCTGATTGGCTCACGATTTCGCCAGCTGGCTTGTGATACAAAATCACGCGTGGTGGCTTGGTCTGAATCTTGCGATGGACCTGCTTGCCATTAATACGTACTTGATCTGTTGGACCAATACGCTGCCCAATATGTGCTGGCAATCCATTGACTGATACGCGCCCCTGAATAATCAGATCTTCCATATCGCGACGGGAACCCATGCCAGCATCTGCTAATACCTTATGCAGCTTAACGGTATCCTCATCATCGGCATCGTCATCTAAGCCATCGAGATCGGACCAGACTTCATCGCGCAAACTCAGTGGTAACTCATCCACATTGGCAAATTGCAAGCTACTAACTTCTTCTTCAGTTGGTGCATCAGGATCCTCATCTTCACGGGAACGTTGTGCGCGCTGTGCACGTCGCTCTGCACCAGTTTGATGGGAGATTTCATGCTCATTAAAGCCATCCGGATTTTTAACTTCCTCAATTTCCGGAGCATCGAGTGCGGCATCAAATTCACCTGAAACTACTGAAGCAAATAAGGCTTCGCTATCGGCTGCATTGGGCGCTAGCTTGGCGGCAGAATGGTTGCCACCTTCGCGTGGCCCATGGTTATCACCACCCTCTCTTCGTGGGCGGTCCTTGTTAAATGGGCGCTTCTTATTAAAAGGATGCTTGCCAGTCCCTTGACGACGTGGGTTACGCTGACTGCGCTCGCCCCTCTCCCCTGCCTCACGACCCTCAGACGCTTGGCCCTCTCCATGCGATGGAGCAGCCTCAGAATGGGATGGTGTTGCCGCTGAAGGTATTGCCGGGGATGAATCGTTGTCGTTAGAACTTGTCATTAATTATTTTTTGTTTCGTCTGAAGATTCAGACTCGGGAGTAACTTCTTCTACAGCATCTTGGGTTGAAACTTCGGCAATCGCTTCATCGATCACCACAGTCTCTACAGTAGCATCGGGATCAAATTCAATAATGGCTTGACCCAACTGCTCCGCTGCAGCCATAGGCGCAGCGTCTTCTAAGATTGGCAAGCTCTGTAAATTCGTCAAACTTAAGTCATCTAAAAATTGTTTGGTGGTGGCGTATAAACCTGGGCGACCGATGGTCTCTTTATGACCAATCACTTCAACCCAACCACGATCTTCTAACTGCTTCATCACGTTGCTACTAACAGCCACTCCGCGAATCTCTTCAATCTCTCCGCGTGTCACCGGCTGGCGGTAGGCAATGATGGCTAAAGTTTCCATCACCGCACGGGAATACTTCGGTGGCTTCTCTGGCGTTAAACGATCAAGGTACTCGCGCATCGATAAACGACTCTGAAAACGCCAACCAGTAGCAATGTGGGCTAGCTCCATGCCCTTATCGTCCCAGGCACGCTGTAACTCCACCAAAGCTTCGTCAATATCTGCAGTTGTGATGTCTTCCACAAACAAGCGTGATAAATCAGCGACAGTGAGGGGTTCCTGTGCGCACAGGAGGGCTGTTTCAATAACGCGCTTGTTGTGATCGTCCATAAAAGTGGGCTATCAGGAATTTTCCTGATGAGGCTTTAAAAAGTGTATTTCAGTAATGGGTTTTAGGTGTTCTCTAGCTACTACGAACAATCCATCTCTTAAATTCTCGTTGGGGGATTGGTTCGCGCCGAAACGAAGTCCTTTTCGTTCACCGTGCACCCATTATAAGGTAGGCTCAATACAATAGCCATATGCACAATAAATCCTCAAAACTCCCGATTCCAGCCTTGATGCAGCCCGGCTCCCCAGAGCGGCGTCGCTTGCTAGGCCTCGGAATTGGCTTAGGCGCCCTGCTCGGTGGCGCTAGCTTGAGCTCTTGCAGCATGATTGGCAGCAAAAAGCCTGTTATTGGTTTGGCATTAGGCGCTGGAGCTGCCCGAGGTTTTGCTCATATTGGCGTCATTAAAGCCCTCGAAGCTCAGGGCATTCGTCCCGATATTGTGGTTGGCAGTAGCGCAGGTAGCGTCATTGCCGCCCTCCTTGCCTCTGGTGCAACAGGCAATGAACTGAATCGCCTAGCACTCAATTTAGATGAAGCCACCATAGCCGATTGGGGTCTGCCATTTGTGGGGCGCTTTGGTGGCCTCATTAAAGGTGATGCCTTACAAAACATGGTCAATCGGGAAGTGCAAAACAAAACCATAGAACAAATGCGTATTCCGCTGGGCATTGTGGCAACCGAATTGCAATCTGGCAAAGGTGTTTTATTTAGGACTGGCAATACGGGTCAAGCAGTCCGCGCATCGTGCAGCGTACCTGGTGTATTTCAACCCACCGTGATTGGCGGCAAAGAATATGTCGATGGGGGATTGGTCGCACCCGTACCGGTAAGTTATGCCAGACAGATGGGCGCCACTCTCGTGATCGCGGTGAATATTTCGTCGGAACCCGTGCATCAAGATGCTAGCGGTACATTTGGGGTGCTGCAACAAACCATCTCCATCATGCAACGCAGTATTAATCAGTATGAATTAAAAAGTGCGGATATTGCCATTACTCCACAACTAAGACAAATGAGTAGTGGCGACTTTAAATCCAGAAATGCGGCAATCCTGGCTGGCGAAGCCGCAGCACAAGAACAAATGGCATTGATTAAGGAAAAGCTGAAGGGGTAAATCAGGGCTATTGCCTACGGAATTAGAGGCTTGGAGACTTGCGCTTTAAGTTCTTCACTTCATTGAGGAGCTCTTGACGTTCAGCGTCATTCAGATTGTCGCTACCATCTAGACGGCGAGCACCATCAAAACGTTTATCCCAATAAAGACTACCAAGATCATCGACACGAACTGCAGTGCCTTTGGATGGAGAGTGAATAAATTTATTGTCACCGACATAAATACCCACGTGCGAAAAGGTGAGTCGCATGGTGTTAAAAAATACGAGATCACCTGGCTGCAACTCATCACGATTGATCGGCTTACCAACTCTGCTCATCTGAGTCGATTTGCGAGGTAATAAAAATCCTAATTTGTCTTTAAAGACGTAACCGACAAAGCTACTGCCATCCAATCCTGATTGTGGCAATTCAGAATCCCAGCGATAACGCACGCCAATGACTTCCATTGCGCGATTAATAAGTTCTTCAGATTTTCCGGAGACGGTATCAACCAAACGATCTGATACTCGAGATAAATAAGAGCGGCCCGCCTGAAACATACTTTCTTTAGGTACAGCTGTCTCAGCTGAAGTCTCAACCGGAGCATCAACAGCATAAGTTGACCAAGCAAAGCCCAAGCCCAAGGCGAGAACCAAGAGCTTTGGCAGGAGCGCTTTTTTCAATGACATCGTCTTAGTGTAACAAAGAAGTACTTCACAACCAAGACTAGACTTTTGACTCAAGTCATTGTTTATAAACATTTTTTAAGAATAAATTGTGCCCCAAAGGGGGTTAATGCACCAATTTAGCCCATTGAAATTGGGTTTCTGGGAAATTAAGTCAACTCAGCTGCAGCAAAAAGCTCTTTGGTATAGGTCTGGCGCGGGTGCGCAATCAGGGTCTCTGTATCCCCAAACTCCACCACTTTGCCGCCCTTAAGGACCATCACCTGATGTGACATGGCTCTGATGACTGCCAAGTCATGGCTAATCATCAAATACGCTAAGTTGTACTTCTTTTGGAGTTCAGTCAGAAGCGCTAGTACCTGCTTTTGTATAGATACATCCAAAGCTGAGGTAGGTTCATCTAAAACCAAAATTTGGGGGCGCAAGATCAGCGCTCTGGCAATGGCAATACGCTGTCTTTGTCCACCAGAAAATTCATGGGGATAACGCGTAAGCGCAGTGCGGTCAAGACCCACTTCTTTCAACATATCGAGCACACGAGTTTCACGTTCAGCTGCTGTGAGATTTGGGAAGTGCGCATCTAATCCCTCAGCCACAATCTGCATCACATTCATGCGCGGTGACAATGATCCAAAGGGATCCTGAAAGATCACTTGCAAACTCGCACGCATAGCACGTCGTTCTGCAGGTTTGAGTTTTTGCCAATCACTACCCAACACATCCACATCTCCAGAAACTTCTGCAGAGGAATCACCCAGCAAACCGAGCACCGCCATACCAAGAGTAGTCTTACCAGAGCCAGACTCACCAATGACGCCAATGGTTTGACCTTGCTTTAACTCAAAGCTCACCTTCTTCAATACTTTATGGGCCGGTGCTTTTTTGAACCAAGAAACCGTTTCAGAGCTGGGGTATGCAACCGAAAGTTCTTCGGTCTTAAGTAAAACGGGGGCTAAAGGCATCAAGGGTGCAAGATCACGCACGGGAGCACTATTGACCAATGCTTTGGTATAGGGATCGCTTGGATGACTAAACACCTGCTTGGTTGGGCCAGATTCCATCAGGTTACCTTGATGGAGAACTGCAACACGCTGCGCAAAGTGTTTCACCAAATTGAGATCATGTGTAATGAGCAAGATCCCCATACCGCCATGATCCTTAGATTCTTCTTGAAGATCTTTCAGCAATTCCAAAATCTGCAAACGCAAGCTGACATCTAATGCGGTAGTTGGCTCATCTGCAATCAAGAGGCGCGGCTTGCACGCTAAAGCCATCGCAATCATGGCACGCTGCCGTTGACCGCCGGAGAGTTGATGCGGATAGGCATGAAAGCGACGCTCTGGCTCGGGGATGCCGGTCTTCCTCAGCAAATCAATGGCAGCATCAACGCACTGTGCTTTAGAAATCAGAGGCTGATCGATTTGTACTGCTTCGATAATTTGATTGCCTACTGTAAATAAGGGATTGAGCGCAGTCATCGGCTCCTGAAAGACCATGGCAATTTCTCGACCCCGAATCTGGCGTATCTCTTCAATCGGCAGTGACAAAAGATCTACCGTTCCCTTACCCTCACCCTGGTTCCACAGAATCTTGCCAGAAACTTTCGCACCCTCAGGCTCAAGGCGAAGTGGAGCTAAAGCAGTAAGTGTTTTTCCGGAGCCAGATTCACCAACCAGCGCTACCCGCTCTCCAATACCAATCTCTAAATCCAAATGATTGACTGCAAATTTTTCACGACGCCCTGATCCAAAAGAGATGCAGAGGTCTTCATACTTGAGCAAGCTCATGAACGACCTCCACTCATCACACCTGTTTTACGAGAGTCAAAAGCATCGCGTAATGCCTCACCCATAAAAGTAAGCAGCAATAAGGTGGTCACTAGGACTACAAAGGTCGATAGCGAAATCCACCAAGCATCGAGATTGCCCTTACCTTGTGAGAGAAGTTCACCTAAGCTAGGCGTACCAGGCGGAACACCCAATCCCAAAAAATCCAAACTGGTTAAAGAGAGAATGGCAGCACTCATGCGGAAGGGTAAAAACGTAATTACCGGTGTCAAGCTATTGGGCAAAATATGACGCCACATGATTTGCAGATTCGTAAGACCCAAGGCGCGCGCTGCTCGGACATACTCCAAAGCACGATTCCGAAAGAACTCAGCCCGTACGTAATCAGATAACCCCATCCAACCGAACGCTGCTAAGAGAATGACCAAGAGAGAAACACTGGGATTAAAGATGGATGCAAAAATAATCAGCAGATATAACTCTGGCATTGCCGACCAAATTTCAATCAAACGTTGTGAAATCAGATCGAACTTGCCACCAAAGAACCCCATCAGGGATCCGGTAATAATGCCTACACTGACTCCTACAATGGTGAGCGCTAGGCCAAATAAGATTGACAGTCGAAATCCATAGATCAAACGCGCCAAAACATCGCGCCCACGATCATCTGTACCGAGCCAGTTCTCCCAAGATGGGGGAGCCGGATTGGGAACAGTGGAAAAGTAATTAAGGGTTTCATAGCTGTAATGAATGGGTGGATAAATTGCCCAATTACCATTACTTGTAATGTTTTGACGGATATCAGGATCTAAAAAATCTGTTGGCGTAGAAAAGTCTCCACCAAATACAGTCTCTGGTTGATTTTGGATAATCGGAAAATAAAAATGTCCTTGATAGCGCACAAGCAAGGGCTTGTCATTCGCAATCAGCTCAGCGCAAAGCGATAGACCAAACAAGACCATAAAGATCCAGAGGCTGGCATAGCCGGTACGGCTATTTTTAAAGCGCTGCCAACGACTCATGAACCACCTCCAGCGCCGAACTGAATGCGGGGATCGATATAGACGTAGCAAAGATCGGAAATGAGCTTGGTAAATAACCCAATCAAGGTAAATAAATACAGCGTTCCAAACACTACCGGGTAATCACGACGCATGACAGACTCATAGGAAAGTAAGCCAAGACCATCTAAAGAAAATAAAGTCTCAATGAGTAGTGAGCCTGTGAAGAATGCCCCGATGAATGCCGCTGGAAAGCCAGTCACCAACGGAAGTAATGCATTGCGAAACACATGCTTCCAAAGTACTTGTTTCTCAGTAAGGCCCTTTGCTCTCGCTGTCAACACATACTGTTTACGAATCTCTTCTAAAAAAGAATTCTTAGTCAACATAGTTACTACTGCAAAGCTGCCCAAAACTGAAGCTGTAATTGGAAGCACTAAGTGCCATAGATAATCCATGACCTTGCCAAATAGACTCAGCTCACTCCAGTTATCTGAAGTTAATCCGCGTAGCGGAAAAATCTGCAAGAAACTGCCCCCACCAAAGAGAACCAAAAGCAGCACGCCCAAGACAAATCCTGGAATGGCATAACCTACCAAAATGATGCTACTCGTGACAGCATCAAAACGTGAACCGTCACGCACAGCCTTGGCAATACCCAGGGGTATGGACACTAAATAGGTAATGAAGAAGGTCCATAATCCAATACTGATAGAAACGGGGAGTTTGGAGACCACCAAGCCCCAGACACTTTCATGTTGGTAATAGCTTTGGCCTAAATCAAAGCGTGCAAAACGACCTAGCATCATGAAGTAACGCTCTACTGGCGGCTTGTCAAAACCATACAAAGCCTTCACTTCCTCTAAGCGTTGCGCATCGACGCCTTGACGTCCACGATAAGTCGCTCCGGCACCAGAAGACTCCGATCCACCAGTTGCAGCACTACCTTTGCCTTTTAATTCGAGGACCATCTGCTCTACCGGACCGCCTGGGACAAATTGCACCACTGCAAAAGTGAGTGTTAATACGCCCAACAATGTTGGGATCATCAACAGCAAACGTTTCAAAATATAGACGCGCATTTGACCGTGCATTATTTAGACTCTTCTTTCCACCAATTTTGCATAATCCAAGGTTCAGCTGAATAATACAAAGGCGGTTCTGGATAATGCATCTCTTTACGATACGCGACTCTATGCGTAGGGTTGTACCACTGTGGAATGACGTAGTAACTATTCCAAAGTACGCGGTCCAAAGCTCTTGTCGCTGCACGGAGCTGCTCCCGGTTCTGGGCTTTAGTCACTTCAGCGACCAAGGCATCGACTACGGGAGATTGAATTCCAATGACATTGTCTGAGCCTTTTTCCTTAGCGGCTTGACTACCAAAGCGATCCCAAAGTTCATTCCCCGGATTTTGCGAGTCTGGAAAGCGGACTGTTGCCATATCAAAATCGTATTCATTCATGCGCTTTTGATGCAAAGCAAAGTCGCTAGTACGGATATCTACCTGCACACCCAGTTTTTCGAGGTTGCGGACATATGCGGAAATCACTCTTAAGAAGAAACCGCCATCTTCTACTATCTCAAAGCGAAAAGGCTCACCCTTCTCATTACGCAAGGCGCCATCACGGTATTGCCAACCAGCGTGCATCAGTAATTCACGTGCTTGCTTTAAGTTCTGGCGCAAGCTGCCCGGCGGCTTAGTCGATGGTGCATACGGCATCGGTCCGAAAACCGCATCAGGCACCCATTGTGGATATTTGTCTTTGAGTGGTCGCAATAATTTCAACTCCGCTTCAGTCGGTTTGTGATGTCCATCAAAGTTCGCACTCAAGTCGCTATTCTGAAAGTAACTATTAATTCGACTGTATTGATCAAAAAAGATTTGGCGATTAAGCCACTCAAAATCCAAAGCCAAGCCCAAGGCTTCACGCACGCGCGCATCTTTAAATAAAGGACGGCGCATATTCATGGCAAAACCTTGCATACCAGCACCGTTGTGATTCAAGAAGGCCTTTCTGAGTAAAGTGCCGTTATCAAACTTTGTGCCAACGTATCCTTTAGCCCAAATCTTGGCGCGATATTCCACGATGGCATCAAATTCCCCTGCTTTAAATGCTTCAAGCCGCACGGCATCGTCGCTATAAAGTTTGTAGAGGACCCGATCAAAGTTATAAAAGCCAACGCGCACGTTCAGCGGTTTACTGAGTTGATCTGCCCAATATTGCGGATTGCGTTTGAAGACAATCGATTTACCGGCCTTAAAGGACTCGATCAGATAAGGCCCACTACCAATCGGCGTCTCAAAGGCGATCTTCTCAAAAGGAGTAATGCTGCCATCTGCTTGCTTACCCCAATTGCGAGAAAAGATTGGCAAAGTTCCTGCGAGGATGGGAAGTTCAGCATTGTCATTTTTAAAATCAAAACGCACTGTTCGATCTGAAAGAATGACTGCCTCTTTGATATCGGCAAAAGTCGTTTTGTAACGTGGGTGAGCTTTGCTACTCATTAAAATATCAAAGCTGTATTTAACGTCTGCCGCTAACACGGGACTGCCATCCGAAAATTTGGCTTCTGGACGAATTCGAAAGGTCACAGATTTGTGATCTGCTGCTACCGCAATATCTTCAGCAAGCAAACCATAAATACTCGATACCTCATCCGCACTTCCCTCCGCCAAAGATTCAAACATCAATTCAATTCCGGGGGCAGTCACTCCTCGCAGGGTAAATGGATTGAACTTATCAAAACTGGTTCTTTGCCCTGGATTGGGTAAAGTCAGCGTACCTCCCCTGGGGGCATTGGGGTTGACGTAATCGAAATGGGCAAATCCGTCGGCATACTTGGGCTTGCCATATTGAGAAATCCCCTGTGCCGCCTCTGCTGTATTGACTCCAAGCCCTACTAGCAGGGCTAGCAGCAGGTATTGGGCGAGCTGGCGAATGGGCTTTAGGGTCGGCATATATGCAACAATTGTAGATAGCTAATCATATTTGAAGCAAAGGACACAACATGGGCTTTCTCTCCGGCAAAAAAATCCTCATTACCGGCCTCCTCTCCAATCGTTCAATTGCCTATGGTATCGCCAAGGCATGTCACCGTGAAGGCGCTGAATTAGCCTTTACTTATGTTGGCGAACGCTTTAAGGACCGTATCGTCGACTTTGCAAAAGAATTCGGCACCGATCTCATTTTTGACTGTGATGTTGGTAGCGATGAACAAATTGCAGCCCTCTTTCAGGATTTAGCTAAATCCTGGCCTCAGTTTGATGGTTTTGTACATGCGATTGGTTTTGCACCCCGTGAAGCCATTGCAGGCGACTTCCTCGAAGGCCTCTCTCGTGAAGGCTTCAAAATTGCACATGACATCTCTGCCTACAGTTTTCCGGCAATGGCAAAAGAAGCTTTACCTATGTTGCGCGATAAATCTTCACTACTCACCTTAACGTATTTGGGATCCATGAAGAACGTTCCCAACTACAACACCATGGGTTTAGCGAAGGCTTCTTTAGAAGCTTCAGTACGTTATCTCGCCGGCTCAGTTGGCCCTAAGGGAATTCGTGCCAACGGCATCTCTGCAGGACCAATCAAAACGCTCGCTGCCTCTGGCATCAAAGGCTTCGGCAAGATTTTGGAAGCAGTCGAACAAACCGCACCATTACGCCGCAATGTCACGATTGATGATGTGGGCAATACTGCTGCCTTCTTGTTGTCTGATCTTGCAAACGGTATCACTGCTGAAATCATTTATGTGGATAACGGCTTTAGCCAAGTCATTGGTGGAATGGAAGAAGTTTGAGTGTTCCCTTAAGCGAGGCCCTCAAGTTTTGGGCCAAACTCGGCTTTATTAGTTTTGGCGGTCCCGCTGGACAAATCGCGGTTTTGCATCAAGAGTTGGTTGAGAAGCGTCGCTGGATTTCTGAGCGGCGCTTTTTACATGCTCTGAACTACTGCATGCTCTTACCAGGGCCCGAAGCACAACAACTCGTCACTTATATTGGCTGGCTGATGCATCGTAGTTGGGGTGGCATTCTGGCGGGCACACTATTTATCTTGCCCTCACTGTTTATCTTGATTGGCCTATCTTGGGTTTATTTAAGCTTTGGGCAAGTGCCTTGGATTGCCGCCATCTTCTTTGGCATTAAACCAGCGGTGGTCGCAATTGTTTTGCATGCGGCTGTGCGTATTGGTAAGCGCACCATTCACAATCAAGCTCTGCAGTGGATTGCCTTGGGTTCTTTCATTGCAATCTTCATACTCAATTTGGCTTTTCCAATCATTGTTTTGATTGCTGCTGCGATTGGCTTTTGGGGAGGCAAACGCTACCCAGAGTATTTTTCCCAAAAGGGTGGACATGCCAATACGCAAGATCAACATTACGGTAGGGCCATTATTGATGACGATACCCCTACTCCTGAGCACGCACAGTTTCAGATTCAGAAAACCATTCGGCATAGCCTAGTCGCAATCGCATGCTGGCTTCTGCCAATTGTCATCCTGATTGCAGTCTTTGGCTGGGGAACACTCTATCCAGCTATCGCGTGGTTCTTTACTAAGGCTGCCTTGCTGACCTTTGGTGGTGCTTATGCAGTACTGCCTTATGTTTATCAAGGTGCTGTAGATCATTTTCATTGGCTCAGCGCCAATCAAATGATTGATGGTTTAGCTCTAGGTGAGACCACTCCTGGACCGCTGATTATGGTGGTGGCTTTTGTAGGTTATTTAGCCGGTTATATTCAGCACCTGATTGGCAATAGCAATCCATTTTGGTTTGGTGTACTTGGTGCGTGTGTCGCTACTTGGTTCACTTTTTTACCTTCATTCTTTTTTATCTTGGTAGGCGGCCCACTGATTGAGTCTACTCATGGAAAACTTGGTTTTACTGCACCCCTGACTGCGATCACTGCTGCTGTGGTTGGCGTGATCGCTAATCTGGGTCTCTTCTTTGCCTACCATGTGTTTTTACCTAGTGGTCTAGGAGGCTCTATCTCTTGGATATCCATCGTCATCTGCGCTTTAGCTAGCTTAGCGCTATTTCAGTTTCAAAAAGGGGTAATGACGGTGCTAGGTGGCTGCGCTTTAGCTGGCCTACTCTCTTACCTCGCCGTAGCCTTCATCGGCTAATCACTTCAAGCTCAGCTTGATGAAGATTGGCATAATGGAAAATATGCGAATCGAAGCTCAAACTATTGCCCACTTACAAGAATGGCTCGGTAAAACTGAGTCATTCCAAGATTCAGTTACGGCTGCACCAGTTCGCGCCCTATCTGCTACTTTAGATCGCGATGACCCAGCACCAAGCAAAGGCACTTTTTTACCAGAGCTGTGGCATTGGCTGTATTTTTTACCCCATGCCCGCGAATCCGATATCGGACCTGATGGCCACCCGAAGCGTGGCGGCTTTCTTCCTCCTGTTCCGCTACCACGTCGGATGTGGGCCGGTAGTCGCTTGCAATGGTTGGCGCCACTCACCGTGGGAGATGAGATTGAACGCGTCTCCACGATTGAATCTGTCACCCACAAAGCAGGACGTGCAGGTGATCTGATCTTTGTTTTAGTGAAACACCTCATCTCCAATCAAAATGGTCTTGCCATTATTGAAGAGCATGACATTGTGTATCGTGATGCGCCCGGACCAGATGACAAACCCGCGGCCCCCACTCCCGCTCCAAAAGATGCAGTATGGACAAAGACTATTACGCCAGATGATGTTTTGCTATTCCGCTACTCAGCGCTCACCTTTAATGGTCATCGCATTCATTACGATCGCAAATACGTTACCGAAGTAGAAGGCTATCCTGGCCTCATTGTGCATGGTCCCTTGATCGCCACACTGCTGGTAGATTTGGTTCGTCAACGCATTCCTGGATGCAGACTCAAGAGCTTTGAGTTCCGTGCAATTCGCCCGACCTTTGATATCAATGTATTTAAAGTCTCGGCCAAACCTGATTTAGAAAAAGATCCTAGTGGCAAGACTATTTCCGTTTGGGCCGAAGATCATGAAGCTTGGCTCACCATGCAGGCGACTGCCCAATTAGCGTGATATCAATTTAAGCTCCCTATGAATCCATCCGACTTCCCTTTAGCCTTTTGCAGCACCTTTCTGTTTGTTCCAGGCAATCGCCCTGAGCGCTTTGCAAAAGCGTTTGAGAGTGGCGCTGCTGCAGTGATCATCGATTTAGAAGATGCGGTCGCACCGGATGACAAAGAGACTGCCCGCAATGCGATTCGGGCTGCTTGGCCTAGCTTTAGCACCGAACAGAAGAGTCGTTTAGTCATTCGCAGCAACTCTCCAGGTAGTCCGTTTTATTCTGCGGATTTGATACTGGCTCAGGAGTTGAAAGCCACCTGCTTGCTCATTCCTAAATCTGAGTCTGCTGATCAGATCAATGGTGCTGCACTGATTTTGCCTAACACCACGCTGATTCCCATGATTGAAACTGCCATCGGTTTAGATCAACTCAAACAAATCGCCAATTCAAATCAAGTGATTCGCCTTGCTTTAGGTAATTTGGATTTACAGGCTGATCTTGGCATGATCTGTGATCCGCAAGAAACACAATTACAGGCTGCGCGCTATCAAATCGTCCTCGCATCCCGACTTGCGCAAATTGCTCCCCCTATTGATGGGGTTACCCCCTCAACAGATGATGAAGCGCGGATTCAAGATGATGCTGAACGGGCCAAGCGTATGGGCTTTGGTGGCAAGCTTTGCATCCACCCTAAGCAAGTTCCTACAGTCAAGAACGCCTTCATGCCATCTGAGCAGGAAATCTTATGGGCTCAGAAAGTAATCGAGGCGATTCAAACATCCCAGGGAGGTGCAGTCAAGCTGGATGGCCGCATGATTGACCGCCCAGTAGTTCTTTTGGCGCAAAGAACGCTTGCACTTGCTGGTAAACACTAAGGTCAAAAACCTGCAAAACTGGCAGAATTGGTCTACATAAAAACAAGATGGAGACCAAAATTGAAGATCAAGAATTTCCTATTTTCTGGCATTGCTAGCGCTATTGCCCTTAGTACTGCTTTGTGTGGCAATGCATTGGCGCAAAAAGACTGGCCCAGCAAGTCAATTACCTTAGTCATTCCTTTTGCCGCTGGCGGACCGACTGACTCTGTTGCACGCCTGATTGCTGTACCCATGGGCCAGTACCTTGGGCAAACTGTGGTTGTTGAGAACGTCAATGGCGCAGGTGGCACCATCGCCACCACAAAGGTTGCACGTGCCGCACCCGATGGTTACACCATCTACTTACACCATATGGGTATGGCAACTGCAAATGCTCTGTATGACAAACTCCCTTATGACCCTTTGACCAATTTTGAATACATCGGTCAAGTAGCGGACGTACCCATGGTGCTCTTGGGTAAAAAAGATTTACCACCAAACAACTTTAAAGAACTAGAGGCTTACATTAAAGCCAATGGTTCTAAAGTGACAATGGCGAATGCTGGTCCTGGTGCGGTGTCACAATTGTGCGGCCTACTCTTTCAAAGCCGTTTGGGCGTCAAGCTCACCAACGTCCCTTACAAAGGAACGGGCCCTGCTCTCACAGACTTGCTCGGTGGCCAAGTAGATCTGCTCTGCGATCAAACCACCCAAACCATTCCGTACATCAAAGATGGACGCGTGAAAGCTTACGGAACCACTACGCTCAAGCGCTTGCCTGCAATCGCCAATGTGCCAACTTTGGATGAACAGGGTCTAAAAGGTTTTGAAGTCAAAGTATGGCATGGCATGTACACACCCAAAGGTGTGCCCAAGCCAATTTTGGATAAGCTCAATGCCGCCCTAAAATTTGCCTTGAACTCTCCAGACGTTAAAAAACGTTTAGAGGACGCCAATATCGATATCGTTTCACAAGACAAAATGACACCCAATGGCTTAAAGACTCACCTTGAGTCAGAGATTAATAAATGGGGGCCCGTGATTCGTAAGTCGAATATTGCCGACTAAGATTGCGTCGCTGCATTAAAAAAGCCAGCAATTTGGTGGCTTTTTCTTTTTTGACATAGGTGGATGCCGCAATTTTTTTATTAACCAGGTCTAAATAAATAGCCAGAGCGCGCTTTATCTTTGCGTCTTTTATATAGCGCGCCCAATATTGCAATACAGGCCCAAATTGCTAAAAAAGGATCGAGTACATAGTCCCAGAGGTTCGCAGACTCATGCCAATGGGCTGCCCAGGCGATGATGGCAAGCGCAATGATCCAGACTCCTTTGGCCCAATTAAACAAACCACAGAGCAATGCAAACAACAGTACGCCGATGAAAAATGGGATCGAGCCATAACCCCAGGCGTACGGATCAACCATGCCAAATCCGAGGGCAAAGGGATAAAAGCTCAAGGCAATCACGGCAAGCACGCATTTAAAGGCCAATGGAATAGGCTTAGCTCCAGGCAATAAAGAGCCCCACAAAAGTAATAAGGTCACAATACTCAGATCCCCTGTCACGCCACGAACATAAGCAGCAAGCGGCAACTCCATTCCCAACCCTAAGGGCCAAAAGAATAGATTGCCAATCAATATCATCATGATGAATTTTGCCATCCATGGAAAAGGCTGAGATGCGGACTTTTGTAATAGCCAGATCACCACAACAGCACAAGTGATTGACATCTCCATCAAGGCTATCGTTTGCATGAAGTCGCTCATTATTTTGCCTCCTCTGCAGGTGCTACTGACTCGGCGCTACTGAGTTGGCTATGAGCCTGTTTGAGCCATGCTCCTGAAAAATATCGATGACGAATTTTTTTACGATCCCAGGTATAAACCAGATGCGCATCATTTCCATTGGCCGTAATGAGATATGGATAGGAAAATTCACGGCGTTGATCATCTGGTAATGCTGAATCGTCTTCGAGGACCTCAATGATTTGCCAATGAGATGATTGGGTATCACTCATCATCAACACCAGGCGCGAGCGACCGGCTTCAATATTATTGAGTGCCAAAATACGAACGCCATCGCTCAGCTCTACGCCTGCTACAGCTGCATTTGGATTAGCGATGGGAAGATCATCAGCCGAATGCCATGCTTGTCCAGCATTTTGAGTTTGACTCACAGGAATTTGCTTGGGTTGATGAGAGCTTCGGGTTTGACGGAAGAATGCCGTAGCATCTTGGACGTTGTTCACAAATACCAGTGGCTGAATTGCACCGCGTCCCGAACTCATCCGGCGCTTATCAATTACTTGTCCAGCATCGATCCTGAGAAACTCCCCAAAGCGGCCGATCCACTCGTGATACGCAGGCAAGCCTAAGCGGCCATCTGCAAAAGTGATCGCAGGAGATTTAACCAAAGTGCTGAGATTGATTAAAGGAGAGCTAATCAGTCGTTGTGGCTTACTCCAGGTCAGCCCTTCATCATCTGAGATCACGCTGGAGATGGAACTACCCGCCCAACCACCAATCGACACCGTAACAAAAAATAATTGCAGGCGGCCATCAGATGTTCTAGCTGGAACGGGATTGCCCAACTTAGCGATGTAACGTGACAAACCTTTTTCTGCGCTGACTCTATCCATAACCACTGTTGGCGCACCCCAGGTTGATGACTTTGGATCCAGGACTGCACTATTGATCACCACGTCTGCTGCGCCCTCGCGACTACCAGCAAACCAAAATGCCCTGATTGCCCCATCTTTCAAAGCAATCAGTGATGCGGCGTGCACCGACGGAGCACCTGTCTCGGGCAACCAAGTATCTAATGGTGTGGGTATATTGGACTTGCTGGGAACTGTAGATTGCTTGGCAGGAGCGACAGGCTGTAACTCTAATTGTTCTTTCGCTATGGTTGGAGAGTTCAAAGCAAATGGGGCCCATGCTGGACGACTATCAATGTGCAAGAAACCAATCACGGCAGCTAGCAATAAAAAACAGAGGGCAATCACACGGCTCATCTACACACATCCTTCACATTGCTCAGATCGGGGCTAGCGGCTGGTGTTGCTATCAAATATTCATTTACAAAAAGATACTTGCCAATCTGGCCTTTCAGCATTGCAATCATTTCTTCATTCGTATGGCGTGCGCGCATTTCCATTCTTTGCCCCACAATTAGACAAGATTCGCACAAGGCTGGAGGAGTCCCTAAGGGTGCATGTACCGCCACCAATGGATAAGCGCTCGTTAAAATCTGAACGTCACTTGCATCTTTAGCAGCATAGCCATGCAACTGGGCACCAGGCAGAAGTAAGCGATATTCTTCGTCTTTAGCACGATAATCGCAAGGGATCCAAACATCCTTGCCTTGCATATTAGTAATCGTTTTTACTGAATAGCGACCTAACTCCCCTTCTAGCGGCGCAAGACTACTGGTCAAGGCACAGTAAGTCAGGAAACAAGCAGCTAAGGCCAAAGTTTTGCTTCGCTTGGAGTTCAATAAGCCCGTCAAGATGATCACTAGACTAAAACCCATTAGCCCCCAGTGAAAATAAGAGTAGGTCCAAGCAATATTCTCGCCACCGAAACCCGAGAGCTGCAAATTGATGCCTACCCACAGCAAGAGCGACAACACTAAGAGCTGCAAACACAATGCAATGCGAAAGCCCCACATAGGCAATCGATTCCAATGCAATGCAATTAACGCTGCAAATGCGGGCATCACCGGCAAAAGATAACGACCAGAGCGTTGACTTGGCAAACTAAATACCAGTAAAAATGCGGCGATTAACAATAACAACAACACTTCGTTGATATCTAGGAACCGGCGGCTACGCCAACATTGCCATAAGGTAGTGATCAAGACAAAAATGAAGAAACCAGCATTGGCTAAGGTGGTGAGCAGCAAAAGCCAAATACTGTCTCCGCCCCGCAGGAGATCTAATAAGTAATTTGAGTTGCGAGCAGCAAACTTACCCGCGTTCTCACCCACAACAAACTCTTGCCACACTGCTGCTGGATAAGGATCCAAAGCAAACCATAGTGCGAATACACCCAGCGCCAATACACAGGCTATCAGTATCTTGTAGAGGTCATGAATGAGTGTTTGAGGGATACTCCACTGTCGCCAGCGCCAATAGTAGAGACCTAGTGCAAGCGATGCTGGCGCAATATAGGCAAACGATTTAGTAAACAGTCCTAAACCAAAACAAATCCCCGCAAATATAGGATAAAAGAATTTAGATTCAAAAGCCGACTTGCCCCAATAGAGAAGCGCCATGAATGGCAGACTAATCCAAAAGACTTCTGGAGGATCAGCTAAGAAGGGACGACCATAACGATAGGTCGCAAAAAAAGAAAGCCACACTAAAGCGGCTAGTAAACCAGTTTGTGTGTTTCCACTAAATCGACGCACTGCCAAACATAAGAAAAATGCTGTGAGTCCTGTGTATAAAACACTGGGCCAACGCAAGTTTTCAAGAGACCACTGATTCGCCCAAGCGGTAGTGGCAATTCCTTGCCAAAAAATAAGCGGTGGCTTGGTATTTTTGATGCCTTCCATCTCAGATTGAAGCGGCAACCAATTGCCAGCATCGGCAGTCATACGCACTATATGCATATAGGGATACTCATCCCCATTTTTAGGCGCAAATCGGCTGTCTAATCCATAAAGATAGGTGAATACACCCAGAAGCAGTATGAAGAGCGCGGAACGGTAAGAGAATGGGCTTCGCATTCCCATAGTTTATAGGGCTTGCAGCTAGGATGGAGAAAACCCAAGCCAACCATTGTTTTGCATGAGCTTATGAAAAATGAATATGAGCTAGATACTACATTCCATGTACTTCTTGATTAAGATATGGAATAGACAAAAATAGACTCATTACCCAGTAATTATCGAAATGGAGACAAACCCCATGCGAGCACCATTTTTAAAACCCGCAATGCTAGTGGCAATGTATCTTGGCCTAAGTCCCTGGTCAACTGCGGCAGCACAAAATGCTGATGCTACGAATTTGTATCACCGCGGTCTTGCCGCTACCTGCGCGAACTGTCATGGCACTGATGGCAAAGGAGTGCCAGATGGTGGTATGCCTTTAATCAATCAACTGACCAGCGAACAAATGCTGACTCAATTAAAAGCATTCAAATCGGGTGCACGTGAAGGCACCATCATGCCGCAGTTAGCCAAAGGCTACTCTGACGAGCAACTCGAAACTATCGCCAAGCAACTTGGCAAGCAACCATAAGGAAGCCCATCATGGATCGTCGACACTTTATTGGTCAAAGCGCAGCTGCCTTAGGTCTACTTGCGGGCTTCTCCGGACAGGCACGTGCTAATTTACAAAAAGCAGAAATTCTGGTGATTGGTGGCGGGTACGGCGGCGCTACAGCTGCGAAGTACCTGCGCTTGTTTTCGAATAACACTGCCAAAGTTACGCTCATTGAGCCTAACCCTACTTTCATCTCCTGCCCGCTGTCTAACCTAGTGGTTGGTGGCTCACGAACTTTAGCGGAGCTCACTACACCTTATGACAATTTAAAAAAACGTCATGGCATCAATATTCTTCAAGACAGCGTTACTAGCATAGATCCCGACAAGAAAACGGTGAAGTTGGCTTCAGGTAAAACATTGCGATATGACAAAGCCATTGTCTCGCCAGGTGTGACCTTAATGATGAATAGCATTGAGGGCTTAGCGCAAGCTAATAAGGCTGGTGTGACATTGCAAGCATGGAAAGCCGGCCCTGAAACGATAGCCATGCATCAGCAATTAGCAGCAATGCGGGATGGTGGAACATTTGCCATTAGCATTCCAGAAGCCCCCTACCGCTGCCCTCCCGGTCCATATGAACGAGCTTGCCAGGTAGCGAATTACCTTAAACAAAATAAGCCCAAGTCAAAAGTCTTGATTTTGGATGCAAATCAAGATGTGACTTCCAAAGGCGCATTGTTTAAAAAAGTGTGGGCCGAGCAGTACCCAGGCATTGTGGAATATTTACCAAAGCATAATGTCACTGGAGTAGATGCCAAAACCAAAACCATCAAACTGGAAATTCAGGATGATGTGAAAGCGGACGTATTAAATCTATTGCCTGCGATGAGTGCTGGTGAAATTGCAGTGAAAACTGGTCTAGCAAATTCTAATGGGCGCTGGGTGAATGTGAACTTCATTAATTTTGAATCCACTGCACAAAAAGATATTCATGTCCTTGGCGACTCCATCCAAGTTGCTTATGCAATGCCTAAGTCTGGACACATGGCGAATCAACATGCCAAAGTTGCAGCAGCGGCCATTGTTGCGGAGCTCAGTGGCTGGGAAGTGAATCCAGCTCCAGTACTCACGAATACCTGCTATAGCTTCGTCAACGATCGCGAAGTGGTGCACGTGGCGAGCGTTCACCAATATATTGCTGCGGAGAAGACTTTTAAACCTGTTCCTGGCTCAGGTGGGGTCTCCCCAGGACCATCAACCTTAGAGGGGGTGTATGCATGGGGTTGGGCGCACAATATCTGGGCAGACAGCCTAGGTTGACCCAAGTCAACACTTGTGAAAAAAAGGGGCTCTTAAGCCTCTTTTTTGATTCCGCTTGACCCAATAGAGAAATATACTGAGAAAAATCAATACCTAAAAATGGAGACCTCATCAATATGACCCCTAGCTCACCAAAGGATGCCTACAAATTAGAAGAGGCGATTGAAAAATGGACCGTTCCAATCGGGAACCTATTTGTTTCCTTATTTCATCGCATTGCCTTATTCGGAATTGGTGCAGCAACGGTTTGGTCTGCTGCGGTTGCTTTTCTGGGTATGGTAAATAAAGGCTCAGCCTCGATTGAAGATTTACTCCTGCTATTTATTTACTTAGAAATTGGTGCAATGGTCGGTATTTACTTTAAGACCAATCACATGCCGGTCCGTTTCTTGATCTACGTTGCGATTACTGCCGTGACCCGACTCATTATTGATTTGGTGAACACAAAGCACGAAGCAGACATGGCTATTTTGTTTATGGGCCTTACCATTTTAATTCTGGCCTTAGCCAATGCCATCGTACGTTATGCTTCCTTTAAATACCCCAGCAGATCTGGTGAGGGTGAGTAAAGTCCCATCAATACCATCAAGCTCTAACATCTTCATTTAACTTAAGAAATATTCTGAATGCTATACCTTAGAAAATCCCAAGACAGAGGCTATGCTGACCATGGCTGGCTCAAAAGCTTTCACTCCTTCTCGTTTGCTGGCTACCACGATCCCAAATTTATGGGTTGGGGAAATCTCAGAGTTATCAATGAAGATTGGGTTGCTCCTGGTATGGGGTTTGGCAAGCATGGCCATCGCAATATGGAGATCATTAGCTATGTTGTTGAAGGCGAATTGGCTCACCAAGACAGCATGGGCAATGTGGAAAGTATTCCGCCGGGAGATGTACAGCGTATGAGTGCTGGCACTGGAGTGCTGCATAGTGAATTCAATCACGCTAAAGATCAAACTACCCACTTATTACAAATTTGGATTGAACCAAACGTCCTTGAGATTGCGCCTAGTTATGAGCAGAAGACTATTCCGACCGCTGAGAAAGATGGCAAGCTGCGTTTAGTTGCTTCTCCAAATGGCGAGAATGGCGGCGTCAAAATCTTTGCTGATGCGAAAGTCTATGCAGGCCTCTTTAATGGCTCTCAATCAGCTCAGGTAGCTCTAGACCCAAATCGCAAAGCCTATCTCCATCTTGTCCGTGGATCCTTGCAGGTAAATGGCCAACAACTCCAAACGGGTGATGCCCTACTGATTGAAAATGAATCTACTCTACAAATAGATCATGGTGTCGAGGCAGAGGTGCTGTTTTTCGACCTCAATCCTCAATAATTCCCTGCCCTCACTGACGATTCCTTGGGGATTAAAAAGCAGGCGCTGTATGAATAGGAATGTAGAATTGAATATCAGCTTAATCAGGATTCAATTTAGCTCATGAAATTTAGGGATTACTACGAAACGCTTGGGGTAGCACGGACCGCTACTGAAGCAGAAATCAAAGCAGCGTATCGCAAACTCGCTCGCAAATTCCATCCAGATGTCAACAAAGAATCTGGCGCTGAAGAAAAGTTTAAAGAGATCGGGGAGGCTTATGCCGTCCTGAAGGATACGGAAAAACGTGCCGCTTATGATCGCTTTGGGGAGAACTGGAAAAACGGTCAAGACTTCACCCCTCCTCCCAATTGGAATGAAGGTTTTGAGTATTCCGATGGTGGTTTTGGTGGTGGTCACCCAGGTTATGGCGGTGGCTTTGAAGGCGACCAGAGCGAATTCTTTGAATCGCTATTTGGTAGAGGTAATCACCGTCAAGGTGGTCGTGGCGGTCAATCACGCCAGGGAATGAACTTCAAGGGTCAAGATCATCACGCCAAAATTTTGGTTGATTTAGCTGATGCGTATAACGGCGCAAAGCGCACAATTGCTTTGCATATGCCAGCGCTTGATGCCAATGGTCATGTCAGCACCCAAGAGCGTAAATTAGATGTCAGCATTCCAAAAGGAATTAAAGCGGGACAAAATCTTCGCCTTGCTGGGCAAGGTGGACCTGGTGTCGGACAAGGCCCTGCAGGTGATCTCTATTTAGAAATCGACTTTCATCCAAATCCACTCTATCGCATTGATGGCAAAGATATTTTTATCGACATTCCATTGGCGCCATGGGAAGCGGCATTAGGTACGACTGTCCATGTTCCAACGCCCGCTGGATCTACTCTAGAACTCAAGATTCCGGCAGGTACGGTTGCTGGACGCAAGATGCGCCTCAAAGGCAAAGGCATTCCTAGCGCAGAACCTGGTGATTTGTATGTGGTTCCAACGATTGCTTTGCCACCAGCGAGCACGGATAGCCAAAAAGAAGCTTATGAGAACTTTAGTAAAGCTTTTGATTTCAACCCCAGATCCCACTTGAAGGGATGATGAAATGACACAGATGAATACCACCTGGATTGAAGCAAGTGTTGTTGAAAATGAAGTGCACATGAGTATCGTAGAACTCTCTCATGCCGCTCGCACCCCCCAAGAACTCATCATGTCTTGGGTTTCTGAAGGTGTTCTGAGCCCTCTTGGTTCTTCACCAGAAGACTGGCGCTTTAGTGGTGACTCTCTGAGAAGAGCCAAAACTGCGGCACACCTTACACATGATCTAGAGCTCAATGTTCCTGGTGTTGCTCTGGCGCTTGATCTCTTGGACGAAATCGCTCAACTGCGCTCTCGCTTACTGCGCGAGTCTTAAGACTCAGAGCGACTGAGTAGAAATTCCCAGCGTTGCAGATTTTTCTCTAGCGCTTCAGTAATTTCACTTAAACGGGCTTGCATACTCGCGGCTAGCTCCGGTTCGTTTTTATAAAGATCTGGGTTACTCATCGCAATACCGATATCAGCCTGCTCGGTTTCGAGTTGCTCGATCTGCAGCGGCAAAGATTCCAACTCTTGACGCTCCTTGCTATTGAGTTTTTGCACGCTAGTCTTAGCAACAGGCTTGATTTCTGCCTTCGGTTCAGACTTAGACTCGACCTTAGCCCCTGGTTTAGCAGCAGAGTTATTGGCACGAATTTTATCTGAGCGGGCTTTTTGGATCTTCCAATCCTCATAACCCCCTTCATACTCGCGCCAAAATCCATCACCCTCGTTCGCAATGATGCTGGTCACTACGTTATCCAAGAAGTAACGATCATGACTGACCAAGAAAACGGTGCCCTTATAGTCTTGGAGTAATTGCTCAAGCAAATCCAAGGTATCAATATCTAAATCATTAGTAGGCTCGTCTAGAACCAATACGTTTGCCGGTCTTGCAAACAAGCGTGCCAACAAAAGGCGATTGCGCTCGCCACCCGACAAAGTGCTCACCGGAGAATTAGTACGCCCGGGTGCGAATAAGAAATCACTTAAATAGCTCTTGACATGCTTTTTGTTACCGTTGATTTCAATCCATTCGCTACCAGGGCTAATATAGTCTTCAAGCGATGCATTGAGATCAAGACCCTCACGCATTTGATCAAAGTAAGCCACCTCAATCCGGGTGCCCATTGTTGCAGTCCCTGAGTCGGGGGCAATCGTTCCTAAAATCAATTTCAGTAAGGTTGTTTTACCAGCGCCATTTGGCCCAAGTAAGCCCACTTTATCGCCGCGTAGAATTGTTGCCGTGAAGTCTTGCACAATCGGTCTGTCATAGGACTTACTGACGTTTTGTAAATCAGCCACAATCTTGCCACTGCGATCACCCGCTGAAACTGCAAGCTTGACCTGTCCCATCGCGTCTCTGCGCTCAGCACGACTGCTTCGTAATTTTTCAAGACGGGCAATGCGCGCCACACTGCGAGTGCGGCGTGCCTCGACACCTTTACGAATCCAGACCTCTTCTTGAGCCAGCAATTTATCTGCCCTAGCATTAGCCAAAGATTCTGCATTAAGCTCTTGGTCCTTGAGCACCTCATACTGAGTGAAGTTACCTGGATAGCTTCGCAAAATACCGCGATCGAGCTCCACAATTTGAGTGCAGACATTATCCAAAAAAGCACGATCATGGGTAATCAGAATCACAGAGCCTTGATATTCCTTCAAAAGCTCTTCCAACCAAGCAATAGAATCCAGATCCAAATGGTTGGTTGGCTCATCCAGCAGTAAGACATCAGGCATTTCTACTAGAGCACGCGCCAAGGCAACTCGCTTCTTGGTTCCGCCCGATAAGGTGCTGATTTTGACGTCTGCCTCTAAATGCAACCGATCTAATGTTTCATGAACGCGTTGCTCCCAATTCCAACCACTCAAGGCCTCTAATTGCGATTGCACTTCATCGAGGCGATGGTGAGAGGCATCATCCCAATCACCTACGCTAAGCGCCTCATATTCTTCACGTAGGGCTTTAGCTTGAGCAACCCCTTTAGAAACAGCATCAAAGACTGTTTCTTCTGCCTCGAAAATAGGTTCTTGCGGAACATAAGCTATACGTAGACCTTGCTGGTACTGCAGAAGTCCGTCATCCATCTTCTCGATCCCGGCCAGAATCTTCAACAAAGAGGATTTGCCTGTGCCATTACGGCCAATTAAGCCGACACGCTCACCAGATTCGAGAGAAAAAGCAGTGTTTGCGAGGAGGTCTACGTGGCCGAAAGCCAGTTTTGCATCAGTGAGTACGATTAAAGCCATGGCGACATTATCGCCACTTCTCAAAAAGAAGATGGATTTTGACGAAGTCTAAAAAAAATAGGGCCCCTGAAGGGCCCTACTCCAAGTGCTAAGAACTGAATTCTTAGAACTTATAGGTCACACCAACTGCAGGCATCCAAGGGTTCAGAGTTAATTTGCCTGTTCCCAAAGTAGGAGCAGCACTATTTGCATTAGTCACAGTAGACATAGTTGCATATTTCAAGTCAACGTTTAAGCCCCAGTTTCTATCAAACATGTAGTCGGCACCAACCTGACCAACTGCGCCAAAGCTGGTATTTGAAACTGTTAGCCCATTACCCAGTTGTGGGAAATTGGATCGATTGCCGAAAATTGTGTAGTTCACACCGGCACCAACATAAGGCTTAAGAGCGCCCAATTCTGTGAAATGGTACTGAAGCAATAAAGACGGTGGCAACGCAGTAATTGATCCTGTTGTTCCAGGAACCGCATTAGAAACAATATTCACCTTTTGTGGGTAGGTAAGCACCAACTCTGCAGCGATATTTTTAGTAAAAAAGTAGCTCACATCAAACTCAGGCAGCCATTGGTTCTGCGCTTTTATATCGTAGGTTGAGGCATTGCCAGACTGGCCATTTTGCCAAATTGCGGAAACAGCACGCACGCGAACCATCCATGGATTTTCTTCAGCAGATTGTGCTTGTGAAGCCATTGGAGCTAAAGATGCTACGGTAGCCATTGCTACTACTAGTGATTTAAGACGCATGATGATCCCTCTTTCTGTTTTCAATTTCGATGAAACCATTTTCGAATTGACGCTATGAGGGCTATTTGATGTAAATCAAATGCAATGAGTCTCTGAGTTTTTTATTGGCTTAAAAGCAACGCTGTTTTAAGTTTCTTTTGATCCAGATCAAATAGGTACGGATTTACCCTGATGCGCTCGTTTAAAGAACCTTAGAGTAACTACCTTTTGCCTGAGATTCTCTAAGGTGGCGATCAAACGTCATGGCTACTCGTCTAGCCAAGAGCCTGCCTTTGATGGGAACCTGCATATCTTGTCCGTGCCATTCGAGTAAGCCAGCATCCTCTAGACCTTTGAGTTCCTCTAATTCTGTTTTGAAGTAATCAGAAAAATCAATATGGTGGGTCTGAGCAAATACTTGGGTGTTCAACCTAAATTGGCACATCAACTCACCGATTAATTCACGGCGTAATAAATCATCTGCATCTAAGCGCATTCCCCTAAGCATTGGCAAATGGCTGCGATCTAAAGAGTCGTAATACTCATCTAATGTGCGTACGTTTTGTGAGTAACAGTCATCTACCTTACCAATAGAAGAAATTCCAAAGGCTAGAAGATCACACTCTGCTTGGGTTGAGTAGCCTTGAAAGTTTCGATGCAACTTTCCCTTTTTTTGTGCAATCGCTAATTCATCATCAGGCTTAGCAAAGTGATCCATACCAATAAATACATAACCCGCCTCAACCAAGCGCGCAATTGTATTGGAAAGAATGTTTAACTTATCCGCTGCAAGAGGCAGATCAGATTCAGCAATACGGCGTTGTGGCTTAAAGATATGTGGCAAATGGGCATAGTTATAAACTGATAGCCGGTCTGGATTCATTTTCAAAACCGCATCGACTGTTTCTTTAAAGGTTTCTGGAGTTTGCTTAGGCAAGCCATAGATTAAATCCACGCTTCTAGACTTAAATCCATATTTTCTAGACCAGTCCATGACAGCTTGTGTCTCTTCGATCGTTTGCACCCGATGCACGGCCTCTTGTACCGCGAGATTAAAGTCCTGAACACCAAGGCTAATTCGGTTAAAGCCTAACTCTGCTAGCAGAGCAATATCGCTTTCTGTCACCCTTCTGGGGTCGATTTCGATTGAGTATTCACCACCAGGCAATAATTCAAAATACTCACGGGTGTGATGCATCAACTCAATCATCTCTTCATGGGATAGAAAGGTGGGAGTACCACCACCCCAGTGCAACTGAGTAATCGGAATCTTCTTCTGCGCACCCATGGCATTGCATACCATCGCCATTTCTTTGGCGAGGTACTTAATATATTTAGCGCTACGGCCATGATCTTTAGTGATGATCTTGTTACATCCGCAGTAATAGCAAATATTGGGGCAAAACGGCAAATGAAAATATAGTGACAAAGGTTCATTCATGGTTGCAACCCGCTGCAAGGCACCCAAATAATCCGCTTCCGAAAAATCTTGATGAAAACGGTCGGCACTCGGATAAGAGGTGTAGCGCGGCCCATTGATATCAAACTTTTGCAGCAGCTCTGGATGAAAAAGCACTTCTCTCTCTTCAGAGGGGCATAAGTTTGTTACTGGGTTCATAAATAATCGAAGGGCTGTCTACTTTGATAAGTAATCTAGTGCTAGTGCTTCTGCTACTTTAATCCCATCCACCCCAGCAGACAAGATTCCACCTGCGTACCCTGCCCCCTCGCCTGCGGGATACAGTCCTCTGATATTCAAACTTTGAAAATCAGTGCCGCGCGTAATGCGCAAAGGAGAAGAGGTTCTGGTCTCTACACCCGTTAAGACAGCATCCTTCATTGAAAAGCCTTTAATTTGCTTTTCAAATGCCGGAAGCGCTTCACGAATTGCCTCAATAGCATAGTCAGGCAAACTCAAGGCTAAGTCTGTTAGGCGCACACCGGGCTTGTAAGAAGGCAAGACACTACCAAACTCCGTTGAGGGCTTACCCTCTAGAAAATCTCCAACCAACTGCCCTGGGGCTTCATAGGTTCCGCCGCCAAGTTCAAAGGCTTTAGATTCGATTGCACGCTGAAACGCGATGCCTGCAAGTGGGCCGCCTGGATAATCATCAGGTGTAATACCCACCACAATTCCGGCATTGGCATTTCGTTCATTGCGAGAATATTGACTCATCCCATTGGTCACGACGCGATTAGGCTCTGAAGTTGCTGCCACCACTGTGCCACCGGGGCACATACAAAAACTGTAGACTGAGCGGCCGTTCTTAGCATGGTGAACCAATTTGTAATCTGCGGCACCAATTAATTCATTTCCAGCATGTGGGCCTAAGCGTGCCCTATCAATCAGCGATTGCGGATGCTCAATACGGAAACCTACTGAAAATGGTTTGGCTTCCATATAAACACCGGCATCATGCAAGGCCTGAAAAGTATCACGTGCACTGTGGCCCAGCGCAAGCAATACGTGGCTAGCAGGTAGATCGTCATGTCCTTCAATTTTGACACCCGCAATGTGTCCATTTTCAATATCAAAGCCAATCACTTTTTGTGAGAAGCGAATCTCACCACCAAGATCAATGATCTCTTGGCGCATTTTCTCAACCACACCCACCAAACGGAAGGTACCTATATGGGGTTTAGCAACATACAGAATTTCTGAGGGCGCTCCTGCCTTCACAAATTCCTGAATGACTTTGCGGCCGTAAAACTTGGGGTCTTTAATTTGACTGTAAAGCTTGCCATCTGAAAAGGTGCCCGCCCCACCCTCACCAAATTGCACATTGGATTCTGGATTGAGTACATTTTTGCGCCACAGACCCCAAGTGTCTTGAGTGCGCTCTCTTACCTTTTTGCCGCGCTCTAAAACAATGGGTTTGAAACCCATTTGCGCTAACAGAAGTGCAGCAAATATGCCGCAAGGGCCAAAGCCAATGACAACCGGTCGCAATGATTTACCGCTGGCAATAGACTCTGGAGCCTTAGCCTTAAAGTGATAACTCGTATCTGGTGATGGCCTTACATGAATATCTCCATCAAACTTTTTCAGGATGGCTTCTTCGTTTTTTACCGAGAGGTCTACCGTATAAATAAAAGATAGGGCTACATTTTTACGAGCGTCGTAACTGCGCTTAAATATATCGAACCGAATCAAATCTTGCGGAGACACATTGAGACGCTTCAGGATCGCTGCTTCCACAGCTTCTGGCGCATGGTCAATGGGTAGACGGAGTTCAGTAATACGAATCATGGGTTTTTACAATACTCGGTAATGAGGTGCTCTTAGCTCGCTATATTCAGTCTCTAGAAGTAAATAATACTGGTTAAATCCTCACTTCTAAGAGATGGTAGCCGGCACAGGCGATAATGCCTCATGGCTCTACGCGCAACTATCCACAAAGCCGACCTTCACGTCGCAGACTCAGACCGTCACTATTACGGCAGTCACTCCCTCACTATTGCTAAGCATCCATCCGAAACAGATGAGCGGATGATGGTCAGGATCATTGCTTTTGCACTGCAAGCCAATGAGGATTTGGTCTTTACAAAGGGTCTAAGCGATACCGATGAACCCGATCTTTGGATCAAAGACCTCACTGATGCCATCAAACTTTGGATAGAAATTGGGCAGCCTGACGAACGGCGTATTTTGAAGGCCTGCGGTAGATCTGATCAAGTCATTGTGTATTGCTATGGTGGACAAACTAGCAAGATTTGGTGGGATGGCATTGCTAATAAATTGACTCGCGCCCGCAATCTGCAAATTATCTCGATTCCTGCGACACAGGCAAATGATCTCAATAAGCTCGTTGAACGTAGTATGGTGATCCATGTCAATGTGCAAGATGGTGAAGCCTATGTCTCTTCCGACCAAGGTCAAGTGACCATTACACCCGAAGTGTGGCGTAGTAATCAAGAGTAAGTCATTCTATTTCGATGAAAGCGATTGTCTTTGATACCAATGTCTTGCTAGATATTTTTGTCTTTAATGACTTTCGAGCGATTCATCTGAAGCAAGCCCTACTCGATGGAGTACTGGATGCGCTTGCAACCCCCAAAACCTTAGAGGAATTTGCAGATGTGATCGCAAGACCCCTATTTGCCCTGGGACAAACAGATCAAGAGCAGCTTTTACTGCAATGGCAGTCATTAGCTCGCGTAATAGATGATGAAACTCTGATGCCCTCCCCGTGGCGCTGCCAAGACCCAGATGATCAAATCTTTCTGGATTTGGCTTATACAGCCAAGCCGTGTACTCTCTTCAGTAAAGACAATGAGGTCCTCAAGTTTGCGGCGAGCGCGGCAAAAGAGTCTGTCATGATTAGTGCTGATTACGGTGCAATGAGTAAGGAAAACGGATGACTAAACCAAAAATGGCTGATCCTGATGATGGCTTATTTAAACCTGGTAGTAAGCTTAAGCATATTAAGAGCGGTGGGTTTTATAAAGTTCTCCTGCTAGCGAATGTCGAAGCCTCACTAGAGCCAGCCTATGTTTATGAATCGCTGCAGTCTCATGATTTTTGGATTCGCCCAAAAGCAGAGATGGAAGATGGGCGATTCGAACTAATCTCCGAATAAAAGGAAGCCATCACATGACAGATGACCGCATTACCAATCTAGAAATTAAACTCAGTTTTACCGAGGACTTAATCGAAAAGTTGAACGAGACGATTTATAAGCAACAACAGCAAATCGAATTTTTATATCGCGAGCTTAAAGCCATTAAGGAGCAGGCCAGCAGTACTGGTGGCGGAAGCCTCAAAGACGATATTCCGCCCCATTATTGAGTGGCTGATAAGATAGCTTTAGTATTATTTTTATAACATTCTTCAAAAAAGGACGTTCATCATGGGTAACATCACGCTATTTCTAGTTCAGTGGGGATTAACCTCTTTATCTCTTTGGGTAGCCAGCTATATTTTCAGCGGTCTACGCTTTGCCGATGGTGGCTCGCTCTTGATTGCTGCCCTGGTCCTGGGATTTGCTAATGCCGTGGTAAAGCCATTGCTTATTCTCTTTACCTTGCCCCTAACGGTGCTCACGATGGGTCTGTTTTTGCTGGTGGTGAATGCCTTGGTGCTGATGCTGGTCTCTACTTTAGTGAGCGGCTTTACGATCTCTAGCTTCTGGACCGCACTGTTTGCCAGCATCTTTATTTCTTTATTCAGCCTCTTTGTTAGTGGGCTGGTGTTCTAAGAAATCTCTCAATTCGATCCTGGATAGATACTCGCCCAAGGGTGCATTGCCGTTTTACACGGCTGCCTCTTGGTTGTGAGTGATCGGGCATTCTCGGCGGCAATACTGATGCCGCCAGTCAAGATTCCCAGTCCGATTGCGACGGCACTATTTACAACGCCTGCTTTATTCACTCCAGCTCTCGGATTTTCTAAGCTACCCTCGATCTGTACCAGTCCACCCAAGTCGACACCGGTAGTAAGCCCTGTTTTATCTTGAGGGTGAATCTTGAGGTTAATTGCTTCACTTTGCAAATTGACGGTTCCCGATAAAACAATATCTAGCCTATCCGTTTCAACCCCAACGGAATCTTGAATATTGATGAAACCATTGCTGATCGGCAAATAGACCACAGCACACTCCAAAATCGCCTGCTTATTATTTTTGCGCATCGGGTTCACAGCATTCATGACTGTTACCGCAAAGTCGCCAGCGGTATTTAAGAGCTTCGAGTCCAGGCGGGCTTGTCCAACCGTCAGCTGAACAGCGCCATTGGCAGTGCTTGCCATTTGATGCAAGCTATTTCCTCTGCCTGATAGATTCAGGGCAACCTGAGCTTCCCCACCTGTCATCTTTGCACTGGGGTCTCTGCTCACAACAATCTGCTCCAGCGTGAAATTGTTGGCCATGCCCTTTAAGGTGAAATGAGGGCTAGCACTATGAAACTGCGAGAGAGAAATTTGAGCTTGGGCCTGCCCTCTGCCAAGTTCAAATTTCAAATCCTGAATATCAAGCCTCTCACCTTTAAAGGCGACGGTACCCGAGACATTCTTGAAAGGGGCTTGGTCGGGAACACCCAGCTCTGCAATGTTGATCTGAACCTTACCATCAGCGCTCGGTATTGCATCCAATGGCAATATTGCATCACTAAAGAAATATCGACTTTGGGTTGATGGCGATCTCAAAACTCGGGCAGATTTTTGACCAGAGGCAGCAGCCCCTGCAGCTAGTGGGACCAAATCAAATGATTTCGATGTCAACTGAATATCAAACTGAGGCAATCCTTTTGTAGGCTTATCAATTTTTCCGCCAATATCTAAAGATTTTCCATTGAGGGAAAGCGTTAAGTCTAGGTTCATGTGAACAGGACTTTGGCCCCAGTCAATAATGGCCTGACGCAGAGAGCTCATCTTGCCCTTTAAGCCCAGTTGGTAATCAGCGTATTGCGCATCGAGTAAGACCGCAGTCTTTCCACCCTCACCGATTAATGAGAGTTTGGGAATATTGATGACTTTTGGAGGACTGCTACCATTTTGATAACTAATCCTGGCATCAGTTATCTCAACTGTCTCAATAGCGACTAAATTACTCTGGTCAGAGGCGTTATTTGCTGAGTTACTTGCTGTGGGGCTACTGATTGGAGCGCTGCTTGATGAGCTCAAATCCCAATTATCTTGCCCTGCCTTATTGGTTTGCAAATGAGCATCTACGCCCACCAAAGTAATCTTGCTCACTTCAACTCGTTTTGAAAACAAGGGAAACAATTTCACATCGAGCTCGAGATGCTTTACGGATAGCATTTGATCGTCAGATGCCCAACTAGCATTGCTCAATGTCACTTGCTCTGCTTTAACGCCGATTGACGGAAAAATACTCAGGCTAACTGGTCCCGAGATTATTAAATCACGTCCAGTCTCCTCTTTAATCGTTGTGCTCAATAGTTTGGTTAACTTTGCAGGATCAATTGCCGAGGCCGCATACCAAGCTCCTAAGCCGCCCAAGACTAGAGCGGCGACAAAGATGATGAGGCAAAGTTTCAGGGTTTTATTCATGGCTTATTCATTCTATAGGCTTGCTGGGCTGTAGTCTAAAATGTTGCTGATGAATCCAGATCAAATGCCCAAATGCCCTGCCTGCCAGGAAGATATGACTTACCCAGATGGAGTCAATTTTGTTTGTGCGCAATGCGGTCATGAGTGGCCCATGGCAGCAGTAGTAGAAGAGGCCGAAGTAGGTCTCATTGTCAAAGATGCCAACGGCAATCTTTTGGCTGACGGTGACACTGTCACGCTCATTAAGGATCTCAAAGTAAAAGGTTCTTCTACTACCTTAAAAGTGGGTACCAAGATTAAGGGAATTCGCCTGGTCTCGGGAGATCATGAGGTAGATTGCAAAACAGAAGCAGGCAATATGCTACTAAAAGCCTGCTTCCTTAAAAAGGCTTAGCTACCTACCTTTTCCTGACTTGCCTTTTTCAATACCGTATAAATCTGGTCTTTTAAGAGCAATTTTTCTTTCTTCAAGGTTTCAATCTCTTCGTGAGTGCTTGCCTCAATGTGCGCTTCCATGCGTTGAATCTTCTGATCTAGATTGTTGTGCTTATCAAATAAATGAGAAAAGTGACGATCTGTAGTTTTTAACTTGGTAATCAATTCACGGAATTCTGGGAACATAGATCTTCTTTCAGTTAAATATGTGGAAAGGTAAAACTAGCATCTTCAGTTTATCCCTGCTCCACGAGGAGAACAATAGCTCTACCGATATTTAAAAATATCCCCTTGTAATAAGGGGGATAAACCCCATATAGCATGTAGTAATTCTGCAAAGAACTTGCAGTAATATCAGTAAGCAATTAAGCACAATGAAACCAAAAGAAGGGTAATAAACCATGGCTACAAAGAAAGTTCCAGCAAAAAAGAAAGTAGCTACTAAGGTGGTAAAAAAAGCCCCTGCAAAAAAAGTTGCTGCTAAGAAAGTAGTAAAAAAGGTAGTTGCTAAAAAAGCGCCTGCAAAAAAGCCGGTAGCTAAAAAGGCAGTTGCAAAGAAAGTGGCTAAAAAAGCTGTTAAGAAGACTTCTGTCAAATCTCCTAAAGTAGATCAATACGGTCTAGAGCAAGACGATGAGTTCTACGGTTTGTACTTTGCTAAGTCCACTAACAAGGGTTTGGTTGAAGTCAAGCCATGCACTTTCTCGCTGATGTACTGGTGGAAAGGTTTGCTTGGCTACCCTGACATGATTGAAATCTCTAAAGGTAGCAATACTGCGATGCTGCAGTTTGAATCTACATTTGGTGGTGGCGATTCTGGCGAAACCGAATTAACCGAACAAGATGTTCTCGATATTGATCACATCATTGAAGTAGATGAACAAGAGATGCTCATCTCACTCTACTCCTATGTGCCGATCCCTGTTCCTGAGAAATTGATTGGCGCATTAGGTTTAGCGATTCTCAATATCAACCCAGAAACCCGCTACGGTAGCCTTGAGCTCTGCTCTACTGAAAATGAAGAAGGTGAAACAGAGCACTTCTTACGCTATCGCGCAGCAACCTACTTGCGTGGTATTAAGTCTGGGAAAGTAGAAGCGATCGAAAGCATGGTCACCAATGGTTCTGAGTTCTTTGGTCTTGCTTTAGATGCAATGTGTGTCAATAAGTCTATTAAGAAGTGGTTGCTGAGCTAATCAATCAGCTGATTCAACTTATCTACACAAGTAGATATACGTCATAGGAAAGCGGTCATTGACCGTTTTCCTATTTTCCGCAATCACTGCGGTGCGCTTGCCTAGCTTTTGACATTCTGCGATCGCCACATCTTGAGCCTCGTCCTGTTTAGCCCCCTTGGGTGCATGCACACCAATCGCGCCATCGGATTGCTTGTATACCCCGAATTCACTTTCAGGGGTTGAGCAAGCCATCGTGACTACTGCAACACCAGCAATACTCAATACACGGAGTAAGTTCATCAAGAATGCCTTAAAAAAAGAAATTGACTTTGGCGGAGAGGGAGGGATTCGAACCCTCGGTACCTTTGACAGTACGCCTGATTTCGAGTCAGGTACATTCGACCACTCTGCCACCTCTCCGAACTGAAGGGCAATTATAGCTTTGGGGTCGCTTGAAAGCTTAGAGGGACTTTAATACTTCTAGGCCGCCTAGATAGGGTTGCAATGCTTTCGGAATGGCAATGCTGCCATCCACTTGTTGCTTGTTCTCAATTAAGGCTACTAGTGCTCTACCTACCGCTAGACCAGATCCATTTAGGGTGTGAACTAACTCTGGCTTGCCTTGGCCTGCTTTAAATCTGGCTTGCATCCGTCTTGCTTGAAAGTCACCCATGCTTGAGCAAGAGCTAATTTCCCGATAAGCATTTTGAGATGGCACCCATACTTCTAAGTCATAAGTCTTGGTGCTACCAAAGCCCATATCGCCCGTGCAGAGCAATACTTTTCTGTATGGCAGCTCGAGTAACTCTAAGATTCTTTCTGCATGACCTGTTAACTCTTCCAAAGCTTGCATGGAGTCTTCTGGTTTGGCGATTTGCACCAACTCTACTTTGTCAAACTGGTGCTGACGAATCATCCCGCGCACATCACGTCCATAGCTACCTGCTTCAGAGCGGAAGCATGGAGTATGAGCGACAAATTTCAATGGCAGATCATCTGCATTGACGATTTCATCACGAACTAAATTGGTTACTGGAACTTCTGCTGTTGGAATGAGATAGAAATTTTCAGTTCTGGCTTCGCCGCCCTCGCCTTCCCCGCCCATCTGACGGGGGACTTTGAAAAGATCTTCTTCAAACTTGGGCAACTGACCGGTACCACGCATCGATGCAGCATTGACCATATAAGGGGCATAAACCTCTTGATAGCCATGGTGCGTTGCATGTGTATCAATCATGAATTGCGCTAAAGCACGATGCAATCTCGCAATGGGTCCTTTCAGAACCACAAAGCGGGAACCGCTAATCTTAGCGGCTACTTCAAAATCCAAACCTAATGGACCTCCAAGGTCCACGTGATCTTTAATTTCAAAATCAAACATAGGTTTTTCGCCCCAACGCTTGATCTCTTGATTTTCTGTTTCATCTTTACCGGTGGGTACAGACTCATCTGGCAAGTTTGGGATACCCATCAAGAAATCAGATATCTCGGCTTGCAAAATGGCGAGTCTCGCTGCGCCAGATTCCATATCAAGGTTGATCTGACTGGCTTCCGCCATTTCCGCTGAGGCATCGTCGCCCTTGCCTTTTTTCATACCAATCGCTTTCGACAATTGATTGCGTTTAGCTTGCAATTCCTCGGTACGAGTCTGTAAAGATTTGCGCTCGGACTCTAGGGTATTGAACTTCTCGACATCGAGTTGAAATTTGCGAGTTGCTAAGCGCGCCGCGACTGCAGCGATATCTTTACGGAGTAATTGCGGATCAATCATTTAATGCTCTATAGATGAGGAGTACTTTGTTATTGAGGCTCTAGTTTAAGCGTAAGACTTCGGCACCCGCTGGTGGCGTGAAAGTAAAGCGATTTGTAGGCAAAGCCACATTTAATTGGATTTTATCTAGGGTAACTAAGACCACGCTCCCTAGCCCATCCATTAACTCCAGGGCTCTTGGTAAGCCATTGGTCATACCGATCGAGATCTTGGTGTAGGGCAAGTCATTGCCACCTTTTGCATTTGTATCTTTTTTCGGCACCAAGCTAACCCACTTCATGCCTAAGCGCTCTTCACCTTCAATCAAATCAAAATGTTGATCTAAGGAAGTTTCACCAAATAAGATGGCTGCAGGGGTTGAAGCTAGCGCTTGGCCTGCTGGACGAAAGGTCGCTTGATTTAAATCCTTGTCCCACAAAATGAGTTGATTGCCATTAGCAATCAGCTTTTGCTCATAGGGCTTTTGGGTGTCCCATACAAAACGGCCTGGACGCTGAAATACAAAATGGCCCTGAGTCTGGCGAATCACTTTCAAACCCTTATCTTGGGGCTCATTTGCTTTGGGTGCGCGTAACTGCTGCTGCACAAAGTCACCCTCTGCAGTTTTAGAGTTACGTACAAATTGGCGCAATTGATCAGCAGCACTTTCGCTTTGAGCAAGCGCTGTACCCGAAAAAAAGATACTTGCAATTGTCAGAATTGCTGCAATGAGAAATCTAGACATGGGCTCTTACTCTGAAGGACGATGCAAAATCTCGCGATTTCCGCCATTGCCCATCTTCGATACGAGCCCTGCTTTTTCCATATCCTCCAGCAAGCGCGCTGCACGGTTGTAACCAATCCGCAAATGGCGCTGCACTAAAGAGATGGATGGGCGTTTGTTTTCAAGAACGATCGCTACTGCTTGATCGTAAAGTGGATCAGCTTCGCCACCACTCTCACCAGTCAGGGCATCTACATTAGATTCATCAGCACCTTCGAGAACGCCATCAATGTAATTGGCTTCGCCCTTCTCTTTGAGCCACTCAACCACACGATGCACTTCATCATCAGATACGAAAGCGCCATGGACGCGCACTGGCAAACCTGTACCTGGGGCCATGTAGAGCATATCGCCCATACCCAGTAATGCTTCTGCGCCCTGCTGATCCAAAATCGTACGACTATCAATCTTGCTGCTGACCTGGAATGAAATTCGGGTAGGTACGTTGGCTTTAATCAAGCCAGTGATGACATCTACGCTAGGACGTTGGGTTGCCAACACCAAATGAATACCTGCAGCTCGGGCTTTTTGTGCAATTCGTGCAATGAGTTCTTCTATCTTCTTGCCAGAGACCATCATCAAATCAGCTAGCTCATCAATCACGATCACGATCACTGGTGCTTTATAAATTGGCTCAGGATCCTCAGGGGTCAAGCTAAATGGATTGGTGAGCTTCTCACCTTTTTCTTCTGCTTCCAGAATCTTCTTATTAAAGCCAGCTAGATTGCGTACGCCAAACTTACTCATGAGTTTGTAACGACGCTCCATCTCATTAACCGCCCAGTTCAGCGCGTTATACGCCTGCTTCATATCGGTTACTACTGGGCAAAGCAGATGAGGAATCTTGTCGTAAATTGCCATCTCCAACATCTTCGGATCAATCATGATCAAACGCACTTCATCAGGCTTCGCTTTAAATAGCAGCGACAGAATCATCGCGTTGATACCAACAGACTTACCAGCACCAGTCGTACCCGCTACCAAACAGTGCGGCATCTTAGCTAAGTCGGCCACCATAGGGCTGCCTGAAATATCTTTACCCAAAGCTAGTGTCAGTAGTGAGTGATTGTCGTTATAGACTTGTGAAGTGAGAATCTCAGACAAGTAAACCGATTGACGCGTTGGATTAGGCAGCTCCAAAGCCATACAAGTTTTACCAGGAATGGTTTCCACAACGCGCATGCTCACCACACCGAGTGAACGAGCAAGATCGCGTGAGAGATTGACAATCTGACTGCCCTTTACACCGATCGCGGGATCAATCTCATACCGCGTAACTACTGGTCCAGGGTAAGCGGCAATTACTGTTACCTGAACATTGAACTCGGCTAGCTTGCGTTCAATTAAGCGGGACGTAAATTCCAGTACATCGGCAGAAATTGTTTCTTTTGCTTCCGGTACGGGATCTAGCAGTGCCAATGGGGGTAATTCTGAATCGGGGATATCCACGAATAATGGCTGTTGCTTCTCGCGTTCAACGCGCGCACTCTTCGGAATCTCTGCTGGCGCACGCACAATTTGTACTGGCGCAGCCACTTCAACACGACCACGAAACTCTTCAACAAATTCTTCACGCTCTTCTGCAGCTACCTCGCCGAGTTTGCGATCTTCTTCGCTATCGCGTCGCTCACGGATGCGATAAAAACTCACCTCCAGAAAGCGCCCTACCTTCTCTGCTACATCGAGCCAGGAAAAATGGAGGAACAGAGACAAGCCAGCACAAAGACCAAAGAGCAGAACTAGGGTTGCTCCAGTAAAGCCCAGGGACATTTGCAAAGGATCACCTATCAGCTCACCCAAAATGCCACCAGGCGGCCTTGGGAGATCCCATGAAAGAGAATGCAAGCGAATGGACTCAAGACCCATACTGCAAATTAAAGTTAGTCCAAAGCCCAACCAACGCACTAGCAGGGACTCTGGCTTGGCATCGGGATCCGGTGGTAGTGGAATACTCCAAAGCTCACGCCAGCCATTGAGAACGCGGCGACCAAAGAGAACCACCCACCAAAAAGCGGATATTCCGAAGATATAGAGCATGAGATCGGCTAAATAGGCACCAAAACGACCGCCCAAGTTGCGAGGAGCCTCAAAACTGGCATGAGACCAAGCTGGGTCCCCTTTTGAATATGTCAGCAAAATGGCAAATAAGCCCAGACATAGGCCCAAGGAAATGAACCAGCGAGCCTCTAGGAGTAGGCGGGGCATCCGCCCTTGCCCGTCCGCATTAGGGGGCTGGGGACTCATCGGAGCCTTGGACTTCGGATATACGGTTCTTGCCATGTTCTACCGATTGTAAACAAGCAAATCTATAATTTGGTTATGACTACAAATACCCCAAAACACTCCAAAGTTCTGATCCTCGGATCTGGCCCTGCTGGCTATACCGCTGCAGTCTATGCCGCCCGAGCCAATTTAAAGCCTACCCTCATTACTGGCTTGGCTCAAGGGGGTCAATTAATGACCACTACCGACGTCGAAAACTGGCCTGCAGATGCTGATGGCGTCCAAGGGCCGGAGCTGATGGAGCGCTTTTTGAAGCATGCCGAGCGCTTTAATACTGAAATTATTTTTGACCATATTCATACGGCAGCCCTTACAGAAAAGCCGATTCGCTTGGTTGGTGACTCGGGAACCTATACCTGCGATGCATTGATTATTTGCACTGGTGCCTCTGCCCAATACATTGGCTTACCAAGTGAAGAAGCATTCATGGGTCGCGGTGTTTCTGGTTGCGCAACGTGTGATGGCTTCTTCTATCGCAATCAAGATGTGTGCGTAGTCGGTGGTGGCAACACTGCCGTGGAAGAAGCGCTCTACCTCACTGGCATTGCTAAGAAAGTGACTGTGATTCATCGTCGCGATAAATTCCGTGCTGAACCGATTCTGAATGATCGCTTAATGGCTAAAGTTGCCGAAGGCAAAGTTGAACTCAAACTCAATACAACACTGGATGAAGTGCTTGGCGATGACAAAGGTGTCACTGGTGTACGCATCAAGAAGCAAGATGGCAGTACCGAAGACATTGCAGTCACTGGCGCTTTCATCGCGATTGGCCACAAGCCAAACACTGAACTCTTTGTTGGCCAACTAGACATGAATAATGGCTACATTAAGACTCACTCAGGTCTAGAGGGTAATGCTACTGCTACCAATATCCCTGGCGTCTTTGCTGCTGGCGATGTCCAAGACCACATCTACCGCCAAGCCATTACGAGTGCAGGCACTGGCTGTATGGCTGCATTAGATGCGCAACGCTATTTAGAAACCTTGGATTAAGTTCCTCGCATTAAATTATTGGGTAATAAAAAACGCCTAGCAATGCTAGGCGTTTTGTTTGTTACTTAAGTGACCTTACTTACTGCGTTAGCGCCCCATGATTGGCAACAATGGCACGATCAGTAATGCCACGATGTTGATGATCTTGATGAGTGGATTCACAGCAGGTCCTGCGGTGTCTTTGTAGGGGTCGCCTACAGTGTCACCAGTCACAGCAGCTTTATGGGCCTCAGAACCTTTACCGCCGAAGTTTCCTTCTTCGATATATTTCTTCGCGTTATCCCAGGCGCCACCACCAGTACACATCGAGATAGCAACAAACAAACCAGTCACGATCGTACCCATGAGTAAACCACCTAAAGCAGCAGGTCCCAATAAGAGTCCAACAATGATTGGGGCAACAACTGGCAATAGAGAAGGAATAATCATTTCTTTAATGGCAGCTGAGGTCAGCATATCGACAGCTTTGCCGTACTCTGGCTTTGCGGTGCCCTCCATGATTCCAGGAATATCCCGGAATTGGCGACGCACTTCTTCTACCACCGCACCAGCACAGCGACCTACCGCTTCCATCGCCATCGCACCAAACAAGTAAGGAATCATGCCGCCAATGAAGAGGCCAATGATCACCATATGGTTAGAAAGATCAAAGGAAACTTGTTGGCCAATGGCCTCTAGTGCATGCGTATAGTCAGCAAATAGTACTAATGAGGCTAAGCCTGCTGAACCAATTGCATAGCCCTTGGTAACAGCTTTAGTGGTGTTGCCTACTGCATCCAATGGGTCAGTAATATCACGCACTGCTTGTGGCAAACCCGCCATCTCAGCAATACCACCAGCGTTATCGGTAATCGGTCCATATGCATCTAGAGCAACGACGATACCCGCCATTGACAACATCGCAGTTGCTGCAATTGCGATGCCGTACAAACCGGCTAGCCAATACGCTGCAAAAATCGCTGCACAAACAAATAGCACTGGATAAGCAGTGGACTTCATGGAGATACCGAGACCTGCAATGATGTTGGTGCCATGACCTTTGGTTGAAGCTTCTGCAATATGCTGTACTGGCTTGAACTGGGTACCGGTGTAGTACTCAGTAATCCAAACTAAGCCTGCTGTAAGTAATAGACCAACCACGGTTGAACCAAACAAACGCCATTGGCTGCCTGGAATACCCAATGCATCATCAGGCATGATGAAGTTGGTCACGAAGTAGAAGGCGATTAATGACAAACCGCCAGCAATGATCAAGCCCTTATACAAAGCAGGCATCACATTCTTCATACCGGGTGTAGCTTTTACAAATGAGCAGCCAATGATTGAAGCAATAATCGATACGCCACCGAGCACCAATGGATAAATGATGGCTGCTACTGGAGCACCAGCCACCATCAGAGAACCGAGCACCATTGTTGCAATCAGTGTCACAGCATAGGTCTCAAATAAGTCCGCAGCCATACCTGCGCAGTCGCCAACGTTATCGCCTACGTTATCTGCAATCACTGCAGGATTGCGAGGATCATCCTCTGGAATACCTGCCTCAACCTTACCAACCAAGTCAGCACCAACGTCGGCACCTTTGGTAAAAATGCCGCCGCCCAAACGCGCGAAGATGGAAATCAGGGATGAACCAAATGCCAAACCAATCAGGGGATGCAAGACAGAAGACAGGTCTTGTCCTGCACCAATCGATACCAGGAACATGAAAAAGAGACCAACGCCCAAGAGGCCAAGGCCAACTACGAGCATGCCAGTAATGGCGCCGCCCTTAAAAGCCACATTGAGAGCCTCATTCATGCCCTTGGTTGCTGCTTCTGCAGTACGCACGTTTGCACGTACTGAAACGTTCATGCCAATAAATCCGCAAGCACCAGAGAGAACTGCCCCCACCACAAAACCAATAGCAGTTGCAAAATCTAAGAAGAGTGCCATCAGAATGGTCAGCACCACTCCAACCACGGCAATCGTTTTGTATTGCCGCGATAAATAAGCGGCTGCACCCTGCTGAATCGCCTCTGCAATCTCTTGCATTTTGGCGTTACCGGTACTTTGCTTCAAAATCCAGCTGCGCATCACAAAACCGTAAACCACGGCCAGGACACCGCACGCCAAGGCAAAATACAAGCCTAAAGTGATATTACTCATGCTTGAACTCCCTAAAGTTAATCTTTATTGTTTTGTCTATCTAGCGCTTAGGTCGACCAGGTTTTGGAAAGCTTTAAACTAGGGTCTTTAAGCTGTATCAGTATGTAGCAGAATCACCCCTGCGGCCCTTCGCTGGAATCAGGGTATTTACTAATCACTATTCGGAGTATTTATGAGTCTCGACAACGTCAAGCCAGGCAAAAAGATCCCTGAGAGCTTCAATGTCATTATTGAAATCCCAATGAATGCAGATCCTATCAAGTATGAAGTGGATAAGGAAAGTGGCGCAATTTTCGTTGACCGATTTATGGGTACTGCAATGCACTATCCATGTAACTATGGTTACATCAATAAAACGATTGCTGGTGATGGCGACCCTGTTGACGTACTCGTGATTACTCCATTCCCTCTCATTCCTGGTGTTGTCGTCAGTTGCCGTGCGATTGGCATCTTGAAAATGGAAGATGAAGCTGGTCAAGACGCTAAATTATTAGCCGTTCCAGAAGATAAGATTTTGCCGATCTATACCCACTGGCAAAAACCAGAAGATATGAATCCATTACGCCTAAATCAAATCCAACACTTTTTCGAGCACTATAAAGATCTCGAAAAAGGGAAATGGGTAAAAGTAAAAGGTTGGGGTGGTGTTGCTGATGCCCATCAAGAAATTCTTGAGGGTATTGAGCGTTATAACAAAGAGCACGCTTAATTGTTTTCAATATCAGCATAGGCTTTGTGATTCGGAGTGAGCGCACAAAAAATTGCCCTAGCCCAAATGAACCCATTACTGGGTGATCTGGCTGGCAATGCGCAACTGATTCACAAGGCCGCTCTGGCTGCCCTTCAACAAGGCGTCAATCTGGTAGTCACTCCCGAGCTTTCGCTCACCGGCTACCCCCCAGAAGACCTATTGCTGCGCCCTGCATTTATTGAAGCGGCGCATGCGCAGCTCGATTTCTTGATGAAAGAGCTGGCTCAATATCCTGGGCTCACTGTTGTTGTAGGTCACCCTAAAAGAACTGCTGCTGGCCTCCAAAACTTTGCTTCTGTTTTACAAGATGGCAAAGTGATTGCAGGCTATGCCAAACAAGAATTACCCAATCATGAAGTCTTTGATGAAGTGCGCTACTTTGTGCCAGGCAATGAAGCCTGTGTATTTACTTGCGATGGCATTCAGTATGGCTTGATCTTGTGTGAAGATGCCTGGCATGCTGGCCCCGCCAAACAAGCCTATGCTGCAGGCGCTCAAGTATTGCTAGTCCCCAATGCCTCCCCTTATCACCTCAAAAAAGAATCTTTACGCATTGAAGTGCTACGCGGACACATTGCTCAAACCCATATGCCCTTGGTTTATGTCAATGCGGTGGGCGGTCAAGATGAATTGGTTTTTGATGGTGGGTCATTTGCATTAAATAGTCAAGGTGCTGTTGTCATGTCTATGCCCCAGTTTGAGGCTGGTCTAGGTATCGTTAGCATCAACTCTGCAGGCGAGCTGGAAGAAGGTCTCATTTGTCCGCCGCAAAGTGTTGAAGCTCAGGCCTATCAAGCTCTAGTGCTGGGCGTACGTGACTACGTTCATAAGAACCGCTTCCCAGGTGTGATTATTGGTTTATCGGGCGGCGTAGATTCAGCTTTGGTATTAGCAATTGCAGCAGATGCCTTAGGTGCTGACAAAGTACGTGCAGTGATGATGGCCTCACGCTATACCGCAGATATTTCTTGGATAGATGCTCGTGAGCTCGCCAAAAATCTAGGCGTTCAATACGATGAGATACCCATCAGTGGTCCAGTTGATGCTCTAGAAGAATCCCTGGCCTCACAATTTAAGGGACTCAAAGCGGACGCCACTGAAGAAAATATTCAAGCGCGCGTGCGTGGCACCCTCCTTATGGCGCTATCGAATAAAACAGGTCGCCTGGTTCTCACAACCGGCAATAAAAGTGAAATGGCGGTTGGCTATTGCACCTTGTACGGAGATATGGCGGGTGGCTTTGCAGTCATCAAGGATATTGCTAAAACCTTGGTATATCGCCTATGCGCCTTCCGCAACAGCATCAGTCCAGTAATTCCCGAGCGTATTTTGACCCGCGCCCCTTCTGCTGAATTACGCCCTGATCAAACTGACCAAGACAGCCTGCCCTCTTATGAGGTGCTGGACGGCATTGTGGAGCGCTATATGGAGCAGAACCAGTCCATTGAGCAAATCATTGGGGCTGGCTTTGATGCTGAGAGCGTAGAAAAGGTAACACGCCTCATTAAATTAAATGAATATAAGCGTCGCCAAGCCCCTCCGGGGGTGCGTGTTACCACCAGAGCATTTGGACGCGACTGGCGCTACCCCATTACTTCATCATTTAGAGCCTAAAAACCCAACAACGTATCTCTTTCTTGGAGATATTTGGCAGTTCTAGGTATGATTGCTGCATTAGGGGGAACAAATGAAATTAATTACATCAATCATCAAACCATTCAAGCTCGATGAAGTTCGCGAAGCATTGGCTGAGGTCGGTGTTACCGGCCTAACTGTCACAGAAGTGAAAGGCTTTGGCCGTCAAAAGGGCCATACCGAACTCTATCGTGGCGCTGAGTACGTGGTCGACTTTTTGCCTAAAGTAAAGGTAGAGGCTGTGGTTCCGTCTGATCGTCTTGAAGCTGCACTGGAAGCGATCACCAAAGCTGCGCATACTGGCAAGATTGGTGATGGAAAGATTTTTGTGACCGCCGTTGAACATGTCATTCGGATTCGCACAGGCGAAACCAACGAATCCGCTGTTTGATTTAGCGCGTCTGGGATTCTGCTGGAACCACCAGTTGACTGAGTTCAGCTGGCTCTAGAATAATCGTCCTACCAGCAGAATTAGCAGTGCGTACCTTAAAGCCCTGGAAGTAAATATCCACTTGATTTAGGCCTTGTGTCAGCACCTTAAACGGTGGCTTGCCATAAACACTGACCCCGACTCCAGCCTCCAAAGCCTTACTTTGGGTCTTACCTGTGGCATCAATCACACATACATTTTGTGCAGTCTTAGCCTGTACGTAAACCATATCGCCGGGTTTTCTAGGAGAATCAGGCGTATAGCTGATAGCTGCGGAATCTGCAGAAGGGCAATCTATAGATACTAATGCGGTAGCGGGCGCCAAGGATTGCGTTGCTGATGAAGGTGCTGGAGCTGGGATCGTAGCAGCAGACTTTTCTTCCTCTACAGGTGTGTTTACTACCGGGGCGTCTTGTACAACTTCTTCAACTATCACTAACTCTTCTTTGGGTGGCTCAGGAAAAAACACTGGGCGTAAGTTAACCGCTGCAAATACTCCTACGGCAACAACAATAGCCATTGCTATTAATGGCTTTTTTTTGGAATAGTGGTAGCTATTTTTTTCATTAGCTCCAATAGACACTGCAGGCTTTGGAGCATTGACTGCTATAACTTTTTCCGATTCAGGCTGGATTTCTGGCGCAGAAATGACTTCCTCAGCAGCTCGCTCTCTTGCTGGGGCGCTATTACCGAAATCAAAGGCTTCTGATTCTGCTAACTTGAGTAGGTTGGCAACTTTTTTGGCAGCGGTAACTTTAACTTGGGGACTGTAAAAACTCGTTATCTGGCCATTTTCAATTTGCTCAATCTGACGCACAGAGAGACATGCCATGCCAGACAAATCTTTCATAGTTAAGCCAAGACTCTCTCTGGCGGTAGTGAAAACTTCTTTGCGAATTTCGGGAAGTTTTGCGGTCTTGTTCACGGCTGGGATGCCTATCAAAAAAAGAATAAGTGATTGATCTTAATACAAAATCAATACAATTCCATTACAAAATTGATTGTCCATCATGTGAACAATGAAACTCAAAAAAAATATATAGTTGATTTGTACTACACTGCAACGAATTAGTACAAGAGTGCAAAATCTCAAGTTTCAGCCTAGCCACGGCACAATAGAGCCTTTCAATATCAACCTTTTCTGGAGTAATAAGCATGAAACGCCTTAATGAACGCTCGCGCATGGTCACCGAAGGGGTTGCTCGCGCACCTAACCGTTCGATGTATTACGCAATGAGATACGAAGAAAAGGATTTCTCAAAGCCTATGGTTGGCGTAGCCAATGGCCACTCGACTATTACACCTTGCAACAGTGGCTTACAAAAATTGGCCGATGCAGCAGTTGAAGCCCTGGAAGGTGCGGGTGCAAAAGCGCAAATGTTTGGCACCCCTACTGTCTCTGATGGCATTGGTATGGGTACCGAGGGCATGAAATATTCTCTCGTCTCACGCGAAGTGATTGCTGACAGTATTGAAGTGTGTGTCAATGGTCTTTGGCAAGATGGTGTGGTGGTAATTGGTGGTTGCGACAAAAATATGCCAGGTGGCATGATGGCGATTGCACGCACCAATGTGCCAGCAATCTATGTCTATGGCGGAACAATTAAGCCGGGTCATTACAAAGGTAAAGACCTCAACATTGTTTCTGCGTTTGAGGCAGTAGGTGAGTTTACCTCTGGCAGATTGAGTGAAGAGGATCTCAAAGGTGTTGAGCAGCATGCTTGTCCAGGTAGTGGCTCTTGTGGTGGCATGTATACCGCCAATACCATGAGCTCTTCCTTTGAGGCGCTTGGCATGAGCCTACCCTACTCTTCCACCATGGCAAACGTGGATGCTGAAAAAGTTGCCAGCGCAGCTGACTCTGCACGGGTTTTAGTGGAAGCCATTAAAAATAATTTACGACCACGCGACATCATTACCAAGAAATCCATTGAGAATGCTGTCAGCGTGATCATGGCAGTAGGCGGCTCAACGAATGCGGTCTTGCATTTCCTGGCCATCACGAGTGCCGCTGAAATTGATTGGACCATTGATGACTTTGAGCGCATTCGTCAACGAGTACCAGTCATCGTCGATATGAAGCCATCAGGCACTTATCTTGCAACTGACTTGCACCAAGCTGGTGGCATCCCCCAAGTGATGAAGATTTTGTTAGATGGTGGACTGCTGCATGGCGATTGCATGACCATTACCGGTAAAACGATCGCTGAAGTATTGAAAGACGTGCCATCTATCCCACGTGCAGATCAAAAAGTAATTCGTACTTTAGATAATCCTTTGTACAAACAAGGTCACTTAGCAATCTTGAAGGGCAATATTTCTCCAGAAGGTTGCGTCGCCAAGATTACCGGCCTCAAGAACCCTTCGATTACCGGCCCCGCCCGAGTGTTTGATTCTGAAGATGATGCAATGGCTGCCATCATGGCGCAAAAAATCAAAGATGGTGACATCGTAGTGATTCGCTATGAGGGCCCTAAAGGTGGTCCTGGCATGCGCGAGATGCTTGCCCCAACCTCTGCCCTGGTTGGCCAAGGTTTAGGCGAGTCTGTAGGCCTCATAACCGATGGTCGCTTCTCTGGTGGCACCTGGGGCATGGTAGTCGGCCACGTTGCTCCTGAAGCTTATGTTGGCGGCACAATCGCTCTCATCAATGAAGGCGACTCCGTCACAATCGATGCGCACAAATTGCTCATTCAGCTCAATGTAGATGAAGCAGAAATTGCGAAGCGCAGAGCAGCTTGGAAGCAACCTAAGCCACGCTATACCCGTGGTCTCTTGGCAAAGTATGCAAGCCTAGCAAGTAGCGCTAGCAAAGGTGCTGTAACTGATCTGAATTTAGATCTAACTTAATCATCTCGTCTGCAAAGCAAAAGCCCCTAGGTAATTACTAGGGGCTTTTTATTTCAAGAGTGAATATTGCTTAGTGACTCATCGATCCTGAATTAGCTACTGGATTTACTGGAATCTTTAATTCCATATCGCCCGCCTTAGCAAACTTGAGTTTTACCGGAATGGTTTGACCTGTTACAAAAGGCCCCTTTAAATTCATAAACATGAGGTGGTAGCCGCCTGGTTTTAATTCCACAATGCCACCAGCCGGCACCGGAATATCTTTTACCTGACGCATTTTCATAACATTACCGTCCATGGCCATTTCATGTAATTGCACTTCGCCTGCAGCTGGGGAGCTAGCGCCTAAGAGTTGATCGGCATTACCTTTGTTATCAATCTTCAAAAAACCGACTGCCGCCTGCTGCCCAGGGGCAGTTGCGCGAGTGTAAGCATTTTCAATTTTGATGTTGGTAAATGCAGGATTCTGCGCTAACGCGGAACCACCAAAGGCAATACCCATTACGGCATATATTGTTACTAACACTGTTGATTTCATATCTACACCCTCCTATTTATTTAATGGTACGCCTGCATTCAAGAAGCTTTTTAACTTCTGAAAATCGATTAAACCAGTTTGTCTAGTAGCTTTTCCTTTTTGATCAATGAAGATTGTAGTTGGCGTCTCGCCATACCACTTCGGATCAATTTCATAACGTAAGCGCTCATCAAAGGAGCCAGCAATGTAGTAGTTATTGGCCTTATCCAAACCCGCTTTTGCCAGCATCTTTTGCATACTCTCAATTGATACATCATCCACTTGGATGAAAATCACCTTTGCGTTAGGCTGCCCTTTTAAAAAGCTGCCCCAGAGTGGCATCTCTTTGACGCATGCTGGGCAAGTTACACCCCAAAAATGAATGGCAATGGGTGAACCGTTGGCAGATTTCACCAGCGTTGACCAATCACCCATTTGGTAGGACTTTAGACCAGGCTTATCTGCATATGCAAGACTCATCAATCCAGCTGCAAGGACAAAAGCTAGTAAATATTTTTTCATTGTTTTTGACCAACTTGATGTAACTGGTAACCATCTGCTCTAGTAAGCCAGGATAAGAAAACGGTGTCCTGCTGGCTTACCAATAAAGGATGATCACTATACCCACTGGTTTTGGCGATCATCTTTGGTGCTAACCATGTTTTACCATCATCTGAAGACTGCTTGAGGTATACCGAAGAATCATTTCCATCAAACTCTTTCCATACCATCCACACTTGCTGACCTAATGCCAAGAGATAGGGTCTGGAAACATTAGCGCCCTCTGCCCCAATGCGGACTGGCTTTGAGTAACTTAATCCTTGGTTGTTGGAATTCGCATAGAAAACTCCAGATCGCTTACTACCTTGGGTATACCAAGCCACATGAAATGTTCCAGATTCAGAAACCGCAATCGATGGACCATGGTGCGGGCAGGCATCCGTTTTCCAGCCATCATCGGAGACCCTACGAATAGCTTGAGCACCTTTAGCGGAAATTACCTGAGTTGCCTGATCCCGAATGCCTCCAGGAAAAATTGCCCGATAGGCAATGACAGGTTGTCTCTGCCTATCTAAACTAGCTCCAATACGACAACACTCACAACTATTCTCATTCGCAAATTGCTCTGGCTGAAAAGTGTTACCGCCATCATTTGAGAACGAATAGGCAATAGATCCGCCTAAGCGTTTAGCACCACCCTGCTTTGCGGCAGCAACGAGCCGCTTATCAATCCAGGCAATGAAAATAGAGTGATCAGGTCTGATTAAGACTGAGGGAAAGCGTTGGCTTGAGCTATCTTGCACTAAGGATGAGGGGGTGCTGAAAGTATTACCGCCATCGGTAGATCTAACAGTATTAATTTGCGCATTCCAATGAGAGTCTTTGAAGAATGCATAAGCCAAAAAGACATTTCCTTGATGATCAGCAGCAATTTGTGGACGCGCATCAGCGCCAGTATCTAAGGACTTACCATGCTCTGCGATCTTGACCGCTGGTGTAAAGGTTTTACCTAAATCATGAGAGCGAGCTACTGAGACTACGCCATTTGCAGTCCATGAAAGCAGCAACTCACCGTTAGGCAATAAAAATGGCGTAGCAGCATTTGCACACTCGAGCCCTGAACCAACACAGCCAGCAGCCCCACTTGTCGATCCAGCCATCATATGGGATGTATGATCCATTTGCGACGAAGCCAAAGGTGCAATACCAGCAAGCACCAAAGCAAAAAGTGTAGCTGTCAGTATTCTGATCGAGGGGATCTGGAGTCGCAGGTTCATCATCAAAATACTACACGAGCCCCAACGGTAATAGTCTGTGGTTGGCCAATGATGTAGCTTGTCTGACTAGTGGCAGCCGCATAAGAAATATAGTTGCGATTCAAGAGATTTACCGCACTCAAAAATACCGTTGTTCCAGGCGTTACCTCATGATTAATCCGAGCACCAACAGTGGCATACGCAGGGACTGGCAATTGATGCTGAGTATCCATCCAAGAATTCCCTACATATCGAACATTCGCGTTTAGAGAAGTCTTATTAAATGGCACGTAGGTAATGCCTGCACTACCCATATTTTGTGGAACTCCGCCGATCTGACTATTAAGCGGATTGGTTACGCTACTGACCCCCGCCCCTGTCCACGTCAAGATAGTATTGGTATGGGTATAAGTTGCATCCATTGCCCACTTGGTATCGAAATCATAGCGACCCTGAAACTCTAAACCCCGACTTTGAAGTGATTGATTGTTTCCATAGATGCTACCTGCGGTACAAGTTGAACAGTAAGCCTGAATTTGGGCCTGTGTTGCAGTGGCAGCATAAATGGCATTACTAAGATTTGCATTAAAGCCCGTAACCTGAACAAAGCCAGAGTTCCACCGGTAGTCAGTGCCGATTTCATAGCCGGTCATATTTTCTGGTGTTAGATTGGGGTTTGCGGCATTAAAAGACGTTACCGTTCCATAACTTCGTATTTGATTGTTTAAGCCTGGTGCATGAAATCCCTGATATGCAGCTGCACGAAAATCCAACTCTTTAGTTGCGTTATATAGCAAACCTAAATTTGGGCTAAATTTATAGACTGTCTGGTTAGGGGCGTTTGTATAGGTAGGATTCGCTCCGTTTGCACCCGCAACGTAATAAGTGGGTATTTGACTATTCCATTGATCAAGTCGAGCCGATAGAGTGGTTTGCAAAGGAATATCAACTGCCTTTGACTTCAATTGCCCCATTAATCCGTAAAACTGCTGCGAGCCCTGTGCATAAGCTACGCCTGTATTGGCACCAGTTGTTGAGAGTTGGTTAGTTAAGTTTGAAGCAGCAACCTGTCTGCCATCAACACTAGCTATAAATTGATCTATTGCAAAATCTTTAATATTTTTGCTGTATTGAGCTGAGGCCCCAATAGTGCTATACGGATTGTTATAGTTAGCACTGATATATGGGGTACCCACTGTAACGACGCTATTAGCGCCGTAGCTTGGGTTTTGACTCACGTTTTGCTGCCATAAACTTGTCCACTCGTAGTAAGCATTGGCTTGCAACTTTTCATCTGCATTTAACTTACTCACTACACCAGCAGAGAAGGTTGTCTCTTCGCTTGTTTTACTTGCAATGTTATATCCGCCTTGTGGCAAATTTTGCATAGTGTGATAGCCAAGATTAAAAAATGCTGCTGTATCTGCACTGAATTTAAGGTCGCCTTGCATTCGAACATTAGAACTATTGGCTGCTTCGGGCCCCATACCAGGCTGCAGGGGTGCTGCCTGTGCTTTCGTGGCACCTTGCAATGTTTTGCCTTGAGGATAGACAGTGGCAGGAGAAATCGTTGCTTGCTGTACATACCCATCGGTATTAAAGGCATCTGCTGAAATGCGGAGCTTCAGCACTTCATTGACGGCAAACTCTTTAGATGCGGCGATATTGCTCGTATTCCAGGTGCCGTAACTTCCAGAGATCTCACCCTTGTTATCCGAGATCCCCTTTGTAGTGATATTGATAACACCCCCCATACCCATATTGCCGTAGAGATTAGAGACCCCACCACGAATTAACTCAACATCTTCAACTGCAGAAAGTGGCACTAAGTTCCATTGAACAGTTCCATACATTGCATCATTTGCAGGAACGCCATCAATCAAAACTAAGGTTCTTGCATTACCTAGACCACGGACATTAAGACTCTGACCCGTAGGGTCTTTCAAGTAATAGGGTTGATCATTTAAAAAAACACTAGATTGATTTTTTAAGATCTGGTCTACCGTTTGATTTGGTGAATTTGCAATATCTTCAGATGTGATCACTGAAGTATTTTGAGTCATATCCCTTAACTCAGTGCCCGAACGACTTGCACTAACAACAACATCACCAATTTTCTGGCCATAATCGGAGGGGAGCGCAATTTGTGCTTGCACTCCAGTACTCAGCAGGATTGAACTGAAGAATAAGCCAATAGATACGCTAATTTTCTTTTTCTGCAACAACATTTACTTCTCCACACAACATGACGGCAACTGGGTTGCCAACTCCATAGCTAGGCTATGGCCCAAATAGATTTAGGCTTGTGTGGGAGGTGCTGCTGAAGGAGGCGTTACCCAAACTACAAGGAGTTTGGGTGATTGATAGAAGAGCTTGGGAAGTAAGGCAAAAGAGATTGGTGCTTCAAATGTGAGTATGGTGTTAAAAGCTGGAGTGATACTACTTTGTGCCACACAATAAGGACATGGTTGAATTTGATCTGCAACTTCTTGTTCATCACCCTGCACGTCAATTTGCATCTTGCCGCCATTAGCAGAGCAAATCTCCATTGAAAAACCTTGGCCATGCTTCGCGAGCGATACCGCTTGAGATGCAGCCGGCGCAAGTGCACTCATCGCAATGGCTGCGGCTGCAATCCAGTGAACGAAGCGGTTTTTGTGGAAATTCATGATGGAGGAATTTTATCCGATTCCCCTGCTGCCTTGCTCTAGGCAAATAAAAAGGGGTCCGAAGACCCCTTTTCTAGGCTTTTGACCTTGATTACATTGAAGCAGAACGCTCGATGAGTTTGCGACGCATTGGGCGCAATACAAACCAAGCCAAGATTGCCGCTGTACCGTTCAAGATACTAGCAACCCAGAAAACCGCTTCCCAACCACCGGTAGTAGCAACCAATACGCTAGACAAAGGTACTAGCAATGAAGCAGTTCCTTTTGCTGTATAGAGTAGGCCTGCATTACCTGCGGCATAGGTTGAACCGAATGTATCCGCATTGGTTGATGGGAACAAGCTATAGATCTCACCCCATGCAAAGAACACTAAACCAGTTAACAGAACAAACATCACTGGATCACGACCGAGGTAGTACAAACCCAGAATACCCAAGCACTCGAATGTGAAGCACAGAGTCATCGTTTGTTCACGACCAATTTTGTCAGATACCCATCCAAAGAAAGGACGGGTCAAACCGTTCAATACTCGGTCGACTGTCAATGCGAATGTCAACGCAGGCAATGCTAATCCCATCAAGCTCACTGTTACACCAGCGATTTGGAAGTCCTTAGCAATTGGGCCTAATTGTGCAGTTGCCATCAAGCCACCAGCAGCAACCATCACAAACATAAGGTACATGATCCAGAACACAGGTTGCTTAACCATCTCCATTGGACGGAAGTCTTTACGAGTCTGAACAACAGCAGCCTTAACAGTAGTGATTGCGCTCTTAATAGGTTTGGAGAGCAACAAGCTCAAGACCACCACGATGGCGCCCTGCCAAATACCAAAGTACCAGAAAGCCTCTTGATAGCCTTGATTTGCAATCATGTTAGCAATTGGAATGACAGTCAATGCAGAACCCGCACCGAAACCAGCTGCAGTCATACCAGCTGCTAAACCACGACGATCTGGGAACCACTTAAGCGCGTTACCTACGCAAGTACCATACACAGCACCAGCACCAACACCACTCACAGCAGCGGCTGTATAGAGCATTGCCAAGGTATCTGCATGGGAATTCATGATCCAGCCAATACCGCACAAGATACCGCCAAAGAAAACAACTGGGCGTGGCCCAAATTTATCAACGAGGTATCCCTCGATTGGAACTAACCAAGTTTCGGTCAACACGAAAATGGTGAATGCCACTTGAATCGCTGCACGTCCCCATCCAAACTTCGCATCGATTGGGTTTACGAATAAAGTCCAACCATATTGCAAGTTTGCAATCATCGACATACAGATAATGCCGATTAGTAGCTGAAACCAACGACCTCCTAAAGGTCCTGCAGTTTTCTCGCCGCTCATACTCAATCTCCTAATTTTGCTTTTATCTTTTATAAATACTTATCAGACCGATAAATCGGTATCAGATTGTTAAGGATTTATGTCAGTGAAGTCTTGACAGTAATCAAGAAACTCTTAAAACCCCACTAGTGATTACCCTTGCTATAACCTTCTGATTTCTGTGGGTTTATTCAACATTCAAGAGTTTTGATTGCATGGTTTGGAGATTAATTTTCAGAAAAAGAAAAAGCCACCCGAAGGTGGCTTTGTCATGTTGTCATTTTTTAAATTACATGCCGCGATAAGCGCCGTCAAAATCATAGTGACGAGCAGCCTGCTCTTGGCTAGTTTTGCTTTCAGAAAAAAGCTGATTAATCATATTCAATAAAACAGTCATTTGAATCTCCTTAAGGGTTAGTACCTAGATTATAACCCTAATACTTCTTACGATACAAAAAGTGATTCCGTATTATGAAAATATCAACCCAATTCCAAATGCCTCTTTTTAGGCCCTAAATAGGCCAAAAACGGTATTTAGACTGTTTATTAGGGGGGTTGGTGCCGCTTGCCGGAATCGAACTGGCGACCTTTTCATTACGAATGAACTGCTCTACCAACTGAGCTAAAGCGGCTTTTGCTTTTTCGTAAATTCTAGCGGAAGCGGTCTAAGAGTTTCTTGCTGACTTTATCGAGTTGGGTCGAGTCTTTGATCAGAAATTGCAGACCATTGGAATCTGCAATGAGTAAAGTATTGCCAGCTATTCTGCGAATATCTTCCTCGCCTTTGAGGCGAATACGTGTTGGCCCACGATCGGTCTCAATATCCCAAATGCTTGGGGTTGCGAATGTAGAGACCTTGCTAATCTTTTCAATCACCGGCATAAATTCACGGGCGGCTAATTCTTCTTCGATTAATTGAAGCTCTGGTTTTGCAATGGCTGCAACTTCTGAATACCAAAATACTTCTTTGCCTGACTGATCCATGATCGCAACACCCGCTGTAGGCGCAGTAATCGGGAATGCTCTGACCGGATAAACACCAACATGCTGATTACCATCTGCGTCAATAAACACGAGTCGCCCTAAGGAATCTCGAATGAGTTGGTTTGCAGCTTGATACGCTTGCGTCATACCCCGCCCCCAATATTCTTTGCAATTACTTCGAGTCTTTCTTCTCGCTTTTCTTCTTGCTGCTCTTTTGGTGATTCTTCGAGACTCTCTCCAATCGCCCCGCCCTCAACCAGCTCAGCAGCATGGCGTAGTTGTGCTTGGTACAGGGTGTAGTAAGCGCCCTGCGCCTCCATTAATTGCTCGTGTGAGCCAATCTCCACAATCTCACCCTTGTCCAGAACCACCAGGCGATCAGCCTTTCTGAGGGTAGATAGACGGTGTGCAATCGCTATAGTGGTACGGCCTTTTACTAGATTATCCAAAGCCCGCTGAATTTCTTTTTCAGTTGTGGTGTCAACAGATGAGGTTGCTTCATCCAAGATCAAGATACTTGGGTTAATCAGCAGCGCACGCGCAATCGAAATCCGTTGACGCTCACCACCGGATAATGATTGACCACGCTCTCCGACTAAGGAGTCATAGCCTAACGGTAGTCTGAGAATAAATTCATGGGCATGTGCTGCACGTGCTGCTTCAATAATTTCTTCACGACTAGCATCAGGCTTACCATAGGCAATATTCTCAGCAATCGTGCCAAAGAACAAGAAAGGCTCTTGCAGAACTAAGCCAATACATTTGCGATAGTCAGCAATCCCAATACTACGAATGTCACGACCATCTAAAGAGATCGAGCCCGAGCTCACGTCGTAGAAACGGCAAATTAAGTTCACTAAAGTGCTCTTGCCTGAACCGCTATGCCCTACTAGACCAATCATCTCGCCTGGGGCAATATCGAGATCTATCCCTTTTGATACTGCCCTGTTGCCATAGCGGAAACCGACACCACGCAAGGAGATGCGGCCTTCAACCTTACCTAATGGTGCAGGATTGATGGGCTCAGGAACGCTGGATACATGGTCAAGAATGTCGAAGATGCGTTTGGCACCAGCAGCTGCTTTTTGTGTATGCGAAACAATACGACTCATTGAATCTAAGCGAATATAGAAACGTCCGATATACGCTAAGAAGGCGATCAATACGCCCACAGTCACTTTTTGATGGGCAACCTGCCAAATACCAAAGCCCCAGACGACTAACAAACCCGTCTCTGTGAGCAATGTCACTGTTGGAGAGAACAATCCCCAAACACGATTCACCCGATCATTAATCTGCAGATTATGTTTGTTCGAGTCAACAAAACGTTTGAGCTCGCGATCTTCTTGTGCGAACGCTTTAACTACACGAATTCCTGGAATGGTATCAGCCAAGATATTGGTCACTTCAGACCAAATACGATCGATCTTTTCAAAACCAAAACGTAAACGATCACGCACTACATGGATCATCCAAACGATAAAGGGCAATGGCGCCAGCGTCACTAAAGCCAATAGAGGATCAATCGAGACCAAGATGGCAGCAGTCATCGTGATCATCAAGACATCGGTAGCAAAGTCTAGGGCATACAAGGATAGGAAAACACAAATGCGATCAGTCTCTGCGCCAATGCGGGCAATCAAGTCGCCTGTGCGCTTGCCACCAAAATATTCTAAGGAGAGTTTGAGTAAATGTTCAAACGTGGTGTTACGCAAATCAGCGCCGATGCGTTCGCTGACTAATGCCAATAAGTAGGTCTTCCACCAGCCTAAGCCCCACGCAACAATGGAAGCGCCGAACAAGGCCAACAAATACATACTCGCCAAATGAAAATCAATTGGGTTACCACGCTCATACGGAATCAAGACATGGTCCATCAAAGGCATCGTGAGGTATGGCGGGATGAGTGTTGCTCCAGTCGATAGCAAGGTCAACACAAAACCCAATGCGAGTTGTTTCTTATAGGGACGAGCAAAACGCCACAACTTAAATAAAGTCCAAGTCGATGGTGGTGCGTCTTCCTCGGGATCGCAGGTCGGACAAACATCAGAATTGGCTGGCTTAGGACTCAAGCAGATTGGGCAAACTTGCTTGTCGTATTCAGTTACTTCGGCTTGGTGCTGCTCCTCACCTTTCATCAACTGCTTGTAGCTAGATTGCAGGCGCAGGACTTGGGGATTTACCGCTAAAGTGAAATACCAAGTTCGTAGCAGTTGATCGGCAGTTTCTAGCCTTAAATGACCTACCCCGGCATGATCACCATGAATCAGATGAGCTCCAGAAGTGATTGGCCAGGATTCAAATTGCTGGCCATCGGTCCAAAACAGGCCCGACTCACTCAGTAAGAGCAGGCTTTTTTCAAAGCGCAGATCGGCATCTAAATCGAGCTCAACCCATGCCAGCAGGGCATCCAGGCTAGGGATAGAGGCGTTTTTACCCTCCAAAATAGCCAGCCAATCGCTTGGCAAAGCAGGGGCAAAAGGTAGGATTTCTGGCTTCATTGACCTTAAAAGTATAGTGGAGCTAGATTTTTAAGATTTATAGTTCTTGTCAACTTTAGGGGCAAGAAGATCGTTAGATTCTTTACCAAGGCTTTTTTATGTATTTTTGCTATTTTTGTGAGCTTTAACTAAAACTAGAAATCGAGAGACTGTCTGACGCATCATCGCCAAACTCTGGCGCCTGCCCTCGCAATACCCCACACATGCCCCAATTACTAGATAAATCCATTGAGATCCTGAGCGTTAAGCATCTCCGTGGCCCCAATATGTGGACTTACCATCCCGTAATCGAGGTTTGGGTAGATATTGGCGACTTAGAGGACTATCCCTCAAACCTGATTCCTGGCTTTTATGAGCGTTTAGTAAAGGCGGTGCCTAGCCTGGTTGAGCATCGTTGCAGCTATGGCGAAACCGGTGGATTTCTGAAAAGGGTTGAAGAAGGCACATGGCCCGCTCATATCCTAGAGCACCTTACTCTTGAATTACAAAACTTAGCCGGTATTCCCGGGGGGTTTGGTAAAGCCCGCGATGGTGATCGTCGGGGTGTTTACAAAGTGATGGTGAGCGCCATCAATGAAGAAGTCACACTCACTGCCCTCAAATATGCGCGCGATCTCTATCTCGCTTTAGCGCAAGACAATAAAGATTGTGTGGCTGAGGTCCAAAACATTATTGAGAGCTTGCGAGATCTCGGTGATGATCTTTTGCTTGGCCCCAGCACCGCATGCATTGTGAACGCTGCTGAAGAACGTGGCATTCCTTCGATTCGTTTATCTGAAGGCAACTTAGTACAACTCGGCTATGGTGCCAAACAACGCCGCATCTGGACAGCTGAGACTGATCAGACTAGCGCGATTGCAGAAACTATTTCTCGCGATAAAGATTTAACCAAGAGTTTACTGCGCAGTGCCGGCGTACCTACCCCAGAAGGTCGCACTGTCACAAGCCCTGACGACGCTTGGGAAGCTGCTCAAGATATTGGCTTACCAGTAGTTGTGAAACCCATTGATGGTAATCACGGTCGCGGTGTCTTTATTAATCTTTACACCCAACAAGAAATTGAAGCTGCTTATGCGGTAGCGATTGATGAAGGCAGTGAAGTGCTGGTTGAAAGACACATTGTTGGTGATGAACATCGCTTACTCGTTGTGGGCAATAAAGTAGTTGCTGCTGCCAAAGGTGAAACTGTTTGGGTTACTGGTGATGGCAAACATACTGTTCGTGAGCTCATTCAGATTCAAATTAATTCTGATCCACGCCGTGGCACTGCCGAAGAGCATCCACTGAATCCAGTGCGGATTGATTCTGCAGTTGAATTAGAGCTGGCGCGCCAAAAATTGACTGGCGATAGCATCCCTGCCCTAGATCACAAAGTACTGATACAAAGTAATGGCAACGTGGCCTTTGATGTGACCGACTTGATTCATCCAGACGTTGCCAGCCAAGTAGCTTTGGCCGCTCGCGTCGTTGGGTTAGAGATAGCTGGTGTCGATTTGGTAGCGCAAGACATCAGTCGCCCTCTCGCAGAACAAAATGCTGCCATCGTTGAAGTCAATGCAGGACCTGGTCTGCTGATGCACCTAAAACCGGCTAGTGGTAAACCGCAACCGGTTGGTAAAGAAATTGCCAATCACCTTTTCCCTCCAGGGACAAACTTCCGAATTCCTGTAGTCGGCGTTTGTGGTGAGCATGGCAAAACTCCTGTTGCTGAGATGATTGCGCACTTCTTGCGCTTAACCAACGTGTATGTTGGTCTGTCTTGTAGCAAAGGTTTATATTTTGGCAATCGAGCTATTCCGAATACCAACGCATCCAATTGGGAAAATGCCCGTCGCACTTTATTGAATCGTGCAGTGGAAGCCGTTGTGATTGAAAATAATCACCTCTCGATGCTCATTGAAGGTCTAGCTTATGACCGCTGCCAAGTTGGCGTAGTACTGAACGTTGACCCTAAAGCCAATTTCCCGCAATACGCTATTTACGATGAAGAGCAAGTCTTTAGCATTGTCCGTACCCAAATTGATGTCGTTCTGCCCACAGGTGTGGGAGTCCTCAATGCGGATGATCCGCTGTGTGTGCAAATGGCTGAACTTTGCGATGGGCAAGTTATTTACTTTAGTGAGAATCCAAATTCTGAGGTAGTAAAGACCCATTTGCAAAATGGCGGCCGAGTAGTCATGGTTGGCAAGCAGCAAATTACGCTCAAGTCAGGCAAGCTTGATCAAAAAGCCATTCCAATACCGCGTCACTCTGAATCTGACAACACTTCCCCATGGAAGGCAATGAACCTTGGCGCTGCTATTTCAGCCGCTTGGGCTTTGGATATCCCATTTAATGTCATTGAAGCTGGCGTAGAAACTTTTGTGCCAGATCTCACTACCGCAACAGGGGCTTAATTGGAAATCACCCGTATTCGTATGTTGCGCGGCCCCAATTTATGGAGTCGCCACACCGCTTTAGAAGCCATTGTTGCTTGCGATGAGTCAGAACGCTCCATCGATTCCATTCCTCAGTTTGAAACGAAGATTCGTGAGCGCTTTCCGCAGCTTGGCAGCATGCGTCGCGGTGGCCCCAATGAAAAACTCTCTTTAACCCATGCCTTAGAATACGCAGCCCTTGGCTTGCAAGCACAAGCAGGCTGCCCTGTCACCTTTAGTCGCACAGTGCAAACCGTAGATGATGGCGTATATCAAGTCGTTGTGGAATACACCGAGGAAGTGGTTGGTCGCATGGCGTTTGATTTTGGCTTTGCACTCATCCAGGCTACATTGAACGATGCACCTTTTGATCTTGGGGCAGCTCTTTCTGAATTAGAGGCTCTTTATGAAGATGTGCGTCTAGGCCCAAGCACTGGCTCTATTGTGGATGCCGCTATTCAGCGCAATATCCCTTACCGCCGCATGACTGAAGGCAGCATGGTGCAGTTTGGCTGGGGTAGCAAACAGAAACGCATTCAAGCAGCAGAAACAAGTGACACAAGTGCGATTGCCGAAGCGATTGCACAAGATAAAGAGCTTACTAAAAACTTATTAGCGGCTGCTGGTGTATCAGTACCTATTGGTGAAGTAGTCACTAATGCTGACGATGCTTGGCGTGCAGCCCAAAAAATTGGTGGTCCAGTCGTTCTCAAACCCAAAGATGGCAACCAAGGTAAAGGTGTTGTCGCTAACATTCAGACTGAAGAAGAAGTCCGTGCGGGTTTTGAAGTCACCCAACACTTTGGACGCGAGACCATTGTGGAGCGCTATCTTCCTGGCGCAGACTACCGTCTTTTAGTCGTTGGCAACCGTTTGTCGGCTGCTGCCCGTCGCGAACCCGCTCAAGTAGTGGGTGATGGCAAACACACTGTGGCAGAGCTCGTTGAATTAGAAAACAAAAATCCACTACGGGGTGATGGTCACGCTACAGCACTGACCAAGATTCGCTTTGATGATATTGCGCTGGCGCATTTAGCAAACTCTGGTTTAACTCCGCAATACGTACCCAAAACTGGTGAACGCGTTTTGTTACGTAACAACGCCAATCTCAGTACCGGTGGAACTGCCACCGATGTGACTGACGATGTACATCCTGATGTCGCTGCTAGCGCTGTAGCTGCAGCTCAAATGATTGGTTTAGATATCGCTGGTGTGGATATCCTCTGTGAATCCATTTACAAGCCTTTGGAACAGCAAGGTGGTGGCATTGTAGAAGTCAATGCGGCACCGGGCTTACGCATGCATCTCAAGCCCTCCTACGGTAAAGGTCGTCCGGTAGGCGAAGACATTATCAATATGATGTTCCCGCCTGGTGAGGACGGCCGCATTCCAGTAGTTGCTGTTACCGGTACAAATGGCAAAACCACTACTGTGCGTCTCATTGCTCACCTCTTAAGTGAAACGGGTTTACGGGTTGGCATGACTGGCACTGATGGGGTCTATATCAATCATCGCCTCATTGATACTGGTGATTGCAGCGGCCCTAAGAGTGCCCGTAACGTGTTAATGCACCCCGATGTAGATGCAGCCGTTCTTGAAACTGCTCGAGGTGGAATGCTGCGAGAAGGTCTGGGCTTTGACCGCTGTGAAGTGGCTGTTGTCACCAATATTGGTGAGGGTGATCATTTAGGCTTGAACTACATCACTAGCGTGGAAGATTTAGCCATTCTGAAGCGCGTGATTGTGCAAAACGTTGAACCTACTGGCGCGGCAGTATTGAATGCAGCCGACCCTATGGTTGCTAAGATGGGTGATAAATGTTCTGGCAGAGTGATTTTCTTTGCCCAGAATCAACACCATCCCGTCATTGCTGCGCATCGCGCCAAGAATAAAAAAGTGATTTACTTTGATGGCACTTACATTGTTGCCTCTAAAGGCTCACGTGTGATGTATCGCTTCCCTGTAAGCGAAATTCCTCTAACCAAAAATGGCGTATTAGGCTTTCAAATTGAAAATGCAATGGCTGCCATTGGTGCTGCTTGGGCACTAGGCCTTGACGCCGAGAAAATTGCTCGTGGTCTTCACAGCTTTGAGAGTGATGCGAACTCCGTACCAGGACGCTTTAATCAATTCCAGCACAACGGCGCTACTGTCATTGCTGACTATGGCCACAACCCTGATGCAATGCGTGCACTAGCCAGTGCGATTGAGGCCATGAAGCCCAAAAAGAGTCATGTTGTGGTTAGTGGTGCTGGCGATCGACGCGATGAAGATATTCGCGATCTCACTCGCATCCTGGGAAATTCGTTTGATAACATCATCCTCTATCAAGATGCCTGTCAACGTGGCCGCGAAGATGGTGAAGTACTGAAACTTCTACAAGAAGGCTTGGTAGGCGCCACCAAAGCAAAGCAAGTTAAGGAAATCCATGGCGAATTCAAAGCGATCGATACCGCCTTGAGTGATGTCTCCCCAGGAGATATTTGTCTAATCCTGATTGACCAAGTAGAAGAATCACTCGCCTACCTAAAAGAAAAAGTCAGACCGTAATCTGACAATATCTAAAGCCCTTACGCGTGGTATTGCTGTAAGCGCTCGATCTCTTCTTTGGACCCCAGCATCACTGAAACACGCTCGTGCAGCCCAGTAGGCTGTAAATCCAGAATGTTTTGAGTGCCATTGATAGATGCACCTCCAGCCTGCTCTACCAAGAAGCTCATGGGATTTGCTTCATACATCAAGCGCAATTTACCAGCCTTGTGTGGCTCGCGCTGATCCCAAGGGTACATAAAAATACCTCCGCGCGATAAAACACGATGCACGTCAGCAACCATAGATGCAATCCAGCGCATATTGAAGTCTTTATTGCGAGGTCCAGTAGTACCGGCTAAACACTCTTCAACATAACGGCGCACTGGTTCAGCCCAGTGACGCATATTAGACATATTGATTGCAAATTCTTTTGCAGCTGGTGCGATCGTCACAGCATCTTTAATGAGTAGAAACTCACCAGTCTCTTTGTTTAAGGTAAACATCACCACACCATCACCCAAGGTCAAGGCCATGGTAGTTTGCGGGCCATACACTACATACCCTGCAGCGGCTTGGTGACGACCTGACAACAGAAAATCGGTAGTCTGCAGCGGAGCATTTGGATCCTGCTTCTTCAATATAGAAAAAATAGTGCCAATGGATACGTTGACATCAATATTAGAAGAGCCATCGAGCGGATCAAATAAGAGTAGATAGTCACCAACCCCCTGTACAGGCACAGGCAGCTCCATCTCTTCTGATGCAAGACCAGCCAAAGATTTGCACCCCTTCACGCCCTCAATCAATTGATCATTGGCGATGATGTCGAGCTTTTGTTGGACTTCACCTTGAATGTTGCCACTGCCAGCAGAGCCCAACAAGCCAATTAATGCGCCCTGCGCCACTTCATGACTCAGGGTCGAGCAGGTATTCACTACTGCGAGCAATAACTCTTGAAGACCAGTAGGGATAGCCGCACCCTTTGGTTGAGCGCTGACAAGATATTGCTTGAAATTGGTGTTATCACTTGAGGACAAAGGTATTTCTCCGATTATTGGTGCCAATGACTATAGGCTCTATTTTGCCCTGTTATACAAGGTGCTAGCTACCTAAAGCTTTGTTAATGACTTCCCTGGTATCGAGCGACAGTGTTTTGCAGGCAGCCACACGCTCTAAAGCAGCTTTCATATGGTCTTGGTAAGGTTGGGCAAACAAGCGCCAACGATCCAAGGCTCTGGCCAAGCGGGCTGCAACTTGAGGGTTAATGGGATCTAAGGCTAAAACACTATCAGCCCAGAATTCATAACCACTGCCATCAGCCTGATGAAAACTCGCTGGATTGTTTGAGCAAAAGGCATGAATGACGCTGCGCACCCGATTGGGATTGTTCATTTTGAAGGCAGGATGCTCGCGTAATTGACGCACATCACTCAGTGTAGATTGAAGACCATCGACTGGTGGACGACTCGATTGCAAACCAAACCACTTATCAATCACGAGGGGATCATTCTCAAATCGCTTGAAGAAATCCGCGAGGCACTCTTTGGCTTGTTTGGCGCCATGCACTACTAATGCCGCTAATGCAGCATAGCGGTCAGTCATATTGTCAGCAATCTCATACTGGTGTGCTGCCATGGGTGCCCATACACCTGGATTGGCTTCGAGCAACATACTCAATGCCAGATTTTTAAGGGCCCGCTTTCCGGAATCTACGGCATCGGACTTGAAGGGTCCGGGTGTTTGCATTTGTTGGTAGAGTGCCGCCCACTCCAGTTGCAGTTGCTTAGCTATTTCTCTTCGGAAAGCGCGGCGTGCTGTAAAGATTTTTTGAGGATCGACAGAGGCGCACTGCTCATAAAGGTAAGACTCGGCAGGCAAAGTTAGAGCAAGCTCCTTGAAGGCAGGATCGAGCTTAGGATCCATCAGGAGATTGCGATAAGCATCAAGCAACTTTGCATCCGGCAAACGATTATTCAAAATCATCTGCATAGCCAGCTTCTGGCCTGCTTCCCAGCGATTAAATGGATCATCATCACTTGATAATAGGGTCAGAAGATCCGCTTCGCTTTGCTCAAAATCTAAATTAACCGGCGCAGAAAAATTCCGATTAATCGACAGTACTGGACGCTCAGCAATATTGTCAAAAGTCCAAGTTTGGCTAGGCTGCGTCAACTCCAGTAATTGCTCTGCTTGATCATTGCTCTTGGTAATCAAGCGTATCTTCAAGGGAATATGAAATGGTTTTTTCTCGGGCTGACCAGGGCTAGGAGGGCAACTTTGAGTTAAGGTAAGTTGATATTGTTTTTTTGCGGCATCGTAATGCTCTTGCACTTTTACCTTTGGAGTGCCGGCCTGGCTATACCAATTTCTGAACTGAGTGAGATCTTTGCCGTTCGCATCCGCCATCGCCGCCAAGAAATCATCGCAAGTCACAGCATGGCCATCATGGCGCTTGAAATACAAATCCATCCCTTTGCGGAAACCCTCCTTACCTAGCAGGGTTTGATACATCCGCACAACCTCGGAGCCCTTCTCGTAGACCGTGACGGTATAAAAGTTACTGATTTCTTGATATTCATCTGGACGAATGGGATGGGCCATCGGACCTGCATCCTCCGGGAACTGGAGTTGGCGCAGTAAACGCACATCCTCAATTCGTTTGACCGCTCGGCCAGATTCACTACCCATTTGATCGGCAGAGAACTCTTGATCCCTAAAGACTGTTAAGCCTTCTTTAAGTGAAAGCTGAAACCAATCCTGACAAGTGACTCGATTACCAGTCCAGTTATGGAAATATTCGTGAGCGACGACACTCTCAATATTGGCAAAGTCAGCATCCGTTGCCGTTTCTGGCTGAGCTAAGACGAACTTCGTATTGAAGATATTCAGCCCCTTATTCTCCATCGCCCCCATATTAAAATCGCCCACCGCCACAATCATGAAGCGCTCTAGATCAAGCTCTAATCCAAACCGTTTCTCATCCCAGTGAATAGCTGCAATCAGAGAATCCATGGCATGCCGGGTCTTTTTGAGATCGTGAGGCTCAACCCAGATCTGTAATAACTTCTTAGCACCGCTACTGGTAGTAATCGTTTCTTCGATACATTCCAACTTACCTGCTACCAAAGCAAATAAATACGAAGGCTTTGGAAATGGGTCTTCCCAAATAGCGCTATGCCAACCATTGGGTAGTTTTTCGGTCTTCAGTAAATTACCGTTAGATAGCAAGACTGGGCACTCTGCTTCGCGGGCACGTAAAGTCACACGGTAGCGGGCCATCACATCAGGGCGATCTAAGAAGTAGGTGATTTTTCTGAAGCCTTCTGCTTCACATTGGGTAAAGAAGTTGCCATTCGAAACATACAGGCCCATGAGGGATGTATTTTTTTCAGGGACACAAACACAGATGATCTCTACGATGAATTTGTCTTTACCTTCGTTTGGCAATGAATGGATGTTGAGGGTCTCAGGGGTTAACTCAAAATGACGGTGCGCTTCTCCATTGATGCGCAAGCTCACAAACTCTAATGCTTGACCGACTAAGGTCAATGGCGCGCCTGCTTCAAAACTTTCGCCTGGTAACACCTCAATTCGACTCTTAACGATGGTCCTTGCTGGATCTAATGCAATATCGAGCTCGACTTGATCGAAGGTGTAAACGGGAGGACGGTATTCGAGCCGACGAAAGCTCTGTGGCAGATCAGTTTTCATAGCCTCATTTTAAGCTTTTGCCAGGAATGTTGTACCGGCTAAGCCCAAACCAAAGTAGCAATCCCAATAGCGATGAAGGTCACTGCAGCTACTGCGTGCACCCACTTGATTGGCATCCGTTGGGTAAATTTTTGACCTACCCAGACTGCCGGCGCATTTGCCAGCATCATCCCCAAAGTAGTACCAACCGTGACCGAGAAAACATCTTGATATCTTGCACCCAGAGCAATAGTTGCAATTTGAGTTTTATCCCCCATCTCTGCCAAGAAGAATAAGCCAACAGTCAGCAAAAATACTTGCCATGCACGATCAGCCACTTTAGATCCAGCGGCATCATCAATATGATCTGGCACTAAAAGCCAAAGACCAATTCCCAAAAAGCTCAAGCCCAAGATCCAACGCATGACATCGGGAGAAACCATGGTGGTTAACCAATGGCCTAGTAGCGCAGCGCATGCATGGTTAGCAATAGTGGCAATGAAGATGCCAGCAATAATAGCGATGGCTTGCTTGGGATAGCGAGCCGCCAACATTAAAGAAAGTAGTTGAGTTTTGTCACCCATCTCCGCCAAAGCAACAACGCCAGCAGAGAGGGTGAGAGCAGAAAAATCAATCAATTGGATGATCCTAGTAAGGGAGTGAATAATTTGTCAGGAAAGTGCGCTAAGGCTAGTTTAAATCCTCTAAGGCGCTATTCACTCAACTCACTTACTAGGTATACGGAGTAAGGCTAAGCCATGATTAACTCCTCAGCGTGAGCAAATTCCAGACCCTGTGCTTGTGCTACAGGCTTCGAGGTCAATACCCCCTTATGCACACTCAAGCCATTACGCAGATGATGATCTATTGATAAGGCTTTCATCACACCGCGATTAGCCAAAGCCTCTACAAATGGATAAGTCGCATTAGTTAGGGCAAAGGTGGAAGTTCTGGCAACTGCTCCGGGCATGTTCGCTACACAATAGTGCAACACACCATCCACTAAGTAGGTGGGATCTGCATGGGTGGTTGGCTTTGAGGTTTCAAAACAGCCACCTTGATCAATTGCCACATCCACAACTACAGAGCCTGGCTTCATCTTTCGAATCATGTCATGGCTAACGAGTTTTGGTGCAGCTCCCCCAGGAAGAAGCACAGCCCCAATCACCACATCCGCTTCACTGACTTCTTGCTCAATTAATAAGCTATCCGAGTAAAAGGTGCGCACCCGATTGCCATAGAGCATGTCAATTTGACGTAAACGATCAATGTCTCGATCAAAGATGCATACATCAGCTCCCATACCTACCGCCATCTGCAGTGCATTGCGCCCGACGACCCCAGCACCCAGAATGACAATCTTCGCTGGGGATACGCCAGGCACTCCCGCCATGAGAACGCCCAGGCCACCATGGGTTTTCTCTAAATGTGAGGCAGCCGCCTGAATTGACATGCGCCCTGCTACCTCACTCATTGGTGCGAGTAGCGGTAATGCACCATTCATTGCAGTGACAGTTTCATAGGCAATACAAGTTGCTCCAGAATGTAGAAGCGCTTGTGTCTGTTTCGGATCTGGAGCTAAATGAAGATAGGTAAACAAAATTTGATCCTCACGCAACATTGCACATTCCTGTGCTTGTGGCTCTTTCACCTTCACAATCATTTCTGCTTTATGAAAAACCTCTGCAGCGCTATTAATCAGGGTAGCACCAGCAATGCGATAAGCCTCATCTGTTAAGCCGATCTGCTCACCCGCGCCGCGCTGCACTAATACTGAATGTCCTTGCTTGCAAAGGCCGCTGACATTTCCAGGTGTCAAACCCACCCGAAACTCATTGTTTTTTACTTCCTGAGGTACGCCAATAATCATTTCGATCTCCTTTTATTTAAATTCACGACGATTTTTTGTTTTATGGTGTAAACCAACAATGAAGAACATTGCTAGATACACCGCCAATAAACACGGACCCAATATCAAAGCAATCCGTGCATCCTCATGAAAGCCCATCAGCACTACTACCAGGGCAATAAATGCTAGAGCGAACCATGAGGAATAGGGATGCCAAGGAGTGCGATAAGCCAATTGGGCTACTTGGTCTTTCGTCAGTGAACGACGGAACTGGAGTTGCGTAAAGAGAATGGCGATCCAAACCATCAGACCGACAAAGGTGACTGCTGCCATGATGTATTGAAAGGCTTTTTCTGGAACAAAGTAATTCAGTACAACCCCCGTCATACACACTGCAACGGTTGCCATCACCGCGCGATGTGGAACACCATACTTCGAGAGCTTTGCAAATCTTGCGGGCGCATAACCATTGTTTGCTAGCGAATAAAGAAGGCGACCGCCACTAAAGATGCCAGCATTGCAGGATGAAAGTGCTGCAGTAATCACCACAAAATTGATTAAGCCTGCTGCCTCACGCAAACCAATGCGCTCAAACATCACTACAAAGGGACTGCCCTGCTGACCGACTTCATTCCAAGGGAAGATGGCCAGAATGACTAAGATGGCACCCATATAGAAAATGAGGATGCGCCATGCCAACGAATCAATGGCCATGGGTATGGTCTTCTTGGGATTCTCAGCTTCGCCTGCCGATAAGCCAATCATCTCGATACCCACATAGGCAAACAAGACCATTTGCAGTGAAAGCAACATGCCGCTGATTCCATTCGGAAAGAAGCCGCCGTGCTGCCATAAATTACTTAAGCCAATTGGTTGCCAATCATTGGTAAAACCAAACAAGATTACTGAGCCACCAAGGGTAATCATGGCAACAATAGCCACCACCTTGATGAGCGCAAACCAAAACTCAAACTCTCCAAAGACTTTGACCGCAATGAGATTAATTAAACCCATCAAGACGATGGAAGACAGCGCCCAAATCCATTGAGGTGTTTCTGGAAACCAGATTCCCATGTAGATACCCACTGCAGTAACTTCAGCAATGCCCACCACAATCCAATAGGTCCAGTAGCCCCAACCCACCATATAACCGGCGAGTGGACCAACATAACTATTGGCATAGGCAGCAAAAGAACCCGCTACTGGCTCATGCACAGCCATTTCACCCAGAGTTCGCAGCACAATGAAGGCAACAATCCCTGCTAACAAGTAGCCCAAAAGAATGGATGGGCCCGCAATTTGAATAGCGCTTGCCGACCCAAGAAATAATCCAACGCCAATTGTTGACCCTAAGGCCATCAAACGAATGTGTCTTACTTTGAGATGGCGTTTTAAGCCAGTGTGTTCAGTCTGCAAAAGAGACCTCCTTTCGATTTGTCATTGGCTGATTTACCAACGAAGCAAAGTCTAGGGAGTGCTTGGCAGATGCACTAGAGGATAAAAATACCTAAAGTACTTAAACCAATTAAAAGTAAAGTATCTAAGAGTGGAATGTCTTTGAAATCAAGCCAGATAGATATCCAGAAATATTTCTGACTACAAAAGAATCAAACATTTCTTACAGGGAATGCCCTGAGGGATTTATTGCTCAATTACGCTTGCCGAAGAATTAGCAGAAATCAGATTCAAAATCTCTGCAGCTGCAGCCAAGCCGCAGGCTGCCGTCACCATGACCGTAGATCCGTAGCCGGAGCATGCTAGACCGCCACTAGCAGCGCCAGCTCTGGGTTCGTGGGAATAAATGGCACGGATACCAATTTTTCTCTTGAGATTTCTAGAGAAGCCATGATCCTGCCTGAGACCTTGTCGTACCTTTGCTAGCAAAGCATCTTGCTCGGTACGCGAGAGATCATCACAGCGCACGGAAGTCGGATCGGTTTTTCCGCCAGCAGCACCACACATCACAAGCGCTCGCTGATTTTGATTAGCCCACACTGATAAAGCAATTTTGGTTTGCACCGAATCCGTAGCATCTAATACGTATGCATCTTTTGGAATCAGTACATCTAAATTTTCTGGCGTCAGAAATTCATCGCAAGGTGTCAGCTTGATTTCAGGATTGATTTGCAAAACGCGCTGAGTCATGGCTTCCACCTTAGCTTTGCCATACTGACCTTCTAAAGCGTGCAATTGACGATTGGTATTACTTTCTGCAATGTGATCAAAATCGACCAAGACGAGGTGTCCAATACCAGTGCGCGCCAATGCTTCAGCTGCCCAAGAGCCAACACCACCCAAGCCAGCCACCACCACCGTCGCTTCACGAAAGCGCTCGCGCAGCTCTGGCCCATAGAGTCTGGAGACCCCGCCAAAACGACGATCTTCTAAGCTTTCTTCTACCTTGTCTTCTGCCATAGCTTCTCTTTATACTGAATAAATGGACTCTATTGCTCAACTTCGCAAAAACTATACCTTCGGTCAGCTGTCTGAAACCGACGTTCCTGCCGCACCTTTTCCACTGTTTCAGCTTTGGTTTGACCAAGCTGTCAGAGCAGAGTGTCCCGAACCCAATTCCATGACCTTAGCAACTGCTGATAAAGCCGGTAACCCATCAGCTCGTATTGTCTTACTAAAAGGCGCGGATCAAAACGGCTTTACCTTTTTCACTAACTACGAAAGCCAAAAAGGCAAGGATTTGGCAGTTAGACCCCAGGCTGCCCTACTGTTTCATTGGCATGAGCTTGAGCGTCAAGTTCGTATTCAAGGGATCGTCGAGCGCGTGAGCTCTGTCGAAAGCGATGAATATTTTCACTCCCGCCCGCCAGCTTCACGTATCGGTGCCTGGGCATCCCCTCAAAGTGCAGCCATACCTAACCGTGAGTTTCTAGAAGAAGCAGAAAAACGCTTTAAAGCAGAATTTGGTGATGCGCCACCGCGCCCTGAGCATTGGGGTGGATACCGTCTGCGCCCAACAGAAATAGAGTTCTGGCAAGGACGACCTTCCCGTTTACATGATCGTATTCACTACAAGCTAGTGGGCTCTGAGTGGCATGTTAATCGCCTGGCTCCTTAAAGACTCAGGAATACTGTGGCGCAATGAGCGCTTTAAATTTCGCTCTGAACTTTGCTAACTTTGGTGCTACTACTGCCATGCAGTAACCTTGATTAGGATGTTGCACAAAGTAGTTCTGGTGATAGTCTTCTGCTGGGAAAATTGTTGGAGCCGCTTCAATCTGGGTGACTACTGGGCTCGAATAGATTCTAGAATCCCCTAACTCTTTCACTACTTCATGGGCAATCTGAGCCTGCTCGTCACTGTGCGTGAAGATCACTGAACGATATTGGGTACCATGATCATTGCCTTGATAGTTCAAGGTAGTAGGATCATGAATCACAAAGAAGATTTCTAAAAGATCTCTAAATGAAACAATTTGCGGGTCAAATAGGATGTCCACAATCTCGGCATGTCCTGTCACACCAGTGCAAACTGCTTCATAAGTTGGGTTCGG